>QBML01000019.1 GCA_003242085.1 Pseudanabaena frigida | reverse complement strand
CTCTATATTATTTGGGTTTTGATTTGTCCTAGCTATCTCTTTCATTGCTATAGATGCAGTTCTAGTATCTGTACTGTATATGTGTCCCACAGATGGCATTACATTTCTATCTAAATTTGGATTCTGTTCATATCGATACATTTTTTCCCAAAGAATAATCTTACTCAAATTTTAATATAAATAACATTTCCTAAAGTTGCTTGAGAAGTAGCGAAACTTGATAGCTCACAAAGAGAGGCGATCGCTAATTTAGCGATCACCTCTCTTTGTGAGCAAATCAGTTTAGATTATGAAAAATAGAAATAAGCCGATGATGAGATTTGAACTCACGGCCTGCTGATTACGAATCAGCTGCACTACCCCTGTGCTACATCGGCAAATCAAGTCAATTGTATAGGGCAAACGAATTTTTTTGCGCTATTTATTATAACATCATTGCACACTTTACAAAATCTGGGGAAACCTGATTTTCAGGGAATTGCTATGGGGAATATGGAATTAAAGCCGCGCGATCGCTTAGCATCGGTGGTTTCTTTAGGAATTGGAGTTGCGATCGCCTGCTCGGCATTTTTTTCTAATTCAACTTCTGCTAATAGTGCCGAACAAATCCGCTTTTGGTATGCACCTGCTGGAGAATTTACAATCTATATTAGCGATTTGGAGAAATTTGCGAAAACAGGAAAATTAAGTAAGCATTTGGAGTTCTATCTCGGACAATTATCCCCTCAGCAACAGACTCAAGTGCGTGAAACCTTATCAAGTCACTACAACATCAGTCATGTAACGGTTGCTCAATTCACCTATTCTCCTATCGGTGAAATCTTGGTACGGCGGTTGGGAAGAATTTTGCAAATGACTCCAGAACAAAATGGTTTCTCAGCATTGCGATCGGCATTAATTCTCTCTGCTCAAAGTGAAGAAGGGCTAAGTGTTATCAATATATTGCGCCGATATCCAGTTCCAGTAATTTATTTAGACTTACAGCGCGGGTTGCAGGCTTATGATGAAGTTTCTCAATTAGTTTACAAGAAAGAACAAGCGATCGCGGCAATTCAAAAACAGGCGATCGCTGAATCCAACTCTAATCAGAATGCTAATAAGTCTCTAGCACTCATACAAAATGATTTGCGAGTTACTGGCAAGGTCAAGTGGAGTAAAGAGAAATTTGTCTATCTACAGCCCGATCGCAATGTCAAAATATTGGCGGACATTTATCTGCCACAGGGATTATCCAGCCGTGCGCCGTTAATTGTAATTTCTCACGGACTCGCCTCAAATCCTGATACTTTGCAGTATTTATCGCAGCATCTTGCCTCTCATGGATTTGCGGTTGCGGCTCTAGAGCATCCCAAAACTGGTAGCCGTGACTTTGCAGCATTCCTCTCTGGACTGAGTAAAGCTCCACAATCAGAAGAAGCCATTCAGCGTCCTCTTGATGTTAAATATTTACTGGATGCTTTGGAACAACGGGCTAAAAACGATCCATTATGGCGCGATCGCATCGATACTGAACGAGTAGGATTGATCGGACATTCACTTGGTGGCTATACGGTACTGACTTTGGCAGGTGCTCAACTAAACTTTAAGCAAATTAATCAGGAATGTAGTACTCCCGAACCCAATATCTCGTCTTTCAATATATCCAAAGTCTTACAATGCCGATTTAGTACTTTGGACGCGCAGAACAATAATCTGAGCGATCGCCGTGTTAAAGCAGTCTTAGCGATAAATCCTCTTGGTGGCAGTACGCTTCTTGGTAAAGATGGAATTCAAAATATCAAGATTCCTATTACGATCTTTGCTAGCGGTGATGATCTATTTACACCTGCCGTTCCTGAACAATTTTTCCCATTCGTATGGTTGACTAGTTCTCATAAGTATTTAGTCACCTTCCCGAAAGGAACACATTTTTCATTCTTAGAAAGAAGCAATCGCGGGACTCTCGTAATTCCAGAAACTATATTGGGTGAAAAACCTGAATTTACCCATTCCTACGCCAAAGCAATAAGTCTTGCCTTTTTTCAAACACATCTCAATAATCGTTCTGAATTTGCGGATTATCTGAATAATGCTTATGTTCAGGCGATCTCATCTCCCCGATTTCCAGCCTCATTGACTACCAAGTTCTCAGAAGTTCAGCTTCTGCAATCACTGGGAGATTCTCCATGGCATAGGCTATAGCTTAGCTTCTCTAAAGTTTAGTATTAGGGCTTAGTTTTTTGCTTTTCTAAAGCCTTAATTGCGTCATCAATATTTGTAAGTAGTTCTAACTCACCTTTGCGATCGCCTAGTTGCTTTTTCAGCAACAAAGACTCACGAAAAGCATCAATCGCTTTTTGATATTGCTCAATTGCAAAGTAAGAATTACCAAGATTAGATAATAAAATTGCTAGATCTGAAGGAAGATTTAGTTTTTTAAAGATAGATATACTTTCTTGAAAGCTCGCGATCGCTTGCTGATAGTTAGCTAGAGCACCGTAGGAACTTCCTAAAGCCCAGAGGATAGTCCCTTGCATTTCTAGATCTCTTTCACTTTTATAGATAGAAAGACTTTCTTGATAGTTATCAATCGCTTGTTGATACTTCCCTTGTGCATAGTAAGCTTCACCTAAGCTGTAAAGTAAATAATTTTTAGTAAAAGCAACTGATTTGACATTATCTTTGTTGTTTTTATCATAGAATTTTGCAATGTCTAAGGAGCGAGTATAGTAATCAATTGATAATGCATACTGTTTTAAGTTGCTATAACATCTACCAATAGATTTATATAAACTATATAGTCCGTAATTTTGGTTGCCGATAGCTGGCTGTAGAACTGGCGATTCAAATTTCAAAGCTTGTTGATAAAAATCAAGTGCTTTTTGATATTGACCTAGCTCATCATATATATCTCCTATACTTTCAAATGTATGTTTTTGTAAATATCGATTATTAGTTTGTTGTGCAATTAATAAAGTTTTCTGATAGTACTTAATTACCTGTTCTTTACTGATCAAATCTTTATAGCTAGAAGATATAAAGCGTAAAATCTGAATTGAAGTTGGAATATCCTTAATCTGAGAGAAAATATCTAAAGATTTTTGACAGTATGTAAGTGATTGTTGCTGCATTTCCATCTTGCTAAGAGATGGCTTATCAATATAATTTGAGTCATAGTTATGATACAAATCACAGAGTTCTTTTAATGCAGATGCTTCTAATTGACGATCGCCAATGTTTTTAGAGACTGCAAGAGCTTGCTGGTGATAATCTAAGACTTTTTGAAAGTATGCTCTACTTCTATGAGCAACACCGAGATAGTTAAGAATCCTACCTTCTGATTGGCGATCGCCTATTTTTTTAGAGATCGCTAAAGCTTGATCGTAATATTTAATGGCTTTAGCAGAATCACTCAATCGATCTACAGCGCGACCCAATCCAGTAAGAGATTCAGCTTCGAGCTTTTGATTACCTATTTTTTTAGCGATCGCTAGAGCTTGATTGAAATAATTTTCTCCCTCTGTAAAACCAAAATCCTCAAAATAAACAGGAAGACCTCTTTCCAATGCATCCTGATTATAGTAAGCCGTACTCATTCCGTTCAGAGACTCAGCTTTCCCCTGAAGATCTCCCAACTGCTGATAAATATTTAAAGCTTTTTGATAATCTTTGAATGCTTCCAGATTTTGACTGACCCCAAGATTTTGCTTTGCTCTTTTGAGCAAATTATCTGCCTGAGATTTCTGATCTTGAATTGTTGGTGTTGATTGCGCCCATGCTGCACTTTTGCTCTCAAAAATTAGCGTGGAAACAATTGGTAAAGAAACAAACATTAGCAATGAAAATGAAATCGGCGAAGTTAAATTTTTATACATAGCAATTTGTTTGTTTCTAGACTAAAAAATGAGATACTACTTCTGTAATCGTTTGAGTTCATCTTGTAAAGCTTGAACTTTACTTTTGAGAGAATCCACATCATTTACAGTTTGATTAGAATTACCATCTTCCTCATCATCAATCGAGATCGTGCGCGGAGTATCTTTACCACTAGGATTTGATGAGTTTTGAGATTCACCGATTGGCTTTTGGGAGTTACGCACAAGGTCATCAACAAATTTTTTGGCTTCTTCGGTGGTCATTTCTCCACGTTCAACTAGTTCTTCGGCTAACTTACTAGCCTGAGTGCGTAGTTCACCAAGGGTTTCACCTGCTTTTTCACCTGCGACAGTCGCCAAGCCTAGACCTAGATAAAATGCTTTTTGGACGATGCCACCAAATGGATTCATTGCCATTACTCCATAAAATTTTATGATAGTCGTTGTGGGTAGTACTTTGCACTGCTCACAATGACTATCATATCTCGATATTATGAAATTTTCCAACTGGCTATCACAACGCGCAGTACAAAAGAAAGATGCGATCGCAATTATCTATAAATCGCTTTCTCATCGAGAAATTTGGACATACTCACAATTAGAAAACGAAGTGGATCGTTGGGTAGAACGATTGCTAGGATTGGGCATAAAATCTGGCGATCGCGTTGGTTTGTTATTAGCCAATCGGCCTCAATATATTATTCTCGTTCACGCATTGGTAAGATGTGAAGCAGTTGCTGTTTTTCTAAATATACGTCTCACTACTGAGGAGCTAAGATGGCAGATAGAGGATAGTCAAACTAAGTATTTAATCTGTGATGAATTTACACAATTAACTGCTAATAGTTTGGGAAGTCGGATAGAAGATTTAATAATTGAAAATTGCTCTATCACTCCTGCCCGATCTCCATTGGGCGGGGGTAGCAGCTCAATTAATCTAGATAATATCCAAGGGATTTTCTATACATCGGGAACGACAGGAAAACCCAAGGCAGTACCGCTAACCTATAACAATCACTTTCATAGCGCGATCGCTTCGGCTTTACATTTAGGGATTGAGCCAGATGATAACTGGTTGCTATGTATGCCGATGTTTCATGTGGGTGGATTGGCGATCGCATGGCGGAGTGTGATTAATGGTACGGCAATTACGCTTTTGCCGAAGTTTGATGAGCAGGAGGTTTTAGAAGCGATCGCGGTTGAGAAAGCAACCCTAATATCCCTTGTACCAACAACTTTGAATCGTTTACTACAACATCCCAACTGGCAAAATTTACAGAAATTACGGGCGATTTTGTTGGGTGGCGCGCCTGCGAGTCCAGAACTGATCGATCGCTGTCTACAATTAAATTTACCGATAATGCCCACCTATGGGATGACGGAAACTGCTTCCCAAATAACTACACTTTTACCCCATGAAATTCCACTTAAACAAGGTTCTTCAGGTTTACCATTGTTTGGAAATCGTCTTCGCATTGTCGATCTGCATGATACTGAGCAGGAGCTTCCGACTGGAGCGATCGGGCAAATTCTTGTGCAAGGGGCTAGTGTGATGGGTGGCTATCTGAAGCAATTAGAAAATAAAGCAGTGAAAGATAGGTGGCTATATACGGGGGATTTGGGCTATCTTGATCGCGATGGTTATCTCTATGTGGTTAGTCGTCGTTCTGATTTGATTATTAGTGGGGGTGAAAATATTTATCCAACCGAAATCGAAGCAATTTTATTAGCACATCCTGCGATCGCGGAGGTTTGTGTGGTGGGCTTAGGCGATCGCGAATGGGGGGAAATAATTGTGGCAGTGATCGTGTCTAACACTGAATTATCATTAGTAGAAATTAGAGATTTTTGCGAACAGAAATCCTTAGCGCGATACAAATTCCCCAAGTCAATCTATATTTGGGAATCTTTACCCAAAACAGCCTCTGGTAAATTATTGCGCCAAGAAATCCGCGATCGCCTTGAGACTAAATAAAATCTGAAAATTATAGCGATCGCGCTACAATATCCAATGGAAATAGCCAAAGCTCTCCACGCTCTAGCATCATGCATCAAGATTCAGATATCGCCAATTTGCAAAATCTTCCCCCTGGGGAATTAGGATTACCAATCCTCGGGCAAACCCTCCAGTTTCTCTTCGATCGCAAATTTGCTGAGAAACAATATGCCAAATACGGCGCGATCTCCAAAACTAGCTTACTTGGCAGACCGACAGTATTTATGATTGGCTCTGAGGCTGCGGAATTTGTGTTGTCTAGTCATATGGACTCTTTTTCGTGGAAAGAAGGATGGCCAGATAATTTCAAGATGTTGCTAGGAGAATCGCTATTCTTGCAAGACGGGGAAGAACATCGCCGCAATCGCCGCCTGATGATGCCCGCCTTTCACGGACAGGCTTTAGCTGGATATTTCTCGACAATGGAAGAAATCACACAGCGATATTTGGCTAAATGGACAGAGAAGGGAGAATTTAACTGGTTTGATGAATTCAAAAAACTGACCTTTGAGATTGCCAGTCAACTTTTGATTGGGGCGAATGCTGGCGATGATGTGGAGAGATTGAGTAAATTATTTACGACCTTAACTAATGGATTATTTGCTGTTGTGCCCTTCAATTTACCGTTTACGTCTATGGGTAAAGCGCTGAAAGCACGCGATCGCCTATTACAGCACATCACTCAAGTTGTGCAGGAACGCCAACAAAATCCTACTAATGATGTGTTGAGCATGTTGGTACAGGCACAAGATGAAGATGGAGGTCGCTTTAGTGTGGAGGAGTTGAAAGCCCAAGCAATGTTGATGTTGTTTGCGGGGCATGAAACCACGACCTCCATGTTGACTTGGTTCTGTCTAGAATTAGGTCGTCATCCTCAAGTTTTAGAACGCGCCCGACAGGAGCAAAGGTTACTAGCGAAAACAGGCGAGTTAAATCTCGAACAATTGGGGCAAATGCCCTATCTCGATCAAATTTTTCAAGAGATTGAGCGCCTACGTCCGCCTGTAGGTGGTGGCTTTCGAGGTGTAGTCAAGCCCTTTGAGTTTAATGGTTATCATGTTCCGAAAGGTTGGCTAGTTCTCTATTCGATTATGATTACCCATAAACAAAAAGATATCTATTCTAATCCTGACCAGTTTGATCCCGATCGCTTTAGTAGCGATCGCCAAGAACACAAGCAGAAACCATTTAGCCTGATTGGATTTGGTGGTGGCGCAAGGATTTGTATGGGGATTGCGTTTGCCAAACTAGAGATGAAGATTATCGCATCTCATCTATTACGCAACTATCAATGGGAAGTTTTGCCTTCCCAAAATCTAGAACCATTCCCCATCCCCACTCTTCGCCCCAAGGATGGACTCAAAGTAAAGTTTCAGCCATTAACATAATTAACTGATGTTACGTTGAAGTTTCTAAAACCTCACCCCTAGCCCCTCTCCTTGCAAAGGAGAGGGGAATAAGAAAAAGCTCTGGCTCCCCTTCTCCTTGAAAGGAGAAGGGGTTGGGGGACGTGGTGCATTTTTCTCTCCACGTAACATCACTAATTAAAAGAAAAGGTGGCGCAAAGCACCACCTTTTCTTCTTTACATCACAAAGCACCTGTAAGGGGGCAAGTTTTAGGCTTCAGTATCTCCGTCTAATTCCTCAACTTCTGAGGCTTCGACAATAACTTCAACAGCAGTTGCTGCCACATCACTATTTTGGATTTCGGCTTCTTCGATTTCTTCCTCCAAAGCAGGAGGAACTAGAGTTGCGCCCACGATCGCATCGGATGCATCGAGCCTTTGCAGACGCACACCTCTAGCGGTACGGGATTGACGGGCGATCGCATCAGTAGACTGACGCATAACGATGCCTCGACTGGTGACAATCATCAGTTCGTTGTTTTCATCAACTAAGCAGAGTGAGGCAAGCTGGTCTTGTCCAGATTTGAATTTGGTCACACGCAAACCTTTACCTGCTCGTTTTTGAATACGGAACTGGTTGACAGGAACACGCTTACCGTAGCCGCCTCTAGTTACGACTAGCACCCAAGGCCCTTGAACCTTTTCATTTTCAGCCTCAGCAGTCTCAGTTTCTAGATTCTCATCTTCATTGATAGTTACAGTCAAATCAATCTCTTCTTCAGAACCTTCAACCTCCTCGATTTCTGCTAAGCCTGCGGGAAGAATATCCATACTTACGATTTCATCATCACCAGTCAGACGCATCGATCGCACACCGCGAGTATCACGTCCCATCGGACGCAACTGCTCGTGATCGGTACGGAAACGGATTGACATGCCTTGACGCGAACCGACGATGATCGTGTTATCAGCTTTAGCACGTCTAACCCAACGCAGTAAATCACCTTCTTCTAAGGCGATCGCAATTAGACCATTGGAACGAATATTCGCAAAAGCTGGTAACTTCGTTTTTTTGATGTAGCCGCCAGCCGTGAGCATGACCAGATATTCATCTTCGCTAAACTCGCTGATTGGTAAAACTGTGGTAATTTTTTCGTCAGCAGCGATCGGTAATAGTTGCACCACGGCTGTACCACGGGCGGCGCGACCTGATTCAGGTACTTCGTAAGCCTTGACTCCATAGACCTTACCGCGATCGGTAAAGAAGAGAACTTTGTCATGACTGCGACAAGCAAAGAAATGCGCGATCGCATCATCATCCTTGACGTTGGCGCTAGCTTTGCCGCGTGTGGCGCGATGTTGGGCGGTGAAAGTATCTACAGGCATCCGTTTAACATAGCCTTGCTCCGTCACCATCACAATCGTTTCGCGATTGGCAATCAAATCCGCCGTATCGATATCACCTTCATTAGGCAGAATACGCGAGCGGCGAGGTGTCGTAAATTCGAGTTTGATTGCTTCCAATTCTTCACGGGTAATCGTAAGAATGCGATCGCGATTTGCAAGAATATGTTGTAAGTCAGCAATCTTCTCGACTAACTGATTGTGCTCGTCGTGAATCTTATCAGCATCCTGAGCTGTCAAGCGGCGCAATTGCATTTGCAGAATTGCATCGGCTTGAGCTTCTGAAAGTCCATAGTTCTCAATCAATCCCAACTTTGCAGAACTACTATCATCGGCTCCACGAATCAGGGCAATGACTGCATCTAAATGATTGAGCGCAATTAATAGACCTTGTAATAGATGATCGCGTTCTTCGGCTTTACGCAGTTCGTACTGAGTTCGGCGTGTAATCACTTCATAACGGAAATCAAGAAATACTTGTAGAGCATTACGCAGTGTTAGCGTAATTGGTTCGCCATCGACGAGAGCGAGCATATTGCAGCTAAAGTTCGATTGTAGAGGAGTGGATTTGTAAAGATTATTCAGAACTACTTTCGGATAGGCATCGCGTTTTAATTCAATTACTAAGCGCATACCATCACGATCGCTTTCATCGCGAATATCAGAAATGCCATCAATTTTCTTCTCATTGACCATTTCCGCAATGCGTTCGATCAGCGCTGCCTTATTAGTTTGGTAAGGCATTTCCGTGATGATAATTGCCTCGCGATCCTGCCGTCCAGAAGCCGAAATGGTTTCAAAGCTTGCCACAGCTCGCATGGTCACGGAGCCGCGCCCAGTCGTATAGGTTTCGCGAGCGCCATCTGTCCCTAAGATCAAAGCACCTGTGGGGAAGTCAGGGCCTGGAATATATTGCATCAATTCCAAATCTGTTAGCATTGGATTTGCAATCAGAGCCACTAAGCCATCCACTAACTCGCCCAAATTATGCGGGGGAATATTGGTTGCCATCCCCACAGCGATCCCTGAGGAGCCATTTAGCAACAATTGGGGAATTCTGGCAGGTAATATTAGAGGCTCCTGTTGTGAGCCATCATAGTTATCACCAAAGTTAACCGTATCGCGCTCGATATCTTGAATAAGACCGAATTGGGAGATGCGGGTCAACCGACATTCGGTATATCGCATTGCAGCGGCGGGGTCATTATCGACGGAGCCAAAGTTACCGTGACCATCGACCATGCGATCGCGCATTGAAAAGTCTTGCGCCATCCGCACCAATGCTTCATACACGGCGGTGTCACCGTGGGGGTGATATTTACCAATTACGTCACCAACCACACGGGCGCATTTCCGAAACGGGCGATCGGCGGTCATGCCCAACTCGTGCATTGCGAAGAGAATGCGGCGATGTACGGGCTTGAGTCCATCACGGGCATCGGGCAGGGCGCGACCGACGATCACGCTCATGGCATATTCCAGATACGATCGCGACATTTCGCCGCGCAGGTCTGTTGGAATAATCCGATCTTCTAAGGTATCAGTCATACGGCTACTCAAATTCTCCTTGCATTGCTTGGCAGTGCTTGCCCCGTGTGATATAGGCAATTCTTACTAAGTGTCTTTACTATTATAAGACTTGATGGAGATGCAAAGGGCTTGGGTGCAGTAAATGTAATTAATATATTCAGCTAGTTAGCAGAAATTAGGGTTATCAAGAAATTCTGCAAAACCAGAAGATAGTTGCGGCGCGAAGCGCCGCAACTATCTTCTGGTTTTTTGTCCTAACGTAACTGACTACTGCCATACATTGCTTGGGATTGATACATTTTCACTTTAATCCGAGATTAGATCTTTTCCGCCTCGTTAGCATATGCTTTAGCATCATTCCCAATCCGTGTAACTTGCTTAATTGCCATTGAGGTGTAAATGGAACACTTGATGGGTTTCGCAACATGATTTTAAGATAAATAAAGAACAATTCCCAAGTAGGATAGTCAATAGTTTTAAATTCGTAGGGAGCCAATCTAGAGATTTGAGAAATATCTAAGTTCATTTTTTGACGCCAAAATGCGAACAAACGAATTGTAGTAACCTGATTTTGATAGTACTTAAACCTATCTAAGTAAAAAATGTTGTAATTAGTTTCATTTTTATCGTGTCTACGGTAACCAACCAGTGGAAGATTAATAGAAAACTTTCGGGCTCCAAAAATTGAAGATCCGAAGACTACACAGTTGTCAGAATACATTCGATAGCCATCAATACAATTACAGGGGAGGATTTTACTCAGATAATTGCGGAGGATAGAATTTCCTGATGTGGGACTTCCGACAAATATATGCTCTTCGACAGTAAGAATTAAAGAATATCCTCGATTTTGGGTATATTCTTTATATCGAGAAATTTGCTCCTGACTGGGTTCCTGATAGTTATCTTTAGTAAATCTAAAAGCCCCCATATGAGAGGAAAGAAACTCACAGGTAGGATTATCTCTATATACATTTAATGCAGTTTCTAAGTACTGTGGGTGGTAAATATCATCTGCATCAAGGAAAAATATGATGTCTCCTGTTGATTGCAGAAACCCAGTTGTCGTTGCACCTAGCTGTCCTTGATTCTGCTCGTGAACAATGATTTTCACATTTGAATTTTGTCCATAACCTTCTTGTAAAATTTCAATGGAGCCATCTGTAGATGCATCATCCACAACAATAATTTCATCGAATGGATGGATTTGGGATAAAGCACTTTCAATCGCTTCACCAACATAGTCTTTATAATTGAAACTATTAATCAAACAAGTTGTTTTCATGTTTCTTATCATCATTAAAATCAAAAGTTTTTACATTCATTGTCCCCATACATTGCTTGGGAATTAATATATCTATCAGTTTGAGAGCAGACTAGACCGTTTATGTCTAGTTATCATATGTTTTAACATCATCGACAATCCATGTAATTTGCTCAATCGCCATTGCGGTACAAATGGAACACTTGATGGATTCCGCAACATAATTTTAAGATAAATGAAGAATAATTCCCAAGTAGGATAGTCAATAGTTTTAAATTCATAAGGAGCCAATCTAGAGATTTGAGAAATATCTAAGTTCATTTTCCCAATCCAAAAAGTAAATAGACGAATTGTAGCTACTTGATTCTGGTAAAACTTAAATCTATCTAGATAAAATGAGTTGTTAGATTCATTATTTTCATGCCTACGATAGCCAACAAAAGGGAGATCGACAAAAAATTTCCGTGCTCCGAAAATTGAAGAGCCGAAAACTATACAGTTATCAGCCCACATGCGATAGTCATCAATACAAGTACAAGGAAGGATTTTACTCAAATAGTTGCGACGAATGGAATTTCCTGACATTGGATTTCCGACAAATAAATGTTCTTCGATAGTAATAATCAAAGAATATCCTCGGTCTTGAGTATATTTCTTATATTCAGAAATTTGTGACTGCTTTGGACCTCGATAGGCATCTTCATTCCATTTAAAGTTTTCCATATGGCACGAGAGAAAGCCACAAATAGGATTGCTGTTATATATTTTCAAAGCAGTTTCTAAATATTGCTGATGATAAATATCGTCGGCATCAAGAAAAAATATGATATCTCCCGTTGATTGTAGAAATCCAGTAGTTGTAGCAGCTAGTTGCCCCTGATTCTGTTCGTGGATAATTATTTTCACATTTGAGCTTTGCCCATAAAGCTCTTGTAAAATTGCGCTAGATCCATCTGTAGAAGCATCATCAACAACTATGATTTCATCGAATGGATGAGTTTGAGATAAAGCACTTTCAATCGCTTCACCAACATAGTCTTTATAGTTGAAGCTATTAATCAAACAAGTTGTTTTTATATTTTTTGTCATTTTAATTTATGTCTTAAACACAGTTTGCACTAGTCACAATTTCAATAAATTAACATTTAGACAGAAGTAGATGCTTATCGAGAGATGCAAATGTCACGATTTTATACTAGATACGCTAAAATACAAATGCAATTTATTTTTAAGCGCGTAAAATCTTTCACTATATATTTTAAAAGCTTTAAATAGCCAAATTACACTCCATAAAGCCCATGCAACCATCTATATCTGTAGGTATACCTACATACAAAAGATCCAAGCTTTTCAGAGAAGCTTTGTATTCAGTAATCGAACAAACTCTCCAGCCAGTTGAGATTATTATAGGTGATGATTCTCCCGACGATATAACTGAGAATTTAGTTCTAGATATTAAGAAGGAGTGTAAGATACCTATTTTCTATTTTAGGCACTCGCCTTCTCTGGGTCAATCAGAAAATGTTAACTTTTTATATGAGACTGCCAAAGGCGATAAAATAGTACTTCTACATGATGATGACTTGTTGTTACCAAACGCCCTAGAAGATTTAAATAGTTGCTGGGATCTTCATCCCGATCTGGTCGCATCCTACGGTAAACAATACATTGTTTCAGAAGATGGTGCGATTGATATGGAGCATAGCTCTGATCTCAATCAAATGTTTTTTCGTACTAGCGATCGTGCTGGATTACAGAATTCTTCCGTAGAATCTGCCATACTGCACCAGTTCCCAAATGATTGCTTTATGATTCTTGCGTCGGCTGCCAAAGCTATAAAGTGGCGTTCCTATGAAGAAGTAGGTGATGCAGGGGATTTTGATTTTGGCCTACGTCTTAGCTTAGAATACCCAAATTTCTTTTTCTTGGACAAGTATACTGCTAAGTATCGACTTAGTAGTGTTTCGATTTCTAAGAGTGATAATCGAAGGGCTGCTTCGGAATCATTTAACATAATTTTAAATACTACTCTGCCAGAGAGTGTATCTTGGGCTAAAGAACACGAGCTGATGAGAGAAGCTCCAATAGCCATAATTGAATTAATTAGTTTGGGTAAGCGGAAACAAGCTTTAGACATCTATTTTAGTAAATACCATCCTTTATCTAGAAGGATGAGTTTGGGAGGTGTTCGTAGATTACTAAAAGCGCTTTTACCAACATCAATAGGAAAATTGATTTAGTACTTATGGGTTTAGCTTAATGAATAGTAAGGTTCAGCATTGTGCTACGGGTGCATCTTCTGGTGGAGGGATTAAATCGTATGTTGATGGGCTATTAGCTTCTTGTCCGGATATGTACGATCGAGAGTTAATTACATCTTTGGCTAATATCAATCAGAGTCAATGCACGTTACTCCATATACATGATGCGGGATTGCTCGAAAGCCTTACAAATCAATGCTCTGCAGTTTATACTTTACATAATCATAATATTTACTGTCCTAGCGGTTCTAAGTACTTTCCAACTTCAGAAACGGTGTGCGATCGCAAAATGTCAGTTTTGGGCTGTACGTGGGGACATTTAGTTGATGGCTGTGGAAGTCGGAGACCACAAAAAATTGTTGCAAATTTAAAACGTGCCTATAGCGAAATTGAAACTATTAGAAGATTGGGAATTACAGCGATCGCCAATAGTGATTATGTGCGATCGCAACTGATCGCTAATGGTCTGCCTGCGTCTCAGGTTGTAACGTTACGCTGTGGGATTGTTAATCCTCAAACCAATCATGTGCCGCTAGAGCGGGCTGTGCACGATCGCCAACGGATCTTTTTCGCAGGGAGAATCGTTCCAGAGAAGGGTCTAGATTGGTTGCTTCGAGTAATGTCAAAGTTAGATAAACGCATTCAGCTTGATATTGCAGGAGAAGGTTGGGCGATGCCCCAAGTATGTCAACTCGTTGAGGATTTGCAACTTAGCGATCGCATTACTTGGCATGGTTGGTGTCAGGGCGACAAATTAGAAAGCTTATATCGTCAGTGTTTTGCGGTAATTTTTCCAAGTGTATGGCCGGAACCCGCAGGGCTTGTAACGTTGGAGGCGTATGCACGATTTCGCCCAGTGATTGCCAGTGCAGCTGGTGGCATTCCCGAGCATATTCAGGATGGGAAAACGGGAATATTGGTTGCGCCGAATAATGTGCAGCAGTTAGCGGCTGCAATTACCGATCTTGCTAACGATTTTGACAAAGCTCGGGCGATCGGTATATCTGGCAATACTTTGTTTCATGAAGAATTTACTCTAGCGATTCATGCCCAAAGATTGCGACAGATTTATGACTTAGCGATCGCCCAATTTCATCAAAAAAATAGTTCTAAATAGTCAAAGCTACAACTTTCGCAGCGCTTTGCGCTCAAACCCAAATAAATAGAGGCGGCGCGAAGCGCCGCCTCTATTTATTTGGGTTTTATGTCCTAAGCAAAACTTGTATTGCTATATAGCTGATTCAGAAATGTCATATCATGGGTCTATGATATTTTAGTTTTTACATTGATTTCATCGTTTTTAAACAAATCTGAGGCGAGTAAGCCAATTCCGAGATCGCTGATATGCGATCTCATTGTCAGGTATCGGGACTTATTCAAAACAGAGTTAACAGATAGAGAACTTAATCAAATATCGTTTCTCAACGATAAGCTCGATAAAAATGCGATCGAGATTGCTGTATTTGGTATGGTTTCAAAGGGTAAAACATCAGTTCTGAATGCTCTGTTTGGGAAAAAGTTGGGTGAGACAGGAGCTATTAATGGTGTAACTACAAAAACTAGTGTTTATGGATGGGAGATAGAATCTTTCCCTTCGAAAGATGTAGTTATAACTTCAGCAGTGGAGATCGAGAAGCCATGTATACGCTTTATCGATACACAGGGAATTGATGAGGTTGGCGGTCAAATAAATGGAGAAATTGCGCTCAAAGTAGCGAAGCAATCAGATTTGATTTTGTTTGTGATTGCGGGTGATATAACACGGCTAGAACAGGAGGCGATCGCCCAACTCCAGTCTCTCTACAAACCAATTTTGCTAGTTTTCAATAAAATCGATTTGTATCCTGAAAGCGATCGCCAAGCAATTTATGAGGCATTGCAGAATGAAGAAATGCGAAAGTCAATCTCCGCGAAAGAGATTATCCTGACTGCGGCAAAGCCAAAACCTGCGAAGGTGCGGCTGCAATATAGTGATGGTCAAGAAAGTCAAGAAATATGGGAACAACCAAAACCTGATGTGCAAGCTTTGAAAGAAAGAATTCTCTCTTTGCTTAATAACGAAGGCAAAGCTTTGCTAGAGGTAAATGTACTGCGATCGCTTTTAGACATTCAAGAAGTTGTCACTCAAAGATATTTACAGAAATTACAAATATCAACAGCGATCGCGGCTTTAGTATTTATGATTGAGGCGTTTGGATTATTGCTATCTCCTTTTATATGGCTTGATGGCGTAATTAGTGGCAGTCTTAACAGTCTGTTGGTGTTTTGGGCGATTGGCAAATATCCAGTACAAAAGCTTTATATATGGCTACTCCTGATTGTGGCGATCGCCTGTTTGTCTGGGAGCTTGGGCATCAATAATGAAGTTACTCGTTATTTCCAAATCCTGTGGTCGGGATTGAGTTTATACGTTCTATTTAAGGCTATTGCTAATGACATCGATCGGAGTCGAGGATATGGTAGGTTTGGAGCCAAAAAACTCATTGAAGGGATTATTAAATCAGCACCTCATAGTTCTATACTGCAACGATTACAGCAGTTAGAAGGAATGAAAAATCTCTCTAACTTTTCTAACTTTAAAAATTCCAATCACGACGAAAAGTAAACCAGTCTTTTAGTTTGGTTTGCTGATGGCGATCGCTGTGTAGTTTTTGCCATTGCCAAGGAATTTGTAACTCTGGCAATACAGCTATATCTTGGACTTTGACTTTTCCCTGCATGGCAATGGCGATCGCTTCAATTGCTGATTCGGCACGATCGCCAAATATACTTGCACCAAGGATTTGACCATTACGATCGCAAATAATTTTGCATAAGCCGATATTTTCTGTAGCACTTTCGAGAATATATAAAGGCCGATCATCGCTGATGCTTCGTGCCAATGCTTCGGTCATGCCAATTTGAGCAAGGGGTGGCGCAGTCGGTACGATCGTGATTGACGAAGTTTTGTCGATCGATGGAGTGCTCCAGAGACTAGTCTTTAAAGTTTGTTGAATAATTGCAGCAATATCATCTTGGCTACGACATTGATAAATATGGTGGTCGTCGGGAAAGTAAAACTCACTCGATGCTAATGGAATTAGAATGCGATCGCATTCTAAAGTCATATCGTCTATCCAAATTTTTGAACGATCGCGCTCAATCTTACTTACCGCAGATATGCGAGTTTTGGTATAAATCTCGATCCCTTCGGCCTCTAGTTGTGCTTGTAAAGTACGCGCGATCGCTACATCAAAATTAGGCAGAATATGGATGCTATCAGTAATCAATAAGGTATGTACACCCAGAAAATTGATCGCTTGCGCGATCGCACAAGCATGGGGATCGTTGCCTAAAACCGCAATCGATTTAGGCAAATCATCTAAATGTAATAGTTGATTTCCTGTTAAATAATTACGCCCGGTAAAACCAAAGATTTTACGCACTGGTGGCGCGATCTCATGGGCGATCGCATAGGCTCTTGAACTGAACCTGCGTTTAGAGAATTCCCTTGAATTTTCTGGTAGAGAAGTTTCAACTACTTCTAAGATATGAGAATTACGCAATTTCCCCTTAAATTTACACTTCCCAAAAACTACATCAACCCCAAGTAATGCAGTAGCTTCAAATATTTCATCATGGCAAAATCTACTGAGGATAGAGCCGATCTCCTTCGCAAAAAATCTTCTTCTTTCGAATCGATCGCGATCGCTCAGCTTACTTTTTAGCTGACGTAAAACATTATGAATTTCATAAATATTTAGATTGGTATCGCCCACTTCGCGATCGCACACCCACGCCACTCTTGCCTTTAGTTGTGCTGAAAGGCGCACCAATTGATGAGCGTGTTCGCTCATTCCTATTACAACAAGGTCATAATCAACCGACATTCTAAACAATCTCGTGATAAATCAACTAACTAAAATTGACTTAATCCTAACCCTATATAGGACATTGCACTATAACTAAAACAACTAATCTTATAAAACCAGTTAACTTTTTATAGCAATAACCAACTCCAAACAACAAAGGGATCGCTTTATGCCTCCTTTGTTGTTTGCTTTTTTGTACAAATAAAATTACAAAGTAAAGCGATCGGTAATGAACAAGAGCTAGGACGAGCAGCACTTTACTCTGCCTATCCTAGCTCTAAAACCCTGTCATATTTAGCAATACTAAGTACTGATATATTCGAACTAAATTGATAAGTTTTCCTCACTAATGGGCATCAGATTAGAATTTATAGATTAGAAATTGTAGAATTGTTGTGGGGAGTTTATATTTAATTACCACACATGAAGCAATGCTAATACCAAACAGCATTTATATCGATCTTGCTATCGATCCTCAACCTAGAATTATTTCACCAGATGTCTCGGTAATTGATGTAATTAAATGGATGAATCAATCCATTGATTCATCAACACTAGAACGAGATGTTGACAATAGACTGCTAGAGTCTAGGTCAAGTTGTATTTTGGTAGTTGATGGAGATAGGCTAGTTGGCATATTTACTAAGAACGACGTACTACGACTAGTTGAAAGGCAAGTCGATCTTCACCAATTCAAGATTTCTGATGTAATTTCTGTACCACCAATGGTTGTTAACAGATCTCAAATTCAAGATTTCCAATCAATGCAGAGCTTATTAAAGCAGTTTCAATGTCCCTATCTACCAGTTGTAGATGATTTTAATAGAATTTTAGGAGTTTTCACTCAAGAAAGTATTTTTTATGCCGAAGCTAGGCAAACAGAAGATCTTTTGAAGAATGTAGAAGCCCAAAAAAAGGCGATTTTAACCGCAATTCCCGATCTGATTTATCGTGTTAGCGCAAATGGAACTTACTTAGAATGTTTTGCTAGCAACTATGTCGCCGATCTGTTCCCAGAATCCACAGGCAAGACTCTTGCAGAAGTTTTACCAACAGATTTAGCAACTCGCAAATTAAAAGCGATCGAGCAAGCGATCGCCACAGGTGAAATTCAGACTTTTGAGCAGCAATGGCATATCAATGGAAAAGTTCAATACGAAGAGGTGCAAGTAGTTAAGGTCAACGACCAAGAAGCCCTAACAATTATTCGGAATATCAGCAATCGCAAGCAAGCTGAAGAAGATTTACGCGAATCAGAAATGCGCTTTAGAAGTGTATTTGACACTGCGGCAGTTGGTATTTCCTTAGCATTTCCTGAGGGTAAACATATTGCAGTTAATCAATCACTATGTAATATGTTGGGTTATACAGAGAAAGAGCTACAAGTATTGACTTTTCAAGAGATTACCCATCCCGACGATTTAGAACTCGATCTTTATCACTATCAAAAATTACTGGCAAATGAAATTGATAGTTTTCATATTGAAAAGCGATATCGTCATAAAGATGGTTATTTTATATGGGTGTTATTAAGCGTTTCAATAGTACGAGATTCTCATAATCATCCTCTATATGATATTGCGCTAATCCAAAATATTAACGATCTAAAAATTGCCCAACAAGCGCTTTCAAGTCTCAATCAAGAATTAGAAATTCGCATTAACCAAAGGACAGCCGATCTTGCTGAGAGTGAAACACGCAAGCAAGAAATACTTAATGCTATTCCAGATCTATTACTACGCCTTAAACTTGATGGTACTTGTATTGACTGTATCTTGCCACTTATCCCAGACAAAGATGCATTTGTAAGTATCCAACATCATATTTCCGAAGTTTTATCACCTCAAACTCTTGAGGAACAACTCGCTGCATCCAATAAGGCGATCGCTACAGGAGAAGTACAAATCTACGAACACAAAATAAAAAAATATGACAAATGGATTTATGAGGAAGTCCGTGTCAGTCCATGTGGTGAAGATGAAGTCTTAGTATTGGTGAGGAATATCAGCGATCGCAAACAAGCTGAAGAGGCATTACAGTTGAGTAATGAAAAGTTGATTTGCATCAATAAAGAACTAGAGAGAGTGACAAGACTTAAAGATGAATTTCTCGCAACTATGAGTCACGAGCTACGTACTCCTCTCAATGCAATTTTAGGGATTTCCGAAGGTCTTCTAGACCAAGTTTTTGGAGAGATTAACCAACGCCAAAAAAGCTCATTAATGACGATTCAAAAAAGTGGTCAACATCTCCTAGAACTAATTAACGATATTCTAGATGTTGCAAAAATTGAATCAGGGATGTTTACTCTAGAGTTGCGATCGGTTTCACTCCAATATTTGTGTGATAGCAGCCTCAGTTTTGTCAAATATCAAGCTACTCAAAAAAATATTCAGTTAAATCTAGCGATCCATCCAAATACGCCAAACACTATTTTGATTGATGAGCGCAGAATACGACAGTTACTGATTAATTTATTGAACAATGCCGTAAAATTTACTCCGAAAAATGGAACGATCTCTTTAGAAGCAAGGTTAGAAAATATTCAAACAGAACAATCTCCAGAATATTCCCAATACTATCTTTGTTTTTCAGTTTCTGATACGGGGATTGGAATTTCTCTGGAGGATATTAGTAGGCTATTTCAACCATTTGTTCAGATTGATAGCAATCTCAATCGTCAATATGCAGGTACGGGATTAGGTCTAAATTTAGTTAAGAAACTGGCAGAACTACATGGCGGACAAGTGAGTGTTAAAAGCGAAATCGATAAAGGTAGTTGCTTCACACTGAGATTACCCTACAAAACATCTTAATGCACATCAGTTTAGTCAACTCTGCAATAAAAGGCGATGTTTTGCTTTGCATCACCTTTTATTTAATCTTGTAGATTGAAAAGGGTACAGTAACTGCCGCCAATAGGTTTGCGGCATCATTTCATCAACTCCATAACTTTTTGGAATTTGGTCTTTCGGTACATAGTATGTACCAAATATCAAATCGATAATTGGAAATCCAGAAAAGTTCTTGTCACGCGCCTCTCGATCGTTGCTGTGATGCCAGTGATGAAAATCAGGTGTGGCAATGATGAGATTAAGCATAGGAAACTGAAATCTAGTATTTGAGTGATTTAAAATCGGCAAAATTGCACCGAACACAAGATATATACCAAAGGTTTCTCTAGTGAATCCGAGTAAAAAAAGTGGAACTCCTACAGCAATATTGATAGCGATCGCCTCAACAGGATGTAACCTTGCCGAAGCCAGCCAATCTAGTTCAACGCTACTATGATGAATTGCATGAAATCGCCATAACCAAGGCACAGTATGCGCTAAGCGATGCACTATATAAAATGCTAACTGAGCAATAAAAAATGCTTCTATAAATTGCAGTAAAGCAGGTTGACTTCTGACTGCTTGTTGTAGTGATGGAGAAATCACGCCCTTGAAAAAAACATATAAAAATGCAGCAATTAAATATGTACCTGCATTAATCAAAATATGATTGAAAAAAAAATGGGCTACATCTGTCAGCCATCCTTGACGGAAGTGCTTTTGTTCCTTTCTGAGTGGGAACTGCCATTCCAGTATGCCAAATAAAAGCCAAAGCACTAAAAAGGCAATAACAAATTTCATGGCTATAGTTCAATAATCTCTATAGTGCAATTTCTATACAACCTATTTAGGCTTTATGTAGTACAAGAAGTTTTTTAAAAGTGTTGCCAAGCAACACTTTTAAAAAACTTCTTGGGTTTTGAGAAAGCCCTGTAGCTAGGTTAACTACAAAAATCACATGTCTTTAGACTTTGTCTAACCTATATAGGTTCATCGTATCAGTAATTTTTATTTCAGTTAAGGAAAGAGAATTGCAGCGCAAAAAGCTACACACAATTCTCTTTCCTTAACTAAAGTATCTAGCGATGTCTGACTAGGAAAGCAGGTAAATCTACTTTTGATGTCGGAAAAGGCGATCGCACTTGTCTAGGTTCTGCCTCTCGCTGTTGCAAGTACTCACGGTCGGAATGAGATTCACTAGGATGGTTGACAGGTTCAGTTAGGTGTCTAACGGGTTTTTCATTTAGTAATCTATCTAACGCACCACTAAGTTGCAAGGCGTGATGTTGATGGCGTACTGATTGCTCTTTCCAATGTTGAATTGCAGCTTCATATTCGGCAGCTTTAGAGGCTTGTCGCAAAACTTGCTCTTGCAAATCTTCGATTTGCTGTTCTAAATCCTGTACACGGGTGAGATCGCTAACATATTCATTTTCTAAACCACGCAAAGATTGGTGTAATTTCGCTTGATTTCCAAGATGTTTAATTAGCTCCCCTTCCATCTGCTCCCGTTGAGTTGTCGCTTCAAGTAACTTAGTTTGAGCTATTTCAATGGTTTTGGTAGATTCTTTAAGGAGGTTATGTGTGGTTTCTAGCTCTTCAGTCAAGGTTTGTTGCGAAATTTCTAATGCTGTATTTTGGCATTGGAGCTGATTGATTATTTCAACTTTTTCATTGATTTCTTGAAGATATTTATGAGTAATTTTTTTTGTCTCAATTTCTAGGGCGATCTCTAAACGGTGGTGAAATTCTTCTTCTAGTTGCAAAACATGAATTGCTAGGCGATCGCTCAAGTCCTGATCGTCAAATTGAGGTTGATCGGCTGGTTGCTCGGCAATTCTATTTTGCAGTTTTTCTACTTGGTCTGTAAGTTCTGAGACTTGCCGATCGCGATCGTTGGCAATACTTGTAATTTCTTGTTCTAGCTGATCGACATATTCACATTCGAATTGGTGTTGCGATCGCAAATCTTCTAACTCTTTCTGGAGAGAATCTCGTTCGGTACGCAGTTCAGCGACTTCATTATTAGCCTGAGGCATATCTACACCCCAATTATCGGTGAAAGCTTCGACATCATCTAGATTATCTAGCAACATATTGGTGATTTTGGCTATCTCAGTTTCTTCTAACATCCCGCCACCTAGAAGTGCATCAAGGTCATCGTCATCATTAACGGTTACTGCCTTAATCGAAACTTCTCGTAGTGCTGCTTCTCGTTTCAATTCACTCACGGATAACCTCACCTAACAATACCGAGGGATTTTTACTTGACAAAGATTACCAGACTTTGTCTAGTTTGCAATTGTTTTCTAGAAATATAGCAATGAAAGTTTTGCTCAGGACATAAAACCCCAATAAATAGAGGCGGCGCGAAGTGCCGCCTCTATTTATTGGGGTTTTGATTTGTCCTAGGTATCTCTTTTATCGCTTATAGCTAGACCCCAGAAGTGAGTTGCGGCGCTTTGCGCCGCAACTCACTTTTGGGGTTTGCTACTGATATATATGTAGCTGCGCCATGATTATTAAGACAACAAGGGGTGTAAGCCGCTTGTCTTTAAATTGCACCTAAAGCCTTTAACAAAGCTGCAAACTTAATCGTGGTTTCACTTTGCTCGTTTTCAACTTGCGAGTTAGCTACAATGCCAGCTCCTGCAAAAATTCTTGCCCGATCGCCTTGGATATACCCCGCCCTAATCCCCACACCAAATGTCCCTTCACCATTACCATTTAACCAACCGATTGGCGCAGCATACCAACCGCGATCGCAGGCTTCCCATTGCTGCATGAAGCAAACTGCTCGATCCCTCGGCTCACCGCCAACAGCGGCAGTTGGGTGCAACTGTTGCAAAATATCAAGTGCAATCAACCAGTCCGAATCACTAATTTGGGCGGTGATCGGCGTATGTAAGTGTTGCACATTAGAAAGTTTCAGCAACCCAGTACTGACCTGAGGATCGATCTCCGCCCCCATACTTTGCAAGCGATCGCAGATCGAACGAATCACAAATTGATGTTCGCGCATATCCTTTTCACTATTCAGCAGATGCTCTCCCAACATCTGATCTTCTAATACTGACTTGCCGCGCTCAATCGAACCTGCTAAGGCATCGCTGCGTAACCAAAGGCGATCGCCTTGCGCTCTAAATTGCAGAACCACCTCAGGTGTTGCCCCCAAAAATGTCTTACCAACACCACAATCCAGCAAAAAAGAAATACATTCTGGGTATTCACAACGCAAAACATGTAATACCTGAAATGGATCGAAATTGCGATCGGCAAGTACATCCAACGCCCTTGCTAGTACCACTTTTTCAAAATGCCCCTGATGAATTAAATTTAAGGCTTGCTCGACAATTTCCGTCCAAATAAGTTGTCCTTGCACCTCAACTATTTTGCTTACTTCATGGACTGTTGGCGTTTCATAATGCGAGCTTTCAAGTAGATGAGATCGTATATCTTGGATACGCTTCATCACCTCATCAGCATTATCCCAGGGTTGAACGTAGTGGTTGAGTGTCAATGTGCAAGACTGCGTCCTATGTCGTACCATCCATCGCGGTATAAAAAATAACAGCGTCGGAAACTCGATCTCAGGTTGATCGGTAATTGGCTGTGCTAAATCCAACCAATCACTGACATTACTATCATTGTGATAAAAGGAAAAAGCCCCAAAAACATGTATGGGAATTACGGATTCTGCTAATTCAAGGTCAGAATTATTAGCAACGATCGCATTAGCTAAATGGGTTTTAATAAACTTTTTGGCACAGGCAAAGCGATCGCTCAAATCACGATTGGGAACTGATATCTGTGCCACCGAACCCGCTGCCGCTAAGATCAAATCTGAATTTGGTTGTTCCCAATAAAACTTTGGTTGTTGGGAATCAGACTTACTCGCCAACAACAATAAAGGATTATTGCACTCCCAGTTTTGAGAGTAACTAAATAAAATCGGTGACCCTGTGATCTGCGCTTTAGCGATCGCCTTAGCAATCCAATCATGCAGAGATTTAGAATCGATGCTGCTATAGGTGACACTCTGACGAACTTGCATGATTATATTTTAGCTATACAAGGTCGTTCAGCCTACAAAAACATAAAGCAAAGGGGACGCAAAGCGCCCCCTTTATATAAATCGGAGTTAGACAACTTGCTTTTAGGAAACTAGATCTTCCCCAGTGGCAATCGCTAATTCCTGTAATCGCTCCTGTTGATCTTTAGAAATACAGCTTTGAATTACTTCTTCTAGATCGCCTTCCAGAATCGGCGGCAGTGTAAAGTTTTGCCCCAAACGGTGTTCGGTTAAACGGCTATCTTTGTAGTTATAAGTACGAATTTTTTCGGATCGAGATCCAGTGCCAACCTGAGATCGCCGCATCGATGTAATCTCTGCCTGTTGTTCGCGTAACTTTATTTCGTAGAGCTTTGCCCGTAAGATCTGCATCGCCCGTTCTTTGTTTTGTAACTGCGATCGCTCCTCAGTACAAAAAATTCTAATCCCCGTTGGTTTGTGAAATAAATCTGCGGCAGTTTCTACCTTATTGACGTTCTGACCGCCAGCACCACCAGACCTCGCCGTAGACATTTCAATATCTTTAGGATCGATGTGAATTTCGACCTCATCAACCTCAGGCATAATTGCCACCGTAGCTGTTGAGGTGTGCACGCGCCCCTGAGACTCAGTGGCAGGAACACGCTGCACGCGATGTACGCCCGACTCAAACTTGAGCTTGCTATAAACGCGATCGCCCTGTACTTCGATGATCGCTTCTTTAAAGCCACCCATTTCGGCAAGGGTCTCACTGACCATCTTCACCCGCCAGCCTTGACGCTCGGCATAGCGCGTATATAGTCGAACTAAGTCTCCAGCCCAGATTCCTGCTTCATCGCCACCCGTACCAGCACGGATTTCCAACATGATGTTCTTATCATCATTAGGATCTTGGGGCAGCAGCAAAACCTGTAACTTCTTTTCAAGTTCCTCTAGCTTTGTCGATAATTCTTCGACCTCCAGAGCCGCCATTTCCTTGAGCTCGGGGTCATGAGACTCTTTCAAGATTTCTTGCGACTCTTGATAATCTTGTTCTGCCTTCCGAAAAGTCTCATAGGTCAGAACTGTCTCTTCTAAAGAAGCACGTACCTTAGCAATGCGCTGAAACTCGCCGTGATCGGTCGCCACGTCAGGATCGCCCATCCGACGAGTCAGTTCATTGAAGGTTTGCTCAACAGATTCGAGCTTTTTGATTAAGTAAGCAGCAGGCATGGATTTGGAAATACCACAGAAAGAATGTGAAAAACTAGCAAGTCAATTGATAACTTTGCGTTAACTCTAAAACTAATAAGTTAATTTTAGAGTTGCTATACCTGATTTTCCACAGCAGCGTTTTCGTCAAACATACCGTACTTACGCAAGAAGCGTTCTACGCGACCTTCGGTATCGATAATCTTTTGTGTACCCGTGTAGAAGGGGTGATTGCCCGACCATACATCAACATTAATTTCAGGATGGGTAGAACCAATCGTTGCTACCACTTCACCGTTGCAAATTACTTTTGCTTCGGGATACCACTTTGGGTGAATTCCAGCTTTAGGCATAGTCTTAGCTATAAAAAATCAAAAATTAAGCTTTTCTAGACTAGCATAGAATTACACAAATAAGAAAAGACGATTTGCTCTCTCTTAATTTTTTGAGTTCAAGAAAGACTTTCAAGGCGCTCAATCCAACTATTAAACATTGAGCACTCTCTTCGAATAGTGACTAAGCCAATATCTAGAGCTATATTCAAGCCATCAGTAATTTTTTCGTATTTACTGCATATTTGCATAATGCGCCTAGAAGGAGCAGTGTTATACCCACTATTGATATGCTCTGGGGACTCAAATTCATTGCGGATCTTAAGCAATTTACTAACCACTCTTTCATCATCAAACCAAATCCTAAACATTTCAGGCTTACTAAACAAAAGGCTTTCAAACTCATGGACTACGATATTAGCAATGAAGTTAGGTTGTGCAATATCTTCCTGAAATTCTCGTTCAATTGCCTTTGCTCTGTTGATTGAAGATAAACCAGTCGTGAGTTTTGGACTAGGAAAATCTGATGGTAATCCATAAAAATCAATTAGCGTTGTAACCCACGCAGTAGGGTCTTCTTTACACTTCCTTTCAACTTGAGATTTGACTTACCATAAGTTGATATGCCACCTTTTTGACTGCCATTACTTAAACCAATTGCATTAAGCGAAATACCTAGTTCGATAAAATAGCTAAACAAGACTCTTTTAACAAAAGTTTCTTCAGTTGCTCCTTCGCAGAAAATATGAACTCTGATCATATCTATGGTCTACCACCCAACAGATTTTTTTGCCATAGTTCACCTAAAGAGTATTCTTGCAGCCATTCAGCTAAAGCATCTTCATCTAGTCGGTGTAAATGTGTAGCCCCTTCGATGCGATCGCACACAATCACATCAGATGCGTCGAATTCATTCAGTAGTGCTACTGACTGGGTAGAAACTATGACCTGTTTAGATTTGGCTATAGAGCGCAGCAATGAAGCGAGAACATTAATGGCATAGGGATGTAAACCCAATTCTGGCTCATCGATCAAAATCATTTCAGGTTGCTTATCCTCTGGCTGCATCAATACAGTTGCAAGGCAAATAAACCGCAAAGTCCCATCGGAGAGTTGATATGCTTTAAATGGTATATCTTCACCCTTTTCAACCCATTCCAGTTCAATTTGGTCTTGATTATTAGGATGAGGACGTAAGTAAAAATCCCCAAAGAATGGCGCTACTAATTGGATTGTTTTGACGATTCTTTGATAGTGAGTTTGATATTGCTCTTTTAATAGATATAAGTAAGCAGCTAAATTTTGAGCATCTGATCGCAGATAGGTATTGTCATTAATTGCTTGAGGTATCTTAACCGAAGCAGTCTCACTAGTATCGTGAAAGTGATAGATCCGCCAACTTTTCATCACTTTAAGTACGGTGGGGTTACTAATTTGTTCTGGAATGCCTAAATTAGTTTCAAAGTGTCCTGCTCCAATACTCCAGTCAGGCAATTGAGATTGCCAGTAGCTCTCTTTAGCAAATAAAACTCGATTGTCCAGCGTTGGCTCTAGGGAAAATTTATAGCCGTGATCGCCAAAGTAGAGTTCGCTAATAATTTCTTTAGTCTTTTTGCGTCCAAAATGTAAATGGGCATCTATCCCCCCCTGCTTGTTGACGTAGTACTGTAGATTCTTGGCAATAATTTGCTGAATTAGGCGGAAAAACGAAATAAAGTTCGACTTACCAGAGCCGTTAGCCCCAATTAAGACATTTAGCTCTTTTAACTCAAGATCGCACTCACGGATTGATTTGAACCCTTTCAGTACGATTCTGGATAACTGATTCTGGTTCATTTTTGTAGCCTATGGATACCAAAACATACCTTTGATGCCTTCGGGATCGGCGTTGAAACCTAGCTGACTGTAAAACTCGACTACATGGGCATCGGCGAATAGACTGATATTACTAATGTCAGCTTTGCGTAACTCTCTAATCATTTCTTCCATCATCGCCTTGCCTAAACCCCTGCCTTGAAAATCGGGATGAATCACCACATCCCACAATGTCGCGTTAAAGGCGTAGTCTGAGGTAGCGCGAGCAAAACCAATTAAACGTCGAAAGCCGCCGCGATGCTCCCACATTGAAAGAACGACAAAACTATGTTGTAAGGCAATACGCACTTTGCGAATTGGTCGTCGCGCCCAACCCACAGCGTCACATAACTCTTCTAGTTCGTAGAGATCGAGATCTTTTTCGGTGCTAAAGAAAATCTGTCCGCTCTGGTTAGGCACTTGGCGAAGTTTTGTTTTTTTTGTAGGTTCGAGGGTGTCAGAACCAAATAAGCTTTTCCAGAACCCCATTTGCCCCATTTGTTGTGTATAGCAGCGATCGCCCTGTCTATTGCAAATTTATAACAGATATTCTAAGCATTTTTATTGTATCTGCTTTTGTTGAAACCAAGCGATCGCAAATACTAAAATGCAGTTACTTAATACTACCCGCTCTTATTCAGTCCTGTCTTTATGTTGGTAGAATTATGGCATCATTGCTGTCTTTAACTGAGCCAGAAATATTAGCTTTTATTTTTTCAATTCCCGAAACAAGCAATGTTAAATCTGATCGTGCTATTTCAAAGTTACAGGGCTTCAATATTGGCAATCGCGTTGATTGCGATATTTCGGTCTATATTCTGGGGAATGAAATGCAATTTTAAGCGATCGGGAGGTGGGCAATGACGTATGGGCTAAAAACCTCAACGATTGAATTACTGAAACGCTTTAATATGAGCTTTCCGCAGTTCTACGAGCAATTTGTGAGTAGTGACATTCAACTGCAAAATTTGCGTTTGGCTTATCAGCTTTATCAAACTAAAGAAGCAGTAATTGAGCTAAAGTCTGAAAGCAGCAAAAGCGTACTTTATTTTGCTTATCGCAACCAGTCCTTCCTGCTAAATGACATTTTTGGAGTGCTAGCCGCCTATGGTTTAACGATCCATAGCCTGAGCTTATATGGTCAAATTCACACACCCATGTTGGTATTTATCAAGCTAGTGATTTCACGGGGTGGTAAATCGTTACCTCAGAAAACAGCAGAGAATGTCAGAAAGGCGATCAAAGAAACTTTATTGGGTCGCTTTGAAGTTGAAGAGATGTTGGCACTGGAGTTTAACCTTGACAGCGGACTCAAAAAAGTCGAGACAAATTTTTATGTCGATCGCGTGTTTCATTTACCAGCACTATTAGTAGAGGCTGATAGCCAACCTGGTTTGTTCTATAAGGTGATGAATGCGATATGGCAAGAGGATTTGTTGGTGGTAAATGCCAATTTATTAGTTTGGCGGGGACGGACGCGCTTGATTTTGTATTTGTTAGGGCCAAACGAAAACTTGATTCCTGAATATCTGGGGACAAAAATTGCTGAAAGTCTCAAGCAACGATTATCGGATTAAAAATAGAGAGCGCAAAGCACTCTCTATTTTTAGGTTTTGAGTTGAGCGATCGCATCATAAAGAGGTTGCCAATCGTCATCAACGGTAATTTTTTCCCAAAGTTCTTCGATTTTGGGACGTAAGAAAATTATCGTAGGATTGGATTGTTGGAGTTGTTGGGCAATATTTTCTAATTCCGCGATCGGCAGACGAATTAGCAATTGGTGATAGACAACTCGCCATTTCTCTAAGAGGATTATTTGCTCGTCGTTGAGTTCCCAATCATGACTGCCAAAAATCTTGCTAGCATCTTCGCGCCAATTCGGCTCGAAAGATTGGCGGAGTTTGACGAAAAATTGATTGTAGCCGATCGCTTGAGCAGCCGAAAGTAGCTCTAAAGTTGCTCCTATCAAGTCTTCTGTTTCAGGTTCTGAAAGAGAGCTAAACCCTAAACGCTTTAACATGATTTCGCAATAGGCATCACGATAGAAGTCTTTAAACTTCAGTAATGAAGATTGCATATTGTCTTTATCCATCACCATGCTGAGGGGATCTTGTAGCTTTTCAAGATTCCAATAGCAAGCGGCAGGTTGGTTAGCATAGCTGTACCGCCCTGCATGATCGAAGTAAGCAGCCGTAAATCGCGGATCGTAGGTAGGGATAAAGGCAAATGGCCCATAATCGAAGCTTTCCCCCGTGATTGACATATTGTCAGTATTGAGAACCGCATGACAAAATCCTGCTGCCATCCACTGAGCGCAGAGAGTGGCAACTCTTTCGACTAGTTCCAAATAAAAAATATCATCTTGATTCTCTTTTCCCCAGATATGTGGATAGTAAACTTGGAGAACATGGTCTAGTAATTTGCGGGTGAGGTCGGCGCGTCCAATCCAACGCAACCGCTCAAATGTGCCAAACCGAATATGCGATCGCGAAAATCGCACCATTACTGCCGATCTCGTGGGCGAAGGTTCATCGCCGCGCCATAGGTCTTCGCCTGTTTCGACAAGACTAAGGCAGCGGGAAGTTTTTACACCCATGCGATACAGTGCCTCGGAGGCAATAATTTCTCGCACTCCCCCTTTCAAAGTGAGTCTACCATCGGCAGTTCTAGAATATGGAGTTCTGCCAGAGCCTTTTGTCCCAAAATCATAGAATTCTCCATCAACACCACTCACTTGTCCGTAAACAAAACCTCGTCCATCACCGAGTTGAGGGTTATATTCTCCAAATTGATAGCCATGATAGCGCAATGCAAGAAAAGGACGCACTGCCCGAAAATGTCCAAAAGCTTCGATAAAGTCATCATCGCTTACCTGTGAGGAGTCAAGCCCTAGAGTCGGTAAAATATCATCATTACGCCAACGCAACCTATGCATCGGATATTCTGCGGCAGTAACGACATCGTGATAGTCTGCTAGAGATTCGATCGCTGGTTCGTAGTTAAGATTAAGGAAAGGGTTACTTGAGTGACTCATATCGAAGAAATATTAGATGCTTCTGCCATGATACTTGCTTCAGAGGGCGATGCTACCTATTGGTATGAGGGTATTTGTCCCTATAGTGGCGAATTCTTGCGTTTGCCAAGAACTTCACAGGCTGAGGCGATCGCTAGAGATTTGATGCAAGAACTGTCCAAACCCAATTGCGGCAGGCTATACCTATCACAATTGGGTTTGCGAGAAGGAAAAATGTATGGAGTTCTGTTAGCAGAATCGCCAACGGGAGAGCGAATAGTTCTCAAGGCTTTTTCAGGATTGCTAAATGGAGAAAGTCAGATTGCAGGATGGGTTCCACCAATCGCTGGGAGAGAAAAAGTTGCCATTGAAGAATCTATTACCCTGAGTAAATTAGCGGCAATTAAACAAGAGTTAATAGACTTAAGTCAAATTCCCGAACGATTGGAATATGAAAGAAGATCGCGAGAATATGAGACTCAATTACAAGTTCTCCAAGATCGCCATCAAATTTCTAAGCAACAAAGACAATTGAAGCGATCGCTAAATGAGGTAAATACACAAGATTTAGATCGAGAAAGCCAACTTGAAAAAATGGTAAGGCAAGAGTTTAAGCGCGATCGCGATCGCGTTTTACAGCCATTAAAACAGGCGATCGCTGATGCCGATGAAAGAATGCAGATTCTAAAAAAGCAACGTCGTGAATTATCGCGTACTTTGCAAACTCAGATGCATGATGCATATGTGCTAACTAATTTTGCAGGTGAAACGCGATCGCTACGACAATTAATCGCAGAAGGATCGATGCCCACAGGTATGGGTGATTGCTGTGCGCCAAAGTTACTCCATTATGCTGCAACTCATAACCTCACTCCTTTAGCGATGGCAGAGTTTTGGTGTGGAAATCCTTCACCTGATGGTTATAAAATTCAAGGTGAATTTTATGGTGCTTGTGTAGAGAGATGCCAACCATTAATGGGATTTTTACTGTCGGGAAGGAGATCCCCCCCAGCCCCCCTTAATAAGAGGGGAGAAGAAAATCAAGTCCCCCTTTTTAAGGGGGATTTAGGGGGATCTCTTCGAGTTATTTATGAAGATGAGTATCTAATTGCGATCGCTAAACCCGCAGGACTTCTATCTGTGCCTGGGCGATATTTAGATACTCAAGACAGTGTTCTTAGTCGGTTACGTCAATCGCAGGGCGATAAATTTTATCCAGCACATCGACTCGATCGCCAAACGTCGGGAATTTTATTGTTGGCTCGCGATCTGGAAACCCTGCGTCATCTCCATAATCAATTTCAAGAGAGACAAATCCGTAAAATTTATGAGGCATTACTATCTGGAAAGATTGAAAGCGATCGCGGCACAATTGATTTACCACTATGGGGTAATCCTGAAAATCGCCCCTATCAGCAAGTCGATTGGCAACGCGGCAAGCCTAGTGTGACTCAGTTTCAATTACTGAGACAAGAAGAAAATCATTCAAGAATCGAATTTATTCCCTTAACAGGACGGACACACCAGTTGCGCGTTCACTCTGCCGATCCACGAGGCTTAGGGATGACAATTTTAGGCGATCGCCTTTATGGTTGTCAGGCTGCGACGAGTCGCTTACATCTCCATGCGCGTGAGTTATCTTTTGCGCATCCGCGAACTCAAGAGTTAATTCATTTACAAATACCTGTTCCTTTTTAAGTAATGGCTTCGCCATAAATCCTTACCAAAATCGAGAGGCGGCGCGAAGCGCCGCCTCTCGATTTTGGTAACTTAGGCTTTTCGTGCTAGAAGTGTACCTAAGTATTGTTTTGCCTCTACCCAGTTGGGCACGAGGTCGATCGATGATTGAAAACAGGCGATCGCTTCCTCAAATTTGCCAATATTGTTTAAGAGAATGCCAAGATTGAAATAGGGTTGAGCAAAATTTGGTTCGATATCGATCGCTTCTTTATAAGCAAGAATCGCATCTTTAATCCGATCTTTGCGAATAAATGCACTTCCCAAATTGCAATGAGCATCAGCATAGGTAGGATCGATCTGAATGGCACGTTCAAAGCAAGCGATCGCACTATCTACTAAATCATCTATTCCTGATTTATCTTCGGCGGCGATCGTGTTGATTTTCTGCAGCCATGATACTCCAAGTGCGTTGTAGTCCTTGGCTTGCAGGAGTTCGGAGTTATGAGTATTGGCGCGTTCGTAAATTACTTTTACTGCTTCTATATCGTTCTGGCGCATATATATTTGCGCGATCGCCCGATATCCATCGAGATAATCTGGATTTGTGGAGATTGCTCGTTCGTAACTAGCGATCGCCTCCGCAATTTTGCCACGATCTTTAAGGCTATCCCCCAGCTTGCAATGATATTCCGCCAAAAAGCGATCGGGCGCAAGTTCCAAAGCTTTCTGAAAATGCGTAATTGCTAGTTCAGCCCATCCCATTTGTTGATACGCATTACCCAATCCTAATTGGGCTGCCAAGGATTGCGGATTAATTTGAATAGCTTTGCTAAAACTGGCGATCGACTCCATCACATTGCCCTGTAGTTGATAAATTGAGCCAATCCGCTCATGGGCAGGGGCGAAGTCAGGATTTATCGCCAAGGCGCGTTGATAGTTTTTAAGTGCAAGGTCAGTATTGCCAGATGGCTGATAGCGATCGCCATATTGGAGATATGTCTCAGGCGATTCAACTGATGGATTGATGACATCATTCATGGCGATTACAGTCGAAGATTTTATTGGTTTTTTGATGTTGCCCAGAGTACTGTATCAAAAACCTAATAGAATATTGCCCAAAAACATTAAGGCAATTTCAGTCCTATAGCGGTTTTTATTTTGCCTACGGCAAAGTAAAAACCCAAAAGCCTGACTGAGATTGGTTTTTTGTTTTCAAATGAGTATGCACTCATTTGAAAACCACTATAAAAAATAGATATCACGGTTTTTATATGTCGGCAAACATCACAACTAGAGTTTTTTCGCTTACCTTACTCACTAATTTATTAGTGGGGATGAGCATTATGCCGCCCGTCTTTGCTCAAGTTGGTGAATATTGTCAATTTGAGAATGAGGCGATCGCGAACAAAGACAATTTGCGTATAGCTGCTTTTAAAGATAGTTCCGATCGAAAAAAGGCAATTAATAACGAAAATGTAGCTTCGACAAAGGCATATCAGGAGATCGTAAAACAACACAGCCAAGCACTTAATACCTGTCGGCAAAAGTCTTGGCTCAAAACTCAAGGTGTTTGGCTGCGTCTATATCCCTGCGATCTTCAGGATGGCAAACTTGATGAAGTAATGGATCGCATCGTTAATAAAGGCTATAACCAAGTGTTTGTGGAAGTTATATCCGAAGGTAAGATTCTCTTACCTCGTTCGGAAAATACAACGGCTTGGGAATCTTTAATTAACTCCGAGCAATATAAAAATGCCGATTTACTAAAACTGGCGATCGCCAAAGGGAGAGAGAGAGGGATTAAAGTTCATGCTTGGATATTTACGATGAACTTTAGTACTTCCTATGGCAAAGGCTTTGACCGTAATGGCTTAGCGAAAATGACCGTAGCTCGGCAGAATGCGATCGCGCGGAATGGGAATGGAGACAGCACCATTTCGATTGTCGAGAATTTGGGTAAAAACCCTGAAGGTGAAGTCTCCACTACGAATCAGCTATTTATCGATCCTTACAATTACCAAGCCCAGAGCGATTTATATTTGGTAGTAAATGAAGTTGTGAAGCGAAAACCTGATGGAGTCGTATTCGATTATGTGCGTTATAAACGTGGTGCAGGCGCGGCTTCGGTGGTGAGTAATGTCCGCTATCTGTGGATTTATGGTCAAGCGTCATTACAAGCATTACGCGATCGCGCTGAGAATTTGCAAGGGCTAGAAATTATTAATCGCTTTCTTAAACAGGGCTATGTCACACCAACCGATCTCCAAACTGTGAAAAAGCTCTATCCTCAAGAATCCGAACCTCTATGGCAAGGTCGCCAACCTTCCAGCCAAAATCCCGCGATCGCCTTTTGGCAAAATGAGCTTTGGAAGTTGGCTGTCGGTCATGCTTTTATCGGTGTGACCTATTATCTCGATATTGTTTCCAAACCAGTTTTCCGTCAAGGTATTCCCGCTGGCATTGCCTTTTTCTCAGATGGCAATCAACCTGTAGGCGAAGGATTTGATTCGCGAATGCAACCTTGGCATTTGTTCACTAGTTCCTATGAGTGGCAGCCAATGGCATATGCAGTCTGTGGAAAACCCGATTGTATTGTTGCCCAAGTTCGTCGAGTCGCTCAATACGCTCCTGAAGGAACCAAAATCGCACCAATTTTAGTAGGGCAATGGAATGAACCCTTTGCCAATCGTCCATCGTTGGAGGTGCAAATGCAAGCAATCCGTGCGGCGGTTCCTACGATTAGTTCCATTAGTCATTTTGCCTTTGGTTGGCAATTCCAAGAAGCCGCATTTTCGCGATCGCGCCAATTCTGTAAGTTATAAATTTTAAAGATGAAGATTTTCAACCTTTATTTCGTTAATTTTATATGAAATTTACGCTAGCATCAAATCTGTGTAAGCGACTAGTAGACTATCAAAGGTAACTTGGCGGTTAACACAAAAGTATATACAGGATTGATTGAAACAGTTTTGTCCGTCAATAATTGCTTTACTGTCTACTAGTCTGAGTTGTCAAATTTAGTTTCTTAGATTTAGTTAGTCCTCTATTGCCTCAATCCCTTGTTCTTTAAGTTTTGCTAATCCGTCTTTCATTGCTTTGATTTGTTCTGGTGAGTGCCCTTGCCAAATAGTAATTTCTCCAACAACCTTAAATGGATGTACTGAGCGATAAGACTTTGTTGGATTACCAGGGAATTTTTTGTCAGTTAAATTGGGGTCGTCCTCAATTAGTCCTGTTGGTTCTACTAAATATATTCTTTCACGTCCTTCGCCTAAAGCAAGTTCAGCCCCCCAAATAGCAGCATCCAAGGTAGCTGTCAGATAGATATATTTCGCATTTTTTCTTTGTCCAAAGTTTGAGTTAAAACCAACTTCGATCAAGTTACCAATCTTCAGGTCTGCCTTTGTACCGTGGAAGAACGTCTGAGCAAATGGGCTTTGAATAGATTCATTCAATTTGTTCGCACTTTTATTTTTTCCCATTGTCATATTTCATATTTATGCGTGATTTTTTTGGTGTGTTGATTTGTCCGTTACAATGACTGCCAATGGTATGTAAATAGGCGACGGATGGCTAATACAAGTGGACGTTCGCCGCTAGCGCTTGTTTGTAGTGTTTCCAATCGATCATAGCCCCTAGCGAGTAGGAGAAATTTCGGGATAGACATAATTATCAGGGTTCCAATCGATCTCTTCCCCTACTAGACTATCAAAGGTAATTTGGCGGTTAACACATAATTATATACAAGACTTATTACAACGGTTTTGTCCGCTAATAATTGCTTGACTGTCTAATAGCAACATCAAAGATGCTTTTCAGTTAACTGTTGATGAAAAGACCAATCTTTTTGAAAATATGTCAAAGTTCAACCTTCACAAATTCTAAGGAATTAACTCTTCAAAATTAACCCCACAATTACTAAGATCGCACCGATCGCAAAAGAGGCAATCATTCCATAGAAATACCATTTAGCCGCATCTGCCGTGGACTTAGCAAGTTCCTCTTCACTCTTGAGGGAAATAATAAACTTTTTGTCCGATTGAATTGGCTTGCGAAGCGTGACTTGTCCTCCCTCGTCTGCTGCTGTACCAATTACTAACACCTCGCGATCGCATGGCAAGATCGACTCTGTATAGCGATAACCAATCGTACGTCTGCCACCCATACCAGTACCAAGCGCTAAAGTAAAACCGCCAAAAGATATTGAAGAACCGTTAGAATTTTCTTGGCGAAACTCATTTAATACTTGTACCGTATCAATATTCCCACCATCAGGGTTAACCACAAGTTCGCCAGATTTATCCTGCAAAGTAAATGGAATTGATTGACTATTACTCGACACTGTTTCCGAACCTCGGCGGGTTTCGGTACGGGTTTTATTTTCGCTATCGCGAGTTGTATGTTGCTCCTCATACTCTCTAACGACTCGCATGGTGTAGTGCACGCAGGTTTCTTGCTTCAGTTCTGAAATTAAAGGGCGATCGCTTCTGATATTACCACGCACCTTAACGTATTCCCGCAAATTACCGCTACCAATCTCCCCCGCAATTTCACTGGCAATTCGTTGTAACTCAGCAACCGTTGAAGACGTTGCGGAACGAATACTTTGTAACTTTGTGCTGTAGTTCTTTTGCACAAAAAATAAAATGATGCCGATCGCAATCAGAATGCCGCCGAAAATTGCCATAGTATTTGCAGTAATTACACACTGGTTCTATGGCTTAAAACTATCATAGGTTAAGCTTTAGAAAGAACTCAACTTTACGTAATTTACTAATTATGGTGACAATACCTGCAAACAGCCTGGATATCAAAGCAGTGATTGCCAGTCAAAGTGATTTTTTTGCAACGGGAAAAACCAAAAGTTATGATTTTCGGGTAGCTCAACTCAATAAGTTGTTAAGGGTAATTCAAGAAAACGATCGACTAATCCTCGATGCAGTTTATAAAGATCTTCGCAAACCTGCGATCGAGGGATTTGGTAGTGAAGTTTTGATTACACAGTCTGAAATAAAATATGCGATCAAACATCTGAAGGCTTGGATGAAGCCCCAAAAAGTAGGAACTCCCATCAACTTATTTCCTAGCTCTAGTTATATCTATACTGAGCCTCTAGGTGTGGTTCTCATTATTGCTCCTTGGAACTATCCCTTCGCCTTAACAATTCAACCTCTTATCGGGGCGATCGCCGCAGGAAATTGTGCAATTCTAAAACCTTCAGAGCATACTCCTCACACTTTCAGTGCGATCGCCAAAATCATCAATGCCAACTTCGATCCTAGTTTTATTATTACGATTGAAGGTGGTATTGAAACCAATCAAGCTTTACTCGCCGAAAAATTCGACCATATCTTCTTTACAGGTGGAACGGCGATCGGCAAAATCGTAATGGAAGCTGCGGCAAAGCATCTAACACCAGTAACTTTAGAACTTGGTGGTAAAAGTCCCTGCATTGTTGATGCTGAATGCGATTTGGACACTACTGCCAAACGAATCATTTGGGGTAAGTTCTATAATGCTGGGCAAACTTGTGTTGCGCCTGATTATCTCTTAATTCAGAAGAGTATTAAATCTGTCCTAGTCGAAAAGTTAGTTGCTTGTATAAAAACTTTCTTTGGTGAAAATCCCCAACAAAGTCCTGATTTTGCTCGGATTGTCAACGATCGCCAATTCGATCGACTAGTCAGTCTGCTTGGTAATGGCACAATCTTAATTGGTGGTCAAAGCGATAGGAGCGATCGCTTCATCGCCCCTACTTTAATCGATCGAGTTTCGACTAACTCTAAAATCATGTCAGAAGAAATTTTTGGTCCCATCTTGCCAATTCTAGAATACGACCAAATTTCAGAGGCGATCGCTTTGATTAACGCTCAGCCCAAACCTCTTGCTCTGTATCTATTCTCTAACAACAAACAAAATCAAGAGCAAATTCTCAAGGAAGTATCCTTTGGTGGTGGCTGTTTCAACGATACGATTATGCATCTCGGTAATCCCGAACTTCCATTTGGTGGAGTTGGTAATAGTGGAATGGGCAGTTACCACGGTAAAGCGTCATTTGACACATTTTCTCATCGCAAGAGTGTCCTAAAAAACTCTTTCCGTTTTGACCTCAAGTGGCGTTATCCACCTTACACAATGACCCTAGATACCTTAAAAAAATTCATAAATTAAGCAAAGTGTTTTCGCCCACTACGCGGGCGAAAACACTTTAGTTTGGGTTTAATAAATTGCTGTAGGGGAAGTCGGCTCAAGACGATATTTACGATGCAAAGCATCGCACATATCGTCTTGCCTAAAAATTAACGAATCTGTGAAAAAATTCGATATTCCCTAGCATCAAATTGAGAAATCTGCGAGTCACAACGAGTGTCATCATCTTTTGATACTGACAATTGATAGGGTGTCATTCTCACAATGTTGTAGCGTGTTTCACCAGCGTAAATTGCAAAAGCAATATTGAGCATATCTATGAATGCAATTAAAGATTTACATTTTGATTCACTGTACTTACTGTAATACTTAATAATTGAGGCAATTCTTAACTCTATATGCGGTCGTAAAGCATCACTGAGTAATAAGAACTTGAGCAACAACACCACAAAATTAATGGGATTAGTATGGTGCAATAAGATATTAAATAGTTCTGTGGGTTGTCCGCGATCGCTGCTTATGATTTCATTAATTAAAATCTTAGATGTTTTCAGAAGTAAAAATGAGTTAATAGAATATTCATTTCTCTCTGCATGTAAATCTAATAAAACGTCATTTAGTTTTATTTGAACTGTTTCAGATATTTCTGGATCGGTGATCGAAAAATCAAGATATTGAAGGAAACTAAGTTTAGACTCTTGATAGGATAAATCTTTAACATTTGCAAGAAAGTTGTTAGCCAATGATTGGCAGTTAAGTACACTTTTTTTAGTTAATATAAGAGTGACAAGGTTTAGGACGTTATTACTTAAGCTAGTTGGATTATTTTGCTGGTTTTGTGGCGAGGAATGATGATTCGATCTAGCAGTGTACATTGCCAAATCAAACTTAAACTTCTCTTTCATTTGTTGCGCCAACAAGTTTGCAGCTTGCCTTTGCTCTAATGAGCTTTCGGGATTTATATATTGATTAGTGAGTAAGTAAGAAGCATACCGACTACTCCAGTTTTGCTCGAGACTGGATTGGTTTTCAGTATGAAGAGTAAATAATTTTAATGCTTGAAAATCCTCACTTTTAGTAAAAATTTGCAGCCAAGCTCTTAAAGTTCTTAGTTTAACTGATGTAGTTTGCTTATAGATTGAAGAATGGTTGAAAATATCAATTAATGATTGAATGTAAATTCGATTGTTACTAACTGTCCAATTATTAATAATGATGTAGCAACAGCGTCTTAAAGTATAAAAAAATTCTTTTTCATTATAAGCAGTTAAGATCTGATCGAGTGCTTGACTTATTTCAGGATTCTGCCGATCGCCAAAACCTATAAATAAGCATTTAAAGCTCGTTAATACCTGCTCGGGCTCCTTATGACGTACAACTTCTAAAAAGAATTCATAAATTCTTTGCTGAGCCTGTTCGATGCCTTGAGAGTAAATCCGATCTGCTGTCCAGAACATAATAATTTCATCCTTCAAAATATCAAATAGCAGTATTCAGAGCCTTATAGTTTTCTATAGATAAAGCTCAAAGAAGTACTTGTATAGATATTATTCATATTTTCAATTATTAAAATAGTAATTGTTAGTATGATTTTGTTATCAAAAGGATATACAGAAGTTATGTAAATGTTATACGTTATTTTCTTGTATAGATATCGCCATAATGCCTAAGACAAATTACAGCGCTTTGCGCTGTAAATAAAGCCCATGCATAAAGATATTGCTCGCTGCTGCCTTCTATAGCAATCCTAATTCATTTATGGAAATGGTACAAGACCGAACAATTCGGCGAACTCAGTGCATCGCTCTGCTCGGGCAGCAGTCTAATTTGGCTGAGTGCGGGGCTAGGTCTCTTTTATCTGACTTAGAATTACTATCTATAGATATGTACGTTATATGTACCAATTGAGCGCTGGACTTAGGCTTTTCCCTGAAACGAGCTATCCGTAAATTTGTTGTCGCACCGCACAAACATTTGTGCAATGATAAAAGAAATCCCACTGTTTCCAGTGGGACTAGCATTTTTGTGTTGAGTGCGGATATCTTAAATCATTTTTTGGTCAAAGATATTAAGTTTTTTGCCTGTTTAAGTGAATTTTTTGCGATTTAAAGTTGCAAACTTAAGAAGACTAGTAGAAGTGCATAACATTTCTACTAGTCTTTGTTTAATCATAGATTTTACAAGACCTGATATGCCTGACGAAGCCAAACTCTCATCTCCATCAGATGCCCCCCCCTCTCCTTTTAAAAACCTGACTGGAGCGGCGATCGCTGCGACCCTCGCCACTGGACTCTACTCATTTACCAACATGGTAGCTCACAAGCTCGCAGCAGCACCCTTACAAACTACAAATACACTAGCTAATCGTCTCGCTACACTTGTGCGTACCCTACTGTTAGCGATCGGGTCTGGTGCAACGATGATTTTTGCGGTGATTGCCGTTGGTTTAGTATTGCTAACTATTAAACAAGTATTAGTTACTATCTTTAGCAAGCCTCAGTCATAGACATGCAAGAAAGGCAGCCAAAGGCCGCCTTTCTAAGCAAAGACCGAACAATACGATATGGAACTACCTCGACCTCTAATTGTTTGGGATTACCAATCTAGTAATAAACCCTGCGATCGCAAATGCGCTTGCAAATCGCCAATCTTACCGCGATCGAGAATTGCTTGTGGAGTCAGAGATGGATCTTCTTGCAACACAATCCATGCAGCGGTGGAACCTGCGGCTGCTCCTGCTGACCATTCACCAACATGAATACGTGTTGCACCATTCACGATATGACTAACCGCGATCGCTTTACCACCCATTAGCAAATTATCTATACGCTGAGGAATTAAACTCTCAAGAGGCATAATAATTGGGCGGACTTTGTCTTCATTAGCAGGAGCAGAACTGGGAGCTTTAGATGGTTCCCAATTGCGATAGCGGCAACCATGCATATCGATCGCATAGTGCGTTAATCCAATCGAGGTCTTATTAAAACTACGTCCATCAGCCATATCCGTCCGCAGATCTTGTTCGCGCATGAAAAATTCTGGCTGACCATAGGCTGCGCGTCCCAAAATTCGACGACCTTCACGAATGTAGGGATACATACTTAATCCAGACTCAGTAGGCATTGGACTGTCAGGTCCTGACATCATCCTTAATGGAAATTCGACCGATGCATACTTTTCCATTAGCCATTCTGCAAATAACAACGCATGGTTTTCACCATCTTTGAGTGCTGTTGTATTTAAGCCTCCTAACCAGTTTTGTTGTTGTCCCGAATCACGAATTTGTTTATCAGTCAAAATCAGTGGCGGATTCATTAAGCCCCAATCATTGCCGCGATTCCAGTTAACTACGGTCATATCACCTTTAGCGGGAATCGCCTTAAATGGATCGTCGCGTTTCATGCTGACAATACGACGATAGTTAAACATGCTGTTTCCTTCAAACATGGGAAACCTTCCCAAGTCGTAGTCTTTGCGATGTTCTTCTCGCGAATATCCTGGTTGAACCTTACGCAGTTCTTTTAGCGATCGCCCTTCATCATCAGCAATTTTTAATACAAAGGGAAATGTAAATGCTTGGGTACATTCAGGGTTATCTGCTACAGCATGAACTTCGCCTGTTGTACCAAATCCCTCAGCCCCCAGACGATGAGGTAAATTTGCCCAAGCGATTAACTCAGCAGTATCAGTGGAGTCAATGACAATCATTTGTTTGCCCGAGGGCGGTTGCAAACGGATTGGCTTTTTGTTAAAAGTTTCGTCTGAGTTCCAGTTAAACCAGCTTTTGAGTTCGCGCGATAGACGACCTTGGGGTAAGTAATTCGGATCTTTAGGAATTCGTTTCACTGCATGAATTGCTGTGATGCGATCGCCTTTGTCATTAAAACTTGCGCCTTTAAAAGCAATTTGAGTTTCCCATCGACTCTTTGGTGCTGAACGCTGCGCCTCTCGTAAAAATTCTTCAGCAGCAAGCTCACCTGAATAAGGCGTAAAGCAAAGATTTCCAACCCAACAGCTATTAGTGTCAGCGACTACTGCCCCTGGTTTTAAGTAAGAATATTTATCAGGCAAGGCTGGCTGACTAGCAATAATATTTTTAAAGTGCGTCCAGCTAAGGGGAAATTGCTGGCGATAACGCATGAGTAATGACTCATCGATCGCACTAACTCCTTGAGAACTAACTTGACCACCCAGCATTGGCGTAAGTTCAATCAAACAAGTTGTCGCTCCAGTTTTCATCGAGTGATAGGCAGCCGCCACACCACCTAGCGAACCACCTACAATTGCGACATCACATTCCCATACTTCCGCATCAGCAGGTGGTTGTGGATTTAAGTTTGGAAAGCCATTGCGATCGTATAACGGTATTGGGTTACTTGGATCTTGGGCGATCGGATTAATTGATGATTTTTGCTTGCCGATAATTTGTAAAGTACGTGCAGTTGCCCCACTAAGTACTACACCCATAAACAACATTACAAAGACCTGCCGCAATTTGGGTCGAAAAATCTTTTTATGTCTAGGTTCGGTCTTCTCGACGCGATCTGTAATATCTTCTGGTTTCTTTTGTTGATCGCTCATAACTTGCTACTACTAATTCAATGATTTGCTTGTTTTTGAGACAAGCAAGTATACCCACACCACACAATCTTAAGGTTAGCTTATAGTGCCTACTATATGCCACAGTTTAATTTAAGCAAATTTACTGTTAAATATGGCTTGAAACCCATAGTAATTGCATCAATTTTTATATAGTCAAATCATAGTGTAAAAACCGATTTTAAAGCTTATCAAAAAAGCAGCATAGTTATTGTTTTGTCAAGTCAATCACTATACAGAAAACTTAAAAAGTTATCGTATTTTGATTGCTAAAATAGTAGTATATTGTTAAAGATAAAAAGGGGTGAAGGCTAAGACAGACAGAGCTTTATGCCATCTATCCTAACCTTTATTTCCCCTATCAGTATTAAATTATTTCAGAATAAATTTTCAGGCTTATAAATAGTAATTCGATGTCTTAGAGCTGTCTATTGAGCTTTGAATTTTTAAGGTTTTAGATATAGCAATCCTAAATTATTTATATATTTTAGATAAAGCTTAGACTCCGCTCAGTCAGATTAGGTTTATGGCTTGGACTCCGCTAAGCCATAAACCTAATTATTTAGGATCGTTATATTACTAAAAAATCAAGCTAATACCAAGACAAGATCCAACTATAAAATGTAAAGAGACAGCGATAAAACGGCAATTTAAGAGGAGTTCAGCGCGATCGTGGTTTTCACCGATAAATGTGCATAATTTCCATGCAGTAGGTAGGCTAATCAAAATGATTGCTGTCCATATCGGAAAAAAGTTAAGCGCGATCGCCGTGAAAGTGATTGCGTAAACTACTGCACAAAGCCAAGGTAGAAGTTGCGCCGATCGCCTAGTCCCCAAACGTACGACAGGTGATTTCTTACCAGCAGCAAGATCGTCGGCAACCTGATTAAAGTGCGAACAGAACAAAATTAGACTGGTGATAATGCCAACAATAATCGCAGCAGAAATCGAGCCAACCGACCAAGATTTTGTTTGGCTGTAATATGCGGCTGAAACCCCTAAAGGACCAAAGGCAAAAAAGCATAGAACTTCGCCCCATCCTTGATAACCCAACCTAAAAGGCGGCCCCTGATAAACATAGCCAAGAAAACAACAGATAGCGATCGTTCCCACTACGACTAAATCTTGCTGTATCCAAGAAATTGCCAATACGCCACTGATTCCGAGAAGTAGACAAATATTGGCGATCGCAAAAATTAAATTTTTCTTGCCCGTCAAATTGACCACTGAATGCGCTTTATTTACATCAATTCCTGTTTCAGAATCGAATACGTCATTGCAGAGATTTTCCCAAATCAAAATCAAAACTGCGGAGAACAGAAATGTTAAAAAGATACTCCAGTTGATTGCCCCAGTATTTCGATAGGCAACAGCCGTACCCGTAGCGATCGGGATAATCGCCACACTATACATTGGTAGTTTAATTGCCGCCATCCACAATTTGCGAGATGGCTTAGGAGAATCAATTTCGAGGCTTTTTACCATACAAACTAAGAAAAGTGGCGATCGTCATCTTAACCTATAACCCAAAAACGATATCGTTACTCGCTGATTTTTAATAGCGATCGTTTAGAAGCTCAATCGTTCGTTATTTTGCCGTGCAAATTTAGTGAATTATTAAGCTTTGCAAAGGTAAGATGGAAATTATTAAGCATAAAAACAAAAAGTATAGATATCGGAGAATTATGCGCGTCGCGATCGCTGGAGGAGGGTTGGCAGGATTATCCTGTGCCAAATATTTAATAGATTTGGGGCATCAGCCAATTTTGCTAGAGCGCAGTGACGTTCTAGGCGGATTGGTCGCAGCATGGAAAGATGAGGATGGAGACTGGTTAGAAACTGGCTTACACGCTTTTTTCGGAGCTTATCCAAATATGCTGCAAATGATGGGTGAGTTGGGGATACTCGATCGACTGCAATGGAAGCAGCATACCCTCATTTTTAATCAGCCCGAAAAGCCAGGAACTCTCTCCCGCTTTGATGTACCTGATATTCCTGCGCCCTTTAACGTGATTGTTTCGATCCTGCGGAATAACGACATGTTGACTTGGACGCAGAAAATTCGCTTTGCGATCGGTTTGTTCCCAGCGATCGTACGCGGTCAAAAGTATGTTGAGGATATGGATCGCTATAGCCTAATCGAGTGGCTGCGCCGCCAAGGTATTGATGATGGCGTAAATACGGACATATTTATCGCCGCTTCTAAAGCACTTACTTTTATTAATCCCGATGAAGTCTCAGCAACAGTTATCCTTACTGCGCTCAATAAGTTTTTACAAGAGCGCTATGGCTCCAAGATCGCCTTTCTTGATGGTGCGCCTCCTGAAAGACTATGTCAACCAATTGTTGATTACGTTACCGCTCGCGGCGGCGAAGTCCACACTAGCGCCCCTCTAAAAGAAATTGCGATCAATGACGATGGTACGGTTAATCATCTGGCAATTCGAGGACTAAATGGATCTAGCGATCGCCAAATCTTTGCAGATGCCTACGTTTCCGCAATGTCAGTTGATGCTTTAAAGCTACTAACACCAGAATCTTGGAAGCAAAACAAATTTTTCCAAAAGTTGGATGGACTTGAAGGTGTACCCGTAATTAACGTCCAAATTTGGTTCGATCGCAAACTTACAGATGTCGATCAATTATTATTTTCGCGATCGGCGATCCTTAGCGTTTATGCTGATATGAGTGTCACTACCAAAGAGTATTACGATCCCGATCGCTCAATGCTCGAATTGGTAATTGCCCCTGCCGAACAATGGATTGGTAAGTCTGATGAAGACATCATCCAAGCAACTATGGATGAACTTGCAAAGCTATTCCCAGAGCAAATTCCCAATGTTGCTAAAGTTCGTAAAGCTAAAGTTTTGAAAACCCCACGTTCGGTTTACAAAGCTACTCCTGGTCGTCAAGCCTTTCGTCCTAGCCAAATTACACCAATTGCTAACTTCTTTTTATCAGGAAGTTACACCATGCAAGAGTATTTAGGCAGTATGGAAGGGGCTGTACTTTCTGGTAAGCTTACAGCACAGGAAATCCACAAAGCAAGTCAATCTTCTGGAAAAAAAGTCCTTGGTCGAACCTCTAACGAAAACCAGTCAAATCCACCTGTCGTCACTGCCTAAGCCAATGGGAATGCGTCAGCCAGTCAATCTGGATGAAGCCTATGAGATTTGTCGCTGCATCACCGCTAAGTACGCCAAGACATTTTATCTTGGTACGATGCTGATGTCAGAGGCAAAGAGGCGAGCCGTTTGGTCAATTTATGCTTGGTGTCGGCGCACCGACGAGCTTGTTGATGGTATGCAGGCTGAAAGCACAGATGCCGAAACGCTTTTTAACTGGGAAAAACAGTTAGAGGCAACATTTCGAGGCGATCCCATGCATGCGTCTGATATCGCCTTAGCCGATACAGTCAAACAGTACCCAATGCCGATCCAGCCATTCAAAGATATGATCTCAGGAATGCGGATGGATCTTAAATACGATCGCTACCAAACCTTTGACGATCTGCATTTATATTGCTATCGAGTTGCGGGTACGGTGGGATTGATGTCAGCTGCCATTATGGGTTTTGAGACTAAAGATCCATCTATAATTGCGACAGCGACCGAGGCGGCGATCGCCTTAGGTATTGCGATGCAACTGACGAATATTTTGCGCGATATCGGTGAAGATGCTCAGCGTGGACGCATTTATCTACCACTTGAAGATCTTCATTATTTTGACTATACCGAAAGAGATTTACTAAACGGGACAGTTGACGATCGCTGGGTCGAGCTGATGAGATTTCAAATCCAAAGAGCGCGACAGTTTTATCAACATGCTGAAGATGGTATCTCTGCTTTATGTCGAGATGCTCGCTGGCCAGTTTGGTCATCCCTCATTTTGTATCGCAACATCTTAAGAGCGATCGAAAGCAATAATTACGAAGTCTTTATGCGTCGCGCCTTTGTGCCAGCACCAAATAAAATGCTTGCTCTGCCTTGGGCTTGGCTCAAAGCGCAAACATCTTAAATTATTGCCATATCTCCATCGCTACTTTATTTAAGACATAAAACCCAAAAGAGAGTTGCGGCGCGACGCGCCGCAACTCTCTTTTGGGTTTTAGTTTTCTAGCTATCGCTATAATTTGGCTGGTAATGTTAAGACGTAAAATTTATATCGATCTCGGTGTATATCAACTAATTCAACCGAAATTGAGCCGCTATATTTTTGTAGTATTTCCTGAAGTATCTTTAAACCCATGCCTTTAGGTAGTGGGTTTCGCAGATCGGTCTTACTAATTGAATTATGTAAATTATTCGCTATAAATAGAAACCGATCGCGATCGACTAAAGAATTTACTTTGCCAATTATCACTATTAATCGATCTTTGACTAATCTTGCGTGCATAATCGCAACGCTAAGTTCATCAAAATTAGCTATTCGGGTCAGTAAATTTGTAAATACATATTTAATTTCTTCGCGATCGCCTTCTATTTCTGCTGAGCTAATATCAATATCAAATATGAGGCTACTATTTTGTCGAAGAAACAATGCTGTTGCCTCTCGATTGACTTGACTCAAAAGCTCGGAAGCAAAAAACTTACTCGGTTGCGGGGGTAAATTATTTGAGAGTGATTTATGACTTGTATCTCGATCTTGTAAAAAAGCTCCAAGTAACTTAGCAATTCGAGTCCCCTCTGAGATCGTAAATTCAAGGTTATCCTGAATCTGCTGAACAGTTCGCTGTGTCTTATCATCAACATCACTCAACCTTGGAAAGACTACGTCCTCTAATTTACTTTGTGTTAATTTCAGAAATCCAAGCAGAGCAGTCAGGGGTGTACGAACCTTAAGAGAAATATCGTCAATGTAATTAGGTTTCTCCATGTAGTTATTAGTATTCACTGAAACCCGATCTTGCACTAAAAAATGTGGGAGCTCGATCGCTTTGTCTGATTCATGAACTAGGATAATTGTTCCCAGAAAATGATTTTTTTCTAGACTATTAGATGATTTACAGAAAATATTAGATATTGTTGCTTTATAGGTAGACCGATCGTGTGGAATCAAAAATTCGGTAAAAGCTACTTCTTTATTTTGCGATCTCATGGAATTAATCAAGTTAGTTATTTCTATTGGAAATATCTGCTCGTAATGATTTCCTATGGCTTCTTTGGTAGATATTGATAGTATTTCTGCGAGGTTAGAATTTATTTGTAAAACGGTATCTCTACGATCTAAAAAAGCAAATCCTTCGCTTGTAAGTTCTATAAAATTCTGTATTACTTCTGTTGATTGATTGGCTTGTTGCGAAAAAATATACTGCGCGTCCAGAACTTGATGATTTAATGACCGAAATTTATTGAGAATTTGATTGAGTGCGATCGCCAATGTATCAAATTCGTTTTTTTGAGTTATGGGAAATTTTGCTTCTAAGTTGCCATCAGCTATGGAGATAGCCATATCAGTAATTAATGACATAGGCTGAATTTGAGAGCGAATAAATCTATAAAAAACAAATGCCATAAGAATAATTATTCCTATGGCTGCAAAAGTTAGATTACGAAATATGCGATCTGATGATTCAAAGGTATTTGCTTTCTCGACTTCAGAAATTAAAGCAATATTTAATTTCTCTATCCAACTAGAACTTCCAAGCACTTCCTTCCCTACATAATTTGTATACTCTTCTCTACCTAACTCTCCTTTTAATGCCCTGTTAATCCCTAAATCAGCATGAGTATTTGCATCTATTTTTAGTTCTTGCAATTCATTAGAGATTAGAAAAATTTTATTATTTAACTTTCCCACAAGATATGTATCAACTTTATTATCTACATTAGAGCTTTCAACAATAAATTTATTAACCAAATCAAATTTTATATTGACTAATATATTATTTGTTTGATTACCAATTTCATCAAATATTGGACTTATAAAAACAAGGATTGGCTTACGATCCTTAACAGACAGGTAAAATGAAGGGTTATTACTATTTTGAACTATTGTGTTTAAAATATTTGCACTTTCTGGCTTTGCCAAAGGCTTATATGGTTTATCGAAAGAACCATATAAAATCCTATTTGCATTGTCTGGTTGTGAATCCATTGAAGCTAATATTTTGTCGTTATTGTCTAATACAAATATTGAATCAATCTTAGAACTTTTATCTATAAAAGTTTTCAATATTTTTCTGAGACTAATGGTAATTCTAATATTATTTAATTCATCAAGATTACCTTTAGTCAGGCTTAGAGTTTTTTGCCTAACATCAGGTGTATTTACAATTCTATAAGCTTCTTCTTGACTCAGAAAAAGCAATTTTTGTATTTGAAGCTCTTTCTCTGACCTAATAGAAGCTAATTTATCAAAGGCCGAGTTTTTTGTGTTTTGTAAATAGACTAGATTGATCATATAGATAGCAGAAAATACAGTTAATCCTGATAATAATAAAAAAATAATTGTAAGCTTAGTTAGTAGATTCTTACCTAGTTTCTTATTTAAAACTTTACTTAAAAAATCTACAAATAGCATCTAAATCTAGTTACCAATAGTACAGCTTTCTTTCGCCAATCAGAATTTTGTGAGTATTATTACAGATGAATCCATGACCGACATAAATCATTCGTGAGCTTCGGTAGGCTTCGGCTCCCCTCTGCCAACGCTATACCCCGATGCACTGAGCTTCCCGAAGTGTCGAAGCCCCTCTCATATCATTTAGGATCGTTATATGCAATTTATTCCCTTTTATCTAAATAAGTTTCTATAATAAAGACATTCTCGCAAAGTAATATAGTACGTGACTTACATAAAATATAGCCTGTCATATAGCATCCTGTAATCGCTATTTGACGCATATTTCTAGAAATATAACGATCCTAATTCATTTATGGTAACGGTACAGTCTTCGACACTTAGGGAGGCTCAGTGCATAGCTCTGCTCAACACAGTAGACTATTTGATATGAGCAGTCTACGCCTTTTTTATCTCATTTAGAATTTCTATAGTAATAAAAGAGATATCTAGGACAAATCAAAACCCAAATAAATAGAGGCTGCACTTCCATCCGCCTCTATTTATTTGGGTTTTATGCCTAAGCAAAACTTACATTGCTGTATATCGTATTGATTAATAGCTAATAAACAAAGAATGGATTTTAATAGCTTGCGCGATGAACTGTATGAAGTCTATACCAAGGAAGTTGGGGGTACTCATGATGTTCCCAATGATAATGCCCAAAGTTATAGCAGCTAATCAATGACCACAGAATAGAATAAAGATTGTTATTCAGGCGTGGAGAAAAATTTGAATTGTTGAGAGTTTGGCGATGTGGAAGATACGTGCCAAAGAAGAACAACTGAGATGAGCTAAGAATCAGTGGCAAGAGCCAAAAGAGAATTATATTTATAAGAGGAATATTAAATATAATTGTTAACCCCGCAATTATGAAGCTCATTTTGATTAAAAAGGTGATCAGCGATCGCATAGGTAGGTATTCACGAATAAATTTTACATACCAAAATATTGGATGTGAGATACTTCCATGAAAATCTGGGTCTCCAATTTGAGCAGAATAGCGATGGTGATGATGGTGGTTGATAAAACAATGGTCGTATGGCAGAAATGCATAAATCCCCACTGCAAAACGTCCAATTATATTGTTTAAACTTCTACTACAAGGAATTAAATTTCCGTGCATTGAGTCGTGGGCGAGGATAAACAATCCTGTATGTAGATAAGTACGTCCAAGAATAGAAAAAACTAACCAGAACCAAGAAATATTTGATACCGAAATTGTGAGTAATATAGCTAGGCTAAAGCACCATAAGCTACCAATCAGAAACACTAATAGCATTCCAATCCAATCATCAATTTCAAATATCTTGTTTGGCGTTCCCAATTTCTGCATATTCTCAAGTATTAAGGTTACACATATAACCCCACCAATAGAAGCAGCACAAAATACTGCCCTCTGTTGATGGGGTTTCTGTTTTATCTATCTAACGAGCAAAATTCAACAACTCTTTAGGAGAAGCGAGTAAATCGATCGCTACAAAGAAAATCTTGTTGCTGGGATCGAGCAAAAAACGCCATGAAATATTCATACCCACGCCAGAGCCAAACCAAGGGGTTTGTACTTTACCAGTAATTTTAATTTGGGTATATCCACCATCTGCTGGTTCAGAAACACCTTTTTCAGGTACGAGCACAAGATTTTGACATTCTTCTTTGAAAAATCGCAGAACTGCATCTTTGCCAACAATAGGTCTCTGAAAAGGAGGTTGTAAAGCACCATCCGCAACGAACAATTCGATGAGGGCATCAAAATCGTTGGCATTCAAGTTATTCATGTAAGACAAGACTGTGGGATTGTCAATGCCTTCGATGCTAACCTGAGTCCGTTTTGCAATGTCTTGTGGTGGTAAAACAGGCTCAGCGACGCGAGTGTACTCACCCAATTTGCTGGGATCGTATCCCATATCCACAACCGAGTTACGGAGGATAGTGATTTGCTGTCCTGGCTCAAGACTTTTTAAAGTTTCTAAAACTGCTGAAGCATTAGCTGACAATTTATAACCTTTGGGAATTGGAGCGACAATTCCTTGTTCCATCCACTGACCAAGTTGATACCAAAAACCTAGTTTGATATTTTGCGACCAAGTAGAATAAGTGCGGCAAATCGTTGTATCAGCACGATTTGCGAGATCGCACATAACTTGAGTTTGCTGTTGAAAACTCATTTTCTTGATTTCATTCAAGGTCAACTCAGCCAACTGCATACTAGCTGCTCCTGGAGCTGCAATAGTCACAGTTTTACCCATTTCAAGATAAGTAAACCAAATCCATGCCAACTGATCTTCAGGACTAAGCTGATTAAATCTTGCAGTAGTAGCTGGCACTACATCGGCAGCTAAGGTGTTAGGGAAAATACTTCTGGCTGAGTTAATTGTGTATGTCATAGGTGTGGTTTTAGGGTTCAAATAGATAAGTTAAGCGCGTGCTTCTACATGTAGGAGACAAAACTCCTCCGTACAGAAGTATAGAACTTTAGAATTGGGAATTAAAATCTAATAGAAAGCCCAAGAAATTTTTTGCAATTTCTGTTTGCTATATATTTCTATTAGGATATTTAATCAGAAATAACCAAGATTAAAGATAAGTATTAACAAAATCTTTAATAGTTAAATCATCTTAAATATATGTACTCATATTGTGTTAACAATTACAAAACCTCTAAGGATAGATATTGGATTTATTTTCGTTAATCTAGATATTCTATAAATCAAATATTTCCGACAGTAAAACTTTCGTAGTAAAGAAAGTGAAATCAAGACATCATAGGGTAATTAGCTGTCACACCAATACCCAATCATCAAAATCAAAAGATGACGATCTGTAGATTTTTTGATTTTCTGGCTTTATTTTTACAAAATTTATGTCATTAGTTACATCTTTAACTGTAATCAAAAACTGTAATCAAAGAGAGATTTTTATTGAAATTATTATTCAGTAATTCTGTAAGAGAAAAAATGATATTCTGTTAGATTGCAGTAATAATACTTGGGGAAGGCTAAAGCATATAAAAGAGAAGAGAAGCTTTCTATCATTTCTCTTTTATATGCTTTACCTACATACATGCAAGTGCTGAAATCTTGGCGATTTTGTCGGTATTTAAACCTTCCAATTCATTAATGTTTAGCCATCCATCTTTAACTAGCCCCGCAAACACAAAAACCAATATAGATAATCGATAGTCATAGCGACCATCAATTTCATGGCGCTTGACACTCAAAAAATCGTGTAAACGCCAGATATCTTCAATTTCAGTTAAGGAGTTTACTTTGGCTCGCACTAAATCAATCAGAGAAGTGATTTCTCGCTTATGAGCAATATCGAAAGCTCTTCTAGCTATGTCTTCTTCCGTTGACGTCCATTCAGCATTTATTGCTTGCATTATTTAAATTAAAAAAAGAAATATTTATTTATATTAAGAATCATAACTATATATTAAGTTCAGACGATTAGCAATCATTAGTAAGAATTATGGCAATTTGCTGTGATTCCTACTATGGGCATATTGCGAATGGTTCAAAGTTATGAATTGAAGCGTTCGCTGCTAATCAAAGCCATAACTTATCTTGTCGTCCATTTGAAATGGAAGTAATAAGCAATAAATTATCAATGATTTTTTGAGATAGATAGACTAAAACAAGGAAATTGGGTTTCTTAGAATTCGTTTGCAAATGCCTACGACAGTAGCCATTTGTGAAACAGTTAAGTCATGCCATTTAGTTGATATCGATTGAGTTTTTATTGCTATAGATTGCTTTTAAAGATAGCTGCTAAAGCGTTTTTAATTCCCATTTCGCCCAAGTCTACCCACTCTTCAGTGGTGTAATCTAATTCCAGTCCCATAATATCTTGACTCCAGTAGGGTAATTTAGACGGTTTTTCCATAAGTTCACAGGTCATTTCTAATATTTTTATGCCTGTATTATTTTCCCCAGCTTTTGCAGTCAAACAAAAATTTAGCAATTTAGCTAGCTTACTTTGAGGAGGAATAGCTATTAGAAAAGCCATAGTTTGTGCTAACACAAATCTGTCTAACTTCATTTTTATAGATCCTAGTAATCTTCTAGATAAGCCTTATCCACATAGGATGCGATCGCATAATTAGAATTGATTAATTCCTCGATATCCTGCTTGACTGTATTACAAATAGTGTCAAGGGGCAAGTCATTATCATCATACCCAAAGGGATTTTCTATCTCAATACCTATTTCTTCAATCCCAAGCAAAGTAAAACTCACTAAACCCACAAAAACACCTGTCCACCATCCCAAATCTTTGACTAATTGAAAAGGCAATAACATACAGTAAATTAATACTAGTTGCTTGAGGTGAATCACATATGCTAGAGGTAAAGGCGTTCTTAAAATCCTTTCGCATCCTCCTATTGAATCGATAATACTCTTTAAATTAGATTGTAGAAGTGGTACATGGTTGTAATGTAGATAATCATTACCTCTTTTATACTGTTGTTGAATATAGTCTGCAATCCACTTAGTAATTTGTAGTGGCTTATTATTGATAGACTTTAAATTCAAGCATTGAGAACTAGACTGAGAAATAGACATGAGTTCTTCTAATTCTCTATTGTCGGACTCTGAACGAAGATGAGCTTTAATCGCTACTAGCAAAATCGGGATAAGTCTCATAGAAGCTTGCTTCTTAGCTCTATCTTCTTGGTCTAGATCGTTAATTATTACGCCAATTTGCCAAGCTAAAGTTCGAGAATCATTGACTAAACTTCCCCATAACCGTCGTCCTTCCCAAAAACGATCGTAAGCAGTATTAGTCCTAAAAACCAATAATAGCCCTAAGACAATACTGGGAATAACACTACCTAAAATAGGCTGAGATACAGGAATCTTAAAATGGTATAGTAAAGAGACAAATAGTCCAAACAACCCAAGTACAATCACATGTTTATATACAGCTAGGATTACCGATCCTTTTAGCTGTAAGGCAAACTTAAACCAGCTTTTATTTTTTGTTTTTTGATGTTTTGTTTTCGGCATATTATAAATTTTAAAATTGTGTCTACCAACCATAGAACAAGGTGCAAAAGCCCCTTGTTCTATAGTGTTTAAAGATAACAGTTTGGATTATAACCCACTAGAAAAATTTACTTTTGATTCTTAAGCTGTAGTTGATTTAGCTCATCAATAGTTTCTACAAATTTACTCTTCCATTGGCTATCAGTACTTTTCTCGATAAATGCTTCAACCATCTTGTCTAGAGAACCAAGCAACCAGTTTTCTTCTTTTTCATCACCATCATCTAATTCCATAAAGCCAGAAAAATAATATTGATTTCGCTACATCAGATTTCGCTAAACATCAGAGGGCGCAACAGAGGAGTCAATTTACCAAACTTGTTTCAGCATTCTAATAAAAAATTGTTCTTCGGGACTGCGATGTGGCTGTATGGATAGATTTTCTACAGCATCGATTAATCTTTTCTTGTTCATAAAAAAATCTAATAGTGTCTAAAGTCTAAGAAGGATAGAAATGTGCAACTTATTTACCTACACACTTCTATCGATTTAAGATTCCGATCGCCTAGCGTTTGCTCTTGCCAGTAAGACTCCGATTTGGATACCAATCATGCCTGCGATCGCACTGCCCACAAAATAAATTAAGAGTGTGGTGATATCGCCTTTATCTAAGAATCCTTTTGATTCCAATCCATAGGTAGAAAAAGTAGTATATGCACCACAGAAGCCAGTCGTCGTCGTCAGGCGTAGTTCGGGTGAAATGATGCGAAGATTCTCGGTGGCGAGGGTGAGAATGTAGGCAATTAATAAACAGCCAGACACGTTGATGAAGAATGTACCGTAAAAGCCAAAATCCTTACCAAAAAAAGCCTTTGCACCTTCAGTCACATAAAAACGACTTAAAGCTCCAAAAATTGCACCGATCGCTACAGCTAACGGATAACGTCCCTTCAAAAATCCCATTGTTGCTTGACCCAAGAGTTGAGAATTATAAATTACGAATTACAAATTGAAGTTTGGCTTACTATACAAAAAGTTTGGCGATCGCTACTCCTAAAAGAACTGCTCCCAGACCAAGCACAGCACTTCCAGCCCAATAGAAAGCGGTTGCACCTGTTTGTTTGCTACGCCATAGGGTGAGAGTATCGAAACCATAGGTAGAGAATGTGGTATAGGAACCCAAAAATCCAGTTCTAATTAGTAAATCTAATTCTGTAGGATAGCCAGTGATTCCTTTGGAGATAGTAAAAAAGAAACCCATTGCTAAACAGCCAGTGAGGTTGATTCCAAAGGTGGCATAGGGAAACTTCGTGCCAAAATTAGCCTTTGACCATTCTGTGAGGTAAAAACGCGATAAGGCTCCAGGAACTGCACCTGAAGCGATCGCGAAAGCATTAGTAATATCTGACATCAGTGCATAAAAATGATTTTATTAATGTAAATGATGCGGTAGTCAATCAAAATGGAAATATCTTCAACATTTTTATCAGTAGTTCATCTAATTGTAAAATGAATATTTTGAATTGGTAATATGCATCAAATCGATATTAAGCACCTAGACCTAAATTTGTTGACTATTTTAAAAGTTCTACTTGATGAAAAGAGCGTTACGAAAGCCAGCGAAAAGTTGAACTTAAGCCAGTCAGCAACTAGTCATGCTTTAAAAAGATTACGAAAAATGTTGAACGATCCATTGTTAGAGCGATCGTGATTAGGAATGCGTCCTACACCTAGAGCGATCGCTTTGCAAGAATCCTTCGAACATATTCTTCGAGATATTGAACAGTTAGTTACAGAACTAGTTTTTACACCTAATTTAGCCCAAGAAACTCTGCGGATTGCCGCTTCAGACTACGCAACTACAATCATCTTACCCACAGTTTTAAAGCATCTTGCTCAAAAAAGTCCCCACATCGATATCGAGTGTTATGACTGGCATCCTGAAACCTTAGACAGATTGAGAAATGGAGAAATAGATCTGTGCTTAGGAGTAGTCGATATCGATGGAAGTTATGGAATTCGTACTCAGAACTTATTTCTAGAACATTGTGTTTCTATAGTCAGGAAGGATCATCCTATTTTAGAGTCGAGCATTACTCTAGATTCTTATATTTCTTCACCCCATGCTCTAATTACCATTACAGGCTCACCAATACATTCCATTAAGAAATCAACCAAAAGTTCCATCGATCGACGATTGGAAGAGTTAGGAGTGAAGTGGCGTGTAATGTTGAAATTACCCCATTTTCCTTCTGCGGCTCTCATTATCAGTCAAACAGATATGATTTTGACTTTACCCCGTCGGATTGCCCTACTATTCACGAATGTGTCTGATATCAGTATATTTGAGCCGCCGATTAGTTTGGGTGAGTACCACTATATGCAAATTCGGTCAAAGCGTTGCGATCGCATTCCCTTTCAAATATGGCTACGCAATTTGATAAGTTCCCAAACCCAAAACATCTAAAAAAATAGAGGGTACAAAGTACCCTCTATTTTTTTAGATGTTTTGACAGATTTTAAATTTGAGGCACAAAGCGTTCCTTTACAGGAAGAGCTGTGTATTCAGAAATAATGCGTCGGAACTCTTCACCATCGAGAGTTTCATTGTCAACTAGAAGGTCAACAACGCGATCGATCGCTGTACGATTTTCGTACACGATCTGAAGTGCTGTTTGATAGCATTTCTGCACGATTTCGCGAACTTGCCGATCGATCTTGGCGGAAATATCTTCAGAATATTGAGATCCACCACCCATGCTGCGTCCGAGGAATACCTCAGAGCTTTGACCTTCGAGGGCGAGTTGTCCGATATTCGACATGCCAAAACGAGTGACCATCTGACGTGCCATGCCGCTTACCTGTTGTAAGTCTCCACCAGCACCAGTAGTTACTTCCGCTGAACCAAATACCGCTTCTTCAGCAGCACGTCCGCCAAGGGCAGCCGTAATCCGCGCGAGGATTTGACCGCGTGAAACTAGAGTTTGTTCTTCATCGGGAGTAAACCATGTCAAACCTGCCGCTTGTCCTCTAGGAATGAGGGTAACTTTTTGGACTGGATCGTGATCTTTCATTAATGTACCAACGATCGCATGACCAACTTCGTGATAAGCGATCAAACGCTTGTTACGGCTATCAACGAGAGCTTTACCTTCCAGACCAGCAATGATTCTATCTACTGCATCATCAATTTCTGACATCGTCATCGCATCTTTGCGACGACGAGCGGTGAGAATCGCAGCTTCATTGAGCAAGTTGGCGAGGTCAGCACCAGCAAAACCAGGAGTACGACGGGCGATCGCTTCTAGAGAAACTTCAGGGCTAATTTTTTTGTCACGAGCGTGAACATTCAAAACTTGTAGACGACCCTTGATATCAGGTGGATCGACACCAATTTGGCGATCGAAGCGACCTGGACGTAACAGTGCTGAGTCAAGAACATCAGCACGGTTAGTCGCGGCAATGACGATTACGCCAGAGTTACCTTCAAAGCCATCCATTTCCGTGAGGATTTGGTTCAGGGTTTGTTCGCGTTCGTCATTACCGCCGCCAATACCAGCACCACGTTGACGACCGACTGCATCGATTTCATCGATAAAAATAATACAAGGAGCGTTTTCTTTAGCTTTTTTGAACAAGTCGCGCACTCGTGATGCACCAACACCAACAAACATTTCAACAAATTCCGAACCAGATACGGAGAAGAAAGGTACACCTGCTTCACCAGCGATCGCTTTCGCAAGCAAAGTTTTACCAGTTCCAGGAGGGCCGATTAACAAAACGCCTTTAGGAATCTTTGCGCCAACTGCAGTAAAGCGTTCGGGCTTCTTCAAGAAAGTCACAACTTCTTGTAGTTCTTCCTTCGCTTCTTCGATGCCAGCAACATCGTCAAACATTACGCCAGTCTTAGCGTCCATCGCAAAACGAGCCTTGGACTTACCAAAGTCCATTGCTTGTCCGGGACCACCCATTTGATTGGAGCGACGGAACAAGAAAAATAAACCTGCAATCAGAGCCACAGGGAAGATTAAGTTGCTAATAAAGCCCCAGATTGCACCATTGTTGCTAGGTGGATAAATAGCGAGATCCACACCGCCTTCATTGAGTTTATCCATCAATTCAGGTGCATAGAGTGGCAAATCAACTCTAGCGCGTTGCTCTTTACCTTCAATTTGGGGATCGCTTGCTACGATTACCGCCGTGCGACCACCATCAAAAATATCAACCTTGCGTACCCGATGTTCGTCGAGGTATTCAAGGAATCTTCCGTAGGCAATGCGGGTGTTTGCCGCGTTCACAGTGGGACGGCTAGGGGCTGGACGCGCAACTAAAGTCTGCCAGCCAAAAAAGCCGATGATCGCTATGGGTAGTAACCACAGCAGTGCAGTTCTCCAAGAGGATTTCATATAGCAAAGAGCCTGATGTTCAAAATAATTTCTTAACTAAACTTAACTTACCACGATCCTCAATCAATGGGATCGCGCGATCGCAAATATCTACCCAAAGGAAAGCGCCCCAAAGAGGCGCTTTTTTTATAAAACTAGTATTTAACAAAAACACCAAAATCATATTGCAGTCCTAAATCATTTGTAGATTTTTGGGTTTGTGGAAGTGCAATCCTTCGGAGTGTACTTCCACAAACTATTTAGGATTGCTATAAGAGCGATTGATGACAGCCGTTCGATCGGTAATTTCTGTAATTACCCCTACATCTTGCAAAACGCTCAGCTATATATTTATCAATGCTTTTAGATTTTTGTACGATTAATATATAATTAAGTATATTGTAAAAATCATATTTCGTTTTAATGCAGACCTTCATGAAAATAACTGCAGTTGTACTTGCAAGTTTGATTTCATCTACGTTTTTTCTTGATACTGCTTGGGCTGGCAATAATAAATGCAGTTATCCAAGCGGAAATGTATCAGTTAGAGGGTATGTCAAAAAAGATGGAAGTCGTGTGAAACCATACGTTCGCACTACTAGCAATACAACAAAAAAAGATAACTGGTCAACTATTGGCAATACTAATCCTTACACAGGGAAGAAAGGCACAAAACGCCCATAGAAATAAGAACTATTTTTAGAGCCTTAATTCTTTTCTACCGTTTTGGACAATTTTGATCATATCGATCAACTGAGATTCCAGATTACCTAACACGCGATCGCTATATTCATCCGCACCTCGCTGCATATCTTGAACTTCCCCAGTTACCCTCTGATGCAACATATCGAGATCCTTTTGGGCTTGTCGGCGCATTTGATTGACTTCATTAAGAGTCTGAGCTCTCACCTGTTCGCATTCCTCTTGCAGTTCGCGACGAATTTGATTTGCCTCTTGCTCGGCTTGACGAATGATGAGAGATTCTTCTAAAAGCTGACTAGCCCTCAATTCAGCCGACTTAATCAAATCTTCAGCGTATTGTTGTGCTTCCGCAACTAGATCTTGTTTATAGTGCAAAATCTCTTCAGCCTTAGCGATCGACTCAGGTACAGAGAGCCTCACGCGATCGATCTGCTGACATAGTTTCTCCTCATCAATGACGGTATGTCCCATCACACGAGGACCACTTTCCAGCACCATTTCTTCCAGATGGTCTAGCTCTTTGTGTAAGCTCATGTAGTAATCGGCTCTTGGTAAAGGTGCAGGGGAGCCGTTGTAATTACCATTATTAGATTTAGCACTAGCAGTTGAGTTTTCTGTCAGCATCAGGTTTGTGTAGGAGAAATTTCAATGCTTCATCTGAGAGAAGTACATCTAACAGGCTTTATCAGCTAATCAGCCTAGAAATACTAAACAACATTGTAGATGAATTTCTGCGAAAGCTGTAGCAAGATGAACTTTTTTTGAGGAGTTAAACTTTGTCTAACTCCTCAAAAAAGTTTAGGCAGAGATTTGCGACAATACTGCACGGGTAGCAGCTAAGGTCGCTTCTACATCAGCATCAGTGTGAGCTAGTGATGTGAAACCAGCCTCAAACTGAGAAGGCGCAAGATAAACTCCATGCTCTAACATGCCACGATGGAATTTAGCAAACTTAGCAGTATCACTAGTCTTGGCATCTTCATAGTCATAAACTTGCTGACTTGTGAAAAACATCCCAAACATCGCACCAATGATGTTACCCGTAGCAGCATGTCCAGTTTCATGGGCGATCGCCAACATGCCTTCAGCTAATTTCTTAGTGATCTGTTCAAGGTACTCGTAGGAGCCAGCCCGCTTGAGAATTTCCATAGTTTTAATACCCGCTGTCATTGCCAAAGGATTACCCGACAACGTGCCAGCCTGATACATTGGGCCAGCAGGAGCAACCATCGCCATAATATCTTTGCGACCGCCATAGGCTCCTACAGGCAACCCACCACCAATGACTTTACCCATTGTAGTCAAGTCAGGAATGACACCGAAACGAGCCTGTGCGCCACCATAGGAAAGACGGAAGCCTGTCATTACTTCATCAAATACCAACAAAGCACCATTGGCATGACAAAGATCCTTTAGTCCTTGAAGAAATCCATCTTTCGGCATGATGCAACCTGCATTACCAACCACTGGCTCGATAATTACGCCAGAGATTTGATCTGGATGCTCGGCGAATAATGCTTTGACTGCCTCTAGATCGTTGTAAGGAGCATTGAGGGTATTGGCGGTTGTAGACTTAGGAACCCCAGGAGAGTCAGGAAGTCCGAGAGTTGCAACACCCGATCCTGCTTTGACCAAGAACATATCCGCGTGACCGTGATAGCAACCTTCAAACTTAATGATTTTGTCACGACCTGTAAAGGCTCTCATCAAGCGCAATACAGACATACAAGCCTCAGTACCAGAGTTAACAAAGCGTACCATTTCTACACTAGGTACGGCTTCGATGACCATTTCGGCAAGTTGGTTTTCAAGAACGCAGGGAGCACCGAAACTTGTGCCTTTTTCCAGTGCCTTATGTAATGCTTCGATGACTTCAGGATGGGAATGTCCAACGATCGCAGGTCCCCAAGAGCCGATGTAGTCGATGTATTTATTGCCATCAATATCCCACGCATAGGCGCCATTAACGCGATCGAAGACGATGGGCTCACCACCAACTGATTTAAAGGCACGAACTGGAGAACTCACGCCACCAGGCATTAGGTCTTTAGCCTTGGCAAAAACTTCTTGAGAGGCAGTTGTTTTAAAGGTAGATAAATTCGCGATCATTTTTTAACAAGGCTTTCTTAACTATTTCTTGACTCAATTTAACTCAGAGACGATGCAAGCGTCACGTAAATATGCAAGAAGATCGGACGTAAATGCTTTGATGCGCCTTGGACTCTTCTGTTTGGATCGTAACAATACTTAAAATTTGGCGTTACTGCGATCGCTAAATCACCTTAGAAAAATCAAAAATCGAAAAGAAGCCCAGCATCATTATTTTTAAGGATATTAGAAATTTTATACGCAAAAAAGTCTTGTAAATTTTGACATATTTATGTTATCAGATAAAAATCACATTTATATTTTTCACAAATATGTGAATGTATCCGCTACCATATTACCAAGTGCCTATTAACGCTTAAATAATTAAGATTTGCTCGAGCCAATGAGAATTCTCCTTGTAGAAGATGATGCCAAACTAGCTGATGCGTTAGCCGAAATCCTAACGGGTCAGCATTGTGTTGTAGATGTTGCTAGAGATGGGGAGGAAGGTTGGGAGAAATCTCAAGCTGACGATTACAACCTCATCTTGTTAGATGTCATGTTGCCAAAGCTAGACGGTATTAACTTATGCCGTCGTTTGCGAGCACATGGCAATAATGTGCCAATTTTGATGGTGACCGCGCTCGATATGAGCTCTGACAAGGTTCAGGGTCTGGATGCTGGTGCTGACGATTATATCGTTAAGCCCATCGATCCTCCTGAATTAATGGCTCGGATTCGAGCTTTGTCTCGCCGCGCTCAGATTGCAGAGCCTACAGTTTTGCGTTGGGGGGAATTGCAACTCGATCCTGGGATGCATGAGGTTTCCTATACTGGTCAATCCGTACATTTGACTCCTAAGGAGTACAACATTTTAGAGTTGTTGCTCCATCATGGTCGTCAAGTACTGAAGCGGATCACAATTGTCGAGCATGTTTGGTCGCTTACCGATCCACCTAGAGAGGATACGATCAATGCCACGATTAAGAGTCTGCGTAACAAGTTGAAGGGTGCAGGGGCACCTCACAATTTGATTGAGACGATTCATGGTGTCGGATACCGTTTGAGTCAACTTTCTTAAAATAAGAGTGCTAATCACTCCTTTTAAAACCAAAAAAGATAGGAGGCGCTTTGCGTCTCCTATCTTTTTTGGCTAAATAATTCCAAATTCTTGTAAGGCAGGTAAAAAGTTATTATTTTCGTGATTGGAGGTGCTGAGCTTGATCAAAGCAAAGCGTTGAAGAGGTGAAAAACTCTGCCATTGAGATAGAGCAAGTACCAAGTTTAATTCCTCTACGTGGTGCAAAACCCCGAGCGGTATAGACGAGGTTTCCATCCATGCAGAATTTGGATCGATTGGAAGATCGCTGGGATAAGTATTGAAATAACCAAAAACTAGCGATCGCAAAGTTTCGCGATAGATTTTAATTTCATTGTCAGTAGCGCAGGGTAATTCGATTAAATGTTGGCGTTGCGCGATCGAAAAACTAAACCAATGCTGAAGTTTCAGTTTGACCCCACAGGTATCGAGTTTGTAGCGAACTTGCATAGGGATGCAGCGTAATGAGGCGACAAACTCGGCTTCAAACTGAAAAAATTGCAACATAACTTTTAAACCCCAAACAGTAAAAGCAGCGTGAATAGCAGCCTTTACTTTAAACAGTTTCGATTTTACTTTAAACTTTCTCGGTATCTGTAAGATTGACAGTTAGTTTCATATGTCCAAGACGCACTGAAAATTCGCCCGAACTATTCGGTACAGTCAAAACTTGGGCAATTTTACCGAATTTGGGAATGCGAACGCGATCGCCTATTTTTAAAGCTAACTGAACTGGCTCTTCGGGCACTATAGGCACATGACGCTTAGTTAGCTCCTCTATTCTTTGCTCAGTACGTTGGACATCCGCAGCAACTTGTTCTCCTTTCTGTTCGCCTTTTTGCAACTTACGGATTACCCTGCCTACTTCTTTTTGAGCTTGAGCGATCGCCGCATTAACCTCTTTTTCTTGTCGTTCGCGCAGTTCTTTTGCCTGAGATCGCATTTTTTCCGCGCGCTCTAAAATTTCATTGTGCAATCGTTCGGTTTCCGCTAATAGATGTGCGGCAGCTTCTGTTTTTTGAGTTTGTTCGCGTCGCTGGGCTTCCAGTTCGGCGATCACATCATTCATCTCCGCAGAGCCGATGCCTACTCGCACTTGAGCTGCTTCGATAATATCCTGTGGTAAACCTAGCCGACCCGCGATCGCAAGGGCATTAGAACGACCAGGAATACCCCATAACAACCGATAGGTAGGCGCAAGCGAAGCATCATCAAATTCTACCGACGCATTTTCAAATTTAGGATTTTGATATTTCAGTGCTTTAAGTTCGCCAAAGTGGGTCGTGGCGATCGCCAGTCGTGTATTCTCGCCCAGATATTCCAACAAAGCCGTAGCGATCGCGCTACCCTCAGATGGGTCAGTACCCGCCCCAACTTCATCTAGAAGCACTAGAGATTGGTGTGAAAGCGAGTCCAAAATTCGACCAATACGGCGAATATGTCCCGAAAATGTCGATAAATTTTGCTGCAATGACTGCTCGTCACCAATATCGGCAAGCACTAAATCGAACCAAGGCATTTCTACAGGCTCTTTGGCAGGAATAAACATTCCCGCCTTTGCCATTAAGGCGGCTAATCCAAAAGTTTTTAAAGTTGCAGTTTTGCCGCCTGTATTGGGTCCAGTAATCACAACTACAGAGATCTGCGGCGAAATTAACACATCAACTGGTACAACTTCACGCCCTTCTTCATTTTGTTGCTGCCATACCAGTAAAGGATGTCGCAACTGGCGCAACACGATCGCCTCACTCTCCAGAAAATGTGGTGGATTAGCCCCTAGCCAATAGCCATAACGCGCCCGCGCCACCGCCAGATCGATCTTAGTAACGATAATCAGCAATCTTTGCAGATCTTCGGCGATCGATGTGATCTTGGCACTAAGCTCTGTCAAAATAATCTCGATTTGAGCCTGTTCCATTTTCAGTAGTTGTCGCAGGCGATTATTCGACTGAACCACTGAGTTTGGTTCCACAAATAGGGTCATCCCCGTACTCGATGTATCGTGAATTACGCCAGGAATGCGATCGCGTTGCGGCGACTTCACCGATAGGACATAGCGATCGTTCCGTTGGGTAATAATCTGCTCCTGTAGAGAGCTGGCATTACGCTGCATGATATTTTGCAGTTTCGTGAGAATTTGATCGCGTACCGAGGTTAGCTCATGGCGAATTTCCCCTAAGCGCACTGAAGCTCGGTCTAAAACATTCCCACCTTCATCAACACAGCGATAAATTTCTTGTTCGATATCAGGATAAGTCCGTAATTCACTGGCAAGTATTTGCAAATTTGGACAATAATCGGCATTATCTAGCTGACGGCGCAAGTTTCGCGCTCCCGCCAAAGTTGTCGCGATCGCCCAAAGCTCAGCAGCCGACAAAATTCCCTGTTTTTCGGCACGAAACACTGCTTCTGTAATATTCTGAATCCCATCTAGAGACACACCTGTGTTTCTCTCTTCAAGGGCGTAGGCCTCCTTTGTTTGAGTCAGCAGCTCCAATGTCTCCTCATAGCGATCGGGAATCGGTAAATGCGCCCCCGCGATCGCCCCCAGCTTCGTCGTTGTAAATGTTGATAAATGCTGACATAGCCGATTCCACTCCAACAGTTCTAACGTCTCAGCCTGCATGACACCTCAAATTTTCTAGCTTATCAGCCATTATATAGCTGTCGCCAGTCTAGTTAAGACATAAAAAAGAGGAGACGCGATGCGTCTCCTCTTTTTTATTAAAAACTTATAGGCGAGAAGCTAATCTCTCAAAATCAGCTTGTGTGCTGGATAGCATCTTGCTACGGCTATCTTGAGTGCGATCGCTACTCAAATTTGGAACGAGGTTACGGGCTTGCAATGCCATATGTAATTGTAGGTGTGTTACGTATTCACTTAGATCGCCTTGCTGAAGCGCTACAGATTTATTAGTCACCGCGTTACCTCTCAATAAATGTGTGAATGTAAACAAAATATAAATTTTCAAAAACTAATTGTAAGTTTTGTCTAATTTAAAGCAAGTTTTTCTACAACTTTTGATATAGAACTTATCATACTAGCGTTCTTGCCATAGATAGTTAGATACGAAGTGTAATCTTTTGACGTAATACTTAATAATTTTGATTGTCTATTACTCCCAATGATGCGTTGGGCAAGGCGTGAAGTAACACATTGACTGCTTAACCCACTCGGTAGTTACTCTATAGATGACGACTAATTAGGGCGATTTTCAATCTGTCTGTTCCTTAGGTTGGGTTCACGAAGCGAACCACAAGAATTTTTGTATAGCTATAGAAGTTTAGCGGAGCAACATTTCTACAAAAATTCTTGGTTCGGATTTGAGTGCAAAGCAGTGTAATTTAAAGTTATCGAACCCGAACTGACTTTAATTTTTAAGTCCACAAGCCTCAAAAACGAGTAACAGGTTTGAGTGCTGAAATCAGCACACGACTCTATGGTGCTGTATTCTTGAATAGGTAGATCGCAAAAAGTGGTTGCCACTCAATGTATTTGCTCCTACTTTTTGACAAGTTTTTTAACATATTTACCATTTATTTTACTCAATCATCTGAATTATGCTCAAACGTGCTGTATCTACCTTACTTGTAGTATTTGCTCTATTTCTTACCAGTTGTGCTAATACGCCAACGAGTGGCTTATTGCCATTTGCAGATAGTAAAGACGGCTATAAATTTTTATACCCAAATGGCTGGACAGAGACAAAAGGTAATTCAGCAATTGATATTTTGTTCCATGACATCATTGAGCCTTCAGAAAATGTGTCCGTGGCAATTAGTAAACTTGAAACTGTAAAAACTCTGGAAGAAATAGGCGATCCTGAGGCGATTGGTTTGCGCGTTCAAAATCGGGTAGTCGCTCCCGAAGGTTCTGGACGTGTAGCAAAACTACTTAATGCAACTCAAAAAGAAGTAGGCGATCGCAACTACTACACTTTTGAATATGCAGTTCAACGCTTGCAGGGTGAACCACGCCACGATCTCGTAACTGTGTCTACAAATCGAGGTAATCTTTATACCTTAAGTATTTCTAGTTCTGAGAGACGATGGGACAAAGTGAAAGATTTGTTTGCTAGAGTTGCTAAATCTTTCACTATTGAAGAGTAGCTAAGAGTATTTAGCAATCTTCAATAATAATTTGTAAATAATTCAACTTCGATTAGCTAGCTTATACCTAATAACTGAGAGAAGTGGAATCTTAAATCAATCTCATAAATAACTTATGATTTCTATATAGCAATAACTATAGTGCTTGTAAAAAGCTAAAACCTAGATAGTAAATTTTTGTTTTTACTATCTAGGTTTTATTTATTAATGTCTTAGCAGTTGCTATAGCCTAATGATTATGCTCTAGTATTTATGCAATCAAAGTATTGGGTAACCCCCCGATATATTTGTGATTTGTAATCCTGAAACATCATATATGCCTCAAATACTCATCATTGATGACGACCCCACAATAAGAATGACTCTTCAGAAATTTCTTAGGAGCCAAGGGTATGATGTTGCTTTAGCAAAGGATGGGGAAGAAGGCTTAGCTAAGGCTAGGGAGTTACGTCCTTCTCTGATCATTTGTGACTGGATGATGCCGATCATTGATGGATTAGAAGTATGCCGTCGAATTAAGAGCGACGTTGGACTAGCAAATATTTACCTTATTTTATTGACAGCTCGGGATCAAGAGGGGGACTTAGTTAGAGGTCTAGAAATGGGGGCTGATGATTTTTTAAGCAAGCCACCACGGATTAATGAGTTAAGAGCTAGAGTTAGAGCAGGATTACGACTTTATCAAGCAACTCAAGAACTCCAAAGACAGAAACAAGTCATCGAACAAGAACTATTTCAAGCCTCTCAATATGTGCGATCGCTTTTACCTGAACCAATCGAAGGTGATATTTCAATTCAGTCTAGTTTTTTACCCTCAACTCAACTTGGCGGTGACAGTTTTGACTATTTTTGGTTAGATAGCGATCATTTTGCCCTTTATTTGCTAGATGTATCGGGGCATGGAGTTGGTTCTGCCTTATTGTCAGTTTCTGTCTTAAATCTGATGCGTACGCGCAGTTTAAGACATAGCAGAACTTCTCAAGATACTACAAATTTTTATAGTCCTAGTGAAGTATTGCGCGACCTAAATAATACTTTTCAAATGTCAGTACATAATGAGATGTATTTCACGATCTGGTATGGCGTGTATGACAAGAAAACCCATAAACTCATTTACGCAAGCGGCGGACATCCCCCATCCGTACTAATTTCTAATGAAGAAATCCCTAAGATAAAACTCCTTAAAACGGCTGGTCTGCCGATTGGAATGATGACAGATATAAGTTATCAAGAGCAAGTTTGTGAAATAGATACCGATAGTAGATTGTATCTATTTAGTGATGGTGTGTACGAGATTTCTCAAGATGATGAAAGTATTTGGGGATTTAATGCTTTGATTGACACATTTATCCGCACCCCTAACGATCGCTCATCACGAATCGATCACATATTATCTTGTGTAAAAGAAGCAGCTAATAATCGACCTTTTGAGGATGATTTGTCACTATTAGAAGTTGAGTTTCATATATAGATTTACAATTCGTGAGATAAAGGATAGAAACTAGAAGTGGCACTGCTCATTTTTTCTTTTGTCCAAATTAGATTGGGAATAAAGAAAATCGAAGTAGTGCTTTACTTGTCTTGTATCTCTGTTGCTAATTTAATCCTATAAATTTAATTACAAGCAAAATATTTAAATTCTTGATACAACATCTAGCTTAACGTTGCATTAAATTCATCAATAGTTGGATAAATTTTAAAAATCTTAGTCATACTAGTTAGTTCAAATAGCATTTGAACCTGATCGTTAGCTCCACAAATCACCATTTCCCCATTGCTGTTGCGGATAGATTTTAATGCTGAAACAAGTGCCCCAAGACCGGAGCTATCCATAAAAGCGATCTCTTGGAGATCGACTAATAGGTATTTAGGAGGTTTCGCTGTTGATGCAATATCGTTAACTTGTCGGCGAAAATCTGCCGCAGTTGTGACATCTAACCTTCCTGAAGGCTGTATAACTTTAACTTCATTACTCATAGATTTATTTTACAACCTAAAGAGATACTTGTTTTGATGATTGAGTAGAATCGTAAACTATTTATCTATGCTGTAAGAAAATATTTATTTATAAGCATAAATCTTTGGAGCTAGATTTGCTATAGCCATCGCCAATAATTAAGATTGAGAAGTTTACTCTTTTCTTTAAGGAGCGGCATAAAGACAAATTAATAATTTTGGCTCTTATTTGGGCTTTAATGAAATCTTGGCAATATTAAGCAATTTTCTCAATTTTTTAAATCTATGACTGTTTTACATGATTTACAAGCGATTCAGGATGCATTAAAGCCTGTAAACGATCCCGATTGCCAAAAAAGTATTATCGAGCTAGACATGGTGCGTGATATCGCCATTAAGACCAATGGAGTTGTAAGTTTTACATTGCTATTGAACGATCCGAATAGCCTTAACCGAGATCCTCTAATCCAAGAATGTAAAAATGCGATTAAGAAAATTAGCACTGTTACTGATGTTTGGGTAAAGGTAATTGCCAATAGTCCTGCGATCGCGACGCCTGCAACACCTACAAGTTCATTAAAAGGTATTGAAGGTGTTAAATATGTTCTAGCAATTTCCAGCGGTAAAGGTGGCGTAGGCAAAACTTCAGTCGCGGTAAACGTCGCAGTTGCCCTTGCCGATATGGGCGCAAAGGTTGGCATTCTCGACGCAGATATTTATGGGCCAAATGTACCTGTGATGCTGGGCATGGAGGCAGCACAAGTCAAAGTAGTTAAAGCAGAGAATGGCGCGGATGTAGTAGAGCCAGCCTTTAACTATGGCGTAAAAATGATCTCCATGGCATTTTTAATCGCCAAGGATCAGCCAGTGGTATGGCGTGGCCCCATGCTCAATGGTGTAATTCGCCAGTTTCTCTATCAGGCAAACTGGGGCGAACTCGATTATTTGATTGTCGATATGCCCCCTGGGACTGGAGATGCACAGTTGACCCTCACCCAGTCTGTGCCCCTAGCAGGAGCCGTGATCGTGACTACACCGCAAACAGTTTCACTATTAGATTCACGCAAGGGTTTAAGAATGTTTCAAAACATGGGCATTCCTGTCTTGGGTATCGTCGAGAATATGAGCTATTTCATCCCACCTGATATGCCAGACAAGCAATACGACATTTTTGGCTCAGGCGGCGGCAAGAAAACTTCTGAGGAGCTTGGTGTCGATTTACTTGGTTGTGTACCATTAGAAATTAGTCTACGTGAAGGTGGCGATCGCGGTGTACCGATTGTGTTAGGTCATCCTGAGTCTTCCTCGGCTAAGGCTTTAAGGGAGATTGCTAAGGCGATCGCAGCCAAAGTCCAAGCGTAAAACTAAGTATTCCTGTTTTGGTTATGTACCCAAACTAAAAGGAGACAGATCTTCTTTCTGTGTAAGTGCGTAAGATGAATCGGATATTAGGAGGAAACATTCCGCAAAATATGCTAAAAATCTGATTATACGGAAACATTCTGTATAATGGATAACATAGTTTTAAGCCCTTCGGTATAATTAAAACCCAAATCTAAAACCTGTACCATCTGCGCAGTGAACGGTACAGGTTTCAAGGCTTTATACTTAATTTTACCTAGCCTACTTAACTATTGATTTATCTATTACCTAACAAAGACTTTAGGGAATTCTAGGGAAGTCAAAGCTCTTTTCACTAAACCTATGACTCCTCTAGCACAGCAATTCCCAAAAGTGTCTGGCTATACCTTGTTTGAGCAGCTGTATCTCGGTTCTAGGACGGCTGTCTATCGAGGAGTGCAAAATTCGCAGCAATCTGCGGTGGTGATTAAAATACTGAGGCACGACTATCCCAGCTTCAGCGAATTAGTACAGTTTCGCAATCAGTATGCGATCGCTAAAAATCTTAACATCCAAGGCATTGTCCGCCCAATTAGTCTAGAACCCTATGCCAATGGCTATGCCTTGGTGATGGAAGACAGCGGTGCCATCTCCCTCCGTCACTACATCAATGCTGCCCCGCTAACTATCGAACAATTCTGGCCAATTGCCCTGCAAATTGTGGATATTCTCCACCAGCTCCATCGGCAACGGGTTATTCACAAAGATATTAAATCAGCCAACATTCTGATTCAACCAGAAACTGAACAAATTAAGCTAATTGACTTTAGCATTGCCTCCCTGTTACCCCGCGAAACTCAAGAGATTCAAAATATCAACGTGCTAGAAGGCACATTAGCCTATATCTCACCCGAACAAACTGGGCGGATGAATCGGGGAATTGACTATCGCAGCGATTTTTATTCTTTGGGAATTACCTTCTTTGAACTGCTCACGGGACAGTTACCATTCCAAGCGGAAGAACCAATGGAAATGGTTCACGCCCATCTCGCCAAGCAACCACCCTCTGTCTGCGATCTCCATCCTGATTTACCGATCGTGCTTGGTGAAATTATTCACAAACTGATGTCCAAGAATGCCGAAGATCGCTATCAGAGTGCACTCGGGCTAAAACACGATCTGATCAAGTGTCGGGAAGAATATTCTGTTGCAGGTAAACATGCCCAATTCGATTTAGGTGAACGAGATATCAGCGATCGCTTTTCGATCCCCGAAAAACTCTATGGACGGGCACAAGAAGTGCAAGCCTTGCTTGATGCTTTTGGGCGAGTTGCCAACGGAGCATCCGAACTAATGCTGGTGGCAGGCTTTTCAGGCATTGGCAAAACCGCCGTTGTCAATGAAGTACATAAGCCGATTGTGCGTTGGCATGGCTATTTCATCAAAGGTAAATACGACCAATTCAACCGTAATCTTCCATTTAGCGCCTTTGTCCAAGCCTTCCGCGATCTGATGAGCCAACTGCTTAGCTGTGACGACACACAGTTAGCTGATTGGAAAGCACAGATCTTGGCAGCAGTCGGTGACAATGGGCAGGTGCTGATTGAGGTGATTCCTGAACTCGAACAGGTGATCGGACAACAGCCCCCAGTACCAGAACTCTCTGGTAGCGCTGCTCAGAACCGTTTCAATCTGCTGTTTCAGAAGTTTATAACGGTGTTCACCACCCCAGATCATCCACTGGTCATTTTCTTGGATGACTTGCAGTGGGTGGATTCAGCCTCACTGAACTTGCTAAAGCTACTGCTGACAGAGCGCGAGCGCGGTTATTTGTTCATCATCGGAGCCTATCGGGATAACGAAGTGTTCCCGATCCACCCCTTGATGCTAATGCTCGAAGCGTCCAAAAAAGCGGCAGCCCCGATCCATACCCTCACTTTAGCCCCCCTGAGTCAAGGGGATGTGAATCGGTTAACCGCAGATACGCTGAGTTGCTCGCTGGAATTGGCTCAGCCGCTAACGGAGTTGCTCTATCAAAAGACCAAGGGCAATCCCTTCTTCCTCACCCAATTTCTCAAAGCACTGCATGAGGACGGTTATATTTCCTTTGATTCCCAAGCAGGATATTGGCAGTGCGACCTAGCAACGGTGAAGTTACTCGCACTCACGGATGATGTCGTTGAGTTCATGGCACTTCAGTTGCAAAAAATGCCTGTGGAAACCCAAACTGTTTTGAAACTGGCGGCTTGCATTGGCGCTCAGTTCGATTTGGCAACCCTCTCAATTGTCAATGAGCGATCGCCCGAAGATACCGCGATCGATCTCTGGAAAGCCTTACAAGAAGGCATGATTTTACCGATCGCCGAGGTCTATAAGTTTTACCAGCCATCAGAGCTTAAGGTGGCAGAAGTCAACCAGTCAGCAATGTTTAACTGTTCCTATCGCTTTCTCCACGATCGCGTACAGCAAGCCGCCTATTCCCTTATTCCTGACGCACAAAAACAGACAACTCATTACCAGATCGGACAACTTTTGCGGCGACAAGTTTCCCTAGCCTCCAGAGAAGAGCGCATTTTTGAAATCGTCAATCAGTTGAACTATGGAACCACACTGGTGGTGGAACAGCAGGAAAGGGATGAACTCGCGCAACTCAACCTGACTGCTTGCCGCAAAGCCAGATTAGCCACTGCCTATCAAGCCGCCCGTGAATATGCCACCGTAGGTCTGCAACTGTTGGGAACAGACGCTTGGCAACAGCAGTACGAAATGACTCTATCCCTGCACGAATTAGCTGCTGAGGTGGCTTTTTTGGTTGGTGGTTTTGAAAGGATGGATCAGTGGATTGAAGCAGTAATTCACCATGCAAAAACATCTTTAGAACGAGTACAAGTTTATCAAATCAAAATCCAAGCATTGGTCGCCCGCAATCAATTTTTAGAGGCGATCGCGATCGGTCAATCGGTCTTCCAAATGTTGGGCGTGAACCTACCAGACAGTCCAACACTAGAGGATATACGACAGGTTAAGCAGGAAATCGATATCTTAATAGGCGATCGCTCGATTGAGTCGTTGAGTCATCTACCGAAAATGAGGGATGCCCAGCAGTTGGCAATTATGCAAATTGCGGCTGGCATTACCCCCGTCTGTTTCATGACAGGCTCTATGCTCTATTTCTTAGTCGTAGCCCTTCAGGTCAAGTTATCAATTCAATTTGGGAACAGTCCTGTTTCGGCTTTTTGCTACGCTAGTTACGCCTTCCAACTGAGAACCCTGTGGAGAGAGATGACAGAGGTGCAGCAGTTTGGACAATTAGGATACCAACTCTCCTCAGAGCCAGATGCCAAGAATATTCGAGCGGCAACAGCCCTCTTAATTGGAGGCTTTGTTCGCCACTGGAGCGATCATCTGCAAAAAACGCTCCCCATTCTCCAAGAAGGATATCAAGCAGGGTTAGACACTGGCAATCTGGAATTTGTTGGCTATGACATACAATTCTTCTGCTTGAATGCCTATTGGTGCGGTCAACCGCTCACTGAAATCGAACCAAAAATTCGCGCCTATTACCAACAGTTGCTTGACCTCAATCAAGTCACACCAGCAAACTGTTTTTTGATTTACTGGCAAGCGACTCTCATTCTGCTGGGTCAGCCAGAAAATGAAATTCCCTTACGCCAGGATTCTTATGAAGAAAAAATCCTCACTGAGGCAAAAGCTTCCAATGATTTTTATCGATTATGTCATTTTTATCTGTTTCGATTCACATTAAATTACTGGCTGCAAGACTTTGCTAAAGCTGAACACGATGCTGCTCAAATCCGAGAATATTTGGCTGGGGCGATGGGAAGTATCGTTGAACCGATCTTATATTTCTATGATTCTCTGACTGTGCTTGCTACTCCACCTGAAGCTATGACGGAGTCGGAGCCTCGATGGTTACGAATGCAAGAAAATCAAGCCAAGTTAAAGGAGTGGGCACATCATGCTCCCATGAATTATTCGAACAAGTGGGAGTTGGTAGAAGCGGAACGATATCGAGTTTTAGAGCAAAAATTCGAAGCAATAGAAATGTACGATCGCGCAATTGCAGGGGCGAAGGAAAACGGTTATATCCAAGAGGAAGCATTAGCCAACGAACTCGCCGCCCGCTTTTATTTGGCTCAACACAAAACTACAATTGCCTATGCCTATCTACGAGAAGCCTATCATTGCTATGGGCGGTGGGGAGCCTTAGCCAAAATAGAAGCATTGGAGACAGAATTCCCTAACCTGCGAGAGCAATTGCGTGGTATTTCTTCTGAAAGCAATCGTTCTAGGACGGTTACCTTAACATCTACCAAATTGGATACATTAGATTTTGCCACCGTCTTAAAAGCGTCTCAAGCGATCGCCAGTGAAATTTATCTCGATCGATTGCTGGCGACATTGATGAAAATCTTGATTGAAAATGCAGGAGCCCAAACGGGATATCTCCTCTTGCAAACACAAAACGAATGGTGCATCGAAGCTGCTGGCTCCATCAATGACGATCTCGTTGCCGTATTACAGTCTATTCCTCTGGGGGTGTCTGGTATCAAAGATCGTTCCCCCTTACCCACAGCCATCATCCATTATGTTGCACATACACTAGAAGGGATTGTACTGGATGATGCGGCTCAGCAAGGTTATTTTAAAAACGATCCTTGGATTATCCAAAATCAGGCAAAATCTATTCTATGTACGCCTTTGTTGAAGCAAGGAAGTCTGACTGGGATTGTCTATCTGGAAAATAATTTGGTGACGGGTGCATTTAACCAACAACGAAGCGAAATAGTAAATTTATTGTCAGCTCAAGCAGCAATTTCTATTGATAATGCCCGTTTGCTTAAACAACAAGCGGAACTAAACACGTCGTTACAGATGGAAATTGCAGAGCGAGAACGCATTCAAAAAGACCGCGATCGCACGATCGCCATTCTCGAAGCCTCAACCGATCGTATTAGAATGTCTAACCCTGAGGGAACCTTGCTTTGGGCAAATGCTTTCTCTCGGGAAAAAATGAGCCTTTCGTCTAGCGATGACATTACTCAATTCCGTGTTTTTGATTATTATCCTGAATGGGCATTAAAAATCATTCAGCAGGAAGGTTTACCCACTGCGATCCGAGATGGAACTTGGGTTGGTGAAACAGCAGTACTCGACCAAGATGGCAATGAGATCCCGATGTCACAAATGATCATTGCCCATAAAACCGTAGATGGAAGCGTGGAATATTTCTCAACTGTAATGCGTGATATTAGCGATCTTAAAGCGGCTGAAGCTGAAGTTCGCCAACTCAATACTGTACTAGAACAGCGCGTAATTCAGAGGACTGCCCAGTTGATTGAGGCAAACAAAGAACTAGAATCATTTGCCTATTCAGTTTCCCACGATTTGCGTGCGCCCTTGCGCGCGATCGATGGCTTTTTAAGGATTTTACAAGAAGACTACGGCTCCCAATTGGATGCAGAAGGCAATCGCTGCATGAAAATCGTGCGTGACAATGCCAAGCGCATGGCCGAGCTAATTGATGATTTGTTAGCGCTTTCCCGCACAAGTCGTCAGGAAATGTTGCCTCAGTTAATTTATCCCAATGAACTAATTCAGAAGATTCTAAAAGATATGGAACTGGAGATGCAAGGACGGCAGGTAAAATTTGAGATTGCTGACTTGCCTCCTTGTCAAGCAGATCCTTCGCTGTTGCGCCAAGTTTGGGTCAATTTGCTGTCAAATGCCATTAAATATACACGCCATCGCACCAATGCTCTAATTGAAATCGGATTCACTGTCAATTCTGAAGAAATCATTTACTTTATTCGCGATAATGGCACGGGGTTTGATATGCGCTATGCCGATAAATTATTTGGTGTGTTTCAGCGGTTGCATCGAGATGACGAATTTGAAGGAACTGGGATTGGTCTAGCGATCGTTCAACGCATTTTGCAGCGACATAGTGGGCGTATCTGGGTAGAAGCATCTCTCGATCGAGGAAGTACCTTCTACTTTACGCTTCCCGCTATCTGTGTTCTTCCCCAAACCTCCTAACGCAATGAAATAAGTAGAGGCGGCGCAAAGCGCCGCCTCTACTTATTTCATTGCGTTAGGCTTTCCAAGCTTTTGGCATCTTTGTCTTTCAGTCTAAACACCCTATAGTCAATATTAGACAGATTCTTCTGTCTAATATACTTAATACATATAGCTGTCGCCACTCGCGTTAGGACAAAATCAAAATCCGAGAAGAGAATGGCGGCGCTTAGCGCCGCCATTCTCTTCTCGGATTTTATGTACTAATACACTTGGCGACAGCTATAGTTATAAATCACAACTTGTGTTCATAGAAATCGTATGGAAAACCAGAAGATCGAATCACTACAAAATATCTTTAGCTCTAGACTCGACACGTTGAGCCATCTCTTAATGGTTGCAGAGAGTCATTTTGGAGGCGATGTGGAGTCTATATTGCAGCGTCGCATAGCTCCCGATATGTTTCCTTTCGGCACACAAATCGTATTTACTTGCAATCAGCCTCGCAACTTCGCATTGTGGTGCTTGGGACAGGCGGCGAACAACTTACCCCCCGAAGTGGCATCTTTAGGTGAGGCTCGCGATCATATTTCATCCACTAAGGAACTATTGGCAAGTATCAATGTTACTGACGCTACGCTTTCAGAAATCAAGCGAATCGAGCTTGGGCAAGGTCTATACCTCGAACTATCTGGGCTCTCATACGTAGATGATTTTCTGATGCCAAACTTTTACTTCCATATGACGACAGCGTACGATATCCTCCGTATGGCAGAAGCGCCCATAGGCAAGCGCGATTTTATGATACATTTAGTGCCTTTCGTAAAACACCAAGGTGATGCATAACATTGAGTGAAAAATGTCATCTTCAGAACCAATTAGCATCTATCAGCTTTCCGTCAATGATTTGGCACTTATGGAAGAATTGTTGACTGTCTTTGGTGAAGCTTTCAACGAAGTTGATACCTATAGTTCATCTCGTCCAAGCGATGCTTATCTTAAGAAGTTGTTAAGCAGCGATTATTTCATCGCGATCGCAGCGTTAAAAAATGGATCGGTAGTCGCAGGTCTTGCCGCTTACGAACTCCAGAAGTTTGAGCAAGAGCGGAGTGAAATCTATATTTACGATCTAGCAGTTGCAGTATCGCATCGACGAGAAGGCATTGCCACAACATTAATTCGGGAATTAAAGAAGATTGCTGTAGCGCGAGCAGCCTACGTTATTTTCGTACAGGCAGACATCGGCGATGATCCTGCGATCGCACTCTATACAAAACTTGGAGTACGCGAAGATGTGCTTCATTTCGATATTGCTATTGTGGACAGTGCTGAGGTCAAGATTGCCTACCGCCAATGATTTGAGTCGTTAGATAGAAAATTTTTTAGATTGAGGTTTTTGGATAGCAATTGCCTAGCGATATTAGACTGATCGCCATAATCAGCAAAAATAACAAAGCGATCGCCTGTTTTAATTTGGGATAGAGAAATAGGCGAGCAGTTTATAGTGAAGATGATATTTTTCTAAAAAGCAAGAGTAAACCACGATGAAAAGTCATATCTTTACAGCCATTCTCTACAAAGAAGATTATATGTACATTGCTGAATGTCCAGAGGTTGGCACAGTCGATCAAGGTGAAAAAATTGAACAGGCGATCGCAGGATTAAAAGAAGCAACTCGGCTGTATTTAGAAGAATTTCCTCGGTTGGGGTACTCAACTAAGCACGAATCAAAGTAGAAGACTTTATTGATAATCTGTAGTGATATTTGCGCGATCGCCGCAATCAGTGAAAACAACAAGGCGATCGCCTGTTTTAATTTCGGATAGAGAAATCGGCGATCGTTGTATGTGAGATAAAAACTCAACATAATTGACTTTCTTATGTTCAATATTACAAAGTAACCTTAATCAATCAACGATTTAAACCTATGGCGTTTGAACTCGACCATCTTTTTATCTGCACTGATATAAATGCTTGGGAAGCAGATCGTTTAGTAGCCTTTGGATTCACAGAAGGATCGGCTAACGTACATCTAGGACAAGGCACAGCCAACCGTCGTTTTTTCTTTCACAATGCGATGATAGAAATGCTGTGGGTGCATAATTCTGAAGAAGCTAAATCTGAGGCAATTCGACGCACTCGTCTTGGGGAAAGATGGGCAAATCGCAAGGATGCTGCATGTCCTTTTGGAATCTGCTTGCGGTCAGTAACAGCAAACAATGGAACGGTTCCATTTTCGCATTGGGCATATCATCCGCCCTATTTGCCTGAAACTATGAGTATTGCTGTAGGCACAAATAGTAATTTATTAAACGAGCCAATGCTTTTCCAGATTCCTTTTGGGAAACGTCCAGATCGATATCCTCCCGAAAAAGCTCAGCCCTTAGAGCACGGCAATGGCTTGCGTGAAATAACTCGATTAGAAATGGTTAGTCCTACAGCAAATAACATTTCACCAGAATTTCAAGCTGTGATTGATTGTAATATTCTCAACATAAAAGAAGGCAAAGATTATTGTATGGAGATTGGGTTTGATGGAGAGCTACAAGGTAATCAATTAGATTGTCGTCCTGAATTACCCATGCGCTTATTTTGGTAGTCCATTTATAGCTGTCACCAAGTTTAAACCCAAGAATTGATTGGCGGTGCTCCGCACCGCCAATCAATTCTTGGGTTTTATGCCCTAGAAAACTTGGCAAAAGGCTTATATTAAAGCGATCGCTTTAATATAAGCCTTTTGCTATTAAGCAACTTATGAGCTATCCTAGACAAGCTGTTAAAAAACACACGCTTGAGGTTTCGGGTGTTTAGAGTTACTTGTAACTACTAGATTCCATCTCAGGCGCAAGGATAAACCCGAACACAGGAGAAAACTTAAATGGGAGTCGTAACCCTAGCCCAATTGCTAGAGTCGGGCGTTCACTTCGGGCATCAAACCCGTCGCTGGAACCCCAAGATGGAGCCTTACATCTTCACCGAGCGTAATGGCGTCCATATCATTGACCTAGTGCAAACTGCACAATACCTCGAAGAAGCTTATACCTATTTGCGTCAAGCTTCCGAGCAAGGCAAAAAAGTATTGTTCGTTGGCACAAAGCGTCAAGCTGCTGGTCTAATTGCTCAAGAAGCAGCCCGTTGCGGTAGCTACTACATCAACCAACGCTGGTTGGGTGGAATGCTCACCAACTGGACAACCATCAAAACCCGTGTCGATCGCCTCAAGGATCTCGAACGTCGCGATGAAAGTGGCGCACTCGATCGCTTACCTAAGAAGGAAGCATCTACACTTCGCCGTGAAATGGAGAAGTTGCGTAAGTACCTTGGCGGCATCAAGCTCATGCGTAAGCCACCCGACATCGTAGTCGTGGTTGACCACAAGCGTGAGTACAACGCTGTCCAAGAATGCCAAAAGCTAAGAATTCCCATTGTTTCTCTTCTTGATACCAACTGCGATCCCGATAGCGTTGATATTGGCATTCCTGCAAACGATGATGCAATTCGCTCGATCAAATTGATCGTTGGCAAACTTGCAGACGCAATCTACGAAGGTCGTCATGGCGATATCGAAGACATCGAGTATGAAATTTCTGCCGAAGAAGCAGAAGCTTATGTCGAAGATGAAGCAATCATTACTGGCGATGAAGAAGAAGTTGCTTAAAGCTTCTTGATATCTTTCACAATAAAAAAGGGTGTGCCGAGCACACCCTTTTTTATTGTGAAAATCTACCCAATAGCACCGATCGCTTAGCGCCTGTGACGCTGGGTAAATTGCCAAAGCGTTCTTTGAGACGCAGGTATCCCAGTAATGCAAAGGCGATCGCTTCTTTACTATCACCGTCAATACCAAACTTATCGGTTCGCTCGACGATCGCTGGTTGAAGCACATCCTGTAATCGCTCCATCAGAAAACTATTGCGTCCACCGCCGCCGCCAATGAGCACCTCATCAGGATATACAGGTAAGAAATCACGATAACTTTTGGCGATCGCCATTGCTGTATATTCAGTTAAAGTTGCCAAAATATCGTAGTTACTGAGTCCACCACATTCCTGTAAGCATCGTTCTAAATATGCAGGACTAAATAATTCGCGCCCAGTAGATTTTGGTGGTGCAACAACAAAAAATTCCTGCTTCAACCATTGATTGATTAAATTTACATCGGCTTGACCTTGGCGGGCGATCGCGCCATCACGATCGAAGGGCTGCCCAAACAACTTTTGAGTTGCCATATCAATCAACACATTGCCTGGCGCATTATCAAAACCAAAAACCTGATTCTGGGTTTCTATTGCCTTAGGGGGCAAGTAGGTCAAATTGCCAATGCCACCAATATTTTGGCAAACACGATATTTTGTGGGATGAGATAGGAGCAAAGTATCCAGCATCGGCACAAGGGGAGCTGCATGACCGCCAGCTTCTATATCCGCCACTCGAAAATCGCTCACAGTTTTGATCCCAGTTAGTTCCGCAATCACTGCTCCCCTACCTAATTGCACCGAATAACCAAGTGCTGTTTTGCCATGCTGCGCCGTTACTGGAGGACGATGAAATACAGTTTGTCCGTGAGAGGCAATCAGATCTGGAAGGCGATCGCCTTTTGCCATAATCGCTAGGGCAGCTTTGGCAAAACTTTCAGCAATGCGATCGTCGAGTTCGCATATTTGTTGTAGCGATCGCGGCTCACCTGCACAGACAGCTAATATCTCAGTACGTAGATCGGCGGTATAGGGATAGGTATATCCTGCGATTAAATTAGTTTCTAAACTACCTTGGCGATCGATAATTTCCACCAGAGCCGCGTCGATGCCATCCACCGATGTCCCACTGATTAAACCGATCGCTAATATTTTGTCCGTTGTTGGGTGTGCCAATTCTGCTAATACAAATATGATGAATGTTGATACATCTATTATCAAATATCAATGTGGATTTTCTTAGATATTGATGGGGTACTTGTCCCAGAGAAAAAATTTGATAAGCCAGTACTAAAAGAAGATTACATAAAATTCGATCCTGATTGCCTTAAGGAATTTGAAAATGTTCTGCGGATATTTACTGAGACAAAAGTGGTCATCAGTTCCTCGTGGCGTGAGATTTTTCCCTTTGAAGTAATCCCACCACTTTTTTCGCCAGATATTAAAGCGCGGATAGTAGGAGCGACTCCTCTTTTAGAAACTAAAATCATCCATAATTTTCAGTTTCTTCGTCATCAGGAGGTTTTGGAGTATCTGAAACAAAATCAAGCAGAAGACTCTAGTTGGGTAGCAGTTGATGATATTCCCGAACATTACGAACCAAATGCACCAGTTGTTGCAACTGACCCTTATATTGGGTTTGACGATAATTCTGCTAAAAAACTTACTCAGTACTTAAGCGCATTTAGATCGTAAAAAAGGGCGTAAAACACCCTTTTTTACGATCGAGTAAATTTTACTTCATCCACTCGGTGTGGAAAAATTCGCCTCTGGGCTTGTCGGTGCGCTCATAGGTGTGTGCACCGAAGTAATCACGCTGAGCCTGTGTCAAGTTTTGAGGTAAGCGATCGCGACGATAGCTGTCAAAATAATCAAGCGAAGCACTAAATGCAGGAATCGGGATGCCTAACTGAGCCGCAGCTACTACCACCTTGCGCCAAGCTGTCTCCTTAGAAAGAATAGTTTCTTTGAAATCTGGATCGACCAACAAGTTGGGCAGCTTAGGATTGCGTTGAAAAGCCAGCTTGATCTTGTCGAGGAAAGCCGCACGGATAATGCAACCACCTTTCCAAATACGGGCAATTTCACCCAGATTCAAGTCATAGTCAAACTCACGGGATGCAGTGCCCAAAAGCGCCATACCTTGAGCATAGGAGCAGATTTTAGAACAATAAAGCGCATCACGGACAGCATCAATAAATTCTTGGCGATCGCCTTCATATTTACCAGAAGTCGAACTGATGAGAACCTTCGAGGCTGCTACACGTTCTTCTTTGTACGAAGAGATCACGCGAGCCGTTACTGCTGCGATCATTGTGGGGATTGGTACACCCAAATCAAAGGCACTTTGCACTGTCCATTTGCCTGTCCCCTTTTGACCAGCCGCATCAAGAATCTTATTGACTAGTGCGTCCCCTGTCAGCTCGTCGATTTTAGTGAAAACATCAGCCGTAATATCGATCAGATAAGAGTCAAGCTCGGAAGTACGCCATGCTGTAAAGGTTTCATGCAATTCACTAGCACTCAAGCCCAAACCATTACTGAGCAAATCATACGCCTCAGCAATTAGCTGCATATCACCGTACTCAATACCGTTGTGCACCATTTTCACGTAATGCCCCGCACTACCTTTACCGATATAGGTGACACAAGGGCCATCATCAACCTGTGCAGCGATCTTGGTGACAATGGGTTCAATCTCCGCGTAGGCAGATTTTTGACCACCGGGCATCATACTTGGTCCATTAAGAGCACCTTCTTCACCGCCACTAACTCCCATGCCAATGAATTTAAGATTGATTGCCTCTAACTCCACGGTGCGGCGATCGGTGTCGTCATAGAGCGAGTTACCGCCATCAATAATAATGTCTCCTTCATCCAAAAATGGTATTAGTTCTTGGATTACGGCATCCACAGGTGCTCCAGCCTTGACCATAATCAACATTTTGCGAGGACGCTCTAAGGAAGCAACAAAATCGGCGATCGTAAATGTACCTTTGAAATTCTTACCAGCAGCACGAGTTGCAAGAAACTTATCGGTTTTATCGCGACTACGATTGTAAACACTCATCGAAAACCCATTGCGCTCAATGTTAAGAGCAAGGTTTTCACCCATCACAGCCAAACCAATCAATCCAAAATTTTGCTTGTCAGATGTCATAAAATCCTCTCTATCCATTGAAACATTGGCAGATGTTTTTCATTACAGGTTTTACATTGTCCATATCAATGCATAAACCCTAAACCATTACTGGCTTTAGTATCGATCTGTCAATTTATAAATCAATCCGTGAGTCACTATATTCACAACTATATGAACTTAATTGTGATGAACTCCCAATGTACAGGCAGTTTTTACCTAAACTTATGGATAGACGTATCGTAAGGGGGGATCTAGTGGGGATCGCAAATCCTTTGTAAATCCTTAAGAAAATTTGGGATTTTAAGGCGATGAGATCGCTAATAAAATATGAAAAATATCACTAATATCGAGAGCCACTATATCTCCTAGCGGTAATCGCCATGTTGCGATCGCGCTGAGAGTGTCAAATGGAACCGTGTATGATTAAATTAAGATGTCCGAGTTTGTATTTTAGTTAAAGCTAAATTTTGGTGATAGTAATAATCAAACTAAAGCCATATTAAAAAGGGGATAAGTTAGACTACCTAATATTTCTTTTTATTGCGGAACTTATTTTAGGTAGGTTTTAAATATAGTTTAATCTCAGGTTTAGCTGAGATTTGTTTCAACTTAAGATTGTTTTATGTAAGCTGCATAGAATAAACACAAGATTGATTAACGTATTTTCTAGCGATATTCCCAGTAAGGTCTAGTCCGCATTAGACACCTTAGTTTTCTGGAGGTTCATATGAGTAAAATCAACAAGCAAAGTCAATCCGATGACTCAAATAGTAAGCTTCCACCAAAAGCTGTCACCCCTAAACCTCCGATTAAAGATTTGCCTAAGTTAGAAGTAGTTAAAGTTATTGCTCCAAAGTCTCCAGAGTCTACCCAGACTGAAGAGCAGAAATTAGTTCAGAAAGTTAGTGAAGAGCCAGTTAAATCTTCATCAACTCCTAAGGTTATTCCTGCTGCGGTAAAGGTTAAGTCGCCAGTTATCAATCGCTCGGCAAATAGTTATTCCAATCTAGAGCGTCAAACTGAAGATAAGCAAGAAGAAAAAGTTTGTTTACAGCCCATACCACCTGCCACAGAGCCTTTTCAATATAGGGCGATCGGCGTGATTTCTGGTCGATATATTGCCAATGAAGATAATTTTGCAAAAGGTCATATTTTAACTACGGATGGCTCGTTGGTTGATGCCGTTCTCCTTGGCAAAATTATTTCTATTGTTAAAAAGAGGCTACAGGGCGATCGCGAATATATGTGGGTAGTATATCCGCGCACAAATGACAAAGCTGGTAAGCTACATGTCCAGATATCTGGAGTGTGGGCTCCCGTTGAACTAGGTAAGTCAGATGTCCAAATCGATCCTAATGTTCAAGATGGTTATTTCTCGGTACGGGGTGAAATATCTTGTCAGTCGGTCGAGGATAACTCTGTAATTGTTAAAGTTCGTCGTACCGAACAAAAATTTGATAAGGAAAAAGACAAAGTTACCAAAGAGTACAGTAAATTCAAAGTTCGCCTTACAGGATTATTACCAACTGATGCAGTTGGACAATTCTGGAGCGTAAATGTACAGCGCCAAGGGGATGTTTTGACAATTATTGATGGCGAGTTTATCGGTCTGGTACCTTATAAAGGTAAGCGCAGACCCCAATCCAAAGGTCGTCCTAGTGGTGGCGGGAAGTTTGCCCCAAGAAAGTATAACGATCGCCCCTATAGCGATCGACCATTTAAGCCTTCATTTGCAGGAGATGGTGGTGATGGTTCGGGCGGTATTTATCCACCTCGTCCAAGATTTTCTGAAGATCGCCCTCCAGTGCCACGACCACTAATTAAGCGAAAAGACCCAACTGATAGCTAAACAAAGAACCTCTCGCGATGCGAGAGGTTCTTTGTTGTTATGGCTGTAACACCATGCTCCATTCTTTATTTTGGCTATCCCAAAATGGGGCATCTGTCTCGCCAACGATATTTGGTCCCCAGTAGGTACGAGAACCATCCGTCGCAAAGGCAAAAATCACATCACCCTTACCGATCGCCACTTTGTAATTTGGCAGAGATAAAAGTAACCCTTCTTTACCACCTTCGTTAGGTGCAAAATCCCAGTTTAGAGGCTCTATAGCTTGCCAAACATTCTGAGAAGTAATTCGTGAAAATAGTACAATCCGCACTGCACGCTCAGTTCGATTCCCAACGCGGAGACTACCAATATTTTCGCCATCACTGACGTTAGGGCGATTAAAAGTAGTTGGTAAAGGTGGAACGATTATTTTTGAGGCTTCCGAGGTTTCGGCGATCTCGCGAACTGGTGGTGGATTAAAACGTTGCCACAAGGAAACACCTGTCAGGGCAATTAGCATCCCTAGAAACATTGAGTAAGCATATTTGACATCAAGAGTTGGTATCACAGCTTAGATTTTGATGTTTATCTTTTTTATTGTATGCTTCCCGATTTACAAACTAAAAACTACACTTCAATTTTTTAGGATTGACACATAAATTACATAGGGGTGCTTCGCAACCCTATGTAATTATTAGGTTTTCTCGCGGGCGATCGCTACGGCGTGGGATGTACCAATGCGAGTTGCACCTGCATTAATTAAAGCGATCGCTTGTTCTCTAGTACGAATCCCGCCTGATGCTTTAATACCGACCTTACCTCGTGAGATTTCCTTAAGAAATTTCACCATTTCCACGGTGGCAGCTCCTGCCCAACCCGTTCCTGTCTTCAAAAAGGCAACCCCTGCATCCATACAGATTTCGGCGGCAAGTTCCTGCTCATTGGGAGTGAGCAAGCTCAATTCTAAAATTGCTTTGACAGGTTTGCCAGATTCCTCACAGATTTGAGCTATGTCTTGGTGTAATAAATTGGTTTGTCCGGTTTTCAGCCACCCAAAATTAATCACAACGTCTAATTCAGTTGCACCATTGTCTACTGCTTCCATAGCTTCATAAAGCTTAACGTTTGATGTGGTCGCACCACTAGGAAATCCAATCACCGTACAGATTTCCACCTTAGTTTTAAGCAGTCGCTCCGTTGCACGCTTGACATTACAAGGATAAACACAGACGCTAGCAAATCCTATGCGATCGGCTTCTTCGCAAACGCGATCGACTTGTTCGTCACTAGCAGCAGGGTCTAATAGGGCGTAATCAATATAGGACGCAGGATTGATGTCAGTTTGAAGCATAAAACAATACACACTTAGGCGAGTGAGAGGTTACATTGGAGATTAGTGACGATAACTTCTTATAATTACTTATTCACGTCATTTCTCACGACTTATTCTCGACTTATTAAAATTAAGCAAATTTAGGCAAATATTAAGTAAATATGCATATTTCCGAATTAGATGAACTAGAAGCCTCAGTTAGCGATTTGCTGACGATGGCAAAGGTGGAGTTAGAACAAAATCGACTACAACAGCAACGCGATCGCCAAATTCAAGAAGCAGTAGCCCAAATTGAAGCAAGATTAAAACCACTGCTGGCAAAAGTCGAACAGATGCTACAAGAATACGATCGTGAAGGTGGAAACCCAAACAGCGAGACTAGACAAAAGCTAGAAAAGAAAGCGGCTGATATTCGACAGGAAATAGCTGAGGCTCCTAACCTTGCAGCTCAGCTTGCCGATCGCCAGTTGATTTTGAGTGAAGAAAGACTACTAGATGAACGAATAACCGAACAAACGGCTCAATGGCGACTGGAATTAAAGGCCGACTTACTAGAGATGATCGAAGAACAACGCGATTTCTTTAGCGCCACCGACGCTTCCATCGCCGTTCGTGGATACGCCAATGACTTAAAAGCAATCAACTCTCTCGAAGAAGTCGTCGAAGCTCTAATCAACCAAATAAATTCTCACAGTGAAGAAGGCCCCGTTGCGCGTTTGCGTGGCAGCCACGAACAAACACTAACCTTTATTTACAACAAAGCTCTCGAAAATCGTTCTCGTGTCGATCGCGCGCCTGATGTCCAGCCCACCGCGAGACACCGCAAGTCGGAAAAACGTCCAGCACTATATACCGATCTCAGCGGCAAAGTATTGGTATTTGGCGGACACGATCGCTTACAAACGGCGGTTAAAAATCGGTTACGCGATTCGGCAATTAATTTAATGTGGTACACCGAACAAGATGGCTTGCAACTTGCCGCGCAAGGTGAAAGTCAAATTTCGGGCGGAGATTTAATTATTATCGTGACGGGTTATGCAAGCCACTCACTTACTGAAAGAGCGATCGAGGCTTGTCGTCGGGCAAATAAAACTTATGAAATTGTGAATACTACGGGTATGACCAGATTATTGGAAGTAATTGAATCGGGACTAAAGGCAAAACAATTAGCAAGACATTGGAAACAAGGATAGAAAACTAAGGTCAAGTTAATCTTTGTAGGCTCGAAAAAATCAAGGAAATTAGCTTTTATGCCTAAACCATCTAATAATTCATCGGAAAAGATCGCAAAAACAAAGTCAACAGGCTTTTGGAAAGAAACTGCTCAAACAGTTGGCTTAACGATCGCCATAGCTTTCGGCTTTCGGGTTGCGGTTGCTCAAGCTTATTATTTGCCGCCATCGGGTTCGATGGAGCCAACTTTGCAAAATTACGATCGCATTGTTGTAGACAAATTAAGCTATCGATTTCAAACACCGCAACGCTATGACATTATTGTTTTTGAGCCAACCAATGCCGTTGTAAATGGTTGTGGATTGTCGCTAGACAAGCAGAAAAGTTCTTTGATTAAACGAGTGATTGGATTGCCAGGCGATCGCATCGAAATTAAAGAAGGTACTACTTATATCAACGGTCAACCCCTATCAGAGCCTTATTTAGTCAAAGCTCCTGAATACGAGTTACCGCCTATGACAGTACCTGCAAATTCTTATTTTGCGCTCGGTGACAATCGCAATAATAGCTGTGATGGTCATATTTGGGGATTTGTCCCACAACAAAACATCATTGGCAAAGCGACCTTACGCTTTTGGCCGCTCGCTCATTTTGGCAGTATTAGCAAGTAATCGTAATAGGCTCCTCGCAAAGCGAGGAGCCTATTACCTTAATCACAGAATATAAATTTTCATAAGTAGTGGTGTGCAGCTTTGCCGCACACCACTATATTCACTGGGAAGAGAGTAGATGGATAAACAAAAAGTAAAAATGCTGACTGATACTGATATCGATCGCATCGTGGAAATGGCATGGGAAGATCGCACTACCTTTGATACGATTTACGACCAGTTTGGTATTTCCGAACCTGAAGTGATTAAAATTATGCGTAAGTCAATGAAACGTTCGTCTTTCCTGATGTGGCGAGAACGGGTAAGCGGGAGAAAAACAAAACACGCAGCAACCTCTGAGGCGCAAAGATTTCGTTGTGATCGCCAAGATAAACCAAAAGCTCATTAAGCGTTGTTTTCGTTGTAAAAAATAACGCTTAGCGTTTCTACAGAGGTACTTAACTATGCGCTTAGTTCGTAATTTTGCGAGTTTGGGAATATTGCTAGCGATCATCGGTACGCCAACGCTCGCTCTCACAGACCTAGATTTAGTGGCAATTGCCCAAAACTCTGATGATCTACGGGCGCAGCAAATTACTGAGGCAGTCTATCTCAAACAGTCGGGATACGATCGCTTACAAAAAGGCGATCCACAAGGAGCGATCGCTGATTTACAAAAAGCACTAGAGCTATTTCGGAAATGGAAGGCTACAGGGGGCGAGCGGGATACACTTAACTTTGTGGGGGAAGTCTATCTAACCATGGGGCAATATGAGAAAGCGATGCCCTATTTTCAGCAAGCGCTGAAAATTGCTAAGGAAATCGCCAAATCTCCCGATGGCGATCCTGTAGATGTTGCCTATACGCTGCAATATATTGCTGATGTTCATGATAAACAGAGGCAATACGATCGAGCTTTGCCAATTTATCAACAGGCGCTCGATATTTTTCGCGATCGCCTAAAAGCCAAAAAAGGCGATCGTAATTCTTTGCTGTCAAGTGAAAGTTTAACAGTTTCACGCATGGCTTCTATCTATTTCAAATCCGCAAATTACGATCTTGCCTTGGCGAGCTATCAGCAGATGTTGCCGATCGCCGCAGAACTCGACGATCGAATTGGCAAAGTCCAAACCTTAAACAATATCGGGGTGATCTATGCCAACCAAACTCAGTACGCCCAAGCCTTAGAAGCTTATGAGCAAGCCCTTGCCCTAGTGCAGACACTCTGTTGTTATCGCGGTGATGAGGCAGCAATTATTAATAATATGAGCGCCTTATACTTCAGTCTTGGACAAAATCGCCGAGCTTTAGAACTAGCAGATCGAGCCACTAAGATCTATTTCAAACTAACCACTGAAGACTATGTCGGTTTAAAAAAAACCGACATCGAACTTCTCCATGATGTCCTCGGTGAAGATAATAGTAATCCGACGCTAACCAGTCGGGGTTTGTCGGTGCGTGCAACGGTCGGAGACACAGCGAATAGCAACGTGACCGTCAAAGCTGGGCAGGCAAATAATCTCAATAATCTCGCGCAGCTCTATAGCAACAGTGGTAAGTATCAAGAGGCGATCGCCTTTTTTCAGAAAGCAAAGGTAGCTTATCAAGACATTGGTAATGAGTTGGGAATCGGAATTACCCTTGATAATATTGGCAGTACTTATTCTCGATTAGGTCAGAATGAACAGGCGATCGCCTTTCATCAACAAGCTCTTGTTCAGTATGAGAAGGTTGGAGATCGGTCAGGTATTGGGGTAGCGCTGAGTAATCTCGGTCGCGCCTATGCCAACATGGGCAAGCAATCAGAAGCAATTAGTACCTATCAAAAAGCGCTAAATATTGCTAGAGAAGTCCGCGATCGCAGCACCGAATCGGTTGTATTGACGAATATCGGCGATTTGCTAGCGCAACAAAAGCAACCAGAAATAGCGATCGCCTTTCTCAAACAATCGGTGAATGTACGAGAGTCAATTCGGCAATCGATCCGAATGCTGCCCCACGAAGATCGGGCTGCCTACAAACAGAGTGTTGCCTATACCTATCGCAATCTTGCAAACCTGCTGTTACAACAAGGACGCATTAACGAAGCTATCCAAATTCTCGATCTGCTGAAAGTTCAAGAACTTCAGGACTATCTACGAGATGTTAAGGGGAACGAGAGCACGGCTTTAGGAATTGCTTTATTAGCGTCAGAACAAGCTCTGATTAACACCGATCTTAAATCACTGGTCAATGGCTCCCCTCTAACCGCTCAAATCCAACAAACTGCCGCCCAACAAAGTCTCAGCCTATCCACCTCGCGATCGCTACTAGCTAATGTTCAGAAATTTGGCGATCGCGCAGCACTTTTCTATCCATTACTATTTGAAGATCGACTCTTTTTAGTGCTTTTACCAGCTAAGTCTGCACCGATTGCCCGTTCTATTACCGTCAAACCTCAAGAGTTTTCCAAAATCATTCAAAATTTTCGGGCTGATTTGCAAGACTCAAGCTCCTCTGACGTGAAGGAATCGTCAGAACGTCTGTATCAATATCTGATTAAACCGATTGAAGCCGATCTCAAAGCCGCCAATATCGAACTTCTGCTCTATGCTCCTGATGGGCAAATGCGCTACATTCCGCTTACTGCTCTCTATGATGGGAAGCAATGGTTAATTGAACGCTATAGCTTTAACTACCTGACTGCCTCTGGCTTTTTGGATAAGCAACCCATTACTAAAACTCCACTAAGGGCGATCGCGGCAGCATTCACTCAAGGGGAAATTAAATTTGCGATCGGTAATGAGAAGTTTGCATTTATTGGCTTACCATTTGCAGGAAGAGAGATTGATAAAATTGCTGACACTTTTCCCAACACGACTAAATTAGTTGATACTTCTTTTAATCGTGCTGCTACAGTTTCTCAGTTTGGTAGTTACAATCTGATCCATCTAGCTACCCATGCCGCTTTTGTGCAGGGTACGCCTGAAGATTCCTTTGTGCTTCTAGGCAATGGCGATCGCCTAAACTTACGCGAATTGCGGGAATGGAAGCTTCCCAATACGCAATTAATTGTTTTGAGCGCTTGCCAGACTGCCCTTGGAGGCGTAGTTGGTAGTGGCGAAGAGATTCTCGGTTTTGGCTATCAAATTCAGCGTACTGGCGCAAAAGCGGCGATCGCTTCACTTTGGACGGTTAGCGATCGGGGTACACAATTGCTGATGGGTAATTTTTATACGCAGTTACAAAAAGGCGACAACATCATTAATTCATTGCGTAAAGCACAGCTTAGTCTTCTCCAACCCAAACAAAGTGAATTTCAGCACCCTTATTTTTGGTCTGCGTTCATTCTCATTGGTGATGGTAATTAACCTATTAGAAGCTTATAGCGCTGATGGGTAGTGGTAAGTTGGATGGCGTAGATGATTGTTGTCTCTTTTGCTGTTGCGATCGCTAGATGGATAGATCTGTAAAAAATTATAAGCTATGCTTAAAAGGCAAGGAGGGCAAATGTATGACTATCAAAGAGCAATTAATTCGCGAAATTGAGCAAGCACCTGAAGCCTCGCTGGTTGAATTTATGCAGATTTGGCAGTTTGCCAAGCAGTCAGATTTTACGGCTATTAGTTCTGAGGATTGGGAACAACATCAGGAAACTTTGTTTGTTTTGCAAAATGATGATCTTATGAAACAGATATCTCGTTCTATGGCAACCCATGAACAACGGCAAGGTTATCAGCCTAGTAAGGAAGAGATGGATGAGATACTTAGTTTTTGAAGGTGATACATGGGAAGCTTATGAGGAACTCAGACAGAGAGATAAGACTCTTCACAAAAACCTTTGTAAAATTATCAAAGAGTTACTGCGGGATGATCCTGCTAAGGGGAATCATGTAAATGCTTAACTTTCTTCCGCTAAAAATATATATGCGATCGCACCATCAGTCGCTTGTGAGGCAATTCCACCAAAGTGAAGCTGAATGTCTTGATTTAAGGTAACGGAATCAAACATTTGAGACTTACTCATGTTTTTGCATCTAATTTATCTAGTATGCGTAAACCTTCTTGGACATCACCTCTTGCTGCCATTACTTTAAACCTGTTGTAGGTATCGAATTCAGTCAGAACAATAGTTGATAATTCTTCCATAAGCTTATTGACGCTAATTCCTCGTGACTGAGCTAGTTCCTTTAAGCTTGTATGTTTATCATCGGGAAGTCGAATTGTTAAAGTTGCCATAAGTGTTATCTGCTAACGATTTGTTCTGGCTTGAGAATGGATAAGTTGGGGAAGATTAGATCGCTGTTTAAGAAATCTTTGATATTTTTTGTGGCAATAATTTGGCGATCTCGTAGTCTAGTGATTTCACCGATAACTAGAAAAATAGCCTAGTATTCAAAGTTTTTTTGTTATAGTGAAACAACTCAAGGCTTTAGCTAAACTTAAATATATGCTTACAACCTTTACCGCAAATTATACAAAGATTGACTCAGGTTACATGGGGCAACTCATTGAATGGCAAGAGGTAATAACTGAGGGTGAAACTCTGGAACTTTGTCGTGAGTCTTTGCAAGATGCTTTACAGGAGATGATTACTGCATATAAGCAACAAAATAAGGAGATTCCTTCTAGTAAATCCTTAATTGAGCAGATTCCCGTGGAAGTTTAGTTATGTCAGTTAAACGCAGTGATCTGGTGAAATATTTTGAAGAAAATGGGTTTTACTTGCTTAGGGAAGGCGGGAATCATTCCATTTACACTAACAATACCAAAACAATTCCAATTAAAAGACATCGGACGATTGATCGGATTACGGCAAATGCGATATGTAAGCAAGCAGGGATAGCACCAAAGTTTTAGTGAATGCGTAAGGGCAAAGCATTCCCACAGAGATTTATTCGTTTGTAGGTTACCTTAACTGGTGAATGCTTTGCTCTAAACCTCAAACCGCAGGGACAATCTATCGATGAAAGCGGAGAGCGTTTAGCATTTGCGTAGTGATATTGTGGTGATAGGTCTAGAAATTGTGGCGCAAATGCTAAACCCCTAAGTTGGTATGGGAAATATCAAAAAAATTGATTACCTAATGGCGAAGTGGGCAAGAGAAAACTGGTAAATGGAAATCTAATTTAATTACTCACAAGAGAGGCAAGACCACGCGAAAACCATAAAAGTGGCTACGGGAACTGGCAGAATCAAAATTGCGAGACGCAGAACGGCAGTTGTAATCTCGGCTACCCCAAGAACCGCCGCGTAGCATACGGTAAGAATGATCATTTGTGTTTGAGTTCACATTACCCCAAGGTTCATTGCCATTATTTTTCAAGCGATCTGGTTTGGCTTGATAGCTTTCATGCCAATCATCCAAGCACCATTCCCAGACATTACCACTCATACCATAAATAACAAGCTCATTCGCTTTTTTCTGACCCACAGGATGGGGTTTACTGTCAGAGTTATTTTTGTAGAATGCCACCTCATCCAGATTGTTACTCCCTGCATAATCATAGCCTTTACTTTGATTACCTCCCTTTGCTGCATATTCCCATTCTGCCTCACTAGGTAATCGTATTTTCTGTCCTGTTTTTTGCGATAGCTTTTGGCAGAAGGCGAGTGCATGATGCCAACTGACTTTTCCCACAGGATTTAGAGCGCCCTTAAAGCTTGATGGATTATTTCCTATCACCGCCTGATATTGCTCCTGTGTCACAGCATATTTACCAATCAAAAACTCACGCAAATTCACTCGATGGATCAGCTGTTCATAATTATCTTTATCACTTCCCATATCAAAAATACCCGCCGCCACTTTCACCAGTTCCAGCTTCACACCATTACCACAGTCCAAGACAAGGGAATTACTCGAATTTGATGCGGGAGCTTGTATTGGTTGTGATGATCTTATGGGTAATGGTGCTTGCTTAATTGGAGCCGCTTTTGGTTGCAATACTTGCAAAGTCTCTATAACTGAACTTGGTCTTTCTTTTACCCTGTAAGAAGTCAACCGATCTAACAACTTCCCAAAAACATCACTCACTATCTTCCCATTCAAAAACTGCCGCCATTGATATTCATTTTCCAAAACGTCATAGAGCGTAAACGGTTCCACATTCGTGAGCAAATGCAAACAAGTCACCCCCAACCCAAACAAATCGCTCTGAAATACCGACTTACCCAACATTTGCTCAGGAGCGCCATAACTCGGCTTCCCGATGCCCGTCCCCGTCTTTGCCAATAACGTCGCCGTTGCGTGCTTTGCCGCCCCAAAATCTACCAGCACCAACTTTTGATCGCTGCGCCGCCGAATGATATTGTCTGGCGAAATATCACGATGAATTACCGACTTGCCATGCACAAACTCCAATATTTGCAGCACCTCCACCAACACATCCCTCACCTGCTGCTCGCTAAAAGCGCCAACTCGACTTAGTTCCTGCTCCAAAGTCTCACCATCGATAAATTCTTGGATGAGGTACTGCTTACCCTCATGAATTGTAAAAGATAGAAGTTCGGGAATTTGCGGATGCTTACCCAAATTATCTAGTCGCTTTGCCTCCTGTTCAAACAACCTGATTGCGACATCCAAATTGCCTTGACTCGCATTAGGATTGATCGTTTCAAAAGCAAACTGCTTAATCACACAACGAGGCTGTGATGGCTTCGACTCATCCTGAGCCAAGAAAGTCTTACCAAATCCCCCCTGTCCGATTACCTTCAAAGCGCGATAACGCTCTTGAATTTGTAACTTAGCGCCGCATTGACTGCAAAACTTGGTTGTTATTGAGTTTGAATGATTGCAAGCAAGACAAAGACAGTTACTCATACTAAATGAAATTTTTTGGAAAGCTATCTTTGATAATTATGACATTTGGATAGGATGATCATTCGTCATCAATTATCTCAAGGCGATCGCTGTACAAATCTTTTTTCAGAACTAGAATCCGATTGTTTTTTTGCTCTTGAGTCATGGTGCTTAGGGCGATCGCTTTAGCGCTTGCTATATTTTTCTACAGTCGTGAGGAGTTCCTTTTCGCCAAAGGGTTTTGTGAGGTATTCTGTCGCGCCAACCATCCGCGCCTTAACGCGATCAATAAAACCATCTTTGCCCGTCAGCATGATAATCGGAACCTTAGCAAAAGCAATAGACTTGCGAAGCATTCCACATAACTCATAGCCATCTAACTCAGGCATAGCGATATCACACAAAATCAAATCGGGCTTATGCTGAAAGATTACACTTAAAGCCTTAGTGGGACTAGAAACAGCCATCACTTGGTAGCCATGATTGTGCAGGATATATTCAACAGCACGGCAAATCGTCACGCTATCATCAATACATAAAATTCGCGGTGATTGAGTTTTAGCCAGTTGTGGCTCACTCAGGGTTAGCGGCGTAATCGCAACTTCGCCTAAAGCGATCGCATCATAGATTGATTGACCAATTTGACATATATCCAAACCTGAATATCTTGATAACTGACGAAGGGTAGTTTTACCATCGATCCAAGCGCTCAAATGCGGTAAAGCCTCGTTATCAAGCAAGATTGGACATTGGTTAATCGATTGTAAAACTGGATAAAATTGCTGCCATGTCTGTAATTGTCGCGAAAATCCCGAACTGATTTGAGAAAACTTGAGATTAGTTAACTTTGGTGTAAGTGCAGGGCTAATTTCAAAAACAAATGTGCCTTGATAAAGGCCGAGAATATCAAAAAGCACCTCTCGCATTGTGCTTTCGAGAATTGTCTTAGCTTGAGTTGGATTTAAGATTTGAGATTCTAGAAGCTGCCAAATCTGTCCGTACTCTAAAACATTAATCCCTAGTTTAGAAGTTGCTAAGCGATCGAGCGCGTGGTCTAACCCCAAGCCATATAAATAATCTCGCAATCGGGTTAGGTTGCTGTCGGTGTCAGTAGCGTAGATCAATGCCCCATTATTAAAAAACAAAAACCAGAATTTCCCTGTGCTTGACTCGATCAACAACTCGCCAGTTCGTTGCCCAAACTCGATCAGGTTAATAATAGTATATACGTCAATTTCTCTGAGCGTGCCTTGCATGAGGTGTTACAAATTTGAATTTTGTCTTTTATGGAGAGATGTGTCCACATTATCAGAATTGCGTTGCACTCCTTGATTTTAAGGCTTTTTTAGGAAAAATCTTGCTAATTCTTAAGACGATTTAGCTTAGGGAATTGCCATTAAATTAAACGATCCTATCGCTTCGTCTCCGCTCAGCTAACTTCGACTACGAGCTAACTTCGACTACGCTCAGTTAACGTTGGCTGAGCGTAGTCGAAGCCATACAATTTGGCAGGACATTTTTCCTAAGCACGTGCCTTACCTAAAATAAACAAAGTTTGAGATAAGTTGTATAAACTTAACTCCTAAAAAACAGTAAAAGCATTGCTTTGCAACGCTTTTACTGTTTTTTAGGAGTTATACCAATTTTGACTCATATAGTAATGAAAGACAAAACCCAAATAAATAGAGGCGGCGCTTCGCGCCGCCTCTATTTATTTGGGTTTT
>QBML01000018.1:29724-110965 GCA_003242085.1 Pseudanabaena frigida | reverse complement strand
GGTACGTGAGCTGGGTTCAGAACGTCGTGAGACAGTTCGGTCCATATCCGGTGCAAGCGCAAGAATATTGAGAGGACTCCTCCTTAGTACGAGAGGACCGGGAGGAACGCACCGCTGGTGTACCAGTTATCGTGCCAACGGTAAACGCTGGGTAGCTATGTGCGGAGAGGATAACCGCTGAAAGCATCTAAGTGGGAAGCCCACCTCAAGATGAGTATTCTCATGGGATAACCCAGTAAGGTCACAGGTAGATTACCTGTTTGATAGGCTTTAGGTGTAAGTGTAGTAATATGCGTAGCCAAGAAGTACTAATAGACCGAGGGCTTGTCCTCAATATTCCGCAATTAAATCTACAAATCATCTAATTACTATTACTGTGCAGCTTTCAAGGTTCTTTACCTATCAGGTAGACCTTATAAGTTTGCTTGGTGTCTATGGTGCGGTGGAACCACTCTGACCCATCCCGAACTCAGATGTGAAACGCTGTCACGGTGAAGATACTTTAGGGGTAGCCCTACGGGAAAATAGCTCGATGCCAAGCTTAATTTTAAAAAACGAAGACGATTGAACATTTAGTTCAATCGTCTTCGTTTTTATTAGAATTCTTATTATTTTGATTTTACGAAGAACGGCAAAATAAGAAAGTTAAACTTAAGCCATTAAATAGGATTCAATCATGAAAACCTATAAACCAAGCAATATTGCGCCTTCTCAAGGTATTGCTATTTTAGCTGCTTCTTCCTTGGTCTCAGGAGTTGCGATTGGTAGTGCTACTGCCTTTATTAGTAAATTCATTTACTTCATTGTCTTATTCCCAATGGGAATGGGATTTGCCACAGGTGCAGTTTTGGGACTTGCTGTTAAAAAAAATAAAATTCGCAATCCTATGCTTGCTTTAGGTTGGGGAATTGTTGGAGGTATAGTAACCAATGCTTCACTGATGTATGGTCAGTACATCAATTTTCAGCAAGAAACTGAACAGATTATGGGGCGTGAGTATAATCTCACTGATAAGAAGCAGGTTGAGGATCAGATTAATGCTATTTTGAAGCAAGAAACTGGAGACTCGGGGTTTGTCGGTTTTCTGAAGTTATCTGCGAGAGAGGGAACAAGTATTAGTAGAGGAAGTAGCAAAATCAAGCTTAACGATACTTTTACTTACTTGTTGTTGATTGAATTGGGAATAGTTGGCTTTTTAGCTGCATCTATTCCATTTGGCGCTGCTGGTGAGCCATTTAGTGAAGATGGAAATGATTGGTATGGTGAGAAGCAGTTGATTGGTAGTGTAACAGAAGATTATAAAGATGAGCTTATTCGGCTTCTAAATATAGATGATATTGCTGCTGCTTTACTATCTAGTCAGGCAGATTTGCCAATGCCGCGTATTGATGTTTATGCTCGATCTTGTGATGCTGCTTTCAATAGTGATTCTGTGATTATGGTTAGTCGTATTTCGATGAATGCAAGGAAGCAAGTGGAATCGAAGGTGCTATTAGAAGGTTTGATATCGCACCTTCAACGATCGCAACTTATTCCGTAACAGTCTATAGCTAACAATGAAAATATTGATACTTAAGATAGGCAGACTTCGTAATCTATTATTTTGCAATTTAGAGAGAATTTCTAGACGAGCTAAAATGGAAACTTTAGACAAAAAACTTAACTTAATCTTCTATTATCTGGGTTTCTAAGTATTAAAGGCATATCGACAATCTGAAATCATGCGTATATTTAGATAAGGTTTTGACTTCGCTCAGCTGATATAAATCGATGTATGAGCGGAGTTGAAGCTTCTTACAACTAATTTCAGATTGTTGTATTACTTAAGTTTTTCGAGAAAAGCTAATATTACGGGTTAATATTTATTAGCAATCTAGAAATTATTCTTAAGAGATTATGAAGTATTGGCAATTAATTACAAGTATCGTCTTGGCAATAGTAATGTTTTTAATGCCATTATCAGCTGAAGCCGCAAGTTCATCTAGTGTCACTCGATCGATTTTAAATGAAGCGGGTGGGGAAGATTTCTCTGGTCAAACTCTAATTCGAGCTGAGTTTACTAATGCCACGTTCAGGAATACAAATTTTAGTAATGCTGATTTGCGAGGGGCACTCTTTAATGGAGTTTTTTTAGATGGGGCTAATCTGAATGGAGTGGATTTCAGCTCAGGTATAGCTTATGTATCAAGATTTAAAGATGTGGATCTAAGTGACGCAATATTAGCTGATACAAATATGCTGCGATCGACATTTGATAATGTTAATGTCGATGGTGCTGATTTCACAAATGCACTCCTAGATATTCAGCAAGTAAAAAAACTCTGTGTTAAAGCTTCTGGTGTAAACACTAAAACTGGTGTTGATACTCGCGAATCCCTTGGATGTTAAATAAAAATAAAATGGTGAACTGAGATTCCCATTTTATTTTTACTCTAATGGATCGACTGATACTCCGCGAATAATTCGAGACAACTCTGATTTTTCGTCAACGGAGACTCTTGTTGGGGAACCACTCAAGATTCGCTCAAATCCTTGGAACGAATCCTTAATTTGTGCACCTTGATCGGTGATGATGTACTCGCGGATACGGCTGTCATGGCGAGAACCACGCATCTTAAAGACATTGACAGCGCGGGACATTTGACCGCGAATTTCGACATATTGCAAAAGAATAATAGTATCTGTAATTGTAGAAATATGTGACTCTGTGATTGAGTGTGAGCCCATAAATTGATCTGTTGTATTTGTAAATAAACCAGTGATTTCTTCTTGTTTGACATAACCTGTCAATCCGATCACAAATTGGCGGAAGGTGTTGTTACTTACGCCCCTAGCTAACGCTGAGAGTGAGTCGATCGCAATTCGAGACGGCTTAAATGACTCGATTTCGGATTTAATCACCTGTAAATGATCTTCTAATCCAGATGACTCAGGATAAACACAAATAATTTTTAGTAAACCCGAACTTTCCCACTTATCAAAATCAGTTCCCCAAGACGAAGCATTGCGTGTAAGTTGTTGGCGGGACTCCTCATAAGCAAATAAAATGGCACGTTCGCCATTTTCGCAACCATTTTCTATAAATTTACTTACCATCAGGGTTTTTCCAGTACCCGTTGCCCCTGTGGTCAAGATGATAGAGTCTTTGAAATAGCCTCCACCGCACATTTCATCAAGGGTTGCAATGCCTGAAGAGACTCTGGTATTGGATGATTTTTGAGTAAGACGCATAGCTCCTAATGGAAATATGTTGATTCCTTTACTGGTCATGGTAAATGGAAACTCACCTTTCATATGGGTTGTCCCACGCAATTTGAGGATTTCGGCGGTGCGATGCCGACGTTCTCCATCAAGGACATTTCTTAAAATAATCACATTGTCCGAAACAAATTCTTCTACGCCAAATCGGGCAACGGGACCATATTCCAATTCACGCTCAGTGGTCATTACTGTAGTAACGCCTAGAGACTTGAGACGAGCTACAATCCGAAAAATTTCGCGTCGGACTAAGCCGAGAGAATCGTATTGTTGAAAAATAGCCGTCATTGAATCGATGGAGATTCGCTTTGCTTTGTATTTGATAATTGCGTATTGAATGCGCTCGATTAATGCAGATAAATCAAAATCACCGACTACTTCTTGACCTTCAGGATCTGGTGATGCATCAAGGATAAATAAGCGACCTTGATCGATTAGTTCTTGGAGATCCCAATTAAAGCTATGGGCATTTTTAATAATGTCAGAGGGGGACTCTTCAAAAGTGACAAATACGCCATGCTCGTCTAAGCCCGTAATGCCATTATAAAGAAACTGCATTGCTAATAAAGTCTTGCCAGTACCCGAAGTACCACTTACAAGAGTCGATCGCCCCTTTGGTAGTCCACCATGAGTAATGTCGTCTAGACCCTCAATCATGGTGCGTAGCTTTTGTACACCTAACTCTTGGTTCTTACTATCGTTATTGTTTGTGATTGATGGGCTAATCATTGCCAATTAATTCCTCATATAGTAGATCTAGTCCGATTAATACTTTCTCTCGGTCAGACAGATCGCCAATAATTTTCCTAACTGGTGGAGGTAAAACCTTTGCTAATGTTGGAGTGCAAGGATTTTATCTTCTTCAGCTAGTTGCGGATTTTTAAGCACATCAATGACCTTCAATGTATAAACTCCTTGGAACTCTTTCTCAAGGATATCGTTGAGCATCTTCAGGGCTCTCACCGAATTTGGCGTGTTGCCTGCGACATAGAGTTTTAGGACGTAGGTTTTACGAATCATTTCATTAATTTGGGTTGCTTCGGCTATTTATAACTTATCTCTTAAACTTCTATAACGATCATGACCAGTTTATAGATTTTTGGGAGTTATCAGAATTACATCTTTCTTAGGCGCTTCTTCCAAATAATTTAGGATCGCTGAGTAGCTATAGATCTCTGCATTTAATTTTAAGCTCTAAAAATATAAGTAAAATACAAACGAAGTATCAATATTTTAGATGGTTAATAGCGTTTAGCCATTTTATATCTTGGCTAAGATCTAGGGATAGAACGTCGATATAACTCACATAGATGTGCAATCATGTCAATTAGAGTAATACGATAATCTAATAAGATTTCATCGTTTCGACCTTCAAGCCTTAATTGTTTGGCAAATTCGTCCATTAGTTCCATATGAATTTCTAGAACCTGTGAAACAGAAATATCCGCAAAAAATGAGAGATTTACAAATTCATCAATCTTTTGATTTAAATCGTTATTTTTTTCTGAAAAATACTCTAATATAATCGACCGATATATTCTCTTTAAGCGCCCAACATACTCTTTCCTATCTTCGGGAGATAGGTTACGTATAAACAACCGTGAGTCGCGTTTGTAGTACACCCCCAAATAACCTAATCGCTCATTGAGTTTATCAGCTAGTCTTTGTTGTTGAACATTTAAGGATTCTGAAACTGGCGTATTTGGAATGTTGACGTAGACTTGATGTCTAACTTGGGGAGAAATTTTAATAAAAGTCGCGATCGCCTGATCGATAATAGTTGGCAGATCTTGAAGCTGTTCAAAGTTAATACTAATACTGGCTCTATAAAAGTCTTTTGATTCACTTTGTTCATAATGAGGTTCGCCGTGTTCGTAAAGATCTCCTAGAACTAATATAGTCGGCATAAAAATGTTTAACATGCCAAGATGTTCGACTATAGCCTCTACATCTCTAAATATAACTAGGCAGTCTTGTGCATTTTGAGGTTTTGTTAATAAACTTACAAGAGCTTCTAATTCCGAAGCAATCGTAACGGTATATCGCTCTTCTGGTAAAAATTTTGCGAGGGTAGACCTAGTTTGGTCGAGCTCATTTTCTGCCACCAAACAGCATACTTGTAAATTATTCAAAACAGGCACAGGCTATTGGTGTTTTGAGTGTCTTGATTTGTTTATTAAGATTTGCATCTTAAGTATTCTTATCTTAAGCTTTATTTTCGCACTTAAATAGCGAAATCGTGTGAGATTGATGATCGTAATATTATAGAGAAATTTATAGGCTGTTAGTGATAAAAGACACTTATTAACAATAGCCCGTAAGGGTTTTGGTGTATGTACTTCCTTAACTTAAATCAGTCTTTAGAAATATATGGACAGTCTTTGGTCGCAGCTTGCCGACTACCTGCCAAAACTTGTGAGGCGGTAAACCTGCTTAAAAAAGGATGGTCTAACGTTGTGGTGTTAGATGAAAACGATCGTCCACAGGGTGTGTTTAATGCGCGCTGTTTATTAAACTGGCAATCTGAGTCGGATAGTTGTACCTTTATTTCGCCTTCGAGCACTTTAGGCGATATCGATCTCGCGCCATTGCCAGCAATTTCTAGCGCAATGACTGTTGCTGATTTTTTAGAGCGAATTTCACAATATCGACATTCTGCTGAGATTTGGGCTTTGGTCGATGGGGATGGAAAGTTTATCGCAATCTTGGAGGTAGTAAGCTTACTGCGATCGCTGATGCAAGCTGAGCAGACTCAAAAAACGCCAGTAACAACGCTATTGTTACCTCTTATTTATCAGTTACCTTTGCCCGTCATAGTGAAAGATCTTCATGGCGAGATCGTAGGTATGAACTCAGCATGGCGTAATAGCTTGCATGAGAGTGTATCATCCAAATCTGAGGAGCCGTTACCGTTAGCGGTAGATAATTCTGCTAGCGTTAGTGAAGATGACGCACTGTTGCAATCGAAGCTGCCAGAAACTTACCAATTTTGTACTACTGATGGTGAATCCTTTACTTGGCAAGTAATTAATGTGGAACTACAAGGAGCCCTTCAGGGGCTAGAACTAGCGATCGCTTATGATATTACTTCTCAAAAAAATCTTGCCTATGAACTGTCAGGGCTGAGTCGTCTCAAAGATGAATTTTTAACCTGTATTAACCATGAATTAAAAACGCCGCTAACCTCAGTAATTGGCATTGCCAGTTTGCTAAGTAATAACACTTTTGGTGAGCTTAACGATCGACAAAGTCGCTATGTAAAAATGATTCATCAAAGTGGTAGACAGTTAGTTTCAATTATTGATAACATTTTTGACCTAGCGAAAGCTGAAGCGGGGCAATTAGAGCTTTATGCTGAGACTATTTCTGTAAAGGATGTTTGCCAAAAAAGTATTCAACAAGTTCGGAAATTGGTTCAACAGGACTCTGCAATTTCTCGCAACTATAATTTTGAGCAAGGTTGGGAACTAGATATACGTTTGGACATCGATCCGACTGTGCAAACAATTTTAGCCGACGAAACGAGATTACAGCAAATGTTAGTAAATCTGCTTTCTAACGCTTTTAAATTTAGTGTTTTGCCTTCGGGATTAGTCGATGATTTGCCTTATGTATCGCCACAAATTGGGATTACAGTGCGTTGGTGGGAAGGTTGGCTCGCTCTCACTGTATGGGATCAAGGAATTGGTATTCCTGAAGAAAAGCAGTGTTTAATATTTCAAAAATTTCAACAGGTAGAAAATGTATTGACCCGTCGATTTGAGGGGACTGGGTCAAGTTTGCTATTAACCAGACATTTAGCGCGTTTGCATGGTGGTGACATCACGTTTGTGTCACAAGTGGATGTGGGCAGCCAGTTTACAATTTTGTTGCCAACTGAGCCAAGCAATCATGACTCTCATCCTAGTCGAATTGATGGGCAATTAGAGGCTAGCAATAGTCGTTTAGTGTTGATTGTAGATACTTCGACCGAAACTGTAGATCTATTAAGAGCTATGCTGTTGGAATTGCAATATCAAGTGGTAATTGCGAGATCTGGGACTGAGGCTCTTGAAAAAGCAAGACGTTTGCAACCTTGTTTAATTCTTTTGAGTCCAGATTTGCCAATGTTATCGGGTTGGGATGTTTTAGCACTACTCAAAGGCGATCTTGTGACGCAGCACATTCGGATGGTTATGATGAAACGTGCTGATGAGCCAAGAACGATCTCTCATCAAGCAGATGGTATTTTGCTAAAGCCAATCAAGGTAGCAGAACTCGGAAGTTTTCTGCCAGATTATACGGATAGTCCGAAATCTCTCAAGTTCTTATATGTCAATCAAAATATTGATGATGCGGTAATTAATTTGATTCAAGATCTTGGGCATTGTCTTCTAGAGGCAGATGATTTGGCTCAATGCGAAGTTTTGACAAAAATCTGGTTGCCAGATCTATTTTTGCTTGATGGGGATAATCGTTATTTGTTAAAGCATTTAGAGAATATCGCTCAGCAAGATATGCTGATGAGCTTGCCAATACTGATAATTACACGATCAGCAGTTGCTGAAATCGATTGGCTTAAAAAGCGATTTCAGGGTTTGAGTTTACATGATTGCGTAGGATTAGACTTAGATCGTTTAGACACAAATCGAGCCGAGATATCGCTAGCTTTACATCAATCAATTAATAATGCGGTTTGTTATGTGACATCACACTCTCTGGCAAACATGGCTAACCGCTAATTGGCTCGAATATATAAAGCTATGTAGATTTTTACTGTATGTCCTATCGATTGATTATTGAGCCATTTCGCCGAACATAGTTTGATGTAGAACGAGCTAAATTAGTGTTTAGTAATATGATTTTTTCTACTTTTTTTCGTTTTTCTGATGGTTTGTTTGATACTAGTTCAAGGTCAAATTATACTTCTGAGTAAAACTTAATATAAATGATACATAAACGACTTTAAAAAGTCATATTGTAAATAAATTCATGTTTGGTATTGCGACGAAATTGTTCTAGCCACAATCTGCTTGATAATCACTCTATTCAGGCTTTTAAAGGTATTAAGTTAATGTAAGGAGTATCGACCATCATGAATCGAGACACTAAGTCCTTAAATATTGAAAGTAATAATGGGACTGATGTCATCCGAGTTGGAGTTCTGCATTTTCTGAGTGGTGACTTAGGTCCTAGAGAGATGCTAGTAAAAGATTCAACATTGATGGCGATCGCCGAAATTAATCAGTTAGGAGGAATATTAAGTAAAACAATCGAGCCTATTGTGGTCGATATTTCCTCTCAAGATCTTAATGTTGTGGTGCAGGTAAGACAACTAATCTCTGAATTAGAAATAAGCAATTTATTTGGATGCGGGACATCTTCGGCTCGTAAAAGTATTATTCCGATTCTAGAAAAATATCAAGCTCAACTCTGGTATCCCTATTATTATGAAGGACTAGAGTCTTCAAAGAGTGTATTTTATACAGGCGCATGTCCTAATCAGAATGTGTTGCCAGCAATTAATTGGCTGTCTCAAAATAAAGGCGATCGCATTTACTTACTTGGGACAGATGGCATTTATTCGCGGACAGTCAATAAAATTATTCGCGCTCAGATTAAGCAACAAAATAGTTTGCTACTCTGCGAAGATTACGTACCTCGCGATACGGTTGACTACCAAGAAAGTATCGACAAAATTAAGAATATTGCTCCAGATATTGTAATTAGTACTCTCCCTCCAGAGAATTCAGTCGAGTTTTTACAGCAGTATGCCTCAGCAGGTATTAAAGCCAGAGACATTCCTGTTTTATCCATACGATTAACAGATTTGGAACTGAAACAAATCAGTCAAAGTATCTATCCATCATCGATCGCAGGTCATCTTGCTAGTGCTAATTATTTTCAGAGCTTAGAAACTGAGCAAAATAAAGATTTTTTGCGTAAAGCTACTGCTTGGTTTGGCGCAAATGGTGGTCAACCATCAGCCATGAATGCAGTAATGCAGGCTGCCTATACACAGATGTTTTTGTGGAAACAAGCTGTCGAAGCTGCTCAAACTTTTGATGTATTAACAGTTCGCGAATCTATTTACGATCGAAGTTTTCTGTCGCCTGCGGGCAAAATTGTAGTCGATCGCAATCATCATATTTGGACCGCTTGTCGGATCGCTGAAGTTGCTTCGACAGGAAAATTTGAAATCGTTTACTCAGTCGATCCAATTAAACCATTGCCTTGGTTGGGAGTAGAGGAGTTAAATCATGACAAATCAACAATAGTCACAGAGATCCTTGCAGAAATCACCCAAAATATTCATCAAAATTGGCAATTAGAAAAAGATTCTCGAGACCTAGAATTTACGATTACTGAGCTATTGGGACGCGGTCAAGGTAAAGGTCGTAATCAGCTTGCTCCTGAGATAACCCGCGCTGCTATGGCAAAGATGTTTAATGCGAATCAGAGATTACTCAAAGCTCAGTCCGATCTGTTAAATGTTGAAGGAGCATTACGTAATGCGAATGAGCTTTTGGAACAAAGAATTGAACAGCGTACGATTCAGTTACAAAAAACTATCAGACGCTTGCAAAATGAAGCGGCTGAGCGCCAACAAGCAGAGATACTTTTAAGAGAAAGTCAACAGCGATTTTCAGCGATCGCTGACAATGTGCCTGGAGTAGTTTACCGTGCGGTTTTGCATCCTAATGGTGAGGTCTCGATGCCCTACATCAGTCCGCGTACTCAGGAGATATTTGGTATATCAGTTAAAGATTTTACTGAGCATTTGGAATGGGTATTTGATATGGCTCATCCTGAAGATCGGGCTGAGCTTAATGAGATCGTGCAGCGTTCTGCGGAAGCATTGATGTTTTTTGAGCATGAATATCGTGTCTCTAGTTTGTTTGAGAAGGTTAAATGGGTGCGAATTATCTCTCAGCCCCATCGTAATGAAAGTGGTGATACGGTTTGGGATGGCGTGATTGTTGATATCAGCCATCAGAAAGAAATTGAAGAGTCTCTGCGTCAAGCGGAAGAGAAGTATCGCAGTATTTTTGAACATGCGATTGAGGGGATTTTTCAAGCGCAAACTGATGGATGTTATATCAATGCGAATCCCGCACTTGCAAATATTTATGGCTACGAATCGCCATCGGCACTGCTGACTGGTGTTGCTTCAGATGAATATCGTCTTTTTTCTGAACCAGAGCGCTATCAAGAACTCCTTCATCAAATCGAAATAAATGGTTCAGTTACCAGCTTTGAAGCTCTGGTGTATAAAAGAGACCGTAGTATTATTTGGATTTTGATTAATGCAACTGCAAACTATGACGAGCAAGGGAATTTTGTTGCCTATGAAGGGATTGTTCAAGATATTACCGAGCGTAAGCAATCCGAACAAGCACTTAAAGCTGAGCAGGAAAAGTCAGAAAATTTACTGCTGAATATCTTGCCTAAAGCGATCGTACATCAACTCAAGTTAGGAAATAATACGATCGCCTCAAGATCCGATAATGTCACAATTTTGTTTGCTGATATTGTCGATTTCACAACGCTCTCGACTAGAGTTTCTCCAAACGATCTGGTCACCATGCTTAATGAAATTTTCTCTTCCTTTGATATTCTCGCCGATCGCTTGGGATTAGAAAAAATTAAAACCATTGGTGATGCCTACATGGTTGTTGGTGGATTGCCTACCTATCGTACCGATCATGCTGAAGCGATCGCGGACATGGCATTGGCAATGCAGAGAGAGATTGCCCATTTCAAACGTGGCGATGATACCAACTTTCGTCTAAGAATTGGAATTAATACAGGCACAGTCGTGGCAGGAGTAATCGGCATCCGTAAATTTATCTATGACCTTTGGGGCGATGCGGTAAATATTGCTAGTCGTATGGAATCTCATGGCTTAGCTGGCGGCATTCAAGTTACTGAGACGACCTATGAATTACTCAAGGATAAATATTCTTTTTGGCATCGCGGCAAAGTATTTATCAAAGGTAGAGGCGAGATGGATACTTATATGTTGCTTGATAACAAGTCAAACTTGAAAGCATCAGAGATTTTAGAACCTTCTAATATAGATGCAGTTCCAATTTCATGAACCAATCTTCAAAGGAATAGATAGGCGGTGCAAAGCACCGCCTATCTATTCCTTTGCTATAAATTGATGAGATTTAGCTTTTGGAGATTGATCTCAAAGCGTTCCCAAGGTTTAGGCTCGATGATTTTGGTTGATAGATTGTTGTCAGCAAATAGCGATCGCAATGAATCAATAGTTCCTTCGGCTTTCAGAAGTTTGAGTAAAAAACCTCCATAGGACAAGTCTCCACCTGCCGCTGTCGGTAAGATTATTTGTGGACTCAACATTTTAGCGACTTGTACAGCTCCTTGCTGACCTTTAATCACCGTACCGATTAGAGGTAATTTTAAATCGATAGTTGGTGTAATTACTACATCTACTGGAGCAAATTCTTGGATTGATGTTGAGTGATAGCCATGTGGTTCGTAATAAATAGAAGACTCTTCCACTAAATCTTTTAAAATATATCCATTCTCAAGAGTAGTTGGACCTGTCGGCGAACCAATGACAGATCTGATATCTAATCGATTGGCTATATTAAATACTTCGCCATGAGAAAGAGAAGTCACTTGGGTATAACCAAGCTCTCTAACTAGTTTGGCGGCACTAGGTGAACCTACAACAGGAATTTGGCGATCGAGTCGCTTGAGTGTTTCTGGATGTGCGTGATCTGGTAATCCTTGAGACAACAAAATTAAATCAATATTTTGAGGAATCTCTCTTGATGTAAGTCGCTCAGCTTTAAAAAACCATGCTGCATTACCAAACATCAACGGGTCAACTAGCCATGGATCGAGCAAAATGCGTTTGCCCGCAATTTCTATAAGCCATGAGTTACTGTCTAGCCATGTCAGATGCATAATTCTTTGTAGTTGGTAACTTTCTATCTAAACATTGTAACGAATTGCTATATGAAAGCCGAGAAAATGAGGTGCGTTTCGCACCTCATTTTCTCGGCTTTTGCAATAAAAAACCCGCAGGAGGCATTCTTGCGGGTGAAATTATGTAGATACGTCGCTAGTGATTAAAGTATCGCTCATTATCTTTTTTTTCTCAGTGACTAAACTCACCTTGAGATGGCGATCGTTAAACATCTTTTTTGTGACAGCGATCACAGGTACTGATGAAACTTGGAAACTAGTCCATATATATTTTGTCACTTGCAATTTATCTTGAGTAACTTAAAACACATAATCTTTAATGTACTAATCGACACTTTTGTGGATCTACCTTAAACGTATAAGAAATTAGGGCTGAGGTTACGTCAATTTGCGAATATGGTTTACTTATATTTTCTGGGAATCTAAAAATTGATATGGCTGCACTTCTCACCGATCGCAATATGCATTATCAAATTTTAGAGGAATAAGGGACGGGTGGAATAAACAAAGAACTGATTTTTTACGGCATGTCTTCGCCGCACCACAAAAAATCTAGTTCTTTATCAAATCGTAGAGCCTTAAGGCTGAATATAGAAACAAGCGATTAAAGTTTTCTAATGTAATTGATCTAGATTCTCTTACAGAAGATGATATGAAATCCTCATCACAAGAGTTGTGCAATCAATAATCCAAATAGCGGTGCATGGATATAATCATGGCAAGAACGATGACTAAAAAAAAGAATCATTGGGCGCGATTTTTGGCGATCGCGATCGGGGCAGCAGTATTTGCAGCATTTACGCCAACAATCGCTCAGGCGATCGAGACGGGGACATTAGAATCATTAAGCAAAACTACAACTGAACTTAAATTATCGGTTGATACTAGCTGGGTGCTAATGACAGGGTTTCTTGTGTTTTTTATGCAATGTGGTTTTGCCATGCTAGAAGCAGGGCTTGTGCGGCAAACATCAGTCGTCAATACCCTTGCTGAAAACTTTGTGGATGCGGCAACGACGCTTTTAGCTTGGTGGGCTACTGGCTTTGCGATCGCCTTTGGGACAACAAGTAATGGATTTTTTGGGGTAGATGGATTCTTTTTAAATAATGCTTTTACTTTGAATAATGGGACACTCGAATATACATTTGATGCAGTAGGTTCTACATCTTCAGTCCATACTTTGACGCTCTTTTTCTTCCAATTTGCCTTTGCTGCGACAGCTAGTACGATTACAACGGGTTCTATGGCTGAGCGCACTGACTTTAAAGGGGATTTGATCTACACCGTGATCATGGGTGCCGTAATGTATCCAATTGTGGTGCATTGGGCTTGGAACAATGGGGGATGGCTCAATAAACTTAGTTACCATGATTTTGCAGGTAGTTCAGTTGTACATACCGTTGGTGGCTGGACATCACTCGTTGGCGCATATTTACTCGGTCCGCGCCCAAATCGCGTATGGGGACAAATGCCTCCAGCTCATAATCTTGGATATGCCACAATTGGCACTATGATTTTGTGGTTTGGTTGGTACGGCTTTAATGGTGGTTCAGCGCTGTCACTGAGTAATCCTGGATTGATTAGCTTAGTGGTTGTGAACACAACTATAGCGGCTTCAGCTGGAGCCATGTCTGCATTTATCTATATCTACTTTCGCTTCCGTCAGTGGCATTTATTTTGCGGGCTGAATGGTTCACTAGCAGGATTAGTTGCGATTACAGCAGGTTGTGCTTATGTCATGCCTTGGGCTGCGGCACTGATTGGATTTGTCGCTGGTATTCTCGTACTTGTTGTTGTAGACATAATTGAGTGGTTTGAAATTGACGATCCTGTGGGTGCGTTTGCTGTGCATGGCTCCTGTGGGATGATGGGGACGATTGCCGTTGGCTTATTTGGATATCCAGCATTAACGATTAATAAAAAAGCTGGTTTATTATTAGGCGGGGGATTTGACTTGCTGGGGGTTCAACTTGGCGGTGTTGCCGCGATCGCCTCGTTTACAGTTGTGTTTGCGTTTCTAATGTTTGGTTCGCTCAAAGCCTTTGGACTGTTACGGGTTAATCCTGAAGCCGATATCATTGGAATTGATGTGTACGAACATGGCGCGTCTGCTTGGCCAGATGTATATCCGATCGATGACTTACAATTTGGGGATGAAGAAGACGAGGACGAGGACGAAGAAAGTTATAGCAACGCCAGAGCAAAATAAACCCATAAAGTAGAGAAGGGCGCAAAGCGCCCTTCTCTACTTTGTGGGTTTATTATTTTTATTATGCGATTTTGCTAGTATTATTCGCATAGATTCTGCTGTTAAGACTAATCACCAAGACTTAGTTTTATAAAAATTGGGCTGAGCAGGACATTAGATAAAGATATTGGCTATACCCATGACTTCTGATTTAGGTTGGCAAACAGAAACATCTGAAGATTCGTCTTACTCAAATTCTCAGATATTAGAGCAACTGCATTATTACAAATGCTTGCTTGACGTTCTGCTTGCTTTATCTATGACTTTATCTAGTACGCATGACTTAAGAGATTTTTTAGAGTCTGCCTTAGCAACTACTCGAAGTATGACTAAGAGCGATGCGGGTAGCATTTATTTAATTGATCGCTCTATGCCAGTACATACAGTCTGTTTTGAAGTTTCTCAAAATGACTCACAGCCCGATCGCTCTCTTGTAAATTTTGCAGTGCCCCTTAATCAAGATAGCATTGTGGGATATGTGGCTATGACTGGTGAAACTCTTAACCTGTCAGATGCTCATGATTTGCCCGATGATGCTAGATATCGCCATCACAAAACTTTTGATTATGATATCGAATATCGCACTCGTTCAGTTCTAGCGGTTCCAATGTTTGACTCTCAGAAAAGAACTATTGGCGTGTTTCAGTTAATAAATCGTAAAGTTCAAGATATTTCAATCACAATAGAAAATGTGCGAGATATTACCCTTGCTTACTCAGAGCTAGATGAAAAATTATTGCTGGCGATCGCCAGTCAAGTTTCTTTATATATCGAGCGTTCTCAGCTTTTAGGGCAAGTTTTTAAAGAATAATTTTAATTTGAAAATTTTACTTGTGATGCTTGTGCGGTGTCTGGTTATGAAGTTCAAAAAGTTAATTGTTAACTTTGATGATCTAGCCAGCTATTACAGTTCTAAGTATATATACTCAACTTCAAATACTCAATCTTAAGCAAGTATAAGGAATTCCCATCTTTTCCTATAAGATTGAACATAGGATAAATTCTTAGATATTTATACGGAGATTATTTATTTATGCTCACTTTAAAAATAGTGGTATACATCACTGTCATATTTTTTATCAGCTTGTTTGTGTTCGGTTTTCTCAATAGCGATCCATCACGCAACCCCGGTAACAGGGATCTCGAATAGTGATAAATGCTTCCAAAGCTAGCTCTGCCAAAGCTCAATCTGTAAATCGTGTCAAAAGTAATGATTGGCGATTGCTATTGAGTTTATTGCCATATGCTAAGCAAAACTCTAAACAACTTTTGATATCGCTACTTTTACTTGTGCCTTTATCGATCGCTAGTGCCGTGCAGCCTATTCTTGTGCAGCAGGCGATCGACGGGCCAATTAAAAGTGGAGATTTGTTGGGTTTGCGGTGGATTTGCTTAGTTATACTTTTGACGATCGCAGTACGTTTGACATTTCAGTCTTGGCAGGGCTACTTGGTGCAAGAGGTCGGACAAAAAATCACAGCAGATATTCGCCAAGATTTATTCCGCCACGTCACATCTTTATCGACTAGCTTTTTCGATCGCACGCCTGTTGGTAAGTTGATTACCCGTTTAACCAGCGATGTTGAGGCGTTAGGGGATGTATTTGCGACGGGTGCAGTTGGAGTACTGAGCGATTTTGCGGCGATCGGCACGATTGCTGTATTTATGTTTCTGCTGCGATGGGACTTAGCTCTACTGCTAGTTGCCATGGTGCTACCCGTGACTGCATTAATCGTTTATTTTCAGTACGAATATCGCAAAGCCAACTTTAGAGCACGCGATCGCCTGTCTGAACTCAACTCGATTTTGCAAGAAAATATTATTGGCGCAAATATCGTTCAGTTATTTCGCCGCGAAAAGTTTAACTCTGCTCAACACCTTAAAGTCAATAAGCAGTACGTGGATGAAGTTAACCGCACGGTTTTCCATGATTCTGCCGTATCTGCAACGCTCGAATGGATCGCTCTGGTGGCGATCGCGGGTGTTCTTTGGCTAGGAGGTGGGCAAATTGTCCAAAAAAACCTTACTTTTGGCGAGCTTTCAGCTTTTGTATTGTTCTCACAGCGTCTTTTCGACCCGATTCGCCAACTAGCTGAGAAATTTACAACGATTCAAGCAGGATTTACGGCGGTTGAACGCATTAATGCAATTCTGCAAGAGCCAATTGATATTCGCGATCCTGAACATCCTAAATCCTTGCCCCTTGATGGCACAGGTGAGATTTGTTTTGACCATGTGTGGTTTGGCTACAAGCCTGATGAGTATGTTCTCAAAGATGTGAACTTTACTCTCCACGCAGGTGAAAAAATTGCTCTTGTTGGGCCAACTGGGGCTGGTAAAAGCTCGATTATTCGTCTGTTGTCACGTCTATACGAGCCAACTAAAGGCAGAATTTTAATTGATGGTATAGATATACGCGAAATTACTCAGTCGGAACTGCGTCGCTGTGTTGGCGTGATTTTACAGGATGCATTTTTGTTCTCTGGCGATATTAAGGACAACATTACACTGGGTGAAGACTATGCGATCGAACAAGTGGTCGAAGCCGCCGAGTTGATGAATGTCGATCGCTTTATTCAAGAATTACCCGAAGCCTATGCTACTCAAGTGCGCGAGCGTGGCACAAACTTATCTGGTGGTCAAAAGCAATTACTAGCCTTTGCCAGAGCTGCCATTCGCGATCCTAGGATTTTAATTCTGGATGAGGCTACTGCGAGTCTTGATGTTAGTACTGAGTTTTTGATTCAACAAGCATTAGATAGACTTTTGATTAATCGCACTACGATTATCATTGCTCACCGACTCTCAACCATTCGCAATGTCGATCGCATTCTTGTACTTAAGCAAGGCGAAGTGATTGAATCTGGCAGTCACGACCAGTTAATCGCTAAACAAGGTTTGTATGCCAGCCTTTATGAATTGGAAATGATGGCAATGCATTAGGCTTCAGCGCTGTTCAACCAGCAGTAGTTTCACTTTGTGTTATGGCAATGAAAGAGATAGCTAGGACAAATCAAAACATAGGGGCGGTGCATAGCACCGCCCCTATGTTTTGGGTTTTATGTCCTAAGCAAAACTTGTATTGCTATAGCTGAGCGATGCAGAAGCTAATGGGTTTTCATAGCACGTTCGATTTCACGTTTATCATCGCGTTTTTTCATGTCATCACGCTTATCATGTAGCTTCTTCTGTCGCACTAACGCTAGATCGACCTTAATCCATCCATCCTTCTGATAAACCTTAAGTGGTATTAAAGTCAAACCCTTTTGTTGTACAGCCACGATCAATTTACGAATTTCGTCCTTATGCAGCAGCAAGCGGCGAGTGCGGGTTGGCTCATGATTAAAATACACACTAGTTGTATGGTGGGGGGCAATATACATATTCAGCAGCATGATCTGCCCCTTCCGCACAATGCCATAGGCATCGCGTAGATTTGCTTTTCCTCCTTTAATTGATTTAACTTCAGTACCAAGCAACTCGATTCCTGCTTCATGAGTTTCGAGGATTTCGTAATTAAATCTAGCTTGCCGATTTTCGGCGAGTACACGACGATAATTGCCCATTTATTCCCATTGAGTACTGTCTAAGTACTTTTTAATATCCTGCGGTAACTTCTAAGAGTTTCCATGCTGAGCTGTCACTAAATGCTTTAGAAACGCGATTGGAGATCCCTTGACAGTGATTGTTAATACGAAGAGGTAGTTCAGAATTTTTAGTAACACTAGTCAATTTTGCTTGATTACCTTCTATCTCAGAGCGATGGATTAGAACTTCTACAGTTACCATTTTGGCGAATGAAGCATTCGTCTCGATTTCTTGAGCAATCACATAGTCGTCGGTTTCATAGGTAATTACTAAGCTGCAAGCTTCCAACGTTTTGATAATCGTTGAATGCAGGTCTTCGGGAGCGATTTCAACTAAGAAATGTTGAGTGTATCTAGCCATAAATCATCAAAACAACTGGTTCGGCTAGCAGTTTACTAGTCCTTTTCTACAAACCGTTTCTAAAAGCTATATGTCTATTCTAGGCTATGTCATTTTCTGACGTTAGCGCTTTAAGTTAGTTATAGGCATTACAGCTTAACCATCATAAACCAAGGTGTCATTATAATACTTAGGACGAATTAAAACCCAGAGATTCGAGATAGCAGGAAGTGCCGTCTCGAATCTCTGGGTTTTGCTATATTTATTGCAGAGATGGAGTAGGCAAGCATGATTAGTCAATTACTTGATGGGCGCTACCGCATTGCTAGCAAATTGGGTGAGGGCGGATTTGGACATACTTATCTCGCTCATGATACTCGCATTCCCAATGAGCCCCTCTGTGTAGTCAAGCATCTCAAACCAGCTAGTAATGACCTCCAATATTTAAAAGTTGCTAGTCGTTTGTTTACGAGTGAGGCGCAAACTCTTGCTCAGTTGGGCAATCACGATCGCATTCCGCGCTTACTAGCCTATTTTGAGCAGCAAGGAGAATTTTATCTGGTGGAAGAGTTTATTGAAGGGCGATCGCTAGAACTAGAGTTAGTACGTGGTTATCGGCTGAAGGACATTCAAGTAATCCAGATATTAGATGATTTATTAAATATTTTGGAATATACGCATAGTCATGGCGTAATTCATCGTGATATCAAGCCAGATAATATTATTCGGCGTAAGTCTGATGACAAGTTGGTGCTGATCGATTTTGGGGCAATCAAGCAGGTACAAAATCAAATAAATCAAGAGGGGCAGACTATTGCGACAGTGGCGATCGGTACTTTGGGTTATATGCCCAGCGAACAAGCTCAAGGAAAGCCACGAACAAATAGCGATCTATATGCGATCGGGGTAATCGGTATTCAGGCTTTGACAGGTTTGCCGCCTCGCGAACTACAGGAAGACTATCAAACGGGGGAATTAATTTGGCAGCACCTTGTGTCTACTAAGTCGGGATTAATCGATATCTTGGCTAAGATGACCCGCTATCACTACAAAGATCGCTATGAAACCTCATCAGAAGTGCGTCAAGCTTTAGCAGCCTTAGGCTCGAACCAGTTACCAAGTCAACAAGCAAGTCAGACTGCAAACGGTCTTCAGTCAACGATTGTGGGTATAAATAAAGGTAATAACTTAATTACTGAAGTTTCTCCAAAAGTCGTACCTACACCACCTGTATTATTGCCAACACAGCCTTTAGCACAACCCGCATCAACTTCTGCCCCACAGGTTGGTGCTAATTCTGGCGGTCGCGATCCTGCTTATGCGAATCCAGCTCCGCCTACCGTGCAGATTTATGCCCCTAGTCAGAGTAATAGTGGTAGTAGCGATAAAAAAGGTCTATGGGTTGCTGTTTGGGGTGGAGCATTTGTAACCGCGATCGCGATCGGTGCGGTTATGGCAACTCGAAATCCTAGTGTGGTAAATGAGCCAAAAATGGCTACTAGTCAAGCTAACCAAACCAGTAAGCCTAGCCCTACTACCGCAAATCCTGATGCGATATCTGTGGCTAGTCCATCAATATCAGTTGTGGCTACCCCTTCTTCTAGCCCATCCCCTTCTGCGAGTCATTCAGCTAGCGATCGCCCCACACCCACAAAAACATCGACTACATCAACGAAAACAGGAATTGAACCCTTGTCTGAGTCAGATGCTGTGGCGATCGTCAATAACTTAGTGGCTAGTAAAAATCAAATGTTTGCCCCACCATTCGACCGTCAATTATTAGCTGAATTAACTACAGGTGAAGCTTTAGAAAAACGTAAGGGCTCGATTGACTGGTTGCAAAGCAATAATGCTTTTTATCGCTATGGTGAATTTACTGTTAGTCGGGCAGGCTCTTTTGGTATTCAAGATAATCAAGCGAATGTAACAGTAGAAATTTTTGAAAGCCCAACGCTTTATGTCAATGGCAAGATTGATAGTACGCAGTCCCAGCCATCGCGAGGTAAGTATGTGTGTACGCTCCGTTTTGAAGAAGGTAAATGGAAAATTGCTAGTCTTACAAAAGTGAATTAAAGATGGCTGACACTATAAATGAAAGCCAGCCCTACGACTGGCTTTCATTTATAGTGTCAGCGTCTACGTTGCTGATTCATAATGAGAACTACTGGTTTGCTACAGCTTTAAATGACGGGTCTCTAAAAAAGAAGGTACAATTGCGATAGGTACTACCTTTATCGGCAGCGCCATCTAAATCTTTGTCTGTTATCTAACCCAAACTACATTTCTGCATTTATGGACGAGCTAAAACCGATTCTCAATGAGTTCTTAGGGCAACCCGTTGCATTTTTTGGTGGTCTCGTTTCGGGGTTTCTCAAACTAGATCTCCAACAAGATCCTTTAAAGGGGTGGCTTGAAAAACAGGGAGCAACTGTGAATGCTGCTTCTACTACTAGCAGCAATAGCAAAAATGATGGGCCTCAATCAATTTCTATCGACTAAGTTATCAAAAGCCCCGCTAAGTGAAGCTTAGCTTTATTTGGCAAGATATAGAAAGTAAAAGCGGCATTTATTGCCGCTTTTACTTTTTGGGTTAGTTGTATACAGCGCTTTGCGCTTAAACCCAAACCAAGAAGAATCTTAAAAGCGTTGTGAAGCAACGCTTTTAAGATTCTTCTTGTGGTTCGATCGATCGGTAATTGCTGTAATGTGCTCATTATTTGCAGCATTTGGGGAATAGTCTGAGGGGGGAATCAGAAAGATTTTATTGATAATTGCCACTTATGACTTACGCGAATCGTCATAAGTAGGGGAAGCTTACCGAATTTCTATTTAAAATTGGTGCATTTTTATGTTGTACGCATCAAGAGTTCTAATGACTGTAAAACCTAGCGATCGCGAAGGTTTGTTAGGCTCAATCGAGCAGTCAACCATGCCACTGCAAAACACGGTTTGTGTGAGCTTATTGCTGGTCTTACTGTGGGGCGCACTTGGCGCGACTGCCTATCATTACTGGCAATTGCGAAAAAATCGACAACAACTTAAGGTCGAAAAAATCAAAAATCAGGAGCTTGCCAAAAAGCTAAAACTTGCATTGCATACTATTGATGAAAACGAGCGTAACCCCGATCTGATTCATTCCCGTGAGTTTAATCTGGATTATCTGAGTATGAGAATGGAGGAGCCTCATTTTTGTGAAATTATCTTGGCGCAGATGAAGGTTAATCTTCGTCAAAAAGTTGCGCCTGCTTTGATGCCAAGTGAGGAAGATAGTGGTAATGCGCGAAAAGTAGATGTGATTTTTGATGTAGCTTTTCAACCAGAACACCACGACGATTCACAAATCCGCGTGCTTTTTCGTATCCATGTCAAATTAGCGAAGATTCCTGCTCATGGTTCGCAAAGTATTCTCAAAGATTTGGCGGCAGGGCTAGAAAGTTTTGTTGTTGCCTCAGATGAAAACCGTAATTGGCAACCTACGATTCAAGGAAGGCTAGCAGTAATTAGTTGGGATCAAACTGCTAAACCAACACCGCTATTAGTAATTGAGCAAACTAATGAAGGTGCTAACGTGCTGATGCGGAATAAACGTCTTGCTCATTCAAAAATATAGTAAGAGCGGGGCTTAGCAGCTTTTACTATCTCGTTAAGCGATGGAATAACTACCAAGGATTTTGAGGTTTTCAGTAACGTTTTGCAGTTCGACTAAGGCTTCGCTGAAGTTAGGGTCTTCGATCGCCGCATCAATGTCGAGGAAGAAAATATATTCACCAAGCGATCGCTTAGTGGGGCGTGACTCGATACGGCTCAAATTGATCTGGCGATCGGCAAATACTAACAAAGGTTTTACTAATGCGCCTGGCATATTGCGCTTGAGGCTAAAGGCGAGTGATGAATGCGTGCCTTTTGTCGTGGGCGTAGTGCGACCTAAGACCAAAAAACGAGTGCAATTATCTGGTTGATCGTTAATGGGAAATTTTAGAACTGGTAATTTGTATAGCTCAGCGGCATGTTGTGAAGCGATCGCCGCTACTGTCGCATCTTCAGCAACACTATGTAACCGATCGGTATTGGAGTCAGTGGCAATCTGTTGAACGTTTGGTAGATAGCGATCGAGCCATTGTTGGCACTGGGCTAAACTTTGGGGATGCGAATAGACAGCTTTAATATCCTCAAGATTTGGGGCGCGAGTAATCAAGGCATGGGCGATCGGTAGGACGATCGCCTGTTGGATCTGCAAAGACTCGGATTGCCAAAGGCTATCGAGGGTCATGGTTACACCGCCTTGGATCGAGTTTTCTACAGGCACAACCGCAATATCAACATGACCATGCTCAGCGGCGTTAATTGCTTGAGGAATAGTTTGGTAAGGGCGCAGTGTGGGAATATCTCGTGTTAAGTCTGGATAATTTAACTGCAAATATTGCAGGGCAGCCATTTCTGAGTATGTACCTGCGGGACCAAGATAAGCGATCGTTGTCATATTAAGTCCAAAAATAGATAAGGATGTGCTTTGCACATCCTTATCTATTTTTATGGCTAATTAGTTATTTATGCTAGTTAAAATTTTAATGAAGCAGTTTGTTTCTCAGGCAATTGCGTGTATTGGGAAACAATCTTACGAAATTCTTCACCATCTAAGGTTTCCGATTCCAGAAGAATATCGACTAGTCGATCACAAAGATCACGATTTTCCAAAATAATCTGCTTCGCTTGGTCATAGCATGTTTTAGCGATATTTCGGACTTGTTGGTCAATTTTACTCGCAATTTCTTCGGAATACTCGTTCTTTTGCATCCAACTAAATTCATTTTGTTGCTGTCCCTCAAAGGCTGCCAAACCTAAGCTAGACATCCCTAATTTAGTAACCATCGTGCGCGCAATTTTAGCCACTTTTTGCAAGTCGCTGCTAGCACCAACATCAATTTCTGCAATGCCAAAGACTACTTCTTCGGCGGCTCTGCCACCCAAAGCTACAGTAATCATGTCTAGAAGCGTGGAACGAGTCTCAAGCCCCATTTCTTCAGATGGAAGAGACAATGAAAAGCCGAGAGTCCCGCCAGAGCGAGGGATAATTGTAACTTTATCCAACGGGTCAGTGTTTTTTAGCAAGGTTGTGAGCAAAGCATGTCCGATTTCGTGATAAGCCGTTTTGGTTTTTTCCGCGCTATTCAATAAAGGTTTCAGAGTCATGCCAATCTTGACCCGATCAATCGCATCAGAAATTTCTAATTCACCGATCGCCTCTTTATAACGTCTGGCGGTTAAAATTGCAGCTTCATTTAGTAAGTTAGCCAAATCTGCTCCAGCAAATCCAGGAGTGCGGCGGGCGATTGCCTCTATGGAGACATTCTCATCTAGCTTTTTATTGCGGGCATGGACTTTGAGAATTTCTTGACGACCTTTGAAGTCAGGCAAGTCTACTGTAATCTGGCGATCAAATCTACCTGGACGTAGCAAAGCACTATCAAGAACATCTGGACGATTGGTAGCTGCTACCACGATTACACCCGTATTTCCCTGAAACCCATCCATTTCCGTTAGCATTTGGTTAAGGGTTTGCTCGCGCTCATCGTTGCCTCCCCCGATACCAGTTCCTCGCTGCCGCCCGACTGCATCAATTTCATCAATGAAGATGATACAGGGCGCATTTTCTTTGGCTTTTTGGAATAGGTCACGTACACGAGAAGCGCCAACCCCAACAAACATTTCCACAAACTCAGAACCCGACAACGAGAAGAAAGGAACCCCTGCCTCTCCTGCGATCGCCTTAGCCAAGAGTGTCTTACCAGTTCCTGGAGGACCAATCAGCAATACGCCCTTGGGGATTTTTGCGCCAACTGCTGTAAAGCGATCGGGCTGTTTGAGAAATGTGACAACTTCCTGTAATTCTTCTTTGGCGGTATCAATTCCTGCAACATCCTCAAACATGATACCTGTCTTGGCTTCAGGCGAAAATCTTGCCTTTGTTTTGCCAAAACTGAGAGTTTGTCCAGGGCCACCTGGGGCATTGCTGAGGCGACGTAACACCATCAACAGTACAAAAATCAACAGCAAGGGTACAAAAAATGTACTAGCGAGTTGCCAAATTAATGTTGGTTGCTGAGGTGCTCTTACCGCTATATCGACATTGTTTTCACGTAATGCCTTCATCAACTCGGTATTGCCATCACGGGCGATTAGATCGATCCTGACTTTTCGACCATCTTTCAAAACTGCTTCTGCTGCTAAACCGTTGCTTTCAAGGTCGATTTTTTGGACTTTATTATCTTTTACGCTCGAAAGTAGTTCGGTATATCCGATAGTCGATGCATTTTCTCCGTCAGCACGAGCAGAGGTTGGCACTGTCAGCGCCACACTCTGCAATATTGCTAAACTTATGACCGTCGTTTTGACGCGCCGCCACAAGTTTGTCCGAAAGATTTGCCGAAAGATTTTTTCTTGAGAAGACATCACTGCCTGTAGCTCCTTATAACCCCGTCGATGCGGTAATCGCTTGACTTTATTAATTATCTACTAGTCTAGTGCATTCGCTTTCGCACCTGCCTGAAGAGTATCAAATTGATAAGCAAGCTCATCAATTTGATATATAGCAATGCAAGTTTTGCTTAGGACATAAAACCCAAATAAATAGAGGCGGCGCGAAGCGCCGCCTCTATTTATTTGGGTTTTGATTTTGCCTAGCTATCTCTGTTATTGCTATAGAATTAAGCCGTTACGGTGCTTTGCGCTTTCTCAAAACCCAAGAAATTTTTTAAAAGTGTTGCGAAGCAACACTTTTAAAAAATTTCTTGTACTGCATAAAGCCTAAACAAGCTGTAGTTAAGAAAAAGTGCGGTGCGTCGCACCGCACTTTTTCTTAACTAGCTATAGTTTTATCGACCATAAAGAGTTGTCTAATTTAGGCGAATATTCAGATTAGGAAAACCGATGAAGTGGATTGTTGCCCAAATAAAGTGGATTATGCTCGTGTCTGGTGCACTGACTTGCACCTTATTTTATGCAGCGATCGCTCCACAGGAAGCCTTACGTTCTACATTTGGTGTGTCTTTGGATGGTCAACTTGCAGAAATTATTGTGCGTAACTGGGGCGCTTTAATTACACTTGTTGGCGCAATGCAAATCTACGGTGCGTTCAAGTCTGTAAGTCGTCCCTTGATTTTGACTGTCTCTAGTATTAGCAAGCTTACTTTTATTGCTTTAGTGCTTATATACGGTCGGCAGTATCTCGGTCATCAAGCAGGCATTGCGATCGCGATCGATTCTGTAATGGTTTTACTATTTGTGATTTATCTGATTGGTGATTCGCATAAAGCCCAAAATTAATGAAGCGTGAGAAGCTCGCCTCAATAATTTTGTTTTTTTGTATTAAGAAGCGTAGCGATTATCGAGAAAGATAGATTTACTTCATATTCTCTATAATCGCTGTGAGACAATTACAATAAAATACACGCAAGTAACGCTTCGCATCTTTAGCATATTTATCTCTATCCATGAACGCCACAACAAATATTCAGTCATTTTCTGCCGACGATTTTGCCAATGCCCTCGCCGAGCATAATTACGAGTTTGCTGTGGGGCAAACCGTGAAGGGCAAGGTAATTTCAGTCGAAAGTAGTGGCATTTATGTCGATATTGGCGCTAAATCTTTAGGTTTTCTCCCAATTGAAGAAGCTACTCTCAGTGGCTCCTCGCGCTCTAATGATGCCTTCCCAATTGGCAATGAGTACGAATTTCTGATCATTAGCAGCCAGAATGCTGATGGTGAAGTGAAGCTTTCAGTACGCCGCTTGCTATTCAAGCAAGCTTGGCAAACACTACGGGATTATCAAGCTGAATCCAAGGTATTTGAAACTAAGGTAATCGGTACAAACAGTGGCGGTGTAATTGTTGACTCTGTAGGATTGCGTGGCTTTGTACCGCGATCGCACTTGTCAGACACAACCGATCTTGCCAAGTTGATCGGCAAAACTATTCCTGTAATGGTTTTAGATGCTGATGAAACTCGCAAGAAGTTAGTTCTGTCTAACCGTCAAGCCGCCAAACTTGCGGCGATGAATCAACTTGCTAAAGGACAACTGATCACTGGCAAGATTACTAATATTCGCCCCTTTGGCGCATTTGTAGAATTTGCAGGAGTTTCAGGCTTACTCCATGTCAAAGAAATGAGCCAAAAGCCTGTTAGCGATCCTACGCGGGTGTTTCAGCTCAATGATGTAATCAAGGCTGTTGTTGTGGATATCGACGAGTCGCGCAATCGTATTGCTCTCTCCACAAAACTGCTCGAACTTCATGCTGGTGAGATTCTCGATAATTCAGCACAGGTATTTGCTGAAGCAGAGGAGCGTCTAGAAAAAAATATCAGTAAACTCTGGGAAGCTTAATCTTCAAAAAAGAAGGCAGCGTGTAGCGCTGCCTTCTTTTTTGGTTTTTAATTTTTTCGTAAGAGTAATCAATTTTGAACTTAGAATATTAGCAGTCATCAAAATATTTAACATAAGCAATCAAAGTCAAATTTATGGAAACTAATTTTCTTGGTCTTCTTGCAACTGTTCTAGCAGTATTTGTACCTACCGTTTTCTTGCTAACTCTGTATATTCAAACAGCTAGCCGTGAAGAAGGTCAAAGCAGCAAATAAAAAATCATAGCCCTAGGGCTATGATTTTTTTAAATAAAACAAGGAGTGCGTTTACGCACTCCTTGTTTTATTTAAGGGGCTAGAGCATTGCCTCTCAATAAACTACCGATGGTTTTAGCGGTAATTTTTAGCTGCGTGAAAGGATTGGCTGGTACAACAGTTTTGTAGAGATAGCTATCAAAGGTGAGCTTTTGTACATCTTTATCGGCGCACATTTCTACAAATGCCTCACGGGTAGCGTTTGTGGCGTAAAAAACATTCTGGAGAATGTCTAGGACTTTGTAAGTGAGACCATACTGCTTATCCCAACGCTTGATGTAAACCTTGAGATCGGCTTCAGTAGGAATGCGCTTACCTGCTTCGGCAAACTCCACGATCGCCTCAGCACACATCCGACCAGACTTAGCAGCAAAATAAATACCTTCACCACTGGACTTGGTAACATAGCCAGCCGCATCACCGACGAGGGCAACACGACCGACGACACGGCGAGGACGTGGATGTTCGGGAATTGGATGGGCTTCGACCTTAATCACTTCGCCACCTTCGATTCTGGGCAAAGCGCGAGCGCGAATGCCTGCCTGTAGCTTCTTGATCAGGCGTTGGTTTTTATGCATCGTGCCAGTACCAACTGCCACATGATCGTATTTAGGGAATACCCATGCGTAGAAATCGGGCGAAACATCATCGCCAACGTACATTTCTGCTAAATCTTTGTAATATTCCATCTTGTCTGGTGAAATACGAATGCGCTCTTGGAAGGCGATCGCATAGTTATAGTCACCAGCATCGATCGCTTTGGCTACTACCGAGTTAGCGCCATCAGCACCGACAATCAGATCGACTTCGAGGGTACGCATAACACCTTCATTGCCACCTTCAGCAAAATCTGAGTAGGTCAGCACATAAGGCTGCTTGCCATTTTCAGTAATCTTAATATCGAGAATGCGACCATTGATTAGCTTTGCTCCAAGGTCAGCCGCACGATTGCGTAAAAAAGCATCTAAAACTTCACGACGACACATGCCGATATATTCATCGGGATTGTCTAGTTTGATATCTACTTCCACATTGCTGGGAGAGATCATTTTCATGTTGCGGACGCGGCGATCGATAATTTCGTCAGGCAACTCAAATTCTGAAACCATACATAGAGGAATTGCTCCACCGCAGGGTTTGGCGTTGTCTAGCTTACGCTCGAATATGTAGGTCTCAATTCCTGCTTTGGCAAGTGTTTCAGCCGCACAGGAACCCGCAGGTCCGCCGCCTACAACAGCAACTCGTAATGTCAAAATGCGCTCCTAAAGCTTTGTTTAATCATCTTTTAACTATTTTGGATGTTAGCATTGCACCCTAGCGGTTGGGGCAAAATTGATGAATATTAACATTTGTATTGTTTTGTATATCGCGAGCGTCAGCCAAAAATCAAGAAAGTTGATGCGTTACTTCTTATTTCTGGGTTTATGAAGAGAACTCTTCTTAAACCTATCAAAGATAAATTTCGTGTTAGCTTTTAGAAAAGCCTTCACAAAAAGCTAAAACAAAGAAAGCTAAATTATGAAATATCTAACAGATGCGATCGCCGGTATTTGCTCGCGATTGGTTATCCGATCTGCTACGTTAATGATTTTGCTTAGTGCGATCGGGGCAATTAGTGGAGGGACGAGCGTTAAGTCTAGTGAAGCAGCCGAAACGGTAAATTTTAGATTTAATGTTTTTGAGGTTTCAGTATCTGTTGATGACTTGGAGGTTTTTGCTAAAACTGGAGAGTTACGTGGTGCTCTTGATATGGCATCTCGTTATATTTCTGCGCCAGATATGGCGACGTTTCGGCGAATTTTGTCAGAGAGAGCTGATGTGCCTGTATCTCTGTTATCTAGATTTCTTTATACTTCTCAGGGCGAAAGAGCATTGGATATCTTAGGCGAATTTATCAGGACTGGCCCTAACCTATCAGGAAATCGAGCAATTCGCGCTGCGGCAGTTTTGGCAACAGTTGATAAACAGAACGGTTTATCTTTATTAAATTTCTTACGTAAATTCCCTACCTCAGATATTTATTTTGATATTCAAGAGGGTTTGCAAACAGTAGGAGAATTGAGTGATTTGCTCCAGAACACTCAAAGAGTCGTGCAAATGGTCAATAACGAGGCAATAAAGCAAGCGATACCTTCAAACCCGCCAGTAACATCGACTTTACCGACTCCTTTACAGTTGGCGGACTTACGTGAAGCAGGGAACATGAAGTGGGAGCGATATAGCCTCAAAGCACCAGCGCTAAATAGTAAATATGAAATTCCGTTTTATCTGTTTGTCCCCAAACTTATCAACGCTAATCTCAAACCTCTTCCTGCGATCGTTATCTATCCTGGTCTAATTTCTAACCGCGAGCCACTACTCTATCTTGCTGAACATCTAGCATCCTATGGCTTTGCAGTTGTGCTGACGGTTTCACCTAATAGTAGTGCAGAGCAATTAGATAAATTAATTATTGGTGCTGCCAGTGAGATTGCACCACCAGAGAGCTTTATTGAGCGTCCTCAAGATATAACTGCGGTTCTGAATTATTTAGAAAAGTCACCTCAGGCTAATAACATCAATTGGAAGAGTGTGGGCATGATTGGTCACTCTTTTGGTGGGTATGCGGCTTTGGCTTTAGTCAGCGACGCTCAGATCCAGTTTGCCGATCTTGGAGAAGTTTGCCAAGGTAAATATAAATGGAATGCTTCACTGTTATTGCAATGTGTGGCGCTAGGACTACCCAACCAAGCCTATAAATTGGGAGATTCGCGCATTACTGCGGTAATTGCGGTTAATCCAGTGACAAGCCATGTCTTAGGGAAGGCAGCGTTTAGCAAAATCACTGTACCGATCGCGATCGTTGGCAGTTCTGATGATACGTTTGCTCCTGTGGTCTCCGAGCAAATCGTACCTTTTACTTGGTTAACTGCTCCAAGTCGCTATTTGGTACTACTGAATAGAGCGGGACATACGGCGGTTACGGCAATTACATCAGACGATCGCCTGAGTCCTGAAATAAGCAGTGTTTTAGCTGGACCAAATGCGATCGCCTCGCAAGATTATTTGAAGTTGCTGAGTGTTGCCTTCTTCAAAAAGCATCTAGTCCAAGAAGCTACGTATACAGATTATCTCACTTCTGAATATTTTGCGAATATATCTACCCCTGCGGCACAGGTGAGCTTGTTGCGGACTCTTAGTATCGAGCAAATTGATGCGGCGATCGCCAATAAATAGCTTAACGCTTCTTAACAAGCAAACCTTATTTCTAGATATAACTACCCATAAACTAGACAGTAGTCGTAAAATAGGCAGTCATATAGGTATATAAACTGCAATTTATTAACAAAATCTTCTAGCAGCATAAAAGAAAACAGCACGAACTATGGTAGCTACCCCTTCTAAACCCGATGTAAGCCAGTCAAACCAACAAAAGGTTAACGGGACTGGCCGACGCGAATCGATCCTAACTCCACGCTTCTACACCACTGACTTTGAAGCGATGGCAAATATGGATATCTTCGATCTAACACCAGATTATGAAGCGATCCTCGAAGAATTTAAATTTGACTATAACCGTCGTCACTTTGTTCGTACTGCTGATTTCAATCAAGATTGGAATCATATCGATCCTAAGGTGAGAGAGCATTTTCGCGTGTTTCTTGAAGGATCTTGCACCTCGGAGTTTTCAGGATTTTTGCTATACAAAGAAATTGCCGTCAAAATCAAGGATAAGAATCCTCTGATGGCTGAAATTTTCAGCTTGATGAGTCGTGATGAAGCTCGTCACGCTGGTTTTCTGAATAAGGCGATGCCAGACTTCGATCTGCAACTTGACCTTTCGACATTATCGAAAACCAAGAAGTATGTTTACTTCGCACCGAAGTTTATTTTTTACGCCACTTATCTATCGGAAAAGATTGGTTACTGGCGCTACATCAAAATCCATCAGCATTTCTTGTCTCACCCAGAATATCGCATCTATCCAATCTTCAATTTCTTTGAAAATTGGTGTCAAGATGAGAGCCGTCATGGTGATTTCTGTAGCTTACTTCTCCGCAGTGAGCAAAATAATATCAAGGGTATTAGAGCCAATCTCTGGAGTAAGTTCTTCTTACTATCGGTGTTTGCTACCATGTATCTAAATGATATCTGTGTCCGTAATGAGTTCTATGAATCCATTGGTATGGATACTAGAAAGTATGTCGATGAAGTTCTGCGTGAAACCAATCGCGATGCGGCGAAAGCTTTCCCTGTAATTATGGATTTAGAAAATCCTAAATTCTGGGCTTGCCTGAAGAAGTGCGAAGAGAACAATGCAAAGTTAGTGCAGATTGATGAATCTAGTTCTCCCGAATGGTTGAAAAAAGTTCAAAAGCTCCCTTACCTTGCTAATAATGGTTTACAGTTCTTGACGATGTATTTACAACCTTCTATTCCCACTCCCAAGGGAGTAGTTCTCTAAAAGAAAAAGTGAGTGCTTGACGTTTACTTATAAAAAAGAAGAGGGAATTACTTAGTGATTCCCTCTTCTTTTTTATAAGAACTAAATTTGTTTTAGCATAATAGACTTACAATCCACACATAGTCGATCGCTTAGCAAACTCGATATACGTATAGCGGGTTTCGATTGAGTGCATACTCATTTGAAAACAAAAAATCAATCCCAGTAAGGTTTTTGAGTTTTCATTTTGCCGTAGGCAAAATGAAAACCGCTATACTGTTGGTAGATTGCTTTTGCTTTTATCTATCTTAGACATAAGCGCGAATTACTTCTAGAAAGCTAGTTGATCGATAAACCAGAACAGCGATCGCGATGATTGCCAAGCCACCGAGTCCAAACATCTGTGCCGCAAAAACTGTATAAGGAACATTGTTGAACAGCCAGATGGCGAAAATCAATAATGCGATGCCGATCGCCCCCAGAAAGATTGTCGAAATGCGCTGTAAACTCATGGTTTAATCTCAATCCTCTTAAATTTGTTTTAGCTCATTGGCTAGCTTTGCCACCATGTCTTTAGCACCACCAAATAGCATCATTGTTTTTTGTTGATAGAACAGTTCGTTTTCGACTCCCGCAAAGCCTGCACTCATACCACGCTTGATCACGATCGCATTTTTGGCTCTATCTACTTCGAGAATCGGCATTCCATAAATGGGGCTGGCTTGATTTGTTCGTGCCGCAGGGTTGACTACATCATTAGCGCCGATAATCAATACCACATCAGTATTCTCAAATTGCGTATTGATATCGTCCATATCGTATAGTTGCGAATAGGGAACATTTGCTTCTGCTAGCAGAACATTCATATGCCCAGGCATCCGACCCGCAACAGGGTGGATTGCAAATTTCACTTCGACACCTTTACGCTCTAGTAGATCCGACAACTCGCGAACGGCATGTTGCGCTTGAGCGACCGCCATGCCATATCCTGGGACAATCACCACCGATCGCGCATAGCCCAACATCATCGCGCATTCTTCAGGATCGATAGTTTTAACAGTTTTGTTAGTACTGTCACTCGTCGCACCCTCTGTAACTGGAGTTGTGCCAAAACCGCTAAACAACACGTTGGGAAGGGTGCGGTTCATCGCTTTGCACATAATCTGGGTGAGAATTAATCCCGAAGCGCCAACTAACGCGCCAGAAATGATCAAGACATTATTCATTACTACAAAACCTGCGGCACTTGCGGCAACCCCTGAGAGGGAGTTGAGCAGTGAGATGACGACAGGCATATCGCCACCACCGATGGGGATCACGAATAACACGCCAACTAATAATGAGATGATATTAATGCCGATGAATCCTGCGAGATCGGCAGGATTAGCAATCAACATGGCAGCACCAAAGGCGAAGGCAGCTAATAGGAGAATATTGATCGTTTGCTGATAGGCGAATCGAATCGGTGCACCTTTCATGATCCCTTGGAGTTTGGCGAAGGCAATCATACTGCCCGTAAAAGTTATATTACCGATCAAGACGCTTGCCATAATCGAGAGATTATCGACGAGGGGTAAGGTTTGACCGTGACTAATTACTCGCCAATATTCACCTACGGCAACTAGAGAGGAAGCTAGACCTCCTAATCCATTCAATAAGCCCACCATCTGGGGCATATCGGTCATGGCAACTCTGTAAGCAATTAGCGAACCGATCGCTGAGCCGATTGCGATCGCTACCAATATCAAGCCATAGCTTAATACTTGCTTATCGAGCAACGTGGCGATGACTGCTAGAAGCATCGCGATCGCCCCTAGTAAATTACCACCACGTGCTGTGGCAGGCGATCCCATCTGTTTGAGACCGACAATAAAGAGTGAAGCAGCTACTAAATAAGTTAACTGAATTCCAGTAGGCAGATAATCCAACATATTCTCAAACACGGTGATTTATGCCTCTTTCTTTTTAAACATTTGCAACATGCGATCGGTGACGAGAAAGCCACCAACGACGTTGATTGTGGCGCAGACGACGGATATCAATCCTAGGATTACGGAGAGATTGGGATTTACATCACTACCCGCTACAATCAAAGCTCCGATTACCGATATTCCTGAAATGGCATTGGAGCCAGACATTAGAGGTGTATGCAGTGTTGGTGGAATCTTGTTGATTATTTCAAATCCTGTAAAGGATGCAAGGGCAAACACAAATAGGGCGCTGATTAATGATTCGTTCATAGTTGATTTTTATTAGGAATAGAGGTTAGGGTTGGTACGAAGTGCCGACCCTAACCTCTGTTTTTGGATTAAACGGTAACTGCTAATTGAGATAGAGCATCTTTTACGCGCTGATTGCGGATCTCGCCAGCATGGGTAATACAAGTGCTGTTGATAATGTCATCTTCAAAATCAAGATTTAGCTCGCCTTTCTTAATCATGTGATTGAGAAGATTGAGCAAGTTCTTAGCGTATTTTTGCGAAGCATGAATCGGCATTGAAGAAGGTAAATTAATTGGCGAAATAATGGTCGCTCCATGACGAATAACATCTTTGCCAGCTTCCGTTCCTTCACAATTACCGCCCTGTTCGCCAGCCAGATCGACGATGATTGAGCCGCGCTTCATCTGCGCGATCATCGCATCTGTGACCATTACAGGTGCTTTACGTCCAGGGACTTGGGCGGTGGTAATCACAATATCCGCCTCTTTAATATGCTTAGCTAAGATCTCCTGAGCATGTTGTTTTGCAGCTTCTGAAATCTCTTTAGCATAGCCACCTGTGGCAGTAGTATCTTCTTCTAAAAACACGTCAATAAATTTTGCACCGAGACTCTGGACTTCTTCCCGCACTGCGGGACGGATATCGTAAGCTTCAACCTGTGCGCCGAGACGACGAGCTGTAGCGATCGCCTGAAGCCCTGCCACACCTGCGCCCAACACCACCACCTTTGCGGGTGGGATTGTGCCTGCTGCTGTCGTCAGCATCGGGAGATATTTGGGTAATGCTGCTGCGGCAATGAGAACTGCTTTGTAACCAGCGATCGAAGCTTGCGAAGATAGTGCGTCCATACTCTGCGCCCGACTGCTGCGTGGGATCATTTCCATGCTCATCGCTGTCACACCTTGATGCGCGAGGCGGCGAATCAGTTCGGGTCTACCTAGAGGATTGAGAAATCCGATGGTAATTTGCCCTTGTTTGAACATATTTACCTCTTCTTCGCGAGGTGCGCCCACTTTTAATAAAATGTCCGACTCATTAATCAGAATACTTTTATCTGTAATAATCTTGGCTCCGACTTCTTCATAAGTATCATTCGCAAAAAAAGATGATTCACCAGCATGACTTTCGATCAAAACTTCTAAACCATTTTTGACCAAACGACCTACCACTTCAGGAATTAGAGCTACCCTACGTTCTCCAAATTCTATTTCCTTGATAACGCCTATCTTCATTCATGCACCTTAGTTCACTCATTTCTAATAGTGTATACAGTGCTTTACAATCAAATGAAGCTAATGGAGTGATGTCTCCCACTTGCGACGAGGGCATTACTCGAACTTCATTAAGTTGTAAAATTTCTATAAACTACTGTTTGACTATAAATATGTAAACTTATTTAAGTTTGCAATCGTCTTTCTCTAATCAATTCTTTAGATAATCTTTATTGTATGAGAAAGGAAAATTTACAATGAATCTAACTTTTATGCTTCTCAGCGATCGCGAAATCAAAAAAGAGAGACAGTACTTTGTGCTTAAATCAAATCAATCAACCATTGAGAGCATTTCAGAGAAATGCTCTCAATGGTTGATTGAGGCTTTTTTGTTCGCGAATAGCGGCAAGTCGTTATTTACTTGTGAAACCAACAGGACAAGTCAATTTCTCTCCATTAAAAGCAGGGGTTGGAGGTTTCTCTAATGTGCTTTTCTCAGATACGCAAGATATAGAAATAGGTGTTTGGCTTTTTTTGTCATAGAAAGCTGCATTCACAAAACTACGAGTTTCGGCTTTGGTGAGTCCTAATCGAAACAAGTCTGTAGGTACATCTCGTGGCGTTCCATATACGACTACTTTATCCTTACTGACTTCTGTCGAAATATTGAAGAGAGGTGTTTGTGTAGGTATCTCCTTAATACCCAAAGATTGATAGGAACTAGTAAAAGTTTTATGTTCTAAGGAATATGCTTGTTGAGCACGGATGTAAGCGCCAGAAGCATCTATGCCTCGATCGCGACAAGCGCAACTAGGTGGAACATAGATAAAACATACCGCAATTCCAATTGGGATAGCACCAAGTCCTGAGAATAAAAGTAATCGTTTTAAATTTACGCTCTTGGAATCTGCTTTAGGCTTCTCAGTTAGATTAGACATGATTTTAAACTCCATCTGCAATCTCATAGCGATCTATGATTAAACCCGAAGCAAGAGATTTTTTAAAAGTGTTGCGAATCAACACTTTTAAAAAATCTCTTGTGGTTCTAATGACATCTCAAATTTTATGATTAGCCTTCATCCGAAAAACTACTATTGGTTCGCTTAAGCCTTTTAAATTAACAGAACTCTGTTCGCTAATGTAGTGTTTTATAGATTCGATCGCCTGCGCTTGATTGCGTAACGATGCGGTGAATACGATGTCATTGCCTTGACTGAGACCTTGGACTCTTGCCGCAGTATTCACCGTAGTGCCAAAGTAGTCATTGCGATCGTTGAGGTTGACACTAATACAAGGCCCTGCATGGACACCTATTTTAAGAATTAGTTGATGCTCTGAAGATTGAATACTCTGATTGAAACTCTGCATTCTTGCTTGCATTGCGATCGCTGCTTTTAGCCCGTCATCGGGCGAAGTAAAGGTTGCCATAATTGCGTCGCCAATCGTTTTAATTACCGCGCCATTATGTTGATCGACAATTTCAAAGAGAAGATTAAAATGTTGATTGACTAGGCTATAGGCTTGGGAATCTCCTTGTTGGCTGTAGAGAGCTGTTGAACCAGCTAAATCGGTGAATAAAATTGTGACTTGTCGAATCAGTAAGCTTTCATTTGGCGGGATGGTTTCACGGGGGAATAGCTCGCGAAACATTTGTAAGGTTAAGAGTCGATGTCCTGAAACTACTCCGTACTGGGCATCAACATGATTGCGAAATGCTGGATCGTCTGCTTCTTTGGGTAGCGATCGCAGTCTTTCATCGATGCTAAATGTAACTCGTACTTGCCGATCGGCATCTGACTCGTGCTTGTGAAAACACACAGGACAAACATGCAATGTCCTGAGATCGCATAATTGAGTTGCTGCAAAATCAACCCCCTGACATACTGGACATTGGATGTCCCAATTAAGAGTGACAATTCCTTCCTTTAAGGATGCTACTAAAAGTTTTAATGTATCGCGCTCTGAGAGCTTCAACCGATCGGCAATCAGGCGTGGATTTGTATGGTAGAGAGAGCGGTTGTCTTCGCTTTGTAAGAAAGCAATGAAATTCTCCTGTTCTGTTTCACTGATTCCATGTTGAGTTAAGGATTTTACCGCTTTGGCGATCGCATTGTTTGTCTTATCTTTAGATGAATTGAAGAGTTTTAGCATTTTTCATTTTCCCTACTGCTAGGGCGATAAATCTCATTAGTTACGATCTGATGCGTCTCAATCGTCTTTCTAAACCCCTCCTAAAAGTATTGCTCTTTATGCAAGAGGTCTAATTGTGGATAGATGTTTCAATACTCATTTTAATTATAATGCTTTCTGAAGTGCAAGATTAATATAAAAATGCGATTTCGTTCTTAGTCCTTTGAATATCAAGAAAGATGGATAGTTCTTACATAATGCATCAAGAGCGATCTTAGCCTCCTCTATATGCATGAAATGTAAAAGAGAAAAAATAGAGTAAAATGATTAAGCGAAAACTTAATTATTTATCTAAAACTTTTATAGTTTGATTAGAATAACAAACTATGTCTAGTATGTTGTTTAAGGTTTCATTTGATTTTAATTAACTAGAAAAATGAAAAAATACAATTTAGGATTTATCAGTGATGATGATATTTTCCAGCATGTAAAAGATACTGTAATGAAATATCGATTTCAGATCGATCTAGCAGAATTTAACAGTAACTTAATTGATCCAGTAAAACTGACATTTGATTCAAAAGTATACAAAAAAGATATTGAAGATGTTCTTGAGAGCGAAATCATTAGATAGTTAGATAAGAGCAACACAAACCACATAGGTTATTTTCATCAGAATATTTTTAAGTTTCTTGGTAATGGATGGACTGTGCCAAGTCAGGGGTATGACGTTATAAATGAATCGAAGAAGGTTTATGTAGAAATGAAAAACAAGCATAACACTATGAATTTATCATCTTCCAAAAATACATACATGCGAATGCAAGATACACTGATAAAAGATCCTAATGCCACTTGTATGTTAGTTGAAGTCATCGCTTCTAATAGCCAAAATATACAATGGACTGTGAGTATTGATAAAAATAAAGTCTCACATGAAAAAATTCGTAGAGTCTCGATTGACAAATTTTATGAAATTGTTACGGATGATAAATTAGCTTTTAAGAAATTATGTACTGCGTTACCTAGGATAATCGAAGATGTTGTTTCCAATGTTAAACTTTCTGAGAAGTCAAATACAGTAGTGAACGAATTAAAAGAGATTGATAACAATCTCCTAAAGAGTATCTATTTATTGTCATTTCGTAAATATGCAGGGTTTCATGACTTCGATATATGAAAATAGCATCAATGCTGAACTGTTAGCGGATATTGTGTCTGTTTCCAAATCAACATTATTAAAGTGGGAAAAAAGTGGCAAAATAAAACCTTTTACATGCATTTCGGGCAAAAAACAATACAGAATCGATCAATTAACCGAGTTTAAAGAAATTCGGGATATGTTGAATTCTAACTGGGATTCTGAAATCCAGATCAAACCTGTCAGAAAATTCTCATCTATTGAGCTTTTTGCTGGTGCTGGTGGATTAGCGATCGGTCTTGAAAAGGCTGGATTTGAGGCTGTTGCACTAAATGAGTTTGATAAGCACGCTTGCAATACACTTAGAGAAAATAGACCAGAGTGGAACGTAATTGAAGGAGATATTCAGAATGTAGATTTTACGACCTTTAAAGGGATTGACTTTATTTCTGGCGGGTTTCCTTGTCAGGCTTTTTCTTATGCTGGCAATCAATTAGGGTTTGAGGATACGCGCGGAACATTGTTTTTTGAGTTTGCCCGTGTAATTAAAGAATCTCAACCAAAAGTTTTTCTTGGGGAGAATGTTAGAGGATTACTCGAACATGACAATGGCAGGACTATTGAAGTAATTAAATCGGTTATTTCTGGTTTGGGATATACGTTAATTGAGCCGAGAGTATTAAAAGCGATTTTCTATAAAGTGCCGCAAAAGCGCGAGCGATTAATGCTGGTTGGTATTCGTAATGACTTATTGAAGTACGCAAAATTTCAATGGCCTTCACCCTACAAGCGAGTTTATGTCTTGAAAGATGCTCTCAAAGGTGGTGAACTTTATCCAAATGATGTACCTGAGTCTATTGGACAGAAATATCCCAAAAGAAAAGCGGAAATCTTAAAGCTTGTTCCTCAAGGCGGCTATTGGCGCAATTTGCCAGATGATTTACAGCGTGAATATATGCAAGGAAGTTATTTTCTTGGTGGAGGAAAGACAGGAATGACTCGTAGACTAGCATGGGATGAACCAAGCCTAACATTAACTTGTAGCCCCGCTCAAAAACAAACCGAAAGATGTCACCCTGAAGAAAGTAGACCTCTCACGGTGAGGGAGTATGCCCGTATTCAAACATTCCCTGATGATTGGAATTTTTCTGGTCCAATATCGAGCCAATATAAGCAGATTGGGAATGCAGTCCCTGTAAACTTAGCTTTTGCTGTAGGGAGAAGTCTGATTGCATTACTCAATAGCATTGAATTAAAAACTAAGGTTGAAAAAGATAATTGTGTAAGTTCTATTGAAAACAAGATAGAGCAAATGAGTTTATTTGCTAATGCATACGCAAACTTATAATCCAGCAAACCATTCATAACCTTCATCTTCCCAATAACCTAGACGTTTTTGGACTAGTTCATTTGTAAAGTGAACGCGAATCACCCATTTTGAGAGCTTATAGCCGAGCTTAATTGGAGAAGCCAAACGAAGAGGTGCGCCATTCTCAACTGGCATTGGTTGACCATTCTTTTGATAAGCGAGTAACGTTTGTGGATGTAAAGCTGAAGCTATATCCCAGCTTTCATAATAGTTGTCGGCAGATTCAAAATAGACATAACGCGCTCCTGCTTTTGGTTGCACTAACTTTGCGAGATCGTATAAACGCACACCGCCCCACTGTACGATCGCCGACCAGCCTTCGACACAAATATGACGGATCACCATTGAAATCAATGGCAATGATTGAATATCCTTCATACTTAGTTGCATCGGATTATTCACTTCACCGTCAATAATCAATTTAAAGGAATTAGGGTCGATGACAGGCGTAGTGTCGAAGGAATTAATCAATAATGCGTTAGGCTCGATCGCACTAATTGGATATTCTGGGGCAGGATTTTTTGCTTGAAAGATTAGTTCTTCAATACTTTGGTTGAGTGGCTCAAATAAAGCCTTCACATTTCCCGCTTGTTGGTTGAGTGGCTTAAAAATCGGGCTGACTCGACTAGAATCACTAGAGCAACTTCCCAAAAATAAGCCCATACCCGATAAGCTGGCATACTGCATTAACTGGCGACGTGAAAACCGACGGTGCTGATATTTATCAAATTGCATTTTTTTATAATCCTACGCATTCTTTTAAGTGATTTTTGAAAAAGCTAAAAGCCAATAGCTAAATAAACATAGAACGAATCATCTTTAAACCACCAACTCGGAAAGATAAAAAGATATGCACGATCGCAAAGATAAGCACGATCGGAATCGTCAAGAAATGCGCGATGCGAAGGTTTTGCCAACTGCCGAATAATCCTGAAATCCATGCAAATTGTACGGGTTTATACATGCATAAACCAGAGAGAATTGCCAAAATCAGAATTGGAATAATCGCAGTGTAGGCAATGCGATGCCAAGCGTAGGTCTTGCGCTTAGGATTTTTAGCTTGGAGCGCTTGAATATCTTTATCTGAGGCAAACTTATGCTTCCAACGACGCGAAATAAAAATGTAAAGTCCATAGATCAACAATGTCATGGAAAATAGCCACATTGAGGCGAAATGCCAATTTCTACCTGCTCCTAACCATCCTCCTAAAAGTAATTCTTTGGGAAATCGCCAACCCGCACGCCCACCAAAAACTGGATTGGCATTATAGATTTGCAGTCCACTAGCCGTCATTAAAATGAGCGCGATCAAATTAAAGGAATGGAACAACTTTGCAGCGATCGCTTGTTTTGGTGTAGGAGAAGGTTTCTTACTCATAATTAGTTACAGAGTTGTTATAGAGGTAAGGGCGGAAAAAATGGGGCTAACCAAAGCTGTATCTTTACATCCCAGCCAAGTAGAATGGCGATCGCGGTAATCGAGATCATCACACCACCAACTTTTTGTAAAATTTGACTGCGCGATCGCAGTTTTAAAAATGACTTACTGAAGTAACGACTTGCGTAGGCAAGCAGTAATATCGGTAATCCTGTCCCTAATCCATAGGCAAGCAGCAAAATGAAAGCGGTGAAGATTTCGTGATTAGCTGCGGCTAGAATTAAGATACTTCCTAATACGGGACCAGCGCAAGGTGTCCATAGTAGACCGAGTTGTGAGCCTAACCAAAATTCTCCTGCTAAGTTGGCTTTGGTTGGTTCTTTTACTTTAAATGCAGGAAATTTGCTAGATATTTTACTTATTAAGAGATAGCTCCATTTTGGGAAGATTGAGAACATTCCCAAAGCTAAGAGGAAGACGATCGCGATATTCCGAATAAAATTGCTTAATCCTGTGAGCCAGTTACTGGCAATTCCCAACAAGCTACCCGCGATCGCAAACCCGCTAATCAATCCAGCCACTAGAGCCAATGGTCCATAGCGATGAGTTTGTAGAGATCTACCAACAACGATCGGCAAAATCGGCAAAATGCATGGTGAGAAAGCAGTTAATAAGCCGCCTAATATTGCTAACCCGATTGACAATGGCGAAAGTGAGAGCGACATGCGCTTGATTCCTAGCCCAATAATTGTTTGATAGTTTGCTCGGTGCGATCGTATGCTCCTTCACCAATGTAATCGTAAACGAGATTCCCTTGGCGATCGGCTAAGTAGATATGTGGCCAATACTCATTGCCATAGGCTTTCCAAGTTTTGAACTCATTATCAATGGGAACTGGATAAAGAATGCCATGTTTTTGCATTGCATCTTTGATGTTGTTGGGATCGCGCTCAAAGGCAAATTCTGGTGTATGTACGCCGATAATTTTCAATCCTTTAGCAGCATAGCGATCGTGCCATTTGGTGACGTAGGGCAATGTGCGCTGACAATTGATGCAACTAAATGTCCAGAACTGAATTAAGACGACATTTCCCTTTAATTCTTGAACGGTCAAAGGACTAGAATTTAACCATTGGGAAATCCCTTGAAATTCTGGTAATTTTTGACTGCTTGCTTTAGATTTTTCGTCCACAGTTGTAACTTCAGAATTATTGGATTTAGTAATATCTGCATTAGGGGTTGTTTCTACCGTTGTCTTGGATGCGATCGGAGTAGATGTAGTTGCCGAGCCAAATTGAGCGGCGCAGGCAGTGCTGCCAATTCCTAAAGAACCCAATCCTAAATAAGTTAAAAACCGACGACGACGTAGCAACCTTGCATTCACAATATGGTCTCCAAATTAAATTAATGATGATTGCTAAACTTTATATACATGCTTAGCCTTAGAATTCATTGAGGAATTGCTGAGATTCTGCTTAAGAATCTAGCGTTTAGAGTATGCTTGCGAAGTATCGCAATCTTAAATGAGCTGTGGAGGGCTTCGACTTTGCTCAGCCAGCGCAGATTGCTAAGCGAAGTCGAAGCTACTTATTCTTCAGAAATTTCTAAACCCCAGACAAAGGAGCAAAACCAAACGTGGCGTTATACTTCCTACACCAAACTGCTACAGACTGGTAGCCATCTGATTGAATATTTGCGGGGATCTCGTAGCGTTGCTTTCCGTTAAAACTTTTGAGAGGAGCGATCGCTACATAATCACCCTCAGCAATTCTATAATCTGGTGGCTTAGATACTTTCAAAATATCAGGCGATCGATGCAAAATCACAAACAGGTCTGGCCCGTTTTCTGATGTCTTAAAGGTTTGGTCAAACTCAATGAAATAAGTTCCATTCTCTTGGACGATTTTAGCTTTGCCGCTAGTAGCATGTTCGCCACTAATAAAGCTCCCAATTCGAGATTTAGTATCAGCTTTTGGGTTTGTAGCAACAGGCAAAGTTTGTGATGTACGCAGCACAGACTTGACTTCTGTATTAGCTATTGTAGTGACAGCATCTGCTTGAGATGTTTTCGGATTGGTTGATGGAACGGCAGTGCATCCTAGCATCAACATTACTGCCGTAGTTGCCAGACTGAAGTTTTTCGCCATCATAAATAGATTCTATCTGTATAAATAGAGTTTCTAGAAGTGTTGAGTATGTCAGGGATTTGATTGTATTAGGATGCACTGTTAATTTAGTGCATCCTAATACAATCAAAGTAAGAAACTTGAGACATCCAATAGACCATTCCGATCTATTGCTTGGGCTTGTCGCTCTTCATGGCATCACCTTTCATGGCGTCGCTCTTCATGGCATCGCCTTTCATAGCATCATTCTTCATGGCATCGCCTTTCATAGCATCGCTCTTCATAGCATCGCTCTTCATAGCGTCGCCAGTTTTATCCTTCATAGCGTCGCCTTTCATAGCGTCACTCTTCATAGCGTCGCCAGTTTTATCCTTCATGGCATCGCCTTTCATCGCATCATTCTTCATAGCATCGCCAGTTTTATCCTTCATGGCGTCGCCTTTCATCGCATCAGCAGGTTTTGTTGCTGGAGTGGATTGGGTTGCGGGAGTCGCTTGTTCTGTGGGAGTTGTTGTCGCAGAACATGAAACGAGTCCAGCAGCTAAGGTCAATCCAGCAATCAGTCCAAGAAATCTGTATTTCATTTTGATCAACTCATCTTTTCTAAAAAATCTAGTGTCAGGAATCTTTGTTTACGATTCCCTTTAGCTAATATACGAACGGCTTAATAAATTGGATGAGGTAAATTAAAAATTCCACAGTCTTGTCTGGAAAATGTCTAGATGTTATATTTTTGGTGATTCTGCCATAATTCACTACAGTATAGATAGAGGAAGTTTATGAGGGCGATGACACAGCGATCGATCGGAGAAAAACTTCAAGATACTGTATTTCTACTCAAAAATACGTATTCTCTGTTAGGTCAAAATCCTGCGTTATTGAAGCCTTTAATACGGATCATTTTAGTATCTCTGATTCTGACTACCCTCTTCTGGGGATCGGTGCTATGTTTGTTCTTAGGAACTAAGACTATGGGAGTCGGCTTTGCAGGGTTGCTGATTGCGCTTATTCTGTACTGTTGGAGCTTCTTTTATTTTACAGAACTAAAGCTTCGTCTGAGTTGGTTAGCTTGTACGACTGCCTGCGGCACTAAACCAGCCTTCGGGCAATCACAGAGAATGGTGGAAAGTGTAGGTGGCAAAATTCGCCTCCTTGCATTTCTCGATATGTTTTTCAAATACCTTGGCTCTCTTCGTAATTCAGAAGAACAAGGAATGTGGGGAGCGATCAAAACCTTCTTAATTAACCTACTGATTGAGGGGGCTGTGGAAATTTGGGATTTGGTGAATCACTATCTTATTCCTGCGATCGCAGTGGATCGATTGACCCTAAAGGCGGCAGTTGTCCAGATTAAGGATTTGCGAAATCACGTGCCTTCCGTTTTAATGGGTGTTTTTGGCATTGATTTTGTCGGCGATGTTATTATTTGGATCGTAGGACCTTTGTATGTAATTCTAATTGCGATCGCGGCTGGATTGATTTATCTGTTACATCCTACTAATGTTCAGGTGATAGCACCAATTATTATTTTTGTTGTTTACATAGGAGCAATATCGCATCAGATTCTGGATGCTGTGGTCGAAGCAACTAAAATTATATATTTCACTTTGTTTTACACGGTGCTGCGTCATCCCGAGCAGATGGATGCTGGTATGAAGCAGAAAACTAATTCCTTCTTGAAATTTAATGACGCTGTAAACTACTCCTAAAGCTTCTGTGTCACACAGAAGCTTTACTGCGCGTCGCGCTCAAACTCGAATCAAAAATTTTTTGTTCTAGGCTCTAAATAAAGCAAGACGGCGCGAAGCGCCGTCTTGCTTTATTTAGAGCGAAAATAGCTGTAATAAAATTATTGCTATGAACATTCCGTAACTAAACTTCTCCTTTCATTACCATTTCCCCAGTTGGTTCTGGCATATCTTTGTTTGGCTCAATGGTGATAATCACGGTAGTAGATTGCTTGAGAGCACTACCTAAGGGTACTTTTAAAAAGACTTTACCTTGTTCGTCAGGACGGAACTGAGCGCAGTCTACCTTTTTGCCATCAACGATCGCCCAAAGTCGATAACTATTTTCTTGAGGGATTGGCATTAAATTCTGAATGCTAATCATTGCCGTTTTTTCAGTGGGAGCGATCATCACGCTACCAGTTGCTGTAGGAATTGCCCCCATGCCCTTTAGCGAAATCATCCGATTATCAGCACCTTGCAACATGGCAATGGTTTGACGATATTTTTGTAGTTCTACTTGATTTGTGGCGATTTGTTGGCGCATTTGATAATTATCAAAACCCAGAGAAACTAAAGCGATCGCCCCAATAGCCGCGAAACTCATCCATGTAAAGTTCCAGAGATCGTAAAAACGCGATGATTGTTTGATTTTGGGTGATGGATTGATTGCGGGATCTAATGGATCGACTAATAGATCCTCGACGGGTGTAGGAATAGCTACCGCAGCAATGCGATCGCGAAGATCTCTAGCTGGATAACTCTCATTTAGACCGAGTGGAAGGAGCGCTAAAGTTTCTTGTAAACGATCGATTTCTTTGACTATTTCAGGGTGCTCAGCGATAAGTCGATGCATCTCAGTGACTTCTTCAGGTTCTAAATCACCAAGAACATATCCTGCTAATAACTCTTCCCACTCTTGGGGATATTGACGGTTGTTCATAATCATTCTAGCGAATCCTTCAAACTTTCTCTCAATCGAATCAATCCATTCCGCGCCCAAGACTTGACAGTTCCCAAAGGAGTATCCAGAGCTTTAGCAATTTCAGTTTGGCTGAGTCCATCAAAATATGCCATTTCTAAAACTTGACGTTGTTTGATAGGCAAATTGGCTAAAGCTGCTTTAACTTTTTCTGAGCGTTCGGCAAGTGAAGCATTTTCCATGAGTGATGAGTTTCTAGTGTCATGTTCTGAAGAAATGCTCTGCTCCCATTTTTGTAAATGTTGCTGTTGCGATCGCGTTTTGCGGATGCGGTCAATTGCCCTAGATCGGGTCAGAACTGATAAGAAAGTAGCGATCGAACCGCGTTTACTATCATAGTTTGCCGACCGACTGAGCAAAATGAAAATTTCTTGAGTTAAATCCTCTGCTTCTTGAGAACTGCCCAAAATCCTTAAAGATACGCGGTAAACCAACTCGCCATAGCGATCGTAAAAGATACCAAAAGCTTGACTGCTTCCCGATCTCCAAGCTTGCAGTATTTCAGCATCTGTTCGATCGGCTTGATCGGCAATTTTCATAGGGGCGAAGAAATAGAGTCGTGAACTTAAGCATTAATTTTGCAAGTCTTATGAATATATACGCATCCTAAGCCCGAATGGATGAATCATCAAGTTGCATAGATAAGTTTATATCTATGCTAAAGATAGCTAGGACAAATCAAAAACCAAATAAAGAAAGCCAGCGCAAAGCCCTGCCTTTCTTTACGTCTTAAACTAAACTTGCATTGCTATATTTAAGACAAACTGTAACTGATAGCACTAGAGACAGATAAACGAAACCATAATAATGTGAAACTTGGGTTCCTTGGATTATCCCTAAAATATAAAGAAAACAGCCTATGTTCTCGATTAATGTGATTTCCGATCGTCTCTCTGGACTACATATTCCGCAGCCTTTGCTCGCCACTGTTGAGTCAGAAAATGCTCCAATTATTCTCTCAGGTGTCTTAATCACCCTAGTCATTATCTATATTGCTAGTAAAGTCGGCAGTGAAATTGCCAAGCGCTTAGAACTACCTCCTGTTTTGGGAGAATTAGTTGCTGGTGTGATTATCGGTGTATCTGCATTGCGCTTAGTTATTTTTCCTGAAGGTGGTTTTGAATCATCGGACTCTTTATTAATGTCAGGATTACAGTTGTTGAATCAATTGTCACCCGCAGCGGTCAACAGCATCTTTGAAAAACAAAGTGAAGTAATTTCGGTAATTGCTGAGTTGGGTGTGATTATCCTTCTCTTTGAGATTGGTCTAGAGTCAGACATGCGTCAACTCAAGGAAGTAGGAATCCAAGCTTTTGTGGTTGCCTTTATCGGTGTGACTGTTCCATTTGCAGCAGGCACAATCGGATTAATGTATTTTTTCCATGTTGCCGCAATTCCTGCCATTTTTGCGGGAGCTGCGCTCACGGCAACCAGTATTGGGATTACTTCTAAGGTTCTTGCCGAAATCGGTCAGCTAAGATCGAAAGAGGGGCAAATTATCGTTGGTGCGGCAGTCATTGATGACGTGCTGGGGATCGTTGTTTTAGCGGTAGTTGCGAGTTTGGCGAAAACAGGTGAAGTTGATATTGTCAATGTTGCAATCCTGTTAATTAGTGCGATCGCCTTCCTGTTTGGTTCGATTCTCTTAGGTGGGTTTTTTAACAAAGCCTTTGTGGCGCTAGTTTCTAATCTCAAAACTCGTGGCAATATTGTCATTCCCGCTTTCATATTTGCCTATTTGATGGCATTTATTGGCAATGCGATCCATTTAGAAGCGATTTTAGGAGCCTTTGCCGCAGGATTGGTGCTCGATGAAACCGACGCTCGTAAAGAGTTAGATGAATTGATTAAACCTGTTGCGGATTTACTAGTACCTGTTTTTTTTGTCACTGTCGGTGCTAGAGCCGATCTCAGTGTTCTCAATCCGATGATTCCCGAAAATCGTAGTGGCTTATTAATTGCTATATTTCTGCTGTTAGTGGCAATTCTTGGCAAAGTGATTACGGGCTGGGTGGTCTTTGGCATACCTAATATCAATCGTTTAGCGATCGGTGTGGGCATGGTTCCGCGTGGTGAAGTCGGGTTAGTATTTGCAGGTATTGGTACGGCTAGCGGTGCGATCGACAAGCCTCTAGAAGTGGCAATTATCATTATGGTGATTTTGACCACCTTCTTAGCACCGCCATTTTTAAGGATCGCATTTGGTCAAATTAAGGACACTAGTTCGGAAACTGCTGTCAATTCATAGGTCTATACAAAATTCTGCTAAACATCAAAAAGGTTTTCAAAAAACCTTTTTGACGTTATTTACTATGTATTTGCGTTGCTGGAAAAAATACCGCAGGTGAGACATGAAAGAAGTTAGCTAATTTTTCAATATGCTCAGTCATGAGTTTGCGATGTCCATTTAATACCGCAGAAACAATAGACTCCGTTTTAAAAATTGGTACTAAGTCTTTTTGTTTGAGATCAAATTCTTCAAGTAAGGCTTCTATTAGTTCAACACCATAAATATCGGGAATGGGATGATGAACTTGTTCATACTGTTCAACCAACGTACCCAGAACATTTAAGTATTCTTCTTCATCGGTACTTAAGTTGCCCCGATCAATCAAATCATAAACAACTTTTTGTACTGCATCTAAATCTTCCTCTGAGTGTATAGGGCGAGGAGGAAACTCTAATAGTAAATCAATATAAGATTTTTTGTTTTTTTTGATAGTTTTCATGGCTTTCTCCAATGTTTAGGAAGAACTTTTTTTAGTTCCTCTTCTCGGTGTGCTTTTATTTACTTCTTATTTTTTCCATTTGCCTCGTTCATATTCTTTATGCGGAAGGACATTACGAATAAAAACTTGCTGTGACTCATAATTTATGCGAGCAATTAATCTATAGTTACTACCTATGTTAAATACAGTTAATTCTCCTACTTGGTCAGCCTGTTGGAAAAATTCTCGTAATTCCACAAAATGTTTTGGACTTATAACTTTGATTCTTTTACTCCAAGATAGGAGAAGTTTTTGGGAATCAGGATTCCTCTCAGAAAATTTTTCTACTACATTAAAAAATACTATTTTCACGGATTGCTTGATTAATCAGCACTTGATCTATCAATAAACTTAGCATATTGCGAAGATATTTCAGCTAAATTCTTATAAACAATTAATTTGCGATCGCTATATGTCAAGTATCAGAATTGTTTTAGTAGAGACGGCGGGGGCGCGTAACCTTGGCTCAGTGGCAAGGGTGATGAAAAACTTTGGGTTGTCGGAGCTGTGGTTAGTGAATCCAAAGTGCGATCGCCACAGTGAAGAAGCAAGACATATGGCAGTCCATGCTCCAGAAATTTTGGACAGCGCCCAGATCGTCGATAGTTTGCCCCAAGCGCTAGTAGGTTGCCAAAGAGCGATCGCCACCGCAGGCAGAATCGACAAGGGCGAAATGAAAGTGACTACGCCGCCGAAAGGCTTGAGTTGGTTATCGCAGGTTGAGACTAGTGCGATCGTCTTTGGTGCAGAGGATCGTGGCTTAAGTAATACTGAAATTCAGCATTGTCAACAGGTAATGCGAATTCCTGTAAATCCAGATTATCCCTCGCTGAATTTGGCGCAAGCAGTGGGGATTTGTTGCTATCAGTTGCAACTACTCAGTGAAGATCCCCAATGTCACGAAAATTTGACTAGCCAAATCGCGCAAGATTTGATAAAGTCAGCACCCATAGACCTTGCAACCCGCGAAGACATAGAAGCTTGCTACCAGCAACTTGAAGCAGTTTTGCTCAAGATCGGCTATGTTTATCCACATACTGCCGTGCATCGGTTGCGAAAGTTCCGCCAGATCTTCGATCGCGCCAACCTGAGTCCATCAGAGGTTGCTATGTTGCGGGGGATTTTGCGACAGGTCAATTGGGCTACGGCTCATCTTGATTAACTATTTTCACTCGCAAATAGTTAAGTACCTCGGCATAATTAAAAAACCAGATTAAAACCTGTGCAGACTGCGCAGTGGTCTGCACAGGTTCTTGGGCTTTATATTTAATTGCGCCTAGCTAGTTAATTGGTTAGTAGAGACATTTTTGTATCGGAGTTATAAATAGCAGTGGAACCAAGAAACTTTTCATCGCCTGACGCTACCGAAAAAAGCCGAGAAGCACGTTTAAATAAGTTGCGCGAGCGTCGTACCAAGGCTGTGACAAGCACTAATGATAGTTTGCTCCGTCCTATTGTTTCTGACTCCAAAACTCAACCTCGCCTTCTCCGATCGTCTGAGGCTTCGCGCTCTCCAGAACCAATAATCGATCCGCGATTTGAAAGCCGTTCTTTGGAGAACAAAGTTAAGCCTTTGCCAAATCGTCAAGGCAGAATCGAAGCTCGTCCCGAGCAACGCCCTGATCCAAGAAATCGTCGAAAATCTCCCAATAGTCGATCGCTCCCAACGAAGTCCCCTGTTAAGTCTTTGGGTTGGCAAGTTCTACGACTGGCGATCGCGGGGATCGGTCTGAGTGTAATCGCAGGGACAGCGATCTCCTTTTGGCAAAACCAGCAATCAATTCGCGCCAAGACCGTGATCCCAGAAGTACTTGCCAAAGAAGAAAACAATAAAACCAGTCAAGATATCATTCCTCTTGAGCTAAAGACCGAAGCCACACCTTTACTCAGCAAGATTAAAGAATTAGCTGCCAAAGAAAAAGATCTCGCCATGCAAATGATGGTGGTCGATCTCGACTCGGGAGCATATGTACAAATTGGCGCAAATCAACCGATCTCTGCGGCTAGTACAATTAAATCCCCAATTCTGGTTGCTTTTTTTCAAGATGTGGATGCAGGGAAAATCAAGCTTGATGAGCAGCTAGAGATGACTGCCGATGTCAAAGTTGGTGAAGCAGGTGAGTTGCAGCTTTTACCAACAGGCACAAAAATCTCGGCTTTGGAAACAGCAACGCAAATGATCGTGGTCAGCGATAATACTGCGACCAATATGATTATCAAGCGATTAGGAGGATTTGCCGCTCTTAATCAACGCTTTAAATCCTGGGGACTCAATAACATCGTAGTTAATAGCCAACTGCCCGATCTTGAGGGAACTAATAAAATTAGTACTCAAGATATGGTGTCGTTATTAGCAATGTTGGATAAGGGTAAATTGATCGAGCCCCGCAGTCGCGATCGCTTTATGGACATCATGCGCCGCCCTGTGACCAACACACTCTTACCTAAGGGAATTGGCGAAGATGCAAGAATTATTCATAAAACAGGGGATATTGGCTCGGCAGTTGGTGATGCAGGAATTGTTGATATGCCCAATGGTAAGCGCTATGCGATCGCCGTAATGGTTAAGCGTCCAGATAACGATCAACGTGCTAATGAGTTGATTCGTCAAATCTCGCGGGTAACTTATGACTATTTTCTGAATGGAGGTAATTTACCGACAACTAATAGCTCTAGCCCAGCTAACACAACGTCTAACGATGCGTCGGACTCTCCAAATTCTAATAATCGTCGTGGTACGAGTGTCATTGAAAACATTCAACTACCTCTACCTAATGCCAGTCCAAGTGCAGCGCCCAGTTTAAATAATTCGCAAGAGCTTACCCGCCAAAACCAACCTTAAAAATAGACCATGAAAGACGAGAGGCGGTGCAAAGCACCGCCTCTCGTCTTTCATGATTCTTGGCTATGCTGGCTTTTTGCTGTGATCTCTTGGTTGAGAAATGTCTGCTGCTTTGGCTTCGGACACAGGTGATGTGCGATCGCTACTCACGCTATTGTGAGGCAAAGGTAGATCGCCGATCGCCGCATCAATATTTGCTGCCATAATTTCGCGAGGAATTGCACCTGTAGTATCACCAATCAACTTATTCTCGCGGTCTAAAAAAATAAATCTAGGAATGCCATCAACGCGATATTTAGTTACCTCTGGCAACCACTTAGTATTGTCCACATTGAGCATCACAAAATTCATGCGATCGCTATATTCCTTTTCAAGAGACAAGTTATCTGCCGCCATTGACTGACAACTAGTACACCAATCTGCATAAAACTCGATCGTGGTTGGTTTGCTATTTGCCAAAGCCTCATCAATGGGAACTGCTGCCGCTGCCACTGCATCCAGTGAGGTGCTACTTTGCTGTGCCTGAAAGCCAAAAAATAGGGCTGTAGTCAATAGGATTGCGGCGATCGCTACTAATAAATTTCGCAGCTGATTAGAAGTAGTAGGTGTGGGACTAATTGGACTTTCTGGATTCATAACAATAACTTACGAAAATTACTATTCTCATTATGACGAGCAAGGTTTGCATTATGCTAAAGCAATTCTAAACGAGTTATGAGAGAGAGGCTTACCTACAGGGTAAGCCTCTCTCATAATTTAAAATTGAAATTATGCAATTAAACTATGAGTAATTCTGAGAATTCCTTAGATACATCCCAGTATGACCTCACTCAAACCAAACTAACTTTTGGTGAAAAAATGGCGTATGGTGCAGGCGATCTCGGTACTGCGATCACGACCAACCTGCTCTCATTTTTTCTATTATTCTTCTTTACTAATGTTGCAGGACTTGAGCCAGCCCTTGCAGGACTAGTTTTATTAATTGGCAAAATCTTTGATGCGATCAACGATCCCATTATCGGTGTCCTAAGCGATCGCACTAACTCAAAAATGGGAAGACGACTGCCTTGGATGCTGTATGCCGCGATTCCCTTTGGCTTGTCATTTTTTGCCCAGTGGCTAGTACCTAGTACCGATAAGACGGTTCTCTTTTGGTATTACGCAGTTGTCGGCATCGTTTTTAATACCTTCTTCACCGCTGTTAACCTTCCCTATACAGCGCTTACCCCCGAAATTACACAAGATTATAACGAACGGACAAGTCTCAACACTTTCCGTTTTACCTTCTCAATTGGCGGCAGTATTCTCTCTCTGTTTATTGCTCAGCTAATCTTTGCCTTTTTTAAAGATCCTGCAAGGCAGACGGGTAGCTGCAATGCTGGTGGCACGCAATATATTGTGCTGGGTGCAGTCTGCGCTTTTATTTCTTGTGTCTCGATATATTGGTGCGTATGGGGAATTAAGAAGAGAGCGATCGCAGGCGATCGTCATCGCCTCCATAACGCCTCCCTCGATGCAACTCCTGAAGAGATGAGCTTTGGGGAACAGCTAAAGGTAGTCTTCAGCAATCGTCCCTTTCTCTTTGTGATTGGTATCTATTTCTGTTCGTGGCTAGCCTTGCAAATTACTGCCTCGATCATTCCCTATTTCGTCGTAAATTGGATGAAGATGCAAGAGAATGACTTCATTCTCGTCACGATCGCCGTTCAGGGTACAGCTCTAGTCATGCTATCGGTATGGAGTGCTATCAGCAATAGATTTGGCAAAAAAGCCGCTTACTTTATGGGGTCAGGTATTTGGATTATTGCCCAAGCAGGTTTGTTTTTCTTGCAACCAGGACAAGTTGTAATGCTCTATATACTTGCAATTATGGCAGGTGCTGGAGTTTCTACGGCGTATCTGATTCCTTGGTCGATGATTCCCGATGTCACCGATCTCGATGAATTAGAGACAGGACAACGCCGCGAAGGGATATTCTACGCCTTCATGGTGTTATTGCAAAAGTTTGGGCTAGCAGGCGGTCTATTTTTGCTGGGTCTAGGTCTGTCATGGGCAAAATTTAAAGAGAGCGTTCCCTGTCAGCCCCTACCTGTACAACCTGATTCAGCTCTATTTGCGATCAGAGTAGCGATCGGCCCTCTGCCAACGATCGCTTTAATTATTGGCTTAGCCTTGGCATATTTCTATCCCATCACTCGCGAAGTGCATACGGAAATCTTAATGCGTCTAGCAGAAAGAAGGAGACTACAAAACGAGCAATCCTAGTAATAGAGGCAGCACTAAGTGCCGCCTCTGGTTTTAATGGGCGAAAGAAGTTTCGCGATGTTTGATCAATGTCTCTACAGGTAAAGCACTGCGAAGGTGTTGCCAAGGTAGAACTTGATTAACATTCCAATCTTCATGCACATACCAAGCTAATGGTGGCAACTGTCCGCGTAATTCCTTAAAGGCACGTTTGTAGGAACCATCGCTGGGGACATCGCCATCGCTGTAGCTGCAAGCCAGAATCAATAACTTAGTCAAACGGCGATCGCCTCTAGAAATGAGCGCTTGCACAAGTGAATCTTTGTAACTCTCAGGACGAAAATCTATCCCTTTTGGTAATAGCTTTTTACGGAAATATTGCATTTTCTTCTCAGCGGTTGTACTGACACCTTGCCATTGCCAAGGTGTATGGGATTTCGGAACGAAGGTACTGCAACCAAAGGTGATTTTTAATTTTGGCGCAATTTTACGTAGGGAAATTAGCATTTCGATGGTTTGCTCGATATCGTCATCATTTTCCATGGGTACACCTGCCATGCCATAGAGTTTTAATGATTTCAAACCACCTACCTGAGCGTTGATCGCCGCTTGCTTGATTTCATCATTATGCAATTTCTTATTAATAATTTCGCGCAAGCGTTCAGAACCGCTTTCGATCGCAATAGTAACAGACCGACTATCACGGGTAGAGAGAATTCTTGCTAATTTCTCTGTCAGTGTGTTGGTACGCACCGACGCAAGACTGAGGCGCACATCATCAAACTGCCGCTGTGCGAGATGATCCAGTAAAGTATCAAATTCAGGATGTTGGGTAATTGATGCGCCGAGTAAACCTAAGCGCTTAGTTACAGTTAGTCCTTTCGCGATCGCAGGCATCAGACTCGTCTCCAAACTAGCAGTCCGAAAGGGAAGTGTTAAGTAACTCGCTAAGCAGAAGCGGCACATCTCTGGACAACTCCGCACCACTTCCACCATAAAGATGCTTTCCCATGCTGCTTTTTCGGTCACAACTGTGGAAGCTGATAGCGTATTGCCCTTGTAGGTTTGCTTATGGATAATTGCGGGAATATCGGAATCAATGGGTTGAATTGAGGCGATCGCGCCTTCATCGGATTCGTAGGTAACTGCATAGAACTGGGGAATATAAATTCCATCTAGTTTTGCTAAATGACGTAATTTGACCTCACGACTAGCATGACGTACTTCTTGATAAGCTTTGAGGAAGTTCCCAATTAATTCTTCGCCATCACCGAGTAGAACAATATCAAACCACGCTGCGAAGGGTTCAGGATTGGCGGTTAGAACTGGCCCCCCACCAAATACTAATGGATGTTCGTCGGTGCGATCGCAAGTATCAATAGGAATATCAAACTTTTTTAAAGCAGCAAGAATATTTACGTAATCAAGTTCCCATGAAAAGGAGAATCCTAATATCTCAATCTGACGTGGTAAATCCTCATGGGCATCGGTAAACCAACGACTAACGTTAACTTGCGATCGGGTGGCTAGGTTTGCCCACACTCCTTGATAGCCTAAGCTGGTAATTCCTACGGTGTAAGTATTTGGGAAAGCAAAGACAATATTTACTGCATCATGGTCTGGTGTAGTGGGGTCAAATAGTAAATATTCAGACTGAAAATAGGATTGATTCAAGGTTTCGGCAATAGATCGCAATATCGCTATTATGCCAGCAATCTTTGATCGCTGAACCAACAGCAATTTTGAAAAGTGTTGCTTTGCAACACTTTTCAAAATTGCTGTTGGTTCTAGTTAAGCAATCCGCATTTCCTCAATAAAGGAAATCCCATCAAAAACACCATCCTTAAAGGCTTGGGTGCTACGAACGCGATGATTTTCGCTTAGTAGAGTCATTGTTTCTATAAACGTAATGAGCGCACCATCTTGAGTCTTATTTGCCCGAAAGCAAACTAAGTCTTTACCTGCATCCCATGCGATCGCCTCAAAGTCAGAGTAACTACTCGATCGCATTTTCAAAATCCGATCCTCAAAGTATCCTTCAAAATCAAGCTGAAGGCGCGAACCATCGACGTATTCATACTTGTTCACCTGTTGATACTGATTACCTGCGATCGCGATCGTAAAGCTGCCGACAAAGCTACGCGAAAAATGTCCCTGCTTATCAGTTTTAATATACTCGCCCTTCCAAGTGCCAATATGACGAGTAAATATTTCAGGAACTTGTTCTAAATCTGGAGCAATTTCAGAGGTTGTAATCATTTAATTTGTCTTTTTCCTAAGCAACTTTGCCTTTATGGTTTGAGAGAATGCGCCCCGAAGGGGCGCATTCTCTATCTATCTGTTAACGACGACCAATTTTTCGACTTACTTCGCGACTGGTGCGTTGATATTCATGGACAATCGGTAATCTCTCGGTCTGGTAATTCTCAAGAGCCTCGGTAATACTGGCACTGGATTTGAGATACTGCGTTAGCAACAAGCCATCTTCCCATCCTGAAGTCATTCCTCTAGCACGAGTAGAACTCTTTGCATGAGCCGCATCACCAATTAAAAGCACGCGACCATCATATAACTTTGGTAAGGGATCGATATCGTAGGAATAACGACAAATCATAGTTTCTGAAGGTGTTGATTCAATTACCTTTCGGGCATCTTCAGGAAGTTTCGCTAATTCTTGAGCAGGAATAGTTGTATTAGTCGGCTGGAGTATTCCCTTCTCAGCATCCGTTTGTTCAGTTTCGATAAAGAATCCCCAATGGGTGTGAGTATCGTCAATATGAAAGAAGTTCGCATAAATGCCGCGACCACGGACATAAACAAAGAAGTTGCCTTCGGGACAGAAGCTACGATCTTCAACAATTCCGCGCCAAACGAGATCGCCTAGATAGTTAAGCTCAACATTGGGAACGACGGACTGACGCACCTTAGACAGAATCCCATCTGCACCAATAATTAAATCTCCTTCCCATTGACTGCCATCTTTAAAATGGGCGATCGCGCTACGATCGGTTTGAGAGATGGCTGACAATTGAGCATTAAACTGAATCCGATCGGGGGGTAAAGTATCGAGAATTGCTTCTAAAATAGCCTTGCGGTGAACGAGCATTCCTGGTAGTTCGTCTTCAGCATAGGTAACGGCTTCTGAATTGATGAATCCCCCCTTAAGATTACGGAACTCAAATAATTTAACAGGATTACCAGCTTCAATAATTTTTTGAGTAATTTTGGGGTTGCCCTCATGCAGTGCTTTCATTCCCGATTGGACGATCAGAATGCCACATCCATCGGTACGGACTACTGGGGCTTTCTCAAACAAAGTAACCTGAAATCCTTCTTGAATGAGTAGACTGGCAAGATAAGCCCCCGATGTCCCTGCGCCGATAATACCTATCTTGCTGTTGGTAGAAACCATTGATGTCTCTTTTCGATTATGTTTTATTTGGCATTGTTCTAATCATAATCAATATTTCTTTATCTGCCAGTTTTTTGTATTTTATGTAACATATTTAAGTGACTCAAGTGTATGTTGCCCTCTATGTGGGCGACATACACTTCTAAGTTTATTTATGCTGAGCTACTTATAGCGGTAGCCAATTATTAAGGACAAACAAACCCCAAACCCAAGAGAGAGTTGCGGCGTGAACCGCCGCAACTCTCTCTTGGGTTTTGAAATGTCTATAGCTATATAATCTTGGCAAGATTTCCTCAAACCAGTAGCCGAGCTTTTCACTTTTCACCAAATGATTAATTGTTCAAAATAAAGTGTATGAAACTTTTTGCAATTACTATCCAAGCTTTGATTCTGAGCTTGTCGATTACAGGTTCTAGTTCACTTGCCCAAACCCTCGAACTCCCCTCAAATTTAATTCCATTTAACTCTGTGGATGAGGAAAAGTTATTAATTAACAGTGAGAATAGAACTGATTACTTCCCTTTAAGTATTCACTTTATCACGCAGCAAAATCAAGCTTTTTGCGGGGTAGCTAGCATGGTTATGGTACTGAATGCTTTGAATATTCCTGCCCCTGAAGCACCTGAATATCCAAAGTTCCGTACTTTCACTCAAGACAACTTTTTTAATAATGAGAAAACTAGCAAAGTTACATCTGCGAATGCTCTTCGTCGCCGAGGCATGAACAGTAGTATCTTCTTCTAAAAACACGTCAATAAATTTTGCACCGAGACTCTGGACTTCTTCCCGCACTGCGGGACGGATATCGTAAGCTTCAACCTGTGCGCCGAGACGACGAGCTGTAGCGATCGCCTGAAGCCCTGCCACACCTGCGCCCAACACCACCACCTTTGCGGGTGGGATTGTGCCTGCTGCTGTCGTCAGCATCGGGAGATATTTGGGTAATGCTGCTGCGGCAATGAGAACTGCTTTGTAACCAGCGATCGAAGCTTGCGAAGATAGTGCGTCCATACTCTGCGCCCGACTGCTGCGTGGGATCATTTCCATGCTCATCGCTGTCACACCTTGATGCGCGAGGCGGCGAATCAGTTCGGGTCTACCTAGAGGATTGAGAAATCCGATGGTAATTTGCCCTTGTTTGAACATATTTACCTCTTCTTCGCGAGGTGCGCCCACTTTTAATAAAATGTCCGACTCATTAATCAGAATACTTTTATCTGTAATAATCTTGGCTCCGACTTCTTCATAAGTATCATTCGCAAAAAAAGATGATTCACCAGCATGACTTTCGATCAAAACTTCTAAACCATTTTTGACCAAACGACCTACCACTTCAGGAATTAGAGCTACCCTACGTTCTCCAAATTCTATTTCCTTGATAACGCCTATCTTCATTCATGCACCTTAGTTCACTCATTTCTAATAGTGTATACAGTGCTTTACAATCAAATGAAGCTAATGGAGTGATGTCTCCCACTTGCGACGAGGGCATTACTCGAACTTCATTAAGTTGTAAAATTTCTATAAACTACTGTTTGACTATAAATATGTAAACTTATTTAAGTTTGCAATCGTCTTTCTCTAATCAATTCTTTAGATAATCTTTATTGTATGAGAAAGGAAAATTTACAATGAATCTAACTTTTATGCTTCTCAGCGATCGCGAAATCAAAAAAGAGAGACAGTACTTTGTGCTTAAATCAAATCAATCAACCATTGAGAGCATTTCAGAGAAATGCTCTCAATGGTTGATTGAGGCTTTTTTGTTCGCGAATAGCGGCAAGTCGTTATTTACTTGTGAAACCAACAGGACAAGTCAATTTCTCTCCATTAAAAGCAGGGGTTGGAGGTTTCTCTAATGTGCTTTTCTCAGATACGCAAGATATAGAAATAGGTGTTTGGCTTTTTTTGTCATAGAAAGCTGCATTCACAAAACTACGAGTTTCGGCTTTGGTGAGTCCTAATCGAAACAAGTCTGTAGGTACATCTCGTGGCGTTCCATATACGACTACTTTATCCTTACTGACTTCTGTCGAAATATTGAAGAGAGGTGTTTGTGTAGGTATCTCCTTAATACCCAAAGATTGATAGGAACTAGTAAAAGTTTTATGTTCTAAGGAATATGCTTGTTGAGCACGGATGTAAGCGCCAGAAGCATCTATGCCTCGATCGCGACAAGCGCAACTAGGTGGAACATAGATAAAACATACCGCAATTCCAATTGGGATAGCACCAAGTCCTGAGAATAAAAGTAATCGTTTTAAATTTACGCTCTTGGAATCTGCTTTAGGCTTCTCAGTTAGATTAGACATGATTTTAAACTCCATCTGCAATCTCATAGCGATCTATGATTAAACCCGAAGCAAGAGATTTTTTAAAAGTGTTGCGAATCAACACTTTTAAAAAATCTCTTGTGGTTCTAATGACATCTCAAATTTTATGATTAGCCTTCATCCGAAAAACTACTATTGGTTCGCTTAAGCCTTTTAAATTAACAGAACTCTGTTCGCTAATGTAGTGTTTTATAGATTCGATCGCCTGCGCTTGATTGCGTAACGATGCGGTGAATACGATGTCATTGCCTTGACTGAGACCTTGGACTCTTGCCGCAGTATTCACCGTAGTGCCAAAGTAGTCATTGCGATCGTTGAGGTTGACACTAATACAAGGCCCTGCATGGACACCTATTTTAAGAATTAGTTGATGCTCTGAAGATTGAATACTCTGATTGAAACTCTGCATTCTTGCTTGCATTGCGATCGCTGCTTTTAGCCCGTCATCGGGCGAAGTAAAGGTTGCCATAATTGCGTCGCCAATCGTTTTAATTACCGCGCCATTATGTTGATCGACAATTTCAAAGAGAAGATTAAAATGTTGATTGACTAGGCTATAGGCTTGGGAATCTCCTTGTTGGCTGTAGAGAGCTGTTGAACCAGCTAAATCGGTGAATAAAATTGTGACTTGTCGAATCAGTAAGCTTTCATTTGGCGGGATGGTTTCACGGGGGAATAGCTCGCGAAACATTTGTAAGGTTAAGAGTCGATGTCCTGAAACTACTCCGTACTGGGCATCAACATGATTGCGAAATGCTGGATCGTCTGCTTCTTTGGGTAGCGATCGCAGTCTTTCATCGATGCTAAATGTAACTCGTACTTGCCGATCGGCATCTGACTCGTGCTTGTGAAAACACACAGGACAAACATGCAATGTCCTGAGATCGCATAATTGAGTTGCTGCAAAATCAACCCCCTGACATACTGGACATTGGATGTCCCAATTAAGAGTGACAATTCCTTCCTTTAAGGATGCTACTAAAAGTTTTAATGTATCGCGCTCTGAGAGCTTCAACCGATCGGCAATCAGGCGTGGATTTGTATGGTAGAGAGAGCGGTTGTCTTCGCTTTGTAAGAAAGCAATGAAATTCTCCTGTTCTGTTTCACTGATTCCATGTTGAGTTAAGGATTTTACCGCTTTGGCGATCGCATTGTTTGTCTTATCTTTAGATGAATTGAAGAGTTTTAGCATTTTTCATTTTCCCTACTGCTAGGGCGATAAATCTCATTAGTTACGATCTGATGCGTCTCAATCGTCTTTCTAAACCCCTCCTAAAAGTATTGCTCTTTATGCAAGAGGTCTAATTGTGGATAGATGTTTCAATACTCATTTTAATTATAATGCTTTCTGAAGTGCAAGATTAATATAAAAATGCGATTTCGTTCTTAGTCCTTTGAATATCAAGAAAGATGGATAGTTCTTACATAATGCATCAAGAGCGATCTTAGCCTCCTCTATATGCATGAAATGTAAAAGAGAAAAAATAGAGTAAAATGATTAAGCGAAAACTTAATTATTTATCTAAAACTTTTATAGTTTGATTAGAATAACAAACTATGTCTAGTATGTTGTTTAAGGTTTCATTTGATTTTAATTAACTAGAAAAATGAAAAAATACAATTTAGGATTTATCAGTGATGATGATATTTTCCAGCATGTAAAAGATACTGTAATGAAATATCGATTTCAGATCGATCTAGCAGAATTTAACAGTAACTTAATTGATCCAGTAAAACTGACATTTGATTCAAAAGTATACAAAAAAGATATTGAAGATGTTCTTGAGAGCGAAATCATTAGATAGTTAGATAAGAGCAACACAAACCACATAGGTTATTTTCATCAGAATATTTTTAAGTTTCTTGGTAATGGATGGACTGTGCCAAGTCAGGGGTATGACGTTATAAATGAATCGAAGAAGGTTTATGTAGAAATGAAAAACAAGCATAACACTATGAATTTATCATCTTCCAAAAATACATACATGCGAATGCAAGATACACTGATAAAAGATCCTAATGCCACTTGTATGTTAGTTGAAGTCATCGCTTCTAATAGCCAAAATATACAATGGACTGTGAGTATTGATAAAAATAAAGTCTCACATGAAAAAATTCGTAGAGTCTCGATTGACAAATTTTATGAAATTGTTACGGATGATAAATTAGCTTTTAAGAAATTATGTACTGCGTTACCTAGGATAATCGAAGATGTTGTTTCCAATGTTAAACTTTCTGAGAAGTCAAATACAGTAGTGAACGAATTAAAAGAGATTGATAACAATCTCCTAAAGAGTATCTATTTATTGTCATTTCGTAAATATGCAGGGTTTCATGACTTCGATATATGAAAATAGCATCAATGCTGAACTGTTAGCGGATATTGTGTCTGTTTCCAAATCAACATTATTAAAGTGGGAAAAAAGTGGCAAAATAAAACCTTTTACATGCATTTCGGGCAAAAAACAATACAGAATCGATCAATTAACCGAGTTTAAAGAAATTCGGGATATGTTGAATTCTAACTGGGATTCTGAAATCCAGATCAAACCTGTCAGAAAATTCTCATCTATTGAGCTTTTTGCTGGTGCTGGTGGATTAGCGATCGGTCTTGAAAAGGCTGGATTTGAGGCTGTTGCACTAAATGAGTTTGATAAGCACGCTTGCAATACACTTAGAGAAAATAGACCAGAGTGGAACGTAATTGAAGGAGATATTCAGAATGTAGATTTTACGACCTTTAAAGGGATTGACTTTATTTCTGGCGGGTTTCCTTGTCAGGCTTTTTCTTATGCTGGCAATCAATTAGGGTTTGAGGATACGCGCGGAACATTGTTTTTTGAGTTTGCCCGTGTAATTAAAGAATCTCAACCAAAAGTTTTTCTTGGGGAGAATGTTAGAGGATTACTCGAACATGACAATGGCAGGACTATTGAAGTAATTAAATCGGTTATTTCTGGTTTGGGATATACGTTAATTGAGCCGAGAGTATTAAAAGCGATTTTCTATAAAGTGCCGCAAAAGCGCGAGCGATTAATGCTGGTTGGTATTCGTAATGACTTATTGAAGTACGCAAAATTTCAATGGCCTTCACCCTACAAGCGAGTTTATGTCTTGAAAGATGCTCTCAAAGGTGGTGAACTTTATCCAAATGATGTACCTGAGTCTATTGGACAGAAATATCCCAAAAGAAAAGCGGAAATCTTAAAGCTTGTTCCTCAAGGCGGCTATTGGCGCAATTTGCCAGATGATTTACAGCGTGAATATATGCAAGGAAGTTATTTTCTTGGTGGAGGAAAGACAGGAATGACTCGTAGACTAGCATGGGATGAACCAAGCCTAACATTAACTTGTAGCCCCGCTCAAAAACAAACCGAAAGATGTCACCCTGAAGAAAGTAGACCTCTCACGGTGAGGGAGTATGCCCGTATTCAAACATTCCCTGATGATTGGAATTTTTCTGGTCCAATATCGAGCCAATATAAGCAGATTGGGAATGCAGTCCCTGTAAACTTAGCTTTTGCTGTAGGGAGAAGTCTGATTGCATTACTCAATAGCATTGAATTAAAAACTAAGGTTGAAAAAGATAATTGTGTAAGTTCTATTGAAAACAAGATAGAGCAAATGAGTTTATTTGCTAATGCATACGCAAACTTATAATCCAGCAAACCATTCATAACCTTCATCTTCCCAATAACCTAGACGTTTTTGGACTAGTTCATTTGTAAAGTGAACGCGAATCACCCATTTTGAGAGCTTATAGCCGAGCTTAATTGGAGAAGCCAAACGAAGAGGTGCGCCATTCTCAACTGGCATTGGTTGACCATTCTTTTGATAAGCGAGTAACGTTTGTGGATGTAAAGCTGAAGCTATATCCCAGCTTTCATAATAGTTGTCGGCAGATTCAAAATAGACATAACGCGCTCCTGCTTTTGGTTGCACTAACTTTGCGAGATCGTATAAACGCACACCGCCCCACTGTACGATCGCCGACCAGCCTTCGACACAAATATGACGGATCACCATTGAAATCAATGGCAATGATTGAATATCCTTCATACTTAGTTGCATCGGATTATTCACTTCACCGTCAATAATCAATTTAAAGGAATTAGGGTCGATGACAGGCGTAGTGTCGAAGGAATTAATCAATAATGCGTTAGGCTCGATCGCACTAATTGGATATTCTGGGGCAGGATTTTTTGCTTGAAAGATTAGTTCTTCAATACTTTGGTTGAGTGGCTCAAATAAAGCCTTCACATTTCCCGCTTGTTGGTTGAGTGGCTTAAAAATCGGGCTGACTCGACTAGAATCACTAGAGCAACTTCCCAAAAATAAGCCCATACCCGATAAGCTGGCATACTGCATTAACTGGCGACGTGAAAACCGACGGTGCTGATATTTATCAAATTGCATTTTTTTATAATCCTACGCATTCTTTTAAGTGATTTTTGAAAAAGCTAAAAGCCAATAGCTAAATAAACATAGAACGAATCATCTTTAAACCACCAACTCGGAAAGATAAAAAGATATGCACGATCGCAAAGATAAGCACGATCGGAATCGTCAAGAAATGCGCGATGCGAAGGTTTTGCCAACTGCCGAATAATCCTGAAATCCATGCAAATTGTACGGGTTTATACATGCATAAACCAGAGAGAATTGCCAAAATCAGAATTGGAATAATCGCAGTGTAGGCAATGCGATGCCAAGCGTAGGTCTTGCGCTTAGGATTTTTAGCTTGGAGCGCTTGAATATCTTTATCTGAGGCAAACTTATGCTTCCAACGACGCGAAATAAAAATGTAAAGTCCATAGATCAACAATGTCATGGAAAATAGCCACATTGAGGCGAAATGCCAATTTCTACCTGCTCCTAACCATCCTCCTAAAAGTAATTCTTTGGGAAATCGCCAACCCGCACGCCCACCAAAAACTGGATTGGCATTATAGATTTGCAGTCCACTAGCCGTCATTAAAATGAGCGCGATCAAATTAAAGGAATGGAACAACTTTGCAGCGATCGCTTGTTTTGGTGTAGGAGAAGGTTTCTTACTCATAATTAGTTACAGAGTTGTTATAGAGGTAAGGGCGGAAAAAATGGGGCTAACCAAAGCTGTATCTTTACATCCCAGCCAAGTAGAATGGCGATCGCGGTAATCGAGATCATCACACCACCAACTTTTTGTAAAATTTGACTGCGCGATCGCAGTTTTAAAAATGACTTACTGAAGTAACGACTTGCGTAGGCAAGCAGTAATATCGGTAATCCTGTCCCTAATCCATAGGCAAGCAGCAAAATGAAAGCGGTGAAGATTTCGTGATTAGCTGCGGCTAGAATTAAGATACTTCCTAATACGGGACCAGCGCAAGGTGTCCATAGTAGACCGAGTTGTGAGCCTAACCAAAATTCTCCTGCTAAGTTGGCTTTGGTTGGTTCTTTTACTTTAAATGCAGGAAATTTGCTAGATATTTTACTTATTAAGAGATAGCTCCATTTTGGGAAGATTGAGAACATTCCCAAAGCTAAGAGGAAGACGATCGCGATATTCCGAATAAAATTGCTTAATCCTGTGAGCCAGTTACTGGCAATTCCCAACAAGCTACCCGCGATCGCAAACCCGCTAATCAATCCAGCCACTAGAGCCAATGGTCCATAGCGATGAGTTTGTAGAGATCTACCAACAACGATCGGCAAAATCGGCAAAATGCATGGTGAGAAAGCAGTTAATAAGCCGCCTAATATTGCTAACCCGATTGACAATGGCGAAAGTGAGAGCGACATGCGCTTGATTCCTAGCCCAATAATTGTTTGATAGTTTGCTCGGTGCGATCGTATGCTCCTTCACCAATGTAATCGTAAACGAGATTCCCTTGGCGATCGGCTAAGTAGATATGTGGCCAATACTCATTGCCATAGGCTTTCCAAGTTTTGAACTCATTATCAATGGGAACTGGATAAAGAATGCCATGTTTTTGCATTGCATCTTTGATGTTGTTGGGATCGCGCTCAAAGGCAAATTCTGGTGTATGTACGCCGATAATTTTCAATCCTTTAGCAGCATAGCGATCGTGCCATTTGGTGACGTAGGGCAATGTGCGCTGACAATTGATGCAACTAAATGTCCAGAACTGAATTAAGACGACATTTCCCTTTAATTCTTGAACGGTCAAAGGACTAGAATTTAACCATTGGGAAATCCCTTGAAATTCTGGTAATTTTTGACTGCTTGCTTTAGATTTTTCGTCCACAGTTGTAACTTCAGAATTATTGGATTTAGTAATATCTGCATTAGGGGTTGTTTCTACCGTTGTCTTGGATGCGATCGGAGTAGATGTAGTTGCCGAGCCAAATTGAGCGGCGCAGGCAGTGCTGCCAATTCCTAAAGAACCCAATCCTAAATAAGTTAAAAACCGACGACGACGTAGCAACCTTGCATTCACAATATGGTCTCCAAATTAAATTAATGATGATTGCTAAACTTTATATACATGCTTAGCCTTAGAATTCATTGAGGAATTGCTGAGATTCTGCTTAAGAATCTAGCGTTTAGAGTATGCTTGCGAAGTATCGCAATCTTAAATGAGCTGTGGAGGGCTTCGACTTTGCTCAGCCAGCGCAGATTGCTAAGCGAAGTCGAAGCTACTTATTCTTCAGAAATTTCTAAACCCCAGACAAAGGAGCAAAACCAAACGTGGCGTTATACTTCCTACACCAAACTGCTACAGACTGGTAGCCATCTGATTGAATATTTGCGGGGATCTCGTAGCGTTGCTTTCCGTTAAAACTTTTGAGAGGAGCGATCGCTACATAATCACCCTCAGCAATTCTATAATCTGGTGGCTTAGATACTTTCAAAATATCAGGCGATCGATGCAAAATCACAAACAGGTCTGGCCCGTTTTCTGATGTCTTAAAGGTTTGGTCAAACTCAATGAAATAAGTTCCATTCTCTTGGACGATTTTAGCTTTGCCGCTAGTAGCATGTTCGCCACTAATAAAGCTCCCAATTCGAGATTTAGTATCAGCTTTTGGGTTTGTAGCAACAGGCAAAGTTTGTGATGTACGCAGCACAGACTTGACTTCTGTATTAGCTATTGTAGTGACAGCATCTGCTTGAGATGTTTTCGGATTGGTTGATGGAACGGCAGTGCATCCTAGCATCAACATTACTGCCGTAGTTGCCAGACTGAAGTTTTTCGCCATCATAAATAGATTCTATCTGTATAAATAGAGTTTCTAGAAGTGTTGAGTATGTCAGGGATTTGATTGTATTAGGATGCACTGTTAATTTAGTGCATCCTAATACAATCAAAGTAAGAAACTTGAGACATCCAATAGACCATTCCGATCTATTGCTTGGGCTTGTCGCTCTTCATGGCATCACCTTTCATGGCGTCGCTCTTCATGGCATCGCCTTTCATAGCATCATTCTTCATGGCATCGCCTTTCATAGCATCGCTCTTCATAGCATCGCTCTTCATAGCGTCGCCAGTTTTATCCTTCATAGCGTCGCCTTTCATAGCGTCACTCTTCATAGCGTCGCCAGTTTTATCCTTCATGGCATCGCCTTTCATCGCATCATTCTTCATAGCATCGCCAGTTTTATCCTTCATGGCGTCGCCTTTCATCGCATCAGCAGGTTTTGTTGCTGGAGTGGATTGGGTTGCGGGAGTCGCTTGTTCTGTGGGAGTTGTTGTCGCAGAACATGAAACGAGTCCAGCAGCTAAGGTCAATCCAGCAATCAGTCCAAGAAATCTGTATTTCATTTTGATCAACTCATCTTTTCTAAAAAATCTAGTGTCAGGAATCTTTGTTTACGATTCCCTTTAGCTAATATACGAACGGCTTAATAAATTGGATGAGGTAAATTAAAAATTCCACAGTCTTGTCTGGAAAATGTCTAGATGTTATATTTTTGGTGATTCTGCCATAATTCACTACAGTATAGATAGAGGAAGTTTATGAGGGCGATGACACAGCGATCGATCGGAGAAAAACTTCAAGATACTGTATTTCTACTCAAAAATACGTATTCTCTGTTAGGTCAAAATCCTGCGTTATTGAAGCCTTTAATACGGATCATTTTAGTATCTCTGATTCTGACTACCCTCTTCTGGGGATCGGTGCTATGTTTGTTCTTAGGAACTAAGACTATGGGAGTCGGCTTTGCAGGGTTGCTGATTGCGCTTATTCTGTACTGTTGGAGCTTCTTTTATTTTACAGAACTAAAGCTTCGTCTGAGTTGGTTAGCTTGTACGACTGCCTGCGGCACTAAACCAGCCTTCGGGCAATCACAGAGAATGGTGGAAAGTGTAGGTGGCAAAATTCGCCTCCTTGCATTTCTCGATATGTTTTTCAAATACCTTGGCTCTCTTCGTAATTCAGAAGAACAAGGAATGTGGGGAGCGATCAAAACCTTCTTAATTAACCTACTGATTGAGGGGGCTGTGGAAATTTGGGATTTGGTGAATCACTATCTTATTCCTGCGATCGCAGTGGATCGATTGACCCTAAAGGCGGCAGTTGTCCAGATTAAGGATTTGCGAAATCACGTGCCTTCCGTTTTAATGGGTGTTTTTGGCATTGATTTTGTCGGCGATGTTATTATTTGGATCGTAGGACCTTTGTATGTAATTCTAATTGCGATCGCGGCTGGATTGATTTATCTGTTACATCCTACTAATGTTCAGGTGATAGCACCAATTATTATTTTTGTTGTTTACATAGGAGCAATATCGCATCAGATTCTGGATGCTGTGGTCGAAGCAACTAAAATTATATATTTCACTTTGTTTTACACGGTGCTGCGTCATCCCGAGCAGATGGATGCTGGTATGAAGCAGAAAACTAATTCCTTCTTGAAATTTAATGACGCTGTAAACTACTCCTAAAGCTTCTGTGTCACACAGAAGCTTTACTGCGCGTCGCGCTCAAACTCGAATCAAAAATTTTTTGTTCTAGGCTCTAAATAAAGCAAGACGGCGCGAAGCGCCGTCTTGCTTTATTTAGAGCGAAAATAGCTGTAATAAAATTATTGCTATGAACATTCCGTAACTAAACTTCTCCTTTCATTACCATTTCCCCAGTTGGTTCTGGCATATCTTTGTTTGGCTCAATGGTGATAATCACGGTAGTAGATTGCTTGAGAGCACTACCTAAGGGTACTTTTAAAAAGACTTTACCTTGTTCGTCAGGACGGAACTGAGCGCAGTCTACCTTTTTGCCATCAACGATCGCCCAAAGTCGATAACTATTTTCTTGAGGGATTGGCATTAAATTCTGAATGCTAATCATTGCCGTTTTTTCAGTGGGAGCGATCATCACGCTACCAGTTGCTGTAGGAATTGCCCCCATGCCCTTTAGCGAAATCATCCGATTATCAGCACCTTGCAACATGGCAATGGTTTGACGATATTTTTGTAGTTCTACTTGATTTGTGGCGATTTGTTGGCGCATTTGATAATTATCAAAACCCAGAGAAACTAAAGCGATCGCCCCAATAGCCGCGAAACTCATCCATGTAAAGTTCCAGAGATCGTAAAAACGCGATGATTGTTTGATTTTGGGTGATGGATTGATTGCGGGATCTAATGGATCGACTAATAGATCCTCGACGGGTGTAGGAATAGCTACCGCAGCAATGCGATCGCGAAGATCTCTAGCTGGATAACTCTCATTTAGACCGAGTGGAAGGAGCGCTAAAGTTTCTTGTAAACGATCGATTTCTTTGACTATTTCAGGGTGCTCAGCGATAAGTCGATGCATCTCAGTGACTTCTTCAGGTTCTAAATCACCAAGAACATATCCTGCTAATAACTCTTCCCACTCTTGGGGATATTGACGGTTGTTCATAATCATTCTAGCGAATCCTTCAAACTTTCTCTCAATCGAATCAATCCATTCCGCGCCCAAGACTTGACAGTTCCCAAAGGAGTATCCAGAGCTTTAGCAATTTCAGTTTGGCTGAGTCCATCAAAATATGCCATTTCTAAAACTTGACGTTGTTTGATAGGCAAATTGGCTAAAGCTGCTTTAACTTTTTCTGAGCGTTCGGCAAGTGAAGCATTTTCCATGAGTGATGAGTTTCTAGTGTCATGTTCTGAAGAAATGCTCTGCTCCCATTTTTGTAAATGTTGCTGTTGCGATCGCGTTTTGCGGATGCGGTCAATTGCCCTAGATCGGGTCAGAACTGATAAGAAAGTAGCGATCGAACCGCGTTTACTATCATAGTTTGCCGACCGACTGAGCAAAATGAAAATTTCTTGAGTTAAATCCTCTGCTTCTTGAGAACTGCCCAAAATCCTTAAAGATACGCGGTAAACCAACTCGCCATAGCGATCGTAAAAGATACCAAAAGCTTGACTGCTTCCCGATCTCCAAGCTTGCAGTATTTCAGCATCTGTTCGATCGGCTTGATCGGCAATTTTCATAGGGGCGAAGAAATAGAGTCGTGAACTTAAGCATTAATTTTGCAAGTCTTATGAATATATACGCATCCTAAGCCCGAATGGATGAATCATCAAGTTGCATAGATAAGTTTATATCTATGCTAAAGATAGCTAGGACAAATCAAAAACCAAATAAAGAAAGCCAGCGCAAAGCCCTGCCTTTCTTTACGTCTTAAACTAAACTTGCATTGCTATATTTAAGACAAACTGTAACTGATAGCACTAGAGACAGATAAACGAAACCATAATAATGTGAAACTTGGGTTCCTTGGATTATCCCTAAAATATAAAGAAAACAGCCTATGTTCTCGATTAATGTGATTTCCGATCGTCTCTCTGGACTACATATTCCGCAGCCTTTGCTCGCCACTGTTGAGTCAGAAAATGCTCCAATTATTCTCTCAGGTGTCTTAATCACCCTAGTCATTATCTATATTGCTAGTAAAGTCGGCAGTGAAATTGCCAAGCGCTTAGAACTACCTCCTGTTTTGGGAGAATTAGTTGCTGGTGTGATTATCGGTGTATCTGCATTGCGCTTAGTTATTTTTCCTGAAGGTGGTTTTGAATCATCGGACTCTTTATTAATGTCAGGATTACAGTTGTTGAATCAATTGTCACCCGCAGCGGTCAACAGCATCTTTGAAAAACAAAGTGAAGTAATTTCGGTAATTGCTGAGTTGGGTGTGATTATCCTTCTCTTTGAGATTGGTCTAGAGTCAGACATGCGTCAACTCAAGGAAGTAGGAATCCAAGCTTTTGTGGTTGCCTTTATCGGTGTGACTGTTCCATTTGCAGCAGGCACAATCGGATTAATGTATTTTTTCCATGTTGCCGCAATTCCTGCCATTTTTGCGGGAGCTGCGCTCACGGCAACCAGTATTGGGATTACTTCTAAGGTTCTTGCCGAAATCGGTCAGCTAAGATCGAAAGAGGGGCAAATTATCGTTGGTGCGGCAGTCATTGATGACGTGCTGGGGATCGTTGTTTTAGCGGTAGTTGCGAGTTTGGCGAAAACAGGTGAAGTTGATATTGTCAATGTTGCAATCCTGTTAATTAGTGCGATCGCCTTCCTGTTTGGTTCGATTCTCTTAGGTGGGTTTTTTAACAAAGCCTTTGTGGCGCTAGTTTCTAATCTCAAAACTCGTGGCAATATTGTCATTCCCGCTTTCATATTTGCCTATTTGATGGCATTTATTGGCAATGCGATCCATTTAGAAGCGATTTTAGGAGCCTTTGCCGCAGGATTGGTGCTCGATGAAACCGACGCTCGTAAAGAGTTAGATGAATTGATTAAACCTGTTGCGGATTTACTAGTACCTGTTTTTTTTGTCACTGTCGGTGCTAGAGCCGATCTCAGTGTTCTCAATCCGATGATTCCCGAAAATCGTAGTGGCTTATTAATTGCTATATTTCTGCTGTTAGTGGCAATTCTTGGCAAAGTGATTACGGGCTGGGTGGTCTTTGGCATACCTAATATCAATCGTTTAGCGATCGGTGTGGGCATGGTTCCGCGTGGTGAAGTCGGGTTAGTATTTGCAGGTATTGGTACGGCTAGCGGTGCGATCGACAAGCCTCTAGAAGTGGCAATTATCATTATGGTGATTTTGACCACCTTCTTAGCACCGCCATTTTTAAGGATCGCATTTGGTCAAATTAAGGACACTAGTTCGGAAACTGCTGTCAATTCATAGGTCTATACAAAATTCTGCTAAACATCAAAAAGGTTTTCAAAAAACCTTTTTGACGTTATTTACTATGTATTTGCGTTGCTGGAAAAAATACCGCAGGTGAGACATGAAAGAAGTTAGCTAATTTTTCAATATGCTCAGTCATGAGTTTGCGATGTCCATTTAATACCGCAGAAACAATAGACTCCGTTTTAAAAATTGGTACTAAGTCTTTTTGTTTGAGATCAAATTCTTCAAGTAAGGCTTCTATTAGTTCAACACCATAAATATCGGGAATGGGATGATGAACTTGTTCATACTGTTCAACCAACGTACCCAGAACATTTAAGTATTCTTCTTCATCGGTACTTAAGTTGCCCCGATCAATCAAATCATAAACAACTTTTTGTACTGCATCTAAATCTTCCTCTGAGTGTATAGGGCGAGGAGGAAACTCTAATAGTAAATCAATATAAGATTTTTTGTTTTTTTTGATAGTTTTCATGGCTTTCTCCAATGTTTAGGAAGAACTTTTTTTAGTTCCTCTTCTCGGTGTGCTTTTATTTACTTCTTATTTTTTCCATTTGCCTCGTTCATATTCTTTATGCGGAAGGACATTACGAATAAAAACTTGCTGTGACTCATAATTTATGCGAGCAATTAATCTATAGTTACTACCTATGTTAAATACAGTTAATTCTCCTACTTGGTCAGCCTGTTGGAAAAATTCTCGTAATTCCACAAAATGTTTTGGACTTATAACTTTGATTCTTTTACTCCAAGATAGGAGAAGTTTTTGGGAATCAGGATTCCTCTCAGAAAATTTTTCTACTACATTAAAAAATACTATTTTCACGGATTGCTTGATTAATCAGCACTTGATCTATCAATAAACTTAGCATATTGCGAAGATATTTCAGCTAAATTCTTATAAACAATTAATTTGCGATCGCTATATGTCAAGTATCAGAATTGTTTTAGTAGAGACGGCGGGGGCGCGTAACCTTGGCTCAGTGGCAAGGGTGATGAAAAACTTTGGGTTGTCGGAGCTGTGGTTAGTGAATCCAAAGTGCGATCGCCACAGTGAAGAAGCAAGACATATGGCAGTCCATGCTCCAGAAATTTTGGACAGCGCCCAGATCGTCGATAGTTTGCCCCAAGCGCTAGTAGGTTGCCAAAGAGCGATCGCCACCGCAGGCAGAATCGACAAGGGCGAAATGAAAGTGACTACGCCGCCGAAAGGCTTGAGTTGGTTATCGCAGGTTGAGACTAGTGCGATCGTCTTTGGTGCAGAGGATCGTGGCTTAAGTAATACTGAAATTCAGCATTGTCAACAGGTAATGCGAATTCCTGTAAATCCAGATTATCCCTCGCTGAATTTGGCGCAAGCAGTGGGGATTTGTTGCTATCAGTTGCAACTACTCAGTGAAGATCCCCAATGTCACGAAAATTTGACTAGCCAAATCGCGCAAGATTTGATAAAGTCAGCACCCATAGACCTTGCAACCCGCGAAGACATAGAAGCTTGCTACCAGCAACTTGAAGCAGTTTTGCTCAAGATCGGCTATGTTTATCCACATACTGCCGTGCATCGGTTGCGAAAGTTCCGCCAGATCTTCGATCGCGCCAACCTGAGTCCATCAGAGGTTGCTATGTTGCGGGGGATTTTGCGACAGGTCAATTGGGCTACGGCTCATCTTGATTAACTATTTTCACTCGCAAATAGTTAAGTACCTCGGCATAATTAAAAAACCAGATTAAAACCTGTGCAGACTGCGCAGTGGTCTGCACAGGTTCTTGGGCTTTATATTTAATTGCGCCTAGCTAGTTAATTGGTTAGTAGAGACATTTTTGTATCGGAGTTATAAATAGCAGTGGAACCAAGAAACTTTTCATCGCCTGACGCTACCGAAAAAAGCCGAGAAGCACGTTTAAATAAGTTGCGCGAGCGTCGTACCAAGGCTGTGACAAGCACTAATGATAGTTTGCTCCGTCCTATTGTTTCTGACTCCAAAACTCAACCTCGCCTTCTCCGATCGTCTGAGGCTTCGCGCTCTCCAGAACCAATAATCGATCCGCGATTTGAAAGCCGTTCTTTGGAGAACAAAGTTAAGCCTTTGCCAAATCGTCAAGGCAGAATCGAAGCTCGTCCCGAGCAACGCCCTGATCCAAGAAATCGTCGAAAATCTCCCAATAGTCGATCGCTCCCAACGAAGTCCCCTGTTAAGTCTTTGGGTTGGCAAGTTCTACGACTGGCGATCGCGGGGATCGGTCTGAGTGTAATCGCAGGGACAGCGATCTCCTTTTGGCAAAACCAGCAATCAATTCGCGCCAAGACCGTGATCCCAGAAGTACTTGCCAAAGAAGAAAACAATAAAACCAGTCAAGATATCATTCCTCTTGAGCTAAAGACCGAAGCCACACCTTTACTCAGCAAGATTAAAGAATTAGCTGCCAAAGAAAAAGATCTCGCCATGCAAATGATGGTGGTCGATCTCGACTCGGGAGCATATGTACAAATTGGCGCAAATCAACCGATCTCTGCGGCTAGTACAATTAAATCCCCAATTCTGGTTGCTTTTTTTCAAGATGTGGATGCAGGGAAAATCAAGCTTGATGAGCAGCTAGAGATGACTGCCGATGTCAAAGTTGGTGAAGCAGGTGAGTTGCAGCTTTTACCAACAGGCACAAAAATCTCGGCTTTGGAAACAGCAACGCAAATGATCGTGGTCAGCGATAATACTGCGACCAATATGATTATCAAGCGATTAGGAGGATTTGCCGCTCTTAATCAACGCTTTAAATCCTGGGGACTCAATAACATCGTAGTTAATAGCCAACTGCCCGATCTTGAGGGAACTAATAAAATTAGTACTCAAGATATGGTGTCGTTATTAGCAATGTTGGATAAGGGTAAATTGATCGAGCCCCGCAGTCGCGATCGCTTTATGGACATCATGCGCCGCCCTGTGACCAACACACTCTTACCTAAGGGAATTGGCGAAGATGCAAGAATTATTCATAAAACAGGGGATATTGGCTCGGCAGTTGGTGATGCAGGAATTGTTGATATGCCCAATGGTAAGCGCTATGCGATCGCCGTAATGGTTAAGCGTCCAGATAACGATCAACGTGCTAATGAGTTGATTCGTCAAATCTCGCGGGTAACTTATGACTATTTTCTGAATGGAGGTAATTTACCGACAACTAATAGCTCTAGCCCAGCTAACACAACGTCTAACGATGCGTCGGACTCTCCAAATTCTAATAATCGTCGTGGTACGAGTGTCATTGAAAACATTCAACTACCTCTACCTAATGCCAGTCCAAGTGCAGCGCCCAGTTTAAATAATTCGCAAGAGCTTACCCGCCAAAACCAACCTTAAAAATAGACCATGAAAGACGAGAGGCGGTGCAAAGCACCGCCTCTCGTCTTTCATGATTCTTGGCTATGCTGGCTTTTTGCTGTGATCTCTTGGTTGAGAAATGTCTGCTGCTTTGGCTTCGGACACAGGTGATGTGCGATCGCTACTCACGCTATTGTGAGGCAAAGGTAGATCGCCGATCGCCGCATCAATATTTGCTGCCATAATTTCGCGAGGAATTGCACCTGTAGTATCACCAATCAACTTATTCTCGCGGTCTAAAAAAATAAATCTAGGAATGCCATCAACGCGATATTTAGTTACCTCTGGCAACCACTTAGTATTGTCCACATTGAGCATCACAAAATTCATGCGATCGCTATATTCCTTTTCAAGAGACAAGTTATCTGCCGCCATTGACTGACAACTAGTACACCAATCTGCATAAAACTCGATCGTGGTTGGTTTGCTATTTGCCAAAGCCTCATCAATGGGAACTGCTGCCGCTGCCACTGCATCCAGTGAGGTGCTACTTTGCTGTGCCTGAAAGCCAAAAAATAGGGCTGTAGTCAATAGGATTGCGGCGATCGCTACTAATAAATTTCGCAGCTGATTAGAAGTAGTAGGTGTGGGACTAATTGGACTTTCTGGATTCATAACAATAACTTACGAAAATTACTATTCTCATTATGACGAGCAAGGTTTGCATTATGCTAAAGCAATTCTAAACGAGTTATGAGAGAGAGGCTTACCTACAGGGTAAGCCTCTCTCATAATTTAAAATTGAAATTATGCAATTAAACTATGAGTAATTCTGAGAATTCCTTAGATACATCCCAGTATGACCTCACTCAAACCAAACTAACTTTTGGTGAAAAAATGGCGTATGGTGCAGGCGATCTCGGTACTGCGATCACGACCAACCTGCTCTCATTTTTTCTATTATTCTTCTTTACTAATGTTGCAGGACTTGAGCCAGCCCTTGCAGGACTAGTTTTATTAATTGGCAAAATCTTTGATGCGATCAACGATCCCATTATCGGTGTCCTAAGCGATCGCACTAACTCAAAAATGGGAAGACGACTGCCTTGGATGCTGTATGCCGCGATTCCCTTTGGCTTGTCATTTTTTGCCCAGTGGCTAGTACCTAGTACCGATAAGACGGTTCTCTTTTGGTATTACGCAGTTGTCGGCATCGTTTTTAATACCTTCTTCACCGCTGTTAACCTTCCCTATACAGCGCTTACCCCCGAAATTACACAAGATTATAACGAACGGACAAGTCTCAACACTTTCCGTTTTACCTTCTCAATTGGCGGCAGTATTCTCTCTCTGTTTATTGCTCAGCTAATCTTTGCCTTTTTTAAAGATCCTGCAAGGCAGACGGGTAGCTGCAATGCTGGTGGCACGCAATATATTGTGCTGGGTGCAGTCTGCGCTTTTATTTCTTGTGTCTCGATATATTGGTGCGTATGGGGAATTAAGAAGAGAGCGATCGCAGGCGATCGTCATCGCCTCCATAACGCCTCCCTCGATGCAACTCCTGAAGAGATGAGCTTTGGGGAACAGCTAAAGGTAGTCTTCAGCAATCGTCCCTTTCTCTTTGTGATTGGTATCTATTTCTGTTCGTGGCTAGCCTTGCAAATTACTGCCTCGATCATTCCCTATTTCGTCGTAAATTGGATGAAGATGCAAGAGAATGACTTCATTCTCGTCACGATCGCCGTTCAGGGTACAGCTCTAGTCATGCTATCGGTATGGAGTGCTATCAGCAATAGATTTGGCAAAAAAGCCGCTTACTTTATGGGGTCAGGTATTTGGATTATTGCCCAAGCAGGTTTGTTTTTCTTGCAACCAGGACAAGTTGTAATGCTCTATATACTTGCAATTATGGCAGGTGCTGGAGTTTCTACGGCGTATCTGATTCCTTGGTCGATGATTCCCGATGTCACCGATCTCGATGAATTAGAGACAGGACAACGCCGCGAAGGGATATTCTACGCCTTCATGGTGTTATTGCAAAAGTTTGGGCTAGCAGGCGGTCTATTTTTGCTGGGTCTAGGTCTGTCATGGGCAAAATTTAAAGAGAGCGTTCCCTGTCAGCCCCTACCTGTACAACCTGATTCAGCTCTATTTGCGATCAGAGTAGCGATCGGCCCTCTGCCAACGATCGCTTTAATTATTGGCTTAGCCTTGGCATATTTCTATCCCATCACTCGCGAAGTGCATACGGAAATCTTAATGCGTCTAGCAGAAAGAAGGAGACTACAAAACGAGCAATCCTAGTAATAGAGGCAGCACTAAGTGCCGCCTCTGGTTTTAATGGGCGAAAGAAGTTTCGCGATGTTTGATCAATGTCTCTACAGGTAAAGCACTGCGAAGGTGTTGCCAAGGTAGAACTTGATTAACATTCCAATCTTCATGCACATACCAAGCTAATGGTGGCAACTGTCCGCGTAATTCCTTAAAGGCACGTTTGTAGGAACCATCGCTGGGGACATCGCCATCGCTGTAGCTGCAAGCCAGAATCAATAACTTAGTCAAACGGCGATCGCCTCTAGAAATGAGCGCTTGCACAAGTGAATCTTTGTAACTCTCAGGACGAAAATCTATCCCTTTTGGTAATAGCTTTTTACGGAAATATTGCATTTTCTTCTCAGCGGTTGTACTGACACCTTGCCATTGCCAAGGTGTATGGGATTTCGGAACGAAGGTACTGCAACCAAAGGTGATTTTTAATTTTGGCGCAATTTTACGTAGGGAAATTAGCATTTCGATGGTTTGCTCGATATCGTCATCATTTTCCATGGGTACACCTGCCATGCCATAGAGTTTTAATGATTTCAAACCACCTACCTGAGCGTTGATCGCCGCTTGCTTGATTTCATCATTATGCAATTTCTTATTAATAATTTCGCGCAAGCGTTCAGAACCGCTTTCGATCGCAATAGTAACAGACCGACTATCACGGGTAGAGAGAATTCTTGCTAATTTCTCTGTCAGTGTGTTGGTACGCACCGACGCAAGACTGAGGCGCACATCATCAAACTGCCGCTGTGCGAGATGATCCAGTAAAGTATCAAATTCAGGATGTTGGGTAATTGATGCGCCGAGTAAACCTAAGCGCTTAGTTACAGTTAGTCCTTTCGCGATCGCAGGCATCAGACTCGTCTCCAAACTAGCAGTCCGAAAGGGAAGTGTTAAGTAACTCGCTAAGCAGAAGCGGCACATCTCTGGACAACTCCGCACCACTTCCACCATAAAGATGCTTTCCCATGCTGCTTTTTCGGTCACAACTGTGGAAGCTGATAGCGTATTGCCCTTGTAGGTTTGCTTATGGATAATTGCGGGAATATCGGAATCAATGGGTTGAATTGAGGCGATCGCGCCTTCATCGGATTCGTAGGTAACTGCATAGAACTGGGGAATATAAATTCCATCTAGTTTTGCTAAATGACGTAATTTGACCTCACGACTAGCATGACGTACTTCTTGATAAGCTTTGAGGAAGTTCCCAATTAATTCTTCGCCATCACCGAGTAGAACAATATCAAACCACGCTGCGAAGGGTTCAGGATTGGCGGTTAGAACTGGCCCCCCACCAAATACTAATGGATGTTCGTCGGTGCGATCGCAAGTATCAATAGGAATATCAAACTTTTTTAAAGCAGCAAGAATATTTACGTAATCAAGTTCCCATGAAAAGGAGAATCCTAATATCTCAATCTGACGTGGTAAATCCTCATGGGCATCGGTAAACCAACGACTAACGTTAACTTGCGATCGGGTGGCTAGGTTTGCCCACACTCCTTGATAGCCTAAGCTGGTAATTCCTACGGTGTAAGTATTTGGGAAAGCAAAGACAATATTTACTGCATCATGGTCTGGTGTAGTGGGGTCAAATAGTAAATATTCAGACTGAAAATAGGATTGATTCAAGGTTTCGGCAATAGATCGCAATATCGCTATTATGCCAGCAATCTTTGATCGCTGAACCAACAGCAATTTTGAAAAGTGTTGCTTTGCAACACTTTTCAAAATTGCTGTTGGTTCTAGTTAAGCAATCCGCATTTCCTCAATAAAGGAAATCCCATCAAAAACACCATCCTTAAAGGCTTGGGTGCTACGAACGCGATGATTTTCGCTTAGTAGAGTCATTGTTTCTATAAACGTAATGAGCGCACCATCTTGAGTCTTATTTGCCCGAAAGCAAACTAAGTCTTTACCTGCATCCCATGCGATCGCCTCAAAGTCAGAGTAACTACTCGATCGCATTTTCAAAATCCGATCCTCAAAGTATCCTTCAAAATCAAGCTGAAGGCGCGAACCATCGACGTATTCATACTTGTTCACCTGTTGATACTGATTACCTGCGATCGCGATCGTAAAGCTGCCGACAAAGCTACGCGAAAAATGTCCCTGCTTATCAGTTTTAATATACTCGCCCTTCCAAGTGCCAATATGACGAGTAAATATTTCAGGAACTTGTTCTAAATCTGGAGCAATTTCAGAGGTTGTAATCATTTAATTTGTCTTTTTCCTAAGCAACTTTGCCTTTATGGTTTGAGAGAATGCGCCCCGAAGGGGCGCATTCTCTATCTATCTGTTAACGACGACCAATTTTTCGACTTACTTCGCGACTGGTGCGTTGATATTCATGGACAATCGGTAATCTCTCGGTCTGGTAATTCTCAAGAGCCTCGGTAATACTGGCACTGGATTTGAGATACTGCGTTAGCAACAAGCCATCTTCCCATCCTGAAGTCATTCCTCTAGCACGAGTAGAACTCTTTGCATGAGCCGCATCACCAATTAAAAGCACGCGACCATCATATAACTTTGGTAAGGGATCGATATCGTAGGAATAACGACAAATCATAGTTTCTGAAGGTGTTGATTCAATTACCTTTCGGGCATCTTCAGGAAGTTTCGCTAATTCTTGAGCAGGAATAGTTGTATTAGTCGGCTGGAGTATTCCCTTCTCAGCATCCGTTTGTTCAGTTTCGATAAAGAATCCCCAATGGGTGTGAGTATCGTCAATATGAAAGAAGTTCGCATAAATGCCGCGACCACGGACATAAACAAAGAAGTTGCCTTCGGGACAGAAGCTACGATCTTCAACAATTCCGCGCCAAACGAGATCGCCTAGATAGTTAAGCTCAACATTGGGAACGACGGACTGACGCACCTTAGACAGAATCCCATCTGCACCAATAATTAAATCTCCTTCCCATTGACTGCCATCTTTAAAATGGGCGATCGCGCTACGATCGGTTTGAGAGATGGCTGACAATTGAGCATTAAACTGAATCCGATCGGGGGGTAAAGTATCGAGAATTGCTTCTAAAATAGCCTTGCGGTGAACGAGCATTCCTGGTAGTTCGTCTTCAGCATAGGTAACGGCTTCTGAATTGATGAATCCCCCCTTAAGATTACGGAACTCAAATAATTTAACAGGATTACCAGCTTCAATAATTTTTTGAGTAATTTTGGGGTTGCCCTCATGCAGTGCTTTCATTCCCGATTGGACGATCAGAATGCCACATCCATCGGTACGGACTACTGGGGCTTTCTCAAACAAAGTAACCTGAAATCCTTCTTGAATGAGTAGACTGGCAAGATAAGCCCCCGATGTCCCTGCGCCGATAATACCTATCTTGCTGTTGGTAGAAACCATTGATGTCTCTTTTCGATTATGTTTTATTTGGCATTGTTCTAATCATAATCAATATTTCTTTATCTGCCAGTTTTTTGTATTTTATGTAACATATTTAAGTGACTCAAGTGTATGTTGCCCTCTATGTGGGCGACATACACTTCTAAGTTTATTTATGCTGAGCTACTTATAGCGGTAGCCAATTATTAAGGACAAACAAACCCCAAACCCAAGAGAGAGTTGCGGCGTGAACCGCCGCAACTCTCTCTTGGGTTTTGAAATGTCTATAGCTATATAATCTTGGCAAGATTTCCTCAAACCAGTAGCCGAGCTTTTCACTTTTCACCAAATGATTAATTGTTCAAAATAAAGTGTATGAAACTTTTTGCAATTACTATCCAAGCTTTGATTCTGAGCTTGTCGATTACAGGTTCTAGTTCACTTGCCCAAACCCTCGAACTCCCCTCAAATTTAATTCCATTTAACTCTGTGGATGAGGAAAAGTTATTAATTAACAGTGAGAATAGAACTGATTACTTCCCTTTAAGTATTCACTTTATCACGCAGCAAAATCAAGCTTTTTGCGGGGTAGCTAGCATGGTTATGGTACTGAATGCTTTGAATATTCCTGCCCCTGAAGCACCTGAATATCCAAAGTTCCGTACTTTCACTCAAGACAACTTTTTTAATAATGAGAAAACTAGCAAAGTTACATCTGCGAATGCTCTTCGTCGCCGAGGCATGAAC
>QBML01000018.1:0-29624 GCA_003242085.1 Pseudanabaena frigida | reverse complement strand
TGAGAAAACTAGCAAAGTTACATCTGCGAATGCTCTTCGTCGCCGAGGCATGAACCTAGATACATTGGCTAAATTATTGGAAAGCTACGATGTTAAAGTCAAGGTTTAGCATGCCTCTAGCACTAATTTGGCAGACTTTCGCCAGTTAATCGCTGATAATCTCAAACAGTCCAACAATTTTGTCATTGTCAACTATTTGCGAAAAGCCATTAAGCAAGAAAGTGGCGGACATATTTCCCTGATCGCTGCCTATGACAAGGGAACAGATCGTTTTTTAATCCTTGATGTGTCTCGCTATAAATATCCGCCAGTTTGGGTGAAAGCAGAAGAGTTATGGCAAGCGATCGCCACTGTCGATCCTGATGGTGGCAAGACAAGAGGTTTTGTCTTAGTGAGTCGATAGATTTTTAAGCTTAAACACAGGTTTGTAAGGCTTCGATATCTGCGCTCACAATCCGATCTAGATTTCTCGTAATCTTCTCCATGTCCCAATTCCACCATGCAATTTCCAGTAATTGCGCGATCGCCCGATCTTCAAATCTTTTACGAATCAATGTTGCAGGATTGCCACCGACGATTGCATAGGCTGGCACATCCTTAGTAACTACGGATTTGGAGGCAATAATCGCGCCATCACCAATTTTGACTCCCGCCATAATCACCGCTTCGTAGCCAATCCAGACATCATTCCCAATTACAGTATCGCCTTTGTAGGGAAATTCGAGATTTTGTGGTTTCCATTCGTTCCAAAAGATTTGAAATGGATAGGTAGAGATGCCAGACATACTATGATTTGCACCGTTCATGATGAATTTTACGCCACGAGCGATCGCGCAAAATTTACCGATAATCAGTTTGTCTCCGATGAAGTCAAAGTGATACAGGACGTTACGTTCAAAGTTTTCGGAGTCTTCGGGATCGTCGTAATAGGTGTAGTCGCCGATAATGATATTCGGGTTGGTAACTGTGTTTTGAATAAAGCAAACTTGGGGAAATCCTGCCATTGGATGCGGATTCTTGGGGTCTGGATATTGCATAGATAAGTTAATGGAGGATGAAAAACAGATGTAAGTGCTAAGATTTTAATACTGTATCTTCAAAGTAAAAGCATGAATACGGTAACTTTAAATCTTGATGCGATTTCCAAAATTACTGATGATCGGTTTTACGATCTATGTCTAGCCAATCCTGATGTCAAGTTTGAGCGTAATTCTAGAGGAGAATGGATATGATTTCTCAATCTAATGCAAAAGCAGCAATTATCCGCACTGAGAGAGGGTTAACAATATCTGGCGCTCGGATTACTCTTTATGATGTGATGGACTATGTGAAGTCTCAATATCCTACTAAGTTTATCCAAAGTTTGTTTGAACTTACAGATGAGCAAATTAATGCGGCTCTATCCTATATTGAGATAAATCGTGATGCGGCGGAAGCTGAGTATGCTCAAGTAGTCCGAGAGACTGAAGAACTTCAAGCATATTATGCCAATCAAAATCGCGATCGCCTAATTAACACTGCGACAAAGATGAAAACTGGTAATGAGGCTGCTTGGAAAAAGCTTGAGAAAATGCGATCGCAGCGTGAGTTAAAAGTTAGCGCTTTTTAATGTGACCAAACTATATCTTTTGAAGAGTCAATTCACTTTTTCTTGCACAGCCCATCAATAAGTCTTGACGACTTTGAGTATACTTCTGTAAAGCGATCAAAATTCTTTGTCCAAGTAAAAACCTTGGGATTCAGCCAAAATATAAATTGATAAATATCCTCGTAAATATCACAAATTTCATAGTCATTCCATACACAATCATGGTGAAAGACTTTATTACGAAGATTTAGTATTCTCTGGATTTTACCCCTAATCACTTTAAGATTAAGTTCGCGGGGTTTAGCGGCTACAAATATACCTTTACAACATGGTTTCCATATTGAATCTTCATAAAACTTTTTCTGAATCAGGCTTTTCCAAAACCCAAAAGTCATTTCTGAAACAATTCTATTTGATACTTCTATATATCCAAGTCTTTGAAGTTTTTTGATTGCTTGATCAATTTCTTCTCTCTCATGCTCTGTTAGTTGCAATGCTTCACAGGAGAACCAATCTTGACCATATTTGTTCTTTAAGACTCTGTGTATCGAGTTTCTGAGTGTAATTTCTATTGTGTGCAAGCAGGGATACATTGCTTCACATAACTGAATATTGATTTCGTAGATATGCAATGCATCCTTAAAACTATTTGCTGCCGAAAGATAGGGATTGAAGTGATAGGAGATAAAATGCTTTTGAATTTCTTGAAGATCTGTATCAGATAGCTCACGAGGCATTGACTAATTTAAATATTGAGTTAGAATTGTAAATGTAGACCCCAGATAACCCAATGTCTTAAGTGAGAACTACTGTCCAATGTCTTAAGAGATGACTATTGTAAATAGCTATTTAATGTAGCTAAAACTTATTAGAAAGTCAATCATTTTTAATGATTATTTCTCTAAAAAGACAAGCATTAGCTCAGGACTTAAGTTAAGGCTCTGGGGTTATTTTTATATTATACAATTCCATAGTCTATAAGTTATAGATTATGATTATAGATTTTCAATTCAATTAATTAGTTTATTTAACTAAAAAGCTTAACTCAAAATAAACTAATCTTTGCAAATAGAATGACAGAAGAGCAGCTTCTACCTGATCCTCCCGAAATAGATATAGAAGAGATAGAAAATTGTCGAACATCTGGTGATTATAGACCGATTCTATTTAAATGGTATAAATATGTAGCGATACTTTGTAATTGCTTCGCTCATATTGACATTGATTCTCCCCATTTGAGAACTATAAACTCTCTACACTTTTATGTGCTTATAGGTCTTCTAAATAGATGCTCTAGATTAATGTGTGCAAACAGTTTACTTTCCTCTGGTAGAGGTGCTTTTGGAGAGACTACCTCAATTATAGATAGATGTATTTTTGAAACTGCTATTAAAGTTATTTGGCTTTGCAAAAAGAATAATAATGAGTACTTTGAAAGATATCTTGGTAATGGACTAAAAACAGAATTGGAGCTAAGAGAAAAGATAGAAAATAATATTAAAGATCGAGATAATAAGGTTTTAGTTGTTGAAGAACGCATGTTAAAATCAATAGATAGAATCATTTGTTCAACAAATCTAACTGAAGAACAAATAATTTCTTCTAAAAAGTTACCCAGTGTTGCATCAATGATAGATGATATTAATTATGATCGATTGACATACGTTGTATCTCAAAAACTTGGCTCACATGCTGTTCATGGAACATGGGTAGATCTATTTTTGAATTACTTAAATGAAGATAATGACCACTTAGTACCAAGAGATCATGATCGACTTACTCATATAAATCAATATATCCACATTTCACTCGTGGTGTTAGATTCTATTAGAGAATTTATTGATTATATCTTTTTGAATAAGTCATTTTCTAATCCAATTTTAGATCTTTTAGATTCAATAAATGATGAAATAATTAAAATCACACAAGAAGATTTGGGAAATGATTACAAAGAATTAATTTAACAGTATTAATCAGTGATATCTCAAAAGTTTAATATCATTTTTGGGATTTATAAAATGATTGGATTATTTGAGCTTTTGCAAAAAGTTGAGAAGAACTCAGGAATGTATTTAGGTCGTCAATCCGTTAGCGATCTATTTATGTTTCTTACTGGATATGAATTTGCGCGAAGTCAGATTAATGAAGAACTTACTCAAGAAGAAGAAGACTTTTATAACGAGTTTCAGCCTTGGCTACAGAAAAAACTAGGCGTAAGATCCGTTACCTCATGGGCAAAGCTAATCATGCTCTCCTGTCACGATGAAAAAACAGGCTTTGAAATGTTTTTTAAATTCCTGAGAGAGTTTCAAGTACGTCATGCTGAAATTTTGGCTAACGCTCAAGAAGTGCAACAGGCTTTTAAAGATGGCACAGCAAAAAGAGGCTCTGTTGATGATTTGTTAGCAGACTTACTAGGATAAGAAACTACTGGAAATGGTGATTTTGCTAGTAGACATTGGTAGTCATGATGAAGTCTATTAGAGCTTTTGGTGACTTAAGTAACTTGATAAAGGCATAATATAAAACTATACAAAAATCAAAAAAGATTAACTCATCCATCATGGCTACCGTTAACGACAACTATCTCAAACTCAAGGCAGGCTACCTGTTTCCCGAAATTGCAAGACGGGTAAACGCCTTTATCGAGGCAAATCCTGACGCAAAAGTGATCCGTCTTGGCATTGGTGATGTCACCGAACCCTTGCCCCAAGCCTGTCGTGATGCCATGATCAAAGCGGTTGAAGATATGGGCGATCGCAGTTCATTTAAGGGATATGGCCCCGAACAAGGCTATGCATGGTTGCGTGAAAAAATTGCGGCAAATGATTTTCAGGCAAGAGGCTGTGATATTGACGCTTCTGAAATATTTATTTCCGATGGCTCCAAGTGCGACTGCGGCAACATTCTCGATATTTTTGGCGATGACAATATTATTGCCGTCACCGATCCTGTCTATCCCGTGTATGTGGATACTAACGTCATGGCAGGACACACAGGCGACATCAACGACAAAGGCGAATACGAAGGCTTAGTTTATTTGCCTGTAACTGCCGAGAATAATTTCACCGCCGAGATTCCGATGCAAAAAGTCGATCTGATTTATCTCTGCTTCCCCAACAATCCCACAGGCGCAACCGCCACTAAGGAACATTTACAAGCGTGGGTAGATTATGCTCGCGCTAACGGTTCGATTATCTTCTTTGATGCTGCCTACGAAGCATTTATCACCGATCCTAGTCTTCCCCACTCGATCTATGAAATTGAAGGCGCGAAAGAATGTGCGATCGAGTTCCGTTCTTTCTCGAAGAATGCAGGATTTACAGGTACTCGTTGCGCGTTAACCGTCGTGCCTAAGAACTTGATTGGTAAGGCGAAAGATGGATCTAACGTAGAATTATGGAAGCTCTGGAATCGTCGTCAATCCACTAAGTTCAATGGTGTTTCCTACATCGTCCAGCGTGGTGCGGAAGCCGTTTATTCTGAAGAAGGGAAAGCGCAAACTAGAGCCTTGATTGACTTCTACATGGAAAATGCCAAGATTATCCGCGAGAAATTGACCGAAGCAGGTTTAGCTGTCTATGGTAGCGAGAATGCTCCCTATGTATGGGTGCAGACTCCCGCAGGGCTAACCAGTTGGGATTTCTTCGATAAGCTCTTGCAAACCTGTAACGTTGTAGGAACCCCAGGTTCTGGTTTTGGTGCAGCAGGTGAAGGTTACTTCCGTATCTCGGCTTTCAATAGTCGCGATAACGTGAATGAAGCCATGCGCCGCATTCTCGACAAATTCAAATAAGCAACTATAAACCCTGCATAGCAAGGTTTATAGTTATAGCGTAGGGACAATTCATGAATTGCCCCTACGCTATAATTAGCTCTTAACGTTACGCCATTCTCAGAGGTACGATCATGGTCATCGCTCAAGCTAAACCGATCGCAAAAAGTATATCTCCAGAATCTGAAGCTTCAGATGGCAAAGTTCGCATGACCCTAGAGGAATATCGGGCGATCGCCGAAACATCTGAGGAACGTTATGAATATCGCAATGGAGAAATTATTACCATGTCTGGAGGAACAGCCACTCATAGCGAGATCGCTAGCAATCTGCTGATTTACTTAGGATTTTTGTTTAGAGATACAGATTTTCGTTTATACAACAGCGATTTGCGAGTATGGATTCCTGATTACAACTGTGGTACTTACACAGATCTCATGGTTGTTAATAGCGAACCCGAATTTAATCAAGATCGCACTGATGAAATTCTAAATCCTTTATTAATTGTGGAAGTTCTATCTCCTTCGACCGAAGGCTACGATCGCGGCGACAAGTTTAGAAAATATCGCTCGATTTCTAGCTTCTGTGAATATTTGCTCGTTAGTCAATCAGAACCCTATGTGGAGCAATATCACCAACTAGATCGCCAAAATAATAACGATCGCTGGCAATTACAAATATGCGATCGCTTAGAACAGACTATTCATTTACAGAGCTTAAACTTAGAACTGCCAATGTCAGAAATTTATCGGCGGATTAAATTTTAAGCGATTACTCAAAGCAAGCGTTAAACTGTCATAGAAAACCTTGGAACTTGAGGGTGTTGACTGTGAAAGCGAAGAATAGTTTTAAAGCGATCTCTAATTACTTAAAACTGAAACTTCAGATCAGGCGATCTTTTCAGATATTCGTAGCTTTTGTAATTACCTTTCTGATTGCCGTTTCTCCAGCACTGTTAAATGTCGTTGCACAGGAAACTCGCTTCTCCCTCAGGATTTTGCATACCAACGATCACCACGCGCATTTGGAACCTGTCAAATATGACGATCGCCTGTTGGGAGGAATAGCCCGTCGTCGTACTCTCATCGATCGAATCCGTGCGGAGAACAAGACTAATCAAGAACCTTTGCTGCTATTGGATGCAGGCGATATTTTTCAAGGCACGCTCTATTTCAATCAATATCTAGGACAGGCGGATCTCGATTTTTATAATGCCCTTGCCTACGATGCTGGAACTATTGGCAATCATGAATTCGATCGTGGACAGCAGGTACTCGCAGATTTCATCGCTAAGGCAAAGTTCCCAATTATTTCTGCAAATATAGACATCGCGCCCGAATCGCCTCTCTATGGCAAAGTTCGTCCTTGGCATGTTCTCGATGTGAAAGGCGAAAAGATTGGTGTGTTTGGCTTGACGACTCCCGATACGGCGATTTTGTCCAGTGTTGGTGATGGTGTGAAGTTTACTGACCCGATTGCGGCGGCGCGTACCTCAGTGATTGCCCTCAAGCAACAAGGAATCAACAAAATTATTGCCCTGACCCACATTGGCTTTGACTATGATGTGCTACTAGCGCAAAAAGTCCCTGACATCGATATCATTATTGGCGCTCATAGTCATACGCCCGTCGGTAATATTCCCAACGCTAATCATCCCTATCCATTGGTTGAGAAGAATGGAACCAAGGAACCTGTACTAGTAGTCACAGATTGGGAATGGGGTAAATATCTAGGGGATCTGTCGGTAAGTTTCGATCGCACAGGTAAGTTGATTGCTTGGGCAGGTAAACCCCATGCCCTTGATGCGAGTGTCAAGTCTAATCAAGAATTTGTCGATAAACTCAAAGTTTATGCTGCACCAATTGAAGCATTATGTCAAAAAATTATCGGTAAATCTTTGGTAGTGCTAGACGGTGATCGCGTCAAACTCCGAACTAGCGAAACTAATTTAGGTAACCTGATTGCTAATGCGATGTTAGCAAAGACCAAAGGCGATCGCGTGCAAGTGGCTTTGATTAATGCTGGCGCGATTCGGAATGGGTTCCCTTTGGGTGAGATTACAATGGGAAATGTGTTGGAGGCTCTCCCCTTTGGAAATTCAATTGCTCAGATTGATCTAACTGGTAATCAGTTAAAAGCATCTTTGGAGCATGGAGTCAGCCTTGCAGAACAAGAGGAAGGAAGATTTCCACAGGTTGCGGGAATACGATTTGTTTGGGACGCGAAGCTACCTGTAGGTAAGCGAGTCACAAAGGTTGAGATAAAAGATGAATCTGGCAACTTCCAATTGCTAAATCCAGAGGCGACATATCGGATGGCAACAAATAATTTTCTGGCTTCAGGGGGTGATGGTTATCGTGTTTTTGCAGAAGGTCAAAATCTTTTAGAAACTGGGTATCTGCTATCGGATGCGATCGCTGAATACATCACTGCTAGTTCGCCATTGCAGATAAAAGCAGAAAATCGTATTGTGCGGCAGTGAATTAATAGCTGAGCAATTATGCTAAGAGCAGCTTTCAAAGCATTGCTTCGCAATGCTTTGAAAGCTACTCTTGTTCGGGTTTGAGCGCAAAGCGCTGTAATAATTACCAAGGCAATGCGATCGCCCCGCCAAACTTCCGCATTTCTCCAAAGAACTTACCCTGAGCGCCACCATCGGGCAATGTTGCCAAATACACCGCAGTCTCGGCTCCCTCATCGGCGGTAAATGGCGCATCAGAGCCGCCCATATCGGTTTTCATCCAACCAGGTGAATAAGCATTGATTAAAATATTGCTACCTTGTAGCTCTTTCGCAAACAGTGCAGTTAATCCATTTAGTCCAACTTTCGAGAGTCGATAGGAAGGTGCTAATGGATAGTAATCGCTACCCATTGAACTGAGTGAAGCCATCTCTGTTGATACATTCACAATTCGTCCATAACCATTAGCGCTCATCAATGGAATGAGTGCCTTCGTAATCCGAGCGACTGCCAACACATTCGTACTAAACGTTGCCAACATAGTTTCTATATCTACTGTTAGTAGACTGGCTTCTTCAGGCTGCATCGTGGGATTAACACCCGCATTATTGACTAAAATATCGACTCTGCCATAGGTTTGCTGTAACCACGTTGCTAGCTCCTGCACACTAGCAACACTAGTCACATCAAGAGCATGAACATCTACTTGAATACCTTCGTTAGCTAGTCGCTGTTGCGCGTTAAGTCCATCCTGTGGATTTCGACTCGTTACTATTACCTGAATATCTTCCTTCTGCGCCAACTGACGGGCGATCGCATAGCCCAATCCCTTATGACTGCCAGTAATTACCGCCACTTTCTTCGTCATAGTCATCGAAAACCTCAGATTGAATTCGCTATGACATTACCGTAGCAACCCTTAAACTATTAAACAAGACAATATTTTAGATAGATATTATCAATGAAATCGATAAACTTGGCAGCGATCGATCTAAACCTGTTAGTTGCCTTCGAGGCGTTATTGGAGCAACGCAGCGTTACTAAAGCTGCGGAAAAGCTGCAAATTGGACAGCCAGCGATGAGCGCAGCCCTGAATCGATTACGGATCTTATTTGCTGATGATTTGTTTATGCGGATGGGGCGGCAAATGCAACCAACCCAGAAGGCGCAGGAGATCGCCCCCAATATTTTGGCAGTATTACAACAAATTCGCCACACCATTACCTCCAGTCAAGCCTTTAATCCTGCTGCTAGCGATCGCGATTTTGCGATCGGCAGTTCGGACTACACCAGTTTTGTGATTGTGCCGCCTCTACTAGAATTTGGTCGGCAAAATGCACCATCGATTAACTTCCATATGATCGGATTTGAGAAGGATAATGTTAGTGATTTATTAGAGCAAGGTGTGATCGATGTAGCTATGGGAGTCTTCCCAAATCCGCCTCGACACACAAAATGTGAACCAATTTTTGAAGAGAGATTTGTGGGTATTGCCCGTCAAGGACATCCAGCATTAAAAGATGGAACGATGAGCTTAGAAGCATTTACGCATTTATCCCATGTGCTGACAACGCTGCGGCGCGATCGCACTGGCGCAATTGACAAGGCACTACAGGAGCAAAATTTACAACGGCGAATTGCTCTGACAACTCCCCATATGTTGGTGTTGCCCTTTGCGATCGCCTCTAGCGATTTTGTTGCTTCAGTTCCTAGTCGAATTGCCCTAAACTTGGCAAAAGCCTGTGATCTAAGCATTTTTGAACTACCAATTAAAACTAAACCTTGGGTAGTTTCTATGTTTTGGAGTGTACTAAGCGATCGCGACGAGGCAAATCAATGGCTGCGTGATGCGATTAAAAAGAGTTCTCAAAAGATTTAGACAAATTTTATCTAGCTTGTAGGTGCAATCTTTTGGGCAATTATATAAACATGATTTTCAGGATATTGGTCGTATTCGAGATGACGACAGGTACAGTGATTTTCTATGAGAATCCGCAGAAAACCATCTACTCCTAATGTGCTGTAATCAAAGTCTTGTCCTTGAAATGTTCCAGAAACGACGCTATTTGTATGTCCACCACCACAAGTAAACAAAATTACGCCATTAGGTTCTAGCGCGTTGCAAAGCTTCTCGATCGCTGGCTCTTGTTTATCGAGTGGTAAATGAAAAGTGCTATCCCAAGCAGAAATCAAACTATAAAGTTTTTGAGGAATCCACGTGCAGATATCTTCAATATAAAAAGTGATTTCTGCATGAAGATGCTTGGCTAAATCGATCATTTCGACGGAAATATCCAGACCCTCTGTCTGAAATCCTTGCTGGGATAAGACCTTGATAAAACGTCCGCTACTTCCACAACCGATGTCAATAGCTAAGCCTTTATTAACAGTAAATTTGATTGCTCGTTCTAATTGGGTGATTCCATAGCTTGAGTTTTGATGCTCGGTTTGCCACCATTGGGCAATGCGATTGTATCGAGCAGCGGTATTTTTAGGTTCCATTATTTTGGGGGTAAGTAATTTATGTTTAGTTACGATCGCTATAAGTTTCTGAGTAACAGTCTGAACTAACGCGATCGCCAACAATTAATACAAACACTTACTCTACATTTTTTGTATTAATCATTAAAATTGCTTATGTATATTGAATCTACGCCCTATCCCTATCCTTATAACGGCGATCTTAGACCAGACAACACTGCACTAATCATCATTGACATGCAGACTGATTTCTGCGGAGTCGGCGGCTATGTGGACAAAATGGGCTATGACTTGTCGCTCACCAGAGCACCCATCGAGCCAATCAAAAAAGTCTTGACCCTATTTCGTGAAAAAGGCTTTTTGATTATTCATACCCGTGAAGGACATCGTCCCGATTTATCAGATTTACCTCAAAATAAGCGCTGGCGATCGCAAAGAATTGGTGCAGGAATCGGTGATGAAGGGCCTTGTGGCAAGATCTTAGTGCGTGGTGAAAAGGGTTGGGACATTATTCCAGAGCTTTACCCCATAGCTGGCGAACCGATTATCGACAAACCTGGGAAAGGCTCATTTTATGCCACCGATCTCGACCTAATTTTGAAGCGCAATGGAATTCAAAATATTATTCTGTCGGGGATCACCACCGATGTTTGCGTACATACGACCATGCGCGATGCCAACGATCGCGGCTATGAATGCTTGATGCTGTCAGATTGCACGGGTGCAACTGATTATGGTAATCACCTTGCGGCACTGAAAATGATCGAAATGCAGGGTGGTGTGTTTGGTGCTGTCAGTGATTCTGAAACATTGACTACAGCAATCAAGCAAAGTTTCTAGTTGAATTATAAAAATGTGCTAAGTGTACGCCGCTATGGAAAAACCGATGCCTGACGATCTCGAAAGCGATCTTGCTGCTAATCTGGTCGAAGAAGAATCTATGAAAGAGTCGATACCATCCTTGACTATTCCATCTAGTGTTTCCGCTGATACCCTGCGATCGCATCTGCCACCTGAATTAGAACTAGTCAATGTCTCTAAGAAATTTGGTTCTTTCGTCGCAGTTGATAACGTATCGCTCAAACTTGCCCCAGGAACTTTTCACGCCCTGCTAGGCGAAAATGGCGCGGGTAAAAGTACATTAGTCAAGTGCATCATGGGTTTTCACTCGGCAACCCACGGTGATATTTTGATCAATAAACATGCTCGTGAAATTAATAGTCCGCGCGATGCTTATCAATATGGTATCGGCATGGTTTATCAACATTTCACGGTTGTACCAGCGATGACTGTTGCCGAAAACCTTTTACTGGTGCGTCCCGATACGCCAACGGTGATTAATTGGAAAGATGAATACGAAAAGCTAGAAGCTTTCATGGCATCGGCTCCTTTCAAAATTGACTTGTATTCACCAATTTCACAATTGGCGGCTGGTCAAAAACAAAAACTAGAGATTCTCAAGCAACTTTATCTTAAAAGTCGTATTCTCATTCTTGATGAGCCAACTTCAGTCTTAACGCCTCAGGAAGCCGATGAAGTCTTGGGGCTTTTGCGTGAAGAAGTCACCGCAGGTCGCTTGAGCGTCTTGATGATTAGCCACAAATTCCGTGAGATTACTGCCTTTGCCGATGATGTTACTGTATTGCGTAAGGGTAAATTCGCAGGGACAGGTTCTACCAAAGAGCTATCAGTTTCGGATATGGCGGCAATGATGTTGGGTGAAGCTAAGGAAGCCCGTCAAGTTTCTAAAACGGAAGTTTCGACTGATAATCTAGTTCTCGACGCACGAAATATTCATGCTGATAAAGATAATGGATTGGAAGCAGTTGCAGGTGTCGATCTCAAAATCAAAAGTGGCGAAATTGTCGGTATTGCAGGTGTTTCAGGTAATGGGCAAAAGGAATTAGTAGAAGTTCTGTCTGGACAAAGAATTGCTACTGCTGGCGAGATTTTTGTTAATGGAGATCGCTACTATGCGACCCGTCAGGAAATGTATAGCCATCAGGTGTTTTCACTGCCCGAAGAACCTCTACGCAATGCTTGTGTTCCCCACATGAGTGTTGCTGAAAATTTGGCTTTAAGAACCTTCGATCGTCCACCTCAAGCTAAAGGTGGAATTTTGTTGCTATTCAAGGCAATTCGCGAAACTGCTAAGAATCTGATCAAGGTCTTCTCGATCAAAACTCCTTCACCTGAAACTCCAGTTGGTAATCTTTCTGGAGGAAACGTGCAACGGACTGTTCTGGCGAGAGAGCTTTCTGCCGAACAAATCAAGCTATTGATTGTCGCCAATCCTGTTTTCGGTCTAGACTTTGCGGCAGTAGAGTACATTCACAATCAAATTGTAGAAGCTCGAAATCGTGGTGTGGCTGTTCTCTTGGTGAGTGAAGATCTTGATGAGATTTTGACCCTCAGCGATCGCATTCTAGTTATCAGCGATGGTAAATTTGTTTATGAAAGTGCGAGCGCTAATGTTGATCTCGCCGAGATCGGACAAAAAATGGCAGGGCATTAAATAAGATTTTGTGTGAGATTTTGCGGTTTTGAATTTGCCGTAGGCAAATTCAAAACCGCTATATTAATAAAAAATGATGGTTATCAATCAACAAGTTCGGATTTTCCCTGAATTACTTACCCGCTCTAGTTATGACGATCTACCTTGGGAGCCATTTCGTAAAGGAGTAGAAATCTATCACTTATATAAAGATGATACAGGCGCAAGTGCGGCAATGCTGCGCTACGAGGTAGGCGCTAAGGTTCCTCATCATTCCCATTCAGGTTACGAACATATTTTTGTGTTGTCTGGTTCGCAATCCGATGTTAATGGTAAATATACCAAAGGCTCTTTAATTATCAATCCTCCTGATACTAGCCATCAAGTTTTTAGTGAGGAAGGTTGTGTTGTTTTAATCGTTTGGCAAAAGCCTGTGATTATTGCTGGTGAATAATTTATAAAGCAATGAAAAGCATAGCTATGCTTTTCATTGCTCCATTTTAATGAGTTAAGGAGAAACTTATGTCTGCGATCGCTGCTCAACCCTATGAATACAATTTACCAACCGATAGCAAGGTTGCGCTCGTGATTATTGATATGCAACGAGATTTTTTAGAACATGGTGGATTTGGTGAGGCTCTTGGGAATGATGTTACCCAACTCCAAAGCATTGTGCCAACGGTCAAAAAGCTTTTAGAAACTTTCCGATCGCTAAACTTTCCAGTCATTCATACAATTGAGGCACATTCCCCCGATCTGTCCGATTGCCCTCCCTCTAAGCTCAATCGAGGCGAAGGTGGTCATCTCAAAATTGGCGATCGAGGCTCGATGGGAAGAATTTTAATCGCTGGTGAAGATGGGAATAATCCTATTCCTGAACTTACACCTTTAGAGAATGAAATCGTGATCATTAAGCCTGGTAAAGGTGCTTTTTGTCGGACAAATTTAGAAGAGATTTTACAAAAGGAGAATATTACGCATCTTCTATTTACAGGCGTAACTACTGAAGTCTGTGTCCAAACAACTATGCGTGAAGCCAACGATCGCGGTTATGAATGCCTTCTGATTGAAGATGGAACTGCTAGTTATTTTCCAGAATTCAAGTCGTCAACAATTGAAATGCTACGCGCTCAAGGCGGGATTATTGGCTGGACTGCCAATGCTGATGCAGTGATTTCGGCTCTCGCACCTAAGGCAATGGCGATCGCTTCTTAGTGCAAAAAAAGTCGTTAATATACTTGACATACCAAGGCTAAGATTTTAGCCTTTTTTCTTGTTTTATAGCAGTACCAAAACCCAGAAGAGAGTTGCGAAGCGGAGCGCCACAACTCTCTTCTGGGTTTTATGTCTTAACTTATTTGGCTATAGATTAATAGAAGGATGTAATTCTTGGTGAAACAAGACTCTCTCTACAGGACATGGGGATAATACCAGAAGACTAGCGATCGCCAAAAATCCATTGGCTAAGAGTTTCTAATTTAGCAGTACGTCCATAAATAAAGAGAAACATCGAGCGCTTCACCCCAGTGGGTATAGTGATTAGCAGATTGTGAGAACTATATGACTAAGAATCAAAAACAAGACCAGCTTGAAAAATCTGAATTGCCGTGAGGTTGAGTTCGGGAAAAGTTTGAGAGATCAGGCGATCGCTATTTTGAAATTTACTAATTTGATATTCTCCATCTACCAAATTACAAACCGAGATGGTTGGTTGTTTAGGATTACCAATAAAATTACGTCCACCCAATGCTGCATAGTCAATAATCCAATATTCAGCAATCCCCATCTCCTCATAATCGGCAAATTTCAAATGATAATCATCTCGCCAATTGGTAGATACAATTTCAATGGCTAAAGGTATGGATGCACCATGACTAAGAACTGATTCTTTTTTCCATCGTGGTTCATTGGGTAGGTTGGTGCGATTTACTACCAATATGTCTGGGAAGTATCCAGAATCTTTACCTTCGGGTCTGACGATTGCTTGGTTAGGAATGAGATATGGCAAGTCTAAGCGATCGATTAGTCCACTAAGCTTAACGGTCAAGAATCCCTTAGATTCTTCATGATCTCCGACTGGTTGAGCCATTTCAATAATATTTCCGTTATGTAGTTCGTAACGCACGCCAGAATTTTCAGGAAGAAATTCCACAAATTCATCAAAGGTCGTAACTTTCGGTAAAGTTTGAATCATCATGGCTGGTATAGCTTGCTGACAACAAAAATATGATTTCTATATTACTCCTCTTCTAACCTAAAAATTAGTGGTGCTTCGCTCTGCACTACTAATTTTTGGGTTTTATCCCGCTAATTTAGATTGCTAATGCTCCTAGAGCTTTTAAGGTGTCGATCTCAGCTTGAGTTAAACCTGTGACATCATTGATGATCATGCCTTTGTAGGGAGAGAGCGATCGTAAGGTTTGTAAACATTGCCCTGCGGTGATATCCCAACATCTGATCGTTTCATCCCAACTGCCACTAATGAGCGTTCTTGAATCCTGACTTAGCTTCAATGATGCTACCCAGTGACCATGCCCTTGTAATGTCTCAAGGCAATTTCCCGTAACTACATCCCAGATTTTGATGGTGCGATCGCTACTCCCACTAATCAGGCGATCGCCATTGGGCGTAAATACGACGGAGACAACTGGATGGGAATGTCCAGAAAATAGGCGTAAACAATCTCCAGTCTCTATATCCCATAGTTTTACAGAGTTATCATCGCCACCACTTGCTAGATGCTGTGAATTGGACCTGATCGCCATTGCCCACACACGATTACTAGAGTCCGCTTCCCAAGTGTGGAGACATTCCCCAGTTTCAAGATGCCAATGTTTAACCAGCTTGTCATAGCCACTACTAAACAGAGTCTTGCCATCGTGACTGAATATAACAGCTAAGACAGAACTAGGATGACCTTGCAAGGTTTGTAAGCATTTGCCAGATTCTAGATCCCACACCTTAACTGTGTGGTCATAGCTACCACTAGCTAAGAATTTGCTATCGGGACTAATGGCAATTCCCCAAACCCAACTACGGTGTCCCTGAAGAGTTTTCATAGCTTTGCCTGTGTGTGGATTCCAAAGTTTAATTTTGCGATCGGCGCTACCACTGGCGAGAATCTGTCCATTGGGGCTAAAGGCAATGGATAGAATGCGATCGCTATGTCCTCGCAGTATTTGAAAAGGTTGCAGGTCAGGTTCTAGATTTTGGGGAGCATTAATGTTGACATCCCAGAGTTTAATTGTCTGGTCTTCATGTGCACTGGCAAGTAAGTTTTGCTGATCAATATAGGCGATCGCATAAATTGCATTGCTATTCCCTTGTAGGGTTTTGATACATTTTCCTCTCTGAAGTTCCCATATTTTAATCCCGTGGTCATCACCACCACTAACCACTAAATTTTCTTGGGGATGGAAGGCAACTGACCACACTCGATTAGTGTGCTTATGCAAAGTGTCCAAACATTTCCCTGTGGCAACATCCCAAATCTTGACGGATTGATCGTAGCTACCCGTCACTAGGCGATCGCCTTGAGGACTAAAGGCTAAAGATGTCACAACAGAATTGTGTCCTAACAAAGTTGTTAGACATTCGCCAGTTTGTAAATCCCATATTTTCACGGTGCAATCAAAGCTACCACTAGCTAATATTTTCCCATTGGGACTGAAGACGATCGCTTTAACCCAATATTGATGACCTTGCAGAGTTTGCACACAGGAACCTGTTTCGAGATTCCATAACTTGATCGTGTTATCTTCTCCAGCCGATGCTAAAAGCTGACCTTTGGGATGGAAATCAACTGACCAAACACAGGCGCAATGTCCTTCTAAGGTTTGAATAGATTCGTCTGTGACTGAATTCCAAATTTTAACTGTGCGATCGGTGCTACTACTCGCGATTAATTGACCATCGGAGCTAAAGGCGATCGCGGTGACAATATTGCTATGTCCATGTAAGGTTTTAAAGCATTCTCCATTATTTGTATTCCAAAGTTTGATTGTATGATCCTGACCGCAACTAGCTAGAATTGGATATTTTGGACTAAAAGCAACATGCCAAATCCAACTATTATGCTCCTTACAATTAAAGAGTTGTTTTCCATTACTGACATCCCAAATCTGAATTTCGCCATTGGTGTCACTGGTTGCAAGGGAAAGCCCATCAGGGCTAAAGGCAACGCTAGTAATACCACCAAAGGTTGCTGCAAACAGGCAATCTCGAAAAGAAGCTTGACTAAAGTTGACCCGATGTAAATTGAGCGATCGCAAGTCACAGTCACGAATCGTCAGCCCCGAAAAGTCATAGCCCGTTAAATTAGTTTCTATATGAGCCAGTAAATGAATGAGATTTGCACCTCCGTAATTATCTGAGGCGATCGTTTCATTTTGGAGTGTTGTAATCAGTCTACCGAGTTTATACTCAACCTGTTGCTTAGAGACAAGAGTAGTTTGCAATTGCTGAAGGATAGGCTGCACAATCAATTGAATTTGACTATCGCGAATATAATCCTTAGCTTGGGCTTGGACTAGAGCTTGAGTCAGCAAATATTGCGGTGATTCAGTAATTATTTCTTGACTGATCAGTTCAATTAAACGTTCCGTTACATACTCCATCACCACAGGTTGCTGCGTAAATCCATGGCGATCGCGTTCAATTAAATTCTGTCCTAGCAAAGATGCTAGAACTTCCATTAATTTTGCTTTAGACATAGATGGAACAAAAACACTATGCAATTCAGTTAGGGAAATGCTCTCGCGATGAATAGCCAACCAGTACATTAATTGATTCTGCAAGTCTGATAGTCTTTTGAATTGTTGGGATAACAGATTACTAATCCCATTAAACAGAGTTATACCACTGGCTAAAAACTGATTAACATTACCCTTGTGTAAGTCACGAATGGCAGTAGCGGCAATTTTTAACGCCAATGGATTGCCACTGTAACAATTAACTAATTGACAAGCTTCTGTATCAGAGACTGACAAACCTTTGAGCGTTAGTATTGTTTGTCCTGCGGCGATTTCTAATCCAGACAGAGCAAGAGTTCGTACTAGTAATCCATCCCCTTCAAGAGCAGCAACTTCCGCAGGTTTTTCGCGACTGGTAATCAGCACACAGCTTTGATGGCTAGTTTCTCCCAAGCGCCACAACAGTTCACCATAGGATTCGTAACCATCAAGACAAGTACCTATTTTTTGACCATGCTGCAACAAAGTATCGAAGTTATCCAAAATCAGCAAACATCGAGATTTACGGAAGTATTCGACTAAACAAGTAATCTGCTCATGGGAGTTAGCGGGTAAACATGTAACCGTTTGATGAGAAAGGATTTTGATGCAGTCGGTTATCTTGTCATGAAAAGAAGGTGCGTGTCGTAGCGATCGCCAAATCACATAATCAAATTCTTCCTGCAATTGTTCGGCAAGCTTTACGGAGAGAGCAGTTTTGCCCATGCCGCCCATACCAAGAAGCGTGACCAATCGACAGCGATCGCCCAAAATCCATTGGCTAAGAGTTTCTAATTCCGCAGTACGTCCATAAAAAAGAGAAACATCGATCGCTTCACCCCAGTTACTGCGATTCTCAAATGTTTGAGCTTTTAATGTTTGCTGTGCGTTTTCCTGTTGCTGAGCGAATCGCTCTAATACCCCGTGCAAGTTGTTTTTTGTAACTTTTTCGTTTAAAGTTTTAGACAGCGATCGCCACAATTCTGAGCCAACATCTTTAACATAACCAGTGTCATAGCCATTACCTACAGCCATATCTAAGTAAGTTTTCCCCTCCCAAGATTGGCTAAACACAATTTCTTGAACTTTTGTTAAACGCCCCCGTTCTAGTAATTTCTCAACTAAGGCGATCGCCTCTTCTTCTGACATTTTTTACCTTAAAACCTTACTGATAGCTACACTATCGCCAACAAATCCTCATTTGTCAAAAAAATCACACAAATATGCTAAAAAGATCCGACTTTTCCCCTACCTTTTTCCTACCAACGAAATTGATCGTAACAGATAGGATCTAGAAACCTTAAATATTTCTGTGTTTTTAGGGTGCTTGTCTAAGCTATTTCTTTGAGGGGTGTAATTACGATGATTTACGATGGTTCAAGTCCAGCCAAGTTTTTGAGTTTAGTGGTGATTGCCTCCGATCAGTAGTATGAGTTATAGCTATGGCGCTCAGGCTGGCGAAGTCACTGTTAAACAAGTTGAAGTCAATCAATCTACAACTATTACCGAATCCAAGATTCCGACTGTAGCTGAATATAAAATAGCTTCTGTTGTCAGTGATAAGGCAGCGGCTTTAAAAGGAACTGTCAGCCCCACCGCACAGTTGCCGATGCTCCAGTCGCTCAAGCGTCTAGCAAACCTGCGGCAGCAACAGTCAAAAGTTCTGAAGAGGTTTACGCCAGTCTCAGTCCTTTGATATTTTTTGGGCGTAATGGTGGATAGTTCGTGCCAGCCCTGACTTCAACCATTGCAGGAATTCCTTCTAGGTAACATCAGTTATTAAGTAAAGTTTACATAAACCAACTAAAACATACTACCTTTTCCGACCTTCAAATCTTTTACTGTCAGTTAATGTATTCATACTAACCTATACATTTAATACCTTTCAGGAGATCGTGCAGCCAATGAACACCAATACTCTCATCTCTCGATCTTTGATATCTTTAGGGATTGTGGTGAGCAATCTATCTACAATAGAAGTGCTTTCGATATCTGCTCAGTCCACAAGGAGTGATCGAGGGATTGAATGTATCAGAAAATATAGAGACTTTTACTATAGCCGCGAAGGTGGAGACCTTAGTAGTACGGATGCTCTTGCGAAAGCAGAACGAACCTGCGCTGAACAAAATGAGCGTCCTAGAAGGTATAGAGACCGAGATGATGATCGACGTGACTCAAGGAATGATGATTCCAGCGGATCGCCAGAAGCGATCGCCTCTTGCATGAAAAAGCTGATGTATGAGCGTAAGTTAGTATGTACTCGAACTCAATTTTCTTGCAGTGCTTTTCCGCAAGAAGGCTTTGCTGGTTGGCAAACTCAAGATGTGAGAACTGACATCAGTGAATCTACTGCTGTTCAAGCATGTAAGAATGCTCGATAGAATCTATACAGGCGAACACATTAAGGGCATCTCTATTAATTCAAATCAAAATCATTGAGAATCATAACGATAAATCAAGGAATAAAGCTTTGTCTTATTGAGAATAAAGCTATTTTTAGAGATGCACTTAAAAAAAATCAATAACTTTATCTATGATTTCATTTCTCAATAAATATAGGAAATTTCTAGTAACTCCAGTTCATTAATGTTTATGAGATAAGAGATCGCTATCAAAAAAATTTGCTAAGGAGAACCTCATGACTAATAGTGCTGTAGAGCGATCGCTGTTAGAGAGTCTTAATGCCTATGTGAAGCATTTTGAGATCCCTAACGCTCGTGAAGAACTACTGGCGATCGCTAGTTCAATTCTGACATTTCAGCAAAAACAAGGAAAACTAGCGATAACTTACAATTGCTCTGAAGCTTTAATCCATCAGGTCGTTAACCAATTTGAAGTAGAACTTGCTGTCAATTGCGTTGTGGATTCAGAAACAGAAAAGCTAGTAAAAGAAGTAAATCGATGGAGGCGATCATTGGAGAGTCAGGTTCTAAAAATACTCATCGCATATGTCCAGAATTTTCTCTGCAATCAGAAAATGAATTTGCCAGAGATAATTTTATCTATTATTCCCTTGGTTGAGGATATCCAACTCCATAAAGCAGAATCTGAATCTCTAATTCAGAGAGTAATATCAAAATTTTATTTTCAAATTAATGCTGAAAAAGCAGCTAAACAAGTAGATGATGAAATGGAGACATTGAGGAAACTGCTACTAGAAAAAAGCAAATCAAATCAACTGCCAAATTAAAATGTACTCTAAAACTTCTACGTATAAAAAATGAGTAGCTGAGAAATTTATGTCTAAAATTACTGTTGGTGATATCGATATCAACTACAAAATTCAAGGTGGCGGCTCACCGTTACTGATGATTATGGGGTTGAGCTTTAGTCTTCTTGACTGGGGTAAGCAATTTATCGATTTACTCGCTCCACACTATCAATTGATTCTGTTTGACAACCGCGATGCAGGGCTAACTAGTCAATCTACCAGCTCCTACGATATTGTGAATATGGCAGATGATGCAGCAGGACTTTTAGAAGCTTTAAACATTAACAAAGCTCACGTATTTGGTGTCAGCATGGGTGGTGCGATCGCCCAGCAATTTGCTTTAAAATATCCAGAAAAACTGGATAAACTCATCCTCGGATGTACATTTGCAGGTGGTGAATGTAGTCAATTTGGAGATATCAGTGGATTGATAAATGGCGATCTTTTACCATTACTATTCACACCCTTCTTCATTCAAAACAATCGGCAAGAACTAGAAAGTCTTCTAGAAGAAACATCTCCATTTCATAGTCAAGGTGAAGCTTTACAACGTCAGTTTCAAGCCCTTGCAACTCACAACACCTACGATACTCCAACATTAAAGCTAACACACTAGTCCTTACAGGCGATAAAGACGTAGCAATCCCTCCTGTGAATATTAATGCACTGGTTCGTGAAATTCCAAATGCAAAATTTGAAATTATTGCAGATGCCGCTCATGGTTTTTTCTATAGCCATGCAGATAAAACCGCTCAACTAATTCATTCCTTTTTACAATAACCAACTAACATAGAGAGAAATCTTATGAAAGACCAACGTATAGATATCCAAAATACTTTCGGGAACTATCTATCAGCATTTAATACACTGAAGCCAACAGAGGTTGAATCCTTTCTACATCTGCCTTCAATGCTGATGACTTCAGGACAAGTAGTCGTCATGCACAAGACGGATGAAGTGCTTGGCGTATTTAATGTTCTTATGGAAAGCTTAAAACTCAAAAACTTTGCCGAGAGTAAAATTATCGGCTCACTTCAAGTTACTCAACTCAGTGATAATCAAGGACTAGTTGTTGGGGCTGCCAAACGCTTTGACACGAAAAATCAAGAGATTGAACATTTTGGGTTTACCTATACCCTGCGTAAAGTTGAAGATAAATGGAAAATTATTGCAGGTGTACTACATGATCCTGAAACAATTTCCTAACGTTAGGAAAAGGTAAAAGTATTGCAAAGCAATGCTTTTACCTTTTAACTATCAGCGTCAGTCGATAAATCGACAGTGGGGATAAAGTTCTGGAGCCGCATGGGTGGACGTACGTAGTCCATTTCATGTTGGCGAGGTGGAAGCTCAATTTTTATTTGGGTTAAATCTTCGTAAGGAACTTGACTCAACAGATGGGAAATACAATTAATGTGGGCTCTACGTTTATCGTCAGAATTGACAACATACCAAGGAGACTGCTTAATGTCAGTAGCATTGAACATATCATCCTTCGCTTTAGAATATTCCACCCACTTTGCTCTTGCTTCCAAATCCATTGGACTAATTTTCCAACGTTTAAGTGGATTTTTAATCCTTTCTTGAAATCTCTTTTCTTGTTCTTCGTCGCTAACAGAGAACCAATACTTAACAAGAATGATTCCTGCACGTTGCAGCATACATTCAAACTCAGGGCAAGAACGCAAGAACTCTACATATTCCTCATGGGTGCAAAAGTTCATCACCCGTTCTACTCCAGCACGGTTGTACCAACTGCGATCGAACAACACAATTTCACCAGCCGCAGGTAAATGAGCCGCGTAACGTTGAAAATACCACTGTGTTTTTTCGCGATCTGAAGGAGTTCCTAATGCCACAACTTTACAAACGCGAGGATTCAAACATTCTGTAATTCTTTTGATTGTTCCGCCTTTGCCTGCTGCGTCGCGGCCTTCAAATAGAACAACTACTTTAAGCTTTTTATGTTTCACCCACTCCTGTAGTTTTACCAGTTCAATGTGTAATCGATTGAGTTCTTTTTCATAGACTTGTCTTGGCAGTTTCTCTAGCAAATCATTAGATGTAGGCTTTTCTTTGCTGACCTTTTTGTCTTTTGGTGATTTCTCCAACAAATTGCTAGATTTAGACTTTTTCTTACTAACCTTTTTTACTTTAGGTAGCTCCATCACCAGATTATGATTATCTTGAAAGCCTTTACCACTGCTATTACCTTTCTTTGTCATAGCTATCCACCATTTTATTATGGTTATAGTGCGAATATATACCTGTCTATATTATGGCTCAGCATCAAAAGATACACAAAAACAAAAGATGGAGCTTTGCTCCGTCTTTTGTTTTATAGCTAGCGTCCAATGCCAATGTATTGATATCCCAGCGCTTTAAGTGCTTTACCATCAAGGAAATTGCGAGCATCAATAATTACTGGATGCGCCATCAGCGTTAACATTTTGGCATAGTCGATCGCTAAAAACTCTTGCCAATCAGTTACCAAAACCACCGCATCGCAGCCATCGGCAAGACGTTCTAGATCGGTCTCGACAATTACATTAGAAAAACCTTGACGGAGTCCCGACTGTGAAACTAGAGGATCGTAGGCTTTCACTCTGGCTCCCAAACGACTCAGTTGATCGATCAAGGTTAATGCTGGTGCATCACGCATATCATCGGTATCAGGCTTAAAGGTCATCCCCAATAAACCAATAGTTTTACCTTTCAAGATTTTGAGAGCTTGTTGTAATTTCTCAACCACAAGAGTACGTTGAAGTTCATTCACTCTCACACAAGCTTTCAAGATTTCCGTGGAATATCCATAGTCCTCAGCAGTATAAATTAGAGCTGAGACATCCTTTCCGAAACAAGATCCGCCCCAGCCAATTCCTGCCTGTAAGAATTTAGAGCCAATTCGTGAGTCCAGACCAATTCCACGCGCAACTTCCTTAACATCAGCGCCGACGCGATCGCAAATATTTGCAACTTCATTCACAAAGCTAATTTTAGTGGCTAAAAATGCATTTGCCGCATACTTGATCATCTCGGCTGAGTTTAGATCGGTTACTACAACTGGAACGGGAGGGAGTGTTTTATTTTCAGCATACGAACGATCGATAATCGGCGTGTAAAGCTCTTGCATCAACTTCAGAGCGCGATCGCTGCCGCTGCCAACCACAATGCGATCGGGGTTGAAGGTATCGTGAACCGCTACACCTTCACGTAAAAATTCTGGGTTACTAACTACATCAAACTGAATTCGATCGACATTAGTCTTGCCAGACATGCCATCTAGTACGATCATGCGTACCCAGTCACCAGAACCAATTGGAACTGTGGACTTGTTGACGATAACGCGATATCCCTCCGTCAGACTTTCGCCAATACTACGAGCTACCGCTTCAACATAGCGCATATCGCTACGTCCATCAGGAAGCGAAGGCGTACCAACGGCAATAAATAAAATCTCACCATGCTTAACCCCTGCGGCGATATCAGTCGTAAATTCAATCTTGCCCTGACGAATTGATTCCGCAATAACTTCAGGTAATCCTGGCTCATGGATGGGAGATTGTCCCGATCTCATTAGTTTGACTTTTTCTTCATTATTATCAACACAGATTACATCGTGACCGATATAGGCAAGACAAGCACCTGTGACCAATCCTACGTACCCAGTTCCAATTACACAAACACGCATATGCTATTACCCACAATTTTTTGTTTTATTTCAGCTCCAAAATTATTTTGGAGCTTATGAGTTATTTAGTTGCTAGGCGATCGCGGAAATAGGCGATCGTTTTCGATAATCCTTCTTCTAAAGGCACTGTTGGCTGCCAGTCTAAATGGAACTTTGCTCGCGAAATATCGGGCTGACGGCGTTGAGGATCGTCCTGTGGCAAGGGCTTAAAAACTAATTCAGCCGTTGGATCGATTAAGCGTTGGATGGTCTGAGCCAATTGGAGAATTGTATATTCCCCAGGATTACCCAAATTAACCGGCCCAATGTAGTTGCCATTCATCAAACGGATAAAACCTTCCACAAGATCTGACACATAGCAAAAACTACGAGTTTGCGAGCCATCTCCATAGATTGTGAGCGGAATTCCCTTGAGTGCTTGCACAATAAAATTACTGACTACGCGCCCATCATTTTCTAACATGCGCGCACCGTGAGTATTAAAGATTCGTGCAACTCTTATCTCAACACCATACTGACGATGGTAATCAAAGGTCAAAGTTTCAGCAATCCGCTTACCTTCGTCATAGCAACTACGAATTCCCGTACAATTTACATTGCCCCAATAGTCTTCAGTCTGCGGATGAATTAAAGGATCTCCATAAACCTCAGACGTTGAAGCAAGAAAAATTCTTGCTTTGCATTTCTTTGCTAATTCCAACATATTTAGAGTTCCTAAAAAGTTGGTCTGCGCTGTTTTAATTGGATCGGATTGATAATGTACGGGGGAAGCCGGACAAGCAAGATGATAAATTTGATCTATACGATCGAGTTCAATAGGATTGATAACATCATGTTCGATGAATTGGAAATTTTGATGTTCTATCCATTGAATATTATTGGATTTTCTACCTGTATAGAGATTGTCAACACATATAACCGTATGACCAGATTCCATCAAGCGATCGACTAAATGAGAGCCAATAAAGCCCGCACCACCAGTAACTAGTATTTTCATATTTTTTATTTTGAACGAGTTTTTAATCTATCTATAGACATGGAATACTTCAGATAGGGAGAGCGCTAAGCAAGGTTGATTAGTACTGCATGTCTATAGATCAATTCCTTCTGAATACATTATTGATTAAGGAATAGGGATTGATAATATTGCCCAAAAATCTAGTAGTAGAGTTTATTAAACTTGCCCCAAAAGATGGGCGCACGACAATCACATCGCGATCGCGTAAACCGGGGTTAGATTCTTCACTAAGAGGAAGATTTAAATCTGCGACAAGATCTCGACGCATGATCGAGCCATCAGGATTTATGCGATACAACTCAACTGCCCGCCAATCTGCATCATTAGTCAGTCCTCCAGCATAGGAAATTGCTTCTGTAAAAGAACTATTAGGTCTTAGTTGCAGTGGACCAGGTCGAACAGCTTCTCCAACTACCTGTACGGTAATGCTAGTTGGGGAAAATGTTGCTTTTGCAACTTGTAGATACTCACTGGGGTTGGTTTTAGCTAAGCGCGGTACGGTAATCAGATCGCCATCTGTGAGTGTGATGTCTTGGCTAATATCGGCTTTAGTAATGAGATCTAGCAAATTTGCAGTGACAATTGTGCGTTGACCCTTATCATTCAAGCGTGAAATCTGGATATTACGAATATCGGCAATTTCTGTCACTCCATTAGCTGACTGTAACGCGCGACTTAATGTGACAGGCCCACCTCCTGACGTAACTCCAGCCCCAGTACTCGCTCCCGTAAGCCCTGTAGAAATAACTCCACTACGAGAATAGATTAGAGTTTGGGGGCCGATACGATTAACTTCTCCTACAATCGCTACTTGAATGGTAAAAGTATCGGGAGAAAAAGTGGAATTGCTAACCAATCGGGTCTGAGATGCACTTGCTTGGGATAGTGCCGGTACGAGGATTGAATCTCCGTCTAGAATGCGAATATCTTGGCTAATATCGCCCTTTTCTAGTAAATCCTGAAGGTTGACTTTGATAATACGACGGCCTGATGCTCCATTACGACGTGAAATTTGAATATTACTTATATCAGCTCTTGAAGTGATTCCTGCTGCCGATTCTAAAGCCCGAGTTAATGTAGCTGCGCTGCTGCTATTGTTACCGCCATTGCCAACTGTTGAAGTGCTTGTATAACTCAAAAAGCGTGGTCCTGGACGATTTACTTCTCCCACGATGGCAATATTCAGTGGTCGAGGAGAAATTAGCGATATATTGACGATATTGCGGACTAGAAAGGGGTTTAGTTTCTCGCGAAGTAAGGCATTTGCTTCATCTAGCCCTAATCCTTCTAATTTAATTGCTCCAATCAATGAAATGTTAATTGTTCCGTCTGGAGCGATTGTTTGAATTCCCGATAGTTCTGGAACATTAAAAACATCAATTTTGATATTGTCGCCAGCGCCTAGAGTATAGCGAAATGTGTCTTGAGATTCACTTACACTTAATGTCGGTGCGGTATTAACTTTAGGGATTACCCTGAGATTAGAATTTGAAGTGTCTGAAGATGACGGTGATATTTTAGATGCTGGAACAGATGGTCTTTCAATTGTTGTAGTCTGTGCCCAACTAGGGTAAGGAGAGCTAGCAACCAAAGCAAATAGAATTAATTTGCCAAATTGAGATTTGCGCATAAATTTACTCCTTACTCCAACCGTCCAATTATTAGAAACTTAATACCTGTCATAATATATAGGCAGTTTTTACAACAATATAGGCAGTTTTTACAATCTTTGGCAGCCATTGTATCAGTATGTCCAATAGTTTATCTCAGTAATTTCTCCGAAAAATAATGCGATCGCCTCAGGTTATTTATTTAGATGCAGTTGGAACTTTATTTGGTGTTAAAGGCAGTGTTGGTGAGCAATATGCCAAAATCGCGGAAAATTTTGACGTTAAGATCGATCCTCAGTTAATTAATCGTGCTTTTTACCAAAGTTTTCAATCTGCACCCCGCATTGCCTTTCCCGCTTTGCCCCATGTAGATATCCCAGCCGCTGAGTATGAATGGTGGCGATCGCTTGCCGAAAAGACTTTTAGCCAGACTGGGGATTTGACAAAATTCTCGGACTTTGAAGTTTTCTTCAAATGCTTGTATGCTTACTTTTCTAGTGCGGAGCCTTGGGTTGTGTACGAAGATACTCGAATGGCTCTAGATGCATGGCGACGGCAAGATATTACCCTTGGATTGTTGTCAAATTTTGATAGTCGTATTTATTCGGTAGTGAAAGCTCTAAAACTAGAGCATTATTTTGACTCGATCACTATATCTACTGAAGTCGGTGCAGCAAAACCCGATCCCTTTATTTTTCAAGCAGCGCTAGTAAAACATCAGATCGAGCGATCGCCCGATCTGGCTTGGCATATTGGTGATAGTTTTGGTGAAGATTATGAAGGCGCTTCTGCAGTCGGCATTACAGCTTTTTGGTTGAATCGAGACCACAAACTGACGACCGATCCAGCTAAACTAGCTGCCCGAACAATTAGTACGTTAAATTTCTGATAGCAGATAGCACTTTACGCCATCTGCTACAAACTACACCCTATGTTTACTGGACTCGTTCAAACCATCGGTATCATCGAGCAACGCGATCGCGATCGCCTTGTGATTCATTGCCCCGACCTAGTTGCCAAAATTGCGATCGGCGATAGTGTTTCTGTAAATGGAGTATGTCTTACCGCAACTTATATTTCTGATACTAATTTTGTAGCTGATGTCTCACCTGAAACTTTGGGACGCACTAACTTTAGCGATCGCAGATTAAAGTATGTCAATCTCGAAACTGCCCTAGCTGTCGGCGATAAAATTGGCGGTCATTTTGTCTCAGGTCATATTGATGGGATGGGCAAATTAAGCGATCGCGCTCTTATTGGTAATTCGTGGGAGCTAAGCTTTGAGGCAATCCCTGAAGTTGCACGTTACATTGTATTTAAGGGCAGTATTGCCATCAACGGCATTAGTCTAACTGTTTCCTATTGCAATGACTCTGGCACAAATTTTCGCGTTGCCGTCATACCCCACACCTATGAAAACACCACATTGAAAGATCTCGATCTTGGGAGCTCAGTCCATTTAGAGGGTGATTTGCTTGGCAAATATGTCGAAAAATTTCTCAGGCTAGGCACTTTACCCAATCTATCTAACCTAAACTCTCCTCAGACCAGTATTACAACAGAATTTTTGCTCGAACATGGTTGGTAATAGAGATAGCTTGGACAAATCAAAACCCAAATAAATAGATGCGGCGCAAAGCGCCGCATCTATTTATTTGGGTTTTATGTCCTAAGCAAAACTTTTACTACTATACAAATACGACGAAAAGCACAATTCTACTTTTGGGGTTTTATTTAATTTGCGTTCCTTAAGTTCCTTAAAATGAAATAATGCTTTTTGTAAACTTTTTTACAATTGCTTAATACTTTCACGAAAACCATGGAACGTACTTTTTTGGCAGTCAAGCCTGATGGCGTACAGCGTCACCTAGTCGGAGAAATTATTCGTCGTTACGAATCAAAAGGCTTTAAGCTTGTCGGACTTAAATTATTACAGCCAACTCGTGAGCTAGCCGAAAGCCACTATGCAGTTCATAAAGAAAGACCGTTCTTCGCTGGATTAGTTGATTTCATTACCTCTGGTCCAGTTGTGGCGATGGTATGGGAAGGCGATGGAGTAGTTGCTTCAGCCCGTAAAATTATTGGTGCTACCAACCCTCTTACTGCTGAGCCTGGAACAATTCGTGGTGATTACGGTGCAAACATCGGACGTAATATCATTCATGGTTCTGATGCGATCGAGACAGCCCAAACTGAAATCGCACTTTGGTTTAAGACTGAAGAATTAGTCGAGTGGAAACCTAGCCTAACCTCTTGGATTTACGAATAAGATTAAAAATAGTACAAGACACTTTTTGTCAAGTATTTAATAAAGGAGGCGCTTTGCGCCTCCTTTATTTATTAGATAGAGATATGGGAGGCGATCTCTACTTATGCAGGTGTAAAAACCCATCTATACAAAAAGACGAGTTGACAATTCTTAACAATTTGATATATTTGTAAACGTAAGCATGAGCTTACAGTCAAAAAACTTTAAACCAAAGCAAAACTATGACAACAGCAGTACAAAGACGCGAAAGTGCGTCACTGTGGGATCAGTTCTGCAATTGGATCACGAGCACCAAC
>QBML01000017.1 GCA_003242085.1 Pseudanabaena frigida | reverse complement strand
GGGTTGGAGTTGGAGTTGGAGTTGGAGTTGGAGTTGGGGTTGGAGTTGGGGTTGGACAAGCATTACGGGGGAAGATGTTGTCATCATTATTGGCGTAGTAGTTTGCGGCAGCTGCTCCGCAAGGAGTAGGACTATTATTTACTTGGATTTGTCCTGTTACTTCTTCTGGCGCACCAGCATTGTAGGCAATCGGAACACCAGTAGGAGACTTCAGGTTATCGATTCTGACACGAAATTCTTCTTGACCCTCATTGGCGCTGTCTCGAACAACCAAAATTGCTAAGTTTTTAGTATCAGGATCGTTGGTTCCACTTGGACCAGTCCATGAAATGACTGCACAGTATTGCTTACTAGTTCCAGTTACATAAGCACCAGAAGGTGTATCAGGACAGGTAGCAGACTCAGCATCAACAGATTCAGGGCTGGTTGCTCCAACACCCAAACGTGGCAACTTGCCACCAACAAGTACAGAAGCATAGGAAGTACCATCCGACTTCTTCATATCGAGTGGGGTACTACCAACATTGTAAATTCCGTTTAGATAGTCAGTTTTAGCGACGTTAGCGGCATCCCCGAACAATGGGAAATTGGAACCTACATCGCCAGGATAGGTATTAGCGTCATTGGGAAATACGGTAACTCTGACGCGCACAGTCTGACCTGCGGTCAAAACGCTACGGTTATTGAGAGTAACATTATAGTTAAAGCGTCTGTAAACAGCGTTGTTAGTACTGATCCTATTACCACTAGCAAGAAGAAGACCACTATTATTGTCATTACTGCTGGTTACGCTTCCAGTATTATTTGGAGCCGCAGTAGCACCATTATCATTACCAGTTCCCCATGTGACTGCGGGTAAAGTATTCTGACCTAGTTGTGTCTCCAAACTACCCAGCGATGCTGTCGCTGTTCCATTTTGATCGCGTCTACGTCCTTCGGGTTGATTTACGTTGCCTGACAGGTCAACATTCAATCCCGTTTCTGGGCAAGGCACAGTGCCATAGCTTCTGTTATTAGAACCAAAATTAAAGGGAGTTCCGAACCCGCCCATAACCTGCGGATAGGTATAGCCAGCCGTTGCACTGCTACCACTCTGCACTCCAATCGGAATTGGCCAAACAATGGAGCTAGGACAAGAAGTAGCAAAGACCAACTGTTCATTGCCATCTTTATAAATGTCGTCAAACCGCAAGAATGACAAACGACGGGGGTAGCGCGTATCGCTATCGGCAATGTAGCGTGGTGAACCTACGGGAACAGCCGTAGTATCGATCGCCCCTGTAGTTGTGTTATAGGTTGGCAAGGTGGTTGTGCCAGCGCCATCTTTGACCCAATCGGAGAAAGTACATTCGCTGACAGGAATCTTACGGCAGATCTCCATGCCATACTCATGGAAGTTGACACGGCGCTGGATAGGCGTGACACCATTGGCATTGTAGCTAGCAAGGTTGCCATTATCAGGCGTGGCATTGGCGGGGAACCCTGGCCATAGATCGGAGCTAGCAACTGCTGCCATATCTGAGTTACGGCGATTGAGCCAAGTCGCACTCGTGGCAAAGTTGTTGTTAAAGAAACCAACACGGCGCGAGTCAAGCACATAACTGCTATCTTTGAGCTTGTCGGCATTAGGATTCAGTTGCGACTGCCAGTTGATGCTAGTAGAGGTATTAGAATTATTATTCAGATCGAAATCACCATCTGTCCGATAGCCATCGCGATAGTTAGCAGATAGAACTGTTACCGCATCCGCCAACACCGTTGCAGGTCGCCATTCATCACCAAGAGCACAGCCAGCGTTAGAACTTGGACGGCAGGCAAAGTTTGCGTCAAGTCTGTCAGTAGCGCCATTGTCTGCATGTCGCTTGTAGAAGTTGTTCCAAACTGCGGCTAGCTCGGCGGCAGTTGGCGGATTGGATAGCGCCTCATTAAGAAGCTGCGTAAACTCCTCTCGCGTATGTCTATTAAAGCCTGGTACTGCGGCAGCGTTTGCAGGATCTGGTTGCGCTTTGACATATACGGGCAGATTAGAAACTAGAGTTAATCCCTTTTCGCCCTTAGTTGGGTCTGTCCAAGGGAAAGCGCTATAGGTAGTACTGGAAACTATATCCGAGAATGCATCATTCGTGTTTACGTTAGGAAGGTTAGCTGTATTAAGAGCACTGCGCCATAGACGATAGCCATTAATCAAGCGAATGCCACTAGGCTTGCGGGTGGGGTCAAGGAGGAAATCAGTTGAACTGAGGTTCTTGCGGGTGGTGAGATCTGTCCGTATAGGATTGCCTGAGCTATCTTTGTCATAGTAGCTAAGATCTTCGAGGGCATCTTCACGAGTGGCATAGACAATGCCGCTATAGGGCAGTAAAAAGTCGGTTGCAACACCTGTATTGTTATTTCCGCCAGAGATTGTTGAACCTCTGAGGCGATCCATATCAATATCGGTAGTGCGAACTTCGATAGGTTGACGTTGCTCAATCTCAAGATCGTAGATATCGCCGCGATTAGCTGATATTTGGGCTAAGCCATTCGATGCGACTGCACTGTTACCATTAGCAGCTTCGGTCAAAGCTTCATTACGATTAAGTGATTTGACCTCCCTACCATCAAGGAAAGCACTTTCTTTGAAAGTCCCGTGAGGTAGTTGTACTGATGAAACTATTGCATTACCAGCTAGAACAACTGGAGTAATCGCGGCAACAGTGGAACTTGTATTAGCCAACGTAACGCTTCCATCAAGAATTTGCAGAGCGCAGAGGTTGGCATCTAAGGTAGATTGTTGTGGTAGCGTTAACCCAGCACTAGGAGCATTTGTTACCCCCTTGTCAACAATGATCTTTTTGAGAACTTCACGTAATGGCTCGTTCACAAACCTACCATTAGGGAACATCAAGTTAGCTTGGTAGGCAAGTCTCTCACCATAGGGATTAAGGACATTGCTAGCAGGATTTCTAGCAGCGTCCTTAAATTTGAAAATTTCGCCAACAGCGTTGCTCACGCCTGCTGAGTTGTCATAAAACAGTCCAGTGGTCGCACTGTACAGGATATTGCCAAAGGTGACATCGGTAGAAGAAGCAGTTTTACCAACAGTATAGACAAGCCCGTTATTAGAACGTCCAGCAGTGGAGGGGTTCCAAGGTGCAGGTACGCCGCCAAATGGCGTATTTTTAGCAGTATTAGGAGTGGATGGATCGTAATAGCTACTGACACAGGCGATCGGGGATTGATATTCCGTTGGTGTGCCGATCGCGTTATAGGCATCGTATTTGTAGTGATAGACTGCCGTTGCCCGCATTTGGAGATCGCCTTTGCGAGGATCTGCGGTTGCACTCCATTTATCTGTTACAAGAGGATCATCACTAATACGTGGATAATATCCTGGGGTCGCTCTTGTTGGCGTAGTGGTAGTGTCGAGGTAACGAACATTACCACTCGTCATTGGCATCGAGTCTGGCCATACTACATAGTTTCTAGGCTCCAACTCGCGATCGGTGTTAGTGTCATAGGTTGAGTTGCGCTGGGCAGCAAACTTCAGTTCATTAATATCTCCAGCTACAGTTCCATCTCCAGTGATTGGATTATTGAGTTGCAGCGCTGGATTTGACGATCCATCCCATAGAGGTGCACTCGATTCGTCCCAAGCTGTAGCTGGATCGTCAGTTAAGCCAGTACGGAATCTTGGTAAAAATGTATCTTCAGGGCGACGGCTATAGATACCTGCATTGGTAACTACGCGCAAACCACCAGTTCTTGGTGAAGTTTCTGGGGTTAGGATCGTTGGGTTGAAAGGATCGCTAATAGCGGGATTGAGTGCAGCAGAGATTTCCCAGAATCCACCGCGATCGGTCACGCCCAGATTGCTAAGAGGAATCGCACGGGTCAAGCGATAGCGCTCAACTGTACCTGCGGTACTTTCATCAGGTTCATTCCAAAATACTGATGAAGCAACAGTAGAAATTGGGTTTGTCTCCTTTTCTCCAACAAACTCAAGACTACTCGTAATCGTGTTATATTTCAGCCATTTGGCAGGAAAGCCATTGCCCACCAAAACGCGATCGCCCAACATTCTCTCATTAGTTATACTTACGGTGTCTGGATTGCCAGCCGCGAGATTGAGACGATTAGCAGTTGTTAGTAGCGTGACCCCTGAAGCAGAACTAATACCACCTTTACCATTAAAGCTTGTAGGAGTAGCAAAGCTTAATCCAGCATTCCCAAAGTTTGAATTGGCAAAGCTTGGCAACATCCAATCAATCGGTGGAGCCAAGTCTGCTGGCTGTCCTGTAACAGGAATTTCTGTTAGTAAAGGAGAAGGATCGGCTGCAAGCGTAGCGTTAAAAGCAACATCGCGGAACGATACCTTACGAGTACGCTCTCCGAAATAGGCAGTGTATGCAGATCTTCTAGCGACAGCAACTTCAGCATTAGAGGACAATGCTTCATCTTGAATCCGTTTAACTAAATCCTCTTGAACAGAGGTTGGATCTTTCTTGTTTGAGTACGTAAGATCGTTAGAACTAAAGTTGGCAGAGATAGGGAAAGTAACTGTTAGGGTTCCACGAGTTGGGCTAACAGCTGCATCGACTAAGACTCCAATACGGCGGTTGTATTCAAAGTCATTGAGAGCTAGATCGGAACTTAGATTAGTGGGAACAGTACTATTGACGCTTACAGTTGATGAGGCAGGCGTACCAGTATCCGTAATTTCTTTGATTCCACCTGCTACTGTATCTGGTGGAACGCCTGCACCAAGGAATAAGTGAACATTTACTTTTCCTGAGGCAGTAGCCGATAGGCTAGCAGTATCCGTAGTAACTGCATCTCCCTCGACGACGTTACCAGCAACTAGAATCTCACTATTCTTCTTCTCGTAATAGCAAGAGCCAAGTAAGGCAGGATTAGTGGTAGCAGCAGGCGTAGAGGCAGTGCTACCACCAGAACTACTGACTTGATACAAAGTGATTGGGTTGCTGGGTGCAGCACCAACCATGAGATTTCCTGCACTATAAATTCTTCCATTCAAGCGGAAGGTGGCGATATTAACTAGTTCCGTATCCCCTTCGAAGAATACCGCATTATTGTTTTGTGGAGACCTAGCGCGATCTTGCTGTAATTCAACCGCACTAATAGAAGTTGCACCATTGTACTTCTCAAATTTTTGAGTTGAAGCAGTTAGAGCTAGCGCATCATAGGGAGCAGGAAAACTAGTCTGATCTTTGATTGGGACAGTAACTGCATAAACAAAGAATGACTTGCGGAGTCGATTGTCACTAGAGGTTGTCCAGCCTCCATCACCAGCGATATTCGTTACACCGCCAGTCGAGACACAAGCCCCAGAGAGAGTCGTCTCATCCATTGGTAACGCTCTTGACTCAATCGGTACAATTGGTCGATTGCTAATCGTAGGTGGGCGTGTGCGAAAGAGAATACTGTATAAACCGTAAGAATCAAACTTCCCATTGTTGTCAGTATCGATTGGGAACTTCCATGCTGTCGATACGTATTCTTTATTCTCAATTTTACTAGATACTGCGTTAACAGTATTAATTTTGGCATCTGGAGCTAGAGCCGCAGCGGTATCAATAAAATCGTAGACAAGTTGTAAGCGCGTTTCGTCTGGTAGCGTGTACTTCCCACTGTCGCTGGTAATTACACTATCTAAGGTCAGTTCAGGTGGGGTAGTACGCGGTAATTTACCATCATTTAATAGTGCATCAATTTTGGCACGGGCGCGATCGACAATCGGTGTGGCAGCAACTTTGAAAACCTGTTCTGTACGAGCGTTAGCTGCTGTTCTAGCGCGATCGGAAGATCTAGCTACGGTCGTCACAACTAGTAGAGTGACAACTAAAGTTACCAAAGTCACGGTTGGTAATACAAAACCAGCAGCTTTGCCTGCTTTTCTTTGCCCCCGCGATGCTCCTAACAGTTGCCGCACAAAGCGCCGACTAATGCGAATTGGGCTACCGATCTTATTCAGCCATTTTCTTAACTTGGCGATAAATTCGGCAAAAAAGCGATTAATTTTACGGCTTTGCTTAGAATCAGACATAAACTTTTACCAACCTGACTGCAATATACTACCCAAGCTAGACGCAAAAATAACCACGATTTAAATATTTAGCGGACAAAGCATGACGCAATGACGATCGCAACCTCTAAGCACCTCGACAAAATCCCCTCTAAACCTATGCTGCACTCGCAAGTTTAGGGAGAATATTTAAAGATATTTAATTGTATTCAGCTACTTAATACAATTGCGGCTCTTTGGTGGTGATAAATAAAATCGCTTTGATTGCCAAACCGATCGCCAAGCTACCTGCAGTTAGTATGCTAAATAATCGCCAAATCGACTTTTGGGGCAGATCTGTATAGGCGAGTTGCTTGCCAATTAAAGTAATTGCGCCAGCGATCGCGCCGATTGCGATGCTATTTAGCCAGATGGTAGTGACATTTTGCAAAAGCGTAAGCGCGATCGCCACTGTAAAAGCAATCGTAATTATGGTGGCAAGGATCTCCACGATCGATAGTTTTTTATCGGGGGCGGGATCGTATCGCACATCTTGAAATCCAAGTAAATAAATCACCAAACAAGCGAACGCGGCAATCAGGCTATTGGTGAGATCGGAGTGCCAGTAAACATTTGCCACAGCCGCGATCGCCGACAAAAGACCTCCTAAGCTTTGGGGTATTGCGGCGATCGCGGCAATTGCCAATACAAACAAGCAACCTGCGATCGGGTAATTGCTATAGCGTAGCAATGTACATAGATAAAAGCCCAACCATCCATAGGCGAACATGATGCCAGCCAGTGAGACTAGCAAACGATACCCAATCTCAAGCCTACCGATTTTGAGTGCCATAGTATCTCACCAGTTTGTACATCTGTGATTAATAGATTAATAAAATAATATAGCTATAGCCAAGTAAGTTAAGACATAAAACCCAGAAGTGAGTTGCTGCGCACAGCGCCGCAACTCACTTCTGGGTTTTGCTTTTGTCCTAACATAACTAGCTACTGCTATATCAATGTGAAGATTGCGATATTAACGCGATCGTAGAAAGTATAGCAATCGATAGACGTAGAAAAAAGAGGCAGTGCAATGCACTACCTCTTTTTTCTACTCTAGACAACTCCAACTCTTCCAGATTCCATAATGGGATAAAACCAGTGAGGTCGCATGAGCATCACTGTATCGATTACATGAATAATTCCATTATCAGCTTCGATATCCGCCGCAATCACTGTAGCATTGTTAGCTTCAAAACTAAGATCTAGAATATTGAGATCGATTTGAGAACCTTCGAGGGAAGTTAAAGATTTCTTATAGAGCAAATCTTCTTTTTTATACCTTCCAGAGACGACATGATAAGTCAAAATCCGAGAAAGTTGTGGAATATTCTGTACTAGAGTAGCGATCGTGCCAGCAGGAAGTTTAGCAAAGGCAGCATCATTAGGAGCAAACACAGTAAATGGTCCTGGGCTTTGCAATGCTTCCACTAAACCAGCGGCACTTACTGCTGTTACTAGTGTAGAAAAACCTTCATTATTAACAGCGATATCAACAATTGTAGTCATAACTTAAATTTCTTAATTCCTTTACTAGCGATAATTTTGATCTTGAATCATGGCTAATCTTGCAGCTTTATCCATTCCATATTTAGGATTGCAAAATCGATTGAGTTGTCCTTCAAAATAATGGCGGTTCGCCAAAAGATGATTCGGATCGGGATCGTCTAGTGGATAGAGAAAAGCAGCTCTCCCTGCTTGAATTACCGCCGAAGTAACGTTATACATCGATCGCTGAAAACTGACCGCTAATTGAATCAAGATATCATCTTCACCTCGACAATACTTTTTGTAATAGTCCACTAGATACTGCGGCAAGAAATGATACATATCCTGATGTAATAATGTCGGCGGAATTCCCGCTGAACCTACAGGAAATTTATCAGCATATAAAATTCCGTAATGAAAATCCTGCTGATCGGCAGGAACTTCATGAGCTTGAGCATTGTAGGATTTAGTACCGCGGAAAGGTGAAGTACGATAAAACACGGCTTCGACATACGGAAATGCTGCTTCGTAGAGCCATGTAAAACCTTTGGATTTAGGAACAATATCAAACCATTCACCTCGGATATTGACGCGATGATAGATCGGTCTACCAGCGATCGCAAAAATGCCGTTCACCAGAAAATCCATTGCGTCAGGAACGCCTTTAAATCCGCCCTCATCATAGATATCCGACATCTCAAAAAACACTGGAGCCATCACTTCCCAAAACAATCCTAAGACCGAGGTCATGGTTGATTGACGGCATTGCTCCATAAACATCTCAGGAAAGAGCTTGTATAGCCCCAGCATGACAGGATTGTTTTTAAAGAAGGCACGAATTGCGCGATCGGCATTTTGGCGATATTCAACCGAATCCATGTATGGCTCTAATTCTCCTCCCATGCCACGATGCCATAACATCGCCCGCATACATTCTTCGGCAAACTCCATGTTAATGCGATCGTGATAGAGATGATGGAAGATTTTAGGAATTTTTACTTTCAGTTCGCCCTGAGCCATGAAATCTAGCAATTCTTGATGAGCTGTAGCGTGACCTCGCCAAAATCGGAGGTCGGCATCATCACCAGCATAATGATTGTGTAAGTCCAGATATTCTTGTGGGAGAAAGTATTTGAATGCAGGAATCGGCTCTAGAAATACTCGTTCAGCTATGTAAAGCAAATCCCGCCAGTAGAAATCCATTGGCACAGCATATGCTTTGTATAGTCCAATTATCTGCATCAGATTTTCTGGAGTATCAGGTAACATCGAGCCACCTGCTTCCAATCGATGGATTACTTCCGCGTAAGGATGAGTAGAAGGTGGCAATTTAGTGACTGGTGCGTTCAATGTCGTATTCATATTTTATTATTTATTTCGTTTTTTCAGAGAATATAAGATTATCAATCTGAGTCGAAGCCTTTTCTGCGACTAGGATAGGAGCCTCAGGCATACGAGCTACAAGTTGTAAGGCACTGGCTTCGCTCCACCGAAACAACCATACTGGCTGAACTCCCAGAAATATAATCAATCCAGTTAGAATTACGGCTGGTAATTGTTCTAGACCGCTTACTTTTGGATAATAGGCAGTGGCATTATCTAATTTGCCAAAACAGGTGCGATTCAGCAAAATCACAAAATAAACTGCCGTTAGACCAGTACCAATAATGGAAAAGATTGTAGGAATTGGGAACTTAGAGTAACTTCCCTGAAAAATCAAGAATTCGGCAATAAATCCTACTAGACCTGGAATTCCAGCACTTGCCATACCTCCTAAAATCAGTAATGCACTAGTAGTAGGTAGCCCTCGCAAAGGATTTAATAATCCGTTTAAAACATCGAGATCGCGAGTACCAACCTTCTCTTCGATTACACCTACTAGATAAAACAGTAGCGCGAGTACTAAACCATGACTCACCATTTGCCCAATTCCTCCTGCCAAGCTCAGAGGTGTGGCCGCTGCTGCTGCCAAGAGAATATAGCTCATATGACCGATAGAACTATAGGCAACCATCCGCTTGATGTCCTTTTGGGCGATCGCAGTCATTGCGCCATATAAGACCCCTAACCCAGCCCATAGAGCAACCCAAGGCGCAATCAAAGTCCAAGCTTCAGGGAATAAACCGACGCAAAAGCGAAATATACCATAGGTTCCTAATTTAGCGACAATACCACCTAGTATCATTACCGTTGGCGTAGTAGATTCTACATAGGTATCAGGCAACCAAGTATGAAAGGGAACGAAAGGCGCTTTGATACCAAAACCTAATAGTAATACTAGTAAAAGAACTATTTGGATGTTTAGAGGCAATGAGAGAGATTGGAGAGCAGAGTAGTCAAAGATCGGGGTAGGGCTTGCAGATAGCCAACCTAAAGCAAGAAAGCCTACTAAAACAAGAATGCCAGAGATGGCGGTGAAGATGAGAAACTTTGTAGCGGCATAGCTGCGTTGAGATCCTCCCCAGACTGCAATCACTAGATAGAGGGGAATCAACTCTAATTCATAAAATAGGACAAATAGCAATGTATTCGTAGAGAGAATTGCACCACTAACTCCTGCATGAATTAATAGCATTAATACATAGAAGAGTTGAGAGCGATCCTTGATTTGCCGATCGCAAAAACAAACAACTAACCAAGTGAGGAAACCATTTAAAACTACTAGAGGCAGCGATAGTCCATCAATGCCGAGACTGTAATTCAATCCCAGATTATCCAACCAAGGCAGATTTTCAACTAATTGAAAATCTGGGATGGTGGAGTCAAATTGGCGGAGAAGCAAAAAGTTAAGAACTAAAATTGCACTAGCAACGATCGCTGCTCCTGTTTTTGACTGGTTTTTAGGTAACAGTGCGATCGCTAGGGCGCCGATCGTTGGCAACCAAATTAAGGTGCTGAGTATGTTAGGCATAGTTTCTTTCTCGAACTAGAGAGTACGATTGAATAGCAATAAAAGTAGAACTCCAATTCCGACCATAATCGTCAGCGTATAGAGTTGTAACTGACCGAAAGTGCTGTAGCGAAGATTTTGACCGCTAAATAGAGTTGCCAATCCAAACAGATTGCCGACACCATCTACAAAAAAGCGATCAAACCAATACATACGCTGAGATATGCCATCCACCAGTCCCACAATTGTGACTTTGTAAAGCTTGGGAGTATAAAAATCATTGGCGAGGAAGCTTTGCAGTCCATGCCAAGGAATCTGGATCGGCTTAGTCACGCGATCGTTTAGATAGAGATATGCACCAGTACTCAATCCTGCAAGACTTGAGCCTGATAAAAGCAGGGCATCAAGACTGTATGCTGCCGACCAATCGGGGATAATTCCCAAGGTGGCGAACAGTTGCGGTGTATGCAAAACAAGTCCTGCAAGGATCGTCATCGGTAAAACGATTAGCCATAGAGGTTCGACGGATCTTTCCGTCATCTGTTTGGGTTTACCTCCCCAAATCAGTCCGAACACACGCATTAAACTAAAAGCCATCAATCCATTGATGATCAACAGTAATATTGCGAGCGCGGCATGACCTGGCCAAAGATGAGATATTAAATCCGCCATTGCCCAAAAACTACCAAACGGAGGGAGAGCAACTAGGGCGATCGCACCGATTAAAAAGCACAAACCAGAGATTGGGCGGCGGCTCCATAACCCTCCCATCAAGGTAAGATCTTGGCTAACCGTGTTGGAAATAATGCTACCCACTGCCATCAACAACAATCCGATCGCGAGGGCATGAGCCACAATCAAAATATAGGCACTATGGACTTCACCAACTCCAACAGCGATAAAAATGATTCCCATATAGGCACTGGTCAGATAAGAGAGGGCGCGTTTTATGTCAATCTGCGCGATCGCGATCGCTACAGCACCTAAAGCAGTCGAAGCACCAACTCCAATCATCACCTGCTGCGTTATGGGAGATAGAGCAAAGATTGGTTGCAATTTCACCAATACCCAAGCACCTGTGGCAACAACTACAGTATTCCGAAGAATAGTGCTAGGTAGCGGCCCTTCCATTGCTTCATCTAACCAGAGATGAAGTGGGAATTGGGCGCATTTTCCCATTGGACCAACTAGGAGGGCGAGCGTAACTAAAGTAATTACATTAGGATCGATAGTTGTTGCACTTGCCCATTGTGCAAGTTCGGTAAAGTTCCAAGTACCTGTTAAGGGTAGTAGTCCTACTACACCCATTAACAGAAATAGATCGCCTACCCGCTTCGTTAAGAAGGCATCTCTTGCACCTGTCACTACTAGGGATTGGTTATACCAGATCCCGACTAGAAGATAAGTTCCTAAAGTCAGAATTTCGAGAATGACATAACTAAAGAAAAGGGAATTACATAGAGCAAGAGAGCACATCCCCGATTCAAACAATGCTAGTAGTGCAAAAAATCGACCCCAGCCCCAATCCATTTCCATGTAGCCCACGGCATAGATCTGAGCGAGCAAGTTAATTCCCGCAATTAGAGCGATCGCCCCAATCGTGATCGGTGAGATTTCCAAATCGATAGTGAAGTTTAGCCCACCGACAGTTAACCAAGGAAAGGATATCTCCTGTGCTGGCTGTCCCCAAGCTGCGTTCAAGGCGGCGATCGCATGAATTAAGGATAAAAAAGTCATCAAGATATTAATGTAACCCGCTGGTCTGGGTCCTGTTTTACGGGTGATCCCAGGAAACCAGATCGCCGAAAGTGCCGCTCCCAGGAGGGAATAGCAAGGAATCAGCCAGATTGTGTCCAGCCAGTTGTTTATCATATAATCTCTATTTATAATTAAAAAACCATAACTAAATTTCTATGATTATTGCAAAGATATCTCTAAATGAAAATACCCGCAATCATCGATTTTTATCTATGATTACTATAGTAGAGATTTTGCGGTGACTAGGCTAACTGAAAATTAGGAATTGATAAAATAACTTATTCCGATAGCAGGCAGAGAAAGAAGGTGTCAGGCTTATGATTAGATTTTAGTCAAGACATGGTTAACAACCTTACAAAACCTTCCTGTTCAAAATGGCGATCTGTTGTTAGAGCATCGGTTAGACCTAGGCGGCGCATCAAGACGAAGCTCACTGCATCACATAATGAATAGGTTTTATCCATGCGATTCAATAGAAGATTGACAGCTTCTTGATGTAATTCTTCGTCAACCCATATTGTTTCAATATCTGGATGTTCTAATAAGTCTTTCACGAAAGTGAGAGCGTTGATTCGTGGTAAGTTTCGCACTTGGGATAAGGCGACAAATTCTGATAGAACATAGCTATGGGTCAGATAAGTATGAGCTGCATCGAAGGCTTTGACTGCGCTAGGATGTTGCGGCTCGCTAGTATGAATGTAGCAGAGTAAGCCTGATGTATCGAGAAGCAACACTAGGCAATTGCTCCAAGTTCATTGGCATAGGCTTTGGCAAGGTCAGCATCAATACTTTCATTATCTGCACCTGTTGCGTATCCTAAATTGATTGACCCAGCATGACGGCGAAATCTTTGACGTGCTGCTTGTCTTTCTGCTTCGTTTTGTAATTTGGATTTGGTTATTTGCTTATGTTCTTTGAGGGAGGAGATCGCCCATTCAGTGATGGTTACACCAGCTAGTTCCGCACGTTGTCTGATTTCGGCGTAGTCGGTATCGCTAAGTTCTAGGGTTAGGACTTGACTCATTGGGTTCTAACTTGAAAGCTATTGATTTATGGTAAAGCATTTTTGAGGTAATCGCTTTTCTCAAGGCTAAAAATCAATACAATCGCCACAATCCTCAAACTAATAAAAATAGAGATAGCCTTGATAAAGGCTAAAAATCAATGGTGATCGCTAAAGTCCTCAAGTCAATCAAAACAGGAATTACATTTACAGCAAGTCTCTAAGTTCATCTCTTGTGATTTGACAATCCCTTAGTATCTGGGAAAGTAGTCCAGTTCCAATATCTTCACCTGAATGAACTGGAACTACTGTGCGTCTACCATCAGCATGAATAAGAATATGATGACTACCTTTTACTCGCGTTACATCAAAGCCTATTTTCTGTAGAGCTTTGATTAGTTGGTTTCCTGTCAAACTTGGAAGCTTGCTCATACTTCTACTAAAATTTTCTGTATGCCTACAAATTCTGTGGATGGACTGTCTAGGTTCTCGAATTCTAAGCATAGTTCTGCTGCCTCTTGAATTCGTTCCATAAGAATATCAAGGGATTTTGCTTGGGTATGGCAGCCTCTCAAGTTTGGAATTGAGGCGACAAAATATCCATCAGAGTCTTTTTCGATAACTACGTTAAATTCTCTAATCATTTTTGACTAACTCGCTTATCTTGATTTGCCTAAATTGCTTTCAGGTTATTGACCTAGTCTACTATAGGTTAATGAACTGTTTGCGATCGCCAAGATACTCAAGCCGATCAAAACAGCGATCGCTTATTCTCAAAGCTAAAAATCAATGCGATCGCACTCATTGATTATGATAAGCTCAAATAAAGCGATAGACGCTGAAGTATATGAAAATCCCGAACAGCGATCGCGCAGTTGTTGAGCCGTCAAAGCTAACTGAATATCTACTCAATAGTGAGCATAAGCAAGAATGAATTTTCCACTTTATTCTGATGTAATTCTATTAACTACTTTGCCTGAAGAAGGTGTTTATGCTGGGGATATTGGAACGGTAGTAGAAAAGCATGATGTAATTAGTTTGGAAACTGGCTATAGTGTTGAGTTTTTCGATATGCTTGGAAATACGGTTGCAGTTGTTACTTTACCAATGAGTTATTTCCGTTTGCCAACTCGTGCAGATAGACCATCAGTTAGGCTTATGGCTAGTGTGGGATGATTTGAGACAGTTACTTTTTTAAATTCCTATAGCCGCTATTTATATAGTTTTATCTAGGTCAGAAGCATCTTCATATCTATGGATTAGTGGGGTAATAATACTTGCATCATAAGTACATAACCCAATTTCTCTATCACTGCTAGAATCACTTGATGTAAGAAAGTTATGACTTGTAATTAGCGCCCACGATCGATCACATACTAGAAACTTCTCATGTGTACCTATAAGTTTCAAATTTAGAAGACTAGGGTAACTTTGTTGTAGATCAGTTAATTTAGAAACAGCATTGTACCATTTACTATTCACACCAATATTTTGTAGCAGATCAGAAACTTTGCCTGAAGAATTAAGTTTTTGTACTTCTTCCATATCTCTAAGCATTCCCCATCCAATGTCGATTTTTACACCCCGACTTAAAGCTTTCTCTATATCAGACTTTAAGACATCGCTAAGTCCGCTAACAGTAATCCAAGGGCAAACTATAATTATTCTTTCTTTAGCCTCATTTAGAGCCTGATACAGTATCTTTCTACTTTGCCCACGATCACAAATCAGTTTAGACTTATCTACTTCTGGTTGATTGATAATTTTTTGTATCGTTAGTAAAACAAGAGACTCTAACCTATGCGTTACGGTAGAAATATCAACATTAATTTGAGCATCAAATCTTCTTTTGAGAATATTTAATTCGATTTGTAAATCATCAATTTTATTATGTATTTCTTGAGGGATAGCTTGTGTAGAAAATGAAAAATCATTTAATCTACTTTCCAAAGAGTTTAGATCATTTTTGATTCGCAAAATATTATTTGATTCATTAGTATCATTGAAATCAGAAGTTAATATATCCAATTCATTCGTAGTCTTTTCTATCTTTTGTTGCTGAGTCAAAGTTTTGATTTCAGATTTGACCGAAACTATCTGTGATTGGATCTCATTAATCACTCGAATATTAGAACCAGCATCTACTTGACTACTAAGATTATCAAATCGTCTATTAAGACTATCGATTTTTATAATTAGCTCTGGAATTTCTTGTATTTTTATTCCTATCTCATGAAGTGCCAGCTTGATGTTTTTATTTGTTTCTTCCCGTAAAAGAGAATACTTATCTAACAAATGATTTAACTGACTACTGATATCTTCAACTCGCCTAATCGTCTCAGGAATTCTTTGTATTCTAGCTCCCACTTCCGCAATCGCTATATTATTATTTTTCTGAGATTGTTGTTGTAATTTTTCTAAACGATATACTTCAGCAAGAGTTATATTGCTATGTTCTAATTGCAAATCGTCCAACCTATTCACTTCAGCACGAGTATTTTTTTCTATCTGTTGTTTTAAACGATTACGACTTAATAGATTTAGGAAAATGGTAAATATTATTGGTGCTACAGCATATATTGATTGACCAACACCATTGGCTATGATGATTCCAATTATCGATATACCAATAGAGAAGTATTCTAAAAGTTCTAAAGGATCATTCTCTGAGGATTTCATGTGCTTATTAAAATATATGCATGACAAATATACTGTTTATCTAAATCTAAATTAACTTTAACTACTGAGATATTTCTCTAAACTGTCAATTGTCTTAATAAACCTAAAATGCTGTCCATTAAGCATTTGCTTTTTCCTTTACAGCTATCAAAAGATCTGACAATGCTGTGACTGCATGAGCATCTACTTGAGACGACCATACAACTGCATCAGTTGATGCTAATTGGTTAAGTAGATTTTGCTCTGGATTAACCTGTGTTGTGTCCAAATTACAACCTTCTTCTTTCGCTACAGCAAGCAAGAGAAAATGAATTAACCGTAGTTTATCCTCATGAGTTAATTGGCTAACAGTTGATAAAAGCTCAGTGAGAGACATATTGATCACTCCATTTTTGATCGAATAGTAATCTCACGCAGCACCCACAATAGCCATCAATCTATGTTCTCGATCAGCAGCAAACTCCAAGCAAGCCCTGATATCTTGCTCTGTCAATTCTGGGAAATCATCTAAGATTTCAGCATGAGACATTCCAGATGCTAACCAACCCAAAACATCATATACAGTAATACGCATTCGACGAATACAAGGCTTACCACCTCGTTTATCCGCCTCAATTGTAATAATGTTTCGGTAGTTCATATTTGCCTCTTTTTAAGCAATAAGCTAGTCAAAGTCTAACACAGGGAAATGGATGATGTTTATCTATATACCAGTTTAAGATAGGTTAGTAATATCCCAAATCGCTTGATTTATTTACGTTAAAGATGAAATTGCATCATTGATCGTAATCATCAAAGTCATCGGCGCAATAGGCGAAACCGTAAAACCACACTTCTCATAAAATTGCTTTGCCTCTTCAGAAATTGCTTCCACTAAAATTGCTCTAATTCCCGCAATTTCAGAAGCCTGTAAAGTACGAAGTATTGCATCCCTTAGCAAAGATTTGCCAATTCTCTTACCCTGCCAATTTCGATCGACTGCTAAACGCCCAATAATCATCACAGGAATGGGGTCAGGCATATTTCGCTTGACTTTGCCTGTGGAGATTGTCTGCGCGATCGCACCATTTGCTAAACAGTAATAAGCCACAACCACATTCTCAACAGTAACTACATAGGTTCGAGAAGCACCTTGTTTTTCATTCTTGAAAGCACGATGCTTTAACCAATTATTGAGTTGAATATTGCCACAATCAAATTGATCGAATTGATGAGAAGGATTGATTTTTGTGGGTGGGTTAATACCTTGATTAGCCATTAATCCCAAGGAGCCTTTGTCGTTAATAGTTGGCGCAAATTGTCGTTAGGCATGATAGGAGCATCTAAGCGATCCATAAACTGCTGAAATCGCTCTGCATCAATATCAAACAAACAGCGATCGAGTAAAACATCTTGCGCTTTTTGGTGGGCAGATTCCAGCATGAATTCTGAGCGACTTTTACCTTGTAATGTCGCCGCCCGATCGATTAAGTCTCTCTGATTTTGGCTAATCCGAATATTGATGGACAAGTCACGAGTTTGATTGAGAACTCGATCTTTTATCTTTTTTATCTGAGATGGCGATGACTTAGGCATAATTTAGAATTTGTTATATACCTTGATTAGATTTATATTAACGATTTTGTATATACAATGTCAATACAAATGTTTCTGGTATAGAGCTTGGGGGCTTTGGTTAATATTAAAAGTTTTTTCAAAACAAAAAAGCCACGCAATGCGTGGCTTTTTTGTTTTGAATTAAGAAGTTTATACGTTAACTTCAGCGGGTTTAACTTGGGCTAGCAAACCAGTGAGGAATTCACCTTCGATTACTTCTGTTTCTAAGAGCTTCTCAGAGATGGACTCTAGCAGATCGCGATTCGCATTGAGAATCGCTAGTGCCTTTGCATGGGCATTCTCGACGATCGCTTTGATTTCCTTGTCGATCGCTTCCGAAGTGGCAGGGCTGACATTGCGTGCCATCTCCATACCACCAAGGAATTGATTTTGTTGCTTTTGGTAGGCAAGTGGCCCCAAAACTTCGCTCATACCGTAGCTAGTTACCATCTTATCGGCGAGTTCCGTAGCCCGTTGGAGGTCATTCGATGCACCAGTAGTAATGCTACCAAAGATGATTTCTTCTGCCGATCGCCCACCGAGGAGAGTCGCGATTTGGGCTTCGATTTCTTCTTTGCTTAACAGGAAGCGATCTTCTGTTGGGAGTTGCAAGGTGTAGCCGAGAGCTGCCATACCGCGAGGCACGATCGAGATTTTCTCAACTTTGCCACTACTGGAGTTAAGCGCTCCTACTAGAGCATGACCAACTTCGTGATAGGCAACAATCCGCTTCTCGTTCTCATTGAGAACGCGACTCTTCTTTTCTAGACCAGCGACAACACGTTCAACTGCTTCAGCAAAGTCCTCAAGCAAGACAGTTTCGCGTCCAGCACGAGCCGCAAGCAGTGCCGCTTCGTTAACGAGGTTGGCAAGGTCAGCACCTGCAAAACCAGAAGTACGAGTAGCGATCGTCTCTAGGTCAACACTTTTGTCGAGGGTGACTTTTGCGGCGTGGATTTTGAGAATTGCTAAGCGTCCGCTCTTGTCAGGGCGATCGACTAATACTTGGCGATCGAAACGACCTGGACGGAGTAGCGCTTGGTCAAGAGTTTCAGGACGGTTGGTTGCGGCAAGAACGATTACTGTCGTTCCATCAACACCAAAGCCATCCATTTCCGTGAGCAACTGGTTGAGAGTTTGTTCGCGTTCGTCGTTACCGCCGTACATACCACCGCTAGAGCGAGCCTTACCGATCGCATCAAGTTCATCGATAAAGATGATACAAGGAGATTGCTTTTTGGCTTGCTCGAACAAGTCGCGTACTCGTGAAGAACCAACACCGACAAAGAGTTCGACAAATTCAGAACCAGAGATACTGAAGAAGGGAACACCTGCTTCACCAGCAACAGCTTTGGCAAGCAGAGTTTTACCAGTTCCGGGAGGACCAACTAGCAATACGCCTTTAGGAATCTTTGCACCGATTTTGGTGTACTTCTCTGGAGTTTTGAGGAACTGCACAATTTCTTGAAGTTCTTGTTTCGCTTCATCGACACCAGCGACATCGCCAAACATGGTTTTGGTTGCTTCACCTTCGACATAGACTTTTGCTTTGCTCTTACCAATCTGCAAGCCACCAGGAGCGCCACCGCCACCGTTACGGCTAAAGAGTTGGAAGATACCGACAAAAATTAAGGGAGGAATGACCCAGCTTAGTAATGTGCCGAACCAACCAGCTTTTTGGACTGGAGCCGCCGCAAATTCTACGCCGCTCTTTTCAAGACGTTCTGGTAAATTCAAGTCAAAAATTGGTGTTGTCGAAATCACATCACCTTGGATTTCAGGGCTAACACCTTTTAATTGATAAGTAATCTGGTCTTGTCCAATATATACCCGTGCCACATGTCCTTCTTCGACTTCATGGACGAATAGGCTATAGGGAACGCGAGGTAAAGCGGGAGCAAATAAGTTTGGTAAAAAGATATTTATAATTAGCAATCCTGCACCGATCAGTAATAGGACATTACCAATCAGACGAGCGCGCGATCGCTTGGGGTCTTCTTTTTTTACAGCCATTTTTTTAAAAGTTACAATTTGTTACTGAAGCCATTATAGAAATGTTGGTTTACAGACGCTAGACCGTAAACGTAGTGATAGCCGCCTGTATCGATAGGAAGATAAACCACAAAAAAGCAAAGGTGGCACAAAACACCACCTTTGCTTTTTTTGGTTTTAGGCAACTTGATAATTGAAGTTGAAGGTTGCCCATTGTTGTACGTCCAACATCCATGCATCACTGACAATGCTGAAGTTGCCGAAATCTGAAGGTTTACCCGCACGATCGAGATCGGAAAGTAAAGCTTGAGCCACTTGCAACGGGTTGGAAATCGCAATTAGTCCGTTCAGAGAAGAAGCTTGGCGTTGAGAGGCTTCTAAGGTTTTGGCAACTTGGATAAGTGGCGATCGGCTAATGACAACTTGGACATCAACCATGCCTTTTGGCGCGGAGACAGACCAATTCATCGGCATTTTAGGATAAGGAATAGTCAGGGTCTCCGATGGAGGAATTACACCATCATTAGCGTAGGGCGTAGTAATAAAGTTTGGGGTGAGAATCTTACTACGTTGATCGAGGCAAAAAATTCGCACATAAAGGGGACGATCGCTGAAGTTTTCGATCTGGCATTCAAGGCGATCGCCAATATTAATTGGCTTGGTGCGAACTGTATTACTGATACTACTGGCAGGCACAAGAGAAGCGCGAGCAGCAGATTTACTAGCAATAGTGACTAAGCGTTCATCAACCCCAATCATAGCTTTGAGAGTAACGCGCACGTCGAGATGTGAAGTTGCTTGATTCTCAGTGGTGCGGACAAGTTTCGCGGCTAGAAGACTTTCGAGAAATGGTTGCAGACGTTTGATGGCAACACCCACTGATTCTCCAACAGAGCCAAAAGAACCCAGAATAGGTGTATGACCAACTGTAAATAAACCATAGCTTGCCGATTGAACACCAAATAAACAATCGGCACATTGCTCGTTAGCATTAACACCAAACATATTCGGTAAAGTTGAGAAGGCACTGGTGGCATCAACGCGCTCGATTTTGCTCAACCCAATATCAAGGGCGATCGCTAATTTGACATTATGGGAAATTGCCCGCATTACTTCTTGGAGTAGCTGACCTGTTTCCAGTTTTTGAATACCACTGCGATCGCTTAAAATTTCAACTTTTGCCTTAAACCCGTTGCGAGACTTTAGTTGTACTGTAGCTATTGGATCTGCTGAAATCGAATTGGGAATCATGACAACTGTTTCAGAGTCAACAGTTGGTTGCTTAGCTTGAGGAGAACTCATTCCTGAAATCACATTTAAGAGCGATCCAGCCATGTAATTACTCAGAACTACGATTGGCATCCCCGACAGACAGACATCAGCAGTACGGCGATCGCCAATACTATTCGTAATTACACCATCGCAGCCAAATTCAGGGATTGGTAAAAATTCGGCAAAAGTACTAGAAGCGATCGCCTTTTGTTTAGTCTCATCAATTTCCAACATCTCAGCGATTTGCTTGTCAATGGTGAGATTGTCATTATGTAAAGCGCGACGATCTAAGGTTGTCGCCAAATCGCTCATGACTACATGAATTGTTGTAGCAGGAGCAATTTGCCACATTTGCTGTACTAAAGCATAGGTAAATGCACCGCTACTAAAACCCGACCATTGGGCATCAGCACAAAGCATATCGCCTGAAGCTGCTCGTAAAGTTGTGCCAACTAGTTTTGTATCAACTGGCTGTTTTTCGCTCGGATCGGTTTCTGTCGCTGGTTGCCAGTTTTTAAGTCCCAGACGAGATCGCAGGCGAAAATTGCCGATCGCCGACATATTCGGATAGTAAAATCCTGCATCAATAATTGACAAAATGCGATCTGTGGCAATCTCTTGTAGCCATCCGCGCCATTCTAGTTCAGTAATATCTCGCAAGTTTTCTAGATTTTGGGGCAAGCCGCTATCTACAGGAACCAAGGTATTGTAATTACCAAGACGTGAGCCATGTCCACTAAAATGAACCACCACCAAATCGTCAGGCAAAGTCTGAGCAGTTAAATGTTCGGTAATCGCATTAAAAATATTATTGCGAGTTGCCTCGCGATCGGTCAGGGTAACGATATCCTGTGGTGCAAAGCCAAAGCGATGAATTAATAGTTCCTGTTGCAACTCAACGTCATTGACGCATCCATGCAAAGGCAACCATCCATTTGTGGCAATATTTTGTGAAAAATTTTGTAAATTATTAGCAGATTCCTCTTTAGCATCATATTGATTAATTCCAATCAATATCGCTCGCTTTCGCTGTGTTGGCACTGTCGCTTGACGGACATATTGCTCTGCGGCAAATGCCACGCGATCGCGGGTCAGAAATTGCCATCCGATCAGACTGGTCAAACCAGCCTGCAAGAATTGTCGCCTTGCAATCCCCATATTTCTGCCGTGAATTCCTTTTCTTTTTGCGATCGCACTTCTAATTAAAGCCGATTCAAGGCATCTCTTTTCAGTTATTTTGCCAGATTTTTAGCTAGACTTTTTCATGAGTAGAATTACTTAGAGCGTATGCTGCGATAATGAATCAGTAACGAAGTCATTTATTTATTATCGCATTGAGTCAAATCTTTCCCAAATCCCTATACCTACATATTCCATTTTGTAAGCGGCGATGTTTTTATTGTGACTTCGCAATTACGACTGGTGGCGAAAATCTCAAACAGCAATATGTTGATGTGCTATGCCAAGAAATTGCCCTAACTGTTGCGGCGATTCCGCCCGTTGAGACGTTACAAACGATCTTTTTTGGAGGTGGCACGCCATCTTTGCTGTCAGTAAAACAGGTTGAGCAGATTCTCGAAACGATCGCTAAATACTTTGAGATCGCCCCTAATGCCGAAATTTCCCTTGAAGCAAATCCTGGAACAGTCAGCATTGAGAGCTTACAAGGTTATCGAAGTTTAGGCATAAATCGAATTAGTTTAGGGGCACAAGCTTTTCAACAGGAACTATTGGATGTGTGCGGACGCGGACATAGCGTAACCGAAATCTATGAAGCAGTGGCAGCAATTAAAAGTGCTGGATTTGAGAACTTCGGTTTAGATTTGATTTCAGGACTTCCCCATCAATCAATCACCGAGTGGCAAGATTCCCTAGCAAAAGCGATCGCTTTGCAACCTACACATCTATCAATCTATGACCTCACGATCGAAGAAGGAACCGCTTTTGGTAAACGCTATCAGGCAGGCGACAATCCATTACCATCAGAAGATCTTACCGTTGCTATGTACTTAGCCGCCCATGAGCTACTTCCATCCGCAGGATACGAGCATTATGAAATCTCTAATTATGCGAAGGCATCCTATCAATCTCGCCATAATTTAACCTATTGGCACAATCAACCCTTTTACGGAATGGGAATGGGTGCAACCAGTTATCTCAATCATCAGAGAATCGATCGCCCTCGAAAAATGCGTGAATATCTGGAAGCAATTTCTCAATGGCAGTCACAAGGAATTGGCTTTACTGCTCCGATTATTGATGCTGCTGAAGAACTAATGGACACGCTCATGCAGGGACTTCGATTAGCAGAAGGTCTAAGCCTGAATACGCTGATGCAAAACTACGGCAAAGACCTATGCGATCGCGTTTTGCAATGTCTAGAGCGCTATCAAGAGAGGAATTGGGTAAAGTTTGCAGAACAATCAGAAGATATACGCATCATGTTAGTTCCTCCCGATGGCTGGCTATTTTCTAACATCATCATCGCTGACTTGTACGAGACCCTATAAAAATGAGCAGCACGAAGCGCCTCTCCTTTTTATGGTGTTAGATATTGCTGAAGTTGCGATCGCAAAGATTTATAACTCAAGTCATCAGAATAAGAAATAGTTTCAATCGTTAAGCCCAGCGATCGCTGATTAGGAATCGATACTTTTGCGGGAGTTTGCCACAATACCCAGCGGCTACCAAAGGGCAAATAGGCAATGCTATCGTTATAGTGGGAAAGCCATACCACAGGCAGATCGGGTAGTTCTTTGAGGATTTCTGTTTGAGTTACGGCACTAGTAGAAATATTTGCTGCCGCTAAAGTTTCTAATACAGCCCGATCGCTTTGAATGATGCCTGTTTCCTTTGTCCATAGTCGCACGCTCAGTTTCGATTTCTGAGCGTAGAAATAGAGCGAAGCCGCTGCCACTACTGCTTCTTCAAAAGCTTCAGGTTGCCATCCTATGGAAGTGTCGAGGGCGATCGCTACTTCTTGACCGCCGATAGTTACTTCCAATTCTCGCACGCGCAATTCACCAAACTTGGCACTAGTACGCCAATGGATTAGTCTTGTCGGATCGCCCCAGCGATAGGGACGCAAGGTCTTAGTTAATCCTTCCGTAGCATTACTATAGTTATGGTCATCACTATATTGACGCGGACTTGTATCAGTCCCTAATCGATCGACTAATGGACAGTTATCTAGTGGCAGCACAGTTGGATAAACGATCGCCTTTTGTCCCGACGGACAAGCGCGACGACTGCGGAATAATCCGAGGGGACTGGAAGTTGCAATTTCCGTAGAGCGAAACAAAAATACACCGCGCTTAGTGGTTTTCGCTTCATACGTCCAGCGATATTCCTGAAGCGGCGCAATCAATTCAATCACGACTTCTTGTTGCAAAATACTCGAGAGGTTTTCTGGCAAAACATCCCGAACTTCCAACAAGCGTTTCTCGGTTCTCCCCTTATTCTGGATTGTTAAATCAATCCAGATATCTTCACCAACGCTTACAGGATCGATTTGAGATCGCACCACGACCATTTCCGCTAGCAATCGCTTAGGCATCACAGCCCCGACAATCAGCAACGCAAAACTCACTCCACTAATTACATACAACCAACCCGAAAGGGTATTTGTCGCCGCCATAAAGAAGAACAGCGTCAATGCGGTATACATGCCTCCAATAAACTCTGGTGTCGCAAATCGCCATTCCAGCCATTTGAAAAAGCGTTTGATCTGAGAAACTTTTTTTGGTTTAGAACTACGTTGCTTGCGATCGCTTGAGCTATTCGACATATCTGTTTTTGACATATTCTAGCGCAGGAGAAACAGAATCTCACTTGATGCTTTTACTCGTTCAGCAGTTCTAATCAATTAGTGCTATCATTGATACTATTAATTGATTGCAAAGATGGCTAATATTACGATTCGCAATTTAGATGATGCTCTTAAGGCAAAACTGCGGGTTAGAGCGGCACGGTTAGGGCGCTCTATGGAAGAAGAAGTGCGCGTTATTCTCAAAAGTGTTTTGGCTCAAGAAGAATTACCAAAGAGTCTTGGTGAATCTATCCATCAGCGCTTTGCTGATTTAGGCGGATTTGATTTGCCCTCAATTGAGAGAGAACCCATTCGCGATCGCAACTTATTCGAGGATTTATGATTATTCTCGATACAAATGTGCTTTCAGAGTTTATGAGAGCCGTTCCCAATCCTACGGTTATGGGTTGGATTGGTCAGCAAGTTTCATTAGAGATCTTTGTCACGACAATTACACAGGCGGAGATGTATTACGGGCTAGCTCTGTTGCCTATGGGAAAACGCCGAAGTGATATGGAAAGGGCTGTGCAGCAAATGTTTGAGCAAGATTTTCCAGAACGAATTTTGTCTTTTGATAGTGCATCGGCTCTGGAGTATGCAAAGTTAGCTTCATTTCGGCGACAAAGTGGTAAACCGATCGCTCAATCTGATGCCCAAATTGCCGCGATCTCTCGTTCTAAAAATGCAGTGTTAGCCACTCGTAATATTGCAGATTTTTGCGACTGTCAGCTAACTTTAGTCAATCCTTGGGAGGTTTAGTCGTCTTTATCAATTAACGTGATAATTGCAGTAATATCAGCGATCGCTATAATCATTATTGCCAAAGTAGTTCGTCTACTCGTTCAGAGAGATCAGCGATACCACTTTTACCCACGCCAACACATTTAGGCAATATCTTTTTCTTATTCACAACATAAAGTTCGAAGGCTTCTTGAATAATCTCAGAAGGTGTTTTTCCTCCTTGTACTGATAGTTGCTCAAGGACTTGTTTGTTTTTTGGAGAAAGATATATAATTATGGGTTTCATAAAATGTTTAATTGAGACTTAGTGATTTTATCCATCTGACATCTTTAATATTCAAATTATCAACCATAGTTTAAGCAGCTACTGAGGTTTGAAAACATCAAGATGTTCTAACATTGTGATTTTTTTTGCAATTGTTTTTACACTAGAGAAAATCTCGAAATCTTCATGTTCACTAAATGCAGTAAATTCATCATTGTAAGTTGCACATACTATTGGATCTGCAAATTGATAACTACTATCTTTAAGTTTACTTTCAAGACTATTTGCTCTAATAAAGTAGATAATCCAAGTAATTAAATATCTGTTATTCATTTCTTCTGACTTTAGCTCAACAAGAAATTCTTCAAGATGTTCAAATATCAAATCTATGTGCTTTGAACCAAAAGGAGATTTTATAATAGCTTCAATAATAGCTAGGATTTTTGGAAATGATTTTGTCCGTAAGTCTGCAAGCATAAGTAATAAACTTATTGTCTTAATTAGTGATCTATTGTCTAATTTTTTAATTCGGATCTTGCCCTGTTTAGTTATAATATCTGCTAAGAATCTATCTATAACACCACAACCAGAATTCTTTTTGTCAATTTCTATAACTGATAAGTATACTTCTTTGAATCGCTTGAAATCATAGGTTGATTTTGGATGGGGATTAGCACTGTGATACTCTGATACCCAGTTTCTAAAAAGACCACTTGGTAGACGATAACTCGCGGTTTTTCCATCGTTTAGTTCAAGACGATAACTTTTTAAGGCTGATTGAAGAGCTTTGACAACTGATCGCCCACTAGACTCACTTTTAGCAAGAATGCGATAATCATCTTTAAATCTAACTACAACTACATCTTGATTGATTGATTTTGATAGTTCTCTATCTACTCCTGATAGAACCATTTCAGAAATTAAGTCTGATACAACAGGGCCTATTGGGATTCCATTAGTACAACCATCATTAGCATTTTGAAAAAGCTTATCTAAACGATTTCCAATAAAATCATAATCGTTTCTTTTATTTGGTTGCCTAATAATAGCTTTGTCATGTAGAGCCCAAGGAATGCTATGGGTATAAATTGATGGGTAAAAATTTTTTATATCTGTTTTGATAAGATATTTATATCGAAAAGCAATGGCAGCCACATCATTTTCAGCCATTTCAATAAACTCATAGATCATTCTTCCACTTCTAAGTTCACCAATTTCTCCTACCATCTTATGATTTAAAGGAATAGGAAAACTATAAGAACAAACCTGATTATCTTTATTAAAAAGACAATCTATCACCTGACTCCAATTGTCAGAAATTGTAAATGCAATGTCTGAATGGATTTTTGGATCGATTATTCCAAATGTTCTATCTGTTAACTCAGTTTTAGGGAAGTGAACTTGTTGGAATTCAGAAATTTCTGGTTTAAACTTTGTCTTTGTATATGGAAAATAAACTTTTCCAAAAACTGGATACTTAGTCACTGCAAAACACGGCGGTAAGACATAAGCTTCTGGGAAATAACCTTTAGTCACTAACCAATCGTATATAGCTGATGTAGATAGTGATTCAGCAAGTTCTTTTGTTCTTTGAAAGTGCTCTTTAGGACTACGACTCATATTAGATATGTTTTGTAATTTCTTGATAAATCTGATTCTGCATCCATACAACCAATGAAATCTGACCAGTCATTTACTGTTGTTTGTGGAACTTTTTGTGGATTTGGGAAATAACGTTTTTTTAGAATATCCACCAGATCGAAAATAATTTGTTGTGCATCAGGAGGCAGATCGGCGATTTCCTTTTGGATATTGTCTAGCTTCAGTGTATCCATTTTTCTTTTTTTAACTTCAAAGATAAAAGATAAGTAATTACCTATGGTCTAGTAGTAACATAAGGAAGCAGATTTCTTACAATATAATACATCTGAGAATTCGATCGCATATCACTCTTGCAAACTTCTAATAAATAGCTTCCTTTGGCTTGACTAAATTAATCGCTCTCAATCCTGAAATTACGCCCGTACCAATTACTAAACCTGACAAACCACGCATTGCATTTTCTATAGGAATAATTGGAATCAACATATTCCAAACTGGTTCTGGCCAGTTAAATAGATAATAAGTAAATGCAACTTGACTGAGATGAGCCAATCCACAAATCATCCATGTCCCTCCAAATATCCCGATCGCTACTTTCGCAATATCACTACTACTAATCAAACGAGCAAATAATGTCCGCGTTGGCAAAACAAATAGAAATACTGCTGACCAATCGATAAAAGCTCCGAGAATAAAAGTATTTATAGGGATACCATTTCGAGCGATCGCTAGATAGGCATAAACCGCAAGCTCGATCGCAAAGAGAACTGTTAAGCCCAAATACCAGTATTTGCGTTTAGGATTAGAACCCATTGCTCCTGCCGCAAAACTAGCGATCGCTGCACCCCATAGAGAAATCACAGGAACACTACCTGCTGTATGTGGCGCAAGGAAGATACCAATAAAAGCACCAATACCACTTGCTAAAGCTCCTGCCCAAGAACCAAGCACCCAACCGAGAAGGGGATAAATACTTTGACTTAGGGGCATACCTTTACCTGAGCCAAGTGTTATCGAAAAAGGCACATAGGCTAAAACGGTGACAACAGCAGCAAGGACGATAATGTAGGCGATCGGCGCACCATCGATCGCGGCACTTCCTATCGTTTTGAATTCACGTTCTTCGCCTTCAGGAATATGATTTTGGGGCATTTAGTTTTTTGTCAGCCTATTTGCGATCTCGTGAACGATGTTTTTTATTTTATAGCGATCGCCCTTAGGTTCTGCAATTGTGAGACTTTTCACTTTGAGACAATCAACAAATTTCTAGACAATCGTAAAAAAACCCGTAAGTTATTGACTTTAATTCTCAAATAGTTTTAAGCTATGTGCATTAGTTATTGCAAGTAATTCTTTTTAGTGTGTTGCCCATTTTTTTAAATTAATGAAAAAAAATCTATTTTCATCTACTAATTTAGCTATTCTCATGGGGTTAGCATCATTAGTAGCTTTCACTGCTTGTGGTACAGGTAACCAGCCATCTTCCACTCAACCCGACACAAACCAGACAGTTACTAAAAGTGCCGACAAGGAACAAGCCAAAGATGCCAAACCCGCGCAAACTGAATCGGTAAAGGCTCCTGCTAATGAAATTACGATCGCCTTTGCTACTCGGCGTGATACCAAAGATTTACAGCGTAAAGTTGACGAGGTTTCCGCAATTTTATCTAAAGAGTCAGGAATTCCAATCAAAGGGATGATTGCTGACGAAACCGCATCAGTAGAAGCATTGAAAGCCAATCGCGCTAATGTTGCCTTTGTAAGCGGTCGCGCCGCCCTCAAAGCCGAGCAGCTATCAGGTGCAAAAATGTACTTGGCAGAAGTTCGCGAAGACTATTCGGGTGGTAAAACCTACAATTCGGTATTTGTGGTGCCTGAAGGCAGTAGCTTGCGCCCCTTAGCCGATCCCCAGCAGACTTTAGAGCAGTTACGGGGCAAACGGATGGCATTTACTTCCCGTTCATCAGGATCAGGATTTATTTTCCCCGTTAGCGAATTGGTCGGGCTGAAGTTTGTAGATGGGCCCGATCGCTTAGAGCAATTTTTTGGCAAAGTTACCTATGGTGACGGATATAGTAGTGCTTTACAAGCAGTCTTACGCGATCAAGCTGATGTAGCAGTAGTATCGGAATATGCAATGCTGCCACCTTGGATTACTGCTGAAGAAGGGAAAAAGTTGAGAGTATTGCACGCAGTTCCTCAAGTGCCAGCTCATGGAATCACTTTTGATGACAGCGTTACCCCTGAAGTTCGCGAAAAGTTGATTACTGCTTTTCTGAAACTGAATGAGCCTCAAAATAATCAGTTGTTTCGTAGCCTCTACAACTCCACTCAACTAGTGAAAGTCGAGCACGAGACACATTTAGCGAGTATGCGAGTTGCGATTCAACGGGCAGGACTCAAACCATAGCTTTCTTTTTGTTGCCTAGCGGAGCTAGGCAACAAAAAAGTATCCCAAGATGAGAATTTCAAAATTATGCTAACTCCAGTAGAAAAAGACTTACCTGCGATCGCCTGTCACAATGTGCAGACAGACTATCAAGCGACCTTGAAGCGCCCGATCTTAAATGGAATCGATTTACAAATTAATCATGGCGAATTTGTGGCTTTGCTCGGTCTCAATGGCGCAGGAAAATCGACGCTTTTGCGATCGCTGGTGGGTCTAGTCCCCATCAAGCAAGGCGAAATTGAAATATGCGGCACGACCGTTGAACCAAATCAGATCGGAGAAGTTCGCAAGAATGTCGGTTTTCTATTTCAAGGCGGCGGTTTAGTCGATCAGCTTTCCTCTTTGGATAATGTCCTATGTGGATGTTTAGGTGAATTAAACACATGGCAAAGTCTGTGGGGATTCCCAAGACGCGATCGCCGCGTTGCCATGCAACTATTACAGAAGCTCGGTTTACAGGAGCAAATTTATCAAAAAGCAAAACAACTAAGCGGCGGACAACGCCAACGAGTAGCAATCGCCCGTACCTTAATCCAGTCACCACATATTTTGCTAGCCGATGAGCCAACTACAGGCTTAGATGTATCGGGTATCAATCAAGTGATGACCAGTTTGCAAGAAATGCACCAAAAAGGATTAACCGTCGTTGTGGTGCTGCACGATCTTGCTCTCGCGGCAAAGTACGCACAAAGAGCGATCGTTCTAGAAGCAGGACAGGTCGTGTATGATGGGGATTGTCAAAATATTGAAAGACAATTTGCCAAATTGCAAAGGCTGTCTCAATTCCAGTCCGCTACCGCTGCATAATGAAATTTACCGATCGGATTCTGCCCAAAATTTCCAAGATTACTTCTAGCCGCTATCACGTCTGGACTATCAGAATTTTAGTCATCATTGGTTTAGGTTTGGCGTACATTTGGTCTTTAAAAGGTTTAAAAATCGATTTCAAATTAATCCAGACAAGTCTGCCTTATATGACAGATTTTCTGTCACGGCTATGGCCGCCCGATCTGAGCATTTTAGATGTAGCAATTAATGCTCTGATTGAGACTATGCAAATGTCACTTTGGGGAACGACGATTGGCGCAATTCTTTCTATTCCACTGGCGTTATTATCAGCGCGAAATCTTTCGCCTCTCTGGTTGCGTTGGCTGGCGAATCTTTTACAAAATACTGTGCGCTCGGTTCCTTCGATTATTTTGGGCTTATTCTTTGTGGCGGCGACTGGACTTGGTGCGCCAGCAGGAACTTTGGCTTTAGGGATTTATACGATTGGCTATTTGGCGAAGTTCTATCAAGAAGCGATCGAATCAGTGGACAGGCGATCGCTAGAAGCTTTGGAAGTAGGTAGAGCATCGTGGTGGCAAATCGCTCAATATGGAGTACTACCACAGGTTTTACCACTATGCCTCGGTTATACATTCTATATGTTTGAATACAATATTCGCGCCGCCTCAGTTTTAGGAGTAGTCGGTGCGGGTGGAATTGGTTTCGAGTTAGTCAGTTATATTCGTGGATTTGAATATAACAAAGCGATGACAATGATGTTGGTTTTGTTAGTGGTTGTGACTGGGATTGATGCACTGAGCAGTCAATTAAGGAATAAATTTAAATCAGATTAAAATCCATAAAGTTATATAGCAAAGCAAGCTTTGCTGAGGGCATACAACCTAAATAAATAGAGGCGGCGCAATGCGCCGCCTCTATTTATTTAGGTTTTGATTTGTTCTAGCTATCTCTTTCGTTGCTATAGTATAAAGTCATCAAGCCTTTGCTTGTGAAGTCTATCCAGAGCAAATCGATGTTAGACACACGTACGCAATCAATCACACTAGAGCAGTTTCTCCGACAACCAGAAACTAAGCCTGCGAGTGAATTTATCAATGGTATCGTCACTCAAAAAATTATGCCCCAAGGTGAACATAGCTCGATCCAAGGTGAATTGACTAGCACTGTTAATGGACTTTTCAAAAAAGCACGCATTGCATGGGCTTTCCCAGAACTCCGTTGTACTTTTGGCGATCGCTCCATCGTGGTGGATATTGCTGTTTTCACTTGGGAGCATATTCCCACTAATCCAGATGGCACGATCGCTAATACTTTTAATCAGCCACCAGACTGGGTAATTGAGATCCTCAGTCCCAATCAATCTGTGAATCGGGTGGTTGTCAATATTTTGTATTGTCTCGATCGTGGTTCACAAATGGGATGGTTAATCGATCCTGCTGAGCGCTTAGTGATTATCTATCAGCCCCATCAACAACCGATCGCGATCGCAATTCCCGATCAGATGCTCATTGTTCCTAGTTTTGCTAATGCTTTACAGCTTAGTCTAAGTCAGCTTTTTGATTGTCTAAAAGTAAATTAGAGCGATCCTTCTAGAGATTGCAAAGTAAATTTTGAGAGAACATTCCATTTTTTCTCATCATGTTCCAATAGAGTCAGTTCGATCGCTTCAAAGTCAAAATTAATTTGGTGATCGCGAAACTCTGCCCAAGCTAGTTCAAAGTTCTCAGGTGTTAAGTCTCGAAACCCAACAGTCATATGTGGCACAAACGGTCTAGAAGCATGGGGATAGTGAATGTCTAGATTATTTGCAAGGGTCGCCGCGATATCTACATACAAATTTTGCAGAATCGGATTTGGCAAGACATTGAGATAAATAACGCGAGGAGGGAACGCAGCAAATCCTGAGAGGTTAATGGTAAAAGGCGATCGCGTTTTGGCAAATTTCTCTAGTTCTATTTGTAATGGTTCTAGGCGATCGCTTGACAACTCAAAGGGAGGAATTAGCGTAATGTGAGGCGGAGATTTGAGGGTGGCTTGGGTATTGTAGCGATCGCGCAAGTCATATTGAATTTGCCTAACTTCATCTTGAATAGTGTCAGGTGGTAACAACGCGATAAAAAGTCTTTGATTCATAGGTTATCTTTGGTTCAAGATTTATCATACAGGTTGCAATGTTTTAGGCTCTAGGTTAGTCAAAATATTAATTGAGTTGAGATCGACTTGAGCTTTCGCTGATTCAATGGTAATGCCCACTAATGTTTCTTCTCTATCAAAGTCTACGGTCACTAGATCATTAATTTCTTCAGTTCTAACACTAGGGCGATCGCTAAGTTCAATAAAGAGTGTGTCTGTATCGGCAAAGTAGTGGATTTTCATATTTGTCTTCCTTCTCTTTCTAATTGTTTGCGAAAATTGCGATCGAAGAATGCGTTGTGAATTGTTTCGCCATCATCTAATGTGACAACCCTCAAAACTCGGTTATCGGCTTCAGCGATTATACCCCAATGGCGAATTCTGCCATCTGGCTGTGATTCTGTCTTTAGGGGATTTGCAATTACGCGATCGCACCAATCTAAGTTAATCTCTAAACGTTTGTTGAGGACTATTTTTTCAAAGTATGGAGTCAGCTTCATTTCTTAAGTTTTGCATTTTAAAGAAAAAAGAAAATATGTAGGGGTAGAGCATTTGCGCCAATATCTCCAACTCTCCGCTACAATCTTCATTCGCAAATGCTCTACCCTCTTTGCTTTTATTGATCGCTTATCCCTGCGGTTTGGAGATTTTCGGTAAATGTTGATCGCTTAGGGAGGTTTAGGAATTGTCGGTGAATGTTGGAGGTTAAGGGCAGAGCTTTCCCAATTTGAGATGATTGCAGAATTTATAGATTATGGTGGGAATGCTCTGCCCCTACAGGAGAATCGGTGGTGACAGGCAACGAAATGCTAGAGTACTGATTATGCTGTAGAAAATTGTCGGCTTACTAAACTTAATCGGAGTGTAAAAGCTTTATGGTTTATGCTTCACAAGTCGCAATAAGAGAAAAGAAGTACGCATTAACGGTCACTATGCCGTTCACTAATACACTATTCGCCAAAAATGGCAGATGTCCATTAATAAGCATAAAATCTTCAAGAAAAAATGGTTCAGGATAAGACACGTAACTATCTTCATTTTGCCATGCTACATTATGACAAAATATATTCCAAGTCTCAGAGATTGGATTACCAAAATCTAATCTACCACCACACTCGACATAAATTTGCTTCTGGACACTAAACCCATAAAGTCCATCGCTATAACTTATCCACAAGCGATCAATCGCTAATAAATCATCACAAGAAGTCTTGAGTAAGTCGTCACTAGATAGCCACTGCCCAAAATCTTTTCCCACCGCACTCACCATCAATTTATTAGTTTCCCGATCCGCTTTTCCCCATTCTTTCGCCTTCAGCAATTTTTCCAATTCACGATAGTCAATACCCTTAGCACTCACTAATGCCACAGGATTTAGACTAACAACTGAGGAATTGTTTTCACCACCCCGATCGCTAACTCTTTCTTTTAATTGAGAATTAGGAGCAGATTGCTTATTAGCCAAACGCTGAAAAGCTTTAATAGCCTTAATATCCGTACCACTAGCCGAGACATTTACCCGTAGCCACAATTGAAAAGCTAAATCATAATCTTCCTCATTTTCAGCCTCAAGCGCATTTTCTCTAAGTAAAGCAATATCCGTGAGATTAGCAAACTTCGGCAACAGAATGTAATGCAACTTAGTTTCAGGCTCAATCACAACGTATGGAGTCTGTACATAATTCTTGTACCTTTGCGTCAACTTTGGTACGCGAAATTTCAAATAATTAGCAAAACGCTCCACCGTCGCACAATTCTCCTCTCCCTGAATCCGCAACGCCTCCAGCAACACATTTGTAAAAGCCCCTTGCCCAATCTCATCAATCTCATAGGAAACCTGCGATGGACTGCAAGAAAAGAACGTGATTACACCCTGTTGCTTCTCCTCACCGATGCCCATACCCACATTCTTCGCACCATCACTGCGACAAGCATCGATCAACATCACCACATTGTCCGCCCCACTCCGCCGCAAACGATCTGTGATACCTGACAGGGGAATTGTCGTCTTGGAAGCAATGCTGAGACTGAAATCAATTGGCAAAAGACAATCTCTGCCTTCATAGGGCATTCCATGTCCACTAAAGTAGAACCACAGCGTATCACCTGACTCTAGGAATGGAGTTTCAAAACTTTCCGTAAAAAAAGTTTCAAGATTGCTATAGGTTGGCTGAGTTTCCCTACCCCAAACATCGCATGGAGAATCGTCAGAAAAAAAGTACAAATTTTCAGGACTAACCTGCAAATCCTGCGTGAAAAAATCACACATCCTCTCAGCATCGCTTTTGGCATACTTTAGAGGTTGGATTTTTTTGTAATTATTAATCCCAACGACCACTGCGAAATTTCTTGCCATACCTTTAAACAGACTCCGAAGGCTGAGATTTTTTAGGTAACTCTGCTCGTTTAAATTTTAACTCGATCGCCCCTTTTCCAGAGGTTTCAATCCCCGTACCCAAGAGCTTAATTTCACCCTTAGCAGAAATATCAACCGCCAATTTGATCTCATCCAGTTGTAACCCTGCTTGGGGATCGATTTGTTTTTGAGCATCAGCAAAGACTCGACCAATCACCCTCACAAACTGAGACATCTGCGCCGCCAAGTTCTCCGCTTTCACCCGACTTTCTTTGATCGCTTCACCTGATACTGTTGCTCCTGAGCGTGTAGGATTAGGGGGACTGAATGCAACTGTCTTTTGCCCAGATTGTGATTCTTGGCGATCGCTAGCGGTTACGATCCACAATTCCTCATTACCCCAATCTTGTTCCTGCATTTTTGCCTCTAGACTGCATATTTCTAGCAATTATGCATTATTTTCTCACATTTGATAAGTACTCATGAAGCCTATACCGACAGACAGTAGCGCACGCTGCGCGTGCGCTACTGTCTGTCGGTATAGGCTAATTACCAAATTTCCGCAAGGCTCAAAACAAACTCAGGCAACACATTTTCCCCTGAGAGAGAACTCGGATTTTGTAAAACTTCCTTAGGCTTGTCAATTCGATAAACTTCCACTTCACGGTCTTTGCGATTAATCAGCCAGCCTAGCCTTGCGCCATTATCTTGATATTCCTGCATCTTCGCTTGGGTGACCTTCAAGTTATCACTAGGAGACATCAATTCAATTACAAAGTCTGGACAAATGGGAGCAAATCGCGATCGCTGTTCTGGTGTTAAAGCTTCCCATCTTTCCTTCAAAATCCATGAAGCATCAGGAGAGCGATCGCTACCATTAGGAAGCTTAAAACCTGTGGATGAACCGAAAGCAAAGCCTAGCTTAGCTTTACGATTCTATATTCCTAAATCGGTGGGGATGCTAGCACTACGCATCCCTGTCTCGCCACCCTCTGGAGCCATGACTGTAATATCTCCTTGAGCATTGCGCTCGAATCTGAGGTCGCTATTCTTGCGGCAAAGTTGAAAGAACTGCTCATCGGTGAGATCGATTACAGATTCTAGGCTGATGGTTAAAGCGTCCATAGTTACGTCAGTAAAGCTTGTGCCTGTTACTTGATTTTATCACGATAAAAAAATAGGCTATTCCAAATAAACAGCTATCTAACTAGACAAATCAAAGTGTAAAATAAAACTAATTAGAATAGTTTTAATCAAGCTAAATGTCTGCTATCCAGAATAAAACAACCACCCAAGCTGCCAATGAAAGCTTCATCCCTACGATGCGAGAACTTGCTAGAGCATACCAAGCATTTTCCTCATATTCAGAAGCCCATGTGCGACAGTTCGATCTCACTCCCGCTCAGTTTGATGTGATAGCCTCACTCGGTAATACTAACGGCATGAGTATGGGAAACTTGGGCGAGAAAACCTTAATTACCAAGGGAACTTTGACAGGTGTGATCGATCGCCTCATCCAAAAACAATTAGTCGCACGCGAAACACCCCCTGACAATCGCCGTAGCGTGATCGTGCAACTAACAGCTAAGGGACAAGAGATTTTCGAGCAAGTCTTCCCAGTCCATATTGCTCATATTAAAGAGCGGTTTGAGAAGCTCGATCCATCGGAGCTAGAATTGCTCAAGGTTTTACTAAGCAGGTTAAGACAGGCTTTTTAGAAACAATTTTATTGTCCCTCTTGACAGAATTAAATAAACAAGTTAGCTTTTAATAAAGTTCTAGCTAGAACTATTAAGATAAGACCAAAAAATTTTTTATCAGTTATTATTATCAATTTTAAATATAGTCAATTCCGATTTTTAAGGCTTTAGGAATTTAAACCAACTTTCAATCTTAATATTCAACAGTTCTAACTAGAACTATACTACAAAGTAACAAGCAATAAAGATTCCAATTCGCGATCCAGTTCCTCCTGTTTCTCAATTTATGGATACTCTACCTACAATCTTTTTATCCCACGGAGCGCCAGATTTAGCCATTCGAGATGGTGCAGCCACAAAATTTCTGCGTTCTATTCGTCAGCAATTTCCTAAACCAAAAGCTATTGTGGTTATCTCCGCTCACTGGAATGCTGCCTCACCGACAGTAAGCGCAGCAAAACAGCCTAGAACTATCTATGACTTTTCTGGGTTCCCTGAAAAGCTTTACCAGTTGAGCTATCCTGCTCTCGGCGCGCCCGAACTTAGCGATCGCGTAGTCAGCTTACTCAATAACGCAGGCATTCCCAGCCATACACATCCATCACGCGGTTTCGATCATGGTGCTTGGACTCCGTTAATTTTGGCATATCCAGAGGCTGACATCCCAGTGACTCAGCTTTCCATTCAGTACGATCGCGATCCACTTCATCATTGGAAAATAGGACAAGCGCTAGAACCATTACGTCATGAAGGAGTGTTGATTATTGGCAGTGGTAGCGCCACCCATAATCTTTATGCCTTTAATGCAGATTATGACGCGCCACCTCCCGATTGGGTAACCCAGTTTGATGAATGGCTTGCAGCAACAATCGAGAAAGGCAAATGGGATGACCTTCTGCAATATCGCAAACTTGCCCCTCACGCTAAAGAGAATCATCCAACCGAAGAACATTTACTGCCTTTGTTTGTGGCACTAGGAGCCGCAGGTTCTGCTGTAAAAGGCATACAACTCCATAGCAGCTATACCTATGGCGCTTTCAGTATGGCAGCTTATTCATTTGCTTAGATATCAAACTATCAGGAGAAAATAAAATGGCACTTGGTCAATTAGTCAACGGTCAATGGACAACACAATGGACGGAACGTAATGAGAATGGACAATTTCAGCGGATGTCCACACAGTTCCATAACTGGATTACTGCCGATGGCTCTAGTGAATTTAAGGCTGAGACTGGACGCTATCATCTCTATATTTCCTTAGGCTGTCCTTGGGCACATCGAACTGCCCTGTTATGGAAACTAAAAGGTCTAGAAAATCTTATTAGTTTATCCATTGTCGATCCCGTAATTAGCGAACAAGGTTGGCAATTTTCGGATTATTCGGGATGTATTCCCGATCGTGTCAATCAGTCAGATTATTTGTGGCAAGTATATGTCAAGTCCGATCCGACTTATACAGGCAGAGTTACCGTACCAGTGCTGTGGGATAAGCAGACAAGTCAGATTGTCAATAATGAGTCTCGCCAAATCATTCAAATATTTAACTCTGAGTTTGATGCACTGGGAGCAAAAGAAATTGATTTCTATCCAAAGGATATTCGCGATCGCATCAATGAAATTCTCGATGAGATTTATCAACCGATTAATAATGGTGTGTATCGTTGTGGTTTTGCCTCTTCGCAAGTAGCCTATGACGAGGCGATCGCTGATTTATTCCAAGCATTAGCAAAATGGGAAGAAGTGTTAGGAAAACAGCGATATTTATGTGGCGATCGCTTGACTTTAGCTGATTGGTGTCTATTTACAACGCTATTTCGATTTGATTTGGCTTATTACGGATTATTCAAATGCAATATTAAGCGATTAGTTGACTTCCCAAATCTCTGGAACTATTGCTGCGAGTTATATCAATATGCCGACGCTCAAACTATTTGTAGCATCGATCATGTAAAGCGACTTTACTATAAAGGTTTGCCAGAACTCAATCCATCTCGGGTTATCCCCGCAGGACCAGAAATCGACTACGGGCGATTCCTTAATCGCTAAAAACATAGAAAGACAGCACTTTGTGCTGTCTTTCTATGTTTTTAGCGATTTGAATGCAAACCCAAACCAAGAAAAGACTTGACAGCATTGCTTCGCAACGCTGTCACATTTGATCGTTAATTGCTGTAATTCTGGTCGAGATTTTCTTTTTGCCACTGCTCGTAAGGAATACGTGGTAAATCGAAGTGATCGGTTGTACGACAATAATAAGCAGGAGATCCCATTCTGCCAATTGGATAAAAGCCATTAATGTGCAAGCGATCGCTAATCAGGCGATCGTCAACATGAAACATAACGACTTGACCGACGATCAGCGTGTAAATTCCTAATGGTTGTTGGCTGTGGAGAACACATTCCAAACTTGCTTGAGCTTCGGCAACACGCGGAACCTTAACCCGTTTTGATTCCGCTCCATGCAAACCAACTGCCGTAAGTTCACTTTCTTCTATAGGAAAGTTAGCAGCAGAGATATTCATTGCCATTAGTAAATCTTCTGTCACTAAATTGACTACAAATTCGCCATTAGCAATGATATTTGCCGCAGTATCCTTCATGCTTCCATCATCTTTATTGCCAATACTTATGATGAGGTATAGAGGATTACTGCCTATAGCATTAAAGAAACTGAAGGGGGCAAGATTAACTACTCCCTGTATACTTTGTGTAGTTACCCAAGCGATCGGACGCGGAACCACAAGATTAGTTAATAGCTTGTAGTTATCAGAAGCAGATGTTTCTTTTGGATCGATATGCATGATGAATAGACAACTTTGTAGCTATGTAAATAAATATATCAAGATTAGCTAAGTTGCTGATAACTATAATACTTAGAAAAAAGCTTTTTCGGAGTCAAAATGCTCACAGAAATTCAAGCCAAATCCTTTGCAGAACATTGGCTAAAAGCATGGAATTCTCTCAATCTTGATGAAATTATGTCTCACTACAGTGACGATGTAGTTCTGATATCACCGATCGCCGCAAAATTACTGAACGCCCCATCAGGAAAAGCGATCGGCAAAAAAGCATTACGCGAATACTTTCAAAAAGGACTGGAAGCATACCCCGATCTTAAATTCGAGCTAGTTGATGTGATGTGGGGAATTTCCAGTGTTGTTCTGTATTACATCAATCAAAAAGGAACAAAATCAGGAGAATTTATGGAAATAGATGCTAATGGAAAAGTTACCAAAGTAATTGCTAATTATAACTAACTACAGCGCTTTGCACTTTCTCAAAACCCAAATAAATGAAGGTGGCGCTTCGCACCGCCTTCATTTATTTAGGTTTTATCTCCTAAGCAAAACTTGCATTGCTATAATCACTAAAAATATAAAACCCCAAAGAGAATTGCAGTGCGAATTGCCGCAATTCTCTTTGGGGTTTTAAAATTGATTATTAGATGAGCGATCGCATGTTCCCTCATCATCTTCTTCATTCAGCAAATATCTCAGCCAAGATACTAAGAACTTCTCTTTGCTCATCTTGACTAATTTCACCAATCCTTTTGACCAACCGCGATTTATCCACTGTACGGATTTGGTCGAGAACTATTTGTCCCTCTTTTTCCTGAAACTGGCAAATAACACGAGTAGGATATGCTCGCCCCTTAGTCGTCATTGGCGCAATAATCACCGTGGAAATGTTGCGATTCAATTCATTTGGCGAAACGATAACGCAGGGTCTCGTCTTCTGTATTTCACTACCAATAGTCGGATCGAGATTAACCAGAAAAATATCAAAACGTATAGCTACCACTCCCATTCAACCCGATCCCAATCTGTTGTATCCATATCATCCAAGAGAACATCATCTTTTTGTAAAGCCATCATTGCAAAAGCTTCATCCCAACCAACCCTTAATCGTGGCACAGGTCGAATAGTAAGGCGATCGCCATCTATGCCAATCTCAACTTCTGTACAAATCCCACTCTGTTCTAATAGAGTTTTAGGAATACGAACACCTTGAGAATTACCTATTTTGATTATTCGAGTTCGGATAGATGTACTCATATTTAGATAAACTCCAAACTCGTAGTAATTACATTGTAGTTACTATGAAGTAAGTTGTCAAATATTCAAGCAATGCGATCGCTGTTTTAGGGTGATGAGCGCAAGGATTTTAGCGATCGCTGTAGGAACAAAGATAAAATATTTTTAGTCATAATCTAGATAGAACTCTATCGGCATCCCCAGAGGCATTTATGAGCGCTAAACATAATTCAAAATTAGCAATTATTTCGTCTGTAAGTATGGCAATGAGCATAGCTGTGACTTCCTTGGTGGTAAGTCCTAGCTATGCTTCTTCGCGCTATCGGACAAATAATAAGCCTCAAGCACAGGTAACAAAACCACAATCTCAACAATATCAAGTAGCTCAGGTATTTCGCTCTACTTTAAGTTTGCCTGTAGGTCAGGCGATCGCCACTAAAATCGATCGCCAAGATACTCTCTATATCGCTAAAGGCGAAACTGTGAACGCTAGCTTGCTAGTTGCCCAAGATATTGCAGCTAATAACGGGACGGTGTTGATTCCTGCGGGGGCAGTAATCGAGGGACAATTTGTACCTGCGGAAGGCGGCTCTAAGTTTGTTGCCCAAAAGTTTACTAGTCGTGGCGCAACGGTCAGACTCCAAGCCGAATCGGCTCTGATTAATGATATGAAAGATCCCCGTGAAACTGGTGCAGGTGCAATTTTGACCGACGCTGGTATCGGTGGAGCCGCAGGTGCAGTTCTCGGCGGTGTCCTGCGTGGCAATGTGCAGATTATCGATATTCTCGGTGGTGCAGCTGCCTCAGTGCTAGTTGGGAACGTGACAGCTCCACAGGTGACTGTAATCGAACCAAGTACAGTTATTAATATCGTGACCAAGCAAACGATTACCTTTGCGGTCAGAGATGATTATTAGCAAAAAGGAGCGCTATGCGCTCCTTTTTGCTTTTTATTCGTCTACAAAGAAATCAAAATCAATTTTTTTAACTTCATACTGCGACATAATTGATACGCCTAAGTTGTAGTCAATCATGAACTGGGTCAACTGCTCTCCATCAATAAGCACAATTTTAGTATCTTTCATGTTTTTGGCATATTCTTGCACTTCCTTAGAAAAGCTGGAAGTAGTTATGAATACGCCTTTTTTCGCACCCTGACCTGCCAACGCTCCCACAAATCTTTGAATTTCAGGACGACCTACTGTTCCTTCCCATTTTTTAGCTTGGATATAGATCGCATCCAAACCTAAGCGATCTTCTTTAATAATTCCATCGATCCCCTCATCACCACTTCTACCGATCGCTTTTCCAGCATCTTGAATCGAGCCGTCATAGCCCATTTTGACCAATAATTTCACTACTAAGCGTTCAAAGAAATCAGGTGTACAGTCTTTGACAAGCATTAACAGGTCTTGAGCTAAAGCTAATTTTAATTTTTGATATGCCGAAGCTAAGGCTTCTTCTGGGGTAATTTGCTCAGTTAGATTATCTTGAGATGGTGAATTGGAACTATTAACAATTGTATTAACTCCAGTAAATGCTTGATATTCGGGAAATAGCTTGAGAAATTTGGCATTGATTAGTGGCGGATTTTGGCTAAGTACTTCCTTACCCCTTGTCGTAATTTGAAAAACAGAACGTCGGGGCGACTCTAACAAACCAGCCTTAAGTAAGTGTGTTTTCGTCCAGCCAACTCGGTTATCAAAAGTAGGTTGTTGTCCGCTTAGTAACAACTCTTTTCTGTCATCCTCCGATAAGTTAAAGAACTTTGCTAAATATTCCACACTTTCCCTAAAAGAATGCTCTCTCCCGTCGCCAGTAAGTTGCATTAGCGGAAGCATAATTGTCTGAAAATCTGGAATTGAAATTCTAAAGAATTATAAACGAATATGAAATTTGAATGATGTGTTAAAAATATAGCAGATAGAGTAAAGGAATCAAACAATGTCTCTTAATACTTACTACACCCTTGGCAAATCTGGATTACGAGTTAGTCGCTTATCTCTTGGGGCAATGACCTTTGGCACAGAATGGGGATGGGGATCGGATGAAGATACTGCCCGTCAATTATTTAACACTTACATTGATGCGGGTGGAAATTTTATTGACACGGCGGATCTCTATACTGGTGGTACGAGTGAGTCTTGGGTTGGTAAATTTATTGCCGAACGAGGATTACGCGATCGCGCTGTCATCGCTACTAAGTTCACCTACAACGCCGAACAGGGAAACCCCAACGCAGGTGGTAACGGACGCAAAAATATTCTGCGAGCTGTGGAAGGTTCGCTCAAACGGCTGGGAACTGATTACATCGATCTCTATATTCTGCACACTTGGGATCGGATTACCCCCGTCGAAGAAGTGATGCGAACATTTGATGATTTGGTGCGATCGGGTAAAGTGCGTTATGTGGGCTTGAGCGACACACCATCTTGGTATGCTGCAAGAGCGCAAACCCTTGCCGAGTGGCACGGTTACGAACCACTGAGTACGCTGCAACTAGAATATTCTCTAGTTGAACGGAATATTGAGCGTGAATTTGTTCCCCTTGGTCTAGAGCTTGGCATGGGTGTCATGGTGTGGAGTCCGCTAGCGAGTGGGCTATTAAGTGGTAAATATAAACCTAGTGAAGGTGCATTCATTGGACAAGGCAGGCTAGACACTCTCAAAGATAGTCAAAATCCTGCATTCCAAAAATTTACAGAACGGAGTTGGAAGATTATCGCTGAACTGGAAAATGTGGCGAAAGAACTTAATCGGAGTATGGCTCAAGTTGCTATCAACTGGACAGCAAATTGCCTAAGTATTGGTTCGGTGATTGTGGGAGCAACAAAATTATCGCAATTGGAGGATAATCTCAAGGCGTTAGATTTTGAAATTCCTAAAGAATTAGGCGATCGCCTTGAATCGATTAGTCGCCCTGAGTCACAGTTTCCCTACAGTTTCTTTGAGTCAGAAATTCAAGGCGCGATTCATGGAGATAAGGCAGTTGGCTTAAAGCCATCAGGCTATTATCCAAATTAGGACTTACGTACTGATGTTATATGGAACGTGGAGATATCTTGCAGCTAGCGTGATAGGGCTGGCACGGGGGCACAGCCCCTACCTAAACAATTCAAATTCGTAGGGGCTGTGCCCCCATGCCAGCCCTAGACTTCGACCATCGCAGAAATTCTTTCCACGTAACTTATAGTAATGAATAGAGTAATTGGAAAATGAGGCGAAAGGCAGCCATAAGAGCGATCGCGCTAAAGCCTGCGACTCCGCAATACTGAGCTATATCTAACCATTGTGGTAAGTTCTGAAATAGAGCTTTTACAAAGATTTGTCCTCCCCAGACAGCGGCGAAACTGAGTAAATTTACGAATACAAATAGATCTTTATTATCAAGAACAGAACTAATCCTCAGCAGAATAACACCCAGCAATAATGCTCCAAAAACGACTAAATTTGCAGGAGCGCCGATCGCCGAAATCCCAACCGTTGTCATTACCTGCCATAGCAACATCGCTTCTACGCCTAACAAAAAAGCAGCGATAAATTGCGTAGGAATTGGAGCAGATAACAACCAAGGCGTTTTCTGCGATCGCGAAACTACGGGTTTTGGAACTGCGGGAGCATTAACAGCAAGGGGAGAAGCAATCGGTACGGGTACTTGGATACTTGTCTGATGAGATGTCTTTACATTTGTGGAGGAATTTACACTGAGCTCCTGGAGGACTGCGGCAGCAGAGTTAAAGCGATCGCTAGGAGCAGTCTCTAACATCTTGTGTAAAACATTATTAAGAGTGGGACTCAGCTTTACAAATTGATCCCATTGCCACTTGTTGTAACTAACATCAAATAATTCTTCAGGCTCTTTGCCCGTCAGCAAAAATAGACAAGTGACTGCAAAAGCATAGAGATCGGTGGCAGGAAACACAGTATCACCACGCATTTGTTCGGGTGCGCCATATCCTGGAGTGAATATACCTGTAGATTTTTGCCCTTGGGCAGCTCCTGCAACCTGCTTAACTGCCCCAAAATCCAGTAAAAAGTAAGTCTGATCGGACTTGCGTACCATGATATTTGCAGGCTTAATATCGCGATGGATCGAGCCTTTTTCGTGAATAAATGTCAAGACAGGCAAAAGACTTTGCATAATTTCTAAGGCATCCGCCTCAGCGATCGCGCCATGCTGCTCGACAATTTGTTCTAACGTAAAGCCATCGACAAATTCTTGCACCAAATAAAAAAATTCATCCTGTCCTGACTGCACTTCAAAGTAGGCAAGCAGATCGGGAATTTGCGGATGTGTACCTAAATCTTCTAAAACCGTTGCCTCACGCTCAAACATCTGCTTGGCGATCGCCATCTGGGAACTGGTAAGTCCCACTGGTTGCAAAAGTTTTACTACACAACGTTTCATCGCGGGCGTATAGCGATCGCGAGCTAAGAAAGTTGCACCAAAACCACCTTGAGCGATCGGGTTTTCGACGATGTAACGTCCACCAAGCAACAAAGGCATCCCACAAGTTGTACAAAACTTTTGAGCAATAGTTTTGATGGTATTGCCACTATCAAGGTCAGCAAAGGAATTTAACGGCTTTGGGCAATTCGGGCGTGTGCAGTAAATATCCACGTTAATACTGTATTTTTGGCATACTGTATTAGAGTCTACCTAAGTTTCTTCATCCTGTACCCATGAGTTCCAATTTTTTAAATCACCTCAACCCTGCTCAACAAAAAGCAGCAAGCCATCTTCACGGCCCAATGCTAGTAGTGGCGGGTGCAGGATCGGGAAAAACGCGAACATTGACTTATCGCATTGCTAATTTAATGCTCAATCATAATGTTGCCCCCGAGCAAATTTTAGCGGTGACTTTTACAAATAAAGCTGGCAAGGAAATGAATGCGCGAATTCAATCTTTGTTAACCCAAGAAGTTGCTCAAAGAGAATTAGGAAAGTCTTTAAGTGAAATCCCTGACTGGGAACAGGATAAACTCCGTAAAAAAGTTTATAAGCAATATATTAATAGCTTTGCGCAAGACGGTCTATGGATGGGGACTTTCCATAGTATGTGCTGTCGTATTTTACGGCTTGATATTGATAAGTATAAAGATCAAAATGGTAGAAGCTGGGCAAAAAACTTCTCGATTTTCGATGATTCTGATGCACAATCCTTAGTCAAAGATATCGTCATCAACCAACTAAATTTAGACGAAAAGAAATTTGAGCCAAAGTCAGTACGCTTTGCGATCGGCAATGCCAAAAACAAAGGTTGGACTCCTGAAGAATACGAAAAACAAAGCGATGATTCACCCTATCGCAAACGCGCGATCGCCCAAGTTTACAATCTCTATCAAAATCAACTAGCCACCAATAATGCTCTCGATTTTGATGACCTTATATTTTTACCAGTGCGCTTATTTCAACAAAATCCAGAAGTACTCAACTATTGGCACGATCGCTTTAAGCATATTCTCGTCGATGAATATCAAGATACCAACCGCACCCAGTACGATCTGATTCGCTTACTATCCACAAACGATCAAAAACCAACTTGGGAAGGTCGTTCCATTTTTGTGGTCGGTGATGCCGATCAATCAATTTATAGCTTCCGTTCGGCCGATTTTACGATCTTAATGGAGTTTCAAGAAGCCTTTGGCGATCGCTTACCCGATGCCCATACAGGCTCAATGATTAAGCTCGAAGAAAATTATCGCTCAGTAGCTAACATTCTCGAACTTGCGAACCAACTGATTGACAACAATACTCAGCGTATCGATAAAGTCCTCAAAGCAACTCGTCCCGATGGTGACTTGATCGAGCTATATCGCGCTGAAGATGAGGTTGACGAGTCCCAGTTTGTGATCGAGCAAATCCGCCGCGTTAAGTCAAAAACACCAACTGCCAATCTTGGACATTTTGCCATCCTCTATCGCACCAACGCCCAATCCCGCCCCTTTGAAGAAATGCTGGTGCGTTGGAATATTCCTTATAAAGTAGTTGGCGGTATGCGATTCTACGATCGCAAAGAAATCAAAGACGTTCTCTCCTATTTGCGACTTCTCTCCAATCCATCCGACACTCTCGGCTTAATGAGAATCATTAATGTTCCCAAACGCAGCATTGGCAAAGCAACGCTCGATAAGCTGCAACAAGCCGCCCAAGAACTCAATGTTCCAATTTGGGAAATTATCAGCGATGAAACGACAGTCAAAACTCTGGCAGGGCGATCGGCAAAGGGCGTAATTTCGTTTGTAGAGTTGATGCAAAAATGGCAAGCCAAAGTTAGCGTCACGCCAGCAGCAGATATCATTCAGGGCATTCTTGAGGAATCTGGCTATGTCGATGAACTGAAAGCCCAAACTAATGATGAAGCCAACGATCGCATTGCTAACTTGCAGGAACTTTATAATGCCGCCGTCCAATTCGCGGAAGAGAATGAAGATGCTTCTCTTGACGCTTTCTTAGCGAATGCAGCTCTTGCCTCTAGCCTTGATGACAGCAGTGAGAATGCTGAAAAAGTAACACTGATGACGCTCCATGCAGCTAAAGGGTTAGAGTTTCCAGTCGTATTTCTAGTTGGTCTAGAGCAAGGCTTATTCCCTAGTTTCCGTTCGATTAACGATCCAATGGCTCTAGAAGAAGAACGCCGACTCATGTATGTGGGCATTACCCGTGCTCAAGAAAAGCTATTCCTCAGTCATGCTCAAGCGCGTCGGCTCTATGGCAACCGTGAATATGCGATTCCTTCACAATTTTTGGCTGAACTTCCCAAAGAATATCTCACAGGACATGGCATCGATAAATTTATCAGCAAGGCAAGTCAACGTGCCGAAGCTACAAGTGTCAAAGGTTCGCTCAGGTCAGTGCCTCCTGTCAAGGTAAACGCAGTCAAACCGAAACCCCGTATCGATTGGCAAGTAGGCGATCGCGTAATGCATGACAAGTTTGGCGAAGGTCAAGTCTCAAACTTGTTGGGTACAGGCGACAAAATGTATCTAGCTGTTGCCTTTGCTGGTCAAGGCAAAAAAATCATCGATCCCAAACTTGCACCAATTCAGAAGATTTAGTAATTTAGATGCAGTTTATGAGGCTTCGACTTCTAGCAGCCAAAGGTCTACGCTGGCTGCTAGAAGCGATACGCTGAGCTTACCGAAGCGTCGAAGCTCTGAATCTTACAAATAATTTAGGAATGCTATATCCCTAAACTATCCAAGCTTCAACATCCCAAAATTTTCTCAGCCACTAACTCTAAATTAATTCCATTAAGAATAGGCAGATGAGATGCGGCGCAAATTGCGGCATCTCATCTTTGGATAGATGTAAGTTGTTCCAATTGAATTAGTGGTTGCCAGTGAAGAATATCTTGATAGATCGCATGATAACCTTCGGGATTTGGATGTATCCCATCTTCAGATAAGTGCTCATTAATCCAAGTTTGTCCCCGTTCTTGCCATAGATCGAATAGATCTAAATAGGGAATATCTCGCACATGACAAGCTGATTTAGTGATTTCTTTATAGCGAAACTGATCCTCATGATTGAAGTGCAAACAGTCATGAAAAGGCATTCTCGATTCATCAACGGGAACCATGCCCACAAACATTACGGGACAGAGACTTTGAGCCTTATCCAATAAATTGACAATTTCTAAAGTAAAGCGATCGCAATCCGTCATGCTTTTATTACTGTCCCGCTTGCCAACTCGTGGAGAGTCATTCACCCCAACAGATAAAATGATTAAATCAGGGAGTTTATTACGGAGTTCACCGCGTAAGATAAATTCCTGTTCTAGGCGTTGATTGACCTGTGATGCCGTATCACCACGTACTCCTAAGTTGTAGATGACATGTCCTGCTTCTGATGCCATCCATCGCCGCCGTAGTTGCTCCACCCAGCCACCATTGACGGGATCGCCGTAGCCATAGATTAAGCTATCACCAAAAGCTGTAATTCTTAAAGGTTGACTCGGTCGAGAAGAGACGGTGCAAGCTTTGTGGAGATTTAAGGTCGTCATCAGAAATAGCACTTAATTAATGGAGCTTAGACAAAATACGCAATGTAACTTTACAAAACTAAATTAAGATTAGCGCAACTAAGTAGTTTTACTTAACGGTTATTGGATAGAAATTTTTTATATCTATCACCACTCAGCTTGAGCCTAACCAATAAAAATGAGATGCTGTGCGGGGTTCAGCATCTCATCGCTAAAGTGAAACCTGTGCGCTGTAACTCAACTGTACAAACGGCCGATCCTGTATGATCTGGTAGTCATTTTCTAAAACTTTAAAAATCTTTCATATCATAGGAGTCCTTCATTATGGCTAAAGTCAAAATTGCTACTACTAACGATGTCAGTGCTGATAAAGTCCTGAAAACCAGTGCCAATGGTCAATCTGTCATCGTCGCTAAAGTCGGTGACAAGCATTGTGCGATCGCCAATAAATGTCCTCACCTCGGACTCCCCTTGGCAAAAGGTAAGTTTGAAAATGGTGTCATTACTTGCCCCTTTCATGGTTCTAAGTTTGAAATCTGTACTGGCAAAAACGTGGAATGGGTAGATTCCTTTGTTGGTATTCCCTTGCCTGGTGTTGCCAAGAAAATAATGGCTATGGGCAAAGCTCCCACCGATGTAGCAAGTTTCACTGTCACCCAAGAAGGCAGCGATTTGTTTATTGATGCCTAATATCTCTGTGGCGATAAATAATAACCAATCCTAAAGCACCATAACCAGACTGGTTGCGGTGCTTTTTTGTGGAAAGTCGCGATCGCTACACGATGCTACAAGCCATTGCCAATGATAAAAAAGGCTGACCAGAACGCAGGATGATTGTATTGAGATGAGCGAATCATCTTGACCTGAGATTGTTGTAAAGCCTCAGCAATAGTCAGATTACCTTGTGGCAATGTTTGATAAAAAGCATCCATGAGAGCTTGCGTGCCAGCATCATCGACTTTCCAAAGTGAGGCGATCGCGGTTTTTGCTCCTGCTTTTTGGACTTGATAGCCAAAGCCTAAAATCTCTACCCCATCACCAAGTTTGCCAACACCTGTCTGACAGGCACTCAATACAATCAGGTCGATATTTTGCAGGGACAGGTCGGTGATTTCATTCAACTTGAGAATATCGCCGTTACCAAAGAAAATCCGTGAGTTATCGGGGCTACCTGAGTTAAATTCGGCATGGGTGGCGAGATGGAGAATATTGTGTTGTTTTAACTGCGTCTCTGTAGCTTGACGACTAAAGGCATTTTCTTCGAGGGTGGTGGAGTTGGGTAATGATTTGGCGATCTCTCGAACTTCGGTAATCGTAGCGGGTAATCCATTTTGTCCAAATTTAATTTCCCCTTTCTTGCCGCCAAAAGCACCTGCGAGAATGTTGGGTGCAGTTTTGGGCTTAGGACTAAAGTCACTGAGGCTATAAGCAATGAGGTTGCTAATTTGATATTTCTCAACTAGCCATTGTTTGCCATCGTAGAGTGCGGCAAGAGGGATATAGCGAAGTTGTCCATCTGGAGCGTAGAGGATAGTTGTCGCTTTCGTCTGTTTGAAGTCATCTTCGATAGGCTTGATTAAAACATCGTAAAGTTGCTTGCTATAGTCTTTGATGTTTGAGTTTTTGGGGTCTCTCAGATAAACACGCATGACCAGAGCTAGTTCCTCTAAATCCTCTTTTTTGATAGGAACGGTGCGATGAATCGGTAGGGTATTAGGGGCAAAGAGAATGATTTCTAGTCTGTCGCTAAGGATTAATGGATAAATAAGCACGCTTCCTTGTGGGATTTTTTGCAGGTATTCAGGAACTTTGTTAATTTCCGATTTTGGTATTTGCTGAATTTGGCTAGCTAACTTGCGGTTAAGTTCAGGAGTTTGCTCAAGGCTAAAATTTAAAAGCTGCGAGCTAATAGCCTTTTCAGGTTCTAAAAGTCTTATACCTTGAGATGTGCGATCGTTCCCTTTTATATTTTTAAGATAGTCTTCAAGTTCTTGGACTTTGAGCAGGTCAAGGATTTGCAATGCTTCCATTACTCTATCTTGCTTAATCAGAAGATCTGCAAGAGCGCGATAGCCACTGGCGATGGTGTTGGTGTAGGACTGCTGTTCTTCTTTACCAAGTTTTTTGATGTCTTTGCGAATAGTTTCGTATCTATTGACAGCTTGTTTATAAAAGAGAATCGAGATTTCAGGTTGACTAAGTTTATTAAAAGCAAATCCCAAATTATTGAGTGACCTTGCCTCACCATTGCGATCACCGATTTGCTTTGTAATCGCTAAGGATTGCTGATAGAAATCAATCGTTTTCTGATACTGTCCGAGATAGTTGTATGCCGCACCCAAATTATTGAGTGACGTTGCTTCACCATTGCGATCACCGATTTGCTTTTGGATTACTAAGGATTGCTGATAGAAATCAATTGCTTTCTGATACTGTCCGAGATAGTTGTATGCAAGTCCCAAATTATTGAGTGACGTTGCTTCACCATTGCGATCTCCAATTTGCTTTTGGATCACTAAGGATTGCTGATAGAAATCAATTGCTTTCTGGTACTGTCCGAGATAGTTGTATGCCGCACCCAAATTATTGAGCGACCTTGCTTCACCATTGCGATCGCCGACTTGCTTGAAGATGGCTAAAGCTTGCTGATATAGATCAATCGCTTTCTCGTACTCTCCAAGATTGTTGTATGCCGCACCCAAATTATTGAGCGACCTTGCTTCACCATTGCGATCGCCGACTTGCTTGAAGATGGCTAAAGCTTGCTGATATAGATCAATCGCTTTCTCGTACTCTCCAAGATTGTTGTATGCCGCACCCAAATTATTGAGCGACCTTGCTTCACCATTGCGATCGCCGATCTCTTTTCTGATCGCTAAGGATTGCTGATATAAATCAATCGCTTTCTCGTACTCTCCGAGATTGTTGTATGCAAGTCCCAAATTATTGATTGATAATGCTTCACCGTTGCGATCTCCAATTTGCTTTTGGATCGCTAAGGATTGCTGATATAAATCAATTGCTTTCTGATACTGTCCGAGATAGTTGTATGTAAGCCCCAAATTATTGAGCGACCTTGCTTCACTATTGCGATCGCCGACTTGCTTGAAGATGGCTAAAGCTTGCTGATAGGAATCAATTGCTTTCTGGTACTGTCCGAGACTGTTGTATGCCGCACCCAAATTATTGATTGACAATGCTTCACCTTTGCGATCGCCGACTTGCTTGAAGATGGCTAAAGCTTGCTGATAGAAATTAATTGATTTCTGGTACTGTCCGAGACTGTTGTATGCCGCACCCAAATTATTGATTGATAATGCTTCACCTTTGCGATCTTTAATTTCTCGATAAATTTGTAAGGCTTGCTCCCATGCTTGAAAAGCCTCGCGATATTGACTCTTGCTATATTGCTGATTTCCTAACTGGATTAGTCGATCTACCTCAGCTTTACGATCTTTTGTCGTTGATTTCGATAGAGGTGAACTATTCGATAAATATCTGACTAGCTTTACAGGTTGACCATCAGCCTGTAATTCATTCCCATCAGATGAGAGAGTATAAAACTGTTTAGGAGGAGTTTTGTCTGGCTTTTCACCCTTAACTGTTTCGACTTGAGCAGCTACTTTGCCATTTTCAATAGTAACCTTACCAGTAGTCCTAATTTCTTGAACTTCATTCTTTGTGGAAACTGCTTTGAGCAAAGCTTCAAAAGTACCATTAGCTTTAATTATCCATTTACCTGTAACCGATCGCACTCCATCCTTTACAGCATCAGCCAGAACTTGAGGGCTTAAGACAACCTCATATTCTCCAGCTATTTTGTCGAGGCTAAGCGTTTGAGAAAACTTGGACTCATTTGTCGTTGATTGTGATGAGCGAAGAGGTGAACTCTTCGATAAATATCTGACTAGCTTTACAGGTTGACCATCAGCCTGTAACTCATTCCCATCAGATGAGAGAGTATAAAACTGTTTAGGAGGAGTTTGCTCTGGCTTTTCGCCATTAACTATTTCGACTTGAGAAGCTACCTTGCCATTCTCAATCGTAATCTTGCCAGAAGTCCTAATTTCTTGAACTTCATTTTTTGTCGAAATTACTTTCAGCAGAACTTCAAAAGTACCATTAGCTTTAATTATCCATCTACCCGTAACCGATCGCACTCCCTCATCTTTTGCAGCTTCAGCCAAAGCTTGAGGACTTATGATGACTTCATATTCTCCAACTAACTTATCCAGACTAATAGCCGCAGTAGATTGGGCCTTAATAGTTTGGGCAGCCACAAAAGTTAGCTCTGGTTGCCACACCATGCCCAAAAGTCCAGATACCAAAACACAAGTCAGCGCATAGAATCGTGAAGCCATCACACCACCACCAAGACTGCATCACAATTGTATATTTTTTATTCTTAAAAAAGAAGAAAACATAAAAAATCGTAGGGATGAAGCATTACCGAATGTTGTTGGCGATCGTAAAAATACCAAAAATCATTTTCTTATCTGTTTAACATTATTCAACTAGAAGCGATATTACCAAGCTGCTTGAGGATTTGTAGAACTTGGTATAAATGATTTTGAGGCTGGGAAAACATCGAAAAGTCACTAGAAAAACTGTACTGTTGTCCTTGGCGCTTGATAAATATAAAACCATCGCCATTTGTTGCCAAAGCATAGGAAGGGCGATCGCCATTTGGACTTGCCATCATATAGGCTAAAGCTTGGGGAACAGCTTCAAAGAAATTAAATTTAGGCCGCTTTGAATCTATCAAGACAATCCAAAGATGTTTTTGCACAACCAAGGCATCAATTCGACCTCTATAGACAATCCCTTCATCTTCCACAGCAATCTCGATCGCTTCTTCTGCACGAACTTTGTATGGTGGCTCAAAAAAACCTGCTAGATAAAGCAACGGTGATACAACTAAAAGGTTGATTCCATTTTCTTTAATATCTTCAGAGCGATTGTATAAGTAACTTCTTTTGATGCGATCGCAATCGGCTATTTCCTCTTGAGTAAGTACAGGCAGATCGGTGAACCATTCTATAAAAAACTGGGAATCGCTAGTATGAACCAGTCCAAACTGAGCTTCTACATCGCTGATGGATAGATTGGCTTCGGTGATTGATAGAACTGTTGGCATAGGTTTAGGTCACGATTAATTTATTGTCAAGGAACGAAGAAGATATTTGCATTTGCGGAAAGTTTTTTGTGAGAGCCGTTTAGCGATCGCAGCGTAAATGCTGAACCCTTATAGGTTCTCAGCACTATCTGGATCGATACCTAAAGCACGTAAACGTTCGGCAAGGCGATCGGCACGCAGCTTTTCTTGCTCGGCACGTTGACTTTCCTGCTCGGCACGCAGTTTTTCCTGCTCAGCACGTTGACTTTCTTGTTCGGCACGCAAATTTTCCTGCTCGGCACGTTGACGCTGAAATTCGGCGCGTTTACGTTCTTGTTCGGCACGTTGTTGTTCTTGCCAAACCTGAAGCTTCGATTGCTGAAAGCGATGGTCTAACTCCACTGAAGATAGAAATCTCTGTCCATCGGGACGCGATAAGACTAGTTCCTGTCCGATCGCCCAATCAAATCTGATGCCTAAAAGCGGACTGACCCAATCCATCATGGAAGGGATTTTTACTAGGCGATCGCCATATCGTTGCCAACCCTCTAAAACAAAATCATCAGGATCGTAGGTGTAGTACTCCTTAATACCATGTTCTTGATAAAACTCAAACTTCTCTTCTAAAGAATCAATCCCTCGGCGGTCTTTATTGCTGGGAGACAAAATCTCAAAAGCCACCTGTGGTGCAATATTTTCCTCTAACCATTGCTTATAAGAACCACGTCTACCCTTGGGTCTACCAAATATAACCATCACATCAGGCGCAGCCCGCTTTTGGGTATAGCGCACAGGATACCAAGCCAGATCCCCTGCCACAAATACATTTGGGTCATCAGCATACATAATCTCTAGATTTTCTTTGATGATTACGATCCAGCGATATTGCTCGGTATTGTCAGACATAGGATTACCATCGCTGTCAGGATAATCAATTTCGGGGATGTCAGGAGTAGCGTTATGCATCCCACTGGGAATCGCTTCAGGGGTTAAAGATTGAGAGATTAAAGGCTGTGGAGTCATAGATTTGTCCTCACAGAAACCTGTACTTGGTTAGTACATTCTACAACCTCTTTCTAAAAAGCCAAAGAGAGTTGTGGCGCTCTGCGCCACAACTCTCTTTGGGCTTTTATGTCTTAACTTCTATAGCGATCGCTAGGGCGTGTCATCAATTAAGCCAGATAACGGAAGCAGTGAGATAAATAGCACCGAGAAAATTCGTTGCACGTTTATCGTAACGGGTAGCAATTGCTCGAAACTGCTTAATTTTAGCGAAAAAGTTTTCAATCAAATGTCGAGCTTTGTACAGATGCTTGTCATATTCCCGTTGAGTTGTACGATTACGCTTGGGCGGAATCACAGGCGTTTTACCCTGTTTCTCTAGTCTCTCAATTACCCGTTCATCAGCATCATAGCCCTTGTCGGCAAGCAGAGTATCAGCAACCAAGTTATCAATGAGCACATCAGACCCATCCAAGTCACAAGCTTGACCCTGACTTAAGTGAAAGTCTATTGGATTTCCTAAGGCATCAACTAGGGTGTGAATCTTGGTGCTTAAACCTCCTTTGCTGCGACCAATTGCTTCGCTTTTTGCATCCCCCCTTTTGCACCAGCACTGTGCTGATGGGCGCGGACTATTGTTGAATCAATCATCGCGTATTCATTGTCTGCTTCATTGGCTAAATCTTGGAATACTCTTTTCCATACACCTGTTTTTGACCATCGGCTAAACCTTGTATGTACTACTCGATAATCCCCAAATCTCTCTGGCAAATCTCGCCAAGGTATTCCTGCTCGGTAGCGATATAACACTGCCTCAACAAACAATCGGTTGTCTTTTGCCGTGACTCCGACGGTTCCTTCTCTGCCTGGCAATAAGTTTTTGATCCTTTCCCACTGCTCATCTCTCAGGGCATATCGGCGGACTGTCATCTCGTTTTGCTTTCTGTTTGTTACTTTTTCCTTCCTCTAGTTTACCTAATTGATGACACGCCCTAGCAGTCCTAAATCATTTGTGAGATTCAGGGCTTCGACTTCGCTCAGCCAACAGTCTACGCTGGCTGAGCGAAGTCGAAGCCTCTCATATCATTTAGGATGACTAGATGTAATACATCGTTGTGGCGATTTGGCGTTGGCGTTGGCGATCGCATAAATCCTTCAGCGTACATCCATCTAAAACATTAGAAGCTGCCTTTTGCGCTGCTTCCCATGCTTCTCTAATCACTGAAACAGAAGCACTTTCATTGCTGACTTTGCTGTTCTTCTGTTCCGAAATCGGATCGTAACCTTCGATGCCGCGAATGATCTCCAGTAAGCTAATTTGTCTGGGCTCACGGGCAAGAATATATCCTCCCTTAGAGCCGCGCTGACTCTTGACCAAGCCTTGACGCTTTAGAGTCGCTAGTAACTGCTCTAAATAGCGATCGGGGATATTTTGTTGATGGGCAATTTGACGAATTTGGAGAGGCTGATCGATCGCAAAGTTACTGGCTAGCTCAAGCATCGCCAAGATTGCATATTCACTCTTTAAAGAAAGTTCCACAACTGACCGTAATTCTTATTTAAAGGTTAGACAGTTGTGATAAGTAACGCGATGCGTTGCTTACCATAACCTAATGAATCCTATGATACTACGGTATAACACTGTAAATTATGGATTTAATTAGATCCCTCACAGGAAGTTGCAGCGCTTCGCGCTGCAACTTCCTGTTGGGTTTTATTCGTTAACTAAAATGGCTTTGACTATATCAAAATCCTCAAGCCCAAGAAAGATGGTACTTTGTTCCATCTTTCTTGGGCTTGAAAAATTACTTAGCAGTGACAGGCTGAATAAACCGACTATTTGCCCGTACATAGCACTTTTCTTCTGTATTTGCACCACGAACTGGCATCCAAGGTCTACCATTGCGATCGACAGGATTCACATAAACTTCATCAGATCCGCCGCGATAAACTTCCACTTCTAATAGATCGCCTACCTGATACGTACGATTTATCGGGCTATCTAAACTTGCATCTTGACGGCAATTTAGTTCATCAACCATAACTCGCCACAAAAAGCCAGGAACAAGCTTATTAAACCGACTAGGAGCTAAAACTGAAGCATCATTTCTGTAGTAATTACCTTTGCTATCGGGTACTTGAGCTTGGACGGCGGCTGGCAAGAATGTGGCTGGCAAGATAGCAAGCAGCAGCATAGAATATTTCAGCGAGTTGAACAAAGTTTGCATATTCGGCGATCGCCACATGAGCAGTAGGTTTTATGAACAGTTCTAAAGATGCGATGTCTGTAGCTAGCTTGACGCAAGCGATTACGCTTTTGTTGCGCGAAGAAATCGGCATTGTGCGCGTGACGGGCGAAATCTCAGGATTTACGACCGCAGCATCTGGGCATCGCTATTTTACCCTCAAGGATGAATCCGCACAGATTGACTGTGTTATGTGGGCAAGCCGCACTTTGTCATTTCGCCCTAAAAGTGGAATGCAAGTCGTCGTGCAAGGTCGGCTGACGGTCTACGCCACAAGAGGTAAATATCAGATTGACTGCGATCGCATGACTGCCGCAGGACAGGGCGATTTATATTTAGCCTTTGCTGCTCTCAAGGAAGAACTCGCCGAACGGGGATATTTCGATCCAGAGCGAAAGCGCGATATTCCTGCCTTACCCCTGAAAATTGGGGTAGTGACTTCACCAACAGGAGCCGTAATTCAAGATATTCTCAGTACGCTCAATCGGCGATCGCCCCATTGTCAGATTTATCTATGTCCTGCCACAGTACAAGGAGATGCGGCTCCCGAAGAGATTGCTAAGGCGATCGTGGTTTTGCAAAACACTGATGCCGATGTGTTGATTGTCGGGCGAGGCGGTGGCTCGATTGAGGATCTGTGGGCGTTTAATACCTTGCCAGTAGCAGACGCAATTTATCACTCGCGCATTCCGATTATTTCGGCGGTAGGACATGAAACAGATTTTACGATCGCTGATTTTGTGGCTGATTTACGCGCCGCGACCCCCACAGCAGCAGCAGAGCTAGTATCACAATGCGATCGCGATACACTATGGCAACAGATTACTTTTTGGGAAAGTCGCCTCACCCGCAATGTCCAACTAGAGATGCAAAATTATCAGCAACGGCTTACGAATCTCTCTAATAGCTATGCTTTCGAAAATTTTAGCGATCGCCTCCACGATCGCGCTCAACAGTTAGACGAAGCCGAACGAGATATGCAAAAGTCCTTAATTCGCCATCTGCGTCAATCCTCTAGCAAACTCGAAAGTATCACAGCCCATTTGCGATCGCTCCATCCACTCTCACCATTACAGCGCGGCTTTGCATTGCTGCAAGTAGACGATCGCTTTCTCAGTAACAATGAGTCACTCACGACATTTGATAAAGTGGAAATCGTGCGGCGATCGGAAATAGCCCAAGTCAAAATCGAGAAAGTACATGACCGACCTGAATAATATCCATAAGAATCTACAAGATTTATCCTTTGAAGAACAATTACAGCGTTTAGAAGAAATCGTCGAAATTCTCGATGATGGCGAAGCCGCCTTAGATGAAATGTTGGCTCTCTATGAAGAAGGAATGAAGCGATCGCAATATTGCCGTGAATATCTGGAAAAAGCCGAACAGAAAGTCACTCTAATCCAAAGTCAAAATTCTTAACAATCTCAACCTATAGCAATGAAAGAGGGAGCTAGGATAAATCAAAACCCAAACAAGTAGAGGCGGCGCTTCGCGCCGCCTCTACTTGTTTGGGTTTTATGTTCTAAGCTAATTTTTATTGTTATAGGTTGATCACTTTAAGAGCTTTTTACTCTGACAACAGAACAATTGATGAGTCTATGGTTGTGCCCCTGAAGATATAAAAGCTAAAAAGGTAAAGAACAATATTCATAGCCATTCCTTGCTAAACCTACAACACCCCCAAACAAGGTTTTTCCTGCTCTGAATAATGCTTCATCTACAGCTTTATTCAAATCTTTATAATTGATGCCATCTTCTGGATAAAAAGCAACCCCACAAGATACTGTTAATGGATAATGAACCTCTAAACAACTGCGATCGCGCATCCAATAGAATCTTCGTAATGGTGGCATATGAGCAAAATTCTGATTAACAGTTTTACAAATTTGCATTGCTAATGAGATAACTTCTGCCATGTTCAAATTGTTAAGAAGAATCGCAAATTCATCTCCCCCAGATCGAAAAACATCAACGCTACTTGGCACATTTTGACAGATTAACTCAGCAATTTGTTTTAGCTTCTCATCACCTTCAGCATGACCATAGTAATCGTTGAAATAGATCAACCCATCCACATCAATTAAGATTAATCCAAAGTGCGAGCTATCTCCAGTGTATTCATCAAAGCAATTTTGTAAGAGTTTTCGATTTTTTAGTCCAGTCAATTCATCTCGATTTAAGTTAGTCATTCGCGGTGTTTGGCTGGAGTTATGCTGGATTTAGCGATCGCTATTATTGCTGGCTATCCACAACTGACAGAATATTTTCTATAGAAATGAAAGGGTTGCTTAGGACATAAAACCCAAAATACAAGTGGCGGCGCTTTGCGTCGCCACTTGTATTTTGGGTTTTGATTTGTCCTAGTTATTTATTTCATTGCTATAGTATAGAGATTTCCTCGTTGGTTGAGAAAAGTTGATGCCATGACACATTTATGAAATTTTTTAAATATGGCTCACAAAGGTAATAAATCTTTTTTACCCAGCAAAGACTGTGTAGTGTGCGGTAAGCCTTTCTCATGGCGCAAAAAATGGGAAAGGTGCTGGGATGAAGTGAAATATTGTAGCGATCGCTGTCGTCAACAAAAAAGTAATAGTTAAGGTTTACTAAGCAAACCTTTTGCTATAAAAGACTAATGATCAAAACCTACACACAACGCAAAAAAGCCAAAGCTTGGCTCAAAACCTATCGTGGAAAACGCGCAGTATTTGCTTGTGTGTTGGGGTTTACAGAAACAGGATTAATTCCCAATATTTCCGCAGCAGGGGCAACTCCTGAAGATCGCAAATATACAGCGATCGCTGATGCCGAATTTCTGGCAACAGGTACAAATCCAAACTTTCCATTGCCACCCCTAGTCGCTGGTGCATCGCCTGTATTAATTTCTCGTGCAGTCGTGGCAGAGCAAGAATTACCACTTTTTATTTTTGATGCTGGCTTAGCGATCGCGCCAACAGTGGAAGCGCTTAATCTTGGCGGAAAGCCCGCAAAATGCTTGAGTACAGGCAAGGCTTTACCGATTGAAACAGTATTGCAACTATTCGTACAGGGCTTAGTATGGGGTGAGAAACTAGCGCAAGCAGGAGCCTATGTAATCCTCAGTGAATGTGTTGTCGGCGGCACGACCACAGCTTTAGCCGTTCTCACAGCGTTAGGAATCGATGCTAAAGATAAGGTGAATAGCTCGCATTCCACCTGTAACCATGCTCAAAAATGGGAAATCGTACAGACAGGATTACAGAACCTAGATCGACAAGCGACACCCTTTGAAATTGTGGCAGCAGTGGGCGATCCGATGCAAATCGCAGTAGCGGGAATGGCGATCGCGGCTAGTCGTCATAGTGGCGTATTACTAGCAGGGGGAACGCAGATGCTAGCGGTATATGCTTTAGCCAGAGCGATCGCCATATACAAAAATCTCACATGGAATCCTGACGCGATCGCCGTTGGCACAACTCGATGGGTTGCGGAAGATCCCACAAGTAATACTGTCGATTTAGCTTTGGCCGTGCGCGATGTGCCATTACTTGCCACACAGCTAAGTTTTGCCAAGTCTAAGTTTCCACAATTGCAAGCTTACGAACAAGGTTTTGTCAAAGAAGGTGTTGGTGCGGGTGGTGCAGCGATCGCCGCACACTTATATCAAAATTGGACTCAGGAGAAATTGTTGAGTGCGATCGAAGCGCAGTATCTCAATAAGTAAGGGCTTCGCCGTAAAATAAGGAACCAATTTTTGATGGCGTGGCGACGCTGCGCCATCAAAAATTAGTTCCTTATTAAATTGCACACCCCTAAAAGGGAAGCGAGCCATTTCTTTGCAGAACAAGCTGAGACTAGGCTAAAGGAGTTACAAGAAAAAATGCGATCGCTTGGTATCTCTTATGAATAGAAATACACATCTATCTCGATCTTCTTAATTTTTGATATTGCGGAATACTTCTATATATTTTTTGGCGATCGCAACAGGTTCGTAAGTTTGTCTAATTTGTTGAACTTCAGCTTGAGTTGGTAAATACTTATCGCGATCGCTAAGCATCGTTGTGAGGCGATCGCACCACTCGTCCACATCCAGAGGATTTTCAACATATTCAGCCAAATTCATCGTTACTTCTGGGATTGCCGTGCATTTTGTCGTCAAAACTGGCAAACCCATCCCTAAAGCTTCTACAGGGGGCATCCCAAAACCTTCAAATACCGATGGGAAAGCGAATAAAGCCGCATGATGATAATACCAAGCCAACTCGCGATCGCTAATATAGCCTGTCACATAAACTCGATTTTCTAATCCTAAATCCCTCACTAATTGTGGAATATCATCACAGCGATCGCGACGCATCCCCACAAGAGAATTAGGCAATTGTCCGACTAAAACTAGTTTTACTTCATTTAAACTACTAGGTAGTTTATGAAATGCTTTAACTAAAGTAGAAAGATTTTTATGTTGATAGTGATTAGCGACAGAAAGAATAAATGGTCGATCGCTTATTGATATATCTATTTTAGAAAACTCACTACTCCATTCGCCAAAGTTCAAGATATCTAATCTACTCCACAAAATTGGAGTGTAAATTACTACAGGTAACTGATTGGATTTATATCTTTTTTGAATATCTTGTTTAACAAATTCAGAAATCGTTACAGTTATATCTGCATTAGCCAATGTCATCTGATGAGCCAATCGCAACCACAATTTCTTATACCAAGAAAACAGATCGGGGAAGTGCAAATAATTAAGATCGTAAATAATTGTTGCACATGGAGATTTAAGCAGCGATCGCCAAGGAGTGAAGTAATTAGTATTAATCAAACCATCAAGCTGATATCGATTTATGATAATCGGCAATTGAAAAGCTTCGCTAACAAAGCGGTTACCGATTATTGCAATAGGAATAATGTTTAATCTATCAGCTAAGTTTAGATTTAGTGACGCAATTAATTCATTTAACCAACTTATAAGCTTATCGCTAATAAAGATATATAAATCTATATCTTTATTTAGTGCTAAGCCTACTAATAAGCCTTTTAATACAAATTCCGCACCCCCAACTTGGCTCGGTTTAAGAAATAAACTATTAATTCCAATTTTCATGATGAACTCTTAAAGGCTAAGGCTTGTAACGTAGCTCCTAAGTTAAACCTTGGTGCGATCGCATATATTCCCTTGAGGATTGATTGAAAAGGCTCAACTAAATTAGAGGCACTATCAATAACTTGAGGAGATATTGTAAATACTTCAGTTTTTGGAAATTGTGCCTTTAAAACAGCAAATCTAAGGGCGGAAGGGTTGAAGTAAGTAATATGCTCTGGAGGAATAATATGTGACCATTGTTTCCCTTTTACGATCGAGCCTATCCCACCTATATTTGGAGTTTCAATTAAAGCAACACCAGAAGGCTTTAGCAAACGATAAATTTCTGATAGTGTTTCTATAGGCGATATTAAATGCTCGATTACATGATAGATCGTAATCAAGTCAAACGAGTTTGCTGGCAGATTTAACGATAAAAGTTCGCCTGTATAAATCTTTATATCTGAGTTATCTCTATTTTGAGAATTTCCTATTGAGTTCTCATCATATAGCTCTGTCCCAAAAGATTTCCATCCCTTCTTAGCTGCTACCTTAATCAAATCTCCATTACCACAACCAATATCTAATAAACTTTTATCAGATTTACTTAAAATAGAAGGGACATACTTTTTAAGAACATCACATAGTTGAGAATATCTTGCCTTTGAGAACTCTTGCTCAGCCATTACACTACTTGTATAGGCACTACGATAAATTGGCTGTCTATAATATTCTGCTAACTCTTCTAGTGTTGGTCTTGGGAAAAAAAGTACAGTTTTACATTTTTGACAGGTTGAAAGTTGTCCTTTATCCAGATTATATCGAATCTGAAAGTGAAGACTTTTACAGATAGGGCAAGTTTCTGATTGCATATAATTTAAGTTCTCCATTGCTCAGATATGATGCTTTGCAGAGAATTCAGCCAATACATCATCATAAATATTTTCTAGTTGACGAGTTTGTTTATACAAATTAAATAGACTATTTACTCTAGAAATACCATTTTCACTAAAGCGTCTCCATATTAGGGAATCTTCTAATATTTTGATAATATATGCTGACAATTCTTCTACATTACCCTCCTTTGCCAGCAATCCTGTCTCTTCATGGGCAACTACTTCAGGAATTCCACCTGTTTTAAAACTAACTACTGGTAATCCCATCGCTTGCGCTTCTGCAAATACCATACCAAAAGCTTCAGTAAGTCCAGAGGGTTCAGTAATACTAGGAACACAAAATACTTGCGATCGCCGCATCCAATCTCTGACAACTTCTGGAGGATGTACACCTAAAAAACGATATTTTTTTAAACTTTGCTGAGCCTGTAGCTCGAGACTATTTCTTAAATGACCATCTCCAATAACTACTAGTTCGGCATCAGGCATAATTGCTTGAACAATCTGCATAGCTCTAATCAAATATTCACATCCTTTAAATTCAACTAATCGAGCGACAAAAAGCACTATAGGTTGTCGTAACACAGTGAATTCTGGATAAAACTTATTTGTATCTATGCCAATATAATGAACGATAATTTTATTACTAGGACATCCGATTTTAATTAGATTTTCACGTATAAATTGAGAGACAGCAATGCACGAACTAGCTTCACTCAAAAGTTGCTGACGACGTTTTAAATAAAGCCTAAAAGACAAGCTAGGCAAATTCAAACTTTGCTCCGTCAAAATTGCATCATATCCATGAAAAGTAACTATTAGTGGAATATTTAAATGCCTAGAAATTGGGAGACTCCACAAACCATCAGGGCCAAAATGAGCATGAATGAGAGATGGTTGCTGTTGGGCGATCACTTTTAGCCAGTTAGCATCAAGATAGCCAAATACCTTGAATAATAGTCGGTTTAAAGTTGCAGAATTATGGAGATCGACTAAGTTAATTTCCTTATCTTGAGGAATTAATCTATTTACTTCTGTACTTTTGAGGGTTCCCGCATAAAATCCTGTATATCTTGAAAGTGCCGCAACCTGTGATGGGATAAAAGTCTCAGAATATGGAAGTAACAAATCACGATAAATCAGAACATTCTGACTCATTTTAAATCACCATCTATTTTCTTTTATGTTTTGCTAGTTGAGTCCGCAAACAATGAAATCCAATCCGAGGAAAATATTTTAGACGATCTTGGATAGACCAAAAGTTTTTGAAGTATTGAGAAGCTTCAGGGATTTTAAAAGCTTGTTTCCAGCCAAGTTCTGCGATTAATTCACCTAGCCCCTTAGCGAATACCTTATCCGCAAATAAAGCGATCGCAGGAAACTGCTCTCTTAGGTAATATCCCGTCATCAATCCAATCTCCGATGCTTTGACTTGAACGTCATCACGAAAAGTAAAATGATTTGATTGATGAATTCTCTGAAATGCCAAATGCTCATTCCAGAGAATTCCCGCAGATAAAGCTAATGAAGCAAACTTAAGATAATTATCGCTGAGAACTATATTACTTGCCTGAGGCATTGGTAAAATTTGATTTAACAAACTTCTTCTAAAGCATAGCCCACAAGGAATAGAGTAATTAAATTTCTTACCTTTTCTAAGTGTTTCCTGTAGATCGATTAATTCAAAATTGAGCACAGCAGAGTCTTTATTTATATTAATGCTATCTCCTAATCGATCGATGTAACTTAATTCATGAAATAGCCAGTTAGCTTTAGGATTGTCTTGAAATTCTTGAATGATTTTTTCGACTTTATGGGAAAGAAATAAATCATCAGCATCTAAAATAAAGATAAATTCACCTTGGTTAGCTGCAAATCCTGCATTAAAAGCTGATGCTTGTCCAGCATTTTCTTTATATATAGCTTTAATGCGATCGCCAAAGCTCTCAATTACCGATCTAGAGTTATCTGTGGAACCATCATCAACAACAATAACTTCAATATTCTTATAGGTTTGATTTAAAGCGCTCTCAATAGCTTGTCCCACGAACTGAGCATAGTTATAGTTATTAATTAAAATACTTGCAAGTTTATTTTGGCTATCCATAAATCAATATCTTTATAGGTATCTACTTCTTAAATAGCACTAAGTTATCAATATGCGCAAAAAGACTTAGCTGATTTTTAAGCTCAAATACAGCTTTTCTCGTACCTGCAAAACACAACTGATCGGTATCATGTAAAGCTAAAATTCCTCCATGCATCAGTTTAGGCAACCAAGTTTGAATATCAAAGGATGTATTTAAATAATCGTGCACTGCATCAATAAATATAAAACTTACATTTTCATATTCCCAATTTTTTGCGGCTTCTCCCGAAGAGCAAGGTTTATGAATAATATTTGACTGCATTTTTGTCTTTTCACGAAACTCTTGAAAATCTTCTTTTCCACCACCGTAGCCAATATAAGGATCGATCGCAATTACTTTACGATTTGTATGTTTCGCAATTACTTGTGTCGTTGCACCACGATAGCAACCAATTTCAACGACAACGCTACCTTCTAGATTTTCAGTAATTTCTAAACCCGTTAGTAAATATTGCATTTGTATTGGCGTAACTGCCGTACTAAGATAGTCAGCATCGGGAATAGATAAAAGATTAGGAATAGTCTTTTGAGGTAGTGCGTATTTATCAAAATTTATTCTAGATATATATTCAATGATTTTAAGCTGCAATAAAAAAGCTAGCCTAATAGGATGTCTTCGAGGATATTGGCTTAAGATCGAGAAAGGATCGAATTTAGGATTCATAGTTATTTCAAAGAAAATTATTTTAAAATATTAGCGAAAACTTTATTTAGTCTATTAATTGAATGTAGTTCTCTGTATTCTTTAAATTTAGGTTCTCCTATTTTTTGGTAAAATTCTTCTTTGTCTAAGAGTATCTCTAAAGCATTAATTTGGTTAGTTAAATCATCTTCATCTACACTCATACCTAAATTAAACTCCTTAATTCTACTTTCCATACAATAACCCGATGATACTAATACAAGTTTCTCGAATAAAGCAGCTTTAGTTAAAATATTACTACTGCTAGAAAATTTTTCATACACTGCATATAACACATCACATTTCTTAACTAGAGCATTAAATTGTGACTCTTGAGGTATTCTTTCAAACCAAAAAAAGCAGTTCGATGGATTAGATTCAGCAAACTTAATGATCGTTTCAGATTCAGTTAATGAAAATGTATTTTTTGATAGAACTCCAGCAAATAGAAAAAACCAAGGTTTTTGAGTAGATTGTTTGGCAATTTCAATTAAAGAAATTACTCCTTTGCGCTTTTCCAGATAACCTAGCAATCCAATCACTTGCCTCCCATTTGCTTTTTCTCTAATTTTTTGCACAACACTATAGGTTGAATCAGCAGGAGCATCATCGGCTATATCAGGAAATATGACGACTTTTTTACCTAGTTTTTCGATCCTGTCAGTGCTTAGTTCATCAAGAATTGCGATCGCCTGACATTTTGGCGATCTCAGTATTTTGTATGGATCGGATTGATTGGAAGAACTGTTTAAATGATTGGTTTCGGAACGCACATGAAAAAGTAACCCAACCCATTGATATGCAAAAAATAGATCTACTAATTTATAAATTAGTAGGCAGAGCCAAGCCGAGTTCCCCAGATATAAGTATCCATCTAACCAACTAAAGAAGATGAGATCGGGGCATAAGTCGAATTTTTTCTTTACCTTGTCGATCGCGATCGCCGTTAAATACCATCGAGATAATGTGGGATAAAGTGCTCCCATACCTACAATTTTTAGAGGTGGTATTTTTGCCTCTTTGAGCAGATCGACTTTGAGTTGAGAAACTTTATCGGGTAAAGCTTTCTGAATTAGTTGATACACCTCATCAGGCTTGGGACATAAAATAACTACTTGATAGTTTTGCTGCAATAAAATTTGTGTGAATAGGTTGATATAAGTTAGATGATGTCCTTGCCAGCGAGGATCGACAAGTACTACTGTTTTTATCATTAATTTTTTATAGTTTGTTGAACAAGAGACTTTAGCCCCTTGCTTGTCATAACCGCCATACACTTAAAACCCAAGAAATTTTTTAAAAGTGTTACAAAGCAAGACTTTTAAAAAATTTCCCGCACTACATGAAGTTTAAGCAATCTGTAACATCTAGGCGATCGCTTAGATACTTGATGCCACCCATCCCGACCAAAAATTAACATTCAAGCATAATAAATTGTTTCCGATTAAAACTCTAACCTATACGCTCAAGCGTTAAGATAGTGACTGGTTCGTAGATGCGATTTCTGGGTCTCCCAAATCAATGGCTGTTAAACTTGCGCTTGATGATAAACAAGAAATACTTCGCCTCTATCGTGAGTCTGATGCCACGACAACTCAGTTAGCGAAACAGTTTGGCATTAGTACGAGTACAGTTTTACGACTGCTACAAGAATTAATTCCTACTGAGGAGTATCGACAATTGGTAAGCCAAAAACAGGCTAAGGGGAAAAGAGGAACGCGGACAGGTCACGAGGGTAACAACTTTTGGGTCAATCAGCTTGCTTTGATCCCAGATGATTTGCCTCTAGATCCCGATAATAGTAATAATAGTTTTGACCAAGGTGATGAAACGGCGATCGCAATGGATGAACAGCAGTTGGATGACACTTTAGACGCGCAGCTCAACAGGGCAGATAGCTTTGAAGATGACGATCTAGAGGATGAAGAGCTAGAAGAGGATGATGAATCTGAAGACGATCTAGTCGATGAGGATAATCTCGATTTAGATGAAGACGATCTAGACTTTTCTGAAGAAGATGCTGAATCTAGTTTGACGATGTTTGCCGATCTGCATGGAAGCCATAGTGCTGGCGATCGCCTTGAGATATTGCCATTAGCTGAAGCTGATTTGCCGCTGATTTGTTACATTGTCGTGGATCGAATTGCAGAAATTATCACGCGACCACTCAAAGATTTTAAAGATCTCGGCGCGATCCCAGCCGAGGAGTCATTATCAAAAACAATTCCTATTTTTGATAATCATCGCGTGGCAAGACGATTTTCACATCACAATCAGCGGGTCATCAAGTTTCCTAGTGACCTAATTCATATTACCCGTCCTAAACTCGTCCAAAAAGGAATTACACGAATCCTTTTTAGCGGTCAAGTATATACATTGAACTAATTTTAAAAAATCCTTAGTTTGCAAGTCTTTGCAAACTAAGGATTTTTTAAAATTAGTTGGGTTTGATGGAAGCCTAAAGTGTGATGAAATTTTAAAGATACAGATGAGAAGATTGTGTTAAGTCTTTCCCCAGCGAGGCAAAAGTTTTGGCAAATTGCCCATACGCCCGATCGTGAAATGTCAATTGAGCATTTAGTCGAAGGAGCATTGGCGATCGCATGGGAAGAATATCCACGCATGGATCTCGGACATTATCGCGATATTTTTGATCGCATGGTGAGGGATTTAGAACCGCGTATTGCTGAAATTCGTTATCCACTTAAGATCGTGCAAGAGATCAATCAATATTTGTTTGCCGAACAAAATTTCTGTGGCAACGATCTCGATTATTACGACCCTCGCAATAGCTTTATCACTGATGTCCTAGAGCGCCGTTTAGGAATACCTCTAACTCTGTCACTGATTTATATGGTGCTTGGCGATCGCCTTGGGTTTCCCATTGAGGGGATTAGTTTTCCCGGACATTTTATTATTCGTCCGCAGCATCCCGATCTAGAGATTTTTATCGATCCTTACAATCAAGGGGAAATTTTATTTCCTGAAGATTGCGCGAACAAATTAGCTCAGCTTTACGGACGTGAAGTCCCACTTCAGCAAGAATATCTCGAACCTGTAGGTATTCGCCGTATTTTAGATCGCCTCTTGAATAACTTAAAAATGATCTATTTACGCAGCCACGAACCATCTAAGGCATTAGCTGCTATCGAGCGATCGCTAATGCTCAATCCTGATGTTCCAACCCAATGTCGCGATCGGGGACTAATTTGTTACCAACTCGATCGCTTCACTGAAGCAAGAATCGATTTAGAAAACTATTTGCAAAGCGTTCCCCATGCAACAGATAGGGGAATCATCACGCAATTAATTGAAGAAATTAAGCATTGTATATAGAATTTCTAAACTATACGTGAAATTAGTATGGATTTCGACTTCGCTCAGCCAACAGTCTATGTTGGCTGAGCGAAGTCCAAGCCTCTTCCAATTCATTCCAGACCTAAAAATAAATAGAGGCGGCGCTTCGCGCCGCCTCTATTTATTTGGGTTTTGATTTGCCGAATTACTATAGGAATTTCTCAACAACTCTCATTATGAAACCGACAAAATCAGTTTTTATAATGAAAATTGCTAGAAATTTATATATTTTCGATAGTACTTGTCAATTTATGTTTTTCTAGCAGCCCTATATAGGCGCTATAAATACAGCGATCGCCACGATCTTGACTATGGCTGACAAATATGTGAGTTAACTGTAATGGATTTGTCCACATCCACAGCTTTGTCCCGTCAGGATAAATTTTGATAACCTTGGCATATTGAAAATTTTGATTATTAATATCGGTGAGATTTAGCGATCGCAGTTTGGCAATTAGTAGAGAAGCCGTATCAGTTTGGATAGATGCGATCGTGGGGTTTAACCAAAATTGACGTACAGCCTCAGCAACTCTGGGATGATTCTTGAGTGTCGCATGGCGTAAGCCATCTAAACGGACAAAAGTGGCATGAGTAAATTGCGAGCAGCTCACAGGCACAGTACCATCAGTATTATTACCAATATCCCCCACAATTGAAGCAGTCGGAACTTGAGAGGCGATCGCTTCAGCAACACGTCTGCGGTTAGTGCCTAGATCGCGAGCAATCAGAGGAAACAATCGCAATGGATCGAATAATCTGCCCAAATCCGAACCACCCACAGGCGAGCCAACTAAAATTAGGCTATGAATTTTATGCCACCATTCACGATGTCGATCTAACACTTCGAGCCAGATCAACGCACCCATCGAATGCCCAATGATGCGTAAAGGTAAATTAGGGTATAAAGCGATCGCTTCTGCTGCGATTTTTTCGACCGTATCAATTAATAGCGCGATCGTTAACCAAGTATCAATCCAGCCAAGATCGGGTGTGTAGATTGGTCTATTGGCATCTGGTTTTACTAAGGAGTGGGCTAGCTGAGCAATATCGTGATGGGTGTCCGCCCAACCATGCTGTGCAAATAATATAAAGTCCTGAGATTCGGGAAATTCTGACTGCGGTGAATTACTCGACATTTTTATAATTTACTAGCGTCTAATCCTTACACCTCGATACATTACAGCATTATCATTTTTTTGTTCGGCTTTAGATTTATTTTGGGGTTCAGACTTTGTACTTACATTTGTTGAATCAACATCTAGTGAAGATGCCAATTCTCTAGGTTTAAGTTGTGTAGATGTCGAACTACCGCCTAAGCTATTAGCTATTTTTTCTAAAGGCTGAGAAATTAACGAGCAACCAATTAAGGCGGTTATTCTTGCAACTCCAGCCATTAAATTTTCTCTCGATAATCGAGGCAACACATCAGATGCACCGCGTCTCAATGCCCAGCTATGCTCGATATCTTTGATGCGTTCTTGCCTTGGATTAAACAATACAACTTTGGTCGAAGCTTGTTGTTTAGTTATCCATTGACAAACTGATGATGATTGTAATGTTTCTGAGCTGGGGCTTTTAAGAGCCATATCCATCAGTAACAAATCGGGTAGCGTTTGGCGATCGCATTTATCGAGGTACTGAACTAAGTCAAATAAAGTATTTTCCCAAATCACATCCAATTGCTGAGTTGACAAAGCTGTCTGCCACAATTGCCCTTGCTCTTGGTCGATGTGCATCATTAAAACAGCTTTCTTTTTCTCAGCCATATTCTTTACTTTATTCCCCCATCAGGATGATGCTACTAACTTTAAATTTTGATTAAGCAACTTTAACTGATTTAGCTAGTTCATTTTGTACCGTAGTTAACTAAACCTTACAAAAGACAATAAGAACGCTTCCTTGCTTTTCAAAGTATCGAAGCCATAAATCTCACAAATAATTTAGGACTGCTATAGGTATTTGGTCATAATTAAAAAATAGAGCTAGAAAATGTCAAGTGATTGCAGCAAGTGCCACAAGTTCTGGCTTTTGTTTGCGCCTAGACAATTAAAAAATGCTCTGAAACTGACATAGGTTAGTCATTGAAGCAATTTTTTAAACCTTAATTGTCGCCATACCCTGCTGCCAATCAACGGGACAAACTTCATTTTCATGGATTTGAGTATGTTGAATTGCCTTAAGAGTACGGATAGTTTCATCAATGCTGCGCCCAAAGGCAAGATTATTAATGGTTGCGTGCTGCACAATTCCAGCTTTGTCAATAATAAATAATCCGCGTAAAGCCACGCCAGCAATTGGATCGAGGACATTAAAAGCTGTGGCGATCGCTTTAGTTAGATCGGAAACAAGTGGACATTTGATATTGCCACCTAACCCACCATCAGCCAGAGAAGTTTGAATCCAAGCAAGATGAGCATACTGACTATCCACAGAAATACCGATCACTTCTGTATTTAACTTGGCAAACTCTTCACAGCGATCGCTAAAAGCAATCACCTCTGTAGGACAAACAAAAGTAAAGTCGAGTGGATAAAAAAATAGGACAACGTATTTACTTTGTTGATAGCTGGAGAGCTTAATTTTTGTAAATTCCTGATCGACTACTGCAACCGCGTCAAAATCTGGTGCAGGATTGCCTACTCGTAAGAATTCAGCCATAGCTCTTTACCAACCAATAAAGTTATTTAGGGTACAAATCCCCTTAAATAACTTTATCAAAGTCAAAGCAATACTAAGTAGCCGCTTAATTTCAAGTCAAATGGTAACAAATTGCTATCTGACTACTAATCTTGATGTTATTCTAAGAAGCAATCAGCTTTCTAAATTGCACTTATGTCACCAGTAAAAGAAGCTTCTTCGGCGATCGCAAGCATGGCAAGTCTAAATGGGGAATCAATGCATGGCCCTACTGTAGAAAGACCTTGGGGTTCATTCACCACTCTTGAAGAAGGACGCGGTTACAAAATTAAGCGGATTGAAGTGAAATCAGGTCATCGCCTCAGCTTACAAATGCACCATCACCGCAGTGAACATTGGATTGTGGTTTCAGGGACAGCAAAGGTGACCTGTGGAGACAAAGAAACCATGATTAGCACTAATCAGTCTACCTATGTACCAAAATGCACTGCTCATCGTCTAGAGAACCCAGGCGTAATTCCATTAATCTTAATCGAGGTACAAAATGGAGAGTATCTAGGCGAGGATGACATTATTCGCTTCCAAGACGACTATGCACGTCATGAAAAGAAATAAAGAAACAGATTTTTTGTGGCGCGGCAGAGCCGCGCCACAAAAAATCTGTTTCTTTTTATCCCTAAATATGTTTTTCACAAGAAGTAAACGCTGCCAAATGGCAGCGTTTACTTCTTGTGACGGTTTGCATGATAACGTCTAAAATGGTTGAGGCAATCTAGAATCGTTTCAACGTGAATAAAATCCCTCCCTTTGATGTATCGCAACAATATCAACAAATTGGCGATCGCCTAAATCAGGCTGCTTTAGCAGTACTTGCATCAGGGCAATACATTGGCGGACAAACTGTAAGTCAGTTCGAGTCTGAGTTTGCCAAGTATATTGGCACAACCCATGGTGTAGCCTGCAATTCAGGTACTGACGCTTTGTATTTGGCTTTGCGTGCTTTGAATATTGGGGAAGGTGATGAAGTAATTACTTCACCATTCACATTTTTTGCTAGTGCTGAAACGATCAGTATGACGGGGGCAAAACCAATATTTGTCGATATTGAGGCTCATAGCTTCAATATGAATGTAGACTTACTCGAAGCATTAATCACCGATCGCACCAAAGCGATTATGCCCGTGCATTTGTTTGGTCGTTCAGTCGATATGGCAAAGCTGATGGCGATCGCCAAAAAATATAATCTTTATGTAATCGAAGATTGCGCTCAGGCAACAGGTGCTACTTTCAACGGTCAGAAGGTAGGCAATATTGGGGACGTAGGATGCTTTAGTTTTTATCCCACTAAAAATCTTGGGGGTTGCGGCGATGGCGGCATGATGACTACCAATAACGCCGAAATAGCTGAAAAATTGCATGTTTTACGCGAACACGGTAGTCCAAAACGCTATTTTCACGAATATATCGGCATGAATTCGCGCTTAGATTCGTTGCAAGCGGCTTTGCTGCAAGTGAAATTACCTTATCTGGATAAATGGAATAGTCAGCGTCGTGAAATTAGCGATCGCTACACAGGTCTTCTTAAGGATGCCAATATTCCTAACATAGCTTTTCCTCACCGTTGTCCTGGCAGCGTTTGGAATCAGTACACGATTTGTATTGGTGAAGGCAAACGTAATGATGTTCAAGCCCAGTTGCGAGAACAAAATATCATCACGATGATTTACTATCCTTTGCCTCTGCATTTACAGGCAGTTTATGCCAATTTAGGCTACAAAAAAGGTGATTTCCCAGTTACAGAAGATGTATGCGATCGCGTATTATCGTTGCCAATGTTTCCTGAATTGAGTGAAGAACAGCAAAATCGAGTCGTTATTACTTTGCAAAAGATTCTTGCATAATTCACATAAATAGGGTCAGAGCTACGCACTAACCCTATTATTTATGCTAAAGCTCATGTTTATAATATTCACATCTGTATTAGGAGTTATTCATGGGCATTACTAATTCAATGTTCGCGAAAAAGAAAAATCCGCAGCAGGGGGTGGGAAACGATCCAGATGTGCAAACTATTCAAAACCAAGGCTCAGCGCCAGCAACTTCAACGACTAACCCCCCCCAGAGTTCGGCAATACAACGATATACAGAGTTAGAAACTGAACTGACGAGATCGTCACAAGTTGCTCCTACTCAAAATTCGGGCTTGCAGAAATTTGGCAGAAGACTAATCTGGATTGGAGTTTTGGTGGGGATTCCTGTAGGCGTTATTTATGTGCTGAACTTACCCTATCCTGTGATTCGGCAACCCGTCGCCAAGAATGCACCACTTTTGCTACTGCCTAGTAACATGGCGATCGAAGCAAATTTCAAACAAGGACAAGCAACTGTTGAAGAAGCGCGTCAGTTAATCGAATCCCCAACCAGTCCAGCCGACTTAGATCGTGGCGAGATAAAGCTTAAGGAAGGCAAAAGTGCTTTGGATTCGATTCCTGTCTCGTATGTTGCGGACTGGGCTGACTATTCGAGAGGCTATTGGGGATATGGTTGGGAATTTTCGCCTGCGGCATTACAAGGAGCGCGGGTAAAAGTTGGACAGCTAGAAGCAAAGGTATTTCAAGAAAAGAATGCTCAGATTGCCCTGACGGATGTTGAAAAAGAGGTAATCATGGCAAAGGCTCAGCTTCAGCAAAATTCTTCGCCGATTGAGAAGAAATCTGCCGTCCAAAACTGGCAAGCAGCAATCGATCGCCTCAACCAGATTCCACCGCAAACAATGGCTGGGCGGAAGGCGCAACAGTTGATTAGTACTTCTACTAGAGATTTAAGGGCAATGGCGGGGCTTTCTGTCGGCAATGAGAAGGTAGGGTCACTACTTGGTGCAGCCGAAGAATTTGCCAAAAAAGCCGCCGAAACTGGACGTAATCCTCCGCATACAAGCGCTCGCTGGACTGAAATTGCCTCAATGTGGCAAGAAGCTATTCAACGCCTAGAAAAAATTACAGCTGAAGATATTCAAAGCTATCCTGAAGCTCAAAGACGTCTAGTAGAATATCGAGCAAGTCTTTCGGAAGTGCGAGTTCGTCTCAAGAATGAACAAGAAGCAGTTCAATCGATCGATCTCGCTAATCAAAAACTTACGACTCTCTGGGCAAGTTTGCCAAAAGATGGCAAAGACTTAAATAAAAACAAAGCGATCGCTAATTTTATAGCGATCAATAATGATTTAGAGAAAATTTCTAATGGCACTACGGTCTATTTAAAGGCTCAAGAAGTTAAACTTCAAGTGCAACAGCAGTTGAAGTTATTACAATCAGCAAAATAAAGATTGGCTTTGACTTCTTCAATTAGTGAGCTATGCTAGCGGAAGAAGTCGAAGCTTTAGATGTTGAAAGAAGCCTCAAGGATCGCATTATGACAAAATTTGACTTTCTGTCGGACACCCAAAGACCTTGGCACTACATGGATGTAGAGCAAACATTAGCGGCTTTGGAGTCTTCTACAGAAGGTTTGTCCTATGTGAATGCGCGTCAAAGATTGCGATATTTAGGAGTTAACAAAATCCCGCAATCGCGCCCAATTAGTAAAATCCTGTTAAAGCCTTGGGTCGATCCTTTGACTTATATTCTCTTAGGTTCGGCAATCTATTTGCAATGGAATGGAGCCGAAGGGTGGGCGCTGCTCCTTGTGGGGGGATTACATGCAGCAATTGGCATAGGCATCTCTTTATGGTCGGTTAAAACTAGAGAAAAAGTTAGTCGCGAGCGCCCTCAACGTCGTCAAAACAATCCATCGAATTCTGTAACTGTAATTCGAGATCGCGAAGAAATGGAACTGCCATTAAGGGACTTGGTCATCGGTGATGTACTGATATTGAGAGAAGGTGATCGTCCAACTGTGGATTTACGGATTCTTGAGACATCAGAAGACTTGGTCGTAAATCAAACTAATTTGGGCGGTGAAGCGATTTGCCCTAAACAAGCAGAATTCACATTGGAAGAAAAAACGCCCCCGCTCGAATGTAGCAATATGATATTTGCAGGGACGGAAATCTCATCAGGAACAGTTAAGGGAATCGTAATTGCTACAGGACGCTCCACGCAAGAACAAGCAGCGCTAGTTAAAGAGAAGCCATTTTCAGCAATGCATTCAGAATTGCGTCAACTTCGACAAGTATGGATTGGGCTTTTGATACTAGTAACTACTGTTGCGATCTGTTTTGCGTGGCAACGTGGGATTACTATCAACGCGATGACAGCCGCTGCTTTAATGCTTAGTACTTATCCTCAAAATCTACTACGCATTGCTACGCAGGTTCAATTATTTGGAATGCGCGATCTTGTCAAACAAAGACTATGGGCGAGGTTTCCTTCAGTTTTAGACGCAATGGCTAGAGTGACTACAATTGTGCCAATTGTGGAGTCAGATTTGGTGTTAAGTTTTGACAATTTAAGTCGTGGAGGTATTGAATGGAAAGCTCTGATTCGTGCCTCTGAAGCAGATGCTCAGTCATTTGGCGAAGTGATTGGCATTGAGACTCACAGCTATTTTGATGCGCCACAAGAACGAATTCGACTATGGCAAGGAGATCGGCGCAAGTCAATGAATGCGATCGCGATAATTGGCAATGATGTTGAAGATATTCCGCTATTACGAACTGCGGATGTAGGAATTTGCGATCGCAGCTGTCGTAAAGAATTACAAGATAGTTCAGGGCTGATTTTACCTAAGGAAGACTTCCATTATATACCGATCGCTATTCTCGAAGGTCGCGCTATTTTTGATCGACTGCAACGTATTGCTTTATTAACTGCGACAAGCTCCTTTACCTTAGCGGTTCTCACCCTCATGGATACCGCCGCAGGTTTCTCAATGCCGCCGCTCCAATTGCTCTGGATTGGTGCGATCGCTACACCTGTGGTTGCCTTTCCCTTAGTTCTAGAACCCACTCACGAAAGCCTGCTATCCCAACCTGCTCACCGCTTTCAAACCATGTTGCGACCTAGTAATTACCTGCGTATTTTGCTAGCTGTCACCGCCACGATCGCTGCTATCTCTCTAGTCTTTTGGTTGAAATATCAGGGTCAAGCCTCGATGTTTTCCCAAGCCAGAGCAATGGCATTTGTAACCCTTGGCTTTAGCCAAATTTTCCATGCCTGCGCGATCGCAAGACAAAGTGTTTTCAGTAATTTACCGCTCCTACTTGGTATTTCCTTTATCGCAGTATTTCAAATTATCTTTGTACAAGTACCTTGGTTTGGCGATCTTATGGCAACTGTTCCTCTAAATGGAAGTGAATGGGCGATCGCCATTCTCAGTGCTACTGCTGTTTTTTGGGTGCAAGAGCTAATCAAAACGAGTTAAGAGTAATTTATTGAAGCGCCTTTTGTATTTCAGCAATACTTTTGAGAACCGCTTGATACTTGTCTATCTGTCCCTGCTTTTGAAATAGTTGTGCTGCTTTTTGCAAATCTGCTAATGCTCCCTGCCGATCTCCTAAAGCTTTCTTTGATAGACCACGATGTAAATAAGGTGCAGCCGCATTAGGCATTAGCCGCACGGCTTCATTGTAGTCCGCGATTGCACCTTGATAGTCGCCCAAATCATATTTCGCTACTCCCCGAAAATCATAATTAAACGCAGTCTCAGGACTGATACGGATTGCTTCTGTATAGTCGGCGATCGCTCCCTTTTTATCTCCTAAATCAGACTTTAATAACCCACGATTGAAGTAAGCATCATCATCTTTAGGATTGAGTCGAATAACTTCTGTGTAGTCAGCGATCGCTCCCTTTTTGTCTCCTAAATTAGACTTTGCCGCTCCTCTACGAGCATAGACTTCAGCAAAGTCTGGATTAATACGGATGGCTTCGTTGTAATCAGTGATTGCCCCTTTTGCATCATTTAAATCAAACTTTGCTAATCCACGATTGCTGTATGCATCAGCATAGTCAGGTTTTAGCCTGATAGCTTCCGCATAGTCAGAGATCGCGCCCTTCTTATCTCCTAAATAAGACTTGGCTAACCCTCGGTTGAAGTAGGGTTCATAATCTTTAGGTTGCAAGCGGATGGCTTCTGTGTAGTCGGCGATCGCACCCTTATTATCATCTAAATCAGACTTCGCATTCCCGCGATTCAAATAGACAGCAGCATAGTCAGGTTTTAGTCGGATAGCTTCTGTATAATCGGAGATCGCGTCTTTCTTATCTCCCAAATAAAACTTTGCATTACCGCGATTAAGGTAAGCATCAACATAATCAGGCTTGATGCGGATGGCTTCTGTGTAGTCAACGATCGCACCTTTCTTGTCACCTAAATGAAACTTTACGTCCCCACGACCATAGAAAGCTTCATAATCTTTAGGGTTGATACGGATGGCTTCTGTGTAGTCGGCAATCGCGCCTTTCTTATCTCCTAAATCAGACTTTGCATTACCGCGATTGATGTATGCGTCAACATAGTCAGGTTTAAGACGGATAGCTTCGTTGTAATCGGCGATCGCACCTTTCTTGTCTCCTAAATCAGACTTTGCTACTCCTCGGTTGGAGTAAGCTCCAGCATAATCAGGTTTAAGGCGAATAGCTTCGGTGTAATCGGCGATCGCGCCTTTCTTGTCTCCTAAATCAGACTTTGCAGTGCCGCGATTGAGGTAGGCATCAACATAGTCAGGCTTGAGTCGAATAGCTTCATTGTAGTCAGCGATCGCACCATTATTATCTCCTCTGTTCTGTTTCGCCAAAGCACGATTAAAGTAATCCACACGCAAACTAGGTGTGATTTGCGTTGATGATTGGGCAATGGATTCAGCATAACTAGATAATGGTTCCCTCCCCAGGGAAATCGTAAATGCTAAGGCTACCAGAACAAAGAAGCGCCAAGACATAAGCTTAAACCTTTAGCATTATGTAATTTTTGCAATGCTAACATGAAAATTTTTTAATTCTACCTACTGCCCTATTGCAGCGAACATAATTTAATCTAATCAAGGTAAGCTGCAAATAGAACATAGATCGATCGCGCTAGAAATCAGTAAACCCATGAGCTTAATGCCTAAGCATTCCCGAAACATTCCTAAAAACACTTCTAAGACAAACTCTAAAACAATACCTCTAAGACAATGGTGTTTTTTTGCTAGTCTGACGATCGCACTGCTATCAGGTTGTCAGGACAAATCTTCATCGAGTCCCACAGCCGTTCCAACCGTATCTACAAAACCAACAGTCGCAGCGCTAACTAAAGATCCTGAAGGCATTTTAGAAAGGGTAAAATCTCGTGGGAAGCTCATCTGTGGCGTAAACGGAAAACTGCTGGGATTTAGTTATGTCGATGAAAAAGGAGATTGGAGCGGCTTAGATGTGGACTTTTGCCGAGCGATCGCTGCCGCAGTTTTAGGCGATGCTAAAGCCGTAGAATTTAAGCCATTGCTTGCCAAAGACCGATTTACATCAATTCAAAATGGCGAAGTCGATATCTTGATGCGAAACACAACTCGCACATTAACCCGTGATGTCACCCCGAATATTGCCTTTGCACCCACAACTTTTTTTGATGGACAAGGAATTATGATACGCATCGGTGGGGCAAAAACAGCAGCTTCACCGAGCAGTTCACCTAGCCCTACTACCACAGCATCACCTAGCCCAACAGCTTCGCCATCAGCAACTCCAAGTTCCGCTAGCAGCCCTGAGCCTGACAAAGCTAACAAATCCGATAGTAAATCTGATAGGCAGACACCAAAAACTAGTGAAGAGTTAGCGATCGCACTTAAAGAGCTGACAGGCAAAAAAATCTGTGTAGAGACAGGAATCAATACTTCTAATCTAGAATCTGCCTTTAAAGAGGCCAATATTGAGATCTTTCCCGTAATTTTGCCCGATCTCGAAAGTGTCGTCAGCACATACTCTAAAGGAGATTGCGAGGCAATTTCTTCTGAAAAATCACAACTTGCCGCATGGAGAAGTAAACTTCCTCGTCCTGCCGATCACAAAATTCTTGATCTTAGCTTATCCAAAGAGCCACTTAGCCCTGCGCTAGTTGGTAATGACGATCGTTGGCGTGATGTAGTGACTTGGGTAGTTTATGCCACTTTTTACGCAGAAGAATTGGGGATTAATATGGAAAACTACACGATTTTTAAAGACACTAAAAATCCTGACGTATCCAAATTTCTCGGCACATCGGATTCACTGGGAATTGAGCTAGGTCTGGCACCAGACTGGACAACCCAAATCCTCAAGCAAGTAGGAAGTTATAGCGATATCTATAGCCGAAATCTCGTACCCCTAGATATTCCCCGTGGTTTAAATCGCACTTGGAAGCAAGGAGGTTTACTCTACTCGATGCCATTTCGTTAATCAAAGACAGGCACTCTTAAAGCGTTCCCCTTGTCTTTAACAGAGCTTAACCAAGATAACTTAAATTAATAACTACTTAAGAGTCTTAGGTAAAACATAAATGTCGTTTATCGTTTCTGCGATTGCTTCACTTGTTTCGATAGTTGTATTTTTTAGCAGTAACAAATTAGTTGATAACCGCATCGCCCAGCTAGTAATCAAAGCGATCGCAGGATTAATTGCCTTACTCACAACGGTAAATGCCCTTACTCGTCTAATTGTCGTTATACCTGCGGGAACTGTTGGGGTGGAAGATTTTCAAGGCAAGGTTAGCGATCGCACTTTACCCGCAGGCATCCATGCGATTAACCCATTTGCAGATGTGGTGCAATTTTCGACAAGATTGCGCGATATTAAGGAAGAAATTGCAGCTACATCTAAAGAAGGCTTGGCAATAGGTATTGATGTCAGCATTCAATATCGAATCGATCCTGCTAAAGCCGCAAGTATTTATCTAAATATCGGCACTGAAGAACGAGAAATTGTGGTTTCACGATTTCGCTCGATCTCACGAGAAATTATTTCTGGATATCCTGCTGAAGCTGTGTATGCCACCAAACGAGAAGAAGTTAGTTTAAAACTTGCCGAAAAATTGCGATCGCAACTTACCCCCCTCGGCTTTATTGTCGATGAAGCACTTTTGCGAAACGTGAAAGTACCTGAAACATTACAAGCGGCAATTCAGCAAAGGTTGAAGGCCGAGCAAGAAAATTTGCAAATGAAGTTTGTGCTTGAAAAAGAGACACAGGAAGCCGATCGCAAACGCATTGAGGCAAAAGGCAGTGCTGATGCTCAAAAGATCTTAGCTGAAGGGCTGACACCTGCGGTTTTGCAATTACGCGCGATCGAAGCTACAGAAAAGTTATCACAATCGCCAAATTCTAAGATTGTGATTCTGGGCAATAGTCAAAGTACGCCATTGATCTTACCTGTCGATCGCGAGGCTAGTAAGGCAGTTGCGCCATAACTCAAAAATATTCTCAAAACCTATCTTTAATTTTGGTGTTTTTAAAGCCTACGGCTTTAAAAACACCAAAATTGTTTTTTTGAAAGCCAGACTACGGGTGGCTTTCAAAAAACCGATTTTTATAATGAGAGGTGCTGGCTTAAGCTGCTTACCTGTATTAAAAGCAAGCAATATTTGTCGAGTAGGTACGAATAAGTAATGCTTTCAAAGATTTTTGAGCATTCCTGATGGGTGAGGTTCCTCGAACTGTTAAAATTTTTGCAAGGTTTAATAAAATTCTTTACAGTTTTAGTCATAAAACGTAGACAGGATCGCAAATAGTGAGAATTGCCGTAGATGCGATGGGTGGGGACTTTGCCCCACGCGAAGTGATTGAAGGAGCGATATTAGCTCAGACTCAACTAAATGTAGATATAGCGCTAGTTGGCGATCGCGACATTCTCGCGAACTACCTCAAGCAACATAACTATCAAGAAAGCGATCGCCTTGAGATCGTGCCATCAGAAGGCATTATCGAAATGGATGATGAACCGCTCGAAGGATTACGACGTAAGCCAAACTCCTCGATCGCCGTTGCCATGAATCTGGTCAAGCGCAAGCAGGCAGACGCGGTAGTTTCCGCAGGACATTCTGGTGCGGCGATGGCGGCGGCATTATTGCGACTAGGACGGTTACCAGGTGTAGATCGTCCTGCGATCGGTGCATTATTTCCCACGCAGGTTCCCCACAAGCCTGTGTTGCTCCTTGATGTCGGCGCGAACGTAGACTGTCGCCCCAAGTTTTTAGAGCAGTTTGCAATTATGGGCTCGCTCTATAGTAAATACGCGATCGGCATTCAAGAGCCAAAGGTCGGTTTACTCAATATTGGTGAAGAAGCTTGCAAAGGGAATGAACTTGCTATCCGCGTGCACCAAGCGCTGCAAGAAAATCCTCAGATTATCTTTGCGGGGAATGCAGAAGGTCGCGATATCCTCAAAGGTCAATTTGACGTAATTGTATGCGATGGATTTGCAGGCAATATTGTACTGAAATTTGCTGAGGGTGTTGGCAGCGTAGTAATGCAAATCCTCAAAGAAGAATTGCCCAAAGGTTGGCGTGGCAAGCTTGGCGCACTAATTTTAAAGCCTAATCTCAAGAAAGTTAAAGAACGGATCGATGCTGATGAGTATGGTGGAGCTTTGTTACTAGGAGTTGCTGGAGTCTGTGTAATCAGTCACGGCAGCTCTAACGCGATCAGTATCCGCAATGCCATCCGTGTTGCTAAAGATGCTGTTGACAACGAAGTACTTGAGCGTATTCGCGGTCAAATCAAGCCTAAGGTATCCGTCCCTGCTGACGATACTCCCGACGATCCACCAACTTAAAAACCCAGATAGTAAGGGTATAGCTTCGCCATACTTTTACTATCTGGGTTTTAATTCAGCGCTAAGCGCTGTAACACTCTTTAGCCAGACATCCAGATCAAATACAGCCAATGATTAATACTGAATCTTCTCTCTTTGGGGTACGTTTTATTGGAAGCGGCTCAGCCGTGCCCGATCGCGTACTTACCAACAACGATCTCGCGCAGATGGTTGATACTACTGATGAGTGGATCGCCTCACGCACAGGCATCAGAGAGCGACATATTGCTGATGGAGCAGGCGATTCAGTAGCTAATCTTGCTGCTCAGGCAGGACAAAAGGCGATCGCTGCCGCTGGACTAGCGCCCCAAGATATCGACCTGATTATTTTGTCAACCTCGACTTCCGACGATCTGTTCGGCACTGCTGGGCGTGTTCAGAAGATCTTGGGAGCAGAACATGCTGTAGCCTTCGATTTGGTGGCTGCTTGCTCGGGGTTTGTATTTGGACTAGTTACTGCATCACAATACATCCAAACTGGAGCTTACAAAAACGTCTTACTTATCGGTGCAGACGTTCTCTCACGGTGGGTAGATTGGCAAGATCGACGCACTTGCATTTTGTTTGGTGATGGCGCAGGTGCATTAGTCGTACAAGCTAGCAATCCAAGCCATCCCCAGAACAATTTATTAGGCTTTGAGATGCGGAGCGATGGTAGGGGTAATGATTTACTAAACATCAATTATCTAGGGCGCAGCACATTTGAATCAATTACGATGAATGGTCAAGAAGTTTATCGTTTTGCGGTGCGGCGTGTACCCGAAGTAATCGAAAAATCCTTACACAAGGCAAATCTTGAAGTTCACGATCTCGATTGGTTGATCATGCATCAAGCCAATCAGCGCATTATTGACGCAGTGGTAAACCGCTTCGGTATCGATCCTGCTAAAGCTGTTAGCAATATGGGCAAATACGGTAATACTTCTGCTGCCTCGATTCCGATCGCCCTTGATGAGTGGGTACAAGCAGGTAAAATTCAAGCCGATCATTTAATTGCGATCGCAGGCTTTGGTGCAGGTTTAAGTTGGGGTTCGGCTGTTTTCCGTTGGGGCTAATAAAAAAGGAAAGCCCTTCGGACTTTCCTTTTTTATTAGACTTTTAAACGATTTTTGGGAATCCATTTGCTTAACCCCTGCAATCGATCGCGCCAAGTCACTGAATCGCGCACATCTTCAGGCAAAAGACTTGCCATGTAACGCAATTCTGCTTTAGAGAGCGGCGATCGACCACAGAAGAAAGGATGCCTAGGGCGACGACTGCAATAGCCAAAAAAGATAGCCGACCTGCCAAACTTAGTAGGTGGCTTACCACGATGGAAATAACGTGCAGTATCTACAAAAATTACAGTGCCTACTTTCCCAACACAGCTTTTGTACCAGTTGTTAAGCATGTGTTCTGGCAGCATTGACTCAATTTCCTGATGAAACGCTGTTTTATATTTGCGTAAATAATCAGAATGTAATGACTTGACTAATACTTCATTGGCAGCTGGAGTGACACATTCAAAAGGCCCCCCATCTTCATCAACGTCATTGATGTAAACTCCTATTTTGATCATTTGCCAATCTTCTTTGTCACGATGCCATTTGCGTGGGCCTGATTCTAAAGAATCAGGCGGACTGTAATAATATGACAAGCCATCGTAACCAGCAGGAAGTTTAAGGTAGCCCTCAACGATCCGCAAAAGTTTGGCATCTGCACCCCATAAAAACAGTTCAGGATAACGCATAATCTGCTCTGCATTTGCAGTTAACGTATGCTTACCTTTGTAGAGGGGAAGTTCAGCATTATGTTTTAGTTCCTCTGAAATTTTTTGAGCGGCACTGAAAAAGCGATCGCTCAGCGGAATTGCTAATTCTTCTAAGTTCGTGATCGATACACCATACTGTTCCAGCTCTTGGACAATTTTATTTTCTTCAGGTCTTAGGCTATTAAGTAAAGGTTGATACTCTTGAATAAACTTTTGGTAGCGGGGGTAGAGAATTTTTTGCTCAATAATCTCAAGATTACTGATGAATAGGGCAATATCAGATGGAGCACTAACTACTCTTTGCCAAAGCTTATCAAAGGTTTGAAATGCTTGAGATATGACGAATTGATACATCTAAAGAAGCCTCTGAAACAATTTTTTAGTCCTAACTAGCAACGTCTCAGATCGCTATGAGAGACTTTTGAACTAACAAAAAGTTCCCATCATTCATCATGCTAAATATATTTGCTCATAATTTTAAATGTTATTCGTCAAATTGTCAGCCTGTTTTACTTTTTTTTTAGATTTTGTGATAATTGTTAGTATAGTTTCCCGCGCATATATAGAGATTTCACGTTGTGCGATGTTTATTTACAGCTAATACCGATCAAACAAACCACAAGAAAAATTTTAAAAGCGTTGCTTCGCAACGCTTTTAAAATTTTTCTTGGTTTTGGCTGGAGCTCAAAGCGCTGTAGTTATAGCTGTTTTCAAATGAGTATGCACTCATTTGAAAACAGAAAATTAATCTCAGCAAGTCTTTTGGGTTTTAATTTTGCCGTAGACAAAATTAAAACCGCTATAACAAAATTATGGGGCAAGCCAATTTAAAATTTCATGGTTAACACGCTCAGGGTTTTCGTCGTGAGCGCAATGTCCCATTCCTTCCAAGTACATTAACGTTGCATTGGACGCATACTGAACTAAACGTTTTCCCTCAGATGGCGGAATTAGGCGATCGCGACTTCCCCACAAAATTAATAATGGAACTTGTAATTGCGAAAGAGCTTGCGTCAAACTAGGTGAATAATTTGGCTGGTTGAGGCTCCGATTTAGTCTAAGAAAGGCCTCAGATGCTTGACGATCGCGGGCAGGCTTAGCAATAATTTCAACTAGTTCATCATCAACACGACGGCGATCGCAATAGACAATTCCGTTAAGAACTAAACGGATTATAAATGGTTGTCTAACTAGATGAAATAGAGGTTTAACTAGTAATGCAGATACAATCGCTTTTACTGCGCGTTCGAGCGGTTGTAGCAATTTAGGAACCATTGCATTAAAAGCATCAATATCGGGCAAGCTGATAGTAACAACTGCCGAGGCCATTTCGGGGTGATGGCTAGCAGCGATCGCGGCAACTAGCGAACCAATAGAGTTCCCAATTATTACCATTGGTACGCCAATAAATTTGCGCCAGAACTGAAAAACTTGTTCTACCCACAAATAGATAGAATAGCGAGTTGGTGGCTTTTCCGAACCTCCGAATCCCAGCAAATCGATCGCATATACCGCATGGTTTTCAGATAACGCAGGGATATTTCCCCGCCAATGGTCAATTGCTGCCCCAAATCCATGAATTAATAAAATTGGTGGCTTATTACTATGAGAACTTCGCGACTGGCAGAATCCATAACGCGCTCGCCATCCTTGAAAGTACCAATTGCGATACTGTAGCCCGATAGCCATATTGATAACTTTAATAATTCCAGATTTTTTTTGCGCACATTCTCTCTATTATAAAGGCTCGCTAAGCGAGCCTTTATAACCTAGCCTTTAGCGCGAACTAATCTACCATCGCTCGTGACGTGCAATCCACATTCTTGATTACTCATCTCCCACCACCAACGACCAGCACGCAAATCTTCACCTGGTTGAATCGCTCTAGTACAAGGCGCACAACCAATACTTGGGAAATTTTGGTCGTGGAGAGCATTGTAGGGAACATCATTCGCGCGAATGTATTCCCAAACTTGTTCGTTTGACCAATCGATCAAAGGGTTGATTTTTGCAATATTGCGATCGCCATCTAGCTCAACGGTTTCCATCGTAGAACGGTTAGCTGTTTGATCGCGACGTAGCCCTGTAATCCATGCATCAAGACCTTTAGTAGCTCGACTAAGCGGTTCGACCTTACGAATATAACAACATTGCTTACGATTTTCGACACTGTCATAGAACAGATTAATTCCTTTTTCGCTAACCATTTGCTCCACTGCTTCAGCTTGTGGAAACATAATTTGCAATTGAAGTTGAGGATATTTTTGCTGTACTTTCGCGATTACTTCATAGGTTTCAGCGTTTAAACGACCCGTATCAAGGGTGAAGACATGGGCATCAGAACGAATTTTTGCCATCATATCGATTAGCACTACGTCTTCTGCGCCAAAACTAGAAGCGAGCGCGATCTTTGAATAGTTACCGAGACACCATGTGAGAACTTCTTGAGGAGTTTTTCCCTTAAGTTCTGCGGCGGCGCTATTAATGTCTGTTTGCAGAGTCATTAGCTACTTACTAAATTTTGAGGAATAATTTCAAATGCAATATTGATCGTAACAGAAATTAGAGAGCGTGATTTGCAAGCCTTCTAATTTTTGCCGTTCATGTTGCCATCGCCCCTTCGACAGGCTCGATGATTCGCTCAGCTACTGAGAAGCAAGAAAGCTAATTCTTTGGAAGTAGAAAATTTTAATTGTTTTTAGGATGCATTAGTGAACCGTAACACATCAATTAAAAAGCAATCATGGTTTACGCTATCGCTAACCCATCCTACATTTAATTCCAACAAATCACTTGTGCGAATACACGAGAAGGAGTCAAGTATATTAGTTCTTTTCTCAATAGAAGAAGAAAACACTAAGTTGTCAAGCGATTCATCATAATCCAATCGAGCTTAAAGCGTCTTCAAGAAAGACTTCTAATATTTGAATAATATCTATATCAATGCATCCTCTACTCAAAACTAGATCTTCTAGTAGTTAAATCTATAAAGCTCAGTGAGATATTCATGTCCGATGCTTAAAATAAAATATCTATCTATATAATCTCGATCTGGGGCAGACTTAATCGTATACATTGCTCTAAATTTATGGATGTGAAGTTTTCAGGTGCAGGCGATCGCCATGTTGCAAAAACTTTATTTCAGCCTCAAATATTAATTTGTTTTAAGTTATCTCACAAACTAAGCATCGAATGTAAACCACTACGATAAACTTGGGTTTAAACATCCCGTGCCTAAATAGGTACATATATTGATTGGAGCAATAGCAATATGTCGCATGCAGTCAAAATTTATGACACCTGTATCGGCTGCACACAATGCGTGCGTGCATGCCCCTGTGATGTTTTGGAAATGGTTCCTTGGGACGGATGCAAAGCGGCTCAAATCGCTTCTTCTCCCCGTACCGAGGACTGCATTGGTTGCAAACGTTGCGAAACTGCTTGCCCCACTGACTTCCTAAGCGTCCGTGTCTATCTTGGAGCTGAAACCTCCCGCAGCATGGGTCTTACTTACTAATCTTAGTTGGTTGGATTTGTGTTTATTTTTCATTAAGTGCAATTATTTTTATCCTGCATTTAGATTTAGGAGTGCCATACGGCGCTCCTAAATTGCTTTTAAAGAAAAAAGGACGCAATGCGTCCTTTTTTCTTTAAATATTCTCAGTGAAAACATCGAATGTCCTTTATGGCAGTTACTATAAATTTTTGTCTGCTTTGATTTTTGCCATGCTTGATGTTTTCGATCGCATTCCAAAAGGTTTACTAGATCTCGAATCTAACCAACTTTTTCAATTACTTAAGCGCCCCACACTAATTCATCTAGAAGGAGAGCGTCACCCCCCACTATTTGTTTCGGTTTTGTTACATGGCAATGAAACTACTAGTTGGCTAGCGATCCGTGAATTATTGCGTAAATACGAAAATAAAAAGCTACCGCGATCTTTATCAGTATTTATCGGTAATATTTCAGCAGCAAAATATCGCCTCAGACATTTACCCAATCAACCTGACTACAATCGCATTTGGCAAACAGGAGACTTGCCAGAACATCACATGGCACAACAGGTAATAGAGGAAATGCGATCGCGTGGGGTATTTGCCAGTATTGATGTCCACAATAATACTGGTAGGAATCCTCATTATGGTTGCATTACGCATTTAGAGAAGGATTTTCGGAAACTTGCCCGATTATTTAGCAAAACCGTTGTCTATTACACCAGTCCCAAAACCGTTCAATCTTTTGCTTTTGGACATTTCTGCCCCTCTATTGTCGTAGAGTGCGGACAGCCCGATGTCCCCGATGGCACAGCCCATGCCTTGGCTTTTATAGAAATTTGCCTCAATCTTGATAGTTTTGATTACCTGCCAGACTCGCTGATCGCCGATATTGATTTGTTTCACACAGTGGCGATCGTCAAAGTACCTGAACAGATTAATTTCAGCTTTACGGGCGAGCCTGATGATGACATTACTTTCCCTAACGGCATGGATTGCTTAAATTTTCGCGAATTACCGATTGGGGCAAACTTTGGCACAGCGAAAACTGATAAAGCCAATTTGTCAGCTTTAAGCGAAGAGGGTGAAGAAAAAGGCGATCTCTATTTCCAAATCCAAAATGGTGAAATCAAATTAAAAGTTCCTGTCATGCCATCAATGTTGACGCTTAATACGGACATTATTCGCCAAGATTGCCTCTGCTATCTAATGGAACGCTTGCAACTTAAAACCTATTAAAGAAAGGCGGTGCAAAGCACCGCCTTTCTTTAATAGTAATCCTAATCTAAAATCATTACTTCCTTTTTATCTTCCAAATGGAAACTTAAATGGTAAAGGTTTGATCAGCGCTAACTCCTCGATCATCTGTTTATGCAAATGACCATTAGTTGCTAGTAATCTTCCTGATTTTGGAATATGCTCACTTCCGTCATAGGCTGTAACGATACCACCAGCCTCTCTCACAATCACTACACCTGCCGCCAAATCCCATAAAGATAACCCACGCTCCCAATAGCCATCTAATCGACCACAGGCAACATAAGCCAAATCCATTGCCGCCGAACCGCCTCGCCTTACACCTTGAGTCAGATGAGTGAAATGACAAAACTCAGCATAGTTGTTGTCTTCAGTGCGGGTGCGATCGTAAGCAAATCCAGTTACTAGCAAACTGCGAGTGAGTTCTGTAGTAGTTGAAACGTTGATGGGTCGACGATTACGGGTTGCGCCTAATCCAGTTGCCGCCCGAAATATTTCATCCCGAAATGGATCGTAAATTGCACCGACAGAAGGAATTCCATCAATTAATAAAGCGATCGATACTGATGAAAATGGATATTGATGAGCAAAATTGGTCGTCCCATCTAGAGGATCGATCGCCCACAAATATCGACTATCAGTATTCCCTAATACACCAGATTCTTCGGCTAGAATTCCATGATCGGGAAAGTGGCGCTGCAAAATTGACAGAACCATTGCTTCAGACTCTTTGTCTGCAATCGTTACTAGGTCTCCTGGACGCTTTTCTTCAACCTCCTTTTCTTGGAGATTTCCAGCATAGGATTTTAGTACTGCACCACCCGCGCAAGCAGCTTCAGTAGCAATATCTAAGAAGTTTTGTAGTTGCTCTTGACTAACAGAAGCTAGCAAATTTGTCATGACTTTGAAAATTAATTGTGTGATTGATTGCGATGTATTTCCAAAAGACATCTATGAAGATGTCTTACCTATCTTCTCCCATAGAGGATTTCACAAGTAAAGGTCGCATATTTTCATACCCTTACAGCGCTTTGCGCTCAAACCCAAGCCAAGAAAAAATATTGAAGGCGTTGCAAAGCAATGCTTTCAATATTTTTTCTTGCGGTTCGTTTGATCGGTAATTGCTGCATGACCCTTAGAGCCATCAAAAACTAAGGTTGGAGGATAGGCTTTACACCCATATCATTTTTTGTTTTATATCTTGTCGATATTGGCAGTGGATATAAATCACCAGATTGGTGGTGTTAATAAAGCAGCGATCGCTGCGAAAATATCAATGCACTATTTTCATGAAGATTTACTACATAAATCTTCATGTTCTGTTACTTTTTTGTCAAACCATTAATTCAAATCCCTACCCTCAACATATCCCCTCACACACATTGTCTAAGTAATACTCCATGAAGCCGTCTTGGAAAATCTCTTTTCTACTAGTTGCGATCGCCAATTTAATTACCTTTCCTGCCCTCGCAACCTCAACAACGCCAAATACTCCTGTTGAGCAATCTGCCGCCAAAGAGGCAGAAGAATTATGTGGTAAACCAACCCTCGATGACTTACTCCAACACAAAGTCAAACAGGGAGAAACCCTTGAAGCGATCGCCAAGCAATACCAGCTAAAAACTGCAACCTTGATGGGACTAAACCCCGAAGTTCGCAACGGTGAGGTTCAAGTTGGACAAACTTTATCGATCCCACCCATTGATGGGTTAACCTATCGTTTTAAAAATGACGAAAATTACACAATCGTTGCCAAAAAATACAATATCCGTGCCGATGTTTTATTCGAACGCAACGGTTGTCAACGTCGCCCAAAAGTTGTATTTGTGCCTGGGGCAATCTGGAAACCCGAAGCTCTTCCCTTCAACTCAGCGATCGCCAGAGGCTCAGAAAATCCTAGCTTGATTTTTCAAACAGGTGGCTATCCACTGCCTTACTCTGTGCCAGTCACCTCTAACTATGGCTGGAGAATGAATCCTGTCACCACAATTTGGTCATTTCATAGCGGCATTGACCTAGGTGCACCCCTAGGCACTCCTGTAATTGCTGCCAAAGCAGGTCGAGTTGATTTTGCTGGCTGGGGTGATGGCTATGGCAACCTAGTAGAAATAGATCACGGCTCCACTGGTACTCGCTATGCCCACCTTGAAGCTATTTACGTCTCTCAAGGTCAAAGTGTAGCTCAAGGTCAACAAATTGGCATTGTTGGCTCAACTGGACGCTCAACAGGGCCACATTTGCACTTTGAAATCATGGTTCCTTCAGGTGATGGCTGGGTAGCCCTCGATCCCGCACCTTACCTAAACCGCATCGCGTCAATTATGACTAACTAATTTTTGCTCTAGGTTACAGCTCTTTGCGCTTGCTCAAAACCCAAGAAACCCTTTAAAAGTGTTGCTTTGCAACACTTTTAAAGGGTTTCTTAAAGCAAATAAAACCTAAATAGGCTGTATAGCTTCTAACAGCTATAGCTTCAAACAGATTTGTTAGAACATACAACCCAGAATATAAAACCCAAAACATGAAACCCAGAACATGGAATGGTGCATATCTTCCATGTTCTGGGTTTTGAATTGTAAATTTGTGTAACCAAACTTTCACGCTAGCAATTGCCCAGAAAACAGTTCGCTAGCATGGACTTTGATATTTTTTACTTCCCTAGTTTGAAAAACTAGAAATACACCTATGAATTTTTCCCCAAGTACACTTGCCTTGATTGTCTATGGAGTAGTCGCAATCACTGGTGGAATTATCGGATTTGCAAAAAGTCAAAGCAAAGCTTCAATCATCTCTGGCAGCATTAGCGGACTTGGTCTACTAATAGCAGGAACCGCCGCAGCCCAAAATCAAGAGTGGGGCAAAATCGCTGGTATGGCAATCGCGGCTCTATTGGTGATCGTCTTCATCGTGCGCTTAATAAAAACTAAAAAATTTATGCCAGCAGGTTTGATGATCCTCGGGGGTGTTGCAACTCTTGGTACAGCCTTACTTTCAAGCTAATTGATCCTGCTTTTCATCTCTAGTGTTACCATAACAAATGTTAAGAAGTGTGATGAAGAAAAGCTTGTAGACAACGCAATGCTTCAAAATGTTTTGGTAATCATTGCTTTGACAAAGAAACCTTCCATGTCAGATACGCCCCTAAGTTTTTTGTAACTGTCTCTACAGACATAGCGAGAGCAAAGGAATTCTGCATGGTACGGCATCACATCAATCGTTTTTATTCACATTTTTGATTGGAGAAAAAATTAAATGAGCGTAGTCACGAAGTCCATCGTGAATGCAGATGCTGAAGCACGTTACCTCAGCCCTGGTGAACTAGATCGCATTAAGGGCTTTGTAAGCTCTGGTGAGCGTCGTCTTCGCATTGCCCAAACCTTGACCGAATCCCGCGAGCGCATCGTTAAACAAGCTGGCGATCAACTTTTCCAAAAGCGTCCTGATGTAGTTTCTCCTGGTGGAAATGCATACGGCGAACAAATGACAGCAACTTGCTTGCGTGACCTCGATTACTACCTCCGCTTAGTAACCTACGGAGTTGTTTCTGGTGATGTCACCCCTATCGAAGAAATCGGTCTAGTCGGCGTTAAGGAAATGTACAACTCTTTAGGTACTCCTATTCCTGGTGTTGCCGAAGGTATACGTGGTCTGAAGAGCGCAGCCGCTTCCTTGTTGTCTGGTGAAGATGCAGCCGAAGCTGGTTACTACTTTGACTATGTCATCGGTGCAATGCAGTAAGGCGATTTCTGAACTTTATCGGATTGTTCTCAAGCCGATTGTCTTTAAAAACAGAATTTAAGCTATTCAGAATCCTGAATCCCTAATTCAAAAAACTAATTGCAAACCTAAAAGATATACAAAAATGCAAGACGCAATTACTTCCGTCATCAATTCTTCTGATGTCCAAGGTAAATACCTTGATTCCGCTTCTCTAGAAAAGCTAAAGAGCTATTTTGCAACTGGCGAACTCCGCGTTCGTGCATCTGCGGCTATCTCTGCAAATTCTGCAACTATCGTTAAAGAAGCTGTTGCTAAGTCCTTGTTGTACTCTGATGTTACCCGTCCCGGCGGAAACATGTACACCACCCGTCGCTATGCAGCTTGTATTCGCGACCTCGACTACTACTTGCGCTATGCAACCTATGCAATGCTTGCTGGTGATGCTTCTATTCTTGATGAGCGCGTACTCAATGGCTTGAAAGAAACCTACAACTCCCTTGGAGTACCTGTAGTTTCCACCATCCAAGCTATCCAAGCAATCAAAGAAGTTGCTGCTAGCATCGTTGGATCTGAAGCTGGTAAAGAATTGGGTGTATACCTTGACTACATCAGCTCTGGCTTGAGCTAATTGCTGGTATAGCGTTAAATGCTAATTATTTATTGATTTCTTTAATTAATTAATATTTACAAGGCGGCAGAGGTAGGTAGCTTAAGCTCCTATCTCGCCGCCAACGCTTATGTCAGTCTAAGATTTTTCTTTGTAATTTATTTTTAATAACTGGCTCTGAAGGAGATCGCCGCTATGCGGACTTTTAAAATCACTGCTTGTGTACCTAGCCAAACCCGCATTCGTACACAACGAGAGTTGCAAAATACTTATTTCACGAAATTAGTATCCTATGACAACTGGTTTGCTGAACAGCAACGCATTATGAAAATGGGTGGCAAGATTATAAAAGTTGAACTAGCTACAGGCAAGCAAGGCGCAAATACTGGCTTGCTTTAGTTTTTTTCTTATCCCCAAATATTCAAAATCTGCCTAGTAGATTTTGAGAATAAAAAAGCAGAGATGTCACTTAGTGCCATCTCTGCTTTTTTATGCAAGATAAATTTATATTTACTTATGGTCATTATAAGAAATATCTTTCTAAAGTTTTTGCAAAATATTTCTTTGGGTATATCTGGAAAAAATGTTTGTCGTGATACAGTTATCTAGAGAACTTTAAAGTATTGTTACGTTATGTTGACACGGTGACTAATATCTACTGTCAAGAAACTTCAATGCGTTAGTTGGTGTCATTGTTTAGTGTCAGCGTTTGATTTGTAAAAGAGGTACTTATGAGTGATTTACCTGTCGAGAAGCAGTTTACACATATGGTGTTTTGCCAGCAGATCCAAAATATAGATCTAGACGCGGCAAAGCAACTGCTTACTGAGTTACACATGCTTTATTTGGGGCAGCAAGCCGTCATGGTAAAAATTGCTAAGCAAGAGTTTTTAGGGGGAATGTAATCTGAAAACCTATAAATAAAAGAAAAGTCGCGCATTGCGCGACTTTTCTTTTATTTATGGCTTATTTATGCCTCTACAAGGGATGCTATCGATACTAGTAAGTTAGGGAAAATTTGGGTCGGCTTATATTTTTCTAACTGCGTTTGATTGCGAATACCACTGAGAACAGCGATCGCGGGAACATTGTAAGTTTTGGCAGCAATGATATCGGCTTCTGTATCGCCGATCATCCATTGTTGCTGAACTTCTGGCAAAGTAGCTTGAGCCTGTTTCATTAATTTAGGCTTGTCTTGAGTATCGACAGTCTTCACATAGTCATCATCCAGACAAAAAATGCGATCGCTCGGGAAAAAGCGTTTTAGATTGTATTTGTTAAGTACAGGTTCGAGTTCACGACGACGGCGCATGGTCATTACGGCCAGATCGATTCCTGAATGTTGAGCTTTTTCTAATGCTGGTATTGCACATTCGATCAGGCGATCGTATTCAAAATAGGGATCTGTGTGCACGGTTGCCCGACGTAAGTGAGCAAATGCAATCGATTGACGCTCATCTTCAAAGCCAGAAATTACGGCAATTTCTTTTTCAGGTACCTGCGATCGCTTTAATTCCCAAAATTCAGATTTTGACAGGGGTTTAATTAACTGTTCAGGCTGCCAAATTTTCTCTAAGCAATATAAATAAACTTGATAATATCGCTCTGATACATCCATAATTGGACCATCAAAATCTGTAAAAATACGTTTTTTCATAATCTGAGAAAAAATTAAAGTCTGAGAAATTAGATAAGTACACTTTGCACACTTATCTAATTTCTCAGACTTTAGGGATTAATAGCTAAATCTGGTTCAGCAGTCCAAACTCCGTAGTGGTTTAAGATTTTTTTTATTAAAACTTGAGATTGAGTGGGAATTGTCTGCGGAGAAACAAGCCATACCCCACCAATTTGGCTGCCTAAATAACTAAATTCTGTAGTTTCTTGCCAAAACAATTCAGCAGTAACATCCTCAATTTGTTCGATATGAGATGCTAATTCCCGATACATTGCTAAAGCAATATCGGGATTAAAAACAATCTTGCAGCGATTAACAGTCGGATTACCATTAAGCACTTTCTAATTCCTGAGTATCTAAAACATTATTAATTGGTTGAGTCCCAATTAGGCAGCAATTGACTTCGTCAATGCATACCTTCCCCCATTGCAAAGCCCAACGCACTAAGGCAACACGGTTATCAGTTTTAGTCTTAGTTAAAATATTGCTAATGTGATTATCTACAGTGCGTTTACTGATTGCAAGTTTGATCGCAATATCTTGATTGGTTAAGCCCGCAGCCACTAATTCAATCACTTGAAGTTCTCGCTCAGACAGGTTAATGGATGAGTTTGTTAATGTAGATGGATTTGATTCGGCAGGATTGGTCATGGTTGCGAGCGTGGATTGCGCCAATGTTTCAGAATATTACTCATTCTGGCGGTTAGATAATGAGTATAATTTCTTATTCGAGATTGTGTCAATTAATTAAGATTATCCATGTCAGGCTGAAAGCTAGCTTAATTGAGAGTTTTATCGCTAGTTTGATATGAATGTAGAAAATCTACAATTCGCAGCAATAGCTTACTATCTCATTAATTATAGGTTTTATGCCAACAAAGATTCTATCCATTTTGGGGGTGTAGGAATCGGATTGCCAAGGCGATCGAGAACAATCCAAGCCACTAAATGGACGAGTAATTGATAGGCAAAATTACTAAAAACGATAGCACCGATCGCAAAGATTTGAATAGTTGCAAAGTCTGGTTGCTCAAGTGACCCGAATAGTTGCATCAGCCAGTTAAGAAACCCTGTGATCTGGACAATGGAATAAGTCCAAACATTTTCACCTAATAAAATTGATAAAAATGCAAATTGAAAAGCAGTACCTAAAGAGCCGATCGTCGTGGCAATGCTAAGCGAACCAACCCAAGGGAAATCACGCTTCCACAAATAACCGAGTGTTACTCCTACTAACCCATGCGGCACAATATACTGAATGCTACGGGTTGGTCCCATCAGAATCGCTAAAAGCAATGCAGTTACAGCCATTGCCATCCATGAAGCACGACCGCTCCAACGTAAATAGGCTAGAGCCGTTGGCAATGGAAACAGCATTCGTAGTAATGGGCCAAGAGGAAAGTAATAGTTGATTAAGAACAACATGGCGGTGGTACTTGCCAGAAATGCTGTTTCCACCATTTCACGGGGATCCTTGTGTGGCATTTTGCTCATAGATTTTCGGTCGGCATTTCTTTGGAAACAGTGTCAGGAAACCTCCGACGCAATCCGTATAGCCAAATCAAACCAAAAAGTCCAGCGGCAATCGCGGCAAGACTGATCATCTGCGCGGTGCGAAGTTGCCCCACCATCAAACTATCAGTACGTAATCCTTCAATCCAAAACCGACCAAGACTATAAGCGATCGCATAGATCATCGTAATTGTGCCAGTCCTAAGCTTAGGAAATCGAAAGAAAGCAAATATTAAAATTGCAAATACGCTAATGTTCCAGAGTGATTCGTACAAAAAGGTGGGATGAAAGTAAGACTCATTGACAAATTCAGGTGGGCGACGATTGATCGGAATAAACAATTTCCAAGGTAAGTCAGTGGGACTACCAAATGCCTCAGAATTAAAGAAATTGCCCCAACGTCCGATCGCTTGTCCTAAAATTACCGAAGGCATTATGATATCAGCCATTAACCATGTGGAAATTTGTTGGCGCTTACAAAATATAGTTGCCGCGATTGCCCCACCAATAATTGCTCCATGAATGGCAATACCTCCTTCCCAGATAGCTAATACTTTGTACCAAGGCTGCATTTGAAAGCGCTGCCACTCAAATAGAACATAGTAAAAACGGGCACAGGGAATCGCGCCAACTACAAGCCAAATCGCGAGATCGCCAACCAGTTCTGGATCGACATTACGTTTTTTCGCCAGCGTCTGTGCCAGCACAGTTCCCAAAATAATCGCTGAAGCGATCAGCAATCCATACCAACGGATCGAAAGGGGACCAATCTCAAAAGCGATCGGACCTGGGGATGTAAATTCAAAAGCGAGAGGCAACAAGTTAAACACCTTTTCCTTTTTCCTTTTTCTTGAACGTTCAAATGGGAGTCGCTAAGTAACTCCTATCTAAATTTACTTGTAACGGATCCCAGCTTGTTTAAGACGGTTGAGAGCTTCACCAAGGCGATCGCAATCAGCAATTAAACTGATTCTGACATACCCTTCGCCACCCTGTCCAAATGCACTGCCAGGAGTAAAAACTACTCCCGTACTTTCTAATACTTTGAGGGCAAAGTCTGCCGAGGTCATACCCACAGGGACAGGAATCCAAAGATACATCGTGGCAAAGGTTTTGGGAATATCCCAGCCTAGCTCTGCCAGTTTCGAGATCATAAAATCACGACGTTCTCTATAGCGATCGCACACCTCTTGTAAGTAGCGATCAGGTAATTGCAGCGCTGTCTCAGCCGCTACTTGAATTGCCGAAAAGATCCCGTAATCGAGGTTAGTTTTGAGAGTGCGTAATCCCTGAATTACATGACGATTGCCGACGACAAATCCGACGCGCCAGCCAGCCATATTGTAGGTTTTCGAGAGAGTGTGAAATTCTACACCCACATCTTTGCCACCTTCAATTTCTAGCAAGCTCGTAGGTACATAGCCATCAAAAGCAAGTTCGGCATAACAAAGATCGTGGACTAATAAAATTTCGTACTTTTTAGCAAAAGCAACCACTTCTTCAAAAAATTCTCGGGGGGCGATCGCACCTGTGGGATTAGCAGGATAGTTGAAGTACATCACTTTTGCTCGTTGGGCAACTTCTTCAGGAATTGCCGCCAAGTCGATCAACCAGTTATTTTCAGGGCGAAGGATCATTTCATAGATTTCCCCACCTGCTAATAACGGCCCCCGAAAATGGGCTGGATAGGCGGGACTTGGGACGAGCACGAGATCGCCAGGGTCGATATAGGCGATCGCTAAATGCCCTAAACCCTCTTTAGAACCAATTAGGGGTAATGCTTCACCCTCAGAATCGAGTTGCACGTTGTAGCGGCGTTTGTACCAGTCGGTAATCGCTCGCCGAAAACTAGCTGTTCCTTCAAAGGGTGGATAGCCGTGATTTTTGGGATTTTGCAAAGCAGCGATCGCCGCTTCGACCACTGGTTCGGGGGTAGGTCCATCGGGATTTCCCATTCCTAGATCGATCAAATCTAGACCTTGCTCTTTTGCTCGTAGCTTCAACTCATCTAGGCGGGCAAAAACATATGGGGGGAGTTTTCCTAGTCGTTGAGCGGGTTTGAGCCAAGTCTTCATTTGTGTTTTGAGAACGTATAGAGTGTTTAGAAAATTTAGAGCATTGGCATGAGATATGACATTCCAATGACTTGTAGACTTTCGATCTTAATAGAAATTGTCTCGCAATCGCACTTGCGATTAACAAACTAGAAAGTATGCGTAGTGCTTTTTGACCTACCTGAGTTAACGATAGCTATAAAGCAATGATATTTATCAGTATGATGACAATTTATAGATGAATATTGACTCAAACCTCAGAAAATGACTGTGGTTATAGCTTTGAAGGTATTTGCATAATTTGATGGTTTGTTAACTTTTATATCAAAAGGCTTAACACAAGTTAACAAATTGTTAATACAATTAAAAAAGCGAGTAAGTATTTATCCTCATCATGTCTGTCGCAGAATTTCCCTGGCTAACAACAATTCTTCTGTTACCACTTGTAGCAGCCTTTGCGATTCCTTTCATACCTGATAAATATGGTAAGAATGTGCGATCGTATTCAATGGCAGTAGGATTTATCGAACTGTCATTAATGATTTATGCATTCTGGAACAAATACAACCTGCATGAAGCCGCGTTTCAGATGTCTGAAAGCTATGCATGGATTCCTCAGATTGGTTTGAACTTTTCACTAGCGGTTGATGGTTTATCCATGCCGCTTATTTTATTGACAGGGTTGATTACAACTCTGGCAATTTTTGCAAGTTGGAATGTTAAGCAAAAATCTCGACTTTTCTATTTCTTGATGCTCTGTCTGTATAGCGCTCAGATTGGCGTATTTGCTGCTCAAGATTTATTGCTGTTTTTCTTTATGTGGGAATTAGAACTAGTTCCCGTTTATCTATTGATTTCGATTTGGGGTGGGCCAAAGCGTCTTTACGCAGCAACAAAATTTATTCTATATACAGCGATCGGTTCGATCTTCATTTTGATTGCTGGTTTGGCTATGGCTTTTTATGGCGATGTGACGACTTTTAATATGTCGGAGTTGGCAATGAAGCAATACCCGATCGCCTTTGAGTTGCTCGCCTATGCAGGTTTCTTGATTGCGTTTGGTGTAAAATTACCGATTTTCCCTTTACATACATGGTTGCCAGATGCTCACGGGGAAGCTTCTGCACCAGTTTCGATGGTATTGGCAGGCGTATTGTTAAAAATGGGGGGCTATGCATTAATTCGCTTCAATATTGAAATGTTGCCTAATGCTCATGTCTACTTTGCGCCACTCTTGGCAGTGTTGGGCGTAGTAGGCATTGTCTACGGCGCAATGGCAGCCTTCGCACAACAAAATCTCAAGCGTCGTCTAGCCTATTCTTCGATTTCGCACATGGGCTTTATCTTAGTGGGACTTGCGTCTTTTAATGATTTAGGCGTAAGTGGCGCATTGTTACAAATGCTTTCTCACGGATTAATTGCAGCCGCATTGTTCTTTCTTGCAGGTGTCACCTACGATCGCACCCATACATTAATGATGGATGAGATGGGTGGTCTTGCTAAGGTCATGCCTAAAGCTTTTGCCCTAATGACCGCAGCCGCCATGGCATCCCTGGCTTTACCAGGCATGAGTGGATTTGTAAGCGAGTTGAAAATTTTCCTCGGCATTACCACCAGCGATGTCTATGCCTCAAATTTTAAGATTGTGATGATTTTCTTAGCTGCTGTTGGTGTAATTCTCACACCGATCTATTTACTTTCAACTTTGCGCCAAGTTTTTTACGGGAACTCTAATCCAGTTTTAAATTTGGATAAATATGTAAGCGATGCTAAACCTCGCGAAGTATTTATTGCCGCTTGCTTACTCGTGCCGATTGTGGCGATCGGTTTTTATCCAAAGTTAGCGACTCAGACATACGATGCAAAGACTGTGGCAGTAACCGAACAAGCCCGAAATGCTTTCAGTATTGTGGCGCAGTCTAATCCTCATTTATACTCCTCAGGATTTATTGCTCCTCAACTACCGCACACAAGTGCTCAAACACTTTTAGGAATTGTGGAGTAGCCTAGAGAAATTCTGCATAGAAACAAAAAGAGCGCTCAGCGCTCTTTTTGTTTCTATGCCATTGTCATTACGACATTTCTTTGGGTATTAGTATTTAAGTCTTCTAGAGGAAAAGAGCGATCGCTATCATCTATCTCTGCATAGCGTTTATAACCTAGCTCCTGTAACAATTGCTTGAGTTTATCTCCCGTTGCCCCTGCCGCCTTGAGACTAGTAGGATGAACTTCAACGATCAGAGTTGGTTTTAGAGAAGTAATCATTTTTCTAGCTCCTGAAAGAAATGCACATTCGCTACCTTCCACATCCAGTTTGAGGAGTACTTTTCCAGTAAACTTTTGCCAATCCACCAATTCATCAAAGCGACGAAGCGCAACTTTAATCGTATTGTGTTGATGAGTGGCAGAATGTTCTGGGAACACCCCCGCCGCGCCAGATGTACCAACTGGCACTATCAGTTCTATTTCGCCATCAGCATCGCCAACTGCAAGATTATGAATTTGGAATTTACACAGGGCGTTAGCGGTTAGAGATTTTTCTAAAGCTTTAGCTAGTCTGGGCTGAGGCTCAACCGCAAGCACAAACCCATTCGCTCCCACCATCTTACTTGCCACGATCGCAAAACTACCATGATTTGCACCAACATCCAAAAAGGTATCGCCTTCAGAAAGTAATTTTGATAAAACTCGCGTATCGGTATCATTACTAGCTAGCTCATTTACCACTTGAAAGAGTCGCATATCAGTCGGATTGAGAAACACGTGATATCCAGATAGTTTCATTTCTAAATATCGTTCAGGCGAAAGTCGGTAAAAAATATTAGATAGAAATCTAAATAATCCTCTCCCGCCTTTAAGATAGCTTTTACCTGTGAGATTGAAATATAACTTGCAGTACAAACCAAAAATACGGTATAGAAATGGTAACTGTTTGCTAAGAGTGGGATTAAGTATCCATCCTAAAACTGAGCGATCGTATAGCCAATCATCGGGCTGCGCTAAGTTAGCTGGTTTGGGGATATGAGAGTTTTGATTCATAGGAAATTAGATTTGCAAGCGCAGATGAAGCGCTTTTGAGTGTAACGTGAGTTCGGGTTAGATAGTTGATAATAACGCTAGCAGTAAAACATGTGTAGATATGAATGCGATCGCTATCTTAGACAAAGTTTCCTATATCTATCCCAATTCCACCGAGACAGTTTTAAAGGATATCTCTTTAACGATTAACAAAGGAGAATTTTTAGGCATTATTGGCGCGACTGGAGCAGGTAAAACGACGCTATGTCTTGCCCTCACAGGTATCGTTCCTCAGTTTTATGGAGGACGTTTTTTTGGCAGAATCGCGATCGCAGGTTTAGATAGTCTCGACCATCCTGTCAACGAACTCGCGCGTCATGTAGGGATTGTTTTTGAAGATCCTGAAGTGCAAATTACGGCAACATCGGTCGAAAATGAGATCGCCTTTGCTCTCGAAAATCTTTGCATACCCCGTGAAGAAATCCTACGCCGCATTCCCATCGTTTTAAAATCAGTGCGTCTCGAAGGATTTGAGAAAAAGAATCCTCAAGAACTCTCTGGCGGTCAAAAGCAAAGATTAGCGATCGCCGCAGCATTAGCACTACAACCCGATTTACTAATTCTCGATGAACCCACTTCGCAACTCGATCCGATTGGTTCGCTGGAGGTTTTTGCTACGGTGCGGGAGTTAAAACAAGAACTCGGTGTGGCGATCGTCATAGTTTCCCATGCTGCTGAAGAAATGGCAGAATTTTGCGATCGCATTGCCTTACTTTCACAGGGGAAATTGCTCGCCATCGGAACACCTGCGGAGATTTATGCGCAGGTCGATTTATTGCAGCAAAATAAATTACGTCCTCCTGAAGTTACTCAAGCATTTAGTCAAATTCAGCAAAAGGGAATTAATATTCCTCAAATTCCCGTTACCTTAGAATCATCAATCGCAGCTTTAAAAGCACTGCGATCGCAAAGTCAACTCCTCGATTCGCCAGATTTCTCGCCGCGCAACCGAAGCGATCGCAACCTTAGTAAGTCGCCAGTGCTCTCAGTTCAGAATCTCAAACATACTTACGATGACGGTACGGAGGCACTCAAAAATATATCGTTAGATATCTATGAAGGCGAATATATACTCATCGTCGGACAAAATGGCGCAGGGAAAAGTACATTAGTTAAACATTTTCTCAATTTGCTGAAACCAACGGAAGGCAAAGTATTAGTCCGCGATCGCGACACTAGAGAGCTATCGGTCAGCGATCTTGCCCAATCCATCGGTTATCTCGCCCAAAACCCTGACAATCAAATCTTTAATACTTCCGTTGAAAAAGAAGTTGCGTTTGCCTTGCCATTCCTTGGTTATACCCCCAATCAGATAAAACAGGAAACCGAGCGGAGTCTTAGAGCAATGCAACTATGGGAACACCGCCACGCGCATCCATTATCTTTACCGAAGGGAGAACGCGGACGGATTGTAATTGCAGCTTTATTAGCAATGAATCCTGACATTATCATTTTTGATGAACCGACTACAGGTCAAGACTATCAAGGTGCTTCTTCAATTTTAGAAGTCAGTCGAGAACTACATCAAATGGGAAAAACAGTGATTGTGATTACCCATCACTTATATCTGATGCCCGACTACGCCGATCGCGCGATTGTGATGGGTAAAGGGACAATTTTACTAGATGCGCCGTTGCGCCAAGCTTACCATCAAACTGATTTACTAGAGTCTACTTATCTTACGCCACCGCAATCAGTTGTATTATCGCAAAACCTTAGTAAAATTAGCGATCGCGAATATCCTCTAATTACCCCAACAGAATTCGCCAATTGTTTCGCTGTATATGTAGACAAGTAGGATGGCTTACTTATTTGTAGGATGCGTTAGTACAACGTAACGCATCAGCTTGGCAAAAATTATGGGTTACGCTATCGCTAACCCATCCTACTTTTAATTCCAAAAACTTTATTTATGAAATTCCAAACAGTTAAGTATGACTCTTTTTTCACTCGATTAGATTTTCGGTCTAAGTTGGTGGCGATGCTGTCGATTACGCTCCTTGCCTTTTTATGGGAAAGCCCGATCGCTGGAGGATTATTGATGTTTAGTGTGATTGCTGCCTGCATTCTAGCTGGAGTCAGACTTAATTATTTAGGAACCATATTGAAGGTGATGATTCCTTTTTATATTTTTCTGATTTTGAGCATGGGCTTTTTTAATGTGGAACAGATTAAGTTACTTACGCATAAATCAGAACTGACGAATCTATTGAACTTGCCACAAACATGGTGGTTAATTGGCGGCGCAAAAATGAGCTTAGAAGGAGCGCTCTATGGCTTGAATATTGTGTTTAAAACTTTGACCATGATTTTAGTGATTCCCTTGGCAATTTTTACCACTGACGTAAATCAAATGACTGTGGGCATGGTACGCGCCAAAATCCCCTATAAAGTAGTGTTTATCTTTTCATCAACTTTGCGATTTGTGCCACTACTGTTAGAAGAAGTACAATCCATTATTGAGTCTCAGAGGTTGCGCGGTCTAAACTTTGAGAAGATGGGATGGATAAAGCGAGCGAGAGTTTATGCCAAAGTAGCCGTGCCTTTGATTTTAAATTCATTATCCAAATCACAAAAAATAGAAGTGGTTTTACAAGCGAAAGGGTTTTCAGGCAGTTCTAATCGGACTTATTTACAAGAATCGGCTTTAACAATGGCAGATTATCTGTTAATGACTAGTTCTATTGCACTTTTTGTCATCGCGATCGCCTTGTACTTTGGCTTAGGAATTGGGAAGTTTGCATGGCTGATTTATACCTAATAAAACTCTAGTAAGTTTTTCAACATAAAACCTGAAAATCTCTTTAATTTTAATTATGCTGAGCTACTTATCAGAGAATTACCAATGATTGCCACTTTTAGACCAGTTTGCGTGAGCGTAGTTATATGGGAGTCATACGTGGTGTTGATAAATAGCTCTCTGTAGTCAAATTTACAGAATCACCAGAAGAATCTTGAAAGCGTTGCAAAGCAACGCTTTCAAGATTCTTCTGGGTTTGGGTTTGAGCGCAAAGTGTTGTTATTTAGAAACTTTTGAATATTTAAGGATAATTCCTTTAATTTTACTGGTTTAGGTAAGTATGCACTAGCTCCTGCAGCTAAACATCGATCGCGATCTCCAGCCATAACTAACGCAGTTAAGGCAATAATTGGAGTATGTAACAACTGAGGATCGAGGCGAATTTGCTTAGTTGCCTCTAGTCCATCCATAATGGGCATTTGAATATCCATTAAAATCAGGTCGGGATGATGGGTTTTGGCAAGAGCGATCGCCTCTAGACCATTCTTTGCTAATAGAATTCTATATCCATCTGATTGCAGGTAATCAGAAACTATCCGAATATTAGTTTCGTTATCTTCTACCAGCAGGATGAGATGAGAAGCATTGCCAGATTTACATATAGATGGTTTTTCAATTACTAGAGGAGCAGCCACCCGATCGACAGCAATTATTTTAGATGGGAGAGAAGAACTAATGTAGGGTAAATCGATCATGAAACAACTCCCAACTCCTAACTGGCTAGTTAAACCAACTTGCCCCCCATGTAGTTCGACAATACGTTTTACCAAAGCAAGCCCCAGTCCAGTTCCTTCGTAACGACGATTTAAAGCACTATCAACCTGAATGAAGGGTTGAAAAAGTTTCTTAACATTCTCCGAAGAAATACCAATACCTGTATCAACTATAGAAATTCGGAGAAATTGGTGCGGATGAGAATTATCATTAATAGCATCAGAATAGACCTGTTTAACTTCCAAGCTAATTAGCCCACCTTCCAGAGTAAACTTGACAGCATTGTTCAGCAGATTAATTAGTACTTGTCGGATACGTCGTTCATCTACCATGAGATCGGGCAGTCCCAGTGGTAATTTTGTTTCTATCTGTATATGCTTTTTTTGAGCCTGTTGTCTGACAAATACCAAACTAGATTGGCAGAGATGAAATACGGAAACTGGAGTGTATTCTAATTCAACTTGTCCTGATTCAATTTTTGCAAGATCGAGAATATCATTGATTAATTCCAATAGATGTAAACCGCTTCGTTCGACAGTTTGTAGGGATTGAAGTTGCCTTTCATTAAGTGAGCCATAGACTTGCTCTTTCAATCCCTCATTCATACCCAAGATAGCATTGAGAGGAGTACGGAGTTCATGACTCATATTGGCAAGAAATTCATCCTTAAGACGTGTAGCACGAATCAGTTCTTCGTTAGTTTTTTGGAGTTGTGTTTCCGCTCGTTTGCGATCGCTAATGTCAAAGTTAACTCCAATTATACTTTGGGGATTGCCATGAGCATCTCGCACCAGCATTCCGAAGGCTTTAATGAAATGGATGCTACCGTCAGGATGTACGACCCGAAACTCAGTATCGTATTCTGCTTGTCCTAGGGCGGCTTGCTGTAGCAATGTTACAGTGGGCATACGATCGTCAGGATGTAGACTCTCGCTCCAAATGTCATAACTCACTATTTGAATAGATTCCGTAACCGTAGGAAGATTAGAGGACTTAGAAACACCATAAAGTTCGTACATCCGCTCATCCCACAGGATAGCATTCTGCCCTATATCCCATTCCCAAGTGCCGATCGCCCCAGACTTAAGTGATAGGGCAAGCCGTTCCGATAATTTTTGGAGTTGTATTTCCCGTTCTTGCAGCTCTACCGTGCGTTCCTTGACTTTTGCTTCTAGTTCTTGATTGAGCTGATATAGTTGCTCTTCTGCCTCTTTGCGATCGGTAATATCTCGAATAATAATTAGAACTTCTCGGTCATTGAGAGGAGCAACACGAACCTCTTCGTAACAGAGATACCCATCAACATCGATAAATTGCTCGTAAATCTGTAATTTCTTACTTAAAATGGCTTGATTGGCATAGTAAAGGCGTTTTTCTGCAAGATTACGAGGTAAGACTCTGTAGATATCTATTTCATCAGAAGTACCACTTAATTCTTTAACCCGAACATTATTGCCGCCAGATATCTTAATATAATTCCCATGTCGATCCATATGAATTAGCAGATCTGGCATAGTTTCAATAATTACACGGTTGGTTAATTCGCTCTGCTTGAGAGATGCTTCTACGCGCTTGCGATCGCTAATATCACGAATCATAAATAGAACTTCATCTTCTCCACTCTTAATAACTCTCACCTCTTCATCTTGTAGGCGACCATCTACTTGAACTGTTTGCTCGTATATTTGTAATTCGTCGGTCTCTATAGCTTTTCGTAAATAATGAAACTGCCGCTGAGCAACATCTATCGGTAAAATATTTTCCATTGATTGACCTGACAAGCTAATCTCTGGCGAGAACATAGCAAAATCACGAGGTTGAGTGACAAACTCCCGATAAATTCCATCTGCTCCTATACGAAACATCAAATCAGGAATTGCCGACAGCACTGCGCGGCTCTGAGCCTCACTTGCAGCTAGTGCTAGCTCTACTTGCTTGCGATCGCTAATATCACGTATCAGGGCTAAGACTTCATCGTCGTTATAGGGAACAATTCTCACCTCTTCAATTTGGGTTCTCCCATCAATCGATAGATCCTGTTCATAAACCTGCATAGACCTAGTTTGAAGAGCTAGATCTATACAGTCTATGCGTCTTTGCGCTAGAGGTGGAGGCAGACTTTCATATATATGGGTTCCCACTAACTCAAGTATATTACCCACAACAAAAAAGTTGGGATTAGCAACAAATTCTAAGTAAATACCTTCCCGATTAATTCTCGCTATAATATCGGGGATAGCACTAATTAAGGCTCGCTGATGGGCTTCACTTTTTTGTAATGCATCCTCCGATCGCTTGAACTCGATCAGTTGCTCCTGTAGTTTTTGATTAGTATTAGTCTGTTCTTGAGCGATCGCTTTGCTAGTATTTATTGCAAATAGAGATGCGATTACTATTGATAAAATTAGACTAGCAATAACGATTTGATCTCGAAGTACTCTAGATTGGTTAAGCGCAACTTCACTGTCATACTCACGTTGCAATGCCAGCTCAGTAAATGGCGATAAACGATCGGGAAAGTCAATAAATTTAAGAAAGTCTTTGGTCTTGACCAATTCAATCAATTGCGATTCGGCTTCTTTTAAAGTTTTTGGAGATGCCGTCAATACATCTAACCGATCGATCAGTTCTTGAGTTGTTTGCTTAAACTTTCTTACATCAACTTCATACTCTTGTAATAAGGGATGTAGTCCTTCGATGGTCAAATGCGCTCCCAGAGAGTTATGAGCTTCTAGAGCGGTTAAAATTTTCTGAATTCGATCGAGTAATCTGCCACTCTCACGACGAAATCCTTCAGGATCTGATAAATATGGTGATAGCTGCTTAGCAGGACGATTGTATAAAATATCTAATTGCAGCGTATTCAGAAATTTGCGCTCCTGAGCTATCGCTTTGTTGCTTTGAAGTGCTTCTTGATAAGAGTAATTGCCAACCACCAAACCAGTTGATGTCCCCAAGCAAGTAATACCAAGGGCGATCGCATATCCAAAGACTATCTGCTTGCTTATCAACATTTTTGATCGAGGCTTACGCTAAAAGACTCTGAATGATAGTCACCAGTTGATTTAGTTTAACTGGCTTTGCTAAATAATGATTGGCTCCAGCTTCTAGGCATTTTTCGCGATCGTCTTTCATTGCAAGAGCGGTCAGTGCAATAATTGGCGTATTAACTAAATTTGGATCGAGCCGAATTTGCTTAATTGCTTCTAGCCCATCCATCACTGGCATTTGAATATCCATTAAAATCACATCAGGTTGGCGAGTTTTAGCAATTGCGATTGCTTCTCGACCATCTTGCGCTGAGAGAATTTGATAGCCCTTAGCTTCTAGATAGTTAGAAATAGTAGTTATATTTGCTTCATTATCCTCAACCAGCAAGACTAGTGGTGATGTTTCTAATACTTCTATAGAAGAATTTTGAACCGTTGAGGCTTCTGGTGCAACTAGAAATAAATCAGAGTTGCTATAGGGAAGAGCGATCGTAAAACAACTCCCTACACCAAGTTCACTAGTGACACTTACTGTACCACCATGCAGTTCCACCAGTCGCTTAACTAGGGCTAATCCCAAACCCGTACCTGCATATTTACGATTTAAAGCACTATCTATCTGGACAAAGGAGTGAAATAGCTTGTGAAGATTTTCAGAGGCAATACCTATACCTGTATCAGTTACCGTAAGACAAATCCTAGAGATATTATTCGGAATTTGCCCGTCTTCTTCATGTTTATAGGCTTTTAGAGTAATCAGTCCGCCTTCAGGCGTAAATTTCACGGCATTACTGAGCAAATTAATCAGTACTTGACAAATACGCCGCTCATCCAGTGGGATGTCTGGTAAGTTTGGCGAAATTTGGACATCAATCTGAATGCGTTTTTGGGCTGCTTGTTGCTTGACAAATGCCAAACTTGAGTAGCAAAGACGGTTAATAGAAGTTGGGATATAACTCAAATCAATATGTCCTGCTTCAATCTTAGCTAGCTCTAGAATGTCATTGATTAATTCCAGCAAATGATTGCTGCTGCGTTCAATGGTCTGTAGCGCTTTGATCTGACGTTCATTCACCGTACCAAATATTTGTTCTTGCAAACTTTCGTTCATACCTAAGATTGCATTGAGAGGAGTACGCAATTCATGGCTCATGGTTGCCAAGAATTCATCCTTGAGCCGAGTGGCGCGAAGCAGTTCCGCATTAGTTTTCTCTAGCTTCTGTTCGTATTCTTTGCGAACTTGGATATCACGCATAATAAAAGAGAAATATTTTATCTCTCCTGAGGATGATTTGTGCGCGAGGATTAGTTGGGAAACGGGTATTTCTTGTCCTTCGGCATTCAGCAAAGCCGTTTCACCGATCCAACTACCAGTCGCGATCGCCTGAGGTATTCCTTTTTTTAATATCAATTCTGATGCCCATTGAGGATGACAATCGGTAATTTGATATTCCAACAGATCTTTGTTTGAATCGATCCCGAACAGATTCTTGAGCACTAAGTTTTTCCAAAAGACCTTACCTTTGGCATCTGACATGCTGATATAGTCAGTCGAAGCCTCTAAAATAGCAATCAGACGATTTTGTTCGCGCTCTAATCGTTTGCGATCGCTAATGTCTTGGGCAGTGCCAATGGTTCTTTTGACTTTCCCATCTGCATCACGGCTAAAGACCGAATCTCGACTATAGAGCCAACGCCATTCCCCATTAACATGGCGCATCCGATATTCAGTTTCAACAACTTCGCCGTCCTGAGCAGCGCTAATTTTTTCATAGTAGGTAGGGAGAACTGAACTCAGATCGTCGGGATGCAGCAAGTTTATAGCAAAGTTTGCGCCCATTGCTTGAATTGTTTCAGGCGAATAACCTAAAACTGAGAGGATCTCACGATTGGTATAGACATTGCGTTGTTCTTGTATGTCGTAGAGATAGAGAATATTAGGAGATGCATCGGCAATTTGTTGAGTAAAGCGCTGACTTTTTTGCAGTTCGAGTTCTGTTTGTTTGCGATCGCTAAGATCTCGCGAAATATTAACTGTGACAAATTCTCCTTGCCATTCCATTTGCTGCCGCGAAATCTCAACAGGAAAGGTAGAGCCATCTTTGCAGCGATGGATTGTTTCAAAAATGCAATTATTAAAGGAACTGTCACTGAGGACTTCTCGTATTTCTTGAGAATTCCACTGTGCATCCCAATCAACGATATTGAGATTTACAACTTCACTGGGAGTGTAACCTAGCATTTGAGCAAATTTGTCATTTGATTCGAGCAGGTTGCCTGCCATATCGATAATGTGGATACCATCCGAGCAGGCATTGAATATTGCAATTCGGCGCAGGGCCTCTTGTTCCAAGGCAAGTTCTGCTTGTTTGCGATCGCTAATATTACGCGCAGTGGCAATTACTAAAGGCTTCCCTTCAGAATCTTCAAGTTCAACCAAGCTCAGTTCCACAGGAAAAATTTTGCCATCTTTGGTCTGATGCAAGATTTCTTCTCTAGCATATTTTTGGGTACGTAGTATTTCGATAGTCTCTCTCTTACAGAAGAAATCCTTTGGCATAATGTCACTCGGATTCATCATTAGCAGTTCAGCACGACTATAGCCTAAGCTCTCACAGGCAGTATCGTTAACCTCAATAAAATTACTCGGTCTTCCAGTCTCTGTAAAACTGTTAATGAATACTGCATCAGATTTATGATTGAACAAAGCCTGATATCTTTTCTGGCTATCGATTAATGCAGATTCAGCACGTTTGCGATCGCTAATGTCCCGAAAAATCCCTTGAGCGATCTGCTCGCCATCTAGATCGATCTTACTGCCAGTAATATCGACAGGAACCTGACTACCATCTTTGCGTAGTACTAGACTCTCTATGCTCGGGCTGAACCTATTCTCGATGACATTTAGAAAATGGTTTCGCGCTACTGCTAGGGCGGCTGGAGGATGTATCTGGGACATATGCAGATGATTCAACTCATCGCGGCTATAGCCTAAAAGTTCTTCTGCTTTTTTATTTGCTTCGACAAGGTTTCCTTGCGAATCTGCAAGAAAAATTGCATCGCTAGCATTGTCCATCAGGGCGCGGTAACGAGTTTCGCTTTTTTGAAATGAAGCAGTCCTTTCTTCTACCCGATATTCTAGTTCTTGGTTTAACTGCTCTAGGGCTTTCGTTTGCTGCGCTAGCATTTCCTCAGCTTTCTTGCGTTCAGTAATATTGGTGCTAGTCCCGACAATGCGATAAATTCGAGATGATAGGTCTCGAATCGGGCTTAATGTCGTCAACCACCAAGTTTCGGTTTCTTGGAAAATCAAACATTCCTCATAGGTAATCGCAACTCCTGCTTGCACGCAGTTAATATAGTTTTGCCGCACCTTTGGATTAGCTGAATTTCCTTTTATCTCTGCCGTTGACTTGCCTGACAACCTTTCGGCAGCAGGATTGAACTCCACATAGCGAAAATCTCCATTCTCTAAAACATCAATAGTAAAAATTGCTTGGTCTACTTCCTCATAGATACTGCGTAAAAACTGCTCTTTTTCCTGCACGGCTTCTTCAGTAGCTTTGAGATCGCTGATATCTATTATAAGCCAACGCAACCCAATGACAGTGTTAGAATGATCGCAAATTGAAACCACAGTAACTTCCGCGGGAAATTGTTTTCCCAGTCTAGATTTAAAGCTTAGTTCCCAAGTATGTTTTTGGTTAGGAAGCAGTCGTCGATCGATCTGGTCGTAAAACAATGCATGGTCTGATTGGACGACAAAGACTACTAAGGGCTTACCCACTAAAAAATCTAGGTTTAGCTCTAATAGATCGATGATTGCTTGATTGGCAGAGAGGATAATGCCTGAAGGATTAGTAACGAGATAGCCATCGGGAGCAAAGTCAAATAAATCTTGGTATTTATGTTGTTCTATTTCCAGTTGAAGATTTACATCCATCAACGACTCCCCAGAAATCCTCAATTCCTCTATGGTTTGCCTCAACTCAACATTCAGATTTTCTATATCGACAATATCTTTTGGGGCTTGGGGCTGGATCTCTTGAAAATATGGCTCTACTGGTTCAGTTCGATCTGACCGAGTGGCAATCGCAGGACGATCTGGTAAATTTATAGGCTCAACTTTCAAATGCAGAAAGTTCTGCATGAATATTTCAGTTAAGGTATCTTTGACTAGCAACCCGACCAGAAGCTCTCTATCTAATACAGGTAAGTGTTGTATTTGGTGTTCTTGAAATAGACTTAAGACATAGTTGAGATTGGTAAGCTCCGATTCTTGAATAGTAGTGACAGGATGACTCATCACTGACTGCACCATCAAACGATCCAGCGATCGCTCCTGAGAAACTATGCGAACAATATCGCATTCAGTTAAAATACCTACTAAGCCTAAGCCAATACTATCTGGATTCTCTTTGCTATCCACCACTAGCACATAACTAGAGTCAGTTTCCTTCATCATAGTAGCTGCCGCTATTACGAAAGAATCTGGTGCAATCATCAACAAGTTACGGGATACAGCTCTGTGTAAATCTTTTGGGCTTAGAGAAATAACATCGGTCATAGCAGGCACTTCTTTTATTGACTCTACTGGTTCATATCTTGCTACTTGATAAGCTTAATAATCTACTTATTAGCTCATTATTTCAGCCAGATTGCATACCAAGAGAATAATTCTCAACTTTTGCGTAATATGAGTTAATAATAACCTAGCCAAGCCAGTGAATGATTATCCTCTTTGGCGATCGATTATGATGTTTTTAGGTGCTTTGGCTGTCGCTACTGTTTTTTCTAATATATAGTAAATTCAAATAAGAACTAGAGGGGAGAGCGATTAGCATATTGAGCAAC
>QBML01000016.1:19949-114933 GCA_003242085.1 Pseudanabaena frigida | reverse complement strand
GCTTAGCATTATAGCAATCTTAAATAGTTTATAGAAGGCTTCTACTCCGCTCAGCCAGCGTACATCGTTGGCTGAGCGGAGTAGAAGCCCTATTTTTCCTATTTGAATTGTCTATAAATATCAAACCCCAGATCAAAAAAAGCGGTGCTAAGCGCCGCTTTTTTGATCTGGGATTTAGCAAAGTTTGCAACTTGCGCGAACTTTTTTGGCTTTAGAACTTTTGACGGTTGCTTAACTCTTGCTCAAGTTTCGGTAAGCTTTCTAGTTCTAATACAGTGATTTGTCCAGAATTGGCACTACCTTTGCCGTTTTGCAATAATTCTATCCAGTAGGCGTATTTCTTACCTTCACGCAATTCTCCTTGTAAAGCCCAAAGAATTGCCGATGCATTCTTACCTTGCGATCGCCGCACCATTGGCGCAGTTGGATAAGCATACACTCGCTTGGCATTAGCATAGTCACGCATAATTTCAGGGCCATAAATAGAGCGTAGAGACTCCTCTAGACGAGATCGGGTCACACCATTAATAATGTCAAAAAATCTAATCTGCTCGCTTCTAATTAGATTGGCATCGCCCCCCTTTATTGCCGCAATCCCTGGCAGCACCACACTTGCTTGAAATTGAAATCGTCTTGATGGCGTGTCACTTTTTTTCACAAGTAGCCGCTCACCAGACTCTGGACGCAAGGCTGGATTGGTTCTAATCCAATCAATGACTCGATCTGGCGTTTGACCAGGTAATGCGATCGCTGAAGGTATTACTGATTGCCAACTTGTCGGCAAAGTAACACTAACTATTTGCATCAAAAGCGTTGTAGCAATCGCCATCCCCGCACCTTTGATTTTTGCGCTCTTAAAGCAATTCATGTAACTCCTCTACACCAATTAAATCCTAATGGACAAATTTAGCTGGCAAATAATGGGTGAAAGGATATCATGGACTGGAGTAATTGCAATGACTTTTTCAGCCTTTTTACGATATTTTGAGGCACGCTATGCAATGGAAATATCTATAAGACATGAGGTTATGCCGTAATACCCTCACAGACTGGATTTTAGCTTTTTGCTCAAGAAATCAAGAAAAAATATACTTAGAGTATTGACAAACACCTTGTAAATCTACATAATAAGGAGCGCTTAAATAAAGAAACGGAAAAACGACCTGCAAAGCAGTTAGTGATAGTCAATTCTTAGAGCGACAATTTTGGGTTCGTAGTTCAATTGGTTAGAGCACCGCCCTGTCACGGCGGAAGTTGCGGGTTCGAGCCCCGTCGAACCCGTTCTAAAATAAAAAAGTAAAAAAAGGAATCGATATGCGATTCCTTTTTTGCTTTTAGGGACGTTTTGCTAAGCAAAACGTCCCTAGAGAAACTTAAGCAATTAACTGCTTAGCGCGAGTAGCGATCGCCTCAGCACTCATGCCATTAAACTCAAACAATTGACCAGCCGAAGCCGTCGTTTCACCACGCTTCCATGAGAAAACATCGCGCTTGCTATTGCTACGAAGCATCACAGGTTCCAGCATTGCTGCTGCGCCACCAACGACTCCGATTAGCGCATCACCACCAAAGAATGCTTCAAAATCAGCATCACTGATGAACTTACCATCGGGCTCCGAGCAAGTATCCCAAGCAACGTCGGTCGCACGATAGAGACGACGAGGACTGACAATGGAGACGATCTTGGAACCAATACCTTGTTCAGCGAGTTTGTGAGCAGCTTCATAGACAGGAAGTAGCATCATGTCGCCGATGACAGCAAAAACGACCTTCTTGCTGCCTGTGGTTTCTTGCAAAGTAATCGCACCATCTTCCAAAGCTTGTCTGGTTTGATCGAAGGTAGTGCGAATTGGCAGAGGCGATTTACTTGCAGTAATCACTACGCCCTTATTTACCGCTTTAAGCGCCCAGTCATAACAAACTTGAATGCTATTGGCATCAAGAGGAAATAGAGGAAACACATTTCCATTTCGCATCATCGCCGCAAAATAAGCCTCGATTTCTGGACGTTGGTGTGTCCAACCGTTACGACCTTGCTCCAAAGCTCCAGCAGTAAATAGACAGACTGTAGCAGGAGTAGGACGGCGTAGCTCTGCCATCGCCTGAGTGACAGTCTGCCAAATTGGAAGTCCATTAATAGCAAAGGATTCGTAAGAGCACCAAAGAGTACGACTACCCATCAATGCCAAACCAACGGCAAGTCCCGCACAAGCATCTTCACTCAGAGGTTCATAAACTTGACCGCCAGGGGCTTGATTGTAGAGCGCATCCTCTGTGGGATGATTGATTTTCAGAGCTTGATTAATGTTAGCGATTCCCGAAGCCTCGTTCCCATCAGCATTAGTAACGATATAGCGTTTGTCAGTTTGTCCGACGTAACCAACTAAACGCCCCATAGCAGTTGTAGAAACTTTGGGATCGCCAGCGATCGCATATTCTTCTAAAGGCAATGTTCCTAAATCAGTCAATGCAAGTACCGATTCTGTAACCGCAGTTTTAGAAGAAGAGCCTCCGCCTGCCCATTCTAAATTAGTGCGAACAGTCTGCCACGCTTCAGGGTTGAGCGCACGAGATTTTAAGCCTGCGACTACATCAGGATTGTCGAGGGTGTGGTGAGCATAGAGGTTATGGGATTTTGCACCGAGAGCATGAACTCCTGCGCCTTTCAGTTGCTTAATAATAAATACAGTTAGCTTGCCGCCAAAAGCTAGTTTCGCCGCTTTATCTGCACCAACGAGAACCGCTTCTGTGAAAGCCAGACGTTGTTTTAAAGAGAAAGCAGTGCTATTAACGTAGGCTCCATCTTGATTTCGATCGTCAAAGTCTTTAGCATCCACTAAAATCACTTCATCAAAACCATTCCCTTTCCAGAAAGCAATCATTTCCGCATTCGTCTTTGTGGAAACCATGCTGTGATGCTCTTGGCTATAGCCATTCCAAACCAGAATCGGAATGAAATTAGTGACTTCAGGATAGGCAGTATGGAAATGTGCGATCGAACTAATAGGATAGGGTTCGCCCATGCCACCATCGCCCATTGTCACAGGAAAAAGTTTGTCGCGATGCAACAAAGCTGCTGCCATTGCAAAATGCTGTCCTTGACCAAGGGGGCCAGCAGGAGCCAAAATTCCAGGGATAAATCCTGACAAGTGACCGAGCAGTCCGTGCTTTTCACGATAGCGATCGCGCATTTGGCTTACAGTGCTGATACCCATATCTTCGAGGGAGCGATCGAGAAACATGGCGCTGTAGTAACCGGGGGCATGATGTCCAACTTCTGTGGGCATATTCTTGTGGCCAAGCATATAAAATGCAGCAACTGCCTCAGCACTACTAGCAAATCCACCAGGGTGACCTGATGCTTTGCTCGCTGTGACTTGCAAAGTGAGATAGCGCAGAGCATCAGCAGCAAGAAGAGTTTGAAAGACGGCGGCGCGATCGCTTGGATCGGTAACACCAGATTTTTCAGGGCTAAGAACGGGTATAGTTCCTAGCTCGTCGAACCCCTCCAACGGTTCGCCAAAGTACTGAATGCCTTCGCGAAAGTCATCTTTGAAGGCGGGAGTGGCTGCGTTTGTGGTGTTTGGGGTTGCGACCATAAATTTTTTGACCTTTGATTTTGTCCAGACTAGAGGTTTGACTTTAAGATCGGGAGGAAGGACTCGAAGCGCTCTGCCTACCGATCTCTTTACGAGTCATTTTAGTATGGACTGGCTACAGAGGCGGAATGCGATCGCTTATTGACTTTATAGATATCAAAGAATGGAAGCATCAGAACGCAAAGTTAAATTAGCTCAAAAATTAGCTGAGTTTCGAACGCGATCGCAACTTGAAGCAGCTCAAAAGTTGCTGATTGAGCTGGGTATTCCCCTAGAGTCTTGTGACATCTTTTTACCTAAAACACCTGATTGCGATCGTCTGGAAACATGGCTTAGCAAGTCTTTTCCTTGGTCATTTGGACAAATTAACTGGACTCAGGTTAAAGGGAGTATCTGTCTAAATTGGCATAGCTATGATGAAGTCGATTCTATCTTTCATCAACTTTGTCAATCTCAGCAACTCGGTAATTCTGTGATCAATGCAATGTGGTTCTCAGCGCATCACCCAGTCCTAGAAATGCAGATGGAGTTAGTACGGGCTTCTTTGACTAAAATCCTGGTTGAAGATTGGGATACGTGGGTATTCGATCCTGCTGCGGGATGGTGCATTGAGATATACCACGAAGGAAGTATTTGTTATGGCAAACCAGTGAATGATTAGTGGTGCGAGGCTTCGCCTCGCACCACTAATCATTCACCTTACAACACCTATTCTTTGGAGTAATGCCAAACTCCACTGTTGATTCCTCGATGAAAATCACTAGCTAATATTGCTAAATATTTACAACGGCTATGTTATAGTAAGAAATGCACGGCAGCTTGGCTCAGGTGGTTAGAGCGACGGTCTCATAATCCGTAGGTCCCGGGTTCAAATCCCGGAGCTGCTATAAAAGAGTAAAAAAAGGAGATAGATCATCAATATATTGATAATTTATCTCCCTTTTTTATGGATATTTTAACCACATTACTATTTATAGCTGTAGCCACTCGCGTTAGGACAAAATCAAAACCCAAGGAGAGAAGGTTGGCGCTAAGCGCCAACCTTCTCTCCTTGGGTTTTATGTACTAATACACTTGGCGGCAGCTATATTGTTGTGTCTAATAGCAATGCTTAACTTTGAATAAACAAATATTTAAAATTTTTTGTTTTATTTTTGTTGTATCAGTCAATAATGACTCGAAATTGTTCATGATAGTATGTAGACAATTTACTCCCTAAAGCAAAGGACAAGATTATGGGATTACTCGATCGCATTGGTATGGTGGTCAAGTCCAATGTAAATGCAATGGTTACGGCTGCTGAAGATCCAGAAAAAATTCTGGAGCAATCAATCATTGATATGCAAGAAGATTTGGTGCAGTTGCGCCAAGCTGTCGCACAATCAATGGCTGCCCTCAAGCGTCAAGAGCAACAATATAATCAAAGCGCATCTCAAGCGCAAGAGTGGGAAAAACGGGCAATGCTAGCTCTCCAAAAGGGAGATGAAAATCTAGCGCGAGAAGCGCTGAGTCGTAAGAAAACTCATGCTGATTCAGCCGCAACCTTGAAAACTGGCTTAGATCAGCAGACAGGTCAAGTAGATACTCTCAAGAAAAATCTCATCGCGATCGAAGGCAAGATTTCTGAGGCAAAGACTAAGAAAGAGATGCTCAAAGCCCGTATGCAATCGGCTAAGGCTCAAGAAAATCTCAATAATATGTTGGGCAAGGTAAATACCAACTCTGCCGCAGCAACCTTTGAGCGTATGGAAGAGCGCGTCTTGATGGCTGAGGCTAAGGCAAGTGCTAGCTCTGAGCTTGGTATGGACAATTTGGAATCTCAGTTTGCTCAGTTAGAAGCTGGTAGTGGGGTTGACGATGAGTTAGCCGCACTCAAAGCCAAAATGATGACTGGTAGCCCAGCACCTCAAGGCGCTTTGCCTCCAGCCGATGCAGCTAAGCCAACGGTCGGGGCTGCGATCGATGCTGAGCTAGAAGCTCTACGTCGCCAAATGGGTAATTAACCTAAATAAACAAAAAAGAAGCGGCACGATGCGCCGCTTCTTTTTTGTTGCCTAAATTTCTGCAATCTATAACAGATCAAATGGTGATCGCCTCTTTAGATCTCTGTGAAAGTAAGGCGCGATCGCAGTTCAGTGTCAGATCTGAGATTTCTAATCATGTCACATTCATGATAGATATTTAGCTTTCTTCAAAGTGTCGAATGCTTCTTGAGCAAATTTATAATCATCTTTACCAGATTCAAAGTTTATAAGAGCATCTTCAAGAGTTTTAGAAAGCCATTCGATAGTTTCAAAAATTTCAGCAAAATTTATTTGTTCGACTTGTTGACGGATTTTGATACCACTACTAACAATTTCCCCATTAACACGGTTGGGTTGAGCCTTATTGTGAACTATTTGATTACGTAAATCAGCTAAAGAAAGAATTCTTTTTCGTAAATCACTATCCATTTCTAATTTTGATACAAGAGTAAATAAAAAACCCACCTTATTGTCCAAATTATTTGTTGCTATTACTTTTTTACTCTCATTAAAATCGAAATTATGATCAATTATTAAGGTTTCACTATAGAATAAATTTAATCGATTTTCCACCCATGTCGCAAGCAAAATCACAGCTACTTCTAATCTGTTAGCAGCTATGGCATCATGTGCTGACGACAGAAAATCATCATTTACTTTGTCAAAAGAAACTATTCTTTCAGTTATAGAATTAATGTTGTCTAGCATTACTGAAAAAATATAATCAGCTTCTGACAATCTATTAATGTTAATCAATCCAGAACTAATTGCGAACTTCAGTATTGGTAGGAAAATCCTATTAAGAACCTCTTTTTCTACCTTTAGTAGATCTAAACCATGAATATCTTCCATATACAAAAATTTAATTAACTATTAATTTACTTTTATAAACTAAGATTAGTTTAAGTTGAAATTGCCTTTTGTATTAAGTTAAAGGTAATCTTTTTTTTACTACTTTATTCAATTGGACTTTTCCTTTTAGCTTTTATAAAATCTTCCAAAAATCAATATTCAAGATGTTATCAATATCGCGGCTAAATTGCCACATGTTTGGGAAATCAACATTTTTGTACCCTTGTTTTTTTGTTACAGTACGCAAAGCAAGAGCAAAAGCTTCTTCAAACAATTCATCACTATTTACATAGTTTTTCAGGCTAGGCGACTGACTCAAAATACCAATTATTTCAAATCGAGTGCGATCAATAGTGATTTCCATCCTGCATAGTCATACTCGCTTTCAACATAGCAACGTTTGAGTAAATGTTCCAGAAGTGTCGATAGCCTTCTTCTCAACTCGCGTCTATCTCTGCCCGCCAAGCCTTCCAACTCCTCTACCAGATTTTCAATATCGAGGTTTTCTAAACTACCACTCTTTAATTGCGCGATCACTGTTTCTAGCCACAGATTCAAATCTTGGTCGTAAAGTGATACTTTTTTTGCAATTGTTTGAGTCATTAGAGATTCTCATGAGATCACTTATCTCAACTTATTCTAGTCTAGATGTTAACTGTAAGAGATCGCCTTTACTGCAATTATTCAAATAGCCATTTAGCGACTATCTCATAAGTCAAGCATTTGTTTGACAGCACTTAAAGCGATCGCAATTTCACTTTTAGCAAATAGTGACCGCTTTGTTATGTGACTATTTGATTAGCGATCGCCCTTTATTTCTCTTATCCATTCTTAAGGTTTTGAACTCTCTCTAAATCACGCTTAACTTCAAAACTAAGCTCGCGATTTTTAGGATCGGTATTTAGTGCTTTATTGAGATAGATTTCAGCTTCGCGTAACTTTCCTGCCAAAATCAATTCGCTACTCCAGCGATGGTATGTTACGGCTTTCCAATGGATTACTTCAGGTGAAGTGGGAAATCTTTCACTCATGCCTTCAACAACCGCGATCGCCACGACATATTTTTTTTGCTTAAGTAAATCCTGCACGCGCCGCAACATATCCAATTTCAGCTTCAGTTCAGGATCGCTATTAATTGGATCGATGTGATTGCTAACTTGCTTTACTTCAATCTTGATTTTGGGATGGGGCTGAGGAACCTTAGGCTGACTACTAGGCTTTTTAGGAGGAGTTTGCACAGGAGGTGCTGATGGCGATCGCACCGATGACTCTTTTGCAAATGTTTCCCTTGGCAAATCCCCTTTATCAGCATCTTTGAGCATTTTATATGCTTCTTGGACAAGGCGAAACTTATCTGCGGCTGTAGGATCGTCTTGATTTACATCAGGATGATATTTACGCGCAAGACGACGATACGCTACTTTAATGTCATCTAAAGTGACGTTGCGTGGAACTCCTAAGATTCGGTAGCATTCAGATAAGTGCATGAAATAGAATTAGTCGATAACAAGCCGAACATAACTTCCTGTCAATCAGGCTTTTTGCGAATTGAGTACTTTCCTTTACTAGTTATTGGCGAACCTTTGTTTGCCTCTACAAGCTTGACATATTTATCCAAAGCTTCCTCTTTAGTAGCATGTTCTGAAATAACATGAACCTTCCGACTTCCTGATAGTTCGAGGATAACTTGGTGCATAAATTAAGTGAAGGTAAATCAGCCTTAAAACCTTAAAAAATAGTTTAGCAAATAAAAACCATAAAGTAGAAGGGGCGCTAAACGCCCCTTCTACTTTATGGTGCAAATAGATATAAGTTAACGCTTAGCAAACTTTTTGGTCATTTTGCGTAAACGAATTGATTCTGGCGTAACTTCTAGAATTTCATCGGGTCCAATGTATTCCAAGGCGCGTTCGAGACTCATCTCAATCGGGGCTTGCAACTGGACGATGTCATCAGCACCAGCCGCTCGCATGTTGGTAAGCTGTTTGCTCTTACATACGTTCAAGTCCATATCTTGAGGACGGTTGTTTTCACCAATGATCATGCCCTTATAAACCTTAGTACCAGGTTTAATGAAGAACACGCCGCGATCTTCAGCATTCTTCAAGGAGAACTCAGTGGCAACACCCTCTTCAAAGGAGATCAGCACACCGTTACGACGGGCGCTAATTTCACCAGCCGAAGGGCGGTAATCGAGGAAGCTGTGGTTCATGATGCCAGCTCCACGGGTGGCACGCATAAAGTCGCCACGGAAACCAATCAAGCCACGTGCAGGAACGACGAACTCAAGCTGAGAGCGTCCTGTACTAGACATTTGCATGTCGATCATTTCAGCACGACGCTGACCGAGACGCTCGATACAACCACCGACGGCATCTTCAGGAACATCAAGAACTAGAGCTTCGTATGGTTCGCATTTTTGACCGTTGATTTCACGGTAAATAACTTGAGGCTGAGTTACTTGGAACTCATAGCCTTCACGACGCATAGTTTCGATCAAAATACCCAAGTGCAATTCACCGCGTCCAGCTACCGCAAAGCGATCGGGAGATTCAGGATCTTCGGTGACACGTAGCGCCACGTTGGTTTCGAGTTCGCGCAATAGGCGATCGCGTACTTGGCGAGTAGTAACTAGCTTGCCTTCTTGACCAACAAAGGGCGAGTCATTAACGCAGAAGGTCATCTGCAAAGTGGGTTCGTCCACTTTAATCATTGGCAAAGCAAGCGGCTCATTAGGACAGGTAATCGTTTCACCGATATTGGCAGTGGCAAAACCTGAAACTGCAACGATGTTACCTGCGGATGAGGTTTGCATTTCAACTCGCTTTAAACCATCAAAACCCAAGAGCTTAGTGATTTTACCTTTGGTGATCGATCCGTCTTCAGAAATGAGAGCAGCTTGTTGACCAGAGGTAATCGTACCGTTGTGGATTTTGCCGATCACAATCCGACCGAGATATTCAGAATAGTCAAGGGTCGTAACTTGCAATTGTAAAGGCTTGTCAGGATTGCCAACGGGTGGAGAAACGTGATGCAAGATTGCTTCAAACAAAGGCTTCATATCTACGCCTGCATCTTCGAGCTTTTCCTTAGCAAAGCCGCCCATACCTGAAGCGAAGAGATATGGGAAGTCGCACTGGTCGTCATCTGCACCGAGTTCTAAGAATAAATCGAGAACTTTGCTGACTGCGACGTGGGGATCAGCAAATTCGCGATCAATTTTATTAATAACGACTAAAGGACGCAAGCCTTTTTCGAGTGCTTTTTTCAACACAAAGCGGGTTTGGGGCATAGGTCCTTCGTTGGCATCAACGATTAACAAACAGCCTTCGACCATGCCAAGTACGCGCTCAACTTCACCGCCAAAGTCAGCGTGTCCGGGGGTGTCAACAATGTTGATCAGCGTATCTTTATATTTAACGGCAGTATTTTTTGAAAGGATGGTAATACCGCGCTCACGCTCTAGGTCGTTGGAGTCCATCACGCATTCAACAAGGGCTTCTCCTTCGCGAAAAGCGCCAGACTGTCTGAGAAGTGCGTCTACTAAAGTGGTTTTGCCGTGATCGACGTGGGCGATGATGGCGACGTTACGAATGAGGAGAGACATGGGTGATGTATCGAGTTGATCGAAAAACTTATTATTTCTTTATCCATTATGCTCGAATTTGTCAAAAAACTTTGTATTAGTAATAGTGAATACAAAAAGGAAAGGAGGCACTAAGTGCCTCCTTTCCTTTTTAAGCAACCTATAGAGGACTTAACCCACTTTGCTGAAGTAAATTAAATGAGTCTTTGAAAATCATGACCACACCTAAACCAAGCAAAATAACTAATCCACCTTGCATAACATTATTTTGCAATTCTTCAGGCAAAGGTTTACCTCCACGCAAAGCCTCAATCGCTAAAAATACTAATTGACCACCATCAAGCGCTGGTAAAGGCAAAATATTAATAATCGCAAGGTTGATGCTAATAATTGCTGTGAAATCAAATAGTGCTGCAGCATCAGACTTAACTAATTCCGAACCCATAGCCACGATCGCCACAGGACCTGAAAGCTGCGATGCCGTATTTTGGAAATTAGTAGCAAGCTGTTTCAATCCTTGTACAGTCATAACAACCAGTCTCTCAAAGCTTTGAGTCGCGTTATCTAGAGCTTCACCTAAATTGTGAACAGCACGACGGTGAGGCTTGCCAGTAAAGTCAAGCCTTACACCAATTCTGCCTTTGTCTGATTCTCCTTGGGGCAAAATAGGAAATTGTAGAGACTGACCATTGCGATCGACCACTAAATCAACTGCTTGATTAGCATTTTTAGCAATCAAGGTTTGGAATCGATCCAGTGTAGTCAAACTAGTGTCAAATTTAATCCCATTCGCCGACAATACAATATCTCCAGCTTGTAAACCTGCAACTGCTGCTGGTGCGTCTGGTTCGAGGATTTTGGCAATTCTTACACCTGGTTGGTCAACTGTGCCGATACCAACACTCAAGGTCATTACTAATAAAACTAAGTAGGCAAATACAAAATTGGAAATAACTCCAGCACCGATCACGATCGCCCGATCGATGATGGGTCGGTTTTTCATCAAGTTGGGATCGTTTGCAGGAATGTCGCTGTCTTCGTCATCATCAGGAAATCCGACATAACCACCAAGAGGAATTGCACGTAATGCATATTCTGTCTGCTTACCCTGATATTTCCATAGCACAGGTCCAAATCCAATCGAAAATCGATTTACATGAATACCCTGTAAACGAGCAGCCATAAAGTGACCGAGTTCATGAACCAAAATCAGAATTGCAAGAACGGCAATGGCGGGCAATGCGGACATAAGCTTCGCTCTAAAAAAATCTAAATATATTTAATGTTGGATGCAATACACAAATATTGCTTAGTTTGCGATCGTAACACAATCCAAAGAAGGAGTTGTGGAGCAAGGCTCCACAACTCCTTCTTTGACTATAGCGATCGCCATAGCAAGATGGCTTGAAAAAATAATATAAAAATTGCAAAAGCATTTAATTTAGATTTTTATTACAAAAGTTGCTAAATATGCACACTTAAGAAGCTTTTAGAGTATTCCTCAATAAAACTTATGTTAAGATTAATGTATATAGGTTATAAATTATTTCAATCTATTAAATTTTCTTAAGAAACCGCATTAATTATGAATAACACGGTAAGAATTGCGGCATCAATTGGTCGCCTCATATTAGGTTCAGATACAGCCCCAGTTTCGCTTACCCAAGCATCACTACTTTTGTTGCGGGTTGTACTTGGCACCGTAATGGTACATAACGGGCTAGATAAGTTAGCTGACATTTCAGGATTTGCTGAAGCTTACGTTGAAGCAATTGGTTTACCATTCCCGATATTTTTTGCCTATTGTGCGGCATTAACTGAAGTAGTGGCATCTCCTCTATTAATCATCGGATTGATTACTAGACCTGCTGCATTAGGCTTGTTTATGACAATGTTGGTAGCTAATTACCATCATATTTTGATTGGTGGTTTCTCTATTCCTTCGATCGAATTGTCTTCCATTTATGCAGCATCTTTTGCATTTTTTGCAGTGTATGGTGGTGGCAAGTACTCCATCGACACTCTACTTGCGGGTGCTTTAACTAAGTGGTTATTGGCTCCTTCTGATAATGATGCGATCGCCCAATCAGCAAGAGTTAGAATCTCGTCTAAATAAATTATTAGACAAAAACCTATTAGACAAAAAACAAATATTAGAACAAACAAAAAATCCAGAGTAGATGCTTTGCATCTATGTCTGGATTTTTTGTTTTCCAACGTATTATAACGATTGATAAATGATTAGCATAGCCATTATTCGATCGAAGCTTATAATTCATTTCTGATTGATATATTTCTTCGTTTTCTATGAAGGTATTAAACCTTTAAAGGTGATTAATATTTATTTTGAAATAGCTTAGAATGGTATCATATAATACTTTTTTAAGGTGATTATATCACCTTAAAAAAGTTTTGATAAAATCATTTTGCAACCTGCGATCGCAAAATGATAAGGATGAATTTATACTTACGATACTTAAATTTAATAAGCTAGCGTAAATATTTTCTAGATAATCAACTAATTTAAGATGTCTGCGCTAGAATATGTGCGGATGAGTATTTCTAGATCGCATGTTTGTTTTCAGTATTGACAGTCGTCTTCTGTTTCATCGTGTCAGCCTTCTTTCCGAAATCTCTATCTCTACACATATCTGATTGTTGAAGCAAGTATTATGTCTATTTATGTTGGTAATCTCTCTTACGAGGTTACAGAAGATGATTTGAAAGCCGTATTTGCAGAATATGGCAAAATCACCCGCGTTCATCTACCGATCGATCGCGAATCAGGTCGTCCACGCGGTTTCGCTTTCGTTGAAATGACCGATGAAAAGGAAGAAGATGCTGCGATCGAAGCACTCGACGAAGCAGAGTGGATGGGTCGCGCACTCAAAGTGAACAAAGCTAAGCCTCGCGAAAGCTCTGATTCCTTTGGCGGCGGTAGAGGTGGCTTCAAGGGCGGCGGTGGTCGTCCCTCTGGCGGTGGCGGCGGTCGTCGTTACTAAATAAAAAAAGAAGCGGTGCAATGCACCGCTTCTTTTTTACCTACCTAAAAGGGGACACAAAGTGTCCCCTTTTAGGTTTGTGAGTTGATGGCACGGCGTAAAGATGCGCCATCGCCAATTATTCCTAAATTTTGAATGACTTGATGCTTTCTAGCTTCTTCAAGCTTATTGAGGTCGTTATAGTTAACCCAAGCGATGCAATCAACTGGGCAAGTATCGATCGCCTCCTGCACCAAGTCTTCCTCATCACCATCTTGGGCGATCACCCTAGCGCGTCCATAGTTTTCTTCTAAAAAGAAGGTGCTACTAGCAGTATGAGCGCAATGACCACAACCGATACAGACTGTTTCGTCAACAAATACAGCATTTTGCCGCAATTCGCCGCCAAGTTCAGGTTCAAAGCCAGAGCGATCGCTCATTTTTGGCTCTGAACTGGTAGTGACAACAGCAAGATCTGAGATTTTATCCATTCCAACGCTGTAGAACTAGGCGTACTGAGCCATCTTCGCGTACCTGCTGCTCAGCGAGTGAGAAACCTTGATTAGTAGATTCGCTCATGACTGTAGCGATCGCATAGCCCTGAGTCACCTTTCTCAAGAAGCTTTCGACAGTCCAAGGCTGTTGCCAAAACTGCATATCGGCAACAAGAGCATATTCAGAGCCATTCCACTGAAAGCCCACATCATAGCCGTTGTTTTGCTCGATTACCAGTTCAGCCTCGGTTGTCGCACCTTGATGTCCGCGCATGGGAGATGCTCCTGATTTCCAGTTGACACCTAAATCAGTTAGAGCCTTCTGGAGTGGCTCTAGGCTACGAATTTGGGTTTTTACTTGGCTAAAATGTGACATAGGGAATATCCTAACTTCGATCTAAACGGCAAATGGACGGAAATTTTTTATCTTAATCGGATGAAACCTTGGATTTTTCTGTGTGTTACTACCACTGACTAAATCGGGCATCGCCCATGTCTGAGACGAGATCGTGTTGCACGGACGACTGAGCTATGACTTGCTGTTGAGCAAAATTTTCGGAGGTTAGCTCTCGATGAGCCACAATACCGAGCTTTGCTTCGATCGCTGCTGTCACCTCAGCGCAACTAGAACCGATAATACCAGTCACACGTTCTTCCACTCGACCGTCTGGGTAAATAATAAATTCCAGAGTTTCCATGCTGGTTCTAGCTATTAAATTAATAGACAGTTTGACTCAAAGTTTATATAAACGTCAAGGAGCTAGCCCTGCAAAATCAAAATGCTTTTCTGATGCGTTTAATAGAGCGATCGCAATGCTTAGCAAGCTCTTTCAGATTTTTGCCAACTTATTAAATTTATTTTAAATTTTTTGACTTTACCTAAACTGTGCCAAGACACTCCTTAAGACATAGAGGAGAATGTGCGGCAATTCGAGCCTCATACTCTGCTTGACTCGTAATAGCCTACTTAAAAGGAAATTGTAGATCGAGAATTTGGGCGATCGCATAGGGGCATTCCGAAGGCAAGTCATCACCAATCAGCTACCTTTACTACTTTGCCATACCTCATATCTATAGAGACAGCAACCTTGGATTTGTCACGGCTTGCTTCAATAGGAAAAGTTGCGATATCACCTCGGAGAATCGGCTTTTCAAAAAAGCAAGGACAGGATAGTAAGGTTGTTGTAATTGGCAAAATCCATACCCTATGCCTAATCTCAGTGGAATAATAATTGCACTCAGTCCGACTATCAGGGGGAAAACAGGTATTTTCGTAAATATAGAGGGTTGTGGGCAAGTCTTGAAATTGATACTTTGCGACGGGATGGTAACTGAATGCCAGAGGTTCTAACACTAAGTTGACGAACAGAAAAAATGTTATGGCTAGAATGAAAATCGCCAAAAAGGGAAAGAATACAAATGCACGAAATAATAAAACTCTTTGAGTACGTGCAGTTTGAGATCGCCACTTGAAGGCAAACCAGATAGTCATGATCAAAAATACCAATATGGCGATCGGTTTGACTATTTCCCAAGTAGGGATCATCTGCACAAAGCTCATCCCGATCAGCGTAGGCAGGCTAGATAAAATTATTAGCTGCTTTAGATATTGAGAGTTTGTAAATACTTGTTTCACTATCCGTTACGGCTTTAGTAGTGGTGAAATAAAAAAGGCACTTGCTAAGCAAGTGCCTTTTTTATTAGGTTAATGGAATCGGGCAGAGTCGAACTGCCGTCCGCACTAGCGCCTAACCTCCCAGTCATTCACAGGTTTATCCGATTTAATCCTCACGGAGGGAATTGCTAATTATCTCTAGCAACGAAAGATGCACTGATAAAGTCTTGAGCGAATAACCTACCAGAGAAAGTTATAAGCAGCATCCGTTGGGGGTTGGAGTGACATATTTAACGGAGTCATACATCACACCTCGAAACCGAAAAGGTTCTTAGGCGGCTACAGGAGCTGCTTTACGAGAGAAAGATACAATGTTGTTCGCATGTACTTGTTTGAGCCATTGATTTACGAGAGATAGCCCGCTCTCGACCTGCATCAAGGGATAGCTTCTACTAACACGTCGAAACCCTTACGATCCCCTATGGCTTAAATATAGCATATTAAGTAGGATGTGTATTTATCAAAGTAAATATCAAGCATGGGTTACGCGATCGCTAACCCATCCTATAGTTAATTCCACTAACTTATACCAATTCACAAAAGTGTTGTCACACTTTTTGTGAATTGAAAACCAAACCTAGTAAGGGTTTTAGAAACACAAAATGGCTACGCCATTTTGTGTTTTGGTACTACTGAGCATTAAGAAAAGGGTAACAAAGTGACTATTGCAAGCACAGAGACGGAATACATATCATCTAAGGAACTCAAAGAGTTGCATGGTTTTACTGACCCAACGATCAAAAAGTTTTTTGGGGAATGCGACAAAACAGAGAAAAACCCAAAAAGCAAAAGTACAACTCTGCTTAAACTCTATCGCATCGATCGAGTTAATGAGGTCTTAGCCGATCCGTCATTTATTGAATGGCAAAGTAAAAAACAATCATCAACCTCTAAACGCAAGCAACCGATTGTCAATGTTGAGACTGTACCCAATATTGAGGTGGTTCTACCTACTAAATCTACTAATGTTGAGCCTGTTGCTAAAGTAGATACCTTTGATTTTGAACGTGGATTATCGCTATTACAAACTGCGGATTGGGTTGATTTTCAATGGGAACATTTTAGAGAGGAAAATGATGATAAATTCACAGAAGAGCAGCAATTACATGCTATGACGACAGTCAAAAAAATGTTGGCGGCTTCCTATTGGTTTGAGCCTAAAGATTTTTTCAAGGCTTTTAGTCAATATGGTAAGGGTGGTGAAGCCAGCACAGATGTCGCAAACGAATATAAGTCAAGTATCTTGGAAGATGGATGGAAGGGAATTCCTCTTGTGAGTTTGATGATTAGCGATCGCCAAGATCCTACAAAAATGATGCTTGATTCTGGACATCACCGATGGATTGCACTTAAGGAATTATGGGAAGCGGGAGCTCTTCCTAGTAATTTTAAAATTCCTGTCTTTGATTTAAAGCAATTGCGTCCAATCGTGAGAGATCAATACAATCCAAGCCTAGAATTTGCGCTACGCTATGCAGTTACAGGTGGCTTGTTAGGGCATGATTTCGCTCTGAGAGTAATCTCAAAAAACTGGTTTACAAGGCTTTGTACTGGGGTTGATTGTTCTTATTGAGTATGTTTGAGAAGTCTCTCGAAATATGAGACAACACTTAATAGCCTTATTCAAATAATTACATACTCAAAAGCAATGTACTTTACTTTATAGTTGCTTCAAGGTTGCTAAGAAACTGAAAAGCTTATGCTGTCAAGTCTAAAACTGCTTGCTCTTGCTGCGACTACCTATGTCATTACAGCATTACCGATCGCGCCGATGCCATTGTCTGAAACTGCGATCGCGCAAAAGATATCTCCACGAGCATCAGAAGCAGATCGACTTTTACGAGAAGGGTTTCAGCTATTTCAAACTCGTCAAATTGAGGCGGCTTTGATGACATGGCAAAAGTCCTTAATGATTTATCGGGAGATCGAGGATCGAGGTGGCGAAGGAGAGGTACTTGGTAGTCTGGGGATTGCGTATCATGTAATGCGTGACTATGACAAAGCCATTAATTACCAATTGCAAAGCCTTGCGATCTCGAAGGAAATTAAAGATCGCGTTGGTGAAATGCAATCGCTGAAAAGTTTGGGAAATTCTTACTATGCTGTGGCGAACTATGACAAAGCAATTGATTCTTTACAGCACGCATTAGCGATCGCGAGGGAAACTAAAGAGCGCGTCAGCGAAATGCAAATATTGAGCAATTTGGGCTTTACCCATTACTCTCTCGGAAAATATGAAAAAGCGATCGATTACTATCTGCAAAATTTAGCGATCGCTAGAGAAAGTAAAGAACGCACTGAAGAGGAACAGTCTCTAGGCTATCTGGGTAATGCGTATCGCTATCTCAGCAAATACGACAAAGCGATCGAGTACGATTTGCAGCGTCTAGCAGTCACAAGGGAAATCAAAGATCGCGAAGGAGAAGGACAATCACTGGGCAATCTCGGTCTGGCTTATTACTATCTCGGTAGCTATGACAAAGCGATCGATTATCAATTGCAACGTTTGACCATTACAAGGGAAATTAAGGATCGGCTCGGAGAGGGTCAGGCGCTAGGAAATCTAGGAGTCACTTATTTGGCTCTGGGTAATTATGACAAGGTAATTGAGTACCAATTGCAACGCTTAGCGATCGCCAGAAAAAACGAGGATCGTTTGGGAGAGTCACAAGCTCTAGGAAATCTAGGAATTGCCTATGATGCTTTAGGTAAATATGAAAAAGCGATCGAGTACCATTTACAAGGATTAGCACTCGATCGAGCACTCAAAAATCGACAAGGGGAGAGTAGTTCACTAGTTAACTTGGGTTTGGCTTATCACGCGCTAGAAAAATATAACAAGGCGATTGAATGCTATTTGCAAAGTTTGGCGATCAAAAAAGAACTCAAAGATCGCCAAGGGGAAGGAATTGCTATAAGCAATCTGGGGCGTGCTTATCTGGCATTGGGCAAATATAAAGTAGCAATTGATTACTACCTACAGGGTTTAGCGATCGCAAGGGAAACTAAAGATCGCCAAGGAGAAGCCGTAGACTTTAACAACCTTGGATCGGTATTTTCTCAACAGAACCAGACTGAACTCGCGATTCTCTTTTATAAGCAATCTGTTAACGTCCGCGAATCCATTCGCAATGAACTCAAAAATCTGGATAAAGCAGAACAGCAATCCTATACCAACACTATAGCCAAAACCTATCGCCGCCTTGCTGATTTGTTGATTCAGAAAGGTAGAGTGATGGAAGCATTACAAATTCTTGACCTGCTCAAAGTCCAAGAACTGGAAGACTATCTCAAAAACATCAAAGGTAATGACAGAACTTTGCAGGGAGTAAGGCTTTTAGAACCAGAAAAGGCAATTATCAATCAACTACTAGCGCTGAGCTTGGATAAAACCCCAGACCTAAATCGCCAACTAGCTAACCAAATTCAACAAATCCCCAAATCAGAAATTAATAAAGTTCCTGAATACTTGCAAAAGCTGCCACAGGGAAGTATTCTTCTCTATCCTCTCATTTTGAGCGATCGCCTAGAACTCATTCTCTTTGTTCCCAACACTATACCAATCAGCCGCTCTGTTCCCATTCCCCAAATCGCCCTAGATGAGCTGATTACAGAGTTCAGGGCAGAATTGCAAGATCGAGAATCTAATGATGTCAAAGAGTCAGCTCAAAAGCTCTACAACCTACTCATTAAGCCAATTGAAGCTGACCTAATCAACGCCAAAGCGACAACGATTCTCTATGCCCCTGATCAACAGCTTCGCTATGCACCCTTAGCAGCACTTTACGATGGTAAGCAATGGCTAATCGAAAAATACCGCATCAGTAACCTGATTGCCTATAGTCTCAGTGATTTTAGTGCCAAACCCAAGCGAGCATCCAATGTCCTTGCAGGAGCATTTGGCGGTAAAGCGGGAGAGAATAAGTTTGGACAAGTTGCTCTCCCTGCTACCATTACGGAAATCCGCGCAATCTCTAAGGCTCTACAAAATACAACTACTCTAGAAGACAAAGATTTTAGTCTTCAATCAACCAAAGATTATTTAGGCAATCACAACATTCTCCACTTTGCCACCCATGCCGAATTCAACACAGGTAAGCCTGAAAACTCACGCATCTTCTTTGGCAATGGAGATATTCTCAAGTTAAATGAAATCACTGACTTACCTCTGCAAAATATAGACTTAATTATCTTGAGTGCTTGTCAGACAGGCGTGGGCAAGCTGGGTGATGGGGTGGAGATTTTAGGCTTTGGCTACCAAGTCCAAAAGGCTGGAGCAAAAACCGCGATCGCCTCTCTGTGGAAAGTCGATGATGCTGGCACACAAGCTCTCATGGATGCTTTTTATCAAGATTTACAAAAGGATAATCTAGCGATCGCTGAGGCTTTGCAGAAGGCGCAGCTAAAAATGATTCGCTCATCTCAATACAAGCATCCTGCCTTCTGGTCTGCTTTTTTTATCATCGGTAACGGTTTGTAAGCACTAGCGTTCTCTGCATTAGTATGGTTATGGCTTGCAAAAATTAAAGAGATGCCGATATGTCTCCTAGCGAACAATCAACTCGAAAAAATTTAATTGACCCAAAAATCAAGCTTGCGGGGTGGAACTTAGAAGATAAGAATCAAGTTGGTTTTGAGATTCCTGTGGATGGTTATGATGCGGAGCCTTGGAATGGGGTGACGGATTATTGTTTGTATTTGCCTAATGGGGAAGTGATTGCGGTGGTTGAGGCAAAGCGACAGAGCCGATCGCCTGAAGTTGCTGAGCAGCAGGTGCGCCATTACGTTACGGAAATTTCTAAGCATCAGAGCTTTCAACCCTTTGCTTTTATGACCAATGGCGATCGCACTTTTTTCTGGGATGTCGATCGCGAGAATAAGCGACAGGTGGCAGGATTTTTCTCGTTAAGGGATTTGCAAAATTTATTGTATTTGCGTCAGCACAAGGTTCCGTTGCAGCAAGTCCAGAAGAATGTGGCGATCGCAGGGCGACTTTATCAGCAAGAGGCGGTGCAGAGAGTAAGCGAACGATTTGATGAGGGACATCGCCGTGCTTTGATGGTGATGGCGACGGGAACTGGAAAAACCCGCACGATGATGTCATTGGTGGATTTATTCTCTAGGGCGAATCAGGCGCGGACGATTTTATTTGTTGCCGATCGCGATGCTTTGGTTCGGCAAGCCTTAGATGAAAATTTCAAGGTTTATTTGCCAAATGAACCTTGCGATCGCATTCGCACTTACAACATTGACCACAGCAAACGCTTGTATGTTGGTACTTTACAGACATTAATCAAGTGCTACAAACAATTTACACCTGCCTTTTTTGATTTGCTTGCCTTTGATGAGTGTCATCGCTCGATTTATAACCAGTTTCGCGAGGTGGTGGAATATTTTGATGGGCGGATTATTGGACTGACGGCAACACCTGCTAACTTTATCGATCGCAATACGCTGAAGCTATTTCATTGTTTTGAGGATGTGCCGACGTTTAGCTATCCACGCAGTCAGGCGATCGCTGAGGGGAATTTGGTTGATTTCAGTTTGTATCAGGCGCAAACAGGTTTTCAACGCAAGGGAATTCGTGGGGCAGAATTGAGTGAGGAAGATCGTAATGCCTTGATTGAGCAAGGACGAGATCCTGATGATATTGATTATGAAGGGACGGACTTAGAGCGTAAAGTTAGCAATCGCGACACACTGCGTAAGCAATGGGCAGAATTTATGGAGGTGTGTCATAAGGATAAGTCAGGGCTTTATCCTGCCAAAACGATTGTGTTTGGACTGACTAAAGATCATGCTTTTCGTTTGGCAAGTGTGTTTGAGGAGATGTACCCCCAATTTCCGAGTATGGTGCAGGTGATTGTGTCGGAAATGGAGCGCTCCGATGAACTGATTAAGCGGTTTAAAAAGGAGGATATGCCGCGCATAGCGATTTCGGTGGATCTACTGGATACAGGGATCGATGTGCCTGAAGTGATGAATTTGGTGTTTATGAAGCCCGTACAGTCTTGGATCAAGATGGAACAGATGATTGGGCGGGGGACTCGTAACCATGAGGCTTGTAGGGTATTTGATTGGTTGCCCGATGGTCGTAAGGAAGAGTTTTTGATCATTGACTTTTGGGAAAATGACTTCAATAAAAATCCCAGTGATGAAGTTTCTTCGCAAAATTTGCCTGTGACGGTCAAAATCTTTAACACGCGCCTCAAGTTGTTAGAGCTTTATCTGAAGGGGCAAGACTCAGGCGATCGCCAACAAACTATTAGCGATTTACGTCAGCAAATTGGGCAAATTCCGCTTGATGCTTATAGTGTGCAGCAGGTTTATTACGAAATTGAGCAAGCATGGACGGATAATTTTTGGCGCTACATCGGCAAGCGTGAGCTAGAGTTCTTGCGTACCAAGGTCGCGCCTTTGTTGCGGTTTGTGGCGGGTGTGGATGTGGCGGCGGCGACTTTTACGAATAAGGTAGAGCGTCTGAAATATGAGGTGTTGACTGACGCGGTGCGTGATGACTCGTTGGTATCGATCGCTGAAGATGTAAGTCGATTACCGCCTTTTGTGATGGACGATCGCAGGGTGAAGCCTTCTGTGGATATTTGCTTGTCAGAAAATCTACGAACTGCCACACCCCAAGAACTAACGCAGGTGATTGTCGATTTGGCTCACCAAATGAAAAACCGCCGTGAAAAGCCTTCATCCTTTATCGAGATTGATTTGGCAGATCGGATTGCGGTGAATGGCTATATTTCGCTGGGTGAAGGTGGTGAGCAGGTGTATGTGCAGGAATATCGCGATAGGGTCGAGCGTAAGGTGATGGAAATTTTTGAGACACATCCTGCGATCGCGGCTTTGCGTAATGGTGAGGCGGTGACAGATCTGCAACTGGTGGCGTTAGAGCGAACTTTGCGGCGCGAGTTGGGTGGTAGTAATATCCAGTTATCGGAGTCGAATATTCGCAAGGCGTTTAACTTGAAGGTGACGAGTTTGCTGGCGTTTTTACGGGAGTTGTTAGAGTTTGAGGCATTGCCCGACTACAAGGACATCGTAGAGCGTAATTTTGAGCAATTTATCACTCAACATCAGTACAATGCTAATCAAATCCGATTTTTACGCGCTGTCCAAAGTGTTTTCTTGCAAAAACGACGGCTAGAGATAGCTGACTTGTATGATGAGCCACTAGATCGTTTTGGGGAGGATGCAGTAGAGCGATGGTTTACTGAGGATGAGGTAAATGAGTTGATTTATTTTACCGAGCAGTTTGCAGCGTAGATATTCGATAGTGTTTTTAAAAGTATTTTGAGATAAGGAAAGTTTAGATTGTTAACAAGTTCAGAACTGAAATCGCAGGTTGATGATATTTGGGATCGGCTTTGGTCGGCGGGGTTGTCATTGCCAACGGACTCGATTGAGCAGTTTTCCTATTTGCTGTTTTTGAAACGCCTTGATGATGGGGAAAACAAGCGCGAGAAAGATGCAAAGCGGCGCAATCAAATCTTTGAGCCGAAAATTCCCACAGAGTTGCGCTGGTCACATTGGCGGAACTTTGAAGGGGCAGCCATCCTCAAACACGTTCGCGATGAAGTTTTTCCTTGGTTGCGATCGCTGGGCAATCCAAAAGACAAAGACAAAGATACTGAAGCCGCCGATTCTAAGACTCTTGAAGGTTCGGATAACGAGCAACCCTTGAGTTCCTTTGTGTTGTATATGCAAAATGCTGAGTTTAAAATCAGCAAGGCGGCGACACTCATCGAGGTTTGCAAGATCATCGACAGGATGAATATTGCTGAACAGAATCAAGATGTACAGGGGGATTTGTATGAGTATTTGCTCAATAAGTTGAGTTCGGCGGGACGCAATGGACAGTTTCGGACACCGCGCCACATTATCCGCATGATGGTGGAGATGATCGATCCGCAACCAAAGGAACGCATTGGCGATTTGGCGGCGGGAACCTGTGGCTTTTTGGTGAATGCCTATGAGTATATTCTCGAAAAGCATACGAATCCAGAGGGTTTGTATGATGCGGAGGGGAATAAACATCCTATTGGTGATTTGCTGTCTGATGCAGAGCGTAAGTTTCTCAAGACTGAGGCGCTGACTGCCTATGATAATGATGCGGGGATGACGATGTTGCGGATTGGGTCGATGAACCTCATGTTGCATGGAATCGAGCATCCGCGTTTCTTTTTGATGGATACGCTATCGAAAAATTTTGAAGCGGAGAAATTTCTGGATGTGGTGCTGATGAATCCGCCTTTTACAGGCAAGATGGATTCGGATGTTAATCCTGCATTGCCTGATAAGTGCAAGAAAACGGAATTGCTGTTTTTATATCAAATCCTGCGATCGCTAGAGATGGGCGGACGCTGTGCGGTGATTGTGCCTGATGGGGTGATGTTTGGCTCTAGTAAGCAACATCAGGATATTCGTAAAAAGTTATTGGAAGAAAACCGCTTGGATGGGGTGGTGTCAATGCCTTCGGGCGTGTTCAAACCCTACGCAGGAGTGTCAACGGCGGTGTTGATGTTTACGCGGGGCGCAACCAGCGATCGCATTTGGTTTTATGACATGGATCACGATGGCTTTTCGTTGGATGATAAGCGTCAAGCGGTGTCTGAGAATGATATTCCTAATATTTTGGAATGCTGGAAGCGGCGCTTTGATGATGACTTTAACGCCCAACGGGAGCGCCGCAAGTTGGAAATTAAAGAGTTGCTCAAGCCTTTAAAATCTCAGCGTTTGGATTTGGAGCGAGATATTCATCGTCTCAAGTTTGAGGACGCGATCGCGCCCGAAGATGACGATCTCCCAAGGCTGGCTTTAGAGTCGGCAGAGCAGAATCTCAAGGAACTGAGCGAAAAAATTGCGCCTTTGCAAAATGAAATTAATCGCCTCAATCGTCAGTTTTGGGTGGATCGGGCTTTGGTCAAATCAAATAAGTACGATCTGTCTGCTAGTCGCTATCGAGTGGTGGAGCAGGATGAGGTGTTTTACGAGTTGCCAGAGATAACGACGGGACGAATGCTCAAGCTAGAATCTTTTATAGCGGCTGAGGTGCGAGAGTTGGAGCAATTATTGGAAAGTTAAATTTATGAATGAACTGCTAACTCGAATCACGTTTGATTCAAAAATTATGGGCGGTCGGGCTTGCATTCGAGGAATGCGGGTTACTGTGTCGCTTGTGTTGAGTCTGATTGCTAATGGTTTGACAACTACCGAAATATTAGAAGAATATCCCGATCTTGAGCCTGAAGATATTAGGGCAAGTCTTTTGTATGCCGCTTTTTTAGCCAATGAAGAGGTGCGTAGTTTTGCGGGGATTAGTGCATGAGGTTTATTGCCGATATGGGCGTTTCGCAAACAGTATCGCGATCGCTTCAATCGTTAGGCTATGATGCCGTTCACCTGCGAGATCAGGGTTTGCAACGCCTACCTGATGCGTTAATTCTAGACAAGGCTAGATTAGAAGAGCGAATTGTTTTAACTTTTGATCTTGATTTTGGTGATTTGATGGCGGCTAGTAAGGAAAATTTGCCAAGTGTAGTTATATTTCGATTGAAAAATACATCACCGCAATTTGTTTGGGATAAGCTACAAAGCATTATTGCTCAATGTGCTGATGAGTTGGAGGCAGGGGCTATTGTGGTTGTTACCGATGAACGTTATCGAATTAGACGATTGCCAATCTCATGATATTTAGGATGAAAATCTATGCAAATAACTGAAAAGCCCGTAAGTGCGGAACAAGCTGAGCAAGCGCCTGAGCAGTCTCATGAGTCGGCTTTGTTGTCCATTAAGGCTCAAGTGTCGTTTGCGAGTTTGCTGGCGCTGATTCAAACTTTGCCCAAGGAGCAGAAATGGCAGGTTTATCAAGCGTTGGGAGCGGAGCTTGCGCCCCAGTCGGCAGAGGCTAAGGCGATCGCTCGTTTAGCGGATGAGGATGACGAGTCTATGTGGATCACGGTTGTCCATGAGGATGATGAGATCGATGAAGAGGCTTTAAATGAATGGTTGGTGAAGCGTGGTTACAAAAAAGCCGAAGTATAGGGTTACGTTGCATCCGCTAGTGGGTGTTGATGATTTACCTCTGTTGCCTGAGTTTCTAAAGGACGATACGATCTCGCTAAATATCAGATTGTTTTGGCGATCGATCCAGTACAAACGCAGGGAGTGCCTAGCCATAATTTGCGGGGTGATTTGAGGCATTATCGTGCTTTGGAGATTGACTATAACGGTGTTTGCTTTCGTTTGGTTTATCGCGTGTATGAGTCACCTACGCCGAAACGGGTGCAGGTGATTAGTTTTGCTGAGCATGATTTGGCATATGAAAGGGCTAAAGAGAGATGCTGAGCATTTAGGAATAAGAAGATTTTGAAGGGCAAAGAATAGTCATATAAAAAACCAGAAATCTAGACAGTAATCGCGTTAAAAATGTTTTGTCGAGACTTGGAACAAACAGTATGAGCAATCACTAATTTTAGAATCTATTTAGTTTAGTCAAGGACATTAAGTTTATGCTTTCTCAAGAGAATAAAATACAATTACATGAAGGCTGGCAATTAGTGCGTTGTCAGGATGTGATTGATGTTAGAGATGGTACACATGACACTCCAAAATATGTGTCTGAGGGTATTCCACTTATCACATCCAAAAACTTAACTAATGGATTCATTGATTTTAGTGATGCTTTATTTATTTCGGAAGATGATCATCAAAAAATAAAGAAGAGATCGCAAGTAGATGAAGGCGATATTATTATGCCAATGATAGGAACTATAGGCAATCCAGTTATTGTCAAATCAAAACGAGAGTTTTCAGTTAAAAATGTTGCTCTGTTTAAATTTAATAACAATTCTATATCATCTAAATATTTTTACTACCTTCTTCAATCACCAGTCCTTGAAAAAATTTTTTTGATAGATTCACGAGGAGTGACTCAAAAATTTGTCTCTCTTCAAATGCTTCGCGATTTACAAATTCCATTACCACCGATCGCTGAACAAAAACGAATAGCTGCAATTTGTGCAAAAGCGGACAGATTGCGCCGCTCTCGCCGTTATGCCCTTGAGCTTAGTGATACCTATTTGCGATCGGTCTTCTTAGAAATGTTTGGCGATCCTATTGAAAACTCTAAAGGCTGGGATATCGAAAATCTAGGAGAGATTAGCCAAGTTCAAGGTGGATTACAAGTAACACCAAGAAGAGATGTATTACCAATAAAAGCTCCATATTTAAGAGTTGCAAATGTTTATAGAAATTATTTGGAACTTGGAGAGATCAAGCAAATTGGTTTAACAGAAGACGAATTAGTTAAAGTAAAACTAGAGAAAAATGACGTTCTAATTATTGAAGGTCACGGGAATACTCAAGAGATTGGAAGATGTGCAGTATGGAATGGATCAATTTCTCCTTGTGTACACCAAAATCACATTATTAGAGTTCGTGCTGATTCTAAAAGTATAAATAGTCTATTCCTAAGTCATTACATTAACGGGTCTGGTGGTAAGAAATACTTTCATGGCTCAAGCAATACAACAAGCGGCTTGAATACTATTAGTACAGGTATTGTCAAAGATTGTCCTATTTTTCTTCCCCCTCTTCCCCTGCAAGAAAAATTTGCGGCGATCGTGCAAAAAAGTGACAGAATCCGCGCCCAACAACGAGAAGCCCTGCGGCAAGCAGAACACCTATTTCAGACCATCCTCCATCGAGCCTTTCGCGACAATGGGCTTTAAATCTTTTAAACTAAATTGATGCATAAAGCTATGAAACCAAAACTAGGAATTTCTGAAATATTGACTGATAAAAAAGACTTAATTTTAAAGATTGCTTCTCAGCATGGTGCTTATGGAGTAAGAGTCTTTGGCTCGGTGGCACGAGGTGAAGCAACTGAAGATAGTGATATCGACTTTTTGGTTGATTACGATCTAAAAAAAATAAGTCCTTGGTTTCCTGTTGGGCTGATTCACGATCTAGAGGAATTGCTACAGCGTAAAGTTGATGTTGTGCCTGCTAACTCAATACATCCCTTTATTCGCGATCGCATTTTTCAAGAGGCTGTAGAAATATGAAAGATCCCAGAATTTACATCATTCATATTCGTGAATGTATTAACCGTATTGAAAGTTATACGGCAGAGGGAATGGATAGCTTTTATAGCGATCTAAAAACTCAAGATGCTGTCATCCGAAATTTAGAAACATTAGGAGATGCTACACAGCAATTGCCTGAGGCTTGGAAAGATGCTCATCCAGAAATCGACTGGCGAAGGGTCACAGAATTTAGAAATGTGTTAGCCCATCAATATCTTGAAATCAACTTGGATATAGTTTGGAACGTGATCGAGTATCGGTTGCCTGAATTGAAACAAGCGATCGAAAAGATTGCTGAAGATTTTTGGAATAGTTAATCAACAGGATAGTTACATGATTTTCAGATCTAAAAATCAAAGTAGATAAAGGGTAGCTTCTTATCGGGGCTGAGAATGCTGACTAGAAATAAGCTGACGGGGACTAGGAATAATTTCACTTGCCAATTCAACTGCCACTTAGCGCGATCGCAGCGATAGGCAATCAGCGACAAAAGAACTATCGCAAACATTAATAACGAGATTTGCCCCACTGTAATACCGAGGGATTCCACATAGATTTTCACACCAAACTGAGGATCGCTTTGATATCCCCATAATCTTTGCAAAAACATATTCATATCAATTAAATTCGGTAGCCTAAAAGGAATCCAACCTAAAAACACTACCAATTGCGTGATTGCGATCGCTAAAATCTTCATTGGCAAAGGTTTCCAGATTTTATTTAACCCTTCAAATACGCTACAAACCTCCATCCAGAGGCGATGCACTACTAGAGCCGCCCCATGCCAGACCCCCCAAATAATGAAGCCCCAGTTTGCGCCATGCCAAATACCGACTACGACCATAATAATCATCAAATTCAGACAAGTGCGCCAAAGCCCTCCACGTGAGCCACCGAGAGGAATATAGAGATAATTTCGCATCCATGCACCGAGGGTCATGTGCCAGCGTCGCCAAAAGTCAGAAATACTTGCAGAGAAATAGGGGAAATCAAAATTTTGGGGCAGCTTGAACCCTAATAACAAGGCGCTACCTCTCGCCATATCGATATAGCCGCTAAAGTCGCAATAAATCTGAATTCCATATGCAAATAGCGCTAGCCATAAATCGATACTACCTGCACGCTCTGTATTCCGAAAACTGAGATCGACCAGTCTCGCCATATTGTCAGCGACGATCCCTTTCTTGACAGCCCCACAGGTAAACAGCCAGATACCTTCAGCAATATCGGGCAAAACTGGACGCGATCGCGTTAGGAGTTGAGGCGCAAATTCTTGATAGCGGGTAATTGGTCCCGATAGCAATTTGGCAAAAAATAATTTATAGGCAGCAAAGCTGAGAAAGTCTCTGGCAGGAGTATTCCCCCGATAGGTATCGATCAGGTAAGCAATTATTTCAAATACAAAAAAACTTAACGTAATGGGAGGAATGATATTAGACTTTGCCCAGATTGCTAGTGAACTCCCCACAGGCAAACCAGTAATATTGCCGATCGCCGTCGCCACAAACGGAATATATTTAAACCCAAACAGCAGTAGTACATTAAAAAATATCCCCACAAATAGCAACCACTGCTTTAGGAATTGGTTTCCTTTACGAATTTCTTCACCCAGCCAAAAGTTGATCGCTAACATTACGATCAGCAGCCAGACATATTGCACCTGAATAAATGAGTAAAACATCAAACTTGCTGTCAAAATAATCAGCAAGCGTGTTTGCAGGTGCGGAACTAGCCAATAAACAAGCGTTATGCCGATCAGAAATTGAGCATAATCGAGCGAAAGAAAATCCATTTTTAGGAAACTACTTCTGGTTCGGGTAGAGAAACTGACTCCGATGTATTATCAAGTGGGGTCTCATCAATTGGCTTGATTGGAATCCAGCTTGGCATGGTGGAGCTAGCTTCTTCTACCTGTAATTGGACACAGGGAATTGTATCCGAAAGTATGGAGCTTGCCATCATTCCTGTATGAATCTCAACGTGCGCGGAGGCGATCGCCTCAAAAATCAGATTTTGCCCTGGGAATACCACTCGCTCGTAATACCATTGTGGGACATCAGTAATTCTCGCAATTTGAATCTTGCTAGTGGCATTTACGTAGGAGCAAACAATCTTTTTATCAAGTAAATCAGCAGGTAACGGGTCGAATAAAGACATAGTAGTTTTTTATATAAAGTTTACGAAGCTAACAAATAACGAGACTTTTAAGATATAAGCGACCATGATTTGGTCGTAAACATAAAAATATTCCTAATTATGCCAAATAGACCCTGCCGATATGTTTGGGTTTCACAAGAATACCGATCTCGCACTTTAAGCTAGTGATAAAGCTAACACTCAAGACTAACTAACGATTGTAAACACTACTACCAACTATTAACTATGTAATAGCTAATTTGATCCCCATAGCCAATAATGAAAATTTTCCCATTTAAAATAGACACTAGCCCAAGAGAATAAAAAATCACCAAAACCGATCGCTCGATCCAGCACTAGTCTTCAGCGCAGCATAAATCCGATAAGGGGAATATAATTAAGATATGTAAAGACTTATTGGTTAATGTAGTGAGATTTACAGTTGTGAAAATCGCGAAGAAAGCCGAAATAACAAAAATAGGGTAGCGATCAATAAGCAAGAATGGACAGCGCAAAGTGCCGACTATCCTTGCTCTAAAATCCTGCCATCTTTAGCAAATACCCAAAATAATAAAAAATAATTAGTATCTCAGAGATAAAACTTTATGTCTGCCAACGACTCCATAAGAGATTCCATAAAAGATTCAGGCATTTCGTCTAGTAACAAGTCCGATCGCATATCTGGTGTATCTAGCGATCGCATTCTCTACATTCGCCTACCCTGCAACCCGATTTTTCCAATTGGTGTCGTTTATTTGTCCGATCACATTCATAAGGTTGCACCTCATGTCCAGCAAAACATTTTTGACTTGGGTACAGTGCCACCGCTAGATTTTTATGCAGCGTTAGATCGGGCGATCGATAAGTTTCAACCAAACTTACTAGTATTTTCGTGGCGCGATATCCAGATCTATGCACCCGTGGGTGGACGTGGCGGCAACCCTCTACAAAATGCCTTTGAGTTTTACTATGCCAAAAATCCGTTCAAAAAATTGCGGGGGGCTGTAAATGGTCTGCGCCTGTTTACTTCTTACTACACGGAACTTTGGCGTAACTCACAGTTGATTAGGCGCGGTTTAAGTCGGGCAAGACGCTATCACCCAGAAGCCAGAGCTGTAATTGGGGGCGGCGCTGTCAGCGTTTTTTACGAACAACTGGGCAACATTTTGCCAAAGGGGACGATTATTTCTGTAGGCGAAGGAGAGTCATTACTGGAGCGGTTGGTACAAGGTCGAGAAATCGAAAGCGATCGCTGTTATGTAGTTGGCGAAACAAAACCCCGTGCAAGATTAATTCACGAGCAACCCGCACCGATTGAAAAAAGTGCCTGCAACTACGAATATATCGAGTCAATCTGGGAAGATTTTAATTACTACTTCCGCGATCGCGACTTTTATATCGGTGTCCAAACTAAGCGGGGCTGTCCCCATAACTGTTGCTACTGCATTTACACCGTCATCGAAGGCAAACAAGTTCGGATTAATCCGACCGATGAAGTAATTAAGGAAATGCGGATACTCTACGATCGCGGCGTTCGCAATTTCTGGTTTACTGATGCTCAATTCATTCCTGCCAAAAAGTTTATTGATGATGCCGTTGAATTGCTAGAAAAAGTCAAAGCTTCGGGTATGACCGATATTCACTGGGCAGCTTATATTCGTGCTGACAACCTCACACCTTATCTCTGTCAACTGATGGTGGAGACGGGGATGAGCTATTTTGAGATCGGCATTACTAGCGGCTCTCAAGAATTAGTCCGCAAGATGCGAATGGGCTATAACCTTAAGTCAGTCCTCCAGAACTGTCGCGATCTTAAAGCCGCAGGATTCAACGAATTGGTGTCAGTTAACTATTCATTCAATGTTATCGATGAAACCTTAGAAACTGTCCGCCAAACGATTGCCTATCACCGCGAACTAGAAGCTATTTTTGGTGCAGACAAAGTAGAACCTGCGATCTTTTTCATCGGCTTACAACCGCATACCCATTTGGAAGATTATGCTTTCAAAAACAACATTCTTAAAGAAGGCTATAACCCGATGAGCATGATGCCTTGGACTGCTAAAAAACTACTTTGGAATCCTGAACCGTTAGGCTCCTTTTTTGGCGAAGTCTGTTTAGAAGCATGGAAACGTGATGATGACGACTTTGGACGTACCGTGATGAATATTCTAGAGGAGCGCTTAGGACGAGCACCATTAGAAGAAGCATTAGCCGCACCAATGAAAGAATTGGTTAATGCATAAAATTATCTAAAAATGAAAGTCGGCGCAAAGCGCCGACTTTCATTTTTAGAGCTGACAAAAAAGCCCCCGCTTAGCGAGGGCTTTTTTGATGATTAGTCAAAACCAAGCAAGTCAAAAATTTCGCGATCCTTGAGTGGTTGGGCATACAGCGGCTCAGCGTTATCAAGCATTCCCTTGGCAAGCTTGAGATATTCTTGCTGCACTTCTAGAACTTCAGGATCGGGCTCCATTTCAAATACCGTGCATTTTTTCAAACGACTGCGACGAATGGCATCGACGGTGCGGAAATGCGCCAAAGTCTTCAAGCCAACGCGATCGTTGAACTTATCGATCTGATCGGTTCCTTCACTACGGTTGGCAATGATGCCACCGAGACGGACGCGATAGTTTTTAGCTTTGGACTGAATCGCAGCCACGATACGATTCATTGCAAAAATGGAGTCAAAGTCGTTGGCTGTAACGATCAAACAATAATGAGCGTGTTGTAAAGGCGCAGCAAATCCACCGCAGACCACATCTCCTAAAACATCGAAAATTACCACGTCGGTATCTTCAAGCAGGTGATGTTCTTTGAGAAGTTTGACTGTTTGCCCTGTGACATAACCGCCGCAACCCGTACCCGCAGGAGGACCACCAGCTTCAATACACATTACGCCGTTATAGCCTTCAAACATGAAGTCTTCAGTCTTCAATTCTTCAGAATGGAAGTCAACGGTTTCGAGAATGTCGATTACCGTCGGAACCATTCTCTTGGTCAAAGTGAAGGTACTGTCATGCTTAGGATCGCAACCGATCTGAAGCACTCGCTTACCAAGATGAGAAAATGCCGCTGATAGATTAGAAGAAGTAGTGGATTTGCCGATGCCGCCTTTACCATAGACTGCGATCACTAAAGCTCCTTCAATTACCATCCCTGGTTCTTGATGTACCTGAACACTACCTTCTCCATCTTCACATTTTGTAATTGATGGTGGATGAGCTGTTAAAACTGCCAAAATAAACTCCTATAAAATAACTGTATTAATAAACTTTTATGGCGCGCAGAGACCCCCAGATCGATTACTTGCCGATCGCTGCTTTTGCGTCGTAGAGGGTTTCTACGGTGATCGAAGTAATGCCGCGATCGCTGGCATATTTTTCGGTATTGCGTTTGATCTTGCCGCGAACAAAGAAAGGAATTTTCTTCAACTCGGCTTCTCCATCCGCGCTCCAAGTTACACCTTCAACTGCTTGAGCAACAGGTATAAGAACAGCTTGATTAGATCCACCTGTTGAGGCGATCGCCTGTTCGCTAATTCCCGTTTCGCGAGGTAACTCGTGGCGATTTTCTTGAGCTGGTGCAGTGTGCAAGTGGCTCATATGTCCTTCAGCAAACTCAAAGTCTTCGCGGAACATACCAATCAAATGCTCCTCAAGCCCCATCATCAAAGGATGCACCCAACTATCAAAAATCACATTCGCACCTTCCCAACCCATTTGGGGTGAGTAACGGGCAGGTACATCTTGAACGTGGATTGGTGCAGAAATTACCGCGCAAGGGATACCCAAGCGTTTGGCAATATGTCGTTCCATCTGAGTGCCAAGCACTAGTTCTGGAGCGGCTTCGGCAACTTTAGCTTCCACGGCAAGATAGTCATCACTAATCACGGCTTCGAGTCCATGCTTCTTCGCCACTTCCCGCACTTCCCGCGCAAATTCACGGCTATAAGTACCAATACCCACAAGGGTAAAACCTAGTTCTTCCGTAGCAATTCTGGCAGCGGCTAGTGCATGGCTAGCATCACCAAAGATGAACACACGCTTACCAGTTAGATAAGTGGAGTCAACCGATCGCGAATACCAAGGCAATCGCGAAGCACTAACTTCGGCAGCCGATGATACGCGAGCTGCATCCCAGTTACCAAGAGTATCGGCTTGCGATCGCGCTAGAGCTTGACTAACATCAATGTCCGCAACTTTGCCAATTTCGGCAATAAAATCACGAGTTGCGCCAACACCAATTGGCACAGTCTTCACAGTTGGCTGTCCGAAACTACGGCTGAGCCAAGTGCAAGTAGTAAGTGCAATTTCAGGATATAGGCAAATATTAAAATCCGCGTCAGGAATCCGCATCAAGTCATCGGGGGTCGCTCCCATTGGAGCAACAACGTTAACATCTACACCGATTTCCGCAAGTAACTTAATCACTTCGCGAATATCATCACGACATCGGAATCCTAAAGCTGTTGGACCAATTATATTAGCTTTAGGACGAATATGTGATTCCCGCTGGGGACGCTTAGTATTTGGTGCGGGGACAATGGGCAGCAGCAGAGTACGGACTAAATGATATAAAGTTTCGCTCGCACCCCAATTTTCTTTTTTAGAATAGGCAGGCAATTCTAAACTCACAATCGGGATTGGCAAATTCATCCCCTTTGCCAATGAACCTGGTTGATCTTGGATTAGCTCAGCAGTGCAACTTTCACCAACTAGCATGACTTGAGGCTTAAAGCGTTCATAGGCTTCGCGCACTGAAGTTTTCACCATCTCAGCAGTATCACCGCCAAGATCGCGAGCTTGAAAGGTGGTGTAAGTTACAGGCGGACGGCGATCTCGACGCTCGATCATCGTGAACAATAGATCGGCGTATGTATCACCCTGAGGTGCATGAAGCACATAATGTACTCCTTCCATGGCAGTAGCAATTCGCATTGCACCTACATGGGGAGGGCCTTCGTAAGTCCAGAGGGTTAATTCCATAGGGTGGTTAATTTAGTAATTGGTAATCAAAAAGCTAATAGCGCAATTGCTCTTAAACAGTTAATCTTCTTCTTCTCTCAAGCGGACGTGCAAACAATTCTGCTAGATCGGCGGCTTGGTCATAACCGTGAATAGGTGAAAATACTAATTCAATTGACCATTTAGTTGCCATACCTTCAGCTTCAAGAGGATTGGCAAGTCCTAAACCACAGACCGTAATGTCAGGTCTAGCTTCGCGGCAACGATCTAGCTGCTTCTCAACATCTTGACCTTCTGAAAGAGCTGTTCCAACTGGTAAAAGATTAATTTCGCTATCCATCAAAAGGCGATCGATATAGGGCGTTCCTACTTCGACTAGTTCCATACCACATTCTCTTGATAGAAAACGCGCCAACGGAATCTCCAATTGCGAGTCGGGGAATAGAAATGCTTTACGACCTGTCAGAGCTTGGCGATAACGCTCTAAGGCAATCTTGGCACGAGCAGCGGCAGGGGCGATCGCCTCTTCAAAGAGATTGCTATCAATATTCCATGCATCAGCTGCGGTTTTCAACCATGCAGTTGTGCCTTCGATTCCAAAAGGATAAGGCGATGGTAATAGGGTTGCACCCCGCGAAATTAGCGATCGCACTGTTTCCCCTAAAAATGGCTGTGCTAACAATAACTTCGTGCCTTTGCCTACAGGTGGCAAATTTGCAGCGCGACGAGGGGGAAAGAAATAAACGGGGCCAATTCCCATCTTGTCAAATAGTCTCTGGAACTGGTCTTCCACCACGTCTGCCAGACTACCAACCACCATCAGACTAGGTTCATCATAGCTACGGGGCAGTACAGGAACCATCGATCCCAAACAAGCATCTTCACCCTGAGTGAATGTGGTTTCAATGCCACTGCCAGAATAATTGAGAATTCTTACTTTCGGAAAAAATCGTTGATTGAGACGCTCAGCAGCTTTGGCAAGATCGAGCTTAATTACCTCAGAGGGACATGACCCCACTAAGAACAAAGTGCCAATATCTGGGCGACGTTCTAATAACTGATCGACAACGCGATCGAGTTCTTCATTAGCATCCGCCAGTCCAGCCAGATCGCGTTCTCCAAGAATTGCTGTTCCAAACCTTGGCTCCGCGAAAATCATCACTCCAGCCGCAGATTGGATCAGGTGGGCACAGGTACGAGAACCCACCACAAGAAAAAAAGCATCCTGCATTTTGCGATGTAGCCAGACGATTCCTGTCAAGCCACAAAACACCTCTCTTTGTCCGCGCTCTTTGAGCACGGGAATGTCGGTGTTAATTTTTGTAGGAACTTCAGTGCAAGGCTCTAGAGCCATTTTTCGCTCTCCTTATTGGGCTAAAAAACCCTAATTTTTAAAAAGTAATACCCTAGTTCTTGAAGGGCAATTCCTTATTTCATTTCAAATGATTTCGAACGCAACGCAATCGATAGATTAATTCTCTTTACTATATTTAGTAATGCCAAGAGCGCAGCCAAAAAGTTGCAAAGGTTTACAGGTGTAATAAAAATACGCAATCGGTTTATCGCGATCGCTAGTAAATATACTCATCAATTTAGGGGATCAATATCGCCTTGTCGCAAAACCTATAGCGAGATCTCACTAGGCTTGAGATCCCGCTATAGGATATAAGTCAGGCAACTTAAAGCACATATGTTGCTCAACAACAACGCAACCGTAATTAAATGCTAGATTTTTGGACAAAAACCAGTGGAACTTGGATTAATATTTTGGCGATCGCTTGTGGCACATTTTTAGGGTTAATCCTGCGCGGTCGTTTTCTTGCTCAAGTTCTGCCAATTCTCAAACAGGCAATTGGACTAATAACGATGTTTGTTAGCCTCAATATGGCAAACAGTTTGCTCAAAGTTAAGGTAGGTGTTCTTGATGGCACGATTCTGTCACTAGTTTCGTTAATTATCGGCGGCATAATTGGTGAATTAGGACAGATCGAAAAACGATTAGAGTTGGTTGGCGATTGGCTAAAAGCAAAATTTAGAGGCAAAGGTAAATTTACCGAAGGGTTTGTTGCCGCTAGTTTATTGTTTTGCATCGGACCAATGGCAATTATTGGTAGCCTCAATAATGGACTGACAGGCGATAACAATCTGCTTGCACTTAAATCGGCTCTCGATGGCTTTATTTCTATTGTTTTTGCTAGTACCTACGGAATTGGCGTAGGTTTTTCGGCTTTGCCCGTTGGACTATATCAAGGCGTGATGTCTGTCCTTGCAGGAAACTTAGCACAAAGTTTACCTGATCCCGCAAATTCTCAACCAGTACTGATCGTTACAGGTGTTGGTGGCTTGATGTTATTAGGACTGGGCTTAAATTTGCTAGAGCTAGCCAAAGTCAGAGTTGCTTCATTTCTGCCTGCTCTTGCGATCGCGCCCCTAGTGTACTGGCTAGCTAGTAGCTTCAAATGAGAAGACAAGCTCTCTCATTTTTGGGTTTTGATTGAGCTATAATTGTTACAAGCTCCTCTGTGGCGTGCGTGACTACCGATAATGTGTCTTGATCGATAATTGTTTTCAAGGAGTCTTCGTAGTCTTCGCCGCAGTATACCAGACATGCATCTGGGAACTTTAAGTTAGGCGCAGCGCTTTGGCTCCACCTGGTTTTACCGGGTCAAACAACTGAGGTAAGACGGCGTTGCGGAGGGGTGAAACACAAATGTTTTCAAAAAAAGCTTGCAATTAAATAAAATCGTGTTATATTAGCTAAGCGAAACAACGCGGGGTAGAGCAGCCTGGTAGCTCGTCGGGCTCATAACCCGAAGGTCGATGGTTCAAATCCGTCCCCCGCCATTCACTTAAACAAAAAGCTGCATCTAATGCAGCTTTTTGTTTTTTATGAGTTTGTAATACTTCTAAATAGATATCCAACCACTGCACCAATTATGAGTGCCCAAATCTGACCAGATTTCACAAAATTTTCCCAGCCTTTACCTATATCTCCCATTACATCCTGTTTAAATTGTTGGGCTAGTAAATCCATATTTATGTGCGAATGGAGATCGGTTAAATTGAGGTGAAAATTTCTAGCAAGATCGATTGTAGAAATATTAATCGCCGACAAGTCAGCGCTAACCAAGAGATGTTGAGCAAAGTCAAGCATATATTTTTTGATTGAGTTTTAGGTTTGAGTTATTTTACTGGAGCTATGTTCCAGAGATTTATCATTTATGTACAGAACCACTAAAGTCATATCATCGGTATGAGTATGCCCTTCTCCAATAAAATTTTGCACTTCTTGGAAGATGTAGTCAAGAATCATCTGTGGGCGTGTCACATCATCAGAAAGAGGAAAACAATTCTGACAAGCCCAGTCTAACGCCTTACGAAGATTCTCTTCATCAAAGCGATCGCCTTCTGGACTTGCGGCTTCAGTAAATCCATCTGTGTAATAAATAACTACATCACCCACAGATAGGTGAGTACTCCGCTCTTCATACTTAGAGCCAGCCTCTAGACCAATTAAGGCGCCAAGGGTATCAAGAGCATGAACAGTACGTGTTTTGGCTCGCCAATGCAGTGCGGGTGTATGAGCAGCATTACTGAAGGAGAGAATCTGAGTTTCGGGATCGTATTCTGAATAAAACATAGTCACGAAGCGATGAGATTTCTCAAGATCTTCATACATCACTTCATTGAGATGTTCTAAAATTTTGCTGGGTGAATGATTGTTTAACACTTCTGCGCGTAGCATTCCCCTAGTCATCGTCATAATCAAACCTGCGGGGACACCTTTACCCATAACATCGCCTACCACAAAACTCCAGCGATCGCCTTTTTGCATCGGGATAAAGTCGTAGTAGTCGCCTCCCACACGGCTAGCAGTGGAGCAACGTGCCGAGATCTCAATGCCTTGAATTTTGGGACAGTTACGCGGTAAGAGTTGGCGTTGGATTTCTGCGCCGATCTCCATTTCACGATCTTGGCGCTCTTTTTTGATTAATTCAGTTGTTAATTCATGATTTTCTAGACCCACCGAAGTTTGATCGGCGACCAATCGCATCAAAGTGCGCTTGTTGTCTGTCCAGATATAGTCGGGTTTACGACTAAAAATATATAGACGACCGCGTACTGAGTTTTTAACTAAAACTGATGTACCAAATAAATGTACATCTGCCCCCAAATAACGACTGACCATCTCATCAAGTGCAGTCGGACTACCAGTTAAAACCTGTTGAATCGCTCGCTCGATCGCCGTTCTTACTTGATGCGCTTTCATGCCGCCTTGATTGCGTTCAGGACAATGCAGCGACTCTAGGCGAATTTGTCCGCTAGCTTTAAACAAAATTAACGCGCCACCATCTGAGTCAGTAACACGACTGGCTATTAGAGGAATTAACTCTAGAAATTGATTGAGATTGCTAAAGCTGCGGAGAGCGTAACCCAAGAAGCTAAGCAGCTCATGGATCTTATTTTGATCCTGACTCATCCGTCTGAGCAGGTCTTTGAGATCTTTCATCACCATTACAGAGGCATTGTCTGGGTCTGGCTGTGGTGCGATCGATCTTTTTCTAGGTGGCAATGATAGGGACATACCAATGCTGCAACGCTAGGTGGTTTGTATGAAAGCTAATTTAGTCCAATAGTGTATCCTTAGTTGGACAAAAATTAACAACCGATTTCAGCAATTTTCTTAAAGATATCCGTAATTAATTTTAAAGAGGCAAAGCATCTCTAAAATTAATTGCTTAATAATTGCTCAGTTAATTGCTTAGTAAAGCTTCAACAAATTCGTAACTGGAGAATGGGCGCAAGTCTTCAATTCCTTCACCTGCACCAATAAAGCGGATCGGTAACCCAAGCTGTTGCACTACAGCGATCGCTACGCCACCCTTCGCTGTGCCATCGAGCTTAGTGAGGATTACACCAGTAATTCCCGCAGATTGGGCAAAGACTTCGGCTTGTTTGAGTCCATTTTGTCCGAGGGTAGAATCTAGTACCAGTAAAGATTCGATCTTGGCATCAGCGGATTTTTTATCGACAATACGGCGAATTTTGCTAAGTTCTTCCATCAGATTTTTCTTATTTTGCAATCGCCCTGCGGTATCTACCAACAAAAGTTCCGTACCTCTGGCTTGAGCAGCAGAGATAGCATCAAACACAACTGCAGCGGGATCGGCATTTTGCGCGGGATTAGAGATCACATCAACATTCGATCTTTGTCCCCAACTCTTGACTTGTTCAACCGCCGCGGCACGGAAAGTATCGGCAGCAGCGATTAGAGTTTTGTAACCAGATTTAACGCTGAGATGCGAGAGTTTGCCAATCGTGGTAGTTTTGCCTGCGCCATTTACACCAGTGATCAACCAAATATTCAGTTGATTCTTTTCGGGGATCAGCATCGGTATCGGTTCTCCTCCTTTCTGAGCAGAAACATCAAGCATCTCGCACAAAATTTGTTTGAGATAGGCGATCGCCTCTTCAGGTGGCAAAACTTCTTTACGGAGTTTGTCTTGTAGCTTAGAAATAATCCGATCGGTTGCTTTCACGCCTACATCTGCTTGCAAGAGCAAGGCTTCAATATCATCGACGGAATCAGCACTAAGAGGCCCTTGCCCAACGATCGCCTTAAGTTGATTGACCAGTGACAACCGAGTTTTGTCTAAGCCTTGGCGTAATCGATTTAGCCATGTAATTTCTTCAACGGAGATTTCTTCAGGGCGGCGACCTTGAGAGGCAAGAACTTCGGCCGACCAGATGAAATCATCATCAAACTTGATGGTGGCTTTGCGTCTCGATGTAACTTCAGGTTTAACTTCTGGTTCTGGCTCGACGATCGCAGTTGCCTCAAGAGCAGCAATCCGAGCTAGGCGATCGCTTTCTGACTGCATCCAAAAAGGCACAGCTTCAGGTTCTGGTGTAATTTCTGCTGAGGCAATTGTTTCGGATATCTCTGGCGTAACTAGGCTAGGAGAATCAGTTGTAGATTTTGGCGATATTTCTTCTAAAGTTGACTCAACTTTGATTGGGTCAGCTGATTCAGTAATTTCTTCAATAATTTCTATTGGGGTTGCATCAGTTTCAGGTTCGGCAACCCGTGCTTCTGGCTCAATTATTTCTGAGACTTCTATTGCAGCTTCAATAATTTCAGGTTCGGAAACTTGTGCCCCTGATTCTGTCGTCTCTGGCTCAGTTGTTTCTGAATCTATAATTGCTGAATCAGCCTTATTCTCAGCTACTTCGGCTTGTTGCTGGACATTAGCATAGGCAGCCTTAGCCCAATTTAGTAAATCTTGAGACGCAGGTGAAGAGATCGGGCTAGATTCGCTAACAGGTTCAGATTCAGGCGTTGTTTCTTCAGTTTGAGGTGACTCTATAGGTTGATTATTAGGATCTTGATCGTCATCAAACTTTCGCCGAAACCAGTTAAACACCATACTAATACCCTCGCTCAATGCCTCAATCTACAACAAATTCAATGGTAGTTTTAGAAAGCGAAAAGTGCTTTCTAAAACTACCATTGAATTTATTTCAGGTTACTAGGATAGTTTACGGTGTATGGGTTATTAGCACTAAATCAAATCTTGACGGTTTTCCGAAATGCATAAAAAAGAAGCGTCGCTAAGCGACGCTTCTTTTTTATGCATTTATTTCTTTTTGATATCTTTTGCCATATTGAGGAATATATCCATGCTCGAATCTACGCGAGTATTGAGTTTCTTAGGCTCAAAAGTGGATTGAGAAGTTGATTCAGTAGGCTTGTTGCTAGTAATGTTAGTTTCTGAACCTTCGATTTTCTCAGTTGCTGATACGATTTCTGTAATTTCAGCACCCTTAACTCCGTTAACAGTTGGGAATGTCTTTTTGACAGCCTTGGGTGTACGCATGTAGTCAATATTGCCAAAGGTTTTGGCAGAATCTTCATCAAGGAAATAAGCAGATCCCTTATTCTCAGATTCATCTTTCTTATCTTTTTTACCAAATAAACCGAAAAGTGCCATAGGTTTATACCAATTTTTCTAAAGTTGGATAGAGATTGTTTTTATATTGCGATGTGTAACATTTTAGCAATATAAATCTATAAATATAAATAAATCAACTAAAAATATAACTTCAGATAGTTGTCAGTACAATTAAGTAGCTGAACGCAATTAAATATAAATTCCAAAAACCTGCGGTGCACACTGCGCGTGCGCTACAGGTTTTTGGGGTTTAATTATAACCAGCTAATCACGACAGTAAATAACAGCACTCGATTATGATTTAGTGGATATTTGTTGCCCCTGTATAACCGTGTGAACTAGCCAGTCAACCTCAGTATTCGGGTAGTCTACGCGGAAATGCGCTCCTCGACTTTCAGTACGGAATAAAGCCGATTTAACCAATAAATAAGCAAAATCAATGAGATTGCGAGTCTCTACCCATAAACGAGTTTTGCTGCGTAGGGTAATAATTTCTTGCTGAAAATCTTGGATTTTAGTGATTGCCTCCTGTAAAGCTTTTGCATCACGACAAATTCCCGCACATCTCCATGTAAGCTCTCGCAATTCTTGACGAATTGCTGCGATTTGGGCTTGGGATTCTTCGTCTGTATTTGCATCTTCAAAATCTAAGTAACCAAATTTTGGGGCGGAATTGCGATCGCTATCTTGCTGAACTAACTCTTGTGAAACTCGTTCAGCTAGGCGCACCCCAAACACAAAACATTCTAAAAGCGAATTGCTAGCCAAGCGATTAGCTCCATGTACACCCGTGCTAGAGCTTTCGCCAACCGCATATAGACCTGCAATGGAGCTAGCACCCCATGTATCCGTAATGATCCCGCCCATACAGTAATGAGCCGCAGGAGTGACAGGTATCGGCTGCGAGAATAGGTCGATCTGCCATTTTTGACAAATTTTTATAATATTGGGAAATCTATAGGCAATGCGATCGCGTTCAATTGGTGATAAATCCAAAAATACTGTCGGTTCGCCAGTTTTTTGTAAATGCTGGAAAATTGCGCGGCTAACCACATCTCGCGGAGCTAATTCACCTTCTGGATGATATTCAAAGGCAAAGCGATCGCCATTGCGATCGATTAAGTGTGCACCTTCGCCACGAACTGCTTCGCTAATTAAAAATCTGGGTGCGCCTTTAATCGCTAAAGCAGTTGGATGAAACTGAACAAATTCGAGATCGCGAACCTTTGCACCTGCTCGCCATGCGATCGCTACACCATCCCCTGTACTCGCAGGTGGATTTGTATTTTGGGAAAAAACCTGTGCGCCGCCACCTGTAGCAAGAACAATTATGGGTGCTAGTAATCCTACAACTCGATTAGGATCTTGATTGAATTCAATACAAGATACACCGACACAGCGATCGCCATCTGCATCTGACTCTAACAACAAATCTAGAACTAAAACCCCTTCTAAAACCTGAATATTTGGGCGATCGACAACTCTTCTCGCTAAGGTGCTAACTAGTTCTCTGCCCGTGGCATCAGCAGCATGGAGAACCCGCCGCCGAGAATGGGCTGCTTCTAGGGTGAGCGCGAGAGATTTGTCTTCTAGGCGATCGAAATCCACACCAAATTCCAAAAGCTTATGGATCTGTGGCTTAGCTTTGCTAACTAACACTTCTACTGCTTCTAGCTCACAAAGCCCTGCCCCTGCTTTTAAAGTATCGTCAATATGTAAGCCGATCGAGTCATTGCGATCGATCACAGCCGCGATCCCACCCTGCGCCCAATCACTCGCGGAAATGGTCAAATTATCCTTGGTAATCAGGGCAATTTTCCATTCGCGTTGTTGTTGATTTCCTGTATTAGACCATTGTTCCGATAAATTATCAGACAAAGAAAGAGCCGTGTATAAACCTGCGGCTCCTCCTCCAATTACAATTGCATCAAATTTTTGCAAATCCACGCTTAATCGCCTTTCTTAACAAATGCAGAGCAAGGACAATTTATAATTTGCCCTCACAATGTATTTATAGCCTGTAGTTAGCGTTATTAATCCGCTCACGCCCCAATGACTCATCAGGTTTTTTGAGGGAAAACTTGTCAGCATTCTCCTTGAGCAATTCTTTTTGCGCTTCACTCAATCCCGCAATGTTTAAAACATCATCAAAGGATTGGTAGGGGGCATTTTCGATAATAATGCGACCTAATGTAGGGTAAGCACCACGTACTTGTCGAAAAGCGTTGATATTAGCGTTATTTAAATCAATCTTGCTAAGATCTTGTGTATAAAAATTAGTTGGCGGTAATTCGTTGGCAAGTGCAGCGTTATTGCCAAAAGAACCTAAAAAGCCAGTTGTCCAAATTGACGCGATCGCCACCAATAAAACAGAAAAGCGTATCAGTGCTTTCATGCCTAAAATCTCTCTATTAAAAAAATAATTTATTCACTTTCGAGATTAGCAGAAAAGTGGAAACCCCAAGCCTCACGTTAGGCAAATCAGGTATATGTATACTATTGTTTCCATTTGTTAACTTTTCTTAACAAATTTTCAATGGGTATCGGGGTCAGAGAGATTTAACTAAAACCTTATGCTGTAGCGATCCCAGTCGTGATTTTTAAATTTAGGGCGATCGCTTGGGTTTAAGTAACTATAAACAACTTGGAGGTCTGCAATAGAGCCTAGGTACAATGACTGTCTAGAAATGGGTGGGTAATTACAACGGTTACTTTTGCATATGTTAAGTCTCGAAAACTTCCCTTGGCTCACGTTTATCATCGCCTTTCCCATACTTATGTCTTTAGTGGTCGCCTTTGTACCAGACAAAGGTGATGGCAAAACCATTCGCTGGTTTGCACTTGTAGTGGGACTAATTGACTTCGCCGCGATCGCCTATGCTTTTTGCACGAAGTATGACTACAGCAACCCCGGGCTCCAACTCGTTGAGAGATATGAGTGGGTTCCACAGTTGGGACTGAATTGGTCAGTAGGCGTTGATGGACTCTCGATGCCCTTGGTCTTGCTGACTGGATTTATCACCACATTAGCAATCTTGGCATCCTGGCCCGTCACCCTTAAGCCTCGTTTGTTTTTCTTTTTATTGCTGTCGATGTACGGCGCACAAATCGCTGTATTCGCTGTACAGGATATGCTGTTGTTTTTCCTAACATGGGAATTAGAGCTAATTCCTGTATACCTATTGCTATCGATTTGGGGGGGCTACAAGCGACTTTACGCCGCCACCAAGTTTATTCTCTATACAGCGATCGGTTCTCTGTTTATTCTCGTTGCAGGGTTAGCAATGGCATTCTATGGCGATACTGTCTCCTTTGATATGCAGACCCTCGCGAACAAAGACTACCCCCTCACCTTCCAGTTGTTAGCTTACGGCGCATTCTTGATTTCCTACGGAGTCAAGCTACCAATATTTCCCCTACATACGTGGCTACCCGACGCGCATGGCGAAGCGACAGCTCCTGTCCACATGTTGCTAGCTGGTATCCTGCTTAAAATGGGTGGATATGCCCTAATGCGGATGAACGCAGGCATGTTGCCTGAAGCCCATGCTTACTTTGCCCCAATTCTAGTGATTTTGGGGATCGTAAATATTATTTATGCTGCGCTTACGTCCTTTGCTCAGCGCAGCCTCAAACGTAAAATTGCCTATTCATCAATTTCACATATGGGCTTTGTGCTGATTGGTTTAGCTTCATTTACCGATCTCGGTACAAGCGGTGCAATGTTGCAAATGATCTCTCACGGACTAATTGGTGCAAGCCTATTCTTCCTTGTGGGCGCAACGTACGATCGCACCCATACACTGATCCTAGATGAGATGGGTGGAGTTGGTCAGCAGATGCCAAAAATCTTTGCGATGTTTACGACTTGCTCGCTCGCATCCCTTGCTCTCCCTGGGATGAGTGGATTTGTAGCTGAAGTGATGATTTTTGTCGGCTTTGCCACTAGCGACGCCTATAGCGGCACATTTAAAGTCATTGCTATATTACTGATGGCAGTTGGTGTGATCTTAACGCCTGTCTATTTGCTATCGATGTTGCGTGAGATTTTCTACGGCAAAGAAAATACAGAACTCACCTCTCATCAAGAGCTAGTTGACGCTGAACCACGCGAAGTGTTTATCATTGCTTGTTTGTTGATTCCAATTATCGGAATTGGTTTCTATCCTAAAATCGTTACACAAATCTACGATTCGACTACAACCCAACTTGCTGGTGTACTGCGAGATGCGGTGCCAGTATTAGCTGAGAAGCGAGATAACAAACGCTTAGCATCGTTACAAGCTCAACCTGCACCGAGTCTGACCAAATAAAAACAAATAAAAAAGAAGGTTCGCTAAGTGAACCTTCTTTTTTGCTTAAATAGAAATTTATTTCGCCACCATAATTTGGCTATGAACAAGCTCTTTAGGTTCCAATTTAAAAGCATTACTCATCGCTTGATTTTTGGTTGCATTGTAGCTGCGATCGCTATTTATGGAGTTTCTTATTGGCACGCCCGTCAACTAACACAGAAAAACGTTGGCACTTGGATGATCGATCTTGCCAAGTCAAGGATCGACAATTCAGCCCATGCGCTGGAAGGGAAATTACTATTGCTCGAAAGAGATGTGTTGCTATTAGTTCAATCTATGCAGCGATCGGAGCAGAATTTTAATAATGTTGCTCAAAATGAACTTGTCAGTCAACTCAAGTTTTTGTTAGATCGGCAACCACAAGTACAGGCGATCGCCCTAATCAATATCCCTACTAGCCAATCTGAAATCTCAAACATGAGTTGGCAATACGATCGGCAAGGTAAATATCGTAATCTGAATGGCAATGAAGCCACGATTTTATTAACTCGATGTCAAAGCGATCGGATTTTTGACTCCAATCAATCTAATCAATCTTCCTCTAATCAGCCATTTTGGTCGCAATCCTATTCTTTAAGCGATGAGTCAGTTAAATATGGCATCACTTATTGCGTTCCGCTATCCGCAAATTCTAATATTTCCGCTAGTAACATTACCAAGGGCTATCTGGCTGTTGAAGTGGATTTGGATTGGTTAACTTCTTTCATAAATGAGAAGTTAACCGATGCAGATGCAATACATTTTCTCGAACTGGGCGATCGCTTCATGACGATCCCGTCAACCCAACAATGGTTAGTTAAACCAATCAATCCCCAACAAGTTCAGACTTGGCTATCTCAGAACAATAATTTGAATGACATCTCAGCAAGTCGAGAACTAATTAACACCAAAGTCACTTCTCAAGGTGCTCTAATCACCAAAACAGTAGCTCCTACAGGTTGGATTATCGGCATTGTATTTCCAGCCACCAAGCTAGAACAGTTCCAGCAACAATATGTCTGGCTCGTGATCCTATCGATGACAAAAGATATGGTGTTGATGTGTGTGGTGATTGCTTTCATTTCACAACTCACAACTCGCCCCTTACGCGCCCTGAATGCTAGTACAGAAGAGATGGCGAAAGGGAATCTCGATACAGTTTTACCGCCAGTCACTTCTAATGACGAAGTAGGAAGATTGACCAAATCTTTCCGACTAATGCGAGATTCACTGCTGATCTATATTCAAGATTTGCAAGAGACTAGTGCCGCCAAACAGAAATTGGAGAGCGAACTTTCGATCGCCGCTCAAATACAGCGCACTATGCTACCTCGTATCAGCTTAGACGTTAATTCACCCTATGACATCTCTGCTGTGCTAAAGCCTGCAAGGATCGTGGGAGGCGATCTCTATGACTTCTTTTTACTAGGAAGCGATCGCCTATGTCTAATTATTGGGGATGTCGCTGATAAAGGATTTCCATCAGCTTTACAAATGGCTCGCACAATTACTTTGATTCGGACACTAACTAGGGCTTGTAGCACCCCTAGCGAAATTCTCAGTATCGTTAATCATGAGTTATGTATAGAAAATGAGGACTGCCTATTTGTAACCGTTTTTTGTGGTGTACTTGAACTGAATAGTGGCAAATTTACCTATGCTAGTGGCGGTCATGATGCGCCTATTTTAGTACGCGATCGCCAAGTTCAATATCTAGATCTGGAAACTATGCCACCGTTAGGACTATATGAAGATTCAGTGTTTGAACAGCATGAATGTACGCTTGTTCCCAATGATTTGATTGTATTTTATACTGATGGAATTACTGAGGCGATGAACTTAGATGGGGAATTTTTTTCAGACGCTCGGCTAATTGAATTGATTACCTCGTATCCACCAACTAGTCCAACGCGAGCGGTTCGCACGATTCAGCATTTTTGTCAGCAGTTTGTTGGCGATGCTCCACAATCAGACGATATCACCCTGTTAGCAATGCAATATCTGCCTTCAAATCCTTTTTTCCAAGTAGCAAATATTATGGAATGGAACCTAACTCTGAATAGTGAATTAACTGAATTGGAAGAAGTAAGGCAAAACTTAGGAAAGATTCTTCATGAAGCCGATCTGACTGTAGAGTTAGTTGAAAATGCCCAGTTAATTGCCGAAGAAATCTTGGTAAACATTATTCAGTACGGATATGAAAATCATAAGGATGGTCATATTGATTTGAAACTCGAAATAAATGAGACGAAGCTAACAATGACCTTTGAAGATAGTGGTAAACCTTTTAATCCGCTAACTGAGGTTACAATACCAGAACTTAGTAAGGATGATGAAGATCGATCGCATGGAGGATTTGGTTTTTTCTTAGTTCAAGAACTAGCAGATCGCGTAGACTACATTTATCTTAATGGGAAGAACATTTTGACAGTTAGTCAAACAATTTTTAGTTGAATTTTTTGTATTACTTAGCAACAGAAAAACTCAAAAAGACTTTCTCACGTTAAACTAAAAATATTTTTAATCGCAATATAAACAACGTAAATCTATGGCATTACAAATCCTTGTTGAAAACATTAACCCCAGTACATTGTCTTTAGCTCTCGATGGACAGCTTGATTCTTTGACCGCTAATGATTTGGAGAAATATCTGCTAACTGGTCTGACACAAGACACCCTGACTCTAATTTTCAATCTTCAGAACTTAAGTTTTGTCTCTAGTGCGGGATTACGAATATTTGCTAAAGCACGAAAGACTCTAAAATTGAGAGATGGCAAGGTATTTTTTACAAACCTGACTCCGCAGGTGAAAAAGGTGTTCGATATTGTAAAAGCTGTTCCGATTTCTGAAGTATTTGCGAACGCTGAAGAGCTGGATGCATATTTAGCGGTAATGCAATCTGAGGTAGAAGAAGAGAGCGACTAGAGAATCTATTCTCTCAATCCAGTAAAGATATTTAGGCGATCGCTTTTTTCGAGAAATTGCGATCGCCTATGTCGTGCCCAATTCGGATGTTTGTAACTTGAGCATTTCACTCTGAACATTCATCCCAATCACTAAAGCATCACTAAGCAGTGAACTATAACGATTGGCTTGATCTTGAACATCTAAAGATTCCAAAGCGATCAAATTTTGCTCAATATTGGTAAAAAGAGTACGTCGATCGCTTAAAAAATGACGATGTTCCCGCAGGATCCTTTCAGTAGTTAAGCCGCAAATTAGGCTATCTCTAGTTAGCTCAAGTGCTTGTAGTATCTCCTCGCGATGATTGAAATTTACGGATTGATTACCAACAGACTTTAGGCGATCGCTAATATTTAAAGCCACAATTATCTGATTAAATTTATCGACTTCATCGAGCAGTCTAGATAAACAAGCCATTTTCTTAGCTCTAATCCAAGCAAAAAAATTCCAACCGACAAATAGGACTAATACAAGTAAGATAACAAAAAAAGCAAATTCAATTTTGGCTTGACGATACTCTATAGGCTTGCCAAATGACTGAAAGAGTAAAATGCTAACTGGCAAGCTAAAAATTGAAATTAAGAACAAAGTGATAGCTTCACTAACCAGAAATGGAGCAAATAATTTAGGATTTTTAAATATTGAAATTCTATACGTACTTCCTATAAATAAGTGACTAATTTCTTTTCCCGTTAATCTTTCCAGATCCTGTTCGGTAATTTGCAAATTCTTAATGTCAGTTTGCATAGTTGTTACATATAAGCTCTGAATTTATGAGAAGAATAAGTGCTTAATAGAATTCCAGACTGCTAGATAGAAATTCCCCTCACGAGGACGGAAAAGGTCAAATTTAGAGCCAAAGGAACCAAAAAACGGTCTGAGTGTCCAAGCCATCTGACTGCCAACAAAAGCATAAAGTCCAAGCCAAAACTTTAAAATAGATACGCGGACTTTACGATTTTTATCAATTGAAGTCTCTGCTCTCGTCAAAGCATCAGCTAGAGGAAGAAGTTCAACTTTTGGCAGTAGAACTTGATAGAGAAAGTAAACTCCAATAAGTCCTGTCAATGTAAATATGGCAACATTTAATAATAGAAAAAATGAATAATTATCTGTCGTAATCAAGAAAAACAATGTAACTGGAGAAAAGCCAAACAGCAATGTACTGGTAATTGTTACGGCACAGAGCAAGATTGCAGCATATTGATCTAAACGAGTTTTCGCTCCAAAGTAAACATTAAAGAAATAAAGTGCGGGTAAGCAGATCGCTAAAGTGATAAGGAATAAAAATGGCAATTTTGCAGCCGAAGATAAAACCTGCATCCAAGAACTAACAGCACCAATTAATCCACCATAAATCGCTAAAAATAGCGAACTACATACCAATAGACCGACTATTTTTGTATTGATTTTAATACCATCATAGATTTCTTGAATAAATCGATCGCGATCACTAAGTAATGCAATGAGAACTGAGAAGAATGACATACAAATTTTAGTATAATTTCAAGTTTGCAATAGTAAGCAATTTACAAAGCATCCAAAAACAACTACTTGGAGGATGCGGAAATCAATATATTCACTTTTGTTTTGCTCAATCAACATAGACCAACAGGCATTTTTTTTGTTCCTAAATTTGTTGCAAACAAAATCAAAGCATACGGTTGTGAGATTAAATAATTTGAGATTGCTATATAGTTTTTGTAGTCGAACTCCCACACAACAATGACTGAAATAACTCCTCCAGAAACAGCGATCTCGACACAAGAGAAAATCTCGCACAGTAAACCCGAAATGGGAGGTGGTTTACCCGTTATTAATTATTGGGCGGAAAAGACACTCGATCTTAAAGGTGGGTTACTCTGGAAAACTTTGCTACATAAGAGTGCTTGTCTATCTTGTGCGTGGGGAACGGGCGGACAAAAAGGTGGGTTTCAGAATGAGGATGAAGAAAACTTACAGCGCTGTGCAAAGAGCGTTGAAGCGATCGCCTCAGAATTAATGGAGCCAATTCCCAATCATTTTTTTCAGCGCTATTCAGTTTATGAGTTACAAAAATTGAGCTCGATGGAAGCCGATCGGTTAGGAAGATTCAGCTTCCCTGTAATTAGACGTGCCCATAGCGATCGCTACGAACGCATCGAATGGCAGGAAGTCTATGAAATCGCAGTTAAAGCGTTTCAAAAACCGCCAGAACGTCTTGCTTCCTATAGCTCAGGACGGTCATCTAATGAAGCAGCGTATCTTTTGCAATTGTTAATGCGATCGCTTGGTTCCAATAACCTTGCTGACTGTTCCGATCTTTGCCACGCGCCTTCGACAGTTGGACTAAAGCAGATGTTTGGATCTGGGACATCAATGGTTAGCCTTGCCGATCTAAAAAAGAGCGATTGCCTAGTTTTAGTTGGCTCAAACGCTCCTGCTAATCATCCACGGTTGATGAATGAGCTGATAAAATTGCGCGATCGCGGTGGCAAAGTAATTATCATTAATCCTCTGATTGAAGTTGGGTTAGTCAAATTTGCATCTCCGGCCTATCCAATCAAGTCTTTATTAAAAGGTTCTGAAATTGCTTCACATTATATTCAGCCTATTTCAGGTAGTGACACAGCCGTTTTTCTAGGAATCCAAAAAGCATTAATTGAGAACGATCGCATCAATTATGATTTTCTACGTCAATATACAGAGAATTGGGAAACAGTCATCGACCAAGTGCGATCGCTTGATTGGGCTGATATTCTAACTACTTGTGGAGTGACCCGTGAGGAGATCGAAATTGCGGCGCAGATGATTGGAACTTCGCAGCGAGTAGTATTTGGTTGGGCGATGGGAATCACGCAGCATTCCAATGCCGTTGACAATGTATTTAGTATTGCAAATACGGCTCTGTTGACTGGCAATGCTGGCAAGGAAGGTGCAGGAACGATGCCGATTCGCGGACATTCTAATGTCCAAGGTTTTGGCTCAATGGGCGTGACAATTCGTTTAACAGAAGAGATTCTCCAAACCTTAGAGAAACTATTACAGCGATCGCTTAGCCGAGTGACAGGTTTTGATACGCGAGCTTTAATCGAAGCAAGCGATCGCCATCAGATTGATACCTTGCTTTGTCTCGGTGGCAATATCTACGCCGCAAATCCCGATCTCACCCAAGCCAAACAAGCCCTTGGCAATATCGAAACGATTATTTACATGTCCACAAAACCCAACCTCGGACATTTTCACGGACTAGCCAAACAGAACACTTTAATTATTCCCGTCTTTACTCGTTTTGAAAATCCTCACAAAACTACCACTGAGTCTGGCAATAATTTTGTGCGTCTCAATGACGAAGGTACATCGCATCTTCATCAAAGAGAAGGTACAAATTTAGTTTCAGAAATTGAGTTTCTTTCAGAACTTGCCGATCGCTTGCATGGTAATGATGCGATCGACTGGCGATCGCTGCAAGATACAAAATATATACGCCAACTAATTGCTAAAACTATTCCTGATTATGAGAAAATCGGCGAAATTGACGATACAAAGCAAGAATTCACGATCGCTAATCGGATTTTCCATACGCCACAATTTCCGACGCAGTCTGGCAAAGCACAAATGTTTGTCACCCCATTACCAAAGCTAGAATTACCAACAATCTCCAGTTTTGGGTTGCCCGAACATAATGGGGCGATCGTGCTTGTTCTCAGCACTGGTCGCAGCTACTCCCAACATAACACCGTAGTTTATAAGGATGGCGACTATTATCGCGGGATGCCTCATCGCAACTGCATTTTAATGAATAAGAGCGATGGCAATCGGGCGGGTTTTCAAGAACATCAACGCGTCACGGTACGGGGAAATGCAGGCAAAATGGAAAATGTGGAAATCATCTATGGACAGATTCGTGAAGGCTCAGCCCTAATGTTTTATCCCGAAGTTAACGCTATTTTTAGCGCTCCGATCGATGAACGTTGTGGTACACCTGCTTTTAAGCGCGTTCCCATTGTCGTTTACAGCCATGTAAGTAGATCGGCTTAATTAAAGCCCCAAAGTGTGTGTTTCCCGCTACGCGAGAAACACACACTTTGGGTTTGAGTACTACGCGCTGTAAGTTTATTTATGCTGAGCTACTTACAATTATTGATGTTTAATATCAATTTACAAAAGTGTTGTCACACTTTTGTAAATTGATAGCCAAATCCAGTAAGGGTTTTAAAAGCATAAAATAGCTACGCCATTTTGTGCTTTGGTATGTAGAGAGGGCTTCGACTACGCTCAGCCACCAAAGACTGGTGGCTGAGCGTAGTCGAAGCCCTTTGCAATTATTTCAACCATTCTTCGAGACTAGTGGTTAGTTTGCCTGTAATTTGTGCAGTCAGTTGATCGCGTTTTTGTTTGCGAAGCCATTTTTGAAATTGTTTTTCATATTCTTCGCTTTCTGATTGATATGTAACCCATGCATCCAGAGCTACAGCCAAGCCCCAAAATAGCAGAGGATAGATTGCCCAACCAATCCTTCCAGAAGTAAGAAGGTTAAGCGCAACTAAAAAAGAATTAACGATCGCAAATTTTAATAAGTTAGACTTAAATGACTTTTTTTTATATCTATCAAACTCTACTTGCTCTTTCCGCACGGCTTGTGTAGATTGCCATTCCTGTACTGCCGTTAAGAAATCAGCTTCACTAACACCCATATCTGAAGCAATTTCGTAAACCTGTTGTTTAGTTAAATTTTGACCATTTGTTCTCTTTGCAAGTGCATAACGGAGAATTTGATCGACTTGTTCTTCTGAATAAGTATCCATATTTTCCTCCATAAATATAAACAACCCTTCAGGTTGTTTATATTTATACTAGTGCAGCAATGAAGCGATCGCAGCAATCGCGTAGCCAATAGGTGTAAGATGCGGGATTTTGCCTAATATCAGCTTGCAAAATCTTTAAATCTATCCATTTCCAATCCTCTGCTTCTTCAGGATTGAGAATTGGTTCGCGATCGCTATATCCCACAAATACATGATCGAATTCGTATTCAGTCAATTCATTATCTAACTCGGCACGATAGACAAAACTAAATAACTCTTGCAATTCACAATCAAAGCCCATTTCTTCTTGCAAGCGGCGATGGGCAGCAAGCAAAGTTGTCTCCTCATGGCGAGGATGACTGCAACAAGTATTTGTCCAGAGTCCCCCTGAATGATATTTATGATTTGCGCGTTTTTGCAGCAAAAGTTGTCCCTGTGAGTTCAGCACAAAAATCGAAAAGGCACGATGTAGTAAGCCATCCCGATGTGCTTGTAGCTTCTCTGCAACCCCAACTTGGCGATCGCTTTCATCTACTAAAATAACTTTTTCTTCTAATTGGTTTACTAACTGAGCAGTTGCATTCATGATCTTTGATCTTTCGTCAGGATTTGTAGCGCGAAGCGCAACCCATCCTTATTGATGAGAGCGCAAAGTGCGATCGCTACAAATTCTCACGCAAAAATTTTGTCAAAAGCAGATCGGTTAGAATATATTACAAAACTACACATTTGCAGGAGTTTTATGGATACCATCGACTTAGGAAAGCTGCTCCAAAAAGGCTATTACGTCACACTGGGGGCAACATCATCATTAATTGAGGTACTCCAAGACCCCATTAAGCGCGAAGAAAATCTCAAAATGTTGGGTCGCAGTTTTGATGAAGTTGCTCAAGATCTTGCGGAAAAGGGCGTAACTACTGAGGCAGAAGCCCGTAGTTATGTAGATAGTTTTATCGCGCAACAGGTAAGTGGCACTACTACTAATACCGAATCAACAGGTTTAACCACCGTAACTACTACTGCCAGTACAGTCGATGACAGTGCTCCTGACACTTCATCCGATCCGTCTGATAACGCAGTTAAAGCCAGTATGCGCGATGAGATTAAAGAACTCACTCAACAACTAGCAAGTTTGCGTTCCGAATTAGAACAATTACGCCAAGACTAAAAGAGAAAGAGACGCAAAGCGTCTCTTTCTCTTTTAGCGGTGAGCTAGCCCGATCGCTTGCTGAATATTATCTAAGCCATGAGTTTCTAACTTGGTTATTAAACCTTTCAAAATTTGTTTAACAATCATTGGTCCTTCATAAATAAGTCCTGTGTAAACTTGGACGATCGCTGCACCAGCCGTAATCTTTTGCCATGCATCTTCCGCCGTGAAAATACCGCCCACACCAATAATTGGTAAACTCCCCTGAGTTGTTTGCCAGATGAGACTAATTACTTGCAAAGAGCGATCGCGCACAGGCTGACCGCTGATCCCGCCCGCTTCTTCAGTTACGGATTTACCTGTGATTGATAGATACGAAGTTGTTAAATTTTGGCGAGAAATTGTTGTATTCGTGGCAATAATTCCTGCCACACCGAAAGCTTGGCTAGTTTTAACAATTTCGATAATGTCGGCATCGTTTAAGTCAGGGGCAATTTTTACTAAAATTGGCTTATTGGCCGTATTAATCGGGTTTAGCTCCGCCAGAATAGCTCCTAACTGAGCAGTTGCTTGTAAATCTCTCAAGTTAGGTGTATTTGGGGAACTAACATTCACGACAAAATAATCGCCAAAATCGTAGAGCGATCGCAAACTCTCGGCGTAGTCAAATTTTGCATCTGAGATTTCTGTAACTTTTGATTTACCGAGATTAATACCGAGAGGAATATTAAGTTTGTGATTTGATAAATAGTTTTGGAGATCGATAGCTGTAGCGGCTGCACCCCGATTATTAAAACCCATGCGATTAAGAACTGCGCGATCGCTCGGTAGACGAAACAATCGTGGTTGGGGATTTCCAGATTGAGCTTTTGAAGTAATTGTCCCTACTTCAGCAAAGCCAAAACCTAGATGTTCCCATGCCCCGATCGCTTCCGCATTTTTATCAAAACCTGCTGCTAAGCCCACAGGATTCTCAAACTTTAGATTCCATAGGGTTTGTGATAGCCGCGAATCGCTATAGTAAAAGGTAGACTTAGCAATTGATTGGAGTGTGGATGACTCACTAATTCGATGACATGTCGCGATCGCCAGATGATGCGCCGCTTCAGGATCGAGTGAAAATAACAGGGGACGCACCCCATATCGATAAGCAACATCTAGCATAGGTTTTATGATGAGTGTGGTAGACAAAGTCCGTCACACAATATTTACAAGTTTTATAAGGAGTATATTTTCAATGATATGGCAACTACTGACAGCACCCCTTGATGGACTGGTTTGGATTGCAGAACAAATCGAAGAACGAGCAACCGAAGAATTAGAACAGCAGGAAAATCTGCAAAAACGCCTCACCACTTTACAGCTCAGATTCGATCTAGGTGATATTAGTGAAGAAGATTTTGTAGTTCAAGAACAAGAAATTTTAGAGGCAATGGAAGCTGAAATAAACGAACAAGCATAGTAAAGATGTGGAAGTAATCTTTGAATATATCCTCCTCTCTATTAGTTTTATACTGAAAACAAACCTACTGAAAAACTAATGGAAGTCAGTGAACTGATCGATACCTACTATGCAGGTCGCCGCAACTTTTCGGGAGTCAATCTCAGCAGAACTGATATGAATGGAATTGACTTGAGTAATGCCATTCTCAGTGGAGCAAATCTCAGTGAAGCTAGTCTCTATGGCGCAAACTTAAGTAATGCCAAATTAAACGGTGCAGATCTTAATGGCACCAAACTCTATCGCGCTACTCTCGTCGGCGCAAACTTCAGTGGCGCAGATTTGGGAGAAGCGGATCTCAGCGAAGCAAATCTTAGTGATGCCAAGCTTTATGGGGTGAATTTGTATAAAGCAATTTTGAGCAAAGCTAAACTACCTCGCGCCAAACTAACAGGTGCAAATATGGGGAAAACCAATCTCAATCGTGCCGATCTCAGTGAAGCAATTCTTAGAGATGCAAGATTGTTTGGGGCAAATCTAAATGAAGGAATTTTGCAACGCGCTGACCTTAGCCGTGCCAGCTTAAATGGCGCAAATCTGAATAAAGCCATGCTATCTGAGGTCGATCTAACTTTTGCCAGCTTGTATGGCGCTAGTCTCTGTGATGCCGATCTGAGTGAATCCGATCTTACCAGTGCCAATCTTCAAGGTTCCGATCTCACTCGCGTAAATTTCTATAAGGCAAACTTAAGCAAGTCTAAACTTGCAGATGCTGTCATTGAAGGAATGATCACTCAAGAGGCAAATTTAACAGGGATTATTTGGTCTTAATCGCTCAATGGCTTCGACTACGCTCAGCTATCCGGTGGCTGAGCGTAGTCGAAGCTATCCGAAGCCTTATTTATTGCCGTATGCCTGCCATGCCAAGCTGACTAATGAATTAAAGATCGCCGCAGCCGCGATCGCATTACCTTTACGTCCGTCAACCCGAATATGGGGAATTCGCGAATCATTTAACCGAGACTTAATTACATCAGTATCGATAAAACCAGCAGGAGTGCCAATTACCAACGCAGGCTTAGCATCTTCTAACTCAATCAAATCTACCAAAGTCGCTAGAGCTGTCTGGGATTCGCCAATCACAAATATTGCTTCAGGATAGCGCCTTGCCAAGGTGTCAATACCCCAAGCAGCCTGAGTTTTACCCTTTTGGGGACGAGTTATTGCCTCAACCCCACAATAGATTGGATTCGCAAAAGTATCACAAATCTTGGGGAAGATGGCAGCTTGCACAGTTGGCACATCCACAACAATTGTCGCTCGCGTTGCTAGAGCAGCCGCTCCTGCCTGCAAAGCCTGATCTGAAAACCTGACAAGATTTTTATATTCAAAATCTGCGGTTGCATAAATTACTTGGCGCACAATTTCGTATTCGGCTGGGGAGAGTGAATGCTCACCAATTTCTTGATCGATGATTGCTAAGCTTTGTGCGTCCGTAATATGCCATTCCATAGGATTTTGCGATCGATGTTTGATTTGATTTGAATATTTAGTTTCTGCAATTGTGATTATAGCTATGGTCAGCATACTTATATACACAAAGACCAAAAAGGAGATGCGGCGCTTCGCGCCGCATCTCCTTTTTGGATTTATATTAATCTTCAACTAAATCACTTTGTCTTACACAATTTCGTCCATCAGCCTTAGCAACATATAAAGCCCGATCTGCGGCTTTTAGCAAATTTATCGCTTGAAAATTTTGAGATGGTAAAAGAGTCGCGACACCACAGCTAATCGTTACGTGGTTGGCTACTTTAGAGTGATTATGAGGTAATTTGAGCGATCGGATGATTTCATTGGCTCTAATTGCTACATTCATCCCCCCTTCAATGTCGGTATTAGGTAAGACGATCGCAAATTCTTCACCACCGTAGCGAGCAACTAAATCCGCAGGTCGATTTGTGGCTTTACCGATCGCTTGAGCAACTTGCTGCAAGCAGAGATCTCCTTCTTGATGTCCGTAATTATCGTTATAGTTTTTAAAGAAATCAATATCGCATAAAACCAATGAAATTGGAATCTGCTCTCTGTTTGCGCGACTACATTCTTGTTCTAGATATGCATCTAAGTGACGACGGTTAGCTACTTGGGTTAAGCCATCAATTGCGACTAGACGCTGTAATTCTTTAACGACAACTGCCAGTCTTTGATTAGCAGCTTCAAGCTGTTCGCGTAAATTAGCCTGTTCTAACAAGCGGCGCACCCGTTGTCGCAAAACCGCCCAATGAATTGGCTTAGTCACATAGTCCGATGCACCAACCTCATATGCGCGATCCACAGATTCACGATCTTCGAGCGCGGTGATAATTAAAACTGGAGTGTGATCGCCGTTGGGAAGTTGTTGTAATCGAGAGCAACATTCAAATCCATCCAAAACAGGCATCATTGCGTCGAGCAAAATCATATCTGGTTGACGTTCTTGATACAGTTTTAACGCCTCCATGCCATCAGCCGCTTCAACCACACGATAATTTTCACGCTCTAAATAACGTACCAAAATTTTTCGCATAAACAAATCATCATCCACAATTAGAATCAGCGCTGGTTTGGATGCTGTTGTCTCGAGAATATTGACTTCTGGGTTCGGATGCTTGTGGCGATCGCTAATATCGTCGATTGTCATTACATAATTGGACAGTATTGGGAATAACTAGTCATAGTTGGACATTGAAATTGGCTTTAGCAGTACTTAATTCATTTTAAGATTTTATAGTAACTGCTAAGACAGTTAAAATATAAAAAGCAATAAAAAGCAGAGATTAAATAAAATCCGGTCTACTAAATCCGATCTTTAGTTTTTAATTTACCCTTTTGCCCATAATAATTTTTCTAAATATATCTTTCCCGCTCTAACTCAGATTTAACACAAGCGTATTCATCAGCAATTTTATTGATTTTGATATCTAAATCCTCATAGTTTTTATTGCGTAGTTTTGTTTCTAACTCACGACAAAGGTTTGACAGATCCTCTGCACCGATTACTCCACTACTAGATTTCAAAGTGTGAACTGTACGCAGTAATGCGTCTAAATCCTGCTGTGCAAAGCTAGTATATAGCTCTTGAATCAGCGATCGCGTATTGTCTAGATAACTATCGATCAACTCAATTAAAAACGCTGGATCGTCACCGCCTATATCGCTAGCGACTTCATGCAGAGTGCCAATATTTACTGATAACATTGCAGAAATGTTTGGCGTAAGAGGTTGGCATTCAGATAATACCCGCACAAGCTCAGAATTGCGAATCGGCTTACTAAGATAATCGTTCATACCCGCAGCCAGACAAATTTCGCGATCTCCTTGCATTGCATTAGCGGTCATTGCTACGATCCACGGTTTATGAGTAAACTTACCTTCTTTCCAATGGATATCAATTTGCTTTGTTGCTTCGAGACCATCCATTTCAGGCATTTGCATATCCATAAAAACTAGGTCGTAGGTTTGCTGCGATAGCGCCGCTAAAACTTCTAACCCATTCGCTGCCACATCAGCTCTGTAGCCCATCCTTTGCAAAATATGAATGGCAACTTTTTGATTCACAACATTATCTTCTGCTAACAAAATTCGCAGAGGATGATTTTTTGCCATGAGCGGGTCAAATATATAATTTTGGCGTTTTTGAAACCGATCTATAGAAATTCGATCAGCACTTGAAAGGGATTCTAAACCTTCAACAATAAATCGATCTAACCCTTGTGCATATTTATTAGAAAAGTTTTGAGCTGTTAATTGTGAGATTGATTGTAAATCTGCAATATTAGCTGTAGATAATTGCTCCAGAGTATTAGCAGGGGCGGTAATTGTGAAGTAAAAAGTAGAGCCTTGATTAATATCACTCTCAACCCACATTGTGCCGCCCATGAGTTCGCATAGCCGCTTACTAATCGCCAATCCCAAACCAGTCCCACCATATTGCCTAGTTGTTGAGGCATCTACTTGGCTAAACGGTTGAAACAATCGATGTAGGCGATCGCTAGGAATACCAATACCAGTATCTTTAACCGCAAACTTCAATGTTCGCAGTAAATCTTCTTCTTCATGGCGATCGTGTAAATTGCAGCGCACAAAATGTGAAACTGGTAATTGGGTGACCGAAATATTCACAAAACCACGGCTAGTAAATTTAATGGCATTGCCTATCAAATTGGCTAACACTTGGCGCAGGCGCGTCATATCACCAATCACGATCAAGTCAACATCTGGATGAATCAAGTATCCCAGTTCGATTTCTTTCTCAATTGCTTTAGCTGATAGCAACTCGATCGTATCTTCTAAACAAGTTCGCAAATCGAAAGTTTGCTCTTCTAATTCCAGATGCCCCGATTCAATCTTAGAGAAATCTAAAATGTCGTTGATAATCGTTAATAGGGTATCACCTGCATTTCGAGCGATTTCGACAAACTCACGTTGCTCCTTCGTTAAATTAGTATCTAGTAAAACTCCCGTCATCCCGATCACTGCATTCATCGGAGTACGGATCTCATGGCTCATCGTGGCTAAAAAGTCACTCTTAGAACGGTTTGCAGCTTCAGCAATACTTTTAGCCTCTTCTAATTCCGCATTTTTCTTGATCAGCAACTCCCGTTGTTGAGTTTCTTTAATTAATAAATTTGCTTGCGATAGGGCAATACTTACTTGATTAGCAACGGATTCAAGTAATTCTCTTTCCTCAATTGTCCATTCATGAAAACTATTGCAATGGTGTAACAAGATAATTCCATTTGTGACGCCATGCGATGAAGTCCGAATCGCCAATAGCGATCGCAATTGCATCCGATAGAATAATTCACCAAACTCGTCTAAATTAGGATCGGTATAGACATTTGTAACGGCGATCGCGCGATCTTGGCTAGAAATATTTTGCCCAAACGTACTGTTTAGCAAAGGCAATTCAATATCTTTGACAGAAAAAATTTTGTCAGCCAACTGCTCTGACATTAGAGAAATTTGAGGTCGCCCTAGAGATTCATGATGGTTATATTCCAGTTTGTAAATCAAACAACGACTAGCATGAAAAGCTATTTGAATCTGATGGGCAGCAGTTTGAAAAATACTATCGATATCAAGACTCTGCCGAATCTCATCAGTAATTCGATTGAGTAAAACCGTAAGGCGCATTTGCCTCTTCAAATCTTTCTCGGCTTCTTTTCGCTTAGTTATATCAGTTTGGATACCGATGAAGTGCGTTACATTGCCATTTTCATCCAATATAGGAGATATATGTAATTCATTCCAGAATAGTGAGCCATCTTTGCGATAGTTCCTAATAACAACTGTACAAGAACTTCCTGAAGCAATTGCCGAACGTAGTACATTATTCTCTGGCTGATGTAAGTCATTTGCTTGTAAAAAACGACAGTTCTTGCCAATAACTTCACTAGCTTTATAGCCAGAAATTTTTTCAAATGCTGAATTTACATAGACAATTGGATTGCTTGGGATGCGCCGATCAGTGATAACAATCCCATTGTGACTAGCTGCGATCGCCCGTTCCTGCAATCGCAAAGTTTCTTCAAGCTTTTTACGGTCGCTTATATCAAAACGAATTGCTAGGTATTGCATTGGCGATCCGAGATCGTCTAACAATGGAACAATCGTACAGTCAGACCAGTTATATGTTCCATCTTTAGATTGATTACGGATTTCACCGCGCCAGACCTTCCCACTAGCAATGGTTTGCCAAAGGTTAGCAAAAAACTCAGGAGGATGATAGCCCGAATTGAGCAATCGATGGTTCTTTCCCGCTAGCTCTGCTTGGCTATACCCAGAGACTTCACAGAATTTACTATTTACGTAAGTAATATTCCCCTGTAAATCTGTAACAGCAACAATCGCAGCTTGGTCTAGAGCAAACTTCTGAAACTCTAACTCCATTAATGTTTTCTTTAAATTTTCTTCGCTCTGTCGCCGTTTGGTAATGTCATTAGCAATACCTAAGAAACCAGAAATTTCATTATTCTCGTCGCGTAATGTAGAGATAGAAAGCATTACAGGAAATCGCGAGCCATCTTTGCGAATATACGTCCATTCACACTCTTCTATTTGTCCTAAACGCGCTTTAGCGACAAACACTTCAAATCCTGCAGAAATTGGAATTCCTAATTCCTCTGTTAATGCGATCGCTCGTTGTTGAATCTCTAAAAGATCGTGAAAACATTCAGGAGTATACTTACCAATTAATTCCGATGATTTATACCCAAGCGATTGTTCAGCCGCCGCATTAAAGGCAGAAATTATCCCATCAACTCTTGTCGCGATGATTAAGTAATTAGCACTGTCCAAGATTGCTTGGTGTAGTTTTAAAGATTCTTTAGTCCGATTAGACGAATTTTTTACAGTCAATTTGCTTGTAGAAAAACTGCTTTTAGTAATATTTTCCCGATCTTCTGGGTAGATTGGTGTATCACCATTAACAAGAGTAGACATAGTTTAAAAATCCCAGATGCAAAATCGATCTTAAGACCGACAATAAACGTATAAATTTGGAACCTCTGCTCATCCCCCTAACTTCGTAGAAATGATTCTTTACTCTAATCTAGTTGAGATTTAATTTTTAATCCAGCAATTAAGTATATCTTAATTCAATTTTAAGTCTTAAGAAGCAAAGCTTGGCAAAAAAATTAATGAAAGTTTGTTTTGCTCTATGTCAAGCGCCAAATCAGTAATCATCTAAGCAAATAAATAAAGGCGGCGCAAAGTGCCGCCTTTATTTATTTGAGGTTTGAATTGCTATAGAGCGATCTGAAATAATCAGTATATTTGGATTGGGCGTTAACTACGCTCAGCTAGGGGATCGCACTAGCTGAGTGCAGTCAAAATGCTCTGTACTCATTTAGGATTGTCATCATGCATAAGCCATACGTGATGGGAATTACTGTAATGTTGTTTCTATGTATGTTTAATTCCAGAAAAATTACGAATGAGTCTATCTGATACGATCGCCGCTATCGCCACAGCTATCTCTCCGCAGCAGGGAAGTGTAGGTATTGTCAGACTATCAGGCGATCGCGCCGTGGCGATCGCTCAGCAAATCTTTAATGCAGGGGGTAAGCAGGTTTGGGAAAGTCATCGCATTCTTTATGGTTATGTGAGAAATCCCTCAACTGGGGAAATAGTAGATGAAAGCCTATTGCTATTGATGAAAGCTCCTCGTTCTTTTACCCGTGAAGATGTGGTGGAATTTCACTGTCATGGTGGAATCATGGCAGTGCAACAGGTGTTAAATCTATGTTTAGAGCATGGCGCTAGACTGGCGGAGGCAGGAGAATTTAGCCTCAGGGCATTTCTCAATGGCAGAATCGATCTCACGCAGGCAGAAAGTATTAACGATCTAGTCGGCGCGAAATCCGCTCAAGCGGCGCAGGCGGCGATCGCTTCGTTACGGGGTAAGCTAGCCCAATCTCTCAAGTATTTAAGGGGTAAATGTCTTAATCTTTTAACTGAAATAGAGGCACGGATCGATTTTGAAGATGATTTGCCACCCCTTGATGTGGAATGGGTAAAAACCGAAATTGACATAGTATCGAAAGAATCGCAACAGATTTTAGCGACAGCCGATCGCGGCGAATTGTTACGTACAGGTCTAAAAGTGGCGATCATGGGTCGTCCCAATGTTGGCAAGTCGAGTCTACTGAATGCTTGGAGTCGTAGCGATCGGGCGATCGTAACAGATTTACCTGGAACAACTCGCGATGTCGTAGATTCGCAGTTAGTAGTGGGTGGTATTCCCATTCAAGTTCTCGATACAGCGGGTATTAGGGAAACTGAAGATGTTGTAGAAAAAATTGGTGTGGAGCGATCGCGTCAAGCTGCCAAGTCAGCCGATTTAGTCTTGATGGTAATCGATGCGAGTGTTGGTTGGATTGAGCAAGATACAGAGATCTATGAAAGTGTAAGCGATCGCCCTGTGATTTTAGTGATAAATAAGATCGATTTAATTGACAAATCCTCGAATCCAAATCTTCTGCAAGGGAAAGAAAATCTTCCCATTGTCAAAACTGCGGCTTCTCAACAACAGGGAATTGATGATTTAGAAACAGCAATTTTGCAATGTATTCAGCAAGATGCGATCGCCGCCGCAAATCTTGATGTAGCAATCAATCAGCGCCAAAAAGCCTGTTTGATGAGGGTTGTGCAATCTTTGGCTAATGTTCAAATTGCGATCGCCGATCGATTACCTCTTGATTTCTGGACAATTGATTTGCGAGCTGCCATTAGTGCGATCGGTGAGATTACAGGCGAAGAAGTGACTGAATCTGTTCTCGATCAAATCTTTAGTCGATTTTGTATTGGCAAGTAATACTGCATCAATTATGCTTCCTGACGTTTGATATAGTAGAATCATCAAGCATAAAAACTAACTGGACTAATTATGACTATTACGGTTAGCACAAAGGTAAACGATACAGAAGATAACGTAGAAGTCAAACCAGAAATTGTTTCCGATCTTTGGGTAAAAGCCTCTTGGGATGAATTTCTAGCTCTTTCTGAAGAGCCAAACTTAGATAAGGCTAGATTTTATTATGACCAGAATTTAATGAGGATTGAAATGTCACCCGTTGGACCAATTCATGCCCATGAGAACTCAATTGTTTCTAACGTAATTCGACTATTTGCTACTCTTGCCAACATCACTATCTATGAGTATACCAACTGTAGTTTTCGAAAAAAGAATAGCGCTGAATTTCAGCCAGATATAGTTTTTTACCTAGGTAATGGATTAAAAATTCCGCCTAGGAACAATTATCCAGTTGATCTAAATGAGTTTGATTTGCCAACCCTCGTTGTAGAAATTTCTGCAACCACTATTCAAGATGATTTGAGTTATAAAAGACTGCTCTATGAACGTTTAGAAGTTCGGGAATATTGGGCTGTTAATGCCAATACATCAGAAGTATTTGCTTTTGCGATCGCCGATGGTCGCAGTGGTAGAATTACACAATCACAAGTTCTCGAAGGACTGGAAATTAGCATAGTTGAAGCAGCATTAAAGCGTAGTCAAGAAGATGAAGATGATGGTGCGATCGCCCGATGGTTATTACAGACTTTTGCAAAATCCTAATTTATGACAAATAGCGATCCTCTACAGCAAGCGCTGAAACAATATTTTGGGTATGAATCTTTTCGGGCAGGTCAGCGCGAGATTATTGAGGCGAGTCTGGCAGGACGCGATACTCTGGCGATTATGCCTACGGGTGGCGGTAAATCGATTTGTTTTCAATTACCTGCATTACTAAAAACGGGTGTAACGATTGTCGTTTCGCCGTTAATTGCTTTAATGCAAGATCAAGTTACAGCACTTAAAGAGAATGGAATTGGGGCAACATTTCTCAATAGCACACTATCAGCAAGAGAAAGCAATCAGCGATCGCAAGCAATTCTCAATGGCGCAATTAAGTTAATCTATATTGCGCCCGAACGTCTATTTGCCGAGCAGTTTCTCGAATTTCTGAATATTGTTAAGAATAAGATTGGCATTGCGGGATTTGCGATCGATGAGGCTCACTGCGTTTCGGAATGGGGGCATGATTTTCGCCCCGAATATCGCCAACTGAGTCGGATTCGGCAAATTTATCCTGATGTACCGATGGTTGGCTTAACTGCCACAGCAACTGAGCGAGTACGTGAAGATATTAGCCAACAATTAGAACTAAAGCAGCCCTATATCCATGTCGCAAGTTTCAATCGTTCTAATCTCTATTACGAAGTTATTCCTAAGCAAGGTAATGAACAATCCTATATTAATCTTTTACATCAAATTAAGCGACTACAAGGCTCAGGAATTGTCTATTGTCTCAGTCGCAAACGGGTAGATGAGATAGCCAGTCGCCTCCGCGAAGATGGCATCGAAGCAATTCCCTATCATGCAGGATTAGGCAATAAGGAACGGGAAGAAAATCAAACTCGGTGGATTAGGGACGATGTGCAGGTAATGGTTGCCACTGTTGCCTTCGGGATGGGGATCAATAAACCCGATGTGCGATTCGTAATCCATTATGATTTACCGCGAAATATTGAGGGCTATTATCAAGAGTCAGGTCGAGCAGGTCGCGATGGAGAAGAATCTCACTGTACTTTATTTTTAGGCTATGGAGATTTAGAGACGATCAAGTATCTCATTGCCCAGAAAGTAGATCCGCATACCAATGAACCATTAGAAGCAGAACAAAGAATTGCTCAACAGCAATTGCGCCAAGTAGTAGACTATGCCGAAGGTATAGCCTGTCGCCGCACGATTCTCTTACGTTATTTTGGTGAGAATTTTCATGGTGATTGCGCTAATTGTGATAACTGCCTTACACCTAAGCCAATGGAAGATTGGACGGTGGAATCACAAAAATTCTTATCATGTGTAGCAAGAACCAAAGAAAGATTTGGAGCAGGGCATATCATCGACGTTTTGAGAGGTTCCCGCAAAGAGAAAGTATTGCAACACCATCACGATCAACTCACTACCTATGGCATTGGCAAAGATCGTAGTCTCGATGAATGGCGGCAACTTTCGCGATCGCTAATTCATCAAGGTTTTCTAACCCAGACAACGGATGGCTACGGCATTCTCAAACTCAACGATCGCAGTTGGGAAGTCATGCGAAATCAGCGCAATGTGCTATTACCGATCGAACGTGATGTTGAACCTGCAAGCGTTGCAGATCGCGAAGATGCAAAAGAAAGATCTGTTGATGTGGACATTCTCTTTGAAAGATTGCGACTACTTCGCAAAAACCTTGCTGATGAGCAGGAAGTTCCTCCCTATGTCATTTTTAGCAATGCGACGCTCAATCAAATGGCAGAGCAGCAACCGACAAGTCGCAAGGATTTTGCCAAACTATCAGGAGTTGGGGCGAAGAAATTAGAACAATATGCTGATGATTTTATTGCAATTATTCTCGAACACCATCTCAAATATCCTCCTGCAGAACCTACTGAAGCAAGTCCCTCTAGAGTTAAACAGGAATCCACACCAAAATCAAAACTATCAAAAGCAAGTACACAGCGTGAAACTTTGGCGATGTATGAGAACGGCTTAGATATCGATGAAATTGCTCGCGATCGCGGACTCAAACCTGCGACTGTCTGGACACATCTCGTGCAATTAGTGGAGTCTGGCTATGCGATTAATTGCGATCGTCTTGTAGCTCCAGAGCGTCAAACTGTAATTTATGAAGCGCTAGATGCGATCGGTGGTGATTCCCTCCGAAATCTTTTCGATCACCTGCGCGAAGAATATACCTACGATGAAATTAAGATCATCCGCGCCATCTGGCAAAACGAAAAAGAACCTCTATAATTTTCAAAAAGGCAATGGGAAAACTTCAAGAGCGCTTACTCAACCATCTCGAAAAAATCGTCATAGAGCGCAATCCTTACTATGCCTCGGCTGGACATTTATTTGCGCGTGAATATATCCGATCGCATTTTGCCAAATTCGGAGAAGTTACCACCCATGAGTTTGAAGTCAATGGCAATAAGCATCAAAGCTTAATTCTACAAATTGCGGCTAAAGATAGTAAACAGCGATCGCCTCTGATTATTGGCGCACATTACGACACTGTTCCTGGTTGTGTGGGTGCAGATGATAATGGTTCAGGAGTTGCGGTACTTCTAGAATTGGCTGAATATCTATCTACACATCCTACTAAATATCCTATTCAATTAATAGCTTTTGATATGGAAGAATATGGCTTATTGGGAAGTGCCGCTTATGCTCAGAAGCTTAAACAGGAAAAACAAAAAATACGTCTAATGATTTCCTTAGAGATGTTGGGCTATTGCGATCGCACCCCCAATTCACAACACTATCCCTCAGGATTAGACAAGTTATATCCCAATACAGGCGACTTTATTGGCTTGATTGGCAGCATTCCCACGATTCCCGAACTGATTCATTTACAACGTCACATGAAATCTATGGTTCCTTGTGAATGGCTTCCCGCAGGTTGGCGAGGCTTAGCAATCCCCGACACTCGACGTAGCGATCACGCTCCTTTTTGGGATACTGGCTACAAAGCTTTGATGATTACCGATACCGCGAATATGCGAAATCCTCACTATCACAAAAGTAGCGATCGCCTAGAGACTCTCGATTTAGAATTTCTCACTAATGTCTGCCAAGGCTTAATCACAGGAATTACATCTCTTAAATAACGTCAGTGCGGGATAAGCCAAGAACTCAAGTTCTTGGCTTATCCCGCACTTTTAGAACAAAACATTATACCGAACTGGCGTTAAATAGATTTTTAGATTAAGATTATTTTAAAATCATATATTTTTAACTTTAGAGATTCAAATGACTTGCGGTATTTATCAAATAGTCAATCAAGTAAATGGCAAATCTTACATAGGGCAGTCTCGCAATATCGAGAAAAGATGGAGAAAACATAAATCTGGATTAAATAGAGAAACTGCACTTCAGCAAGGTAGTTATCCTCTTAGATCGGCTTTCTTGAAGTACGGATTAATCAAGTTCAAATTTGAGATTATTGAAGAATGTTCTGAAAATGACTTATTGATTAGGGAGCAGTATTGGATTGATAAAATTAATCCAGAATATAACTGTAATATCTGGACTCCAGCAAGAAAGAAAAAATCAGTTGACAAAATAGAACCGAAATTTTGGATACAGTATCATAACTGTGACAAATTGGGATATATACCTGCTGAAAGTATATTCGATGATTCTAACAATTTAGATGTAGACATTGATGATGCTTTTTCAAGTATATCTACAGATAAGAGGGCTATTCTCAGTGCAAAAGGAGACACAGTATTTTTAATAGCTGGTATTGGAAAAAATCCTAAACAATACTATCTCATGTATAGGTTTATTATTGAAGAAGTGGAAACTATATCTGAAGAGTCAGAAACCAATCTGCAAGGAGAGATGATTTACAGTGCATTTGGTAATGGTTGGGTAGTTAATCCTCCTCAGTTATTAAATTCAGAAGATTTCAATGTATTCAAAAAATACTGTGGTAATTTTGGATTTGGTTTTATGTCCGCGTCCAAGTCTGACTATTTAAAAACTTTAGTCAGATTGTCAGAAAAATATAGAACACAAACTGTTAAATTTTCTGAGTATATAGAACAGTTCTATACCAATGTACTAGCAACTAATCCAAAAGAATTATCAGTTCGTGATAAGAGAGGAGTTGCCAGACATTTAGCCCTGTCTCTTTATCCAGATGATTCTATTTTCCTCTTAACTGGTGAACACACTAAATTCGTAACTTTTGGTATGACTGAATTTGGAGTTAAGTATAGAGATAGGCTCTTGATTCATACTCTTAGCTTTTACGAAGATGTATCACCAGAATTCACCACTAAATTGAAACAGGGAAGCTTAGAACTTCTAGGACAAATTGGTCTTGACGAAGAAAATTTTCCTGCTCATGCGCTTCAAGGATGGGTTAATGTCGATAATATTTATAAGTACGATCAAGATAGCTTTGCTGCTGATAAGGAAGCTCATGGCTGGGGAGATGACCTAGATGCATACAGACGGCAATGTGGTTTTTCAGAATGTGATGCTTGGTGTATTGAAATAAGCAATCCCGTTATACTTGAAAAGCCCATTCTTCTATATGAGCCAGAAGACACAGGAGATGGAGATTTTTGGTTTCCAAATTCAGAAAAAGAAATTCAAGCTTTTAGGCTGGCTCTTGAGTATGTCGCTTCTTAGGAATAAACGCAGAAATGTTAATGTTCCATAAATTTACTAGTTCTGATTTACCTAAAACAATATCGACCAAACGAAAGCAAAATGGTCTGAAAATCAGGATTGCTATAGCCACACCTAGGTTGATATATAATCAAACTAGATATTTACAAATCTTAAAGATTATTTATGAGCGAAGTTTCTAATCCTCTCTTAATTGGCAAAGGTTTACCACCATTTCCAGAGATTAAACCAGAGCATGTCATTCCAGCAATTACACAACTGCTTGAAGAAACGAGCGCTGGATTGACTGAACTTGAAGCCAACATCCAGCCTACATGGGCTGGATTAGTCGAGCCGCTAGAGCGTCTGACTGAACGCATTGGCTGGGGCTGGGGTGCGATCGAGCATCTACTGAGCGTTAAAAATAGTGCTGAATTGCGCGAAGCCCATAAAGTTGTGCAACCCAAAGTTATTGAGTTTTTTAACCGCTTTAGCCAAAGCCAACCAGTTTATAAGGCTTATAAAGCAATTTATGGATCTTCAGGTTGGGATAGCCTCGAACCTGCCCAAAAACGTATTGTTGAAGCCGCGATCCGTGATGCTGAGCTATCGGGCGTTGGTTTAGAAGGTGCAGAGAAAGAGAAGTTCAATAAAATCCAAATGGAACTCGCCGAACTCTCCACTAATTTTTCCAATCATGTTCTAGATGCTACTAAGGCTTTTAGCATGACTTTGACTTTACCCGAAGAAATCGAAGGGTTGCCTCCTAGTCTCCTTGCCCAAGCCGCACAAGCTGCTCGTTTAGATGGTGATGACAAAGCCACACCTGAAAATGGATCTTGGTGCATTACCCTCGACTATCCCAGCTATGTTCCCTTTATGCAGCATAGCCGTCGCCGCGATTTGCGTGAAAAGCTATATCGAGCTTTCGTTAGTCGTGCCGCCAGTGGTGAGTTTGATAATTCACCATTGATCGATCGCATTCTCGAATTGCGACAACAAAAAGCCAATTTGCTCGGCTACTCTACCTATGCAGAATTGAGCCTCGCTCGTAAGATGGCTCCTAACGTTGAAGCAGTTGAGAAGTTACTCGAAGAATTGCGCCAGTCAAGTTACACTGCTGCGGTTGAGGAATTTGCGGAATTAAAGGAATTTGCGAAGTCGCAAGGTGAAACTATCGAACTGAAGCACTGGGACAATGCTTACTGGGCAGAACGCCAGCGCGAAACCAAGTTTAACTTTACTGTTGAAGAGCTACGTCCTTACTTCCCATTACCACAAGTTCTTGAAGGTTTATTTGCCCTAGTGAAGCGCTTATTTGGAGTCACTGTCGTGCCTGCGGATGGTAAGGCTCCAATCTGGCATGAGAGTGTTCGCTTCTTTGAGATTCAGGATGAAAGTAGTGAAGCGATCGCCTATTTTTATCTCGATCCCTATAGTCGTCCTGCGGAAAAACGTGGCGGTGCATGGATGAATGACTGCATTGGACGAGCCAAAGTAATCGAAGATGGTAAGCCCATTACCCGTTTACCTGTAGCCTATCTAATTTGCAATCAATCGCCCCCCGTCGATGGTAAGCCTAGTTTGATGACCTTTGGCGAAGTAGAAACTCTCTTCCATGAATTCGGACATGGATTGCAGCATATGTTAACCAAGGTTGATTATTCAGGCGCTTCAGGCATTAACAATGTCGAATGGGACGCAGTGGAACTTCCCAGTCAGTTCATGGAAAACTGGTGCTACGATCGCGCTACCTTGTTCGGTATGGCAAAACATTATGAAACAGGCGAAACTCTACCTGAATCCTATTTCCAAAAGCTCATTGATTCCAAAAACTACATGAGTGGTTCAGGAATGTTGCGTCAGTTACATTTCAGCCTCGTCGATATCGAGTTACACCATCGCTATGAAGTCGGTGGCGCAGAAACGACCTTACAACTGCGATCGCGCCTTGCTGAAAAAACAATGGTAATTCCACCTTTGCCAGAAGATAATTTCCTTTGTTCTTTCGGTCATATCTTCGCTGGAGGCTATGCCGCAGGTTACTACAGCTACAAGTGGGCGGAAGTACTCAGCGCTGATGCTTTTGCTGCCTTTGAAGAAGCTGGACTCGAAGATGAAAAGGCGATCGCCTCAACAGGCAGACTCTATCGCGATACAGTTTTGGCGCTTGGTGGTAGCAAGCATCCTATGGAAGTCTTCAAAACCTTCCGAGGACGCGAGCCTAGCACTACACCTTTACTGCGTCATAGTGGTTTAGCTAAAGTCTAATTTAGAATAAAGGCGTTGCATAGCAACGCCTTTATTCTAAACCGATACTATGCTCACAGTTATCTTATTAATTTGCTCAAATATATTCATGACCGTTGCATGGTATGGGCATGTCAAGTTTTTTCAAAATCAATCTTTGTTATTCGTGATTTTGGCAAGTTGGGGAATTGCATTTTTTGAATATTGTTTTCAAGTACCTGCAAATCGTTGGGGTTATGGGGAATTTACCGCCACACAGTTAAAACTAATCCAAGAAGCAATCTCGATTTTGACCTTCATTGCTTTTGCGGTAATCGTTTTAGGTGAAAGCTTGAAGTGGAATTATGTAGTTGCCTTTGCATTAATGATGGTAGCGGTGTGGTTTGCGATCGCCATCAAATAGCTACTTGAAAGGTTTGTTTTGGATCGGTAGAGACAATTCATGAATTACCTTTATATTTCGTTAGATCTTTGAAGTGCCATGTTTTACTTTATTAACTGATGTTCCGTGGAACTCAGATCATGAATCTCTTGCAGCTAGCGTGACAGAGCTGGCACGGGGGGATTGCCCCTACCCCAACAATTTAGATTCTGTAGGGGCTGCGCCCCCGTGCCAGCCCTAGACTTTTGCTATTGCAGAAATTCCTTCCACGTAAAATCAGTATTTTAGTTTGACAATTGATAAAACTTTGAGAATTTAGATATAATTTACACCAACTCTGTAAAGAAATTGAAGTATTCAGAAAGTTCAAAGGAGATAATGTTTTACTTTAAATTAAGTAATTAAAATTCGTATGGTTGAAATAGATGTTAAATTTTTAGAACGAATCGATCGTTATGGAACTACATAATAATCTAGAAAAACGGTTGAAAAATAGCAAATTAGTGATTTTGGCGGTTTCCAAGAAGTAACAGCTCAGGCTGTAGTAATTTTAAGTGGGAAGCTGAATGAAACTCTGGATATTTATTAGCTTTAGTATCTATCAGCTCATGAGTTTTAATTTTTTAAATAATATACAAATTAAAATTAGTATGATCGAGAATGCTCGCGAGTTTCTTTCACAGATTAATAATTACCCAATCTCATCAAGACTAGAGAAACAGATAGCAAATAGCGATCGCGCTTTATTTATTCTCCATGACCAACTGAATCTTGATGCCTTCCCTAAAGAGTTACTCGATAGTAAACCACTTTTAATCTTTGTCGAATCTCTAGCCTACGCGACCGCCATCCCACACCACAAACAGAAACTAGTTTATATGTTGAGCGCTCAACGACACTTTGCAATTAACTGTTATCAGAAGGGATTTCTCGTTTTTAATCTATTCACCGAAAGCTTTTATGCGGATGCTTTAGCAGAGTTTTTAGCATGTTACGCAAATATAGAATTAATCTATATGCTGCCGTCTGAGTGGGATACGCGATCGCAGATGTCAACTTTAGCGAATATATTTGGTAATCGTATTAAGGCTTTACCTAATCAATTTTTCATTGCCGATGCTGAGAAATTTAAGCCTAAAATCAAAAAAGGTTATCGTCTAGAAACTTTTTATCGGGAACTAAGAAAACAGACTAGCTACCTGATGCAAGATGGTAAGCCCATAGGCGGTAATTGGAACTATGACAAAGAGAACCGCAAAGCATTACCTAAACGGATAGTAATTCCAGAAATTCCGGAAACTAAACCCGATCCCATTACTCAAGAAGTAATTGGATTAGTCCAAAAATATCTACCCAATACATTTGGGAAGTTAGATAAATTTATTTATGCTGTAACCCGCGATCGTGCCCTAGAGCTAGCCCAATTATTTATCGAAACACGCTTATCCAGTTTCGGAGCTTACGAAGATACAATTAAGTTAGGCGAACCATTTCTATTTCACTCAGTGTTATCTATATATCTCAATAATGGATTACTCCTGCCGCAAGAACTATGCGAAATGGCGATCGCTGCCTACGAAAAAAACTTAGCCCCACTCAATTCTGTTGAAGGTTTTATACGCCAAATTCTAGGATGGAGAGAATATGTTCGTATCTATTATGAAGCAAAAATGCCAGAAGCTCGTAATAGCAATTACTTTGAATTTACTAATGATTTGCCACAACTTTATTGGGATGCCCAAACAGATTTACTATGTCTCAAAGATGCCATAACAAACGTCATTAATTATGGCTACTCTCATCATATCCAGCGTTTGATGGTCTTGAGCAATTTTAGTAATCTTACTAATACCAACCCAATTCAGTTAAATCATTGGTTTTGGCTTGCCTATGTCGATGCCTATGAATGGGTCGAACTTCCCAATGTTTTAGGAATGTCCACTTTTGCCGATGGCGGTATCCTTGCCTCTAAGCCCTATGTTGCAGGTGGCAACTATATCAATAAGATGAGTGATTGCTGCTCTCAGTGCAAATATGACGTGACTCAAAAAACAGGCGAAGCTGCTTGCCCGTTTAACTATCTATATTGGAATTTCGTAAATGAGCATCGAAAAAGTTTTATAGACAGTGGAAGAGTTTCATTGATGGTTAGTGCGTATGACAAGAAACCTGAAGATGAAAAGCTAAGTATTAGTCAATCCGCAATTCAATTTATTCGCAATCTCAAGTAAATACTTTTGACACAAATATTTACAAACAAGAGTATGCATTTTGCCTAAAACATTAGCGCATAAAATAACGCGATCGCTTAGTTAAATCCTTACTCTTGTCATAGCAAATATCTGTTTCTGAACTGTAAATATATTCGATTTCCTCTTGAGACAAAACAAGTTCTAGATACAATTCACCAAGCCAATCACGAATTTTACTGAGTCGAATAAAAAGACAAAATTGTTCGGAATTTAAAATGTTTTGAATCCTCTCAAATTGCACAGGAGTCATAATCTCTCCCCCTTTCAGCAGACTTATAAATTGTGCATATATTATGCTGCTATTTACTCACACATCTAGTGATATGACATGTATAAAACAAGCGATCTTTATCTCACTAAATAAGCGATCGTTGTCACTAGTATCAGCGATCAAAATCACAAAATTTCGTTCGCGAATTAAACACATTTAACTACTTAAGCTTCTACGTATATATAGTGTTAGACGTATAACTTATGTATAACTTATGTATAACTTTAATCTATTGATTTTTTGTTATTTCTCAGCAAACATATTATTGCAAGGTTAATTTATATGATTTACCTAAAATCAAAATAGAAATACAGAATTTTATGCTAGTGAATTAATGAGTTTCTGGACTGAATGGAATCTTCCGATTTAAATTAAGAACTCATTCCCCAACAAAGGCAAAAGCTTTTTCAAAACCTAGATTATCTGGATACAAAAGCATGGTTTCATCTATGGCACTAGAATTTAATACAAATTCCTCCTCGGACTCACAAGTCAGTAAAGACGCTTCAAATGATGATACTCAAAAGGTTTGCGATCTAAAGCCTGATGGTCAGTATCTAGTTTCACTTGTCGTTCCAGCCTATAACGAATCAGCTATTATCGAGAATAATCTGGAAATTCTCTGCAACTACATGCGCTCCCTAGAAGATAAATTCCAGTGGGAGATGGTTATTGTAAATGATGGGAGTAGAGATAACACCTATAGTCAGGCTTTAGCGTTTGCTAAGGAACGAGATAATGTCAAAGTACTTCATCATCGTACCAATTTTGGTCTAGGACAAGCTCTAAGATATGGATTCAATCATTGTCAAGGTGACTATATAGTTGTTGTCGATCTAGACTTAAGTTACTCAGTCGATCACATAGGCGAACTGCTACATCGAATTGTTAAGACCAAGGCTAGAATTGTTGTTGCCTCGCCATACATGCGCGGAGGCTCTATTTCCAATGTTCCATTTCTAAGGAAGACTCTAAGCATCTGGGCAAATCGATTTTTATCTTTTACTGATAAGCGGAGCTTAGCAACCTTGACGGGCATGGTTAGAGTCTACGATGCTAAGTTTTTAAAAAAGCTTAATCTGCGTTCAAGGGGAATGGAGATTAATCCAGAGATAATCCACAAGGCAAGATTGCTTGGAGCTAGAGTTGAAGAGATCCCAGCACATCTTTGTTGGTTACCCCAAAAAACTAAAGAGGTAAAGCGAGCTTCTAGTATGAAGATAGCTCGCCAGATATTAGCTGTTCTTCTATCTGGGTTCTTGTTTCGTCCTGTAATATTTTTCTTGATTCCCAGCTTTATATTGTTCTTACTTTCAGTTTATGCAGATTTTTATGCAATAGCTCGTTCTTGGACAAATTTTCAAGAATTAGCGAAGAATAGCCAGTTTCCAGATTTTACTGATGCTATTGCCATGGCATACAATCAAGCTCCACACACCTTTTTTATTGGTGGAATTACACTGATTTTATCTATTCAGTTATTTAGTTTGGGCGTTTTGTCGATGCAAAGTAAAAACTACTTTGAAGAGATTTTTCATCTTGGTACAAGCATTCTCAATAATACCCAAAATACTAAAGATGCTGAGTGTTAGAAGTAACTTGTTAAGACTTATTTGGATTTTAAATATCCAATATTCAAGAGTTTATATACTTTTTCCATTTGATTTTATAAGTTTTTAAAAGCGTATAAAAAGCAAGCCTAAAAAAACTTTTCCACCAAGGAGTATTAACCATCATGTCTCAATCTACAACAACTATCGTCAAGCCTATTCAACTACCATCAGATCAAGACTCTTCAGGGCGCACTCTTGGAGAAGAAGAGATCAAGCTACTGTCTGAAGCAATTCACAGTGGTACTTTGACCAGTACAAAAGGTAGCTTTGTTAAAGCTCTCGAAAATCAGTTTGCCGAGATGATTGGCGTTAAATACGCTTACGCCTGCTCTTCAGGCTCAGGAGCAATTCATACTGCGATCGCGGCGATCGATCCCGAACCAGGTGATGAAATTATTACGACTTCCATTACCGACATGGGAGCTTTAACGCCAATTCTTTATCAAGGTGCAATTCCCGTATTCGCAGATGTCGATCCTAAAACTTGGAATGTTACTGCAGAATCGATTAAAGCTTGTCTGAGCGATCGCACTAAAGCAATTATCGTCACGCATTTATTCGGTAATCCTTGCAATATGACTGAGATTGTGGAGCTAGCTGCATCACGAGGTATTCCCATCATTGAAGATTGCGCTCAGTCATTTCTTGCCTCACACAATGGAGTCAGAGTTGGTGCGATCGGTTCCATTGGATGCTTTAGTTTGCAACAGGGTAAGCATATTACCACTGGCGAAGGTGGAATTGTCACGACTAACGACGAAGCCTTTGCTCGTCGGATGTTCTTATTTGTCAATAAAGCATGGGGATATGGCGATCCCCAACCCGATCATTATTTTTTGGCACTCAATGGTCGTATGTGCGAATTGCAAGGAGCAGTAGCAGTGGCTCAACTCGGAAAACTTGAAGAAATCGTCAAGAGTCGTCAAGTTGCTGCTGATAAATTGACCGCGAAGTTGCAAGGTTTAGATGGTATTTCTACTCCTCTGATCGACCCTAGAAATACCCATGTTTATTGGAAGTATTGCTTGAGTGTCGATAGTCAAAAAATTGTTGACGGATCTGTTGGTTTAGCGAAGAACTTGAAAGCAAAAGGAATCTTCTCTGCGCCACGCTACATTCAGAAACCAGCATTCATGTGTGAAATCTTCCAAAAACAACGCACGTTTGGTAATTCTCGATTTCCATTTACTCTAGCCAGACCTGAGGCTGTAGATTATGACGCAGCACGCTTCCCTAATACCTATGCTGGATTAGAAGCTGTCCTAGTATTGCCTTGGAACGAGCGTTACACCGATGAACATATCGATTACATCGCTGCCGCCATTCATGAAGCTGTCGATCAACTGAAAGTTAATTAAGTCCAAGTTGAGGTGGTGGATAAATCCCATCACCTCAACTTATTTTTTATTTTTTTAAATTAATCAAAAGATTAAGAGGAATTAATCATGTCAACTACAAAATTGAAATTTGGTTTAGTGGGGGCTGGGGCGATCGCTCAATCTTATATTCAAGCGTTTGAAAGCACTGAAATTGCTCAATTAGTGGGCGTTGCTGACATTGATTTAGGTAGAGCAAAAGCTTTATCCGATCGCGTAGGCAGCCAAAGCTTCTCTTCACCTGAGGAAATGCTCGATGGGGTTGAGATTGATGCGGCGATCGTTTGCACCCCACCAATTACCCACTTAGAAGTTTGTCGATACCTGTTAGAGCATAAAATTCACGTACTATGTGAAAAGCCCCTTAGTGTAAATTCGGCAAGTGCCAAGTTAATGATTGAAGCTGCAAAACAGTCATCAGTAATCTTGACAATGGCATCAAAATTCCGCTACGTGGAAGACGTAATCCATGCGAAGCAAATTGTTTCATCAGGCATTCTCGGTGAGATTGTACTATTTGAGAATGCTTTTACGGGTCGTGTTGATATGAGCAAGCGGTGGAACTCACAGCCACAAATTAGCGGTGGCGGAGTTCTAATCGACAACGGCACGCATTCTGTTGACATTATGCGATATTTCCTCGGCTCCCTAGCCGAAATCCAAGTCGTTGAAGGCAAACGGATTCAAGGATTGGAAGTAGAAGATACGGTACAAATTTTCGTAAAGAGCGCCAGCGGTGTACGCGGTAACATTGACCTCTCTTGGAGCATTAACAAAGAGTTAGATAGCTACATTCGGATCTATGGCTCTCAAGGGACAATCTCGGTAGGCTGGAAAGAATCTAAATATCGCCAAGCTTCTAGCTCTGATTGGGTAGTATTCGGTAAAGGTTATAACAAAGTACAAGCATTTCGCAGCCAGATTGAGAACTTTGCTAAGGCAATTAGTGGTCAAGAAACATTGCTCATCACTGCCGAAGATGGACTTGCTTCGGTAGAAGCGATCGAATCTGCCTATGCCGCTATGAGACAAACTAGTTGGACTCCGATCGCCTATAAAAATAGCCATGTACCAAAGAGTGAAGCCGCTGCTTTATCTGTGTAACAATTCATTCTAAATAAAGATCTTTAGCATTCATTTTGGGAAAATCAAAATGAATGCTTCGACAGGATAAACCTATGGCAGTTCGCATCCATCCCTCAGCAATCATTGAAGAAAACGTTAACATTGGCGAAGGCAGTTCCATCTGGGATAACGTGCATATTCGTCATTCGACACAAATCGGAGAAGAATGCATTGTTGGCGAAAAGACATATATTGCCTATGGTGTAAAGATCGGCGATCGCGTCAAGATCAATGCTTTTGTGTATATCTGTAATGCCGTCACTATTGAAGATGGCGTGATGATTAGCGCAGGCACCATCTTTACTAACGATCGCTTTCCAAGAGCAACCACTAGCGATCTCAAGAAGCTTCGACCTTCCGATCCCGATGAGCATACCTTGCCAACCCTCGTTCAGGCTGGTGCAACTATTGGTGCAGCCTGTACCATTGGGAATGATCTGACAATTGGACGTTTTGCAATGGTTGGGATGGGTTCGCTCGTAACTAAATCTGTTCCTAACTTTCATTTGGCGATCGGGCATCCAGCTAAATCAGTTGGTTGTGTCTGCCGCTGTGGTCAATTGTTATTGAGGTTTCCACCCGATACAACTGTTGATGAGCAAGAGATCGAATGTTCTGCTTGCGGTTTAAAATATGCGATCTCAAACAAAGAAGTTACTGAGCTAACTCCACCCAGCTAGGGTAAACTTTTGATTAACGAAATAAATATAGCGGTATGCTCATTCTTAAACCAAGATTTGTTTTTGAGTATTTTGCAAAGCGATCGAAAACAAACCTATATAAATCTAGTTGAAGAACTATGGCATCTAAATCCGAGCGTTGGGGCATTGTTGGTGGTGGCATTCTAGGAATGACCCTCGCCCTTCGTCTAGCCAAAAAGGGCAAGCAGGTAACTTTATTTGAGAGTTCCGATCGCTTAGGTGGTTTAGCAGATGCGTGGCAGTTAGGCGACATCGTTTGGGATCGCCATTATCACGTTACGTTACTTTCAGATACACATCTAAGATCGCTCCTTAAGGAACTCGGTTTAGAACATGATATGCAATGGGTCGAGACGAAAACAGGTTTTTATAATGATGGTAAGCTCTATTCGATTTCTAATGCGATCGAATTTTTACGATTCTTCCCCCTCAACTTGATTGACAAACTACGCTTTGCTTTCACCATCATTTATGGTTCTAAAATTAAAGATTGGAAAAAACTAGAAAAAATATCTGTTAGCGAATGGCTGACTCGCTGGTCTGGGAAGCATACATTTGAAAAGATTTGGTTGCCTTTACTGAGATCCAAACTAGGTGAAAACTACAAAAAAGCATCAGCTTCTTTTATATGGGCAATTATCGCTAGATTATATGCAGCAAGACGTACTGGTTTAAAGAAAGAACTATTTGGTTATCTTTCTGGTGGATATAATCGTATTTTTGAGCGTTTTGCCGAAGTACTATTAGAATTGAATGTTTCGATTAGACTAAACCAAAAAATCATTAATGTCGAATCATTTGAGACAAATAATGGAACTGTTACGAATGTCGAGCTCGAAAATGGTTCTTATGAAGAATTCGATCGCCTTGTCTTAACTGTACCCGCACCAGTTGCCGCAAAAGTATGTTCGGGACTTTCAGAAGATGAAATCAGAAGACTCAACGATATTGAATATCAGGGGATTATTTGCGCTTCAGTACTCTTAAAGAAGCCACTTTCCAAGTTTTATGTTACCAATATAACTGACACATGGGTTCCATTTACTGGTGTGATTGAGATGACGACTTTGGTAGATCGCGCTCAGTTTCGAGGACATACTCTCGTATATTTACCCAAGTATGTCGTTCCAAACGATCCAGCTTTTGAATTAAGCGATCGCGAACTCGAAGAAAAATTTATAACCGCACTCGTGCATATGTATCCGAGATTTGAACGCAGTGATGTCTTATGCTTTCAGGTCTCTAGAGTACGTCATGTATTAGCGATCGCTACTTTAAACTACTCAGAAAAATTACCCGCCATCAAAACGTCAATTCCTAACGTTTTTATTCTTAATTCTGCCCATATCTTTAATGGAACGCTAAATGTAAATGAAACAATTCAGCTTGCAGAAAATATTATACCCTCAATGATTTTATAATTTTAGTATTTAATTTTTATCAAATTTACATTCAAAATGCAATATGACACTAATTCTAGCTTTAAAAATATTATTTATTTCTGTATTCTACTATCTTTCTTTAGCTTGCATACTAGATTTAATAGCTAGTTCAACACAAAAAGAACTGAATGAATTTGAAGATCCCCTTGGGATACAGATGTTCAAAATTTCATCTTTATCAAGTTTGTATATAGTTTTTAGTAGACATAAACAATTAATTAAATCAATTCTTATATTGCCAACAAGCTATTTTCTGTTTATGATTTTTATCAATATCATCCAAGATCATATTAATAAAAGTTATGAAGATTTCAAGTTCTTCTACGCTGTTGGTGCAGCAATTTACAAACAGTCTAATCCTTATTTAGGAATGCCCGATCCAACTAATACAAACATTATTCTGAATTTTCCCTATTTACCTAATATATTTCCAATTTTAATGCCCCTTGGATGGATGAATATTGATACTGCATCTATTTTGTTTTGCTTAGTTAGTATTGCTTCAATATTTTTCTATTGTTTAGGAATATATTACCTCATCAAAGAATATAGAGTGATTACAAAAGTTGTCATAATTATTTGCCTATCTTTATATGGATTGACATTCGATGTTTTTATAGGAAACATTTCAACAATTACTATTACATTTATAGTTTGGTTCGTTGTTTTTTTAAAGAAAAATCGTCAACTGACTGCCTCTATATTTCTTGCCCTCAGCACAATCAAACCCACCCTGTGCATTTTTCTTTTCATATATCTTTTAGCAAAAAGAAAGTTCAAGATATTTTTTATCTCATTAGGAATGGCAGCAGCAATATCAGCCTGTGGATTAACGATGGCTGGCATCAATCCTTTTAATCTAATAGATGTATATTCTCATTTTATCCAGCCATGGCAAAATGCAATAAATACAAATATTGACAACAACTTATATGGATCGGAATATTTATCAACCTCTCGAATAGATATTGGCGTACTCGGATTTAGACTGATCAAAGAAAGACAATTTTCTAATATTGCAACTATCATATCTAGCACTTGCAAAATATCATTAATCATTCTCGTTTTCTGGAAGATAGTGTTATCTGGCAAATATTCAGATTTGACTAATTCAAACAAATTTCTAAATGCAAAAAAAATATTTTTTTTGCATGACATTTCTCTTATAACTCTTCTAACTCTTTCATGCAATTATGCGCAAAATACAAATAACTCATTATTGATTTTTTCAGTATTATTTTTACTAGTACACAAATTTTATTCTTGGCAAATTCTGGATTTAGACAACAAACTGTTTTGGAATCTTTCCGTGTTTTGTATTATGGTTCACACAAGTATTTCTTACGGTTTATTTAGCTATTTATTTGGCTATAATAATAATTATATTCAGTCAATAACTATAGGCCTTTTGCCAAATATATCAATAGTTATCCTGATAGTCTGCATTGTATTCATGAAGATACCTAAAATTAGTGCTCAGACCGATTAGATATATCCTTAAAGAAGCCTAAAATATATAATTCAAGTTCATAAACCATCTAATAATCTAATAGTCAAATGAAGAGTCCAACATCTAAATTTATAGCTAGCGTCTCTCTTGACCTTGACAACCAATGGTCTTACATGAAAACTCATGGAGATAAAGGTTGGGAGGAGTTTCCTTCTTACCTAGATATTGTGGTTCCACGCGTACTAAAGTTTTTGGAAGAGAGAAATATAAAGATTACTTTCTTCATTGTTGGGCAAGATGCAGCACTAGAAAAGAACCATGCTGCTCTAAGAGCCATTACTGATTCAGGTCATGAGATCGGTAACCATTCGTTCAATCATGAGCCCTGGCTTCATCTCTATTCTGAAGATGATGTAGATCGCGAGCTTGCGATCGCTGAAGAACACATAGAGAAAGCGACTGGTAGTCGTCCCAATGGATTTCGCGGTCCCGGATTCAGTCTATCTTCTACAGTTTTGCGTGTATTAGCTCGACGTGGCTACGAGTATGATGCATCGACATTCCCTACATTCCTAGGGCCTTTAGCTCGTGCCTATTACTTCATGACGAGTAAGCTTAGTGATGAAGAGATGGAAAAACGCAAAGGATTATTTGGCAAATTTCAAGAGGGATTTCGACCACTTAAGCCTTACAAATGGAGATTGATGGGGGATTTAATCGAGATTCCTGTAACGACCATGCCTATCTTTAAAATCCCGATTCACGTTAGTTATCTACTATATCTTGGAGTTTTCTCACAAACTTTAGCTTTGCTTTATTTTAGATTTGCGATCGCTCTGTGTCGTCTCATGCGAGTTCAACCATCTCTTCTACTGCATCCATTAGATTTTATGGGTGGAGAGGATGTACCTGAATTAGCCTTTTTCCCAGCTATGAATCAACCTAGCTACAAAAAATTAGCTATGGTTAGCAAAGTTTTACAAATCCTCTCGAAGCATTATTTAGTCGTACCTATGTCTCAACATGCTGAAGCAATCAAAAAGCGTCAAACAAAACTTTCTTCTGTGCAACCTCACTTTTTCCATAGCGCTATTACAGTTGAAGAATAAGGGCAAATATATTTATCTAAGATTTATCTAAAAACCTTCAATTTTGTAAAACTTCTGCAATGAAAAATAAATGAATTGTCCAATTTGCAATAGTCCTAGCGTTTATTTATTCTCAAAGTATGACTGCCCAATTCATTACTGCTCAAAATGCGGTCATCAATTCGCCAATATTGTTCCTTCGGAAACTCATACGCAGACAGTTTATGGTGAACATTACTTTAATAGCGGTGGATCTGGCTATCCCAATTATATAGGTGAGGCAAAACTACTAAGAGAGCATGGGAAAAGGTACGCTAACCTTCTCAAGCGCTATGTTGACACTGGAACTCTATTAGATGTAGGTGCAGCGGCAGGATTTATATTACAAGGGCTTACTGATGGTGGCTGGCAGGGAAAAGGGATTGAACCAAATAGCCAAATGGTCAACTACGCCCAACAATCACTAGGTTTACCAGTAGAAGTTGGTTCTTTAGAAAATTTTAATAGTAGCGATCGCTTTGATTTGATTACCATGATCCAAGTCATTTCGCACTTTTACGATTTGCACAAAGCTCTGGAAACGGCAGCAAGGATGACTAATCCTAATGGTTATTGGCTAATAGAAACCTGGAATCGAGAAAGCTTAACTGCTAGAATTTGCGGTCAAAATTGGCATGAATACAGTCCACCTAGTGTTTTACATTGGTTTTCTCTTAAAGATTTAGAACAATTAGCCGCTCAATTTGGATTTTATAAAGTTGCTAGCGGTAGACCTGCAAAATGGATTAATGGTGCCCATGTTAAATCTCTTCTACGATATAAACTTGAGCAATCTCGTTTTGGTCGGCTCATAAATAAGATACTAGGCATAATTCCCGACAATCTTGCCATTCCATATCCTGCTGAGGATCTATTTTGGATTTTATTCCAAAAGTCAAAATTGGTTTAATTACATACGATGATGAGTTTAAGTAATGCTTAAACTCATCATCATCTTTGAATCTTTAGTCAATTCATAAAATCAATATGTTCGATAGAAATTTACTTTTACTCTTGGCAATATCTCTAGTAACGACTGGGGGGCATATTCTATTCAAAAAAGGTGCTGTTTTAATCAATGGAGAAAATATTCTCACTTGGATAAATCCTGCATTAATTATGGGATTACTGCTTTATGGAATAGGTACTTTGCTTTGGGTGTTGGCTTTGCGGTTTATTCCTCTTTCCAAAGCGTATCCATTCACTTTTTTAACATATATTTTAGTGACGCTTTTTTCAGCTTTATTTCTAGGCGATCGCATTACTAATTGGTACATCGTAGGTATGGGACTAATTTTTTCTGGCTTAGTCTTAACATCTCTAGAACTGTAGCTATTTTTACATAATCATCGATATTGAATTCGTGAGTAAATTTATTTACAACAGTAAGGATTCAAGATTATTTTTAGCACTGTTAAATCAGCCATTAAGTATATTTGGTAGGGGTGTTAGGGTTTCTGGCGCTTAGTAAAACAAGGTAAATTCTGCATAATTTGATATTTCCCTTAGGGAAATATAACTATAGCGTATAACTTATGTATAACTTATGTATAACTAATGATTATTGTGTTTACAGTAATTTTTTATTAATAATAAATACAAGAAAAATAAATTTTAGATTCAGTTGCAAGGTGTATACCTAATTTGCATAGTAGATATCAATATCAATTATGCAAATTAGGTATACACCTTGCTCAAAAGCAACTGACTATTTGTTTTTTCTTTCTCGAATGATTGTCGCTTCCTATATGGTTGTTCTTTGTCTGATGAGGCACACAAGGATAATACCGTATAAGGGATTAAGTCTATAGCTTGCACCTCACAAAAGAAAGAAAATCTATATTCTATTGTGTAGAAGAGGTTCCATTATGAATGATTCCTATAATAACAAACGGTTCGATCACCTCGAGTTCTATGTAGGAAATTCCAAACAAGCAGCGCATTACTACGCTAGTTGTTTTGGCTTTAAAAATACAGCCTATTGCGGACTAGAGACAGGTGAACGGAAGGTAAGCTCTTATCTAATGGAACAAGGAGATATCCGTTTTGTTTTGAGTTCGTCATTCAGTCCCGAGCATTCTATATCTCAGAGCGTCATGAGACATGGAGATACAGTTGCGATCGTTGCTCTTGAAGTTCCTGATGTTGTTGAATCATACAATCTAGCAGTTTCACGTGGTGCTATTAGCTACATGCCACCAACTGAACAAGACGATGAATATGGTGTATTGAAGTTTGCAGCTGTTCATGCCTATGGTGACGTATTAATCAAATTCATAGATCGCAGCGAATACTCTGGAGTTTTCGCACCAGGTTTTGTTGCTCGATCCACAAACGCATTTAACGCAGTCGGATTGAAGCATATCGATCATGTAGTCGGCAATGTCGAACTAGGTGAAATGGATCGATGGTGCGATTTCTTTGTCGAAGCACTTGGATTCGGTATGCATATGCATTTCGACGATCGTGCTATTTCAACAGAATATTCTGCTTTAATGTCAAAGGTATTACGGTGTAACGATCAAACTTTCCTCAATATAAATGAACCAGCAACTGGCAAACGCAAATCTCAGATTCAAGAATATCTAGATTTCCATTACGGGCCTGGAATTCAGCATATTGGCCTCTGCACTGATGATATTGTTCAAACAGTTATCCATCTGAAAAAATCTGGTGTTGAGTTTCTTCCCATTCCCAAAGCCTATTATGAGGATCTAGAAAATTGGGTCAGAGAAACAGCTCTTCCTGTAGAACAACTCGCAGAGCTTGGAATTCTCGTAGATCGCGATCGCGATGGTTACCTATTGCAGATTTTTACTAAGCCCGTTGGCGATCGACCTACTTTATTTTTTGAGATTATTGAACGACACGGTTCAAAAGGATTTGGAGCAGGAAACTTTAAGTCTTTATTTGTTGCCCTTGAAAACGAACAAGAGCGCCGTGGAAACTTATAAGTAGCGGATAATTAAAAATCAGAGTCAAAGCCTATGGGGCACATTGCAAGTGTCCCATAGGCTTTTATTTTTTATATTTAATGGCGCTCAGCTACTTAGAAGCTATTGGTTAATTGTTAATTCTTTTATTGGATAAGACCTTCTATTGTATTTTTACAATACTTTCTATTGCATTTTTCTTAGGTATTTAGCTTTCTTCACTTGTACAATTAAAATTGCCTATAGTACTTTGGTCTTTTTTAGAAGCCAACAACCTCTTTAAAAAGCTCGTGTTGCAAGTCTTTCAAAAGGTTTCTTGTAATATATGAAACTTTAAGGTAAGGTAAAGCATAGACGGCTTAATGACTACACCCAATTGCTTATGTTGATCCATCAGTATATAGAAGCACATGCGATTAGCCATCCTGATGCGATCGCGCTGAGATTCAAACACAGTTCGTCTACTTATGGTCAACTTCTCGAGTACACTAATCAACTCGCTTATTACTTAAACTGTCTTGGTGTCAGTAACGATGATCGGGTGGCTGTCTGTCTAGACCCATCGCTTGAGGTTGCTGTTTGTTTATTGGCAATTTTTAAAGTCGGTGGTGTTTATGTCCCCCTTGAACCTAGCTATCCATTGGAGCGTCTGGCTGATATCTTGGCTGAGGTTCAACCTTCGGTTTTGATTACTCAGACTCACCTTTTGCCTAATCTGCCTGTCTCTTCAGAACATGTTTTCTGTATTGATCGGGATTGGCATAAAATTCATGCTCTGCCCTCTCAATCTCTCGAATGTAAGATTTCCCCTCAGCAAACGGCTTATATTATTTATACTTCGGGTACCACTGGAAAGCCGAAGGGGGTGATGGTTAGTCATAGTAATTTGTTGCATTACATCCTTGTTGCTCGTGAGAAATATGGCTTTCATAGTCAGGATGTGATGCCGGCGATCGCTCGTTTTACTTTTAGTATTTCATTCTTCGAGCTGCTCTCTCCACTTGTTGCGGGTGGAACTCTGCTTATTCTCGAACGCGATCGGATTTTAGATTTTAAACGAATGGCTCTTGTCTTGGAGCAGATCACAGCAATTCATGCTGGACCAAGTTTGCTCAGGGCTTTATTGTCTTATATCGAACAAGAACAAATAGCTCCGCAACAATTTCAAAAGCTTAGACACATCTCCACGGGCGGCGATCTCGTTCCTGTGGATATTCTCGATAGATTGAAGAAAGTTTTTCAAGATGCGGAAATCTTTGTGATTTATGGCTGTAGTGAATCCAGTTGTATGGCTTGTACTTATGCGGTTCCCAGACAAGCGGATATTGCTAAAAGTTTGGTTGGAACACCATTCAATAATGTATCAATAAGACTGTACGACGAAGATCAAAGTATAGTGCCGATAGGAAGCACTGGTGAAATTTACATTGGTGGGGCTGGCATAGCCAAGGAGTATCTCTATCGTGATGAGTTGACTCAAACCAAGTTTATTACGATTGATGGAGTTCGTTTTTATCGGACAGGTGACTTAGGGCGTTTTGATGCAGATGGCAATCTTGAAGTTTTAGGGCGTTCTGATTTCCAAATTAAGTTGCGTGGAATTCGGATTGAGTTGAATGAAATTGAAACATTCTTGCGCCGCGCTCCTGGTGTTAAAGATGGCGTAGTAGGCTCTTGCGATCTTGATTCGGGGGAAAAGGGGCTTGTTGCTTATGTCGTTTTACACCAAGGAGAATTTTCTATCCCCGACATTCGTCGCTTTCTTATGTCTAAATTGCCTGACTACATGATCCCTAATATGTTCATGCAGTTAGATGCTTTGCCTCTTAATATTAATCTCAAGGTCGATCGCATTGCTTTACCTGCACCGACTTTAGCTACTGCTGTTTTGCACGATACCGTCTACGTACCACCTAGAAATGAGATAGAAGAAATCCTTGCAGATATCTATGCAAAGACTCTAAAGCTGGAAAAAATCAGTGTTTATGACAATTTTTTTGAACTAGGCGGGCATTCGCTGATGGCTGCTCAAGTCATCTATCAATTACAAGATGCTCTGGACTTAGAGATTCCTATCAGCCAATTGTTTGAAAAACCGACAGTCGCTACATTAGCGGATCATCTCAAAACCTCAAAGCAAAACAAGGTTAATTCCCGTTTGAGGCTAGATTTGATCGCACAGAATTGTCAATACTTTCCACTTTCGTCATCCCAGAGACAATTATGGTTTCTGACACAATTGGAAGAAGAATGTGTTGCTTATAACATTTCACTCGTTTTCAAAATTGTGGGAGCTTTGCACATTCCAACCTTAGAGAAAAGTTTGACCGAAATTCTGTATAGACATGAATCCTTACGGACGATCTTTCCAATAGTAGATGGTATGCCGGTTCAACAAATTCTACCGCCGCAACCTTTGCCTTTACGGATTATAAATATAGAGTCACTAACAGAGGAAAAACAAACGACAGAAATTCACGAATTAGCATGGAAAGAAGCAAATCAACCATTCAACCTTATAGAATTTTTACCTATCCGCGCAACCTTAATTCGATCGTCCGAGACCACAAACATTTTACTGTTAACCTTGCACCACATTGTTGCCGACGATTGGTCGCTTAAAATTTTACAGAAAGAACTATCTATAATATATACAGATTTTCGCCAGGATCGGGTATCTCCTCCACTAGAAAAGCCACATATTCGGTATGTTGACTACGTACATTGGCACCAACAGTGGCTTACTGAGGAAATTCTTAGTCAGCAATTAGCTTACTGGAGACAGCAATTAGCCTATGCACCACCATTGTTAGAGTTACCACTAGATCGCCCTCGTCCAGCAATTCAAACTTATCGAGGTGGAACTGAGTTCTTTACGATCGATTCAGGACTCACCCGTCAACTCAAGATCGTCAGCCAACGCACAGGGTCAACCCTGTTTATGTCTCTAGTGACAGCTTTTGCAATATTGCTATCACGCTATAGTAGGCAACAAGATTTAGTGATTGGAACTCCCATTGCTAACCGCAATCGAAAAGAACTTGAATCTCTGATTGGCTGCTTTATTAATTTACTAGCATTACGGATTGATTTGGCAGGCAATCCAACTTTTATAGATTTAATTCAGAAAGTCCGACAAACTTCTTTGAGTGCTTACGCTCATCAGGATCTACCATTTGAGAAGCTAGTTGAAGAACTATGTCCCAATCGTAGCCTCAGCTATTTGCCAATTTTTCAGATAATGTTTGTATTGCAGAATGCTCCTGTAGAACTTTCGGATTTAGCTGATTTAGAGATAACGCCTCTGGATGTACAAAGAGGAACAGCACTGTATGACCTCACTCTTGTAATGGAAGAAACAGAAGAAGGGTTACGTGGGTATTTTGAATACAATCGTGACCTGTTGAATCGATCAACTGTAAAGCAGATGATTGAAAATTTTCATACCTTAGTAGAAGGAATTATTGATAATCCAAAACAGCCAATCTCTGAACTACCTCTGCTGACAGCAAAAGAAAGGGTAAAATTATTAAAAGAATGGAATAACACAGAGATAGAATATCCTCGCAAATGCATACATCAGCTATTTGAAAAACAGGCAAAATTGACTCCAGAAGCAATTGCCGTAGTATTTAAACAAGAGCAGATTACTTATCAAGAGCTGAATCATCGAGCAAATAAACTGGCACATTATCTAAGAAATCTAGGAGTTTCTCCAAACGTACTAGTTGGGATTTGTATAGAACGCTCGTTGGAAATGGTAATAGGGCTATTAGGCATTCTTAAAGCAGGAGGAGCATACGTTCCTCTAGATCCAGCCTATCCAACAGAAAGACTTTCTTACATGTTGTCAGATTCACAAATGACAGTACTTGTGACGCAGCAAAACTTACTAACCCTGTTACCCAAACATCAAGCAAAAGTAATTTGTTTGGATGCTGACTGGAAAGATATCATTCAAGAAGAAGATAAGAATCTAATCATTGAAATAACACTAGAAAAATTAGCATACGTCATTTACACTTCTGGATCTACAGGAAAACCTAAAGGAGTACAAATACCTCATGGTGCAGTCACCAACTTTTTGAACTCCATGAAACGATCACCTAGTTTAACCCACAAAGATACTCTCCTAGCAGTTACAACTATTTCTTTTGATATTGCTGTATTAGAGCTTTATCTTCCATTAATAGTAGGAGCTAAAGTCGTCTTAGTTAGTCGGGAAGTAGCAGTTGATGGGATAAGCCTGTTGTCGTTGCTTAAAAATTCTAGTGCTACCGTCATGCAAGCTACTCCAGCAACTTGGCGACTACTTCTAGCCGCAGGATGGAATGGGCGTTCTGCTCTCAAGGTTCTTTGTGGGGGTGAAGCATTATCGCAAGGACTAGCCAATCAGCTTTTAGATAGAGTCTCTTCTCTCTGGAATATGTATGGACCTACCGAAGCTACTGTATGGGCTACGACTTATGAGGTTGTCAGTGACTCTCTAGACGAAAGACAAAGAGCAATGATGTTGATTGGAAAACCCATTGATAATACCCAAACCTATATACTTGACCAATATCTCCAACCAGTGCCTATTGGTGTTAGAGGTGAATTGTATATTGGTGGAGTATGCCTAGCTAGAGGCTATCTAAATCGTCCAGACTTAAACAGTGAGAAATTTATCGCTAATCCATTTAGCAATTATCCCAATTCTAGACTTTACAGAACAGGTGATATTGCTAAGCATCTACCTAATGGAGAAATCGAGTATATTAGCCGCATTGACAATCAAGTAAAAATTCGTGGGTTCCGTATTGAATTGGGCGAGATTGAAGTCATACTCGCAAAACATCCAAAAATTCGCGAGCTTGCTGTAATTGTTCGTGAAGACATTCCAGATGATAGGCGCATAGTTGCTTATATTATTCCTCAAAATGAGCAAATACTTACACATGCAGAACTACGTGATTTCCTGTCTAAGGATTTGCCTTCATTTATGATTCCTTCGGCTTTTGTTTTCCTTGACGCGCTCCCGCTTACTCCTAATGGGAAAGTTGACCGTAGGGCTTTGCCGACCCCTGATAAATCAATACAACAACTCAACAAAGAATTTATTTCACCTCAAGACGAAGTAGAACTTAAGTTAGTTGATATATGGAAAAAACTCTTAGCTCATAATTCTATTGGGATTTATGACAATTTTTTTGATTTAGGAGGAAATTCACTTTTATCTGTGCATTTAGTATCTGAGATAGAGAAAATCTTCCAATATCAGCTTCCTTTAAGAGGTTTCTTTCAAATTAGCACTATTGCCCAAATTGCCCAATTGATTCGCGAAAAATCAACAGAGACAGTCCACGACGATGAATCCAATCTAGGGCTTAGTATGGATGACTATCGAGCGTTGTTAGCTCATAGTGCTGGCAAGAAAGGTTTACGAATTGGTAAACGTGGTTTGATAATTAGTATTTTGCCTGAATTTCAAGCTTCATCGCAACCTTTTGTATGGATAGGAGAAGTTAAAACTGGTAAAAGGCTCAAACTCAAGCAGCCTCTATATGTGATGCCAGGTGCCAGTCTATCTCCATCCATGGATTCACATCATGACTATATTTCAGTAATAGCATCTTTATTAGTAGACGAGTTGCTTTCCGTGCAACCTTCTAGTTCATATTCATTAGGAGGGTGGTGTTATAATGGTTTAGTAGCGATGGAAATGGTTCAGCAGCTCCAAAAGTTAGGAAAAAAGGTAAGTCTACTCACTCTGATTGATGTATCAGGGAAATCTAAAATTTATAACTTGTTTAATTATATAAACTCTCAAATCGGGACTCTCAGATTCCATTTGTATAATCTCTCAAAACTATCTTTTGAGGACAAGTTTCACTATATTAAACAAAGGACTATTAAGCGTAAAGTCTTTATAAGTAAAAATGAGATTGAGAAGGGTAGCAAATCCGAGATCGTTCAATCTGTTGATTTACTAACGAAGCCCATTATTGAATATAATCCCAGCAAATATAAGGGTCGGATCTTATTAATTATTGGCTACGAAACCATCGTTCATGGAAGAAGAGATCTCAAACAATTAGATCTGTCTTGGATATTCCCTTTCAATGGTTGGGGAAAACTACTTCAGGGGGAGGTTCATGTTTCCAAAATCAAGTGCGATCATCTTGATTTGATGGAAGACCCTTATTGTGCGGAAGTAGGTGAAATTATTCAGCGAATTGAAACTTTGTCCTGACAATACCTTAAAAAATTATTGCCTAATGTCTTTTATTTACAACCATAGTCATAAAGAAGCCGCTAATTAGCGGCTTCTTTATGACTATGGTCGCATCTAATATAAAATCGACTTGAGGATAAGACAATTTATAAGTTACTTCTCGATCGAAAGCAACTTACTGTTTATTTATTTCCTTCTAGAATGATTTTCACTTTCTATATGGTTGCTGTTTGTTCGATCGGACAAACAAGTAAATGCTGTAAAGAATTTAAGCCTCTATCTTGCACCTCACCAAAGAAAGAAAATTTATATTCTTTTGTGTAGAAGAGGTTCCATCATGAATGATTCCTATAATAACAAACGGTTCGATCGTCTTGAATTCTATCTAGGAAATGCTAAGCAAACTACAATTTCACTTTAAGCATTTAGCTTTCTTCACTTGCACAATTAGCCCCCCTACATACGCAGTGTTTTTCTACTTTTTAGAAGCCAACAACCTCTTTAAAAAGCTCGTGTTGCAAGTCTTTCAAAAGGTTTCTTGTAATATATGAAACTTTAAGGTAAGGTAAAGCATAGACGGCTTAATGACTACACCCAATTGCTTATGTTGATCCATCAGTATATAGAAGCACATGCGATTAGCCATCCTGATGCGATCGCGCTGAGATTCAAACACAGTTCGTCTACTTATGGTCAACTTCTCGAGTACACTAATCAACTCGCTTATTACTTAAACTGTCTTGGTGTCAGTAACGATGATCGGGTGGCTGTCTGTCTAGACCCATCGCTTGAGGTTGCTGTTTGTTTATTGGCAATTTTTAAAGTCGGTGGTGTTTATGTCCCCCTTGAACCTAGCTATCCATTGGAGCGTCTGGCTGATATCTTGGCTGAGGTTCAACCTTCGGTTTTGATTACTCAGACTCACCTTTTGCCTAATCTGCCTGTCTCTTCAGAACATGTTTTCTGTATTGATCGGGATTGGCATAAAATTCATGCTCTGCCCTCTCAATCTCTCGAATGTAAGATTTCCCCTCAGCAAACGGCTTATATTATTTATACTTCGGGTACCACTGGAAAGCCGAAGGGGGTGATGGTTAGTCATAGTAATTTGTTGCATTACATCCTTGTTGCTCGTGAGAAATATGGCTTTCATAGTCAGGATGTGATGCCGGCGATCGCTCGTTTTACTTTTAGTATTTCATTCTTCGAGCTGCTCTCTCCACTTGTTGCGGGTGGAACTCTGCTTATTCTCGAACGCGATCGGATTTTAGATTTTAAACGAATGGCTCTTGTCTTGGAGCAGATCACAGCAATTCATGCTGGACCAAGTTTGCTCAGGGCTTTATTGTCTTATATCGAACAAGAACAAATAGCTCCGCAACAATTTCAAAAGCTTAGACACATCTCCACGGGCGGCGATCTCGTTCCTGTGGATATTCTCGATAGATTGAAGAAAGTTTTTCAAGATGCGGAAATCTTTGTGATTTATGGCTGTAGTGAATCCAGTTGTATGGCTTGTACTTATGCGGTTCCCAGACAAGCGGATATTGCTAAAAGTTTGGTTGGAACACCATTCAATAATGTATCAATAAGACTGTACGACGAAGATCAAAGTATAGTGCCGATAGGAAGCACTGGTGAAATTTACATTGGTGGGGCTGGCATAGCCAAGGAGTATCTCTATCGTGATGAGTTGACTCAAACCAAGTTTATTACGATTGATGGAGTTCGTTTTTATCGGACAGGTGACTTAGGGCGTTTTGATGCAGATGGCAATCTTGAAGTTTTAGGGCGTTCTGATTTCCAAATTAAGTTGCGTGGAATTCGGATTGAGTTGAATGAAATTGAAACATTCTTGCGCCGCGCTCCTGGTGTTAAAGATGGCGTAGTAGGCTCTTGCGATCTTGATTCGGGGGAAAAGGGGCTTGTTGCTTATGTCGTTTTACACCAAGGAGAATTTTCTATCCCCGACATTCGTCGCTTTCTTATGTCTAAATTGCCTGACTACATGATCCCTAATATGTTCATGCAGTTAGATGCTTTGCCTCTTAATATTAATCTCAAGGTCGATCGCATTGCTTTACCT
>QBML01000016.1:0-19849 GCA_003242085.1 Pseudanabaena frigida | reverse complement strand
GTTAGATGCTTTGCCTCTTAATATTAATCTCAAGGTCGATCGCATTGCTTTACCTCCCTTTGATGCTTCACAATCACTCAATACGGAATTTGTCGCTCCACGAGATCGAGTAGAACAGCAATTAGCAGATATTTGGGCAAAGCTGTTAGGGCGGAACTCGGTTGGAATTCATGACAACTTTTTTGATTTAGGAGGGCATTCACTATTGTCGATGCGCTTGATATCGGAAATAGAGCAAGCCTTTGATTATCAGTTCCCTCTAAAATTATTTTTCCAAATAAGTACGATCGCCGAAATGTCAGAATCGATTCGTCAAAGGGTATCTGATAGCGACGATATTGATGAGCAAGCTTTAGAGCTTGGTATGGAAGATTATCGAGCCTTATTGTGCCAAAGTGCTGGTAAAACTGGTTTGCGATTGGGCAAGCGTGGCTTAATTATTAATATTTTGCCAGAATCTCAAATCTCATCACAACCGTTTGTGTGGATTGGAGAAGTTAAAACCGCTCAAAGGCTCGAGCTTAAACAGCCTATATACGTGATGCCTGGGGCAAGTTTATATCCATCAATGAATTCACATCAAGACTATGTTTCGGTAATTAGTTCTTTACTAGTAGATGAATTGCTGAGCGCGCAGCCTTCTGGTTCTTATTCATTAGGAGGATGGTGTTATAACGGTTATGTAGCAATGGAGATGGCACAGCAATTAATGAAAATGGGAAAGAATGTAGACCTAGTCACATTAATTGATGTAGAGGGAAACTCCAAACTTTATAAGTGGTTACATAAGCTAAATCATTATTTCGGGACATTAAGATTCCATTTGTTTAATATTTCCAAATTATCTCTTCGACAGAAGTGGAAGTATATTACCGAGAGAATTAAGTCCAAAACCTCTCACTCTAACCCACCCAAAGAAACTCAAGAGAAAGAAACTCAAGAGGTTGAAGTTAATACTGAATTTGGGCAAGATGCTATGGATTTACTTTACAAAGCTGGAACGTCCTATAAGCAAAATCCCTATAGAGATCGGGTGTTGTTGATCGGTAGTACTGAAAAGATTGTTCATGGGCAAAAAGAAGTCAAACATTTAAATCTGTCTTGGTTCTTGCCTCATAATGGTTGGGAGGGCTTACTTCAAGGTAAAGTTTATGTAGCTAATGTCGCATGCGATCATCTGGATTTGATGGAAGACCCTTATTGTGCGGAAGTAGGTAAAATTATTCATCGAACCTCAAGTTTATCTACCCAATATTTCTCATAAAGAAGCCGCCAGTTGACGGCTTCTTTATGACTATTGCCACATCCAAAGAGGCATTCCACTAGTTTCAGTTTCAAATTGCAGACGGGCGATCGCATTTTCAGATCCACTAGGCAAAAATTTACTCGCAAAAGATTTTGGTGGTTTGATTGTAAATACTTTTGTGGTTTTGGGATCGAGTCCGACTAACTCTGCTGCCCAGATTCTGGCATCTTCTTCAGTACCGATGCGATCGACTAAACCAAGAGCCAATGCTTGCTCACCCGTAAATACCCGACCATCGGCAAAAGATCTTACGGTAGCTGGGCTGATTTTGCGACCTTCGGCAACGGTCTCGACAAATTGGTTGTAGCTGGAGTCAATTAGCGATTGCAAAATCACTCTTTCTTCAGGAGTAATTTCGCGATCGAAGGAGAGAATATCTTTGTAAGCACCAGATTTAATTACTTTGAAGGAGACACCGATTTTATCGAGTAATTTTTCAATATTATTACCGCGTAAAATTACTCCTATGCTGCCTGTAATTGTGCCAGCGTTAGACACGATGTAATCTGCGCCAACACCAATATATACCCCACCACTAGCGGAAATATTACCAAAACTAGCTACCACTTTGACTTTTTCCCTTAGTCGCTTTAGCGCTGCATAGATTTCCTGAGAATCACCGACCGTTCCACCTGGACTATCAATACGAAGCAACAAAGCGGGAAATTTTTGTTCTTCAACAAATTCAAGGGCTTCAAGCACGCGCGTCCTCGTACCTGATCCGATCGCTCCAGTGATTTCAATGCGTGCGATTTTTTTACGAAATTTGCGTTTAAGGAAACCGAACATTCAATTATAGGTTTTAATTTGGGATTGACTTTTACTATCTTAGTCGCTCAAAACCCAAAAAGTAGAGGTGGTGCTTCTTGCCGCCTCTACTTTTTGGGTTTTGAGAATTGCTGAAAACAACTGAAGAAAAGCGGTATCCTGAATATATTCAAGCTAAACATTTCGCAATATATTAAGACCCCAAATGCACGAGACGGAATTTCGTAGCAGCCTCCATCCAGATGGCGATCGCCGCAGGCTCAAAACGATCATTGCACTGACAATTGTTTATTTACTGACAATTGGGTTACATTTTGCCCCTTGGAGTCAATGGGTGCTATTGGGGTTATTTAGTATTCAGGCTTTGCGGTTGATTTTTGCCCCACCACTTCCTGCGATTGATGCAAATAATCAAGCATCAGAAACGGATAAGTCTCAAGATCTACCATTTTTCTCTCTTCTAGCCTCGGCAAAAAATGAAGAGGCGGTAATTGGTAACTTAGTAAAAAATTTATGTCAATTAGATTATCCAAGCGATCGCTTTGAAGTTTGGATTGTCGATGACAATAGCGACGATCGCACTCCTGAAGTTTTGGAATTACTCAAACAAAAGTTTCCACAACTTAAAACTTTGCGTCGAGGCTCAGATGCCCAAGGTGGTAAGTCTGGGGCTTTAAATCAAGTACTAGCCTTAACTAAAGGCGATATCATTGGCGTGTTTGATGCTGATGCTCAAGTACCAACAAATGTGTTGCGATCGCTTGTACCCTTATTCCAGCAACCAAAAATTGGGGCAGTGCAATTACGCAAAGCGATCGCCAATGCCTCAGAAAATTGGTGGACAGCAGGACAGTCTGCCGAAATGGCGCTCGACTTGTGTTTGCAAGATTTACGAATTCGGGTTGGAGGCACAGGCGAATTACGAGGCAATGGTCAATTTGTACGCCACACGGCTCTAAAAGATTGTGGTGGATGGAACGAGCAAACAATTACCGACGATCTCGATCTCACTATTCGGTTGCACTTATGTCAATGGGATATCGCTTGCCTCAACTTTCCCGCAGTACAAGAGGAAGGAGTCATCAACTTTAAACAGTTATGGCATCAGCGCAATCGTTGGGCAGAAGGAGGATTTCAGCGCTATCTAGATTATTGGAATTTACTGCTGAGCGGACGCATGGGATTTACAAAAACCTTTGATGCTTCACTGTTTTATATCAACCAATATTTACTTACAGTGGCATTTATTCCCGACACAATCGCTGCAATTTGGTTAAGACACAATCCAATGTTGCCAGCGATCGCAGGCTTTTCTCTCGCCCTTAGCTCAGTGACTATGGCATTTGGTCTGAGACGCTCTTATCAGATGACATGGCGATCGGCAATCTGGCAAACAATCCCAGGCATGATTTATATGCTGCATTGGATTCCTGTTATTACCAGTGTCACATTGCGGATGTGCATTCGCCCTAAACGTTTAAAATGGGTAAAAACCCAGCACCAAGGCGCAGGGGATAACCTATTGGAAGATTTAGAAATTAAAGAGATAGAACTCAAAGAGATTGAAAGCAATGCATGATTGGATCGTAATTGGTGGCGGTATTACAGGTATATCGCTGAGCTACGAACTACAAAAAGCAGGATTTTCAGTATTGCTGATCGAGCAACACCAGAAACTTCAAGGTTCAAGCAGCCTTGGTTATGGTGGAATTTCATACTGGTCTGCAACAACTGCCCTCACTCGCCAACTCAGTGACGAAGGTATTTCTCGTCAGAGAGAGCTATCTAACGAATTAGGGATGGATACAGAATTCCGAGAGTTAGATTTACTATTGACCCTCGAACCTGATGCCGACCCAAAAGTAATTCTCGCGCAATACTCTAATTGTTCGATCGCGCCAACTTTACTTAATGCTCAAGATGCACACGATCGCGAACCTTTACTGAATAGATCGGCAATTGGCGGCGCTTTACTATTTCCACATGCCCATATCAATTTGAATAGTTTTGTGATTGCTCATAGCCAAGCTTTCCGAAGCTTAGGCGGAGAAATACTCTATGCCAAAGTTGAAAATTTGTTAGTTAAAGAGGCTCGAGTCGAGGGAGTGGCAACCAATCGCGGCGATTTCCTCAGTTCTCAAGTTGCAGTTTGTGCTGGCGGATTATCACGTGCTCTTCTCAAAGCGTCAGGCATTCACGCCAGAATCTATTTCACCCATGCTGAAGCGATCGAGACTGAACCCGTGGAATTAGAATTAAGAGCAATGGTGATGCCTGCGGATTCTAAGCGCTATGAATTAGAAGCCGCTACTACAGATACCGATCGAGATTCAGCTTGGGATATCGCAGGACAAGAATTGCTGCCGCCTTCAATTGATGCTGGAGCAATTCAATTTTGCGATCGCCGTATCATATTTGGGCAAATGAGCCGTGTTTTAACCGATCCATATGCTGTAAGCGACCGAGTACAAAGTGAAGCAGATATTCGTGCGTACGTGAGTAAGGTTTTACCAAAAGTCGGCGAACTAAAGGGAAAATGGCGAAATTGTCTCGTCGCTTTTAGCAATGACAACTTGCCCTTAGTCGGGTCAGTTCAAGGTTATGGAAGTCTGCATTTATTTTCAGGGTTTACTAGTCCAACCGTTTATGCACCCGCATTATCAAAACGATTTGCCTCCTATGCCACAGGTAACCAAGACGATATTATTTCTTTACTCTCGCCCAATCGATTTTATACCTCCTAGAATCTATATCAATGCAAGTTTAGTTTAGGAAATCAAAACCAAATAAAGGAAGCATATTGTACAGCCTTTCTTTATTGAGAATCTTGGGTTTCGGCTTCGCTCAGCAAGTAATAATAATCGCTGACTGAGCTTACTCACTAGGCTCATCATCAAGATCGATAATCTGCCCATTAAAAAACTCAGCCATATTTCTGACAACCATATCTTCTTCTGACATGCCGACATAACCTTTAGTCTGATTCGGTGGCAGAGCTTGTACAGGATTACTAATACTATCTGGTTGCTGTCGAGCGTGAGTTACGGGCTGAGAAGGATTAGTAACAACACTAATAGGTTTTGCTGGGATTACTGCGGGAGGGGTAATCGCTGGAGAAGTTGGAAGTGGTTGAGTAACCTGTACTTGTTCAGTTTGAGCAATGGAGGCTACAAATTTAAACATTACTTTGATCGGTCTCTGCAATAGCTTAGAACAAGCTTCTTCTAGTTCGTTCCGTTTCTGTATCGCAATATTCTTAGTAGTTTCGTCGCGTTTACCACCTAAGCCAATTTGTACGCTATTACTATCAATCCTCAAGAAATGTGCCTGCATTTGCATGAAAATTGCTCTTGTTGGTGATGGCAACATTGGTAGAATACTTTGCCACAACCGATCTAGATCGTAGCCAACTGAGGCTATGTTATCTAAATCATCACTACTAGAAGCAATTGGAGTATCCGCAGTCGGAACTATAGAATTTTCCGAAGTATTGGGAACTTCTGTTTTCTGATTTAGTGAAATTGGGGGAGCATTAATTGTCTGTGGTGTTGGCGAAGGTGGAACTGAGTGAGCAGGATTACTTTTAGCTGATTGGGGTGTAAATTGAGAAGTTGCTGGTGCGTTAGTACGAACAAATGGTTGAACTTGAGATGGATTAGGAGATTGCGATTGAGCGATCGCACCCTGCGCTGAAGGTAATAAACCCATGAGCGTAACTTCCAACCAGAGACGTGGCTGAGTGGAATTACGAATTTGTAACTCAGCCGATCGCAAATGTTGTTGACCTAGCAAAATATTGGGAATTGCTAAACTTTGAGCTAGTTGAATCAATCTTTCCCAGCCAGAACTGGTCATGGCAACTAGGTCACTGCGATCGCTTGCAGTTTTAGCGATCAATAAATCTCTATACACATTCGCCAAATTTTGCAGCACGATCAAAGGTTCGCGCCCACGATCCATGATCCTCCGCACATAATCAATTAATTGTGTGGATTGATCGGCGGCGATCGCCTCAATTAAAGATAACAAATCCTGCTCTGGTACAGAACCCACTAAATCCCAAACCGCTTCGACCGTAATCTCTCCGTCCAATAAGCTCAACTGATCGAGCAAAGATTCTGCATCGCGCAATCCGCCCTGTGCGATTTGAGCTACTAGTGTTAAAGCTTCAATATGAATATTAATGTTCTCATTAGTTGCAATCTTTCCTAAATGCTTGACCATCGCATCAAGGGGAATCCGCCGAAAGTCAAAACGCTGACAGCGGGAAATAATCGTTGGTAATACGCGCTGCGGATCGGTCGTGGCGAGAATAAAAGTAACGCGATCGGGTGGTTCTTCTAGAGTTTTCAGCAATGCATTAAATGCAGCCGTACTCAACATATGACATTCGTCAATGATATAAACCTTAAACCGTGCTTTTACGGGTGCAAATTGGGCGCGTTCGATGAGTTCTCGAATATTATCAACGCCTGTATTACTTGCCGCGTCAATTTCTGTAATATCCAGCGCGTTACCATTGGTGATGCTATGACATAACTCACATTTGCCGCAGGGGTGAGGGGTCGGGCTATCTGAGCTTAGGCAGTTGAGCGACTTTGCCATAATCCGCGCACTTGATGTCTTACCCGTACCTCTTGCACCAGTGAATAGATAAGCAGGTGCAATCCGCCCAGTATTTAGCGCATTTGATAAGGTATGGGCGATCGCCTCCTGTCCAACAAGATCTGCAAAAATTTGCGGACGATATTTGTGATGTAGAGGCTCATAGCCCATAGAAATACAATGATGCTCAAGCTCTTCTGGTCAAATATAACACTCTCGCCTATCTCTAAATCTGTTAGGTTATAGCGTAATGTTTTCAAGCGAGTCATATTATAGCTTCTCTAAAATAATTAGCCGAATTAGCCACTTATTTTAGAAACGATCCCGAAGAAATTACTAAGAGATTACTAACAATTGCACCGCATTCTGGAATTTGGATGCAAGATAGATAAGATATTGCCGTTTGAAAAATGAGCTGCGAATAAGCTCCCGTTGAATCAGATCCACTTTGCAGGAGCAGCAAGATAGGGCAACCTACCATCATGAAAAAAAACAACTTAATTTCAATTGTCGTTATTATTGGCCTGATTTTTGCAGCCAGCATTTGGTATGGTCGCAACAATGGATTATTACCAGTAGCAGCAGGCGATGAAGCCCTTTTATATGATGGGCTATTCAATACAATTTTAGCGATCGCCTTCGGATTTTTCCTTGTCGTCGAGGGAGTGTTGATCTATTCGATCATTAAGTTTCGCCGTCGTAAAGGAGATGAGACTGATGGTCCAGCAATTCACGAAAATCTTAGCCTCGAAATTGCTTGGACGGCAATCCCCACTGTGATTGTGATGTGGGTAGCAATCTATAGCTTTGACGTTTATACAGCTATGCAAGGCACTCAGGATCTCGGTGGCATGGCTCACGGTGGAATGCACCAAACTGTTGCTCAGGCTGGGTATGAAAGGGGCGGTATGCCCATGTCAAAGGCAACCCTTGCATCTTCCAAAAGTGATGGCGTACTGATGGCAGGTACATTACCAGCTGGAGGAGATGATGTTGTTGCTATTGATGTAAGTGCTATGCAGTTTGCATGGATTTTTAACTATCCAAACGAAATTGCTACAGCCGAACTTCACGTTCCAGTCGGTAAAAAAGTTCGACTCAATATGAATGCAGTTGATGTCCTCCATGCTTTTTGGGTTCCCCAATTACGCATCAAACAAGATGTAATCCCAGGACGTTCAACCTATCTAGAATTTACGCCTCGCGTTGTTGGTGAATATCCTGTCGTCTGTGCTGAACTATGTGGTTCTTACCATGGCGGTATGCGTACCACGATGGTAATTGATACTCCTGAGGACTATGCAACTTGGCTAAAAGAACAGCAGGAAATTGCTAGTAACGATCCCGAAGCGATCGTGGCAAATCATCCAGCATCAAATCCAGTATCACAAATGTCTGAGCAAGAATACCTTGCTGGTAAAGTTGCTCAGCTTGATAGCGATCGCCAAATAAAGCACATGAATCACTAATAACATAGCAACTATACTAAACAACAATTTCCCTATGACCCAAACACTCACGCCAACTCAAAGTTCGGGAGCTTCGGGGGTAGAACCCACAAAAACACCTTGGTGGGAGTTCTTCACCTTCAGTGTCGATCATAAAGTGATCGGGATTCAGTATCTCGTTACCTCATTTACGTTTTATTTGATAGGCGGAGCGCTGGCTTCGGTAGTTCGCGCAGAACTGGCAACTCCAGATTCCGATCTAGTCGATCCTGCATTCTATAACAGCCTGTTTACTATGCATGGCACGGTAATGATCTTTTTATGGATCGTGCCTGCGGTGACGGGTGGTTTCGGTAATTACCTCGTACCTCTAATGATTGGAGCGCGAGATATGGCCTTCCCTCGCTTAAATGCGATCGCCTTTTGGTTGACGATTCCTGCTGGTTTATTACTGATGAGCAGTTTCTTCTTTGGTCCTGCTTCGACAGGTTGGACTGCTTATCCACCTTTGAGCATTTTGACTAATGAACATGTGGGTCAAGTAATTTGGATTGGCAGCATCCTTTTGGTAGGGACTTCATCGATTTTGGCAGCTGTAAATTTTATTGTCACAATCTGGTCGATGCGAATGCCAGGGATGGATTTATTCAGTATGCCCCTATTTTGCTGGGCAATGATGGCGACTTCCGTTCTGGCACTCTTGGCAACTCCCGTACTAGCTGGGGCAATGGTTTTGCTCGGATTCGATCTATTGATCGGTACAAATTTCTTTAATCCGACAGGCGGTGGCGATCCTGTTGTATATCAGCACTTATTCTGGTTCTATTCTCACCCTGCTGTATACGTGATGGTTCTACCCGTATTTGGAATCATTTCTGAAGTTTTACCTCCCCACAGTCGCAAGCCAATTTTTGGATATAAGGCGATCGCCTATTCCAGCATGATGATTTGTGCATTGGGCTTGTTTGTATGGGCGCACCACATGTTTACTAGTGGCACACCCGACTGGCTGCGCGTATTCTTTATGGTTGCAACTTTGCTAGTTGCTGTACCAACGGGGATCAAGGTATTTAGCTGGGTAGCAACACTTTGGGGTGGCAAGTTACGTTTAGAGAGTCCGTTACTATTTGCAATGGGATTTATTTCTACGTTTTTGATCGGTGGATTGAGTGGCGTGATGCTTGGCTCGACCCCGATTGATATCCACGTGCATGACACATATTTTGTAGTGGCTCACTTCCATTACGTTCTCTTTGGTGGCAGTGTGTTTGGAATTTATGCGGGGCTATACCATTGGTTTCCTAAGATGACTGGTCGCATGTTGAATGAATTTTGGGGCAAAGTACATTTTGTCTTAACTTTCATCGGAATGCATTTAACTTTTGGTCCTATGCATATTCTTGGATTGCAGGGTATGCCGCGCCGCGTCGCCCAGTACGATCCACAATTTGCTCCGATCAATGTGATCTGTACTATTGGCGCATTTATTTTGGCAATTTCCACAATTCCTTTTGTAATCAACGCAGTTTATAGTTGGTTTAAGGGTGAACAGGCTCCTGATAATCCTTGGAATGCATTGACTCTCGAATGGACAACTTCTTCACCACCAATCCCCCATAACTGGGTTGCCGATCCTGTCTTAACCACAGGGCCTTATGACTACGGAGAAGAATATAAGGATGCTCGCAAAGAGGCGATCGCGTCATCCTCATCCGCAGCTTAATTTCCAATTTTCCTAAACAAGCGGCTAAAGCCCTTTGTCTGCAATCCTATCCATTTATCCAAACATTGACCTATGCAAGGATCGATCACTCCAGTTACAGCCACCAATCAAGAGGAAATAATTCACGATCATGCCGCCGCTGGTCATGCTGAACATCCAGACTTAAGAGTTTTTGGTCTGATCGTATTCCTCATATCGGAAGGGATGCTATTTTTTGGTTTGTTCGCTGCTTATTTGACCTTTCGTTCAGTTGCCACATCTTGGCCACCAGAAGGAACTCCCGAACTTGAACTTTTACTGCCAGGAATCAACACGATTATTCTGGTATCGAGTAGTTTCGTAATTCATCAAGCGGATAGTGCGATTAAAGAGAATAAAGTCAAGGCTGCTCAGCTATGGTTTCTCGCCACTTTCATCATGGGTGCGATATTTATTGCAGGTCAAATCTATGAATACCAGCATTTAGAGTTTGGACTTACCACAAATCTTTTTGCTAGTACTTTCTACGTATTGACTGGCTTTCATGGATTGCACGTAATTATTGGCCTCTCACTAATTGCAACGGTATTAGTGCGATCGCTAAAATCTGGACATTACAGCAATACCAGTCACTTTGGCATTGAAGCTGCGTCAATATACTGGCACTTTGTCGATATTGTTTGGATAGTCTTGTTCTTGCTTTTGTATATTCTCTAAAAAAATATAGCAATGTAAGTTTTGTTTAGGGCGTAAAACCCAAATAAACAGAGGCGGCGCGAAGCTCCGCCTCTGTTTATTTGGGTTTTGATTTTCATTGCTGTTATATAACTCTAAAAAATATAAAAGAGAGGGGCGCATTGCACCACCTCTCTTTTATATTGAAAGTAGTTTATTCTTTCTAACTAACCATGCTTGGAAATATTTTGCGAGGTAACTTTACCAATTTACATAGTTCTATCAAAAAGGCTACAAGTAAATTAGAGTTTTGGTTATTAGCAACATGGGTTAGCCTCATTGCCATCAATCTCACCCTTGTTGGGCGACTTGGTGAAAATATTGATGATACCGCAATACAAATTTTAACTTGGGCAGTTGCAATTCTGTTAGTTATCCGCAATCGACCAAATTTAAAATTTGAAAGTACCGCATCAGCGATCGCAATTGGAACTTTACTGATTATTTGGGTATTAATCAAAAGTCTATTAACTCGCAGAGTTACGGATATTTTATTTATTCTGACTCCATTAATGGCGACAGTAGGTGTAGCACTCATTGCTTCAGGATGGAAAGGTTTAAAACAATATTGGCAAGCAATTCTGCTAGCTGCAACGCTAGGCATCCCCATAGCTTTTTTATTTGCAGCGATCGAAAAAGTAATTCCTGTAAACGTTTTCACTGCTCAGTTTGCTAATTCTGTATTGTGGTACGGCGGTGCAAAGGTTTTGCAACAGGGAACAACTATTTCTAGTCAATTTGGTACAGTTGAATTAGCAAGGGGATGTGCAGGACTACCACCAATTTTAATGCTACTTCGAATTACCCTTATGTTTGTCTTAGTCTTCCCCGTGCCGCGATCTCGCATGTGGCTGATGTTTCCTACCGCAGTGGCGATCGCTTTTATTGTTAATTCAGTACGTGTAGCCCTATTGGTCGTAGTTTCTTCACAAGCCGATGCATTTAAGTATTGGCATACAGGCGACGGTTCGCAAATTTTTTCAGTTGTTGCTGTCGCGATACTTTTAACACTTTGTAATTGGTTAAGTAGAGACGAAGAAGAATATGAAGAAAATTAAGAAAGGAATGGATGGGGCAAAGCCCCATCCATTCCTTTAAGCGATCGCAATAAAACTACTTTTCAATCTTGAAAGAAGCAATGAAGCGATCGACATCAGCAGTGGAGAATTTGTCTTTAGCACCTAGTGCAAAAACTTGATAAAGTCGGTTATCGGCAAGACAAAAACGTCCTTTCATAGAAACATCTGTTGATTGAACCTTACCACCAGCCTCAAAATCACGGCAAGGGATATCGCCAAGCAAATACTCTTTCTCAGACTTAATATCGCCCTTGAGATTCGCAACTGAACCTTTAACTGAATCGGCTAAGCCTTTCTGTACATCCGCAGGATTAGCAATTTTGTTAGGAAAGTCTGCATAGCCCACAAAATAGCCCGAATCATTAGCTTCAGCAATCACCATATTTAGTTTTATAGTTCCCACATCAGTTTTTTGATCTTGAGACTGTTCTTGTGGCTTACTAGGGACTTGAATACTAAACTTGCCAGCCGATGATTTGTAATCTTGCCAACCTGACACATTACTGTTTGTAGGCTTTTCGTCTGCTTTAGGCGTGCTTGTACTACTGGCACTGGGCTTTGGGGATGGATTCTCTGAAGATGTAGCTGTTGGTGATGCAGCTTTTGTTGGAGTTGCATTATCAGTTACAGGAGCAGATGGCGTGCAAGCACTTACGGTAAACAAGACAAAACCAGCGGCAAGGGAAATATACTTTTTCATGTCTAACTAAGTTATGACCTTCGGTTGGGTGATCAGCATAAAGCTCGTTAGCTACTATAGCAACCGCTAGTAAAGTTAAAACATAAAAACAGACATTAAAGTTTACTTAGCGCACTTTAATGTCTGTTTTTATAACTATCGCCAAGTATATCAAGACTTACAGCGCAAAGCGCTCAAACCCAAACCCAGAAAAACTTTAAAAGCGTTGCTAAGCAACACTTTTAAAGTTTTTCTGGTAGCTCGTTTGAACGGTAATTCCTGCCAAACCCAAAGAAGGATTGCGGCGCTTCGCGCCGCAATCCTTCTTTGGGTTTGGATTTTGTCTTAACATGACTAGAGCAACAAAAAAGATAGCTAGGACAAATCAAAACCCAAATAAATAGAGTCGGCGCTTCGCGCCGACTCTATTTATTTGGGTTTTATGTGCTGAGCAAAACTTGCATTGTTACAGATAGCGCGATGTGCTAGTCATCATTTTCATAATCTAAGTCTAGGTGCTGGTGCTCACTACGTCGAGATTCGCGGCGATAACGCTTTTTGAGCAGTCGTGGCTCCTGTTGTTGTTTACCATCACTAGTATCCTTAACTTTAAGTGAAGCATCGGCATTAGCAGTATTTTTGAGCTTTTGTTGATAGGCGATCGCCTCTTCTAAATAAGCAAGGTAATGCTCATAGCGTTCCCAATCACCGCGCACCACACAATCTGGTTCATCGCGACGATGTAAACAATTATTAAAATGGCAGAGCTTTCCTAAAGCGATTCTCTGTCTTGCTTCGGGGAAACAATCCGTTAATTCCTTAGGTGTAACTGTCAAATTAGGTTGCATAAACCCAGGTGTATCTGCCAGATAGCCCCCCGTCGGCAATGCAAATAGCTCAACATGGCGAGTTGTATGTCGCCCATGCCCTAAGCGTTGCGACACTTCACCGACCCGAACTTGTAAATTTGGAATCAACAGATTGATCAGGCTAGATTTTCCCACGCCTGAAAGTCCCGCAACAACAGTTACACCAGTCTTTAAATATTTGGCAAGATCGTCCAGTCCTTCATGGGTATAGGTACTAATTGCGATCGGTGGATAGCCCCAAGACTTTAAGCGATCGCACCATGTAGCCCATACCTCATTACTTACCAAATCACGTTTATTTAAACATAACAAAACATCAACTTGAGTGCTTTCGGCTTTAACTAAGAAGCGACTTAATTGATGAGAATCAAGACTCGGCTCGGCTAAGGAAAAAACTAATAAAATGCGATCGACATTTGCCACTGTAGGGCGATCGAGCAAATTACGTCGCGGTGCTACTTCTGATATTGCACCACGACCACCCTGCCAATCTGGCTCCTCAACCGTGACGCGATCGCCGACACAGATCTGCTGTCCAATTTTTTTGAGTCGCGCCCGACGAGTGCAGAGTAACTCACGAACAAGCTGGCTAAATTTCTGTCCAGATTCATCAAGCAATTCTAGACTGAAAGCTTGATCTAACATGACACGATAATAGTTGGCTTGTACAGCCAAAACTGTACCTGTTAAAGCCAACATAACTCTCTTTGCATCATGCTTTTTGAACAGTCAAAGCAAAAAAGCGATCGCGTTCTTCGATGCCTTTGACCTTATGTCCATCAGATACAAGGCTATTAGGAACCTGCTCGATTGGTTCACCACCATCCAGTAGAACTTCGAGTAATTGTCCTGTTTCTAGCTTTTCTAAATGCAATTTAGCGCGAACAAAGCTAAGCGGACAAGGAACTCCGCGTAAATCGATTGACTTGCTGGTCTTGATACACATATATCCTCCTGATACGGCAGTTTAAGAGCTACAAATATTTTTAAAAGACTTACTTTACAAGCCTTTTAAAAATATCTTGTTTACTTTTGATTGCCAAATATACCGCCTAAAATATCACCGATACCACCTTTGGAGGCATTACCGATCATTTTTTCCTTAAGCTTTTCTAAAACTTCACGCTCTTCACTACCAATTTTGGTAGGAATATCAATTTTAATTTTAATTAAATGATCGCCGCGTGCCACAGGATTACCAAGCTTTGGCACACCTAATCCCTCTAAGGTTAGGACAGTGTCAGGCTGAGTACCTGCAGGAATGGTCAGTGGCTTTTTGCCATCAACTGTATTAATCGAAATCTTGTCACCAAGAATTGCTTGTAAGTAGCTAATCTTGATTTCAGATAAGACGTTAATGCCTTCCCGCTCAAATTCATTATCAGCTTGAACAAATAAATAGACGTAGAGATCGCCTGAGGGACCGCCGCGTAGACCAGCATCACCTTCATTAGATACTCGCAATCTTGTGCCGCTATCGACACCTGCGGGAATGGTGATTTTAAGTTTTTTAGTGACTTGGTTTAACCCTAGACCATTGCAGTTCTCGCATTTGTCTTCGATGGTTTGCCCTGTACCGTTACAAGTTGGGCAGGTTGAAACTTGGGTAAAACTGCCAAAAGGAGTACGAGTGGCTCGACGAACTTGCCCAGTACCGCTACAAGTTCCGCAGGTGCGAGGTCTAGTGCCAGGTTTAGCACCCGTACCGCTGCAAGTTGCACAAGTTTCTAGATGTGAAATTTTGATTTGCTTTTCACCACCAAAAACTGCCTCGCGGAATTCCAGTTTTAGATCGAATCTTAGATCTTCACCACGGGTGGGACCGCTGCGGCGGCGGGCTTGTTGCTGACCTGTATTAGAAAAGCCACTAAAGAAACTTTCAAAGATATCAGCAAATCCACCCATATCTCCCATATCAGGTGAACCGCCGCCACTTGATACACCAGCTTCACCAAATCGATCGTAACGAGCGCGAGTCTCTGGTTCAGAGAGAACTTCGTAAGCTCGGTTAATTTCTTTAAATCGCTCATCTGCCCCCGCTTCTTTGTTGACATCGGGATGATATTTTCGAGCTAAACGTCGATATGCTCGTTTGATTTCCTCTTTGTCAGTATTGCGATCGACTCCAAGGATTTCGTAATAATCACGCGCCATAGGGGGTTTCTCTGTCGCCTAAAGGATTCATAGACAATTATTCTAGTTTAACCTAGCACTTATCTTTTATTTATGGATATTCGTAGAGGGTACGTTTTACCGCACATCTTAGCTTGCTATAAAAGGAGATTCTATTATTTATGCCCAAACTTTATGCTCGAACTTGAAAAACAAAAAAGCTAAATGCTTAATAACTAAGGCTTTGTCTTAACACTTACATTTCCTTGGTTAACCAAAGTCTGACAAGCAAGTCGGTAATTATCAGGTTTATTTTTAAGCTTTTTTTCTTCAAATTCTGTTTTAGGAGAAAGGTTCTCAAGTCCTTCAACAATTTCTACAACACAGGTAGCACATTGTCCATAACCATTACAGTTAGTGAGCTTCGCGACAAATTTATAGATGTCGATGTTGTTTTCGAGAGCTTTGATACGGAGGTTAGCGCCATCCATTGCGATCGCTTCCTTGCCTTCATTCACAAACGTAATGTTTGCCATAACTGAGTATTAATTTTTTGTTAACTTTTATTACTTAATTAGTATCTTATCAGTAGCGGTGCGCGAATCATCTTCCTCTAGGTCTTGCTCGAATAGGAGTATCTAGAAAGTAGATTAGGTAGTTCGCGCCCCATCTACTAAAATAATCTTTATGGCTACAATTCCTTCACATTCAGACATAGAAGCTCTTGCGGACGATTTGCATAAATTGGTTGATAATCTTGACTCGACCGAGCATGGAGGGCTAATTTATAGTGCATTACAAGCGATCGCCCAAATCAGCCAGACGAATGCAGAACGTCTGGACTGGAAGATTTTGGCAGGCTCGTTACAGGATATGCGTCAAGCGATCGCCATGTTTTATCCGCATCGCTTTAATCGCAAGGTGAGTATTTTTGGATCGGCACGTACCGCTCGGAATGCACCTGAATATCAGCAAGCCTATGAATTTGCTGAGAAAATTACCAAGCAAGGGTTTATGGTAATTACAGGTGCTGGCGGCGGCATCATGGCAGCAGGCAATGAAGGTGCAGGCAACAATTCCTTGGGATTGAATATCAGTTTGCCATTTGAGCAATCCAGCAATGGATTTGTCTCAGAAGCTTCGCGTTTGGTGAGGTTTCGCTATTTCTTTACTCGCAAATTGTATTTTGTAAAAGAAAGTGATGCGATCGCCCTTTTCCCAGGAGGATTCGGGACACAGGATGAGTTTTTTGAATGCTTAACGCTCTGCCAAACAGGAAGAACAACGCCGCGTCCTATCGTATTAATAGATAAACAGGGTGGTGATTATTGGAATGACTGGGATATATTTGTGCAGAATAATTTGCTCGAAAGAGGCTTGATCGTCAAGGAAGATCGCAGTCTGTACAAAATTACTGACGATATCGACGAGGCTTGTCAATTTATTACTGCGTTTTATAGTGTTTACCACTCTTGTCGATGGGTAGGTGATTTATTCGTAATTCGCTTACATATTGAAATTACAGATGAGCATCTCGATCGCCTCAATGATAACTTCAGCGATATTGTCATCAAGGGTAAGATCGAACGCAGTTTGGCTCTAACAAAAGAAGCTAATGAGCCACATATTAGTGATTTACCACGTCTCGTTATGCATTTTAATCAACATGCATTTGGTCGCTTGTACGAGTTAATCGCAGCGATTAATGATACCTGTGATAGTGGCAATCCAATGGTTTGCCATCCCGAACAACGTTAAAGCCCTAATTATGTAGGGGCAATTCATGAATTGCCCCTACATAATTAGGGTTAATTGAGGCTAGCAAAGCTAGCCGTCTCGCTTAAACCTAATCTATGTATCTGAGAAACTTCGATCGTTTTTTTAGTTCTCTGCAATGGCAAATTCTGTTAACGACAGCGCAGATTGCTCGTAATTTAAATTTACGCGCTTTTGCAGTAGGGGGAATAGTCCGCGATGCCATAGCTAGAGAAGAACTAAACTCACTGTCTTTTCCTAAGGATCTAGACTTAGTATTTGATGGGGCAGAACAGGCAGGAATTCAAGTGGCGATCGCTTTGCATGAGAGTTTCCCTGAATCAAAATTGCAAATCCACGAAAAATTCCAAACAGCGGAATTACTGTGGCAAGACTTTGCGATGGATATGGCGACAGCGCGATGTGAAACCTATGCCTATGCTGGGGCAAATCCTCAGGTTACAGCTACGACCATCGAAGAGGATTTGTGGCGCAGAGACTTTACTGTAAATGCGCTGGCTGTGGAACTCGATCCTAACTTTGGTACTAAAGGTGAAGTAATCGATCGCTTCAACGGTTTAAAAGACTTAGGTAATAAACAGATACGTGCGATTCGGGAAGATAGCTTTGCTGAAGATCCGCGTCGTCTATTTCGAGCAGCTAGATTTGCAGTACGGCTAGATTTAGCGATCGCGCCTGAAACCCACTCCGAAATAATTGCTACTACTTCAAGTGGCATCCATGATGCGATCGGTGGTGCGAGGTTGCGATCGGAGTTGCTGTACACTCTAGCTGAACCCAGATCAGCAGAGATGTTTGAGCTACTGGAGAATTTGGGTGCTTTACGCTGCATTCATCCAGATTTGCATTTACCCCAAAATCCGCATAATTCCTTTCATAGGCAATGGCGGCGATCGCAATACTGGTTAAATTTATTAAATCGTTTAGAAGGCAAGACATATTCCCCACTTCAATTAGGCGTGGAGTTATTACTATCCTATTTACCTCATCAGATCTCCACGAAACTCGATCTTGGTTTAACGCCCGACCAAAAAATACGCCAAGTAAAATTAGCAGAGTTACTTACAGAATTACCAAATTTAATAAATTTATCCCTGAAAGCTTCGGAAATCACGCAAAATCTGCAAAAATTTGATACCCAAACCGCGATCTTGGCAGCATCCCAATGCGAGACTCCACAAAGACGAATAATTTGGCGCTATCTAACCCAATGGCAAAATGTCAAATCACCATTAACAGGTGCAGATCTCAAGAAATTAGGATATGACACAGGTAAGCAAATGGGAACAATATTGCAACATCTCCGATGGGCAACCCTAGACGGAGCGATCGAAACCAAAGATGAGGCGATCGCTTATCTGCAGTTCCGAGAATAAAAGCATTCTTTGTGACTCCTTATTTTTAAACATTTAGGCGGTTGCGATAAAATGTTATGAATAGTCTTCAGCGCCAATCAGTAAAGCCAACCAGTAAAATTTAGGACAGACATATCATGAGAGGCGGTATTCGCATCGGCAGCATTTTCGGCATTCCCCTATGCATTGATTCATCATGGTTTTTAGTACTCGGTTTTCTAGCCGTTGGGCTGAGTGTTGACTATGCGAAGTTATCGCCATCTTTTTCTCTGGGCTACGGCGCAATTACGGCAATCCTTTTCTTTATCTCGATCGCTTTAAGTAAAGTTGCTCGCGATCTGATGTCCAAGGCGCGGGGTGTAGAGATTAATGCTATCAATATTCAATTTTTTGGGGGAGGAAATACGAGCGATCGCGAATCTAAAGATCCATTTTCTGTGTTCAGTATCGCTATATCAGGGCCATTGGTGAGTCTAGTTTTAAGCGCAATCGGATTTACATCTGCGTGGCTTATTGCAGGCGATATCGCTTTTTCTGGCAATCCAAAAACAATAGACAGCTTAGCAACTAGTCTCGGCAATATACGGACAATCTGGACAATAATTTCATTAAAATTCGCTCAAATCAACCTGATTTTTGGCGTGCTGAGCTTGATTCCAGCTTTACCATTTGATGGTGGGCATATCCTGAAAGCAGCAATCTGGAAACTGACAGGCGATCGTTTTGTTGCTATCCGCTGGGCAGCTAGATCGGGTCAGGTTTTTGGTATTTTGACGGTGATTCTGGGCGGATTAATGTTGCCCAATAGCTTTTTTGGTGGGATCTTTTTGATACTTATGGGATGGTTCCTATTTGGCAATGCGGGTAGCTATCTTTATATCAATAACTTGCAACAAGCTTTGCTTGATATTAATGCTGAAGATACAATGACACGAGATTTTCGCTTAGTAGATTCGGAAATATCATTGCGTGAATTTGCAGATAAGTTTTTGCTAATGGAAGCCAAAGACGCAAATCCAATTTATATCGCCTCTTCCAATGGGCGCGATCGCGGCATCATCACTTCTGAATCGATCCGCCATATTGACAGCAATGAGTGGCAGTCAAGGTCTTTACAATCCTTAGTCACACCTCTCGACGAGATCGATACAGTTGAACTTAAAGATAAAGTCTCAATGATTGTAAATCTACTTGAGCAAAAACAATTACGTTATTTGATTGTGAGATCGCCTGTTGGATCGGTTGCAGGTGTGATCGATCGCGGTGATGTAATCAAGGCGTTAGACAACAAATTGCTCTGGCGGATTCCTTCTGAATATATTAAACAAATTAAAGCTGAAGGAAAATTTCCTTCTAACCTTCGTCTTGTTGAAATTTGCGAGCAGTTGGCTGAAAAATAGAAAAGGACACTAAAC
>QBML01000015.1 GCA_003242085.1 Pseudanabaena frigida | reverse complement strand
TTATTAAGTTAGCAAGGTTATTTGGCTTTGTCAACACCTTTTTCTAAATTGTTTTGAGAATAGTTCACCTTGGCTCACCTATCCCTTACGGTAGAAGGATTTCAGACTCCAAAAAAAATTTAGGATTTAGGCAATGCCGCTTCAATTGATTTAGTTACAAGAGCTTGGACAGCTTCTACACCTTCCCAACCTCTAATTTCAGTAACTTTCTTTTCTAGGTTTTTGTAGGAACGGAAAAATTCAGCAATTTCTTCAAGGCGATGTGGGGCGATGTCGGCTAATGTTTTGACATCAGCATAGCGGGGATCTTTAGCAGGGACGCAGAGGATTTTTTCGTCGCGATCGCCACCATCGATCATGATTAGCATCCCAATAGGGCGCGCGGGGATTACACAACCAGGGAATGTGGGTTGATCCATGATCACCATGCCATCAAGCGGATCGCCATCGTCGGCAAGGGTGTTGGGGACAAAACCATAGTCATAAGGGTACTGAACAGAGGAGTAGAGAACGCGATCTAGGGCAAAGGCATTAAGATCCTTATCGAACTCATACTTATTCTTGCTGCCTGCGGGAATTTCGATCAGGACGTTGAGGATGCCTGCTTTGGGTTGTGGGGGAATGAGAGATAAGTCCATGAGTACTCCTTAAGGTATTTGTTTTTAGTTTATAGGTATTATTTGAGTAGACAGCGATCGCTTAGCAAATTGCCGACCACTAAAAAAGTATAAGTGTCTAGTGCGCTTGTGTTTGAGGTTAATTAGTTAGGCTGATACGCACTTTTTAAAAAGTATGCTTTACTGTGAAGCATGTGAAGTGTGAGGATATGAATGGTTTTGCAGCAGGAAGCTCGGTTCCCTATTGGTGTTTTTGATAGTGGGGTTGGGGGACTTACAGTTTTACAAGAAGTTCATCGACAGCTACCAAATGAATCTGTGGTTTATTTTGGCGATACGGCACGACTACCCTACGGAAAGCGATCGCCTGCGGAAATTATTGAATATGTTTATGAAATCTTGCACTGGATGCAATCTAAACAAGTCAAGATGGCAATCATGGCTTGTAATACTAGTTCAGCATTAGCACTGGACATAGTGAGAAAAGATTTTGATTTGCCAATTTTAGGTTTAATTCTGCCGGGGGCAAGGGCGGCAGTGGGTAAAGGGAAAAAAGTAGGAGTAATTGCAACGACCGCAACCGTTAAGAGCGAAGCTTACGTACGAGCAATATGTGAGAGCGATCCCAATGCTCAAGTTTTTCAGGTAGATTGTCCAGAATTTGTACCTTTAATTGAGTCCGATCGTATTCACGATCCATATACCTTGCAAGTGGCAAGGCAGTATTTGCAACCATTAATTGAGGCAAATATTGACACTTTAGTTTTGGGCTGTACTCATTATCCTCATTTGTCAGGGATTTTGCGCCAAATTTTGCCGTCTAACGTGGCTTTAGTCAATCCTGCCTCTTATGTAGTAAGAGCGGCAGGTCAGGAGTTGGATTTAATGGGGCTAAGATGTTTAGATAGTCGTAGCGATCGCGCTGAAACTCGATTTTTTGTGAGTGGAGAGCCCGATCGTTTCGCGCAAGTTTCTCGACGATGGTTAGGAAAGTTACCTTTGGTGGAAAAAGTTTCCCTATCTCCTGTAGAATTGCTTTCTTAAAGTTTTGATTGGCACGCTCTAGTCAATTTGATGGGAGTAATTTTTTGAACCAACATTACAAGCGATCGCTTTGGCTGCTATTTTGCTTAATGGCTGGTACCTTTATGGGCGCACAGGTCACTGAGGCAAGCGTTTCACTCGATCGGTCATTACGAAACACCAACCAAAATGTACAGTTAAACAACTCTGAACAGAAATTATCGTTAAATTCTGATGCAGATCGAGAATTATTGCTGCCAAAAGCGACTGAGTTAGCACCAATATTAACAAGCCAAGCAGTTTCTACATCGATACCGACAACAATTGATGGCTTAGCATTTAATGGCTATGGGCAACTAGTAATTCAGGCAAGTCGCGCTATTGCGTATCGTAGTAGCTTAAATTCAGCTAATAACACTTATGTTTTCACTATTCCTGCGACAAAGATTTCGTCACAGTTGCGCCGTCCCATCTTAGGGGCAAATAGTCCCATCGAGCAGATTCGCTTAAATCAGGTAGGCGATGCAGTGGTTGTTAGTGTCAAAACGATCGCTGGTTGGCAAATTCGCGAGACTATCAGAACTAATCCACAGGAAATTGCCCTACAGCTCACAAGTGTTGCACAAGTTTCTACGAGTGGCTATCCGCGATCGCAAACGCAGAGCACCTATAGTAATGTCACTGGCCGTCAGTTAATTGCGATCGATCCTGGTCATGGAGGACCAGATGTGGGAGCAACCAGAAATGGGGTATACGAAAAGGATATAACCCTTGCAATGAGCAAACAGCTAGGCAGAATCTTGCAGCAAATGGGATATTCTGTGATATTCACACGTACTGAAGACATCGATCTTGATTTGGAACCAAGAGTGCAGATTGCTGAGAATGCTAGAGCAAGTACATTTGTTAGCATTCATGTTAATTCTCTCGATGCCAATGCATCTCAAGTAAGTGGAGTTGAAACTTATCATGCTCCAGGTGCGTCTTTAGGTAAGAGTCTTGCAGAATTCGTCCACGAACAAATTCTTGCTAGTACGGGTGCAAATGACCGTGGTGTGAGGTCAGCTAGGTTTTATGTGATTCGCAATACTTCGATGCCTGCAATCCTTGTAGAGACTGGGTACATTACAAATCCATCAGAAGCATCAAGATTGGTTAATAGTGCTTATCAAGAGCGCATGGCGGAGGCGATCGCTAAAGGGATCGATCAATTTTTAAAGTCTTACCGAAGATAGATCGTGAGATGATCGATTTAAAGCAAAAATCCATCGAAAATCTAGCTGTTAGATAGCTCAACTCTTGTGTTTTTATGCCATTGGGAGAACTACTTTGCGATATCGACAATTAGCAGTCGGAGTTTTGATGTGTGTAGCTACTGGTTATGTAAGCCCTGTAGTAGAACAATTGCAAGCACAATCAACAAATACAACATCTAGCCAATCTAACGCTGCTATAAGGCTAAATAATATTCAACCCGTCAATAATGGCTTGATGTTAAATGTCAATGCTAATCCACAGATCAAAGTTCAACGTGAGGATAATTCCGATCGCTTAATTATCGATCTACAAAATACGACCTTGACAAAGGAATTACATCAAGCCAATCTGCCAATGAATCGCTTCGGTGTAAAGCAAGTAAGAGTTGCTCAATTTCAGAATAATCCTGCGATCGCTAGGTTAGTTTTTGATTTAGACAGTAGCGACCCAAACAGCAAAACTGTATGGCAAAGTCAATACATCGACACAACCAATACACTATTTCTAACTCCAGCTAATAAAGTTACTCAAGCGATACCGATCGAACCTAATTTGCCCAGTTCTAGACCGATTAATCCCATCAACTCGGCATCTACATCAATAATTGCGGCGATCGAAAAATTGAGTTTTAGCAGTACAGGTCAATTACTGATCGAAGCTAATCTACCCTTGAGCTATCAGACTAATTTCGATCGCGCATCAGGGACATTTAATTTGATTGTTCCTAATGCCAAGATTTCAGCAAATCTACAACGCCCTAGTCTTGCTGCTAATAGCCCTATTGAGAGGATTCGTCTGACACAAGTTGGCAATTCTGTAGAAATTGGCATTAAAACAATCCCTGGTTGGCAGGTCCGCGAAACCCAACGCCTGAGCAATCAACAAATCAAATTACAGGTTTCACTAAATAGTCTTTCGCAAGTACCCCCCAACAACCAAACTCCTTTACCCAACAATAATCCTTCTGTACCATCTTCTCAAACTGTAGGCGATCGCCGTCGAGGCGTCATCTTCGTCGACGCAGGGCATGGTGGCAACGATCCTGGCGCTGTGGCAAATGGCGTACAAGAAAAAGACGTCGTTTTACCGATCAGCCTCAAACTAGGACAAGCCCTGCAAAGTATGGGTTATACCGTTTATTACACCCGTACTAATGATGTAGAAATCGACTTAGAACCTCGTGTTGCAGCAGCTGAAAGAATCAATGCTGATGTGTTTGTAAGTATTCACGCTAATTCACTTGCCCCAGGCAATAGTGGCATTAGTGGTATAGAAACTTATCATTCACGCAACTCAACAGTGGGTCAAGAACTAGCTAGCTATGTGCACTCACAGATCGTATCGGCAACAGGCGCAAGCGATCGCAGCGTTCGGGGTGCGGGTTTTTATGTAATTGCTAAAACTTCAATGCCTGCAATTTTGGTGGAGACTGGCTTTGTGACTAATCCAGCAGAAGCTAGAAATTTAAGTAGCCCAGATTATCAAAAGCGAATGGCTGATGCGATCGCTAGAGGCATCGATCGATTTATGCGCGTACGCGGTCGATAAAAATAAGGTGGCGTTTGCCACCTCGCTTTTACTTGTGGGTAGTAGCTAATCATGGAAAATTTAAGACAAAGCCTTAGACATTTCCAAAGGAGACTGAGATTTTTGCTGGTGCCTAGCATCCGTAATTAGCCAATCTAATGCTGCTGCTTGCAAATCGATTGTCGCCCCAGTCTTATCAACACAATAACGACCAAATACTAATTTATCGACCAAACGCACATCAGAAAGACGCGAATATTCAAAAATCACGCTTCGTTCAACAACTGCGCCACTACAAACATGGCAATTCGGACCGATCATCGTCGGACCAATAATTGTCGCCCCATCTTCAATTTGGGTCATACCACCAATATAAACAGGTCCGCGAATATCCACTTTGTCCCAATTTACAGAAACATTTAATCCTGTATAAATTCCCGGACGAACTTCATGCCCTGGAATATTCACATTTTTAATCTTGTCTGACAGAACATCTTGAATCGCTTGCCAATAATCTGGAACTTTTCCAATATCTACCCATTGAAAATCCATTGAAATTGCATGAAATGGAAGATTGGCAGCAACTAATTTGGGGAACAAATCACTACCTAGATCGAACTCCTTACCTGAAGGTATGTAATCCAGAATTTCTGGTTCAAAAATATAAATACCGGTATTAATAGTATTACTTAAAGCATCTTCAACACTTGGCTTTTCCTGAAACTGCTTGATCCTGCCACTTGAGTCAGTAACAACAACACCATAACTTGACACCTGATCTCTAGGGACAGTCTTAGTAATAATCGTAGCGAGAGATTTTTTTTGACGATGCCAATTAATTGCGTAGGTTAGATCGAGATCGATCAAAGCATCACCGCAAAGTACAACAAAAGTATCATCAAAAAATGGCGAAAAGTCTTGGATTTTCTTCAGTCCCCCTGCTGAACCGAGCGCACTTCCTTGGAGCTTACCGTCAACAATCGTTCCCTCGAATGAATATGCCATTTGCACGCCAAATTTTTGGCCATCTCGAAAATAGTTTTCGATTTCTTCAGACAAATGACTAACATTAACCATAATCCGATCGAAGCCGTGCTGTCTTAGCAACTCAACTAAGAACTCCATAACAGGCTTCTGCATGATCGGGATCATTGGCTTAGGCATAATATTAGTGATCGGGCGGATTCTAGTTCCTTTACCCGCAGCCAGAATCATGGCTTTCATAAATTATGGTCTCCTCACACTACGATGAAATTCACTTGCATATGCCAGCAATTTTTTACAAAGATAGCTTTAAAATGCCTGAAAGTTAGCTTTATCATACCCTGTAAGTAGAACTCAGAAAGATAGGATCGGCGCACAACAGTAATTATCCTAACTTTTTTGAGAATCAACGCTACGACTGTTATATAAGCTCATCGTTTTCTCTAAACCGTCCGACCAAATGCTCGTTACTGCTGATTCGGTTAGATTGAAAAGTTCGGCCATAATCTTATTTTCTGAAGCCGTAAAGCCACCTAAAACATGATTGGTAACGTTTTGATTGACCTTGTTAGCGATCGCTTGACTATCTTTATTGCTGCCGCGACCAATACCGAGTCGCAGTCGAGGGAAATTTTGGGTGCCAAGATGCGAAATAATCGACTTCATACCATTGTGCCCACCCGCAGAACCAGAGGGGCGCAATCGTAACTTTCCAAGAGGCAAATCCATATCATCATAGATAACCAAAATATTTTCAGGATTGCACTTGAACCAATCAGCACAGGCGCGGACTGACTGACCAGACAAATTCATATACGTGGTTGGCTTAAGCAGGCGAATTTTGCCATTGCTAGACAATTTTCCTTCACCAAAGATGCCATAAAAGCGCTTTTCCTTACCAAGAGAAATACCCCAAGATTTTGACAGGCAATCAATTGCCATAAAGCCAATATTGTGTCTAGTACGCTCGTATTCTGAACCAGGATTACCAAGCCCAACAATTAGAGAGATAGATTGAGTCTCAAGCATCCTTAGCAGTTGTTAATTCCTTGACTTCTTCTAATGATGCAACGACGGGAGTAAGCTCGGGTGTTGAAATAACTTCAGCAGTCACTTGTTCGGGTTCAGGTAGACTTACAGGTTCTGGGGCAGGGGCTTTAGCAGCAACAGGGGTAGGTTGCTCTAAGAGATCCGCTTCACGCTTGAACTCTGATTCAAATTCTCGAGAAGCATCTTGAAAACCCTTAATAGCTTTGCCCATACTACGTCCAATTTCTGGAAGTTTCTTGGGACCAAATATCAGCAGGGCTACAAGCATGATTAGGATCATTTCAGGTAAGCCGATACCAAAAATATTCATTGCAGATGACCTTAAATTTTACACAACTTAAATTAACTAGAGTATTAACAGGCTATGTATTTCAAGCACTGTTAATACATTAAAGGCACGCAAAGCGTGCCTTTAATGATGAGTCGGGATAGCTAAAGATTAGCCGCCCCAGTTGAGGTTGACACCTTCAAGCAACAAGGAAGAGTTGTACAACTGGAGAATAATTACCAGAAATACAAGGAACAATGCCATGAATACACCCATAAGTGGGGTGGTTCCCCAACCGCGAGAAACCTTACCGTATTCAGCATTCAGAGGTCTGAGAATATCGCCTAGCCAAGTGCGTTGTGACATAAATTTGTCTATTAAAAACGATTGTTACTAAATAGTATAATTGTAACAATAACTCAAAACATTGGTTCAAATCATGGAAAACGCAACTTCGATCGCAGTTACTATCGCTGTATGTGTGATCTGCTTAACGGCATACGCAATATACGTAGCATTTGGTCCACCGAACAAGCAATTAGTCGATCAGTTTGAAGAGCATGAAGACTAGACTTAAATAAGCCGCGCAAAGCGCGGCATCTGTGAAGTTATGGCTAATAATTTTCGACTGACTCATGAGATTTTAGATGTGGCAGCTGTTTATGCGATTGCCGATAATGCTCGTAATGGTGCAGTTGTATTGATGAGTGGCATGGTACGCAACCAAACAGGGGGAAGGGCGGTTGATTATTTGGATTATCAAGCCTATGAGGCTATGACTTTGCAAGTATTCCAAAATATTAGCGATCGCTGCCACCAGAAATTTCCTGATATTACTGAGGTGGTCATTCACCATCGGCTCGGTAAACTTAAGATTGGCGAAATCAGTGTTTTAGTTGCTATTGGCTCGCCCCATCGTGTGGAAGCATTTGAAGCTTGTCGCTACGCGATCGACACTTTGAAAGTTGATGCCCCGATTTGGAAAAAAGAATTTTGGCTCGATGGGGTCAGCAGTTGGGTAAATTGTCCTATATAACAAAAGGGGCGCTTTGCGCCCCTTTTGTTTGGAGTTGTTTATGCTGCTAGAAAAATCCTTTTTTACACGCCCAGCCAGTGAAGTTGCACCTGACCTGCTCGGTTGTACTTTAGCAAGACGCATTAGTGGGATCGAATATCGGGGAATGATCGTAGAAACTGAAGCCTACGATGCAACCGATCCTGCATGTCACGGCTATAGGCGCAAAACTGAGAGAAATGCAGCTATTTTTGGTGCCCCTGGCACAGCCTATGTCTATTTAATTTATGGAATTTATCACTGCGTGAATATCGTGACCGATCGCGAAGATTTTTGTAGTGCGGTGTTAATTCGAGCGATTGAGGGCGATCGCATTCCGCCTTGGAGCAATCCTAAGGAAAAACCGCATCGAGTTGGATCGGGGCCAGGGAAACTTTGTCGCTTATTAAAAATAGATCGCCAACTAGACGGTATCATTTTGCATCCAGACTTGGATTTATGGCTAGAGGCGCGATCGCCTAACTTTGGCGAACCGATCTATCAGACTACGAGAATCGGAATTACCCAAGGCGAAGATATCCCCTGGCGATGGTATTTGGGCGAGCGCCCCTCAGTATCTCGAAAATAGGGCTAATTAACATTATAAAAATATTTTGATGAAAACTATCTGTTGAATAACTTTTATCAAAACTCTAAAATCATTTCTACAACGAGAATTACTGCATTAATTATAGAAATAACTTTTCTATAAACATATTAATAACCTTTGCATAACTTTTATCTGAACAAATATTGAATATAACAAGTACTATGTTTCCATAAAGCAAGGGGCTGGATTCATACAGTAAAAGAATTTATTTGAAAAGATATTTCTAGGTGAAGACCTCCCTCTTAAGACTATCCAGACAGACATAAAAAATTTTAATTAGCAACTTAGTTACATCAATCTAAATATATATAACACCTCGAAAATGGGGTATAAGGAGATCGTCAAAATGCGTATTGAAGTTATGCAACCAACGGGGCATCTTGATTCAACTAGCACCAACTATTTTCGGCAGCAGGCTAGCCATGTTTTAGATAGTAAACCTGATGTATTACTTATTGACCTGAAACATTTAAAACAAATGGATAGTTCTGGTTTAGGCGCTTTAGTTTTTGCGTTAAGAAGCGCTAAAGCGATGGGGTGTAAGTTCGCACTTTGCTCGATTAGCGAGTACATCGATTTTTTACTAGATGCAACCTCAATGAAGGGATTGTTTGAAATATTTGAAAATCGCAATCAGTTTGAGCGCTTCTTGAAAAAAGTATAGTCTGACTTACTACATGTATCGACCAAAGTAAAAGGGGCGCTTTGCGCCCCTTTTACTTTAGTCGATATAAATAACAAAGCGATGCAAATGTTGTTAAAATTTCACCATATATTTTGACGAGCAACCAAATCAAACAAATCATGGAACCTCAAGAAACTACTGTTGAAGCAGATTCAGAGAATGCGATCGAAACCCTAACTGCATCTGAATCGACAACGCCATCAGCATCTACAGAATCACCAGGGCCAATAACTACTCCTACGAGCGAAGTTACCGCACCACAGATCACTATTGACATCTGGAAACAAGTCAAACATCTGTGGGAGCAATACTTTGGTGAAGGCAAAAAGTCTAACCTAACACTCGCAATTACAATAATCTCTACAATTCCAGTATTGTTTGCGGCTTCAGCACTTTTAGATTTTTTAAATAAACTGCCTGTATTGCCGAGCGTCTTCGAACTAGTTGGCTTTGCATATTCTATATGGTTTGTTTATCGCTATCTCCTTCTAGCAAATACTCGCAAAGAGTTAATTGATGGAATCTTGGCATGGAAACACAAAGTTTTTGGCTAAATCAGCCAATCTGCAAAGACAAGGGGTTAACACCCTTTGTCTATAGAGCTGTGTTTAGAGCTAGGATATTGATAAAGTAAGGCAAAACAAAAAATTGATAAGCTGTTAAATAAACAGTTTTGGGAAGCGAAGAGGGATATACGTCAAGCATGGGCAAAATTGTAGGTATTGATTTGGGTACGACAAACTCTGTGGTAGCCGTTATGGAAGGTGGCAAACCAGTAGTAATTGCGAACTCAGAAGGTAGCCGAACCACTCCCTCAGTTGTAAGCTTTACTAAAGACGGCGAAAGGCTAGTCGGGCAAATGGCGCGTCGTCAAGCAGTGCTCAATCCTGACAATACTTTTTATTCAGTAAAGCGTTTTATCGGGCGTAAACATAGTGAATTATCAGCAGAAACTAAACGGGTTCCTTACACAGTCCGTCGTGACGATCTAGGTAATATCAAATTACGTAGTACCCGATTAGAAAAAGATTTTGCGCCTGAAGAAATTTCGGCAATGGTAATTCGTAAACTCGTAGATGAAGCAAGTCGCTATCTAGGCGAGCCAGTAACGGGTGCAGTCATTACAGTTCCTGCTTATTTTAACGATTCACAAAGACAAGCGACTAAAGATGCAGGACGAATCGCTGGAATTGAGGTTAAGCGGATTTTAAATGAGCCAACGGCAGCGTCACTCGCCTATGGCTTAGATAAGAAAGCAAATAAGAAAATTCTAGTGTTTGACCTTGGTGGTGGCACGTTTGACGTGTCGGTACTGGAGGTAAGTGATGGATTATTTGAAGTCAAAGCAACTACAGGCGATACGCAGTTAGGCGGCGATGATTTCGATCGCCAAATTGTGAATTATCTCGCCGAAGAATTTCTCAAGTCCGATGGCGTAGATCTGCGTAAAGAGCGTCAAGCTTTACAACGTCTGACTGAAGCAGCCGAAAAAGCCAAAATCGAACTTTCAACGGTGGGCGTGACCGAAATTAATTTACCGTTTATCACAGCGACGACTGAAGGACCTTTACATTTAGAAACCAGTTTAAAGCGATCGCAGTTTGAGCGCCTTAGCGCTGATTTATTAGAGCGTTTGCAAATCCCACTGGATCGCGTGTTGCGTGATGCCCAAATTAGTCCGCGCCAAATCGATGAAGTAGTTTTAGTTGGTGGATCGACACGCATTCCTGCGGTGCAAGAAATGGTGGAACGGGCGATCGGTAAGCCCCCGAGCCAAAGTGTTAACCCTGATGAAGTTGTGGCGATCGGCGCAGTTATTCAAGCGGCAATTTTGTCGGGTGAAATTAAGGATGTGTTGCTACTGGATGTCACACCATTATCTTTAGGCGTAGAAACTTCGGGTGGCGTAGTAAAGCGATTGATTCCTCGAAACACCACAATTCCTTGCCGCAAGATGGAATTATTTACCACTGCTGAGGACAATCAAACTTCTGTAGAAGTTCATGTAATCCAAGGCGAACGCGATCTGGCTGAATATAACAAGTCTTTGGGGCGCTTTAAACTAAGTGGACTCGATCCACAACCCCGTGGTATGGCTCAAGTCGATGTCACTTTCGATCTAAATACCGACGGGATTTTGGCAGTCACCGCTACCGATCGCCGCACGGGTGTCGAACGCCGAGTCACGATTAAGGGCGCTTCGACTTTAGATGAAAAAGAAGTACAGCGCATGGTGACTGAGGCAGAAAAGTATGCCGATCGCGATCGTTCCAAACGCGAACGCATTGAGAAACTAAATCGGGCAGATAATCTTGCCGTTGGTGCAGAGAGGCAGCTCAAAGACTTAGCACTCAATTATGGCTACAAACTCAGTTACGAGCGCCGCAAACAGATCGAAGGATCGATTAAAAAGCTGAGAGATGCGATCGCCAAAGAAGATGATGCATTAATCGATCGCTCTCAATCAGAGTTGCAGGAAGCTCTCTATGCATTGTCCAGTGAACTCTATGCTGAAGATGAGTATTACGAAGATGATGATGATGACCTATTTGGCGGCATCCTCGAAAGTATCGGCAGTTTTGCTAGCCGCAACAAACGGAGCAAAGACGAGGACGAGCGGCGCCGTCCAAATACGAGAGTTTCTTACGATGATGATGATGACTGGATGTAGTCAGAAAAACCAAAGATGAAAGGCGGCGCTTTGCGCCGCCTTTCATCTTTGGTTTTTCTTTGCCCTAATCAAGCTAATAATTGTTATGTACAGCTGTGCCAAATGTCCTAGTACATTTGGCACAGCTATAAAGAAAGAAAAAAGTTACGAAGCGACTTTTTAATGAGGTTTAAGCATCATGGCGATTGCAGGAAGTTAAGAGAAAGTGGTAATAGTAAACTCTCTTAACTAAATTTGATGAGAGTTTAGAAAAAAGGCGATCGCTATATACCCATGCTGCTTAGATCATTGATATGACCGATTTTGTACCTGAAAACCAAACAATACAACTCGCTAACCCTCCAGCGATCTCCGTGCAAAAATCACGGCTTCAATTACCGCGTAGTCTTAGCACTTTTGAAACATGGGGCTTTGGATCGACAGGGCTTTTACTTTGGTTTGGTGTCGCCCCAGGAATGCATATTGAATTAGGGGAAAAAGCGATTTGGGTATGGATTCCTTCAGCGATCGTTGCCGTATTTCTAAATCTTCAAATCAAACAGCTAGGAAAGCACTGGCAAGACATGTCGGGAGGGACTCCTAACTACGCAGCACGTTTGCTCAAAGATTACCCATTTATTGCGAAGTATGGAGTAATCGGCTATTGGCTTGGCTGGGTATCAGTTCCCGCAGTCAATGCCATTATCTTGGCAGATTTAATCAAAACTACTTTATTAGAATTTAATTTGCAAAGTCCTGATGGATTGCTGCGAGTTATTTTTGTGATTTTGCCATACATCGTGGCATTTAGTGGAACGCGATCGCTGGCAATCTTTCAGGCATTTTTTATTGTGCCTGCTGTGAGTTTGCTGATTGCTTTTTGTGTTGGTGGACTAGGCTGGCTGGCATTCGCTCCAGCCAGTCCAGGGTTTCTCCCAGCAGCAGGGGTTGCCGCTCCATCATTTGTTCTATGGGCAAAGTGGTTTTTTGTAGCTGTCTATGCCGTCTATGGATGCGAAACTGCTTCATCTTTTATCTCCGAGAGCCGCCGCCCCGATCTGACTCTGCAATGTTTGAAATACATGGCAATCCTTATTCCAATTGTCTACGTAGGCGGCTCTTGGGTTTTAGCGAGACTCTCAACCGATCCCCAAGCAGGAGAAAACACATTTTTACATCTACTATCAGCAGCACAACCATTTTGGGGTAATGCAGCAACTTCATTGATTACTTTTTTAGTAGCCGCAGGGTGTTTGCTGAGTTCGGTAACGGCTGTATCCAATTCTCCTAGAGTGCTCTACCAACTTGCATTAGATCGCCATCTTTCTCCGCTATTTACTCTATTCACAACCCGCAGTGTCATCGGTCATGGCTTAGTTGCGACTTTAATCATGAGCTTAATATGTCTGTTGTGGGGCGATGTCTCGCGGGTAGTAATGATCACTGGGACTGGTTATCTGGCAAGCATGATGGTCGTACATTTAGGAATTTGGATAAAGCGCGATCGCTCTGAAGCCTTATATCCCTATTGGGCAATTTTGTTTTTAGCGATCGAGGTAGTGGTATTAGTCGTCGGGGGCATTGCTTGGAGTTGGCTAGATCTACTCATTGGCTTGATTCTGCCAATTTTGGTGTCAGGTGCGGATGCACTGATGAGAAGACTACCATTCTCATTTTTTCAGTTGCAATGGTGGACAAAGTTTTACCGTCGTAAAACTTCTCTAAGATCCTTCGATTTTATGATCGTCCAAACTATTACCATTATTATTTTGGTATGTGGTAGTACAGGACTGGGTTGGTTAGCGCATAGGTTCCTCTACCTACGAAATGAGAATCGACCTGAGGATAATAGTCTCAACGCTCTATTTTTAGTTTTATTGTTAGTTATAGCGTTTATTGGCATTGCGATCGCCTGTTGGACGAGCTTACCGCAAGTCATTGCTATGGGAGAAGCAAAACAAAGAGCCGAGCATTTATTTGTTGCCGCCTTAGATGCGATGTTAATTGTGAATAACAAAGGAGAAATCTGCCAAGTCAACCCTGCGGCTGAATTGTTGTTTGAAATGGACGCAACACAACTATTAGGTAGGCCTCTAAATCTATTTTTAGAAGAAATTGATTACGACCCAGCACTCTGGGATAGTCTCAGCGAAAAGACTTTGAAACATAAGAATCTTTTTAACAGTGAAACCCAAATACCTTGCGTAGTCGAAATAGCAGTATCAGAATATTTCAATCAATCCGATGGCACACAGGAATATATTGCGATTTTGCGTGATATCACCGATCGCAAATATGCCGAAATGCGTCTTCAAAGAAGTTTAAACGAACAGGAAGAACTAACTCAACAAGCGACCGAACAGGCAAAAGAATTAGAAATAGTTTTGCAGAATTTACAAAGTACTCAAACTCAATTAATTCAAACTGAAAAAATGTCAAGTTTGGGTCAATTAGTTGCTGGCGTAGCCCATGAAATTAATAATCCCGTCAATTTTATCTATGGCAATCTCAGCCATTCTGTAACCTATAGTCGGGACTTACTGGAACTAGTAGATCGCTACCAAGCATGGGAAAGGCAGCAAGCGATCGCCCCCAGTCCTGAGATTCAGACCTTTATTGAAGATATCGATCTAGATTTTTTGCGCGAGGACTTACCAAAAGTTCTGCATTCGATGAAATTAGGTGCAGAGCGCATTCGCCAAATTGTATTGACATTGAGAAACTTTTCGCGCCTAGATGAAGCGGAAATGAAACCGATAGATATCCATGAAGGTATAGATAGTACTTTACTGCTATTACAAAATCGTCTTAAGAGCAATCCCGATCACAAAGAGGTTCAAATCATCAAAAATTATGGAGAACTTCCTCTTGTAGATTGCTTTGCAGGACAACTCAATCAAGTATTTATGAACTTACTTAGCAATGCGATCGATGCTTTACAAACCACGGAAAAAGAAGGCTTTTTCTCTGGCAATGAGTCTCCAAGTGTTACCATATCAACTCAAATAGTCAATACCAACTTTGTACAGATTAGCTTTAAAGATAATGGTTACGGAATGCCAGAATCAATTAAAGAAAAGATCTTTAATCCATTTTTTACCACTAAACCAGTTGGAGAAGGAACAGGACTGGGGCTATCAATCAGCTATAAAATTATTGTTGATAAACATGGTGGCAAAATCCAATGTATATCTGAGGAGAGAAAAGGAACTGAATTTTTAATCGAGATTCCTTTATCGCGACCAGAAAGTTAGAAACTAAAGAGAAGAAGCATTTCGTTCTGTTTCTCTTTTTTTAGAAGACTAGGACTTAGGATGTGTGCGGCGCAAAGCGACACACACATCCTAAGTCCTAAAATCTTTTAGCGCTCGCTTATCGGCAAATAAGTGACATCATGTAGCCCTGTATAGACCTGCGTTGGGCGAAAAAGTCGGTTATCTGAAAGCTGCTCTTTCCAGTGCGCTAGCCACCCAGGAACGCGAGCGATCGCAAAAATAGTCGTAAACAAATTACTGGGAATACCAAGTTTTTTGTAAACCAATCCCGAATAGAAATCAACATTTGGATGAATCCCCTTATTCGCGAGCTTCTCGTAGGCTTGCTTTTCTAGCTCTAGAGCAATGTCATAGTAAGGATCGTGTCCAAACTTATCAAACAATTGATGTACTAATCCCTGTAAAACGATCGCACGGGGATCTTTGACTTTATAGATACGATGTCCAAATCCCATGAGCTTCTCTTTACGCTCAATCTTCCGTTCCAGATAGGGCGTGACATTATCAATTGAGCCAATTTCTTCGAGCATGATCATTACTTCCTCATTGGCTCCGCCATGCAGAGGTCCAGCCAGAGTCCCAATCGCTGAAGTCATGACCGCATAGGGATCGGTAAGCGTAGAAGCTGTTACCAAAGCAGCAAAGGTAGAGGCATTAACAGTATGTTCGGCATGAAGTGTTAAACATACATCAAAAATATAAGCAGCTAAAGGATCGGGAACCTTCTCATTCAGCATATAAAGAAAATTGGAAGCATAACCCAAATCATCACGAGGCATGACAGGATCGTTCCCTTGACGCATCATATGGAAAGCTGCCACCATCGTTGGCACTTTCGCTAGCAGACGTACTGTTGCCTGATAGATATAGTCTGCATCATGAAAATTCCCCAAAGGATAAAACATCCCTAATGCAGCAACACTGGTTTGAAGTGCGTCCATCGGATGTGCGTTATCAGGAAAAGACTTAATCATGTCGCGGATGCGATATTTAATTCTTCTTCTATGGGTTATATCGTGTTCAAATTCTTTTAGTTGAGTAGCCTTTGGTAATTCACCGAAGATTAGTAAGTAACTGGTTTCAAGGAAATTACTATGCTTGCAAAGATCCTCAATACGGATACCCCGATATTCGAGCAACCCTGCTTTCCCATCAACATAACTTATATTGGATTGGGTTGCAGGAACTCCCTCTAAACCAGGCTTATATTCTCCAATTGCCATATATTAGCTACCTTACAAGATTAATTTTGTTAATTCCTTCGATCATTTTATCGTTATGTATGCTTATGACTGTGCATCCATAACAATAAACCCAAATATTAAGAGAGGACGCAAAGCGTCCTCTCTTAATATTTGGGTTTTACGCTGAAATTATTGGAAAGGGTTATTACCTTGTTTACCAAATAAAGAAGCTTCACCCTTAATGACAGCTTTACCGAGATTAAAAGCCGCCCAAAAAACTACCAAGACAATAGGACCTAATACTAGTAATACTCTCAAATCCATATATTTATACCGTTTAAATAGAAATTGCTTTTACTATTCATTATGACAGCAAAGCTGAAAATTTAAACCCTAAAAATAGAGGGGCAGAATCTATATCCCTTGCCTTTTTAAATATAGCAATGTAAGTTTTGCTTAGGACATAAAACCCAAATAAATAGAGGCGGCGCTTTGCGCCGCCTCTATTTATTTGGGTTTTGAGTTGTTCTAGCTATCTATTTCATTGCTATACGACCACACTCGTTCGTGATATATGTCATTTGTCTAAATTTGAATTTTTATGGAATACTGGCAAGCTTTTGTTTTAGGAATTGTGCAAGGACTAACTGAGTTTTTGCCAATTAGTAGCTCGGCACACCTGAAGGTTGTCCCTGCAATATTTAGATGGAATGATGCTGGGGTGTCTTTTGATGCAGTTATTCAACTCGGTAGCATAGTAGCAGTTGTCAGTTATTTTTGGAAAGATCTCAGCAATATTACGCTCGGTACTATTGCAGCTGTGCGTAATAAGCAGTACAAATCTCAAGAGTTTAAACTGGCTGTGGCGATCGCCCTTGGTACAGTGCCAATTTTGTTTGGTGGTTTGCTCATTAAAGTTTTGGTTAAAGACTACGACAATTCACCACTGCGTAGTTTGACCGCGATCGCGATCGCCTCAATTGTAATGTCAAGTTTGCTGGCTTTAGCTGAACTGTTTGGGCAACGGGGCGCAAAAGAAAAACGCCAATTTCAGAGAGTCCGAGTAATTGATGGGATCTTGATGGGGTTAGCTCAGACGATGGCACTCGTTCCTGGGGTATCACGATCTGGCTCAACCTTAACAGCAGGTTTATTTCTTGGATTAGATCGCGTTGCAGCAACGCGATTTTCGTTTTTACTTGGGATTCCTGCAATTACGATCGCAGGTTTAGTCGAGTTTATTAGTATCGCCAAAAAAGGTTTTGGTGATGTTGGAGTCGCCCAGCTTCTCATCGGTCTACTGTCGTCAGTAATTTTTTCATACTTAGCGATCGCATGGCTTCTAAAATTCTTTCAAAACCACACCACATGGGTGTTTGTAGGGTATCGGCTAGCCTTTGGTGCGTTATTGCTTATCGGTGTAGGCGTGGGCTGGTTAAAATAAACAAATAAATTTTCACTGAGTGAAAATTTATTTGTTTATTTCATGTATAGTTGTAGATCGCACGATCTTTCATGCTCGGATCGGGTTGTTTGAAAATTGGTGAAACTAATTTCCCAATACCTGTACGGCATCTACTGAATATTTAAACACCATGAGTTACGCAATTATTGAAACAGGCGGTAAGCAATATCGCGTCGAAGTCGGCAGATTTTACGACGTTGAGCTATTGGAAGCCGAAGAAGACAGCAAGTTGTCAATTGATAAAGTTTTGTTTGTCAATATGGAAGGCGACATTTCGATTGGTCAGCCATTAGTTGATAGCGCAAGTGTAGAAGTTACTGTAATGCGCCATCATAAGGCGAAAAAAGTAATCGTTTACAAAATGCGTCCCAAGAAAAAAACCCGTAGAAAGAACGGTCACCGTCAACCCATGACTCGCATCATGGTCGAGGCAATTAACCTAAGCGGTAAGGCTGCTTAAAACCAGCTATTACAGATCGAACTGTATGTTTACAGATCGACCCGTAATATTTCTTTATTAGTACTTTTTAGAGGATACAAAACAAATGGCACATAAGAAGGGTACGGGTAGTACAAGAAACGGTCGCGATTCTAATGCTAAGCGTCTCGGTGTAAAACGTTATGGCGGTCAAGTCGTTAAAGCTGGAAGCATCTTAGTTCGTCAACGTGGCACTAAGTTTCATCCAGGAAATAATGTTGGTCGCGGTAGTGATGATACTTTATACGCAACTGTCGATGGCGTTGTAACATTTGAGCGTTTTGGTAAGACTCGCAAAAAAATTAGCGTTTATGCACCTGTAGCTGTAGAAGTTGCAGAAGCTGAAGTTGCATAGCACCCAAAAAGTAAGCTTACAAAATACGCTTACTTTTTGTTTTTTATAGAAAAGCACTTGATATTTCATCAAGTGCTTTTCAAGTTTTTGAGAGATTCATACTGCTGTATGATTTTTTTGAGTTTCTCAATCTGAATTGGTTTACTGATGTAATCATTCATCCCCGCTTTGCGGCAGACATATTGATCGTCATGGGTTGCATTAGCCGTGATCGCAACGATCGCAATCGGTAGTTGCTGCGATGCTTTCTCGAGATCGCGAATGTACTGTGTTGCCTCTAATCCATCCATTTCAGGCATCTGAATATCCATAAGGATGAGATCGTAAGATTTACTAGCGATCGCTTTAATAACTTCCTGACCATTACTAACTACATCAGCTTGGTAGCCCAAGTGATTTAGTACGCGCATAGCGACTTTTTGGTTAACAGGATTATCTTCGGCTAACAATATATTGAAACCAGATGAAGATTGGTTGATGATGCCAGAAGTATCCATAATTTTATGGTTTTGATATAAATCATCTGCCTTAAGCTCTTAACCAGATCGTTAGATCTATCTATCCCATAATTTGTGGCACGCGGAAAAAATCTTCTTCGCGATCGGGGGCACAGTTGAGTAAAATCTCGCGATCCCCAAAGGGTTGCAGGGTATCGGGACGGGTAATATTTACAGTGTTGACGGCACGAGTCGTGGGTTCGACTCCTTCTAATAAAGGATCTAGTTCATTTAACTGTTGAAAATAATCCAAAATGCTATCTAGTTGCTTAGTGAAAGCAATTTCTTCGGCTTCTGTTAATTGCAAACGTCCTAGACGGGCAACATGGCGAACTTGCTCTCTGTCAATCATGATTTTTATATATGTGTAAGCAAATAATATTAGCGCAAGGTGTCTAAGCCCCCTTGTTTTAAGACTTTAGGAAAAGAACTAAGCAAATCTATCTAGAAGAACAAGTTAATGTCAGCTCTACCAGTAGTTTTTAACCAGTTTTGAGCTTCGATATAGTTGTTTGGCGCAAGGCGAATTGCTCTCACCCAATGATCGGCAGCAACATTGAAATATTTTTCAGCTTGCTCTTCATCTTGAGCATTTTCCCCTTTATGGTGATAAATCACAGCGACATTATTCAGGGCTTGTGGCATTCGAGGATTGAGGTCGATCGCTTGTTCGTAAAACTCAAGGGCTTTGTCGTGATCGCCATTGCTAGCATGGATCAATCCCATGTTGTAATACACGTAGCTGCGATCGTAGGAATTCTCCTCAAGTTTAAGCGCTTCCTCATAGTTAGCTAGGGCTTCAGCATATTCACCATCCCCTTGAGCTGACATACCATCACGATAGTAAGCAAAAGCTTCTTTTTCTCTCTGACTAGCAGGGAAAAGTTTTAGAATTGTGTCGGCAATAACGGTAAAGGTTTGATCGACGAAGTTGTCATTACGTTGCGATCTAGGCATAGTTCTTTATAAATTTGCAGTCAGTTGTTAATTAGCATATCAAAGAAAGCAGAAGGGGCACTTAACGTAATGGCAATTCATGTTGCCATTACGTTAAGTTTAGCTAGATGCACTAGTGTAAAAACGAAGGGCAAAGCGCCAAAATTGATTTGAAGCAAAGAGTAGAGCGATCGCCAATAGCATAGAACCTACAATCCATGCTGGTTCGACTCTCCCCAACAGCGTTTCAGCTGGGACAGTAGTTAAAAAAGCGATCGGTACGATAAAGGTAAAAAAGAAACGGTAAGAGACAGGATAGGCTGCCATTGGATATCGCCCAGCCTCCATTAAGCCTCGTAAAACCTCAGTAACGTTATAAATTTTTACAAACCAGATGCTAGTTGCCCCCAAAATAAACCAAATGCTGTAAAGGCTAAGGCAACCAAAAGTTAGAGGAATTAGACTCAAAAGATAATTGCTAAATCCCAATCCCAATTTGCTACCAGCATATATAGAGATGCCGCAACCAAAAATTAGATTAGGAAAGCCCCAAGGTGATATTGCTCTTGCCGAAAGCCAAAACTGGCTACTAATCGGTTTTAAAAGTACAAAATCTAATGTGCCATTCTGCACGTGTCCAACGATTTTGCTTAAGTTTGGAGACAGAAATGTACTTGAAAACCCTTCCAAGATTGTGAATATACCAAGCACAATGATTGCTTCTTCCCAGCGCCATCCCGCAAATGTATAACCAGTTCGATAAAACAAAAACAGCCCGAACAAACTTCCTACTAAATTGCCAAGGCTACTGAGCGCAGCGATCGCAAAGTTAATTCGATATTCCAGTTCCGCAGCGATCGCAGTTGACCAAAATAATTTTAATGCATTCAGATATTTGCTCATATTGAGTTTGCAGCCGCAAATCGCAAAGAATAGCTATGCATTCTTTGCGATCTTGGCAATTAATTAGGCTTTAGGCGTAGCCACGACCTCTAGGGCGATCGTTGGTACGTTCGCCACGAGGTTTAGCCTTATTAACGCGCAGAGTTCGTCCCATCCATTCGGCTTCATTCAGCGCAGCGATCGCCGCTTCTTCCTGAGCATCGTCCTCCATATCCACAAAGGCGAAGCCACGAACCCGACCCGTTTCTTGGTCGGTAGGCAATTGCACACGCTTGACAGTGCCGTAGTCTGAAAAGACGCTTGTTAAGTCGTCTTTAGCAGCTTGATAAGACAAATTTCCAACGTAAATAGTCACAGTCAGTTCGCTCCAGAAAAGAGATCGATATAATAATTTAGCCAGTCTTCGGAAAAGACTCGCTCGATACGAGATCTCACAAATCCAACCTAAATTTCAGCTTTGATATAGTTTACCGTTTACCCGCAACAATTTGCGTAGGCTGTATTACAAAGCTTTATGCAAGTAATGGTAAAGAGCTTATAAAGCCATTAAACGATCGATAAATTCCCTGCTGTAATTGGTATTTCTGATGATTGGAGATCACCTATGATTTAAGCATTCAAAATTTAGTTAAAAATATCAGTCTAAAGAAATAAGTCAAATTACTCACTAATCATCATTTTTATAGCTCTTATAGTGCTTTTCAGGCAAGCACGGCTATAGGTTTGTTTCCCCACCGAAGACGAAAAAACTATACTTCACCAGACTAAGAAACGCTATAACTCGATGTTAGTTCTGAATAAAGTCAATCAAAAATTTCTCAAAATGGTTAAACAAAGCCGTCTTACTGTCTTTGTATTCGTAATTTTGCTGTCAGTAAATAATCAACTGTTCGCGCAGATCTTGAGCGCAAACAATTTTGCTCAAGCTGAGAATGTGAGCATTACTAACTTCCGACTAGATATTCGCAAGCAAAAAAAGGTACTGAGAATGAGCTAAGAACGAGACTACAAATTCAGAAAGAGATTCTATTTCAGCAAGAACTCCTTAAGAATAGTAAAGATCGCGAGGCGATCGCAAAAAATGAATTTGCATACCAAGAGAGCCTCAAAAAAATTCAAGAAATATTTGAATCCATAGGTTTGACTGGCAATATGCTCAAAGATGCTGTGGCTATTCCTTCAAACTATGAAAATGGCGCTTGGCAAATTTCGCTCACCTTTAATAACAAGGGTAGCGATCTATTTACGAAAGTTACTAGAGAAATTGCTGGAACTGGACTTGCTTTAGGCATATTCCTGAACGAGAAATCAATTAGCTCACCAACTGTTGATTCTGAATATCAAGGTAAAGGTATTACAGGTGGGCGGGCAGTCATTACAGGCTACTTTACGCAAGAGTTAGCAACCGAGTTAGCCTCACAGCTACGAGCAGGATCTTTGCCTAAGTAGTGGGTTATGATGGCAGATGTCTAAAAATTTCTTCTTTTCACTTTGGCTCTAAGTAAAGCTATCTAAAGACAACTTTACAAAACAGCTATATAAAAAAGCTCTAAAAAAATATGGGTAAACAAAGCCGCCTGCTTGCCTTTGTACTGGCAATTTTATTAGGGGCTGTGTATCTAATCATCAGTCATCCACCCAAGTTGGGTTTGGATCTCCGAGGTGGTGCACAGCTTACACTCCAAGCAAAAATAAATCCCGAACAAGGTATTAATGAAATTACGCCGCGCATCATGGAAACTGCCAAGTTTGTGGTGGAGCAGCGTATTAATGGCTTAGGAGTTTCCGAAGCGACAATTTTGCTGTCGGGAAATAATCAACTAGTCGTGCAGCTACCAGGGGTAAACGATCCTACGCAAGCTGAGCGCGTGCTTGGTACGACTGCTCAGCTTGATTTTCGCAAGCAAAAGAAAGGTACTGAGAGCGAGCTAAGGGCAAGATTGCAAATTCAGCAGGCGGCGACAATTCAGCGCGAAATCCTGAAAAATTCTGGCGATCAAAAGGCGATCGCTGATAACGAAACAGAATATAAAAAGAGTGTCGAAGCTGTTAAAGGAATTTTTGAGCGCACAGGCTTAACAGGCAATATGCTCAAAGACGCGGTTGCCTCACCCACAGGCAATGGTCCAGATTCTTGGCTAGTCGTCCTGACCTTTGATGATAAAGGCGGCGATCTATTTGCCAAAACCACTGGCGAAATTGGTGGGACAGGAAGAGTTTTAGGGATTTTCCTAGATGATAAATTGATTAGTTATCCCTCTGTCGGTCCACAATTTCAAGGGAAAGGGATTACGGGTGGACGTGCTGTAATTGAAGGAAACTTTACTCTAGACACTGCAAATGAATTAGCTTTGCAGTTACGCGCAGGGGCATTGCCAGTACCTGTAGAAATTGTTGAGAATCGCACTGTCGGCGCAACTCTTGGAGCAGAAAGCATCCTTAGTAGTATTTATGCTGGTGTCGCAGGACTAGCACTAGTAATAGTTTTCATGGTGCTTTACTACCGCATTTTGGGTGTGGTTGCGGATATTGCCCTGATTACCTATGCGGTGATTACCTTTGCCTCCTTTAGTTTGCTAGGTGTGGTGCTGACCTTACCTGGCATTGCAGGTTTTATTCTCAGTATTGGTATCGCTGTGGATGCTAACGTCCTCATTTTTGAACGGACTAAGGAAGAACTGAGATCTGGACGGACATTATATAAGTCAGTTGAAGCAGGTTTCTATCGCGCATGGTCGAGTATTCTCGATAGCCATGTAACTACATTAATTTCCTGTTTTGCTTTGTTCTGGCTTGGCTCAGGATTTGTGAAGGGATTTGCTGTCACTCTTGGGGTTGGCGTTCTAGTCAGTGTGTTTACCGCAGTTACTCTGAGCCGATCGCTGATGTTAGCAATGATTGGCAATCCTAACTTCCGCAAGCCTGAATACTATGGAGTAAAAGCCTTTGGTAAGATAGCTAAGGCAGCTGAAGAAGAGACTGTGGAAGATCAACCAGATCAATCGCTGGATAGTAAAAAAGACAATACAAAAGATAATACGAGTGGTGCAGTCCTATGAAATTAGATGTAATCAAAAATGGTCGTCTTTACATCACGATTTCGACGGCAGTAATTTTGGCTGGTATCGTGGCAATGATATTGTCTTTTCAGCAATTAGGTTCTCCCTTGCGATTGGGGATTGACTTTACTGGTGGATCTAGTATCACCCTGAGTTTGTCTTGTAACAATGGTAATTGCGGCAAAGCGATCGATGTCGGTGTTGTACGGCAAGTAGTAGAAAGTAAAGGTTTTGCTAATAGCGTAGTGCAGCTAGTTGAAGGTAAAGACCTCAAAGGTATCTCTGTAAGGACGGCACATCTTTCAACTGATGAACGAGACAAGTTAAAGACTACAATTACCGATGCTTTGAAGCAATATGGCGAAGTCGATCCTAAAAAGTCACAAATTGATGAAGTGGGACCATCGGTCGGACAGCAGGTACTGAGAAATGGATTGCTTGCCCTCGTATTGTCTTTTGCGGGTATCGGTGTTTATTTAGCATTTAGATTTAAGCCAGATTACGCTACCTTTGCAATTATTGCTTTGTTTCACGACATCCTCGTTACCGCTGGTGTATTTGCCATGCTGGGGCTAATGTTCGATGTTGAAATTGATAGCTTGTTTATTGTGGCGATGCTGACGATTTGCGGTTTCTCAGTCAATGACACAGTGGTGATTTACGATCGCATTCGGGAAAATGTAAAACTTGACGCTGGAGCGACCAATTTTAACGATCTCGTCAATGCTTCTGTCAATCAAACTTTGGCGCGATCTATCAATACCACCCTTACCGCAACACTTCCACTGATCGCGATTTTCTTGTTTGGCGGAGCTACTCTGAGATTTTTCTCTCTAGCCTTGATTATCGGCTTCTTGTCTGGTGCATATTCCAGTATCTTTAACGCCAGTATTTTGCTGGCTTGGTGGCGAGGTCGTAAAGCTTCGACGCTCAGCCAACCTCCACTTCAGGCAAACTAATACTAAGGGCGACGCTATGCGTCGCCCTTAGTATTAGAGCTATGATGTAGTTCTTAGGAAAATGACTATGATTACGACAATTCGTAAACTAACGGTTGATGATGTTTTGAATGCTGATATATGAATCCTGATAATAGTAATTCTCTGTCTGATTCAATTGCTGAAGAACTTTTAGATCGTCAAGTGCAACGTCTAATCGAAGTGCAAACCTACTTGCGATGGATATTTGATGGCTTTCTGTGGCTGACGGTGGGGACTGCGAGTATTTGGGCTTTGCGATCGGATATCGAGCTATGGATTGCTACCTTTACATGGGCGGCAGTACGATTAACATTGGCTTATAATCGCTTGCCGATGTTGGGGTTAGGGATATGTGTGGCGATGACCTTTGCTACTCTGGTATGGCAGAGTTCGATTATTTTGTGGGGAGTTAATCAAAGAGAAAGGCGATCGCTGATTAAGCAAGTGAAAAAGATTCAAGAAAAAGGAAAAAGTCATCCTTTGTGGCGTTGGGTTTGCGAAGAGAAATTATGAAGATTAAAGTTCTCCATCTTTCAGATATCCATCTTGGAAGTACGACTCACGGTAAGGTGAATCCACAAACTGGACTTAATACGCGCTTAGAGGACTTTGTAGCTGCGTTGACGCTTTGTATCGATCGCGCAATTAATGAACCTGCTGATATCGTTCTCTTTGGTGGTGATGCTTTTCCTGATGCTACGCCGCCACCGCTAGTGCAGCAAGCCTTTGCTAAGCAATTTCGCCGTCTAGCCGATGCAGGGATTCCTACCGTTTTGTTGGTGGGCAATCACGATCAACATTCACAGGGAATAGGTGGTGCAAGTCTTGCCATTTATCGCAGTTTGGCTGTGCCGAACTTCACAGTGGGCGATACGATCGCGACGCATCGGATTGCAACGGAGGCGGGAGACATTCAAATTATTACTTTGCCTTGGATTACGCGATCGACTTTGCTGACTAAAGCTGAGACAGAAGGCTTCTCTATGACTGAGGTAAGCCAATTTTTGATCGATCGCTTGCAAGTAGTAATCGAAGGAGAAATCCGAAAACTAGATCCGCAATTGCCGACAATTATGCTGGCTCACGTAATGGTGGATACGGCAACCTACGGGGCGGAGAGATTTCTGGCGGCAGGGAAAGGCTTTACGATTCCCTTGTCCATGCTGACTCGGGAGGCGTTCGATTATGTGGCACTCGGTCATGTGCATCGCCATCAAATTCTTGCCACTCAGCCACTTGTGGTTTATCCAGGCAGTATTGAGCGCGTGGATTTTGGGGAGGAGAATGAGGCTAAAGGATATTGCTGGCTAGAAGTGGCAAAGGGGAATGTAAAATTTGAGTTTTGTCCAATTCCCACTCGCGCTTTTCGGACGATAGAAGTTGATGTCACACAAGCGGAAGATCCACAAGCGAAGTTGCTCAAGGCAATTCAGAAAGGGAAAATCGATCAAGCGATCGCAAGGCTTATTTACAAAATCAAAGCCGAGCAGTTAGCGCAAATAGACGATCGCTTATTACATGAAGCGATGGAAAGTGCTCATAATTATTCGCTGATTCCTGAAGTCGTTAGCCAAAATCCACGTAGTAGAATGCCCGACCTCAGCACTGCCGAAGCCCTCGATCCCATGACTGCTCTCAAGACTTATCTCAGTACTCGCGAAGATTTAAAAAATCTAGAACCCGAAATGCTGAATGCCGCCCAAGAACTACTCAGTGAGATCGGTTTAGCTATGGATGGAATCGATCCTGCGGTCGATTCAACTCAAGCTAGTCAATTGGTGATAAGTTTCGACTAGTTGAGATTTCAACGTATCTAAAGGAACCTGACGCAATGTGGCAGCACGATTATAAATTTGCTCGATGGTAACGTCTATGCGGTCATCAGTCTCTAATAAGAATTTACCATTGGGAACTGTGGCGATCGCCTGAATGACAGGAGAGCGATCGCTTAAAATCGCGGTTCCAAGGGAGAAGTAGAAATCATGGTTGAGCAACTGTTGAAAGACTTCTATCTTTTTATGAAAGCCGTGAATAATCCAAGGAATCGAAGATTTAGTATTTTTCTTTAAGGCAATTAGCTCTGAAAATGCTTTTACACAGTGGATTACAAGTGGCTTCTGTAACGTTTCAGCTAATTCTATATGTCTTTGAAAAACTGCAATTTGAACTTCCATTGGCAAATCAATATTGCGATCAAGTCCACATTCCCCGATCGCAATTACCTTAGTAGATTTTGCTAAAACCACGAGATTTGCCCATGCAGATTCCCATGTTTCTAATTGCACAAACCAAGGATGTAAACCCAGACTACAAGTATTAGGTAATGACTCAGATTGCAACTCTGGGGTGACATGCAGAGTTTGCAGATTGATTAGATCGGTCGATTTGCGATCGTGATGTGTATGAAAGTCAATAAACATATTCAAACCCATAAATTGGAGAGAGGTGCTTTGCTCCTCTCTCCAAAATTCTATTCAATAAGCTTTGATTCTAGTTCCTCAATCCGCTTCTCTAATTTGCGAATTGTGCGAAGGAGATCGGGAAGTTGACGCTCGGCGATGACAATGCGCTTCCAGTCTTTTTCGGGAACGACAGGATAGCCCATCATCGTCACACCTGCGGGAACATCGCCAGGAATACCTGACTTCGCACCGATAATTGCACCATCGCCGATATGGATGTGATTAGCTGCGCCGACTTGTCCTGCCATGACCACATGATGACCAAGGGTGACCCCGCCCGCCAAGCCGACCTGTGAAGCGAGAACGGAATGCGCTCCCACTTCCACACCATGTCCGATTTGGACAAAATTATCGAGTTTCGCCCCTTTGTGAACAATCGTTACTCCGACAGCAGGACGGTCAACGGCGCAGGAGCAGCCAAGTTCGACATTATCTTCAATGATTACATGCCCGATTTGGGGGACTTTGTACCATGTGCCATTGGGAGCTAGCTCGAAGCCAAAGCCATCGCCGCCTAATACTGTATTGGGATGCAAGATACAATTTGCGCCGATTTGAGTACGATCGCTGATCACACAACTAGCATGAATCGTAGTATTAGCGCCAATTTCGACATCGTTGTAAATGGTGACATGGGGATAAATGGTGACGTTATCACAAATTTTGACGCGATCGCTGATGACGACATAGGGCGCGATCGCTACATTCGCGCCTAGTTGTACGTCTTCACCAAGGATGGCAGTGGGATGAATGCCAACGGGTGGTGTGGGTGGTTGATAAAACTTTTCGAGGACTTTGGCGAATAGTATGCGTGGGTTTGCGGTGCGGATGCAGGGTAGGGGAGAAGGTGTTTTCAGATCGAGAATGACGGCACTGGCTTGAGTGTCTTTGAGTTTCGAGACAAATTTTGACGATGAAACAAAAGTGATTTCTCCTGCTTGGGCTTTATCGATCGCTGCCACACCTGTAATGATCGGATCGTCACCATCAGACTCAAAGTGACAATCGGGCAATGCGGCGACTAGCTCAGAAGCGAGTTCGGAGAGTTTGAAAGAAATCATTTTTGTCATGATCTGGATGAATATCAACAGTGATGGCGATCATCATAATATCAAACCCACAATTAAAGACGGCACTTCGTGCTGTCTTTATAGCAGTAGCCAGTTATGTTAGGACAAACATAAAACCCATAAGAGAGTTGTGGCGCTTCGCGCCACAACTCTCTTATGGGTTTTATGTCTTAACTTATTTAGCTATAATTTTTCACCAGCCCCAAGTTCCTACTTCACCTTTAAATGGCCCAACGATATCTGAGGTAATCCAGCCACCGTAGAAATCTCCTGCTTGGGGCGTGATTAGCTCATCATTGACATAGCAAGCATCCATAAGGCTGCCGTAGAAACTTAATGAGTCTTTGATATCTTCAAAATTTTGGGTTGGTAGCGAATATCGCCATGCAGCATTCTGGATATATTTATCAGCGATCGCCACATCGTAATATTGACTTACGCCTTTCCATTCGCACATTGTCCGCCGAGAGGTTTCGACTAGATATTCCATTTTGATGTCTTCAATGGGAATGTAATAACAAGGCGGATGACTTGTTTCTAGTACTCGCTTAGCGCGATTTGTTTCCGCTAAAACAATGCCATTGCAGATAATGCGAATATGTTTAGGAGTATCTTCCAAAATTGCAGGACGGGGATAGTCCCAGACGGATTCTTGTCCTGCTTGTGGTTCAATTCTTTGTGGATGCATTACTTTGTTTCGCTGCGCTCTTTCTAAAAAACAATAAGCCTTATAAAAGCTGACACGCTTTTCGTGTCAGCTTTTATAAGGCTATTCTAAAACCTGCGTGTTGATAGAAGTTGGGACGAAACCAGTTGCGATAGTATTTACAGGCTTCTGTTCCACTGGTGATCCATGAGCCGCCAGCCATCATGTTGTGCTTCGTATCAAAATATGGTGCGGAATAGTTCTGATAGAGATAGTGAGGCTCATATCCTGTAAGTGGCGTTAAACGATCGCAGAGCCATTCCCAAACATTACCGCGTAGATCGCATAGTCCCGAATGGCTTTGGACGCGATCTCCATAACCAACGGGAGTAGGGGAAGCAAATTTCAAATTGAGATTGTAGTCTTCTTCCGTCGATGGTGGGAGAGAGCTTGACGCTCCGTAAGTGGCGAGATGCCATTCGGCTTCGGTCATCAGGCGTGTGTTATTGCCTTTCCAGCGACAGTAGGCGATCGCTTCGTGATGATTTACTTCTACAGGAAAATCAAAGGGCATCGTGAGTTCGTCAAACATGGCTCGATATTTATAGCTATCGCCATTAGGAATCCAGAATTTAGGATGATGGACATGATTTTGAGTTTTCCATTCCCATGCTCGATCGCTCCAATGGTCTGGATTTGCGTAACCATCGGCTTTCACAAAATCTAGAAATTCGGCGTTAGTAATGAGATATTTACTAGCCAAAAAAGTCTCAACATTCACGGAGCGATCGCCATATTCGATATCCCAACCATAGATATTTGAATCTTGAGGCTTGCCTAGCTTCACCACACTACCTTGAACTTCAAGCATTTCGTTTTGCTTGGTGTAGCCATTGGCGGGAGCATATTGCCAGTGGTCGGGACGTTGGAGAGTCTCGACAGGTAACTGGCGAATTAACATCGATGAGGTTTCGATATGGATATACTGATGCTCGATCGCCATCATTAATGCCCAGAGCGGTCGATCTTGGGTGATGGGTAAGTCGATCGCTAAGTTACTAATTAGCTCATAAATTCTTTCATATACTTGCTGGCGATATTGCCAAACTTCGGTAACTTCAGCTTGACGAAGTTTGGCAAAGGGGCTGGCGATTTCATCAGGCTTTTCGGGATCGACTCCGATTTCAAAGAGGATTTCAAAGTGAGGATTTAGGCGTTCAGTGATTAATCCAACTCTGATTAATTTGTTGATATAAAAGACGGCGGAATGTCCTAAATAAAAAATCAATAAATTACGTAAAGGATCGGGATTGAGATAAAAAGTTTCGGGATTAATTAAACTTTTCATTAAGCAATCTTCGATTTGCCAAGCGTTTTGGAAGTAAGCAAGAATATCTTGGCGATCGCAATGGTGCAGATTGGGGGGGTGCATAGTTTGAGAGCTAGGTATGTTGAGTTTATAAAACTATAGGGATGATTTATGAATTGTCCCTGAGTTTTTGGATGAGAAATTCTCAAACTTGGCACAAAACTAAGCCAAACCATTTTTGGGGATCTGTCCAGATTTTGATGGTTTGTAGTCCTTGCGATCGCAGTTGAGCTTTTACTGTTTCTAAGTCAAACTTGCGCGAGATTTCGGTGAGAATGCTTTCACCAGTTTCAAATTGAACTTTGAGATCGAGAATATCTAGGGACACTTGATGGGGTGATCGCGCATACAAATACATTTCGATTTGATGATCGATCTCGTTATAAATTGCTTGATGGGTAAATAAATCGAGGTCAAAATTACCTTGGAAGCGCCAGTTTAAATGAGAAAGCATATTTAAATTAAAGGCGGCGGTTACTCCTTGGCTGTCGTTATAGGCAGCTTCTAAAATAGCCTTTGGCTTTTGTAAATCAATCCCTAATAAGAAATAATCTCCTTTGGTGAGAGCATGGGAAACTCTACCTAAAAAATCGTTACATTCCTCGGCATTGAAATTGCCAATCGAGCTACCTAAGAAGAAAATCATCCGCGATCGCTGATGATTTTTGCCTAGATAAAGTAGGGCTTCATCGTATGTGCCTAATAGTCCTTCGATGGATAAATCGGGATATTTTTGTTGTAGATGTAAGACGCTAGTTTTAAGAATTCCGCCGCTTACATCGATGGGAATATAGCTGAAAGCATCGGGTATTGATTCTGTTAGTAAATTAGCTGCTTTTTGATAAGCATTTAATAGGAAATGGGTTTTTGTAGAACTACCGCTACCTAATTCTACTAATTCACAGGAGCCTGTAATTGTAGCAATTTCATCAGCATATTCATTTAATATCCATGCCTCGGTACGGGTGGGATAATATTCGGGAAGATCGCAAATTTTCTCAAATAGTTCTGAGCCGCGATCATCATAAAAATATTTTGGGGGTAGACTTTTAGTTTTTTTTGTCAATCCTTGAATGACATCTTCTCCATCTTTTTCAAAAGTTTGATTTATGGATGAATTATGTTGATGAAGGATTTTTAAATGCTTGACAGTCATAATCGAATTTTCACTTGTTTATGTTTATACGATGGCGCAATTCTTTTGGATGTTTACAATTAATCGTAGGGGCAATTCATGAATTGCCCCTACGATTAATTGTAAATTTAAACTTCGGGTGGGTTGAGTCTTGCCATTACCCATGTTACGTAAGTACCGATAGGACTCCAGAGTAAATAGGGTACTAATAACCAGCCTGCCAAGCTGGAAAATTGCCAAACTAGAGGCGTTAAGATTAAACCTAATATAAAACCGATCGCTCCTGCGATCGCTCCTGCCCTGACATTTCGTAATCGAGTCATGACTGGGGTGTAGGACAAAATTGCGAATTCCACGATCGCGTAGCCTACCATCAGTAACCATGTGTTGAGTGTGGCTGGTTGTGCTTGCCATAGGACGGCAGCGGAGGTGATGCCGCAAATAAAGATAAAGATCCAAATAAAAGGAATCGCTTTCTCAAAGGTAAGCCATCGGGGGCGGCGCAATCGCATAAACCATTTGTAGTCGCTGGGGAAAAGTGTGTTAAAGGCAAAACCACCTGCAAATGAGGCGATCGCGACTATCAGCCAAGCAATGATCATCTCTATCTCCGATCTTCGATCGTGCAACCATCGGCACAACGTCCTTGGTTATTATTCTGATTATTTTCACTTTCTTTTTGGTACTGCTGACGTTTTGCCACGATAGTTTTAAGATTGCCTCGACCTGTGAGCAGGAGGCGATAGTCTGCCCAAACTCCATAGAGCGCGTCGGCAATGCTTCCCACTAGCGGTATTTTGGTAATCGCATAAATCCAACCAATGCCAAGGATGTCGTAGGTTTGGCGAAATACTTCGACGTTTTGAACGATCGCGCCATCGGGTAATACGGCATGAATGCGTCCCATTGCGGTTTCAAAATCTATTCCTGCGTTGTCTTTGGGATCGTAGTCATCGGCGGCGATATCCACAAATGCGATTAAACCGCGATCGCTATCTTTGCGTTTTAAAAAGTTGACTTCGCGGATGCAAAGGGGACAAGCTCCGTCATATAGCAGTTTGATTTTCCATGTAGGTGTGGATGTTTTGGCGATCGGCTGGAGATCTATTTGGGCGGGAGATAGCATTTTAGATTGCTGGGTTGTTTGCTAGCCGTATTTTATCGCGATCGCTTCTTGTTGCCCTCCCTCTTCCTATCTACGTTTTAGGATAAATTTACGCTAATCACCTTCTAGTTTTCCAATAGTTCTGTCTACTGCTTGCCATTTTTTACTTTCGACCGTTACTTTCTCTCTTTCTCACTCCTTATAAAAAAGCCACAGAAGGATTGCGGCGCTTCGCGCCGCAATCCTTCTGTGGCTTTTTATAGCAATAGCTATACAATGGCTGAATTTGAGGAAATCAGGGAAAAGTTGCTTGAGCTTATTCCTGTAGAATGAAAAGCAATCAAGCTCTATCAAATTGTCTTAATGATTGAAGTCATACAATCAATCCTGCAATCAACCATTGATGGGATTGCAGTTGGAAGTATTATTGCGCTTGCCGCAGTCGGTTTAACGCTTACTTATGGCATCTTACGCCTTGCCAACTTTGCTCATGGAGACATTCTTACCCTAGGAGCTTATCTTGCCTTTCTTGCCAATACTACCTTTAAGCTCGATATTTGGTTATCGATCGCTTTTGGCAGTACTGTTTCTATCGCCCTAGTATTACTCTGCGAAAAAATCCTCTGGCAACCCTTACGTGCCAAACGCGCCACCTCAACCACGATGATGATCGTTTCGATTGGTTTAGCACTGGTAATTCGTAATGCGATCGTACTTGTTTGGGGTGCGAAACCACAGAAATATAGCTTGCCGACTTTTCCTGCTATCAATATATTCGAGATAGCGATCACCCGCAATAAAATCGTGGTTATCGTAGCTGCGATCGCGATCATTGCAGGACTTTATTATTTATTGCAAAACACCAAAATTGGCAAGGCAATGCGTGCGGTAGCCGATAACCCCGAACTCGCAAAGGTTGCAGGCATCAACGTAAATGCGGTGATTATCTGGACATGGGTAATTGCTGGCGGTATGACTGCTTTTGGCGGTAGCATGTACGGCTTAATTACCAATTTACGCCCAAATATGGGTTGGTTCTTGATCTTACCTATGTTTGCGGCGGTAATTCTGGGCGGAATCGGCAATCCCTATGGAGCGATAGCAGGTGCATTGATTGTCGGAATATCGCAAGAGGTCGCCACTACTTGTCCTGCGGCTCTAGGCGATTTGCAAAAATATTGCATTGGGACAGACTATAAGCTGGGAATTGGCTTGGTAATTATGATTTTAGTTTTGCTATTCAAACCGCAGGGACTATTTAAAGGAACTATCTGAACAAAGGGGTGATTTATGCCCCTTTGTTCAGATAGTTCTGCAATTTAATTTTTGATAGCGCGGCGAGGCCACGCTATCAAAAATCGGTTCCTTAGCTAGAAGTAAGCTGTTGTAGCTTGGCAACTAGTTCTTGTTCGTGATATGGCTTGCTAAAGTAGGCGTTGGCACCAAGGTCTAATGCCAACTTTTGATCGTTTTCATTATTCCGTGCCGTGAGTACCACTATTGGCAAATTATGAAGAGACTCATCCGACCGAATACTTGATAACAGCTTAAAACCATCCATGTGAGGCATTTCCAAGTCGGTGATCACAATATCAACGGCTAGATTATTTTTTTGACTTTCTTTGAGAAAGGCGATCGCCTCTTTTCCATCTTGAACTTGCTCTGTCAAAAACCCCGACCTTGCAAGGGTCATTGCCAGATAGCGCCTAACATTGGCTGAGGATTCGACGATTAAAACTTTAGATTGATGGTGGCGTTTTGTCTGACCAGTAGTTTCCTCGCTCAATAAAATCCCCGAGCTCTCTAAATTTTCAGGCTCAGGCGATCTCCCCAAAACTCGAACGGGTTGCTCTGATGAATCATCTTGATTAGATGGCTCAGATACATCATCTCCCATAAAAAAGTCAGATAGACTACTTAAATCCTGCAAATTTTGATGAGGCTTCTTAGCGATCGTTTCAACTTCAACCTCATTAGAACGCGATCGTAAATATTGATTTACTAACTCTGCCACATTTAGCAAAACAACAGCCTGATTGCTACCCAGTATCACTGAGCCAAGAAAGATTTGAGGCAATATAACATCACCTTCAATTTGATGAAAAGTTGCCTCTTGATCGCTCCAGCAACCATCTGTTTGCAATGCAAACAGGTTATTCTCATGCTTGATCACTAAAAATGCAGGCACTGCATTTTTAGGTTTATGGTTTTCTGATTTACCAACTACTTGACCAGACTGGTCGATTTGAGTAAAAGCTTGATTCAAATTATGCCGACAATTAAGCTTAAGGAAAGAATTGAGTGTCACAATTGGAATTTCAAGATCTCGCCATTCCAAAGTCTCACGATCTTCTTCATCAACATTCATCGAAATTACTTCTAGAATCATCTTACTAGGAATTGCTAAACACATTTGATTGACATCGATCAAAAGCACTCGCAAGACTGAGAGAATATTTGGCAAAACAACTATAAATTCAGACCCTTTACCAATCTGTACCTGTCGTGAGATTGTTCCACCAATCTCAATTATCTTCTCTCTTAAATTACTCAAGTCAACGTCATTACCAAGTCCATAGCCATCGTCACTAACTTTAATTACCGTGCTTTCATCAGTCTGCTTGGCAATTACTTCAATCTTACCTTGCACCGACTTTCCTAGTTTTTGCCGCTCATTAGTGGATTCAATACCATGTTCAAAAGCACTACGAAGCAATAGTTCGAGGGGATCGGCAACTATTTCAGAAATAGCTCTCTCAATACCTATTTCTGCGCCCTGAACGATCAACTCTACTTGCTTTCCATATTGTAATGACAAGTCCCTCAAAATTCGCGGAAACTTTCTAACTAGACTGGAAATTGGAAGTTTTAGCACTTGTCGAAAGTTCTTCCTCAAATGACGGACATCTTGTCCCATCTCATACGTTTTATGTTCCGTGCGATCGAGTATATTTGTAAGGCTCTCAAAAGCATTGCTTAAATTAGCGATCGCTGTGTTCTTATCGGCAACGCTAGGCTCTAATAACTGTAAGTTTTTTTGAGCTCCATCTAATATCAATCGCATTTCACCTAAATAAATATCTAAACTCCCTTTCCGCACTAACAATTCTTCTGATAAATCCTCTAGCATTTCCAGATAATTTATAGGGATACGAATATTAGCTCCGTTTGAGGCAGTCGCAGCAGATAAGAAAGCAGCATCTGAGCTTATATCTATATCAGGAAGATCTCTACTTCCTAAACTAGTTAATGAAATTTCTTCTAAGGAAGATTGAGAGCTATTAGAATTATTTTGATAAATTGGCGATTCTTCTATAGCAGTATCAATATCTGAATTAGAAAAATCTGTTTTTTTTAGTTCTTCTAAAAGTATAGATTCACTATCTTGATTTAACTGATCGTCACTAACAGATCGATCTTCAAGAAATTGGTTCGACTGTAGATTCTCTATAGACTCTAATGAATTCCAAAAGGTGTTTTCATCTTCATCTAGTGAATCAGAAAAATTATCAGAGAGTAAGTTATCAGATTTTTTTCGATCGTTAGATCGATCTAAATTAATTTCTATCTCTTTAAAAGTGGAAAGCTCATTACTATCTTCTATAGCTGACCAAGATTCAAGGGACGGGAATTTGGTCCATAGATCGTCATTATCATTTTCCACATCATCCCAACTTACACCCTGAAGTTCTGTTTCGTCGTCATGACCCAAATATTTTTCTTCAGAGATAACTGGGAATATATCGGCGAGTAGCTCTGGCATTGGCAATTTGTCTTTGCCGTTATAATTATTGCTAATTTCATTATCAGCCTGTTCATCCAAAGACTCTCGATAAATCTCTGACGGAAGGCTTGGAAACAACGTCATAAATTCCTGCCTAGAGCTTGCAGCCGATTCCTCAGACAATTCCAAAGATCCTAAAGATTCAGCTTCATCATCTAGTTGAATGAGTAGAAACCGATCTGAATCATATTGCCCATCGGTTGCCTGATATAAGTCATCAGAGTCTAGCTCAAAATCCATATCAAATAAATGTAAGGCTTCTGGAGTGTTATCTAAGTTAAACGGCTCGTTATCCTTATCACTTATTTTCAGACTTTCAAGTTCGTTAGAATTTAATATTAAACGCTTATTTATTTGCTCAAATAAGTTACTTTGTTTATCTATCCAGTCTGAACTTACTTCTGTCTCAAAACAGTATTCGTTAATAATTTGGCTCATCATATCGATCGCTTCACAAAGCAAGCTTTTTAAAGCTCGATCGACATCAGAGTGACGATCGCGCAACAATTTAATTGAGTCCTCAAATTGAAGCATGATTTCTACGAATGAGGATTTCGGAACATAGAAATCAGCTTTGATTGCTGAATCACGCAGCAATTCGTGTGTAGAGAGCAAACAGTCAACTTGCTGGAGGAAAGTCGGTAGGTTTGCATCTAATCCTAAAATTTCGTTTTGAAGCTCATTAATATGGGCTAGAGCTTCTTCAGAAAAATTCTTCTTAATTTGTGGCACTGTTTCAATCATTGGAGAAGGATTACATTGAGCTTTATAGAAATGTTTATTTTGGGAATACAAACCTATTTTTAGCAGCAGTCTTAAGGAGTTTATCGAGTTTTAAAATGAGTCAAAGATTGCTGTAAGTCACCAGAATATTTCTTAGTAGCTTTAAGAAACTTAGCCACCTCCGAGGAAGAAGCGAGGTTTCTTTTGGCAATATGAGAAATATCTTTCATCAGATTTGCCACTCCTTCTGAAGTCTGAACTTGCGAAATCGTCGCGTCAGAAATTGAAGACACCAAAGTATCGATCTGCTGTGAGATTTGAGCAATTTGGTGCAAACTATCCTTAGCAGCGATCGCTAATGAAGCACTTTCAGAAACTTGATTGCTTCCCGATTCAACTGCCGCCATCACAGCGTTAGTTTCATTTTGGATACTACCAAGTAAACTTTCTACTTCCTTTGTCGCGGCAACTGAACGGGCAGCAAGTTCGCCAACCTCTTCGGCAACCGAAACAAATCCACTACTATTAGCATCTCCAGTTCGAGAAGCTTCAAGAGTTGCATTGATCGCCAGAAAGTTAGTCTTGATAGCAATTTCATTTATAGAGGAAATTGCTTTAGCAATTTTTTGGGATGCTTGCCCCAATTGCTTAACTCTCTTTGCGGTATTCGAGACTGTAGTTTGCAACTCTCCGACTTTTTGCACCACCTCATCAATAGAACGATCGCTAACAGAAATCTTTTCAGCTACTAATTGCGAAGATTGAATTACTTGCTGGCTATGGTCAGCAATTTTAGTTGCTGATAATTTAGACATTTGAGCTATATTCAAAGACCGTGTTACCGTATCCACTTGTCGTTGAGAAACACTCGTCAGATTGGCGATCGCCTGTTCATTTTGTCCTAGCGAAAAATTAACTTGATTCGCTGACGACCTAACTTGACCGACAATGTTTTGTAGACCTCGCATTACGTCATCAAAAAATATCGTTACATCAGTTAGATTGCCATCGATAGACTTAGCAGAAACGGTTAAGTCACCGTCAGCTAACGCTTGGACATCTTTTAACATCTGCATCAACTGAACTTGAAGAGCTTCTTTTTGTTGGCGATAGTTTTCAACTTCAGCATTGCGTTGCACCATCTCAGCCCGAATTTTTTTGCCTAGGAGCAATATATTGTCATCCGACAAGTCACTATCCTGAACTTCCTGCTTTTCCTCCCGAGCCAATTTAGACAAAACCTTAAACAGTTTTACTACCTGTAACTGTAGATTTTGCTTCTCTTGCTCCTGCTTAAGAATCGTCGTTTGGAACTGTTCGGACATCTTATTGATGCTTAAAGAGATATCTGATAACTCGTCATTACCCTCAACACTCAGAGTGCCAGAGAAAGTCCCAAAAGCATTCTCAGAGTCACCTTGTCTTAGATCTCTCAGAGCTGCACGAATATCTTTAAGTCTTGTACTTAGTCGTCGCGTTAAACCATAGGCGATCGCCGCAACTAGTAAAGGAGTTGCGGCAATCCCAATACCAATCACCATTAATAAATTCTGATTACCAGCAATAGCTGTAGCCTTATCTACTGTGGTCAAAATATCCCAAGTTAATATGCCAAATTTCTGCATATTAGGGACAGGTGCATAAGCCAAAATCTGGGCATTGCGATCGCTTTTAACCACGTCTCGTAAATCAGGAGTCTGCGAAGCTCGCAAATTAGGCAACATTGAAAAATCTGATGATGCATCTTCGCCAATTGAAACAGGTTGAGAACTAGCGACATACTTATTAGCGCTATCAACTAAATAGAAATTACTGCTTCCAGAATTAGTAGTTAGATCGCCTACCAAAGTTTTAACAGGAATCTCTACTTGCAAAACCATACTTACTTTTTGCGAAACAGAACTCTTAACTGATGTAACTGCGTATAAATATGCTCCATCTTTACTAATCACAGGATTACTAAACAGTACATTGTCAGTCGAAGTCGCTTTATTTAAAGTATTAGGGTTAAGGGTCTGCAAAGAATTAGAATTCTTAGACTGAGCGAGAAGTTCACCATTATTACTAAATACTGCGATGCTAGTGTACTTAGGATAAGCTTGGCTATAGAGATTGAGACGATTAGTCAACTGCTGCTTGTACTGACGCTGCTGAACGATCGGCAATGAGGATAGAGGTTTATTCGCTTTATTAGGTTCTAATGGATTGGGATTTGTAGGAATCTGCACCGTATTTTGGAGAGTGCTCTGTCCAACTTCAGCCGAGACAAGTAAAGTCTTCAGCACTTCCACCCCATCAGTTTGTTCTTGGAAAAAGCCCTCGATCGCTTTTGCGAGAGCAATTGCCTCGGATTGCTGACCTTGTTTAACTTTACTTAAAAGCAGCCCATCCCCTACTTGGTATGCAGTCACGCCCAATACAATCGCGGGAACAGTAGCGACCAAGGCTCCCCACAAAGTAATTTTCTGTCCAACGCTAGAGAATTTAAACACGTCCTCCAACGCGATCGCTGAAGAGTCAGAACGATTCTTAACAATGCTTTGATTCTCATTGCTTTCAGTAATATTCTCAGAAGATGCTGATTCCAAGGGTGGAAATTCAACTTGGACTATATCCTTTTTAACCTTCTTAGACCTTTTGGTTTTTCGCTTGCTTTCAGGAATATCGACAGTCACATCTGAAAAATTCGATGATGGTACAGATTTTTTCGTTGTATCTTCATTGCCAGCAAATTTCTCATCTTGAAGAAGATCTAAATTACTTTCCTGTGGCTGACTCTGAAATAGCGCTGCGATCGCTGGTGGAGGAGGAACTAATCCATTACTAAGTTTTTGAGGATTCGCCAAGGCTTTAGGCTTAGGAATAGCGTTTACAGCAGGAGAAGGGGGCACCAACAAAGTAAAGTCATCAGCATCTAAGTCTTCGTCAGGGGTAATAATATGATTGACATTACGATCGTTTACTAGCAATCCATTTGCATGAGAGTTAACAATTTGAGCAACCTCTTGCTGCAAAGTACTATTCTTAGTGAGACCACTAGAACTATCTGTATCTTCTTTTGGAGAAGTACTTTTTTGAGAATTATTAGCTAACTTGTTCTGGATTTGAGCAAGTGAAGTACTAGCAAGATCTAACAAGTCGGGATCTTCAGTAAGAGTCAGTACCTGCTGATACTGAACTTTGGCATACTCAATTTTACCAGCCTTACGAAAAGTTGCGCCCAACCAAATATGCAGCTTGGGATTGCGAGGATCTTCGTACAACAGCTCTGAGAACTGCTGCATTGCCTCTTCATACCGACCCTCTGCATAGGAGTGTAGAGCCGCCTGATACTGCGCTGTCATCATGATCGTCCCTGTATGAAATACGTCAATCTTGTTTCAAGAAGGAGGCTTATGTCTCTACAAGACTCCTGATACAAAGTTAAACGCATGTATATACGGGATCTCTAGCGCCATTTTGCTTGTATTTATCAAAAAAAGTGCTATTGTATTTAAGGATTTGTTGTACTCAGTTATATAGAAATTGGAAAAACTGGTTTTATCGCTTGGATGTGATTGGCTCCTCAACCTAAAGTTGGATGAGAGACGCGAGTCCGATCCTACTCTTTCTTGGGATGATGCCTGTGAAGGACCTAGTATGTTCCGATCGACCTTCTAACTATTAGGGTTGTAACCACTGTTGACAACCTCGGTCGATCGCTTCTCATGATGGAGAAGATTAAATATTTTCAAAACTGAATAAGTAGTGAAAGAGCCACTTCGGGTAGGCAGTTTTCTTACGTCCAACATTTTAAAATGACATCAGTCGGTTCTTTGACCGATTGCGAACGTCATTGATTTTCGCTTGGAGTTACAAAGAATTCTCAGATTCCTAAAGGGTGTTCGATTTTGCTTGTTCTGTTGTTGAATTTTGTCGCAATTTTTTCGCATACATTTACAACACATAGCATCTAGGATTCAAAAAGACCATGAAACGCGAACTACTAAAACAGACTGTTGAACACATCGATATCAAAGCTTTTGATGTGGTTGGATTGGTTGACGCAATGGCAAATACCGCTTTCCAAGGCAGAAATCTTGGACGCGCTGCCCATATCTATGACGATATGATCAAAGACAAAGATTGCGCAATCATCTTGTGTTTAGCTGGTTCTTTATTTAGTGCGGGTCTTAAAGGAGTTGTTTACGACTTAATCGCCAACAACATGGTAGACATGATTGTCTCTACAGGCGCAAACATCGTCGATCAAGACTTCTTTGAAGCGCTCGGATTTCGTCACTATGTCGGTGACACATTCGCTGATGACAGAGTACTCCGCGAAAATGCAATCGATCGCATCTATGACACCTACATTGACGAGGATGAATTGCGAGTCTGTGACATGACGATCGCCGAAATTGCTAACTCTCTTCCTCCTCGTCCTTATTCTTCCCGTGAATTTATTCACGAAATGGGTGCATATCTCGACAAGAATGCCAAAAATCGCCACTCAGTCGTTTTGGCAGCCTACGAGCATCAAGTTCCTATTTTTGTTCCCGCTTTCAGCGATTGCTCCGCAGGCTTTGGTCTAGTACATCATCAGTGGTTCTCTCCTGAAGAGCATGTGAGCATCGACTCAGTACGTGACTTCCGTGAATTGACCCAATGCAAACTGGCAAGTCCTCACACTGGTCTCTTCATGATTGGTGGTGGCGTTCCTAAGAACTTTGCTCAAGACACAGTAGTTGCAGCAGAATTGCTCGGCTTTGAAGCAGCAATGCACAAGTATGCAGTTCAAATCACTGTTGCTGACGAACGCGATGGCGCTCTATCTGGTTCGACTCTGAAGGAAGCACATTCTTGGGGCAAGGTAGATATTGTCCAAGAGCAAATGGTTTACTCCGAAGCAACTGTGGCGCTACCTTTGATTGCTGGTTATGTATATGGCAAGAAGAATTGGTGCGATCGCGCTCCTCGTCAATTGGCTCAAGTATTCAACAAGCCTTCTGTTCCTGCTTTTAGCCATATTCCTGCACCCGTTGGCGTATAGCAATTGAAAGAAGAGGTGTTTAAGCCTTTTCTTTCAATCTAGTGAAAAAGCCTCGCAATGCGAGGCTTTTTCTATTTTTGTTTGAGAACTAACAAGGTAATGTCGTCATAAACTTTTTGAGAGCCAATATGCGATCGCAGATCCTCTATAACGGCTTTACGAATAGCGATCGCTGAATTATCAACATTGTTACAAACTACTTCGCATAGGCGATCCACTCCATAAAGCTGTCGAGCTTCATTCTCAGCTTCGGTAATACCATCGGTATAGAGCACGACTACATCCCCCGTCTCTAAATGAATTTGCTTTTGAGCAAGAAACTCGGAAATCTCTTCTTCTAGTCCAATGGGAAACCCAAGATCGATGGTATCAAATCTCTCTAAGTATCCATTTTTCCGAACTACAATCATTTCTTCATGCTGACCACTCAAAGTCAGTTTGCCATGTTCGTAATCAATCAATGATAATGTCAGGTTCTTATCAGATGACATTCTCTGAACATTCCCGTAGATAGTACGATTGAGCGTATCTAAAAAGCGCACAGGATCATTTTCTTCATTTTGTAACAGGGTACGAACCGCAGTTTGAACCATAATCATTAACATGCCACTTTCTAGCCCATGCCCAGTTACATCACCAATACCGATTTTAATCTTTCCATTTTGTTGTAAAACATCATAGTAATCACCGCCGACTTCAGCAGCAGGCTCCATAAATCCTGCTATATCTAATCCGACAATTAGCGCAAGTTCTTTATCTTTAGGCAATATCATCTGCTGAAGTTTGCGCGTTACTTCTAGCTCGCTCCCCATGCGCAAGTTTTCTTCCTTGAGTAGTTCATTCAAAGCCAGAATTTGTTTATTAGCTCCTTCCAGTGCAATTTCCGCAATTTTACGTTGGCTAATATCTTCAACCGTTCCTTCGTAATAAAGTATTTTGCCCTCTTTATCGCGCATAGCTCGCACATTTTCACTAATCCATATCTTGGTGCGATCGCGCTTATACACCTGTGATTCAAATCCAGTAATAGTATCATTTACTTCCATTAATGCCTGAAACTGTTGACGACGATCTCGATCGACATAGAGATGCGTCTGAATATCAACAATGTGATCTAGCATCTGCTCGACCGAATCGTAGCCATAAATCCTAGCCAATGCAGGATTAACACTCAGGTACTTTCCGTCAATGGTGGTTTGAAAAATTCCATCCACAGAATTTTCAAAAATGCCCCGATATTTTTCTTCAGACTCTTTCAGAGCGCTCGCTACACTGTTAAATGACTGCACAACCATAGACAATTCATCTTTACTGTCAAGATTAATTGATACCGATTCACCTATTGTCATTTGTCTAGCGGCAATATCTAACTGATGAACAGTTCGCATAACCGATAGATAAAAACCTATAAATAGATAGATAATCGCAACTAATATCACCGCTACAAAAATCAAGATAAATCGTTTTCGATCTACAAAACCTTGCATTCGATAGACTAGTAACTCATCAAGGCGATCTATAACTTGCTGCCATAGAGTAAAGCTATTTTCTAGAGTACTTTCCATCTCTTGCTGATAAAAACTTCCGCTCAAAGAAAAGTTATTGTCTTGACTAACTAATTGGCTGATGTAGGCATTAGTCTCACTTATGCTGACAACAAAATTGCGAAGGGGCATATTCAACAAATCGCGAAGATTACCACGAGGGTTATTCTTAAAGGCTCTTTCTAGATTTGCCGATAGATCGTTATTGTAATTATCTAATAGGCTCATCAACGAAAATAGGCGTGCTCTTTGTTCTCTACTAATTTCTTTCTTAAATACAATTTCCGATTCTATCTGGATCATCTTGTGCATTATTTTTTGGATTTCTGGAAGCTTGAGAGCAACTGCATCCATCAGATAGTAAGTGTCCAAGTCAGGATCGAGAATTAGATTAGAAGCATCAACTACTTGAATTCGAAATCGATCGAGTTGCTCGAGAATCAAATCATGCTTACGAAATTCCAAAAACTCTTGACCATCTCGTAAACCTTGCCACGAAGATTTAATATCAATCAGTTTTCCATTTGTTTGCAAATTTTCGCCCAATAGACGATCAACATCTGAAAGTGCCACAAATCCCCGATCTATTTTATTTTGTAGATCTAGCAACTGCTCTCGAGGTAGAGCCAATGGGCCTAAACTCAAAGTACTTTTATAAAACTGGCGCTGTAAAATCAACTGTCTATCTGGAATGTATTGCCATAGTTGACTTAGAGGACGTAAGTAGGCAGTACCGTACAGCTCTTTCTGAGTAAATTCTATGCGGCTATCTAGCTCTGATATCAGAAAATTCATCACTAATGCTAATGGCAGCACAAATAACAAACTGATCAGCAAAAATTTCTGGGGATATTTCAGTCGATTCATGAGCGCGATCGCTGGTTTAAAAGGCATCATCTTTTGCTTGCGATAATTTTCTAGGCTATTGCGTTTCATATCGCAGTCTCTTTAACCTTGGAAGTTTTGTATTTGTTAAGCGAACAAATTAGAAATGCTTTCTCTGACAATTATGGAGAGCAATTTACAAATCATTCACTATATTTTTAGTTTCTCAAAGAGATTGAAATAGGTTTTTTAACCAAAAATCATGATTCCCGCAGCGATTACCGCACTCAATTAGCTAAATACAACTCTAGATTATGTTGGGAACCTATCACAAATTAAACCGTCATAATAAGTTAAATCTAGGTTAAGATAAGGTTAATAAAGTAAGTTAACCTTATAAAATAAAAATTCTAAGTTCCAAGGAAGGTAGATTAATTAGCATTAATGTTAATTCACCTTGCAGGATAGATAGTCACCCTGAGTTACCATCTAAGGAGGAACGCTTAATGTCTGCCACTAGTAAATTTATATTTCCCCGTTCCCGTTATTACGGCACATTTACCCCAGAGAATTTGGTGTTTAACGCCAACCTACAAGAGTTCTCTCATCGGGTAAGTATCATTTGTGCTCTCGAAACTGGGGGTAAAATTTCTTCCCAAGAAGCCTATGCGCAAGTTGCAGATCTGTGGCAGCAGTTGGAGCAATCTAAACGAAATCTTCTCGTCTAACTCAAGTTTCCATCCAGCAGAAAGGTTGCATAAAGTATTGTCTGTAAGCTAATTACCGCTCAAATCCAAACGAAGAGAAACCTTGAAAGAGTTGCTTTAAAACTCTTTCAAGGTTTCTCTTCGTTTGGATTTGAGCGCAAAGCACTTTGATATTGATGGCATAATCGCCGAAAACTTATGTGTGGATTTGCCAACAATTAGTTTAAGTTTCTCGCTTAGTGCTAATCTTATAGATGGCTCGGATCTATGCGATCGCAACGCCCGAATCGTGTCAGGGTCGGAAGACAGCAGCACTAAGGGATGCTTGAGATAGGCGTAGTACCCGGGCTACTTTTTTAGGTTTAGCAATGGGTTCAGGAGAGATTCATGGGTCGGGCGAAAAAAGTCGTACTTGCATATTCGGGCGGCGTTGATACATCTGTTTGCATTCCTTATCTCAAGCAAGAATGGGGTGTTGAAGAAGTCATTACCCTTGCAGCAGACCTAGGACAAGGCGATGAGTTAGCTCCCATTAAGCAAAAAGCTCTAGATTCAGGAGCCTCAGTATCTCTAGTTAGAGATGTAACTAAAGAATTTGTCACAGATTATGCTTTTCCCGCAATTAAGGCTAACGCACTGTATGAAAGTCGTTATCCTTTAACTACTGCCCTCGCACGTCCTCTAATTGCCAAGATTTTAGTGGAAGCAGCAAAAGAGTATGGCGCAGATGCAGTGGCACATGGATGTACGGGTAAGGGTAATGACCAAGTGCGGTTTGATGTGTCGATAGCCGCACTTAATCCTGACATTAAAGTGCTGGCACCTGCCCGTGAGTGGGGCATGAGTCGTGAAGAAACGATCGCCTATGGCGAAAAATTTGGGATTGCTTCACCAGTGAAGAAGTCTTCTCCTTTTAGTATCGATCGCAACTTACTCGGTCGTAGTATCGAAGCTGGCCCCCTCGAAAATGCTTGGAACGAGCCACCCGAAGAAATTTATGCGATGACCAAGGCGATCGCCGACACCCCTGACGAGCCAACCTACACTGAAATTGGCTTCGAAAAAGGGATTCCCGTTTCCATCGATGGTAAAGCACTTGAGCCTGTGGAACTAATTACCGCTCTAAATGCGATCGCAGGAAACAATGGATACGGGCGTATTGACATGGTCGAGAATCGCCTAGTGGGTATCAAGTCTCGAGAAATCTACGAAGCACCTGCAATGTTAGTCTTGATTCATGCCCACCGAGATCTCGAAAGTCTTGCCTTGCCTTCTGACCTTGCCCAGTACAAGCGGGGCGTTGAGGATACCTACGGCAAGATGATTTACAACGGTCTCTGGTACAGTCCTCTCAAATCTGCTCTTGATGCTTTCATCGATAGCAGCCAAGAGCGTGTATCAGGTACAGTCCGCGTCAAATTCCATAAGGGCAGCGCTATAATCGTCGGTCGTCAATCAGTGAATTCACTTTACGACGAAGACCTCGCAACCTACACCAGCGCCGACCAGTTCGACCACAAAGCGGCTGAAGGCTTTATTTATGTCTGGGGTATGCCAATCCGAGTTTGGGCACAGAAAAACAAGTAGTCCATAAACCTTAAGAAAGGAGGCAATGCTGTACATTGCCTCCTTTTTTATTTTTTGAAATCACTATAAGGGACGTGCAGTAAAATAAAGAGCTGATTTTTGTGGCGCGGCTTTGCCGCGCCACAAAAATCAGCTCTTTATTAAATCACTGAAACTTAACGATATAAAAAACATAACTAAGGCGTTACGATAATTGGTGCAGTCAAAACTTGCACCAATTGTTTTTATTGGAAACATTTATGTCTACGGCAAAAGTACCGTTACCTGATGAGCGCATTCTCTTTAAAGGTCATCCTGCGGTTTTAGGTAGTGTGACAAGGTTGTTAATTGCCATTTTCACTTTAGGTATCGGCGCTATCTGGTTTTGGTTGAGATCGACTAACACTCAATATTTGATTACTTCGCAACGGATTGTCATTGAAATTGGTATTTTTTCTAGAAATATCGAGACCCTAGAAATCTATCAAGTTGATGACATTCACCTAGAGAAACCTCTAAATCAACGCATCATGGGTACTGGGAATATACTCTTGCTTACCCGTGATATTTCTGCACCCAAAGTGGTACTGGAGCGCTTACCAATAGACGTAAGAGAGCTATACGAACAAATGCGCCCATGTATTCAGCAAGCAAGATTTCGTTTTCATGTCCGTGACGAGGAAAATCCAAGAGAACTCATGTAAAAAAACTGTGATCTTAACGGCTTCAATTACTACTTGACAATCTAGTTACAGGATTGCAGTAAGTTTTTTATCATTAGCTGTAAATATAATGCTTACACCCAAAAAAGAGAGCCTGCTAAAAGCGCAGGCTCTCTTTTTTGGGTGTAATGTCTTAACGCAACTGGCGATAGCCATAATACTCAAGCTAAACTAAGTAAAGCGTCTTAACTAGTGCCAAGTTTAGCAACAATGACTTCATCATCGATCTCAGTTCGCGAATTGCCTCTATTCCCCTTACCTGAGTTGGTACTGTTTCCTGGACAGTCACTTCCACTGCATATTTTTGAATACCGTTACCGCATGATGATCAATACGGTATTAGAAAGCGATCGCTGTTTTGGGGTTCTGATGTGGGACTCAGAAACTGGCAAACCCGCAAATATTGGATGTGTTGCTCAAATTATTCAATATCATCGCCTGCCTGACGATCGCTTTAAAATCTTGACCACAGGGCAACAACGCTTTCGAGTGTTGGAGTACGTACGCGAAACGCCTTACCGCGTGGGATTAGTTGAGTGGATTGAGGATGAGCCTAGCACTGATGCACCGTACCTGCTAGCCACGGAAGTACGCGAGCTGCTCAATGATGTCATCCGCCTATCGCAAAAACTCACAGATCAGGAAATAGAGTTACCCAAGATTCCGCGTGGACCAATCGAGCTATCTTACTGGGTAGCCAGCAATTTTCAAGGCGCAAGCCTAGAGCAGCAATCATTACTTGAAACTTGCGATACGTCAGCGCGTTTGCGGCGTGAGGCAGAAATACTATCTTCAACTAGAAGTCAATTAGCAGCCCGTACAGTTTTAAAGGATACCTTCAAAGAAATCTAAAGGGATCATTCTTTAAAAGATCGCAGTCGTGAGCTTAAGATTGTAATTTGCTGATTATTTGATCTGCCATCTCAACTAAATAGGCATGGGACAAATGTTCGTTCTCTCCCAGCAAAAACTAAAGCCATTCCTGCGTGTCGTCGCAATTGTAATGTTGGCACTGGTTTACTATGGCATGGCAGAGTTTTCGCGCCATGTAGCAGCTACACCTCAATCCGTTACACCTGTTTGGCCGCCTGATGGATTGGCGGCAGCAGCTATTTTGATTTTTGGGCGACAACTTTTACTAGGGGTTTTAATTGGTTCATTTCTAGCAAATATATGGGCATTTTTTGATGCTCATAATTTGTATGTTGCGATCGCTTCGATTTTACAAGTTTTAGGAATTGCAATCGGCACGACAATAGGAGCTGCAGTTGGCAACTATTTACTACGTCTAACTATTAGAGGCAGAAATCCTTTCAGAAGGTTAGACGATATTTATAAATTTCTTGTTTTTACAGGTACTTTAGCCCCAATGATTAATGCCACCGCTGGCGTGGTCTGTCTATGTTTAGGTGGCAAAGTATCTTGGTCTTTATTTGGCTCAGTTTGGCTAACTTGGTGGATTTCCAATGTAGCGGGAATATGCATATTTACGCCAGCAATCTTTAGTTGGTATGAATTTTATTTTAAAAATATTAAAAATAAGGACACAAAGAAATCAATTAAAATTAGTCCGTGGAGACTTACTGAAGCAATCATTTTAATTGCTATTGTAATTTCTATAGGGGTTCTCTCCTTTTATCAAGAATACAGTTTAGAGTATGTACTAATTCCCTGTCTCGTATGGTCAGTCCTAAAATTTGGACAGTTTGGTGCAACAAACTTAATTGTTGTTATAACAATGATTGCCGTTTTGGGAACGGTAAAAGGGTTGGGTTCCTTTGCAGTTCAACATGCGAACTATTCATTAATCTTATTACAATCTTTTATCATCGTTATTGTTGTAACTACTCTAAGTTTAATTGCGATATTAGCTGAGAAACAACAGGCGATCGCTAATTTACAGAAATCAAAAGTAAGATTAATCGAAAAATCAGTTCAACTCGAAAAAAGCAAGTCTAACCTTAAGGAAGCTGCATTAGTTTTAGAAAGTCAAAACATTGCATTAACAGAGGCTAAGAAAAATGCCGAAAATGCAAACCTCACTAAGACTGAATTTCTTTCTAACATGAGTCATGAGTTAAGAACTCCCCTCAATGCTATTTTAGGCTTGGTTCAAGTTTTACAAGACTCTCACAATCTAGATGTTTCAGAAAAATCAGATCTAGAAACAGTTTATCAATCTGGAATACATCTACTAAATTTAATTGATGATATTCTTGATATTTCTAAAATTGAAGCTGGCAAAATGGAGCTTCAACTACAAGATGTAAACCTATCAAAGATTATCAAAGATTTAGTAGACATAGCTCAAGTTCAAGCCAATCAGAAAAATATTGATTTTGTTTATAATTTTTCTCCTAACTTACCAACATTAGTGCATACCGATAGCAAAAGATTAAGACAAGTTCTATTAAATCTTTTGAGCAATGCTATCAAATTCACGAACAAAGGTCACGTTATATTTCGAGTCTATCCTGATGAATTTGTCAGATTAGATGAAGATACAATAAATTCTTTTATATTAATTAATTTTGAATTAGAAGATTCAGGTATCGGGATTGAATCCGACAAATTGGAATCTATTTTTTTGCCATTTGAACAAGCGGGAGAAACAAAGTTCAAGGCTCAAGGAACAGGCTTAGGTTTAGCAATAAGTCAAAAAATTGCTGGCATAATGGGCAGTAAAATTACTGTAAGCAGCCAACTTGGTGTTGGTAGTAATTTTAGGTTTACTGTCTCACTGGGAACTCCAAAAGACAATTCTCAGAACGGACAAAATCAATCCACTTCTATCGTCAATAAATCATCTTTCGATCGCAATTTAGCGCAAAAGCTACCTTTAAATATTTTATTGGCAGAAGATAATACTTTCAACCAATTAGTCGCTCGCAAAATCTTCAATAGATTGGGGTACGAAATTGTTATAGCTGATAATGGTTTAAAAGTTTTAGAGGCTTTGCAAAATAATATCTACGATGTGATTTTTATGGATGTACAAATGCCTGAGTTGGATGGGATTGAAACTACTAAGCGCATCATTAATGATACATGCTTAAAACAACGCCCATATATTATTGCATTAACAGCAAATGCAATGGAGAGCGATCGCATCAGGTGTTTTTCAGCAGGGATGGACGATTACATTAGCAAACCAGTCAGCGTAAATTTGTTAGTAGAAGCTCTATTAAGATCGCAACGTGAAAAAGGCTCAGCTTAAGTAAGTCTGAATAAAGAACCAGATTTTTTGTGGCGCGGCTTCGCCGCGCCACAAAAAATCTGGTTCTTTATTTTAAAGCATGTCCCTAGTAAGATTTGGCAGGGTCTTAATTTTTTCAGGAGAGATAACAGTGAAAATTGGTGTACCGAAAGAAATTAAAGATCGTGAGTTTCGCGTAGGACTTACACCTGCTGGTACAGCGACATTGACAGCCCGATCGCACCAAGTTTTTATCGAAACAAATGCAGGCATCGGATCTGGTTTTAGCGATGATGAATACATACTAGCTGGTGCAAAAATTGTGGGTACACCCCAAGAGGTTTACGCACAGGACATGGTGGTCAAGGTCAAAGAGCCATTGCCTTGCGAATACGAGCTACTGCATCCGCACTTGATTTTGTTTACTTATTTACATCTTGCCGCTGATCGCCAATTGACTGAAGCATTGATCGAATCAGGCGCGACCTGCATTGCCTATGAAACAGTACAAACTCCCAACGGGCAATTACCTTTGCTAGTGCCGATGAGTATCATTGCGGGACGATTATCCGTTCAGTTTGGGGCGCATTATCTTACAAAACAACAAGGCGGCAGTGGTGTTTTACTAGGGGGTATCCCAGGAGTAAAAGCTGGGCATGTAGTCGTTCTTGGTGGTGGTGTAGTTGGCACTGAGGCAGCGAGAATGGCGATCGGCTTAGGCGCTAGGGTGACAATTTTAGACGTTAATCTGAACCGTCTTGGAGAATTAGAATCCCTATTTGGTTCACGAGTGCAGTTACTGTATAGCAATACGAGTAACATTTCTGAGTCTGTTAGTTCTGCGGATCTGGTAATTGGGGCAGTACTAATTACTGGCAAGCGAGCACCGACTTTAGTAAAACGTGAATTAGTGGGGCAAATGCGATCGCATTCGGTAATTGTCGATGTAGCAGTCGATCAAGGCGGCTGCATCGAAACAGTGCATCCGACATCGCACACCGATCCTGTTTATGAAGCAGAAGGCATACTACATTATGGTGTGCCCAATATGCCTGGGGCAGTACCTTGGACGGCGACTCAGGCTTTGGTAAATGCGACACTTCCATACACATGTGCTTTGGCTGATTTAGGCTTAGAAGCTTTGGCACGCGATCGCGCGTTGGCAAAAGGCGTAAATATTCAAGATGGGCATATTGTTTATCCTGCTGTCGCCGAGGCATTTCCTGACTTGTCCAAACTATAGCAACGCAAGAAGCAAAGCTTATATTGAGCAATAGCTAGGACAAACTAAAACCCAAATAAATAGCGGCGACGCTTCGCGTCGCCGCTATTTATTTGGGTTTTATGTCCCAAGCAAAGCTTTCATTGGTATATGTGAAGATAAAAAGTGTTTGCTCTGGCTTTCATCTTTTTAAAGAACCTGTTAAAAAACTCCATGGATTTGGGTAACATCCTGCTTGTCACACAAAGAGCAACTACATACCCAAAAAAGTTGCCAGAGATTGAGACCGCGTTAGGGTCTACGATGAGGATAAATCATGAAAGCAGTGCGATTAAATCTTGAAGATAGACAGGCTTGGCAGAAGTTGCAGCATGTTCTGACTAGTCTTGCTTCCGATTATATGGATCTAGTAGCTGCTGAGCAAACAGAATTTAAGTTTGAGCAGCAAGTTCTATCCATTGCTTTTACGCTGATTACATCTAACTCCGATCGCGATCGCCTAAACGAATTTACGCAAAGCATCGATCGATACTTTAATCGCTTGCAATTGGTTGGGGTGCAGCGAATTGAATGGGAATTTTATATGGTCGGGGAAGCCATACCAGTATTGGCACAAGGACGCGACATACCATTGATTGCTGCACCTGCACCTCTGCCAACTAATGCCCTTGCGCGTAATGACAACAGACGCTCGCCTGCTCGGAATAAACAAGAGAGTTCTCTTTCTAGAGACAAATCGAAAGCTGTAAATCTCGTTCACCAATTACGCGGCTGGCTAGTCGATCCTAAGACCTTAGCTGCAGCTCGTACTACTAGTCGTATTACGATTCGAGATCCAAAAGGAGCCTTAAACGCGGTTCGGATTTCAGCGATCGCTAAGTTTAACGACACTATTCAATGGGTTGATACTTTTCCTTGGGAAACTTGGACAAAAGAGAAAGCTCAGCAAATCAAACGTCGTCATCAGCGTAATTTAGTTCGGGCAGTGATTGAGGATGTATTGATTGTAGGCGTAATGATCATTGCAGCACTATGGCTGATCGATGCGCTTTCTGGTCCCACATTCAATCTAGCGCTCTTGCCTAAGCAGCACCATGACACCAACATGACCAATGTGCAATATCGTTGTGGTAGCCCTGCGGTATCACTCAAAAATTATGTGTGTCTAGGCAAAGGAATGCGTTACGACCAAGTAGCAAGCATCCTTGGTGGCGAAGGTAAACCTTTGGGCATCGATCGCAAGTTTGGCGATCGGGCTGTAATTGTTAGCTGGTCTAGTTCAGACTTAAGCATGAATGCCACATTTGTAGACGACAAGCTAGTTTCAAGAGCATATCGTCAACTCACCGCTAGCAAATAAAACAAAGAAGGTTCGCTTTGCGAACCTTCTTTGTTTTTTAGGTATAGGGGGCGCGTCGCGCCCCCTATACTTTTATTGCTATATTTTGAGGATGAGAGTTAACTTGAAAAGATTGTTTAAAATCTCAAGCTTGTTAAATTTGTTGGTGCTGGGAACTTACATCATGCCAACATTGCCAGCGATCGCGGCTAACCCTAAAACTAGCTCACCTCAGTCTTCAAAATTAACTCAAGCTGACAAACGTGCTGCCGATGAATATCGTCAATTAGGGCTGTCCTATCGCAAACAAGAACGCTTTGAGGAAGCGATCGCCGCATTGCAGCAGTCGGTCACCCTCGATCCCAGCAATCTGGATGGACGGATTATTCTTGGCTGGACACAACACTTGGCTAAAAAAGATGAAGCCGCCGCTGCTTCACTATGGGACGCAATTTATCTCTCACCAACATCACTACAAGCCTTTAACGCGATCGGGATTGTCTATCTAGTGCGTGGTGATTTACCGCAAGCTGTCATTTTACATAGTTGGGCTTCACTCCTCAAAACTGATAACGAGATCGCCCATTACAATCTCAGTCTTGCCTATCAACGCTTAAAGCAAACTGATCTCGCAATCGCTTATGCCCAAAAGGCGATCGAATTAGAACCTAATAATCCCCACCCCTTTGTTGCGCTCGCGATCGCCCAATGGACATCGGGCGATCGCGCTAGTGCCAAAAGAATATTTCGCGAGGCGATCGGTGTTGATGCCAGATATCGTAGCTCTGAATTTTTAGACTTTCTCAATGAAGCAGGCTTTAGCGCCGATCAAATTCAAACCGCAAAACAAGTGCTGACTAGCTCGTAAATAGACCGCCAACATATTGCTGGCAATGTGTTGTGCTAAATCAAGATTCGAATTTTTCTAGACAAAATTACTGCGGAGTCATTCATTCTTTAGAGAATCTGACAGTTTATCTGACCCCAAGTGACTGAAATTTCAACACAAATTACTGTAAATGGAACTAAAATAATGTGTAAATTTTCAATATTTTACCTATAGGAAAGATGTAATTGCTGCGATCGCACAAGTATTAATAGTGGGTAAGCTATGATTACTTATCTGTTTTAGAATCTTTTAAAAACAAATTTTTTTGTTTGGGTAGCGAAAAGGCGAGGATCGATAGTGGAAAACCCAAGAACATTTCGTATAGATCGGGGCATCGGTCAATATGACTTTAATGATTACTACGCTGTACTGGGCTTACCACTAACAGCCGAAGCTTCCCATGTTCGTAAACGTTACCTTTTAATTGCTAAATGTTTACATCCTGATGTCCATGGACGCACATCTACAGAAAAGCAAGTAGCCACACAATATCTATCTAAGCTAGTTAACCCTGCCTACAATGTATTGTCTCAAGAGCGAGAGCGCACGGAATATTCAGCAATATTAAAACTTCTTGGCAAACGCTTGATGAAGCGCAATCAGAAGTTTTCCCCCCAGTCAGACATCGCCAAAAAATACTTAATTTCTGCCAAAGATATAAACTACGAACAAACCATTCAAGCGATCGCTAGTTCTCAGTATCAAGATCTAAATCGCGCCTTAGAAAATATCGGTTTATTGAGTGAATTAAACCTAGTTCATATTCTCCTACAAGAAGGATATAGACACTCTACAGATGAGTCTAGAAGCTCAGTCGTAGTTACGACACCTCTAAAGAGTACCCCTAGTAATAATACAGGTGTCAAGGTAAATAGCATTGATACCGCAGCTAATACGACGGCTAGCTCAACTAGAGCAAATAATGTAAATAACACTAATACTGAAAGCTCAACTAGAGCTAATTCAGCTCAGACTAGTGCTTCAAGCGGCAGTTATCAAATGCGGAGTGAGGCACAAGTACCGCCTCGGAGTGCTAGTAATACAACAAATACGTCAGATACTACATTTGGGAGATCGCAAAATAGTTCAAGCCAAGCTAGCAACAATAGTTCGATTAGTCAACATATCCGTCAAGCCGAAAGCTATATCAATCAGCAGTTATGGACTTCTGCACTAAAAGAACTGCGTAGTGCCATCCAAATTGATTGCAACAATAGTAAATGTCATGCTCTGTTAGGCTTTGTTTACATGAATCAAAAATTAGCTGGCATGGCAAAAGTGAGCTTTCAGCAAGCCCTAAAACTGAATCCTGAAGAGCCAATGGCAATAAAGTATATTAACCAAGTCAGTGGCATATCTCCAAATACAGAAAAGCCACCATCAAAGCCCAAAGATGATAAAAAAGGTGGTTTTTTTGGCTGGCTAGGTGGTGGTTAACTAATTACTATAGGCTACGCCAAGCGCAGCCTATAGTAATTGGGTTGCATTTACAAAATGAAAGACAATAACCTCACTAAAGAAGAAATTAAATCGGCGATCGCCCAGAAAGCCTTAGAGTTGGGATTTAGTAAAGTAGGCTTTGCTAAGGCAGAATCTGGTATTGAGGCAGATCGCCTGCGAGAATGGCTAAGTCTGGGTTATCAAGCTGATATGGATTGGATGACAAATCCTAAGCGTCAAGATATTTCTCAGATAATGGCGGGAGTAAAGACAGTAATTTGTGTGGCTCTCAATTACTACACACCACATCAACATTCGCGCGATCGCGATGTTGGCAAGATTTCTCGCTATGGCTGGGGACGGGATTATCATAAAGTTTTAACCAAAAAACTCAAGGCTTTGGCAACTTGGCTAGAGTCATTAGGAAACCATCCAAGCGAAAAGATTCAAGCTCGTTATTATGTGGATACTGGCCCGATTGCCGAAAAAGCTTTTGCTCAGAGAGCGGGGATCGGCTGGATTGGCAAACATAGCAATGTCATCACTCGGGACTATGGCTCTTGGCTGTTTTTAGGAGAAATCCTAACCAATCTAGAATTAGAACCCGATCGCCCTCATACAGATCATTGCGGAACCTGCACGCGCTGCATCGATGCCTGTCCGACTGGAGCGATCGCGCAGCCTTTTGTAGTCGATGCCAATCGCTGTATTGCCTATCACACCATCGAAAACAAAGCCGAACAGATACCCGAAGCAATCGCTAAAAATTTACAAAATTGGGTTGCAGGTTGCGACATTTGCCAAGATATATGTCCTTGGAACCAACGCTTTGCCCAAGAAACTTTAGAATCTGATTTTCAACCTTTTCCTCATAATGTCGATCCGAAGTTAGATAACTTGGCAAAGATGACTGAAGAAACATGGGATCGAAATTTTACAGGCTCAGCCCTAAGAAGAATCAAACGCGATCGATGGCATCGCAACGCCAAAACGGCAAGACCTAATTTATAGCAGCGTTTAGCAATCCTATAAATTGAACAATAAATTGAACATTACATATGTAGAAATCCTAAATGAGATGTGAAAGGATTCGGTACTTCAGCAAGTTCAGTACATCGCTTCGCTCAACCAGCAATACTCAACCAGAAATAATAATCATTGACCGAGCGAAGCCAAAGCCAAAGATTCTCACAAATGCTTTAGGACACAAAACCGAAATAAATAGAATAGGCGCTTCGCGCCTATTCTATTTATTTCGGTTTTGTGTAAGGCATCAACCGCTCTCAGTCATCGTAAAAATGATGAATACGCATAAGTTAAACTATATAGCTATAGCTAACCCAAAAGATGAGATGCGGCGCGAAGCGCCGCATCTCATCTTTTGGATTTTATGTCCTGACAAGACTGGCGACAGCTATATAAATCGCCATAGCTCCATAATGACTCTATTGCATGACTAAGTCAGCCATTTAGCCTGTATAGATTTATTCAATAAACAGCTTAAATTAGAGTCATGTCCATACCAAACATCAATAGCAATTAAATCATTTTGGCGGATCTAAAAATTGTTCGACATATTAAAGATGGTGCTGAGCGTTGGAATGCTTGGCGCGAAAAGACTCAGCCTGCGGTAATCGATCTACAAAAGGTAGACTTATCTGGGCTAAAACTTAGTGGTGCAAACCTAAGCCAAGCCAATCTCAGCAAAGCTAACTTTAGTAGGACAGATTTAGGTGACGCAGATTTATCTGGCTCAAATTTGAGTGAAGCAGCCTTTCCAAATGCAAACTTGAAGGGAGCAAATTTGAGTAGAGCAACTCTCTATAAAGTTAATTTTAGGCAAGCAAATCTTCAAGATCTAAATTTGACTGGAACCGACCTGCGATCGCTAGAACTTAAAGGCATCAATCTTGGTGTAGGAAATCTTAGTGGAGTGGATTTACGTGGTGTCGATCTCAGTAGTGAAAATTTTAAAAAAGCTAATCTCAGTGGCGCAAATTTGAGTGAAGCAAATCTCCAAAATACTGATTTTAGCGGTGCAAATCTAAGCAATGCCAATTTAAGCAGAGCGAAACTCAATCGAGCAAAGTTAAGAGGGGCATTATTGACCCGTGCAAATTTATGTGGGGCATTATTAGAATCTGCAGATTTAAGTATGGCAGGATGCTTGATAGCAAATTTTAGCGAGTCAGTCTTAAATAAAGCAATTCTCAGCAAAGCAAATTTAGGAGGAGCGATCTTAAGTGGAGCACAATTAGTTGGTGCAGAAATAATCGACACATTTCTGGGCGATGCCTTTATGAGTATGGCAAACTTAACTAAAGCCAACTTGAGCCATACCGATCTCAGCCGAGCCTGCTTGTATAGAGCAATCTTGTCACAGTCAACCTGTTTCGAAACTAAGTTTCGTCATGCAGATTTGCAAGAAGTTGATTTAAGTATGGCAATTCTTAAAAAAGCAAATTTCTCTGTTGCTCAACTACAAAATTCATATTTTGGCGGCGCAGATTTAAGTGAAGCTATTTTAATAGGCACAAATTTAACTGGTGCAAATCTAGCTAATGCCAATCTCACTGGCGCATTTGTAGAAAGCACGATATTTGCTGGTACTAACCTCCAAGGAGTAATCGGTTTTTCATCGAAAAATTTTGATGCATAGTACTTTGAATTTTGCGATTTAATAAAGAACTGATTTTTGTAGCGCGACAAAGTCACGCCACAAAAATCAGTTCTTTATACCAATTCATAAAAGTGTTAACACACTTTTATGAATGAAAAAACAAACCCAGTAAGGATTTTAAAAGCTAAAAATGGCAACGCCATTTTTAGCTTTGCTATAACGTCAATGCGTTTTAGGATGGTCGGCGTAAAGCACCACACTCGTCGTAAATGATAGGATTCAGACAGGAGTCACTTTATAATTTCTGTCAGGATTAGCTATGGGAAACATTGCATATTTAGATTGTCCAACAGGAATCTCAGGTGATATGTGCTTGGGCGCGTTGGTAAGCGCTGGTGTACCTTTAGAATATTTGAGCGATATTGTTCGCAAATTAGGACTCGATCGCGAAGTCAAATTATGGTCAGAATTAGTTCGTCGGGGTGGAATCGAAGCAACTAAGATGCATGTTGAATTACTGAACTATGTGGGCAGTGAGCCGCCAACTATTGACTCCAATCATTCCAATACAGATAATTTAACCCATAGGCACATAGATCACTTCCATCAAGTTCATCGTCACTTACCCGATATAGAAAAGATTATTTGTGATGCCAAATTACCATCGCAAGTAGAGGATTGGAGTTTGGCAACATTTCGAGAATTGGCAATCGCTGAAGGCTCAGTGCATGGTATTGCTCCCGAAGCAGTGCATTTTCACGAGGTGGGGGCATTGGACGCGATCGTCGATATTGTCTGTACTTGTGCTGGATTTGCTTGGTTAGAAGTTGATAAAATCTATTGCTCGGCTTTGCCTGCGGGGGGAGGGTATGTGGATTGCGAACATGGCAAAATGCCCGTACCCGCACCCGCAACATTAAAATTATGGGAAATGCATGAAGTTACGACTTTTGATAATGGTATTAGGAAAGAATTAGTAACACCCACAGGAGCCGCGATCACCGTTACGCTCTGTGAAAAATTTGGTGAAGTTCCTTTAATAAAAATCAAGAAAGTGGGACTTGGTGCGGGTACTCAGGATTTAGAGATTCCCAATACTTTAAGGTTGTGGGTTGGTAAGAGCAAGAAAAAAAAACACTAGATTTAGATAATTCGCATTCCCTTAAGCAAGAAAGTTATCTAGTAAATGAAACAATCGTGATTTTGGAAACGCAAGTTGATGACATGACCGCTCAAGCGATCGCCTACATAATGGAGCAATTATTGCTAAATGGAGCTTTGGATGTTTACACCCAAGCGATCGGCATGAAAAAATCTCGTACTGGCACATTAATTACTGCGATCTGTCCTTGCGATCGCCAATCTATTTGCGAACAAATTCTATTTCGGGAAACCAGCACTCTCGGTATCAGATATCGCTTGCAAGATCGCAAAATCCTCTATCGAGAAATCCATGAAGTAGAAACAGAATACGGCAAAGCAAGAGTAAAGATTGCAAGACGTGATAATTTTTGGACGATCCAACCAGAATATGATGACTGCGCGAAGTTGGCGCGATCGCAGAATGTTCCACTAGTGCGAGTCCAAGAAGTTGTAAAACTTGCAGGAGAAAAACTTCTTACAACACTTTGCGCTCAAGCCCAAACCACAAAAAGCCTTAAATCCGTTGATTCGCAACGCTTTTAAGGCTTTTTGTGGTTTATTCGATCGGTGATTTCTGTAAATAACAACGTCTTGTACACGCCATTATTTAAGAAGCAGATTTATCCCCAGAAGTAAGCAATAACTTGAGTTTGAGATCAATCAGATTAATATTTGCTAGTCCAATCTGCACATCGCCTTCTAGAACAATCCCTGTGCTAATTAAGCGATCGAGCAATTCCAAAATTGATGATTCGCTGGATGATTTGTCAGGATAATATGCGCCTCGTTTGGGCAGCAGTTTGCCAAATTCTCCTAGATCGAGATTGAGATCTTCGGGATCGATGTCTAACACTTCGCAAAGATTAAAAATTTGCTGCTCCAGCGCTTGTAAACTATCGGCTGCCCTCTCGATTTCAGACTCAGTTAATTTTTCAGCATCCATCCGTCGAATGACTTGTGCTTCCATCAATTGGCGCAATAATTCCACCACGGTGAGAATCAATGGCGCTAGTCCAGATTTTTTGGGCTTGACAACTAAACTATCGGTACTATCAGTCATTGAGGAATTCCATAGGCTTTTTAAAAGTTTGTAAGCCCAGATTTTTAGAAATTAGCACGCAGTACTAATTTCTAAAAATGTTTAGTGGCGCGGATTGTAGAAGTGTAACCTGCCATAGCCGAGAAATTGCGAATTCGGGCGATCGCCTTGAGGAGATGCCGCCACGCCAAACAAATAAACGCCGTCGTAACGAGGATTGCGGACGGGACGCAGACCCACGATCAGTTTGCTATTCAGTTCATTATTTGCAGGTATCGGCGGATCGAAAGTAACCGTAAGTTTACCGCGATCTTGATTGGGCACAAGCTCAGTTTTGCTGTTAACAGCAACGCGATCCCCAGAAGGGGTCTGTAAATAGGCAACTGTATCATTGAGAATAAAATCAACTGTATCAAAACCTTCGGTCTGAAAAATTTCTAGATTTTGCAAAGGTTCTCCCATATTTTTGGGTAATGCGATCGCAAAATAATAAGTAGCACCCCCAGCATAGGTACGATTTATTGTTGTTTCAGCTTCCAAAAATGTTGGCAACTGCACAAAATAGGTTTTACCATCACGCAGTTGTACTGCTCCTGCTGGCGGAATTAAAAGATTACTAATCGCATTCGGTGAATTAGAAGAATTTGTAGTTAAAAATCCACTGTTAACCATCAAAATTGGCAACAATGCGATCGCTTTCACAACTTTTTTATACATAAACACGTACCGTTTTGCTAGCATTGTAGGAATAGCTACTTTTTTAGCAGCAATAGGCTTATCGAAAGCCCTACTGCCTCATTAAATGCTATCTAATCAAGATAGAGGTATCTACTGTGGTTTCTTCCCCTCCAACATCATCGAATGTCGTACTAAATCTTGAAGGTGCTCTTTCATCTAGTATAAATTCAGCTAGCACCACAGATAATCTAAAAAGTCGTTCGATGATTGCTATTCTCGATTTTGGTTCTCAGTACTCTGAACTAATCGCTCGACGTATTCGTGAAACACAGGTGTATTCTGAAGTTTTACCCTATCATACTTCAGCCGAAAATCTGCTGAAGTTAAATCTCAAAGGCATAATATTATCAGGTGGGCCAAATTCAGTTTATGACGAAGGCGCGCCACAATGCGATCCCAATATTTTTAACTTGGGCATTCCCATTTTAGGCGTTTGTTACGGAATGCAACTGATGGCTAAGCAACTCGGCGGTAATGTCGATCGCGCCGATCGTGGGGAATACGGCAAAGCAGAATTACAAATAGACGATCCCACAGACCTCCTAACCAATGTAGACACGGGAATTACCATGTGGATGAGCCACGGTGATTCTGTAACTAATTTACCTGAGGGATTTGAAGTCTTAGCCCATACAGCAAATACGCCCTGTGCAGCGATCGCGGATCATCATAAAAAGCTCTATGGCGTACAATTCCATCCTGAAGTCGTCCATTCCGCAGGTGGCATGGCGATGCTTCGCAATTTTGTATACCATATTTGTGGATGTGAGCCTAGTTGGACAACTGATGCGTTCATCGAAAATGCAATCAGCGAAATTCGCGCCCAAGTTGGCAAAAAACGAGTATTACTAGCACTGTCAGGTGGCGTAGACTCTTCGACTCTAGCCTTTCTATTACATAGAGCGATCGGCGATCAGCTTACATGTATGTTCATCGATCAAGGCTTCATGCGAAAGCTAGAACCAGAACGATTAGTTAAACTCTTTGAAGAACAGTTCCATATTCATGTCGAGTATGTAAATGCTCGCGAACGCTTCCTTGAAAAAGTTAAAGGAATTACCGATCCCGAGCAAAAACGGAAGTTAATCGGTGGCGAATTTATTAATGTATTTGAAGAAGAATCACAACGCCTAGGCCCATTTGATTTCCTCGCTCAAGGCACTCTCTATCCTGATGTGATTGAATCTGCTGATACCAATGCCGATCCTGTAACGGGCAAACGGGTTGCGGTCAAAATCAAAAGCCATCACAATGTAGGTGGACTGCCTGACAATCTCCGCTTCACTCTGGTGGAGCCACTTCGCAAACTCTTTAAGGATGAAGTTCGTAAAGTTGGTACAGCCCTTGGTCTTCCCGAAGAAATTGTCAAACGACAACCTTTCCCAGGACCTGGTCTCGCTATTAGGATTATCGGTGAAATCACTAGCGATCGCCTCAATACTCTACGCGATGCCGATCTAATTGTTCGTCAAGAAGTCAATCGTGCTGGTCAGTACAATAACCTATGGCAAGCATTTGCTGTTCTCTTACCAACTGTTCGCAGCGTTGGCGTGATGGGCGACAAGCGAACCTATTCCCATCCTGTAGTTTTACGCCTTGTCAGCAGCGAGGATGGTATGACCGCCGACTGGGCAAGAGTCCCCTATGAATTATTGGAGACTATTTCCAATCGGATTGTCAATGAAGTAGAAGGTGTAAATCGAGTAGTACTTGATATTACCTCTAAGCCTCCTGGCACGATTGAATGGGAATAAAATAAACTTCTCTTCATCTACTTCAGACTTTCTTTATAGAAAGATTTAGTCTAGGCATATATAGCTATAGCCAATTGTATTAGTACAAATCAAAACCCAAAAGATGAGATGCGGCGCTTCGCGCCGCATCTCATCTTTTGGGTTTTATGTCCTAACAAGACTGGCGACAGCTATATAGCCGTAGTCGGTTCTATTAGAACAAAATAAAATCAAAGAAGGGAGTTGCGGCAAGACGCAACTCCCTTCTTTGATTTTAGCTATATAGAAATCCTAAATGATTTGTGGAAGAACGCGAAGGGTATGTTCTTCCACAAACTTAGAAAACCATGAATAATTAAGGATTGCTAGATATCTATACCTATATCTATAAATAGCAATAGATAATTGTTAAGTTTTTGATGGTTGCCATAAGAGAAGGAAGCAATACAGCCAGTTGGCTGTATTGCTTCCTTCATTTTGTTGTTAATATTACGGAATTTACGATCATATTCAGGTGTAGAGCCATGAGTATTCAAGAATTTCAGGGAAGGAATAAAATTTCTGAGAGCTTTTATGCCGATCTACCAATTCTTCAAAAGTTCTCTGATATTACTAATGGAGAGAATTTTTACTCAGTCCCCAATGACTGGGCTGTGATTATTACTGATATCGCCGATTCAACACAAGCGATCGAGACTGGAAAATATAAAGATATCAATCTCTTAGGAGCTTGCTCGATTATTGTAATCTTGAATTTAGTTGAAGACTTAGAGATTCCATTTGTATTTGGTGGCGATGGAGCCTCTATGCTAATTCCTCCAAGGTTTATTCAAGAAGCAGAGCAAGCATTATTAGCAGTGCAAAAATTAGCTGCCGATGAATTTAACCTTGTCTTACGGATAGGTATTGTCCCACTTGCGGCAATTACAGCTAACTATGAGATTAAAGTTGCCAAACTGCGAATCTCTGAGAACTATGACCAAGCTATCATCAGAGGTGGTGGCATCAGTTATGCGACACGTCTAGTTAAAGATAAAGCAACAACTGATTTATATAGCCCGAAAGCTCATAGCTCCTATGCGATCGCTGATTTCTCTGGTTTAGAATGTCGATGGCAAGATATACCTACACGCCATGAAGAGATTCTCAGTTTGATTATATCTGTAACAGCACCAAGCCAAAGCCAGATTGACATTCTCTATCGTGACGTAATTAACCAAATCGATCGCATTTATGGGCAAGGAACAGAGTGTCATCCTGTTGTATCAGAGAGCTTGCAACTTGCTTTTCGAGGAAAAACTTTATTATCAGAAACACGGGTTTTTACAACTTCTCAAGATTGGTTGAATCAAACTTTATACTTATGGAAACTACGTCTGATTAACTTGTTAGGATTACTCCTGATGACATTTAATATTAAAACTGGGACTTTTAATTGGGGAGATTATAAACAGATTGTTTCCGAAGCCACGGACTTCAAAAAGTTTGATGATGTATTACGGATGGTCATTTCTGGTAAAACTCGACAACGCCAGAGATTAACTGATTATCTAGAAAAAAAGTTTAAAGAAGGTCGCTTGGTATATGGCTTTCATGTTTCCGATCGCGCTTTAATGACTTGTCTTGTCTTTGAACGTGATGGTCGTCAAGTGCATTTTGTCGATGGAGCCGATGGCGGCTATACATTAGCCGCCAAAAACATGAAAGAGTTGATGAAAAGTTAGCAATCTTATTTGTAATGATATAGAGGATTCACAGGGTGTGGCTCCTCTATATGCCCTAAGGCATCTTTAAAGCGATCGCATTGCACGGTAGTCTAGTAAGAGTGTCTATAGCAAAAGGAAACCTCCCGTGCTTTTATCAAAAGGCTTTGAAGTAGAAATCTATACCTCTACACCATCGGGGGATGTGGTCGGCTTTAGCGATCGTATAGTGGCAAATTTGAATGGGTTTGTGCGCGAGCCAGATAGTCGTAACGTCGAATACATTACACCGCCTTTTCATAAATACGAGCCATTGTTAATGGCTTTAGTAGAACCACGTCAAAAATTACGTAGCTATTTGCGATCGCTTGGTGACTATACCCTGATGCCAGGAAGCACATTAGCTCTAGGTGGAGTCGATCATTTTTATCGTTCCGATCCTCAAAATCCTTACCACACTTATATCGAGCAGACCTACGGAACTGATGTGGTAACGGCAAGCATTCATATTAATGTCGGTATCCCCGATCTAGAGTTATTGATCGCCGCCTGTCGTCTGATTCGTCTCGAAGCACCGCTTTATCTCGCCCTGAGTGCTGCATCACCATTTCTTGACGGTAAAGCAACAGGCTTCCATTCTTCGCGTTGGCAGATGTTTCCAAAAACTCCGAAGTTAGTTCCCTTATTTAGCAGCCATCGTCATTTTGTTGAATGGACAGAACAACAATTGCAGTTAGGTACGATGCAAAATGTCCGTCATCTCTGGTCATCGGTACGTCCCAATGGCGATAATCGTCCTTATAACCTTAACCGTTTAGAGTTGCGAATTTCCGATCTGGTAATCGATCCCGTCGCATTACTAGCGATCGCGGCTCTTTTAGAAATGCGCCTTAATCAATTTCTCGAAGCTGGAATCGGTTCGTCACTCGATCCCCTTGCGACCAATGCAACCAAGTTCACTCCCGATGAACTCGCAAATATCGCCGATCGAAATGAAATAGCTGCCGCGACTAGTAGCCTTGATGCAGTACTAACCCATTGGCAAACAGGAGAACAAGTTACTGCAAGAGAATGGATATCTAATCAATACGAAGAACTGCGATCGCGTGCTAAAGATAACGGCGTATGGTGCTTCTTGTCACCATTAAAAAAGATTCTCGAACAGGGTAATGAAGCCCAACGTTGGCTAGCGGCTTATCACAATGGTATTAGTCCACGTCAAATTATGACCGATGCGATCGCCTCTGCGGAACAAATGGATAAGGAACTAGCAGAAGCTTTATTGTTATCTTAAGGGTTGAGAGCACTTTGCGCTCTCAACCCTTAAGACAACTGTTCTGATTCAAAGTTAATGCGGTTATACAGAACTGATGTGGCGATCGCTACTTCAAATGATGCTAGGGAAATAGTTGCATCGTTTTCATAGGCAGTGAATATCCAGCGATCGCCTTCTTTATAAAAATGTTCGACATACTTGCGATCTTGAGACACTAACAAATATTCTTTGAAAGAGGGAATAGTTCGATAGGATGCAAATTTGCCAATTCGATCGTAGCTTGCTGTTGATGGAGATAAAATTTCGGCAATCAAAATCGGATTGACTAACGTATCTTTTCGTCCTTCTTGATATTCCAATGGCTCAGTCATGACCATCACATCAGGATATGTAGCTATTTTGTGAACGGGAATCCAAAGACGCTGATCGGTGACAAAAACTCGATAGGGACTTGGTAAAGCTATATGTAGCAGAGATAGTAAGTTAACAACAAGGGTATTGTGTGTTGGTGTACCGCCAGTCATCGGGTTGATTTCTCCATCAATATATTCATTTCTTGTCTCTGAGAGAATTTCGCGATCGAAGTACTCTGTAAGGGAATATTTTTTTGTGAGAGTTAGCATAATTACCTTCTTAATTTGAGAGTATTTCGTAGGTGCGCTTCGCGCACCTACGAAATAGGTTTTTAGGGAGATAAAACTAAAGCTTTGGGAATGGCACTGATTAACTTTTGGGTGTAAGGCTGCTGAGGATTGGTGTAGATCGATTCGGCGGTGTCTAGTTCGACGATTTCACCTTTGTTCATTACCATGATGCGATCGCTCATGAACTTAACCACACCGAGATCGTGGGAAATGAAAATATAGGTTAAACCGAATTCTGCTTGTAGTTCTTTTAGTAAATTAAGAACTTGCGCTTGTACCGATACATCAAGTGCCGAAACAGGCTCGTCGGCAACGATTAACTTAGGATTGAGAGCTAAGGCTCTGGCGATACAAATACGCTGACGCTGACCGCCAGAAAACTCGTGAGGATATCGGCGCATCGCGCTTTTAGTCAATCCGACACGCTCCAGTAAATATGCCACTCTTTCTCTTCTCGCCTCAGCGCTACGATAGCGTTGAAAGCGCTCTTGATGGCTGTGAATTATCAATGGTTCTGCGATCGCATCACCAACAGTCATCCGTGGATTAAGCGAACCATAGGGATCTTGGAAAACCACTTGGAGATCGCAACGTAGTTTTTGTAATGCTTCTCCTTGAAGTCGCGAGATTTCTCTCCCTTCAAATTTGACTGAACCCATAAACTTGTTGGTCAAGCCCAAGATTGCCCTGCCTGTAGTGGTCTTGCCGCAGCCAGACTCGCCCACTAGTCCGAGAGTTTCTCCAGGATAGACATCGAAACTAATATTATTCACCGCCACTAGATAGCGTTTTTTTAGTCCCAAAATGCTGCGAATTGGGAACTCAATCCGCAAGTTTTTGACAGATAAAATCGGTTCCTGTTTTTGTAAATTGCTTAAACGCGCTGCAATTTCTTCAGGGGGCACAACTTCCAAGCATCGCGAATCCGTTGGCTCTTTCACAACCATTTGCCCATTTTGGATTTCCATAAAGTCGCTGACCGTTGGTAATAGGCGCAACTGGCGATCGGGTTGGGGGCGACAAGCAATTAAGCCTTTGGTGTAGGGATGTTGTGGTGTTTGCAAAATTGACTTAGTATCGCCTGTTTCGACGACTTCCCCTTGATTCATGACGATCGCCCGATCCGCAATCTCTGCCAAGATCCCCAAATCATGGGTAATAAAGATCATCGACATTTGACGCGATCGCTGAATTTCTTTGAGTAGATCGAGAATAGTTGCTTGTACCGTCACATCTAGCGCCGTTGTCGGCTCGTCAGCAATAATCAACTGCGGATTGCAAGAAATTGCCATCGCAATCATCACCCGTTGTAACTGACCGCCCGAAAGTTCGTGGGGATAGCGTTCAATTAATTGCTCGGGATTGGGTAATTGCACTTCCTGAAATAGCTGAATCGTGCGTGATTCTGCCTCCTGCTCCGATACCTTTTGATGCAGACGAATTGCTTCGATTACCTGATAGCCACAGGTAAATAAAGGATTGAGCGATGTCATCGGCTCCTGAAATACCATCGATATGCGATCGCCGCGATATTGCAGCATTTTCTTGGGCGATACTTTGACCAGATCGACAGGTGATTCACCGCTAGGTCGAAATAATACTTCCCCGTGAATTTTGCCCGACTCTCCTAACAGCCCCATAATTGCCAAAGCCGTTGCCGATTTACCAGAGCCAGACTCGCCGACGATGCCAAGGGTTTGACCTTGAGCAAGATCGAAAGAAATATTCTTTACGGCTTTGACAAGCCCCTCATCGCCGCGAAAGGTAACTTGTAAGTCACGCACAGAAAGCAATAAATTTTCGTTCTGGTTTGGATCTTGGGCTAAAGCGGGAGATTGTGACATAGAGATTATTAGCTGGCAGAATTATTCATTATTATATGAAAGCATTTAGCAAAAGACGAAAAGGTTAGTTTTGCCAAGCTTTAGCCTTTAAACTTAGTCACCAAATCCTATAAAATCCCAGATAATGCGTCTCCCTTATTCACAACTACCTACACCTGATCGCGATCGCGCGGCTTTTATTGCTAGTGATGCGGTGGTTATTGGCGATGTGCATATCAGCGATCGCGTGAATATTTGGTACAAGGTGGTGATTAGGGCTGATGTTAATCGCATGGAGATTGGCTACTGTACGAATATTCAGGATGGGGCAATCTTGCATGGTGATCCTGACCAGCCTTTAGTAATTGGTGAATATGTGACGATCGGACATCGGGCGGTGATTCACTGTGCGGAAATTGGACGCGGTTGCTTGATCGGGATGGGGGCTATTCTGTTGGAAGGTGTGAAAATTGGGGCAGGGAGTATTGTTGGCGCGGGGGCGGTGGTGACTAAGGATGTGCCTGTGGGTGTGGTGGTGGCAGGTGTGCCTGCGAAGGTAATGCGCGAGCTTTCGGAAGAGGAACAACAACAGGCGATCGCCCATGCCGAAAATTATTATCAGTTATCGCTGTTGCATGTTCAGTAAAGGCGATCGCTTATTAGCATCTCGTACGACAAGCAAAATTTGGCGATCGCTATTGATGGATATTTAGCGATCGCCATAACTTATTTGAGCTAATAGATTAGCGGTAAATCCATAGATTTTTTATTGCTGTCGCGATCAAATTCTAGAGATCGATTAATCCTAAACTAATTTGTATTGCATTGTTTACTTGTTCCATTAACTGGTTAGAAACTATGCCTATTCTCTTAACTAAACGCTGTCTATCAATAGAGCGAATTTGATTGAGGAGAACTACTGATGGCTTAGTTAAACCGCCTTCAGGGGGAGTAATCAAAACTTCTGTGGGATATAGTTCTATGTCAAATTGGGAGGAGAGGGCAGCGACAATCGTAATAGGACTATGCTGATTAGAAATATCATTTTGTAGAATGAGCGCAGGTCTGGTTTTTTGAATTTCTGAACCAACAGTGGGGTCAAAGTTGACTAAATAAATTTCACCTCTTTTGGGAAATGCTACCTGTCGCTGTTTTGCCATGATTCCTCATCAACATTAAACCAGTCTTGAGTAATCCCTAAGTCTCGATCTGCCCAGCGTAATGCGCCCTGCTTGAGTTTTTCTCTGAGATTTTTCTTTGCTTCGGTGTTGATGTAATACTTGACCGCAAGATCGATCAAGTGGCTCCGATCACCTTTTGGTGCGATGCGATCTAGTAATTCTAATGTTTCGCTGGGTAAGGTGATATTAATGCGTTGATACATAGTTGTGAATACACATTGTTTATGTGTATTATATCGCGATCGCTTAGCTGCATCTCTTACAAGTAAGTGAGATTTTGCGATCGCTTCTTGGTTAGTATTCGCGCTCAGCATAAGGCACTTGATCTAACAGAGCAACAGTAAGCCCATTCTATAGATCTAATATTCTCTATGGAATATCACATAGTTGACTGTCACTCTTAGAAACATTAGGATTATTTGTGAGATAAGGACGAAGCCAATCGCAAGCTTCAGAAATTGCTGACGCAGGATCAAGATTCCACGACTGGATGGAGTTATTAGAACTGCCAGAGGCAATACTATTCTCGAGAGAGACAGCGCTGCTCGAAACAGCACTTTTCCGATCTGTGAGATTACTTGAGACATTATCATCAAGATTCCATAATTTAATCGTATTATCAGAACTACCCGAGATAATAGTTTTGCCATTGGGAGAAAAAGCTACGTTCAACACTGAATTACTGTGCCCCGCGAGAGTACGCAGTTCTCTAGTTTCGAGATTCCATAATTTGATCGTATTGTCATCACTACCAGAGGCAATAGTTGAGCCATCTGGAGAGAAAGCTAAACTCCAAATCCTATTACTATGACCTCTGAGTGTACATAGCTCTTCTCCTTCGAGATTCCATAATTTGATCGTGTTGTCATCACTACCAGAGACAATGGTTTCACCATCGGGAGAGAAAGCTAAACTTCTAACCCAATTACTATGACCTCTGAGCGTACACAGTTCGTCACCTTTGAGATTCCATAATTTGATCGTGTTATCCCAACCGCCAGAGGCGATAGTTTTGCCATCATGAGAAAAGGCAATGCTCAGAATCCAATCACTATGTTTCGTGAGAGTGCAAAGTTCTTTACCATCAAGATCCCATAATTTAATCGTACTATCATTACTGCTAGATACGATATTTCCACTGGGAGAGAAAGCGACGCTCAAAACCCCATTATCATGACCAGTAAGAGTATGCAGTTCTTCGCCATCAAGGTTCCATAATTTAATCGCATTGTCATAACTGCCAGAGGCAATAGTTTTACCATCAGGAGAGAAAGCGACACTCCTAATGCCATTACTATGTCCTGTGAAAGTAAGCTGTTCTTTGCCACCTAGATTCCATAATTTAATCATATTGTCAGAACCACCAGAGGCAATCTTGCCATCGGGAGAGAAAGCGACACTCAAAACCCCATTGCTATGCTCAGCGAGAGTACGCAGTTCTTTACCATCGAGATTCCATAATTTGATCGTGTTGTCATAACTACCAGAGGCAATAGTTTTACCATCAGGAGAGAAAGCGATGCTCCAAATCCAATTACTATGCCCAGTTAGAGTATTCAGTTCTCGTCCATCAAGATTCCATAATTTGATCGTGTTGTCAGAACTACCAGAGGCAATAGTTTTACCATCAGGAGAGAAAGCGATGCTCCAAATCCAATTACTATGCCCAGTTAGAGTATTCAGTTCCTTTCCATCAAGATTCCATAATTTAATCGTGTTGTCAGAACTACCAGAGGCAATAGTTTTACCATCAGGAGAGAAAGCTACACTAAGAACCCAATTACTATGCCCCGTCAGAGTACACAATTCTTGACCATCAAGATTCCATAGCTTGATCGTGTTGTCATCACTACCAGATGCAATAGTTTTGCCATCAGGGGAGAAAACAACACTCCTAACCCAGTTGCTATGCCCCGTTAGAGTGCCCAGTTCTTGACCATCGAGATTCCATAACTTGATCGTGTTGTCTTCACTACTAGATACTATAGTATTACCATCAGGAGAAAAAACGACGCTCCAAACCCCATTACTGTGCCCCGTCAGTGTACAAAGTTCTTGACCATCAAGATTCCATAGCTTGATCGTGTTATCTTCACTACCAGATACTATGGTATTACCGTCAGGAGAGAATGTGACGCTCCTAACCCTATCAATGTGACCTTCAAGGCGGTTAGCTTCACGAATGTTATAAATAACTTCCCACAATCTCCCAAAGGTTTTTTCCTCAGTGTAATTAGGAATAATTTTACGGATATTAGGATCGAGGATTCGTTTCGCAGCTTTTACTCCAGCAATTATTGCTTCTAACTCTTTATGCGCTAGCCAGTAAGCCTCACAGGAAATACTCAGTGCTTCAATTTCAGCAATTTCTGCTCGTTTCAGTTCTTGCTGGCTTTTTGCTAAAAGCAACTGCAATTGTTCCTTGGTTTCCGACAACTCCTGTTGTAACTTCGCCATCTCGGGTGCTTGCGATGCACGAATAAACTCCGCTAAATAGTCATGTACTAATTGATAGCGATCCAACGGTGACTCAGGGATTAGTACCACCAAACCCGATCGCACAAAAATCTCCAACACCAAATCCAACGCCGAATCATCGCCATGCATCTCAGATAGCAAATCTTGCAAATCCTTTTCTAACTCTTCACGAGTTCTTAAAGGACGAGTCCCCCGCTCGTCTGTCATCATAAACAACAGAAACTTAGCCAAGCGCTCATTCTCTTCACCACAATCCACAATCACATAATTCAAATAACGCTCCACCAATATCGCCTTCGGATTTTCTCCTAACTGCCGATATTGTGCCAAAGTCTTAATTCCCTCCTGTTGCAATTGCGCTCCCACAACCTGAAGCTCAATCGGACGCACTTCGCCTAGTTCATCCTTAAGGTCATCAGCGATCGCCTCAATCAACTCAGGCTCCAAATAAAACCGCGACTTCTCCGTAAGCGTTTGAATTAGAGCCTTAGCCGCCTCCACCTTGAGATTTCCCACCCGATACAGCACATTCTTACTGAGAATATCCTGATCGATCGCAGCCATGCTTTCAATCTGATTACACTCCAGCAAATAATGCAGATAGTCCTCCCGCAACGACAAAACCACCTTCAGCGAAGATAGATTTTGTGAATCATTCAGCAAAGTTCCAATAAACTCAAAAAAGCGCCGCCGCTCGGTAGGTTGATTGTAATAAACAAAAAAGAATTCCTCAAACTGATCGAAAATCAAAACTAAACGCAAGTTTTGTGATTCTTTTTCCCTAAGTTTAGAGATGATGCCATCAAGTTTTAACTCCTTGCCTTGAGCATATATTCCATCCACAAGCATAGGCTCGATCCCCCTGCCTTCGGCATCCCCCTTAGAAAGGAGGACTCGATTATTTAAGTCATCTAAAGCCCCCCTTTGCAAGGGGGGTAGGGGGGATCTCCCCTGCGCCGAAGCCAAAGCCTTCTCCAACTCCTCTTCCCAATTTGTATATACCCGCAAAGCGATCGCGCAAACATCCCTACCCTCAAACGATGTATGTTCCAACTGCGGAATCAATCCCGCATTCACCAGCGAACTCTTACCCACACCCGACTTGCCATATAGCACGATCAGCTTATATCTTGGTTCGCCAATACGACCAATCAAAGTATCCAGATCGTGCTTGCGTCCCGAAGCCTCGATTTCTGTCGCCACATCAGTTTGCGACTTACCGACCGACTTCTTGCCCTGCAATCTACCCGCACCGATAAACGCCCGATAGCCATATTGCTGCTCGATCGCATATTGCTCTTGCTTAGTGACATAGGCTTCGAGATATTGCTTTTGTTTAGTGTAAAGCGATCGCAATTCCTCTAAAATTGCAATATAAATGTCTGGATGTCCACTATCTCCTATTTCTTTTGACTCAAGAAGTAATTTCAAACCCTCTTGAGCGTTGCCGAGATTTATTTCTGCTTTAGCAATTGTGAATAAGTATAAATTTCTCCATTCTTGATTGTCTTTTGGAGATTGAACTAAAAAGGAAAGTGCCATCTTTGCATGATTTCTAGCGTCTTCCCATTGTTGTTTTTGGATTGCAATATCAGCTAAATGTCTATAGTCTGATGCAATGTAATAAGTATTTTGAAACTCTAGGTGAAGAGGTAATGCTTTTTTGACAAGTGCCTCAACTGCGTCCCAATCAGACATTCGTTTTGTTGCTGCTACTAGTCTTAGAATGACTTTTGCAACAAGATCAGGACGATTTGCTCTTTCAAAAGCTGTCACACAATCTTGGGATGACGATCTTGCTATTTCCCAATTAGGGGTACGATATTTTTCAGCTTTAGTGATTTGATAATGTAATTGTCCAATTTGATTGAGCAACAGACCACTACGTTCAAGATCACCAATTTGCTGCCAATAATCAAAACTTGTTTGCAAATATTGCAGAGCCTTTTCAGGCGAATTATTTGGTGGTAGCGTATCTAAACCACGAATAAAGTTAAGATTTGCTTGCAGTTTTGGCTCAAGATTCAAACCGCGATCGCCTAAATCTTTCAGCGCAGTCTCCAATTCTGAACATAAAATCGAACCTAGCCGATGAATCTGTCCCAATTTTTTGAAAAAAGGAACTTCGCTAGGCGCAAGTACATGACTAAATAAAGCTTCACTGCCATCATCCAAAGAAGTGAGCAACTCATCGGTGGCGATCTCAAAGTCAAGAGTCGTCGTCCAACTTTCAAAATCTGGGGCAATCCGAATAATCCGCTTATGCACAGCATCGGAAATCCACCACACAATCGGATAGGCGCAGCGATCGCGAAACATTTCGCGATTGATATTTAGATCCAACAGCGCCGCCTGTAGATCATCCAGTTCATCTAGCCCCACAATAGATAATGCTGCGGGAGTCTCTGACGGTACTTGAGCAATGATGTAGTTATATAAGTCTTTTTGCGATCGCGGCAGTCTAATCTCATGGATTGGCTGCGGATGAATTTCTTTGAGGCGAATAATTAGGCGATCGCGCAAATCCTGATAATTGCAACGAGCTAAGAGCAGCTTAAACTCACCCTCATACATATCCAGCGTCATCGAAAGCTCTTGCAATAAATCCTCATTCTCAGGAGAAATATTGGCTGATGTCAGAGTAGACTCATCACTCATTGCTTTGTGACCCAGATTTAGGACTGCTACATTATTAACCAATTAAACAAAAAAGGCTTGCTTCGCAAGCCTTTTTTGTTTAATTGATAATTAAATTCACCAAAGTTCGCACTGCGAACCCAGTACCGCCAGCATTGTTGTAGCCAGACTCGCGCTCAGTCCAGACTGGCCCCGCCACATCAAGGTGCGCCCATGCCGTTGTTTTTTCCACAAATTGCTTCAGGAATAAAGCCCCTGTAATCGCACCACCAGCCCGCGAACCTGTATTTTTGAAATCAGCAACCACTGACTTTAATTGATCGAAATAGGGATCTTCGAGGGGCATTCGCCATAATTTCTCACCAGCATCTTTTGCAGCTTTGGCGATCGCCTCGGCAAAGTCATCATCAATCGACCACATCCCTCCAATATCCTCGCCCAAGGCGACCACACAAGCCCCCGTCAGCGTGGCAAGATCGACGATTGCATCCACACCCAACTTATCGGCATAGACCAGAGCATCGGCAAGAGTTAAGCGACCTTCAGCGTCAGTGTTATTCACCTCAATGGTTTTGCCATTAGAAGCAGTGAGGATATCCCCAGGACGCATGGCACTGCCATTAACCATGTTTTCGCAAGAAGCCACGATGAAATGCACTTCGATGTCGGTGGGTTGCAGGCTAGCGATGACTTTCGCTGCACCCAAAGCAGCGGCGGAACCGCCCATGTCGGTTTTCATTAGTTCGATGCTGCTGCCAATACCAGTTTTCAGGTTTAAGCCACCAGAGTCAAAGGTCAAGCCTTTGCCGACAATCGCTAACTTGCGTTTCGGTGTACCGTTTCTATAGGTAAGGTGAATGAACTTTGGTGCAATATCTGAGGCTCTAGCAACACCGAGAAATGCACCCATGTTGAGGGCTTCGCAATCGGCTTGTTCGAGAATTGTGACATTGAAATACTTTGATTCCTCAGCGATTGCTACGGCAGTGTCAGCCAAAGTAATCGGAGTCACAATATTTGCAGGAGCAGATACTAGCTCTCTCGCCAAAATTACACCATCGACAATTTGTTGTGCCTTAGCGATCGCAGGATCTGCCAACTCAGGATCGGTTTCTAAGATCTCAACTTGTTCTAAGAACTGGGGGTTAGCATTTTTGGATTTAAACCGCTTGTCTTGATGAGCTGCGAGTAATATGCCCTCAGCGATCGCCTGAGCCGTGACACTTATATCTTGGTTGTACGCAGGAAAAGCCAGAGCTAACGTTTTTGCTTTCTCTTTATTTGCCCATTTCACTGCTGATGCCGCAGCCTTGCGCCAAGTGTCAGCATTAGCTTTAGCTGGATCGCCTAATCCGATCAAAATCACTTTACGGATCGCATAGTCCACACCTACACGTCCACTGACCGATGAACCGATTTCCCCTGTAAATTCTGACTCAGTAACCAAATCGCTTAAAGTGCAACCCAAAATCCTCACATCTAAGTTTTTGAGTGACTCAGATAGTTCTAGACTTTTAGTTACTTGGCTTTCTGCCCGATCGCTACTAGCTTTTGGACTAGCAAAAACTGCGATCGCAAGGGCATCACCCCGCCAAGCTTGCGGCACAGTTACTGATGAAAGAATATGCATTTTTTATCTATTTTTTGAGTTTTGTCGCTATATTACATTAAACTCCAGACATCGAAATGCTTGCTTAGCGGTCTTTAAATTTCTGGATCTAGAGATTTCTGTGTATTACAATTTGTTAGACAAATAGATGCATTTTCACATCTTTACCCGATTGGATGATGATTGTGATAAGTGAGCTATCAGAAGATGCTTTTATCAAGGTATTTTGGCTGCTGTTTAGATACGAGGAGTAACGGACTAGATTATGCATATTTCTTCCAGTTGGTTGACGCTTGGTGCGAGTTTATCGCTTCTGATTCCAGCTTGGACAGCCAACGCTCAAGAATTTACCATGCCTCTCCGACCTTTCACCAAGGTCGCCTTAGAGCCTGACACTAGAGTACAAATCACTTCGGAAGCTGATACACCTCAAAAGGTTGAGATAGTTAAAGCAAAACCCGAATTATTAACCAATAGTCCAGCTAAGTCTCAAGATAGTTCCAAATTACCAGTAAAAGTTACAGCTTTATCTGAAGTATCGACAGCAGACGCAATCAAGACTCCTGCAGTCACAACTTTCGTTCAAGACACCAAGCGATCGCAGCCTCAGCTAGTTAGTTCTACCGAGCCAGCCAGAGTAATTCCTAGCTCTGCTGCCTATACCCCTGGGCAACTCGATCCTCAACAGACATTAGTCGTACCAACTACCCCTAGCCAAGTTAAATTAGAGCGGACTAAACCAGTTACCCTCGAAGAAGTTGTCGATTTAGTTGAAAAGACCAATTCTGACTGGATTCAAGCAAGAATAGCCATCGATCGTGCTCGTGCAGCACTAAGAGAAGCAGAAGCAGGTAAATCTCCAACGGTATCTAGTTCAATTCAGTACAGCTATAACGATTCTGCCTCAGCACGGCTGAGTAATATCAATAACAATAACAACAACAATAACAATTCAACCTTCCAGACATCTCGGAATACAATCAGTAACCCACTTACAGGCACAATCGGGATTGACTACAACATCTTCGATTCTGGTGTTAATGATGCTACGATTCGTGCTGCTGAGAATAACTTGAGAATTGCTGAAGCAACGCTCAATCAAGCCAGACAAACAATCCGTTTGAGTATTGTCACCGCCTATTACAGCCTCCAAAATGCTGATGAAACTATCCGCATTCAACGTAAAGCTGTCGAAAATGCCGAAAGAAGTTTGAAAGATACTCAGGCTAGAGAAAGGGCTGGCGTTGGCACAAAGTTTGACGTACTCCAAGCTGATGTCTCCCTCGCTAATGCCAAGCAAGATTTGCTCAATGCCGAAGCAGCTCAACTGGTGGCAAGACGTGAATTAGCTCGACAACTCAATTTTCCTCCTACAGTAGAGCTTACGGCTGCCGATAAAATTGCACCTGTAGCCGAATGGAAATTACCCCTAGAAGAGTCGATTGTCCTAGCAGTAAGGAACCGAGCTGAACTAGACATTCATAAATTAGAGCGTGAAGTTGCACGCGATCGCGCCAATGCGTCGTTAGCAAGATTAGGACCACAATTTAATGTATTTGCTAACTTCAACACATCTTCAGAGTTTACTAGTGGTGGCGGCATTGGTACTGGCTATCAGATCGGAGCAACGATCAATTGGAATTTATACGATGGCGGCAAAGCTGTCGCGCAAGTAGATCAGTACAAAGCCGATCAAGCTACTGCCGAAAGTAAGTTCGAGCAAGCAGCTCGTCAAGCCCGTTACGATGTTGAATCAGCCTACATTAATCAGGGATCGCGCTTCCAGCAAATCGAAACTGCAACCATAGCCGTTAAAAGTGCAACTGAAGCCTTACGTCTAGCCCGTCTGCGCCTTGATGCAGGAGTTGGTACACAACTTGAGGTGCTTACTGCAGAGTCAGATCTTACTCGTGCCGAAGTCAACCGAGTCCAAGCGATCATCGGCTATAACCAACAACGCGCTAATCTCGAACGCGCTGTCAGTGGACTATAGGTTTCGACTCCGCTCAGCCAGCGCGAACAACTAACGACTTTGCTCAGCTAGCCTAAACTGATGACTGAGCGAAGTCGAAGCCAGACAAAACTTTTTTTAGGATTGCTATAGTCAACTCAAATCCACCAATTAACCAAGTTATATAGTAATGAAAGAGATATCTAGGACAAATGAAACCCCAAATAAATAGAGGCGGCGCGAAGCGCTGTCTCTATTTATTTGAGTTTTATGTTCTTCTAAGCAAAACTTTCATTGCTATAGGTGACTACATCACTTGTTTAAGCCAAAGAAATGAATAAAAAGCAGCAGGCTTCAACACAGGCATTAGCGTTCGCCTCATATTTTCAACTTAACATCCATCTAATAGCTTATATAGCAGTTTTTTGGAGGTTAATTATTAATCAACGGGGTGGATACTATAGCATTGGAACTATCGCATTTGTGGGCATGAGTGTTATATCTTTGCCATTTTTTCTCGTAACTATACTACTCATCAAAAGACTTTTAAAGCTTTCGAGTACATGGAGAGTTTGGGCTTACTTTTTTAACTTTATCGTGTTTGTATGGAGCGTCTTTATAATACAAGTTGCTTATTTTATGTAACCAATTAAATCATGGATCCCTTTGTTTACTCTTGCCTATTCTTGATTGTATTAATTACGATTTTTAGCATAGAGTCTGCGGTAAAGCGGCTTGAGCGAAAAATGAAACGAATTGAGCTTTCTCTAAGTTTGATTTTAAATCGGATGGAAATTGAGGTTCCTTCTCAACTGTCCGATCGCGTCAAACAACTTGCGCTCGACCCCAATCGCAAAATAGATGCCATCAAGCTCTGTCGGGAAGAAACACAAATGGGGCTTAAAGAAGCAAAAGAGGCGGTAGAGGCTTTTATTGAAAGCGATCGCCAAAGATCGAATTAAGGCATGACAGAGATAAAAACTTTTTATCCTGAGAGTCGTGAACAGTGGCGAGAGTGGTTAGCACGCAATCACGATCGGGAGAATTGTATTTGGCTAATTTATTACAAAAAAAATAGTGGTAAACCTTCGGTGACGTACAGCGATGCTGTGGATGAAGCCCTTTGCTTCGGTTGGATTGATAGCAAAGTAAAGTCTATAGATGCAGAAAAATACATGCAATTTTTCTGTGTAAGAAAGCCAAACAGTGTTTGGTCAAAGGTTAATAAAGAGAAAGTCGCCAATTTAATTGAGCAGGGATTAATAACAAAGGCGGGACTTGATGCGATCTCTCTTGCAAAATTAAATGACTCTTGGAATATTCTTGATGAAGTAGAAGCTTTAGTAATTCCCGAAGATCTATTGGCAGCATTATCAGAAATTCCAATTGCTCAAGAATATTTTTTGAGCCTAAGCCGCACGAGTATGAGAAATATTCTGCAGTGGTTAACTTTAGCTAAAAAAGAAGAAACAAGACAAAAGCGAATTCGAGAAATTGTCACTTCAGCGGAAGCCAAAAGGAAGCCAAAACAGTTTTGAGCGAATTACACCTATAGAAACCCAAATAAAGAGAGGCGGCGCGAAGCGCCGCCTCTCTTTATTTGGGTTTTGATTTGTCCTAGCTATAGCTATATCTCTTGCTTTGCCATAGAGCAATTACCAAACCACAAGAAAAAATTGCAAGCACTGCAAAGTGCTTGCAATTTTTTCTTGTGGTTTGAGTGCAAAGCGCTGTATGAAACACTTTACGGTAAGGAAACAAAGGGGCTGCTAAACCAATATCCCTGAGCATCGTGATTTTCAAAAAGGAGTAGGCGGCGGCATAGATTGAGTGTATCAGAAGTAAGTTGGTGCGGACTAGCCAGACATTTTTGTAAAGACTGCCGATCGCGATCGCTGATTGTTGATAAGCGAGTAGAGTAATCTGTTTGCAAAACTTGGCTTAAGGTTTCAAGGTGAATCGGTGGCTCTTGACTTTGCAAGCACCCCGATAGCAAAAATAGTAAATAGGGCAGATGCCCCTGACTAGAAAGGCATAGGAGATCTAGAGTTTCCAAATTGTCAAAAACATCATTAACTTGCTCTAACCCTCGCTCGGGAGAAGTTTTTGTTAACATTCTCGCTAAAACAACTTGACGAAGTACGTTTAAACTTTCAGGATTGGTCATACCTTGCCGATCTTTTAAAGTCAAATTCGGCAATACAATCGGCGCATTACCCTTTAAACTTTGCTGAAAATTATGTTGCAACTGTTCATCAGCATGAAAAATCGCCTGTATGGGCAAAGTATAGATGGTATGACATTGGAACTGCTTCAAATACTTGCCACCTTCTCCAAAAATCACCTCAACCCGCTCAAGAGAAAGGCGATCGAGATTATCCACTAAAATAACCAGTCCTTTTTTACCAAATTGCTTGAGGCGATCGACTTCGAGTGCCGAAACTTCCTCGCCAGATGCTAGCAATGAATTTTTGAGCCGTGGATCGAGATAGTGATGCAACTGGCGGCGATACTGAGTGCTGCTCTGCAAAGCTTGCAAAATTTTTTGTATGCGCGATGCATAAGTGGATACTCCCATAGAAGGCGGCATTTTCAGCCATTGCTCGATTTCAGCGATCGCATTAGGTAAATACGCCAGAGGTAGTGAATTGCTCTTATTTTCGAGCTGTTTCAAAATTAGATTGAGAATCACTAGCCAGAGTTCAGTCAAGCTCAGATCGTCGATTTGTAAATATTCATCAGCAGCACAAAAAATTACGACAAATCCCTGCTGTTCTAACTCTGCTTTGAGACGTTGCAATTCAGTTGTTTTACCACTACCTATATGTCCAGATAGCAGTTGATAAGTAGGTTTGTTGGGAGATAAAGCGATCGTTCTTCGCAATCTCTTCACTACATCTTCACCTCTTCCAACCACCAAATCTATGTAGTAGTCAGACTCTTCCTGAGAAAAGATTGCAAAGCTGGGATTGCAAGCATGAAGAGAGTTTAGATTTGGCATGATTCTTGAATAAATTTTAGCAACAAGCAGACTAAGCCCTAACTAATTTAAGGCTAAAGGCTTTACCCTCAGCCCTAAATTATTGAAATAGATGATTAATCGCACAAACTCGACACATTTGCCAGCGAGATATTTCACCTGTAAGCGCGGGGCGATCGCATTGAGGACATTTAGGCATTTGGTTTGTTCTTAACTTCATCACAGCTTGCCAGCGTTGAAAAGCTTCACTTGCGGTTTCAGGTGGTTTCGGGATGCGCTCTAGTTTATTTAGCTTGAGATTATTTCTGAGCTTATCGGTAGCGATCGCTGGTAGATAACTCGGATGATCTTCGGTTACAACCTTGGTTTGGGATAAAGTTTGCTGATGCGTAGCCCATTTAGCTGTTGAGAAATGAATATCAGCGATCGCCAAAGAATTTGAATCACCTAATAACGCATTGATCTTCGCCAAAATCCGCACTCGTTCAAAAGTCAGCGCCTGAGACCAAACAGAACTAGATACAGCTACCTGCAAAGATTTTTGATAAACGCCAATTGGACAAGTTTGCTTTGCCACTGACCCACCGACAATATCCGACCATTTTTCAGCAATTAACAGATATTGACAGCGCTGTTGCCAACTGGTGCGCGACTGAATGCCATGCAGAATATTTGGTAAGCCTGTTAAGGACATTATCGTAAACCAAATTTTTTGTAGGTTGAAACCAAGCTTTGTACTGCCTAAGATTAGCATTTTTGCCGAGTACGCAGTTAGTCTCCCACTTAAGCTATCGCCGACAAAACAAAACCCAAAGAAGGATTGCGGCGCTAAGCGCCGCAATCCTTCTTTGGATTTTAAGTATAGAAATACATGAGATTAACTGCCCTTTGAGTCATTCTTACAGTGTAAAAAAACAAGCAAAATCTAATTTTTCCGCCTTTCTTTTGGAAGAAATAGGCAATCAATCAGACGTATGACAAGTGGATGAATGCCATAATATGATCTAAAGTTCAAGATAGGCGGCGCGAAGCACCACCTATCTTAACTCCAATTAGAAATGATTTTGAGTGAGGAATTTTTATGTTTGGAGGCTTATTTCAATCGCGATCGCCAAATCAAGATCGCATTCCTAAAGGACAGAGACTCACTAATGGCTTCCCAATCATGACCTATGGAGCAACTCCAAAAATCGAGCACCAAGATTGGCAATTTCGCGTATGGGGATTAGCTACAGAGAAAACCTTCACGTGGGATGACTTTATGGCAATGCCCCAAACTGAATTTACGATTGACTTTCACTGTGTTACCACATGGTCAAAGCTAGATGTCAAATGGAAAGGAATCAAAGTTACTGATTTTTTAAAGTACATTGAGGTCGATCCTAAAGCAGTCCATTTAATGGAACATTGCTACGGTGGATATACTACAAATATTGCAATGGAAGACTTTGTCAGAGAAGAGAATTTCTTCGCTCATACTCTATTTGATGAACCCTTACCGATTGATAATGGTGGCCCCATGCGTCTGGTAGTTCCACATCTCTATGCTTGGAAAAGTGCAAAGTGGCTGAATGGACTCGAATTTCTTGATAAAATGCAGCTCGGCTTTTGGGAGCGCAATGGCTATCACCATCGAGGTGAACCATTTGCGGAGGAGCGATATAGCTCATTTTAAATCTAGTGCCTCAATCGTTCATACAGCGCTTTGCGCTTTCTCAAAACCCAAGAAATTTTTTAAAAGTGTTGCAAAGCAACACTTTTAAAAAATTTCTTGTACTACATAAAGTCTAAACAGGCTGTATACCTAAAGTATCCCGAATCTTCAAGTACATGAACGCATAATTAAGAGTCTTCTATAAAGTATGTCCCATACGCTTAGGAATCGACTCGTTAAAGTTTTTAGTGATTTGATTTAAAGGCAAAGCGATCGCCTTTTCCTCACCCACAACAATCGTCAAGTCACTAGCAGCATTGCTAACATTGCCGATATACTGCCAACTATTGCCTAATTGACTAGTGAGATAAGCTTCCCATGCATGGCGATCGCCATCTTTTACAGAAACGACAATTCTACTCGCTCCTTCACCAAAGAGAAGTTGAGTTAGATGCAATCCTGAAGGATTGACTAGCTGAATTTGGGCAGTGAGTTTACCAGAGATACTTGATTCAGCGATCGCTACAGCCAGACCACCTTCAGAACAATCATGGGCAGATTGAATCAGCCCTTGAGCAATACCTTGACGACAGGTAAATTGCACTTTACGCTCTAGTTCAAAATCTACAGGTTGAGGTCTACCAGTAACTTCACCAATTACAGAGGCGAGATATTCAGAACCTGCGAGACTAGCGCGATCGCTACCGAGTAGGTAAATTGCATCACCAACGGATTGCCAACCCTGACCGCAAACCTTGGTGACATCTTCGACTAAGCCCACCATACCGATTACTGGTGTGGGGTAAATCGGTTGAGAGTTACCTTCGGAGTCGATGGTCTCGTTATAGAGTGAGACATTGCCGCCCGTGACAGGGGTTGACAGTTCGCGACATGCCTCAGCAATCCCGCGACAAGCTTCATGCAACTGCCAGTAACCGATCGCATGTTCGGGACTGCCAAAGTTCAAGTTATCGGTAACGGATAAAGGCTCGGAACCGACACAGGATAAGTTACGCGCTGCCTCAGCAACGGCAAGTTTTGCCCCCTCGTAAGGGTCGAGATAAACATAACGGGCATTACAATCGACAGTAGCAGCAACACCTGCAAGCGAGTCGATTTGACATTGAGCAGCCCCTAACTCACCAGCGCCAAATCCTTGACTGCGTAAACGAATCACCGCAGCATCGGCTCCACCAGGGAAGATTACCGTATTATTCTGAACTTGATGATCGTATTGGCGGTAAACCCATGCTTTGGAGGCGATCACAGGGGTATCGAGTAATTTCAAGAGTGCGTCATTAGGAGTAATAGAAGGGAAAGAGGCGATCGCTTTTTTCTCTTCCCAAGCCCAAGCTTTCTTGGCATAGTCGGGCGTGTCGGCTAGCTGGCGATGGTAGATGGGTGTATTGTCTGCCAATGCCGTTGCAGGAATCTCGGCAGCAATTTCGCCATGCCAGAGAATCCGCACAATCGGTTCTTCTAAAACTTCACCAGCAACTACCGCATGAAGTCCCCAACGCTCAAAAATCTCAATTAGTTCTGCTTCTCTTCCCTTGTGCGCTACAAATAACATCCGCTCCTGCGATTCGGATAATAGATATTCATAGGGAGTCATCCCCGTTTCTCTCGCAGGAATTTTGTCCAAATCTAGAGACACACCCACTCCACCTTTTGCCGCCATTTCCGAAGTGGAACAGGTCAACCCCGCCGCACCCATATCCTGAGCGGCAACCACTGCACCAGTTTTAAAAGCTTCTAAACAAGCTTCCACTAAAGATTTTTCCAAGAATGGATCACCGACCTGTACCGCCGAGCGATTCTGTTCTGATTTGCCAGAAATTTCCGTACTAGCGAAACTCGCTCCCTTTATGCCATCGCGCCCAGTAGTAGAGCCAACATAGATGACAGGATTGCCTATACCTGCTGCCCCCGACTTAACAATTTCCTTAGTTTCCATAATCCCGATCGCCATCGCGTTCACTAAGGGATTACGGTTATAAGCTTTATCAAAATAGACTTCACCGCCAACAGTAGGAACGCCAATACAGTTGCCATAGCCTGCGATACCATTAACGATGCCATTGACGCGACTACGCACCCAAGGATCGGAGAGTTCGCCAAATCTTAGAGAATTGAGAATTGCAACGGGACGCGCTCCCATTGTGAAGATATCACGCAAAATCCCTCCCACGCCCGTAGCCGCTCCTTGGTAAGGCTCAACAGCCGAAGGACGGTTATGACTTTCGATTTTAAAACTGATGGCAATATCATCGGTAATTTTGACCACCCCTGCATTTTCCCCAGGGCCAACGAGAATGCGATCGCCCGTGGTCGGAAATTGCTTAAGCAATGGTCGCGAATTTTTGTAACAGCAATGCTCTGACCACATCACGCCAAACATCCCCAATTCGGCTTTGTTAGGTTCACGACCGAGGCGATCGCAGATCATTTGATATTCATCTAGGGTCAAGCCCTCGGATTTAATTTCGGCTGAGGAAAATTTGGATGTTTTGGTATCGGCGGTCATAGTTAACGTGCGAGAAGATTTTGGCGATCAATAACGATTTTATCGCAATACATGTTTTTGTAGTGAGTATGCGTAAGAAGCTTCGCCTGTGCTGGTTAATTCTTATTCAATATTGCAGCAACAAAGCGATCGCTATCGATTAAGAATAAGGAGGGACACTCTTTAGAAGGAATTGTCATGGCTGTAATAAAATCAACTTTCCATTGGTGACTGTAAGTTGGTGGGAGAGAAACGATTTCATCTTGTGAAACTCGTTGCAGCGCGGGTTGAGAATTACTGAGTAGACCGACGAAATTTTTATTTTGGTTATGGACAACAATAAGAGACGGTTTAGGAGCAACAGTTGCACCATTTACTATTAGTTGTGGAGCGCGATCGCTGGTAGCTTTAGTTTTACCAAACAACGATTTCCCCAAATCGATTGTGGGAACACTTTCTCCTGAGCAAGTAATCTTAGGAATATGTCTCTCGATGGGAATCACCCGATAAATAGATGCAACTGGCAGAATAAACCATGCAAGTCGTAGGCGAAAGGCGACATATTGCTTGCCTATATCGGGACGAAGTTCTAAAAGTCTTTGCGATCGGAGAGAAGAAATAGCTGGCATAGATAATTTAGGATTTAGTAATTGGCTAAGGACACTTTTGCATTGGTTAGGAGGGTTGTGTAATTTAATAAGAAACCTTTGTGTGGCGCGGCGAAGCGGCGCCACACAAAGGTTTCTTATTTTACATTGCTTACAAGTTGAGAAAGAGTTTGTAAAAGCTCGCTGTCTTTAAAAGGCTTAGTAAAATAGGCGGAAGCACCAAGACGCATCGCCAGATCACGATGTTTTGCGCCACTTCGAGAGGTCAGCATAATAACGGGAATATGCCTACAACTATCATCACTACGAGATTGAACTAAAAAGCCGAATCCATCTAGCCTTGGCATTTCAATATCACAGATCGCAGCCTTAATTTGAGAATTGTTAGACAGCGTTTGTAATTTGCGTAGTTTTTCGATCGCCTCATAACCATCTTTAGCTTGCTCGACTCTATAACCAGATTTCTCAAGTGTCATCGCTAAGAATCTGCGGACGTTAATCGAATCATCAACCACCAAAACAGTGGTGCGCCGCTCTCTTCTGTCAGGAGCAGGTGTGGATATTTTACTAGGAAGCAAATCAGCATCTGTAATCATCCAGTCAATGAGGCTGTCAATGTCAACCAGTGGTACTAGCTTTCCTCCGCCGAGAATCGCACAGCCCCTAAAGCCAGATGGCATAGGAATCTCGCTTTTGACTCCACGAATGGTAACTTCCTGTTCACCCCAATAGCGATCGACTTGCAATCCAAAGGGAACGTTATTGTGCGCCACGATTAAAGCTAAAGGCTCATCAACAATTGGACGATTTTCTGTCTCAAATTGAATATGTGGGCGCGAGAAGTGAAGTCGCTCTCCTAGCTTCAGGAGGGGCACTGAATATCCTTCCCAATCCAATACTTCTTGATTGACAACTTTATGGACGGTAATATCTCGAACCAACAAGATTTCCTCAACAGCACTTGTAAGAATTGCCATCTGCAAGCCGTTAGTCTCGAACAAAAGAATCCGCGCAATTGAGAGGGATACAGGAACTGTCAATATAAAAGTTGAACCTTTCCCAGTTTCAGTTTCAACACGGATTGTGCCTCCAATCGCACTCAGATTAGAACGCACCACATCCATGCCCACGCCACGTCCTGACAACTCCGTTATGCGATCGGCAGTGCTAAAACCTGGTTCAAAAATTAAATCTAACAGCGCATTTTCATTAGAAGCATCTAGATCGCTCTTACTTAAACCCATCTGCAAAGCGCGATCGCGAAGTTTTGCTGAATCAATCCCATTACCATCATCACTCACAGTAATTATAGTTTGATTACCACGATAGCCAGCGGTAACTTCAATCTTCCCTTTAGCAGATTTACCTGCTGCAATCCGAGCTTCAGGAGTTTCAATTCCATGATCGAAAGCATTACGAATTAGATGTAAGAGCGGATCTTCCAAAACCTCTAAAACCGATCTCTCAACGAGGGTAGAAGTACCACGTGTCAAGAATTCAACTTGCTTGCCATGAGTAACCGACAGATCGCGCAATAAACGAGGAAATCCCCCTAATATTTCACTAAGCATTCGCATTCTGGCTTGTTCGATCGCTGTTTGCATCTGCCGAGATGCTCTGCCTAGACCTCTTTCTGTGCTTTCTAGATCGTCTAAGGCAGTTTCAAGATCGCTTGCGACTTCTTGTAATTGCACGGCGCTATCCATGATTTCACGAGATAGAACATGGGAATTACTAAAGCGATCCATTTCCAAGAGATCGAATCGACTACTATATGGTATTAATCCTTCACTCGTTGAAGTTTCGTTTGGATAGTTAGCATCTTTTGGGGTTTCTGAAGCAGTTAGGTTCGCTGAAATTAATGGTTCGGACGTAATTACACGGTCATAGGTTTCTCTTAAGTGCGCGTTAGACTGCTCTAATCTATGCATCCTTGAATTTAAAAGTTGTACCAAATCACGCATTCGTCGCATTTGCAATTTCAATCCACTACGTTCTACATTCAACTCACCAAAGCGATCGTTGAGAGCCTCTAAATAACGGAGCGGAATACGAATTGTTACATCTGGATTTTTAGCATTTGAGTCAGCTTTAGCATTAAATAAATCGGCTTTCGACCGATCTTGAGATACTATGCCTAGCAAAGATCGGTCAGAGATTAGCGAATGATTTTCTTCTTGCAGCGATGCGATCGGCAATCTTAAATCTCTATCTTCAAGTGGCGGAGAATTTAGTGGCACTAACTCAAAGCGATTGGGTAATGCCTGAAACTGACCAACCAAAACGAGAGCTTGAGATCGTCGCCATACCTCTAAAGCTGATGTTGTCACATCTCGGAGGTTGAGACGCTCATCTTGCAATGCTTGACCAATCTCTTCACAAAGTTGGCTAAATGCTGGTAATTCCAGCATTTCTCCCAAACATCCAAATTCTTGACTTGTTAGTTCAAACTCTTCACGCAATACCAGAGAATTTGGATCATCCAACACATTAGTAATCCGCTCTAGACAAGCATCGACTTCTGTAGAAAACATGAGAACACGCATGTCCTGCCCCTCCTCCTCAGACAGAAGAGTAGCTTCATCATGCAATGATAAATCGCCTAAGATGTCATGTAACCGTTCAAAGGGCGGAGCAATGTATTCATGCAACCAAGATTCATCAGGGATTTTACGTTGTTTATGAATGCTGGCAATCTTTGCCATACCATCGATCGCGGCTAGAAACTGACTTTCCATATCAGTAGAGATCGTAGTTTGCTTTTTTACTTGTAAGATCTTAAAAAAGTCTTCTAGCCGATGGGCAAACTCACTGAGCACGTGAAACCCCATCATTGCGGCGCCACCCTTCATAGAGTGAGCTGAGCGCAAAATCTGATTAATTGCCGATCGCTGCAATCCGCGATCGCTCAAGCCTAGTACTTCTAGTTCAATACTCGCGAGAAATTCTTTAACTTCATCAAGAAACAACAATCGAACTTGCCATTCGCGATCGTCTAATGTGTTGATTGACATACCGACCTCTTTTTTGCAGATAACTGAATCTCCCAAAATTTAGCTCAAAGATACTATAGCGGTTTTCAAATGAGTGCATACTCCTTTGAAAACAAAAAATCAATTCCAGTAAGGGGTTTGAGTTTTTATTTTGCCTACGGCAAAACAAAAGACGCCATAGTTAGAGACTTTGAGCCAATGACCTATGCCGCATCAACCTTAAAAGTTTCTACTGATGCTTGCAATTTACTCGCAACATCAGTTGTTTCCTGTAGAGCGATCGCCACTTCTCGTGAAGTTTCTGAAGATTTTTGAGATTGGATCGACAGATTTTCCATAACTATCTTTACAGTCTGCGAAGTTTGAACCTGTGAAGTCGTAGCACTTGAAATACCTTGGAATAGCTCATTTACTTTGCGAGCCACCTCCACGATCTGGCTTAAACTCTTTCGTGCATCTTCAACTTTATTCGTACCTTCAACCACCTGCACAGTACTAGATTCCATTGATTCCACTACTTCACTAGTTTCTTGTTGGATACTTTCAACAATTCTTGCAATTTCTTTAGTTGCGGTTGCCGACTGTGCAGCCAATGCTCCAACTTCTTCCGCGACTACGGCAAAGCCGCGACCTTCTTCCCCTGCACGCGCTGCCTCAATACTGGCATTAACCGCTAACATATTAGTTTTCAGTGCGATTTGATCGATAAGAACTACAACCTTAGAAATCTGTTGAGAAGCTTCACCAAGTCTTTTGACTTTCTTCGCAGTTTCAGCAACGGTTTGGCGCAATTGTAAAATACTTGCGGCAGATTGCTCCATTGCTAAACTGCCAGTTTCCGCCGTTTCAGCTACCTTATTTGATGCATCTGCCGCTTGTCTGGCATTACTTGCCACTTGCTGAATTGATTCAGTCATCTGTTCTACGGATTGCAGTGCTCCATCTAATTGTTCTGATTGCAAGGTTGCATCGTCAGCTAAGGCACGAATTGATTCATTGCTAGTATTTACCGATGAGGTTACCTGTAAAGTCGCGAGTTTAACTTGCGTCACAATGTCTCTTAGACTCTCAACGATCGCGTTAAAGAAGTCAGCAACGATGCCAATCTCTCCTGCTGTAATTTGGGCGCGTACTGTCAAATCACCTGAAACCGCGCCTTCAACATCACTAAGTAAAACGATTAATTCTTTTTGCAAAGCTTGGCTTCGTTCTCGTTCTTGCGCGGCTGTCAATTGCTGTAGTTCTAGGGTCGCAATACTCTGTTGCGATTGGTCACGCTCCTTTAGATAAGTGCGAATCAAGTTAAGAGCGATCAGATAGGCTGCCACAAGTACGGGCAAGCTGAGGATCGTAAATCCTAGAGAGATTGACAAACGTTGACTAAATGCTTGCAGTTGTTCCGCTGTCTCTTTCCGAACTGCGGCTACTGATTTAGCTGAACCGCTAGCATAGATCTTCTTAAGCCTTTCGTATTCTGCTCCAAATAGGATCTGTGAAGCCTCACTCTTTTTACCTTGCCGTACTAGGTCAAAGGATTTCTTTTCCAATTCCACTAATTTGTTGTTAGCGTCATTTACCTCTGCGGAGATGTTTTTATAGGCTTCAGGCGCAATTTTTGATGATTCTTCGATTACTGCGACTAGTTGAGGATCGTATTTCAGATATCGCTTTTCCCACTGTAAATCACCTGTTGCCGCTCCCATACGAGCAGACATAGTTAGTAGTTCATCAAGATATATAATCTCGCCGTTGAGCTGCTCCAAACGAAAATTCTTCTCGGAAATTGATCGAAATCCTCGATAAATATCAAACAAGTTCCACGCAGAAATACCGAATACAACTAAGCTAGCACCGACAAAAGCAGTCAACCCGCGAATAATTTTAGAATTTTCGACAGTTTCACTCGTGCTGAGATTAGTTAAAACATCAACATCTTGAGATGCCTTGGAAGTTGATTCTGTTTTAGCAGTTTCATCGACGGTATTTTTTGAAACTACTTCATCTTTAACTAACATAGGTATCTCCTTATATTTCTTGCTGAAGGAATATTCAAATTTGTGCTGTTAGCCCCAGATTGCTGAAGCTAGTCTTCATTAAGAAGAAATAAATGGCTTCGTGCTGAAGTATAGCGATCGCTAAGTGTATCAGGACTTAAACCCCAAAGAAGGATTGCGGCGCAAAGCGCCGCAATCCTTCTTTGGGGTTTTACTTTGTCCTAACATGACTGGCGATCGCTATATATTAGTTAAACAGGCGAATTTAGACTAAATTTGAAGAATGCCTCAGCATTTAATAAATATATCTTCTCTTCGCTATCAATAACCAACCCACGCAAAAACGGCACAATTGAGAGTGGTACCCCCTGCTCGAAAGATAATTGGATATCTGTATCTGTAAAACGCTTAACGCGTCCAACTCGATACACGCCTAATCCCAAAAACATATCTGCAATTTGCAAGATAGCAATATGAATATCGCTTGCCGTAACATCAAGTGGTGTAAATCCTAACAATTGTGGCAAGTCCAATACCCAAAAAACATTACTGCGATGCTCGACTAATCCCATTAAAGAAGGATGAACGTTAGGCATTTGGGTGATGCGTTCTGCCGCCAATACTAATGTTTCACGAACAAACTTTAATTGCACAGCGACATTAATATCATGTTCTAGCTGCAAACTTAAGTGTGGCAAGCCTGCGATCGCCTGAGTCTTTTCTTCAAGTAGTTCAATTGTCAAATTGCTCATTTTATCCTCCGATATTTAGCGATCGCAGCGCTTGTAAAATCGCTTCCTTGGTAAAAGGCTTAGTGAGATAAACATCAATTCCTTGCTTCATTGCCCATAACTTATCCAGCTCTTGATTCTTAGATGTACATGCCACAATTGGCAAATCTTTAGTCTCACTATTTTTCTTTAAATTACGGCATAGCTCTAAACCGCTCATCCCTGGCATTACTAAATCAGTAATCACCACATCTGGTTTTCTCCCTTCAATTTTTTTAAGAGCTTCTTGACCATTAATTGCACTAATCACAGAATAGCCACCTTCTACTAGATAACTAACAATTAAGTCGCGCTCGGAATCAGTATCTTCGACTACAAGAACTACGGTCATAATGCCCTCAAATTAAATTACTAACACATAAAAAATTGACAATTTTACAACTCTATCACAAATTCAAAATTTACAATCTTATATTTCTTGATAGCAATTAGAATGCCATATCAAAGAATTATTGTAATTCTACTAATTACCTCATATATAAGACAAGATCGATTCATAAAAACAAATGCAATCAAAATAAATGTCGCATAATCATTTTCAATAAATCAGCTTGCAGAAATGGCTTAGTCAGATAATCTGTTGCGCCAGACATACGCGCACGAGTGCGATCTATCACACCTTTATTACCTGTTACCATCACAATTGGAATATCCTTAAAATGAGAAGACTTGCGAATCAAAGAGCAGAGTTTGTATCCATCTATATTTGGCATTCCAATATCTAATAATATTAAATCTGGACGAATAGATGTGATTTTTATCAAAGCTTTCATTGAGTCTTGAATTAGCGTAACTTGAAAATCTTCACGACCCAAGTAACTACTAATTATACTTAGCATTGATTCACTATCATCTATACATACAATCTTCCATGTCTTCACTGGTTGCTGTAAAACAATTTGCGAAATACTAGTCATATCTTCAGCATTTTCTTGCATTTTAGATATAACAGTTTCAGGCGAGTTTTCAATATCTTCAATCTCTTCTTCTGGCTCTAGATAATATGTTTTTGGTAACAGATCGAATGGAGGTAAGGGATCTCTTAGTAAAATCGAACCGTCGTCAATTAATGGATTCAATTGTTTTGCGATCGCCAGTGGATCTTTTCCCATTAATGCCCCTAGCTGACAAAAATTAAATCCCCGTAAAATCCGCCCTAACTTCTGGACAGTTTCCGTTGACATGCGTTTTTCCGCAGTTGTTTGACTAACCAAATAAGGACATTGATAAGGAGATGAAATTGTGGGTCCAAGTTTGTGCCATGCCAATAGTCGCTTATCGATAACTTCTAAAGTCCTAATAATCGACAAGCTACAGTAAGTATCCTGAAGTAAATGCCCATAATATTTGTCAGCAAATTCACCATTGGGCAAGCACAGAAATGCTTCAATCACTTCTTGAATTATCCGAGCGACCAGTTTTCCTGCAATCGGCTTGGAAAGGTAGTTTTCATTAACTAGCCATAATATAGCTAGGTATTCCATACAAAGCATTTCACTAGTAACTTTGTATTTGGCATTATCTGGAGATGGATCGTCAAACATCAAGCGCAGTTGAGATCGCAATTTATCATTTAATGCTGGCACTTCTCGATTCAGCGATCGCAGATGTCTTTCTAATCTTTCAAAACTCTCTAGGGAATGAGAGGCATATACTAACTTGCCTCCTTTTATATAAAATGACCATCTAATTCGATCGGTTACGATATAAATGCAACCATCTTTACTAGACTCAAGACTTTTTAAAAGTTCTCTAGGCGACTGTTTTCGATCTTCGACCATATCAATAGCAGCAGGCATCATGGTTAGCACGAATTAAAAAGCTAATCAATGTAAGAGTTTTTTTTAGAAGCTGCCATTGAAACATTTTTGGTGTTTGAAACTTGCGCAATATGGGAAAGTACCATACAACTTTGTTTAATACTTAGCAGCTAAAATAAAATTCAGTAATCGCCAAAAATCCCGAATTTAAGGAATAGTAGGCAATATTATTAAATAAACTTTTATTTTCACTAAACTTTTCATTAAATCACAGCTAAGACAAGCTTTGCAACACTAATTGCACGAGCAGTAAATTTACAAACCCCATATCTGAGTTCAAAAAGCTTGGATAAAACAACTTTACTTTAATCCTAAGTAGCTGAGCATAATTAAAAACCAGATTCAAAACCTGTGGCGCACTCGCAGCGTGCGCCACAGGTTTTTTGGTTTTATATTTAATTGCGTCCAGCTACTTAATCAATTAATTTAAGATTTATTTATCCATAAAGCCATATTAGGTTTTCAAATTGTGTCGTTATTTTTATCTAAACTTTTACCACTTTTCTTTTATCCACTTGGTCTATCGAGCCTGTTAATTACGATCGCATTGGTGAATTTGTTATGGATATCCAAGCGACCGCGAAATTCTAATACCACTAATAGAGTTGCAAATTTATTCAGAAAAAATCGTATTACCTCCATCCTTTTAGGAATAGCGCTAACAATTTTATTGCTAAGCAGTAACGAAATCTTTTCTAAGTGGCTCGTGCGAACCTTGGAATGGCAATACTTACCAAGCGGCGAACTACCGCAAGCGGAGGCGATCGTTGTTTTAGGCGGAGGCACTCGTCCGCGCATAGCTCCACGCCCTTGGTACGAGGTGAATGAAGCAGGCGATCGCATTTTGTACGGTGCATTACTCTATAAACAGGGTAAAGCACCTTTCCTAGTGGTAACGGGAGGGCGAGCCGAATGGCTAGGTGAAGGCGGTAATCCAGAATCTGAAGATATGGCGGCGATCGCCGAAATGTTTGGTGTTTCTCGGCTAGCAATCATCCAAGAGTCGCAATCCTTAAATACCCGTGATAACGCTGTTAACACAAAGCAGATTTTAGACAAAAGAGGGATTAATAAAATTTTGCTAGTTACTTCCGCTCTTCATATGCCGCGATCGATGGAGATTTTTCGTAAAGTAGGGTTTGAAAGCATTCCCGCGCCAACTGACTTTTTGTCTGTGGATAATGAAAACAGTAAAGGCTGGGCAATAGTACTTGAGTTCTTACCTAGTGTAGATGCTCTCAAAAACACAACTAATGTAATCAAAGAATATATCGGATTATTTATGTACCAAATACTGGGATGGGCGTAACCGCAAAGAATAGAGATGATACTATTTAACGCCTCTACCCTTTTTGATTTATATAGCAATGCAAGAGATAGTTAAGACAAATCAAAACCCAAATAAATAAAGGCGGCGCTTTGCGCCGCCTTTATTTATTTGGGTTTTATGTCCTAAGCTAACCTTAGATTGCTATATAAATCACCTTAGGTACTTGTTTACATCAAGATGGTCTGATTAAATAGGCGCTAGTAATATCAACAAAGTTATAAATCTTTATGAGCAGGGGCAACGGCAAAAATAGCAGCAGCATGAACACGATTTGGATTGTGCTAGCATTAGCAGCCCTTGGAACAGGCATGGGAGCAGCACTCGCTTCACGATTAGTCAGTTATCGCTCATCTACAAGCCCCGTAACTTTTGAAGCAACCAAAACAAGCGTCAATTCAACAACCGATAATTTAGCCTCTGCTAACAGCTCGCGATCTTTCTGTCAATACAATGCTCTTGACTCAGTAACCGCTTCACTCTATCAGGTCAGATCGATCAATGCGATCGCAAACGATCCACTGCCAATCCTATCAAATCTGAGCAGTTCTCTTAATAGCGATCTCATTGCTAGTTTTACGCCTGCACCATTTCCCCAAATTAGCGATCGTGCCCGTACTGCCAAAATCCCGATCATCATGTATCACGACATCACCGCAGTTAAGGATGTGAGTTGGGATGTCACTCCAGAGGATCTCGACAAGCATTTTCAAGCTCTTCAAGATGGTGGATACACACCAATTACGATGGATCGCTTAGTGAACCATTTGCGGACAGGCTCTCAATTACCTGAAAAGCCAGTATTACTGACCTTTGACGATAACTACATTGGTCAATATAAATATGCATTTCCCTTACTCAAAAAATATAATTATCCTGCGGTTTGGTCTGTGCATACTCGCTTTGTCGGTACTGCTGGACAAAAGCCTAAAGCGACATGGGATAACCTTCGGGAAATGCAGAAAAGTGGTCTGATCACCATTGCTTCCCATACGGTCAATCATTTGAACATGACAACACTCAAAGATTCAGAAATCGAACGAGAAGTAACAGAGTCTAAGAAAGTACTTGAGAAAGAATTAGGGATTTCCATTGATTACTTCACCTATCCTGAAGGAGACTTTACAGAACGCGCTAAAGATAAAGTCAAAGATGCTGGCTATAAGGCGGCGCTCACGATGAGCCTCGATTCACGTCAAGAGCGCTCGGCAAACGAATCAGACGATTTGCTCTCGATCATGCGTTTTGGGCAATCACGATTTAGTGAAGCAATCGAACAAGCTTCTGGTGGAACTTCAGCAAGTCAAGTTTCGCTTTTACCAACGGTAAGTAATGGAGTTATCAATTTCACTACCCCTGTGGAAAAACGCGCAGTGACTATTGATGGATTACAATTGACCCTTATACATGGCGGTCGTGTCGTTACCACTCATGCTGATAAACGCGCTCAGGTTGCGGAGATTCTTGCTATGACTCCCAATGCGATCGCGGCTGTTGATGGCGGCTTTTTCTCGTTAGAGCGTATTGATGGTAATACGATGATCGGCCCCGTGATGAGCCAGTTTTCGACTAATGCGGGAATCTTCAATAATGGCAATAAAGGCGAAAATCCATTACTCAATGGTCGCCCTTTGGTTTTGATTAGTCCCACTACTGTCAAATTCATTCCCTTTAATGCTGCTAAACACAATTCTCTAGAAGCAGTCAGAGCTGAATTAGCAGATGTAACCGATGCGTTTGTAGCTGCTGGTTGGCTAGTCCGTGATGGTAAACCACAATCGGCAGAATCCTTTGGAAAACTTTACGGGTTTGATGCTAGCCGCGATCGCGCCTTTTGGGGAATTGATCGTTCTGGTAGACCGACAATCGGCGTAACGATGGAAATGATCGATTCCGTCGGTTTAGGTAAAATCTTGGCGAAGGCTGGTTTACGCGATGTCGTCATGCTCGACTCTGGTGCAAGTGCATCGCTTGCCTATCGTGGTAAATCGGTAATGGCTTACGAACCGCGTCCTGTTCCCCATGTTGTGGCACTTTTACCGCCAGATCCTGCACCTGTTGAAACTGCCGATAAGCCCAATTGCCCAGTGAGTTTAAATCAGTTTTAAGGCTTCGTCCTGTAGCAATGCAAGTTTTGCTTAGGGAATAAAACCCAAATAAATAGAGGCGGCGCTTTGTGCCGCCTCTATTTATTTGGGTTTTGACTTGTCCTAGGGATCTCTTGCATTGCTACAGGACGAAGAGAGAAATTGTGAATGTTTCTAATATAGTGGATGTATCAAGTTTTTCTAGATCCATAAATTCACTATAAAAAACGAGGCGTAAAGCGCCTCATTTTTTATGGGCTTATTGTTGCGATTGTGGTTTGTAATAACGCGATCGCGTGTTCACCAGAAATATGTGCTGCTGGTAAACTATCAATTCCCATCGCCACACATAGAAGTGCTAAATATAGAATTGAATATTTGAATACAGATCTGGCAACTTGGCGATCACTAGGCTCTTTTAATAACTGGGTCGCCTTGTAAATAAACGCACCACCTAGTCCAACGGCTGACACTGCATAGACTAATCCCATGACATTGCAAGGATAAACCAGTAATAACGATACAGGAATTATTAATAGGGTATAGAGCAAGATCTGATGCGCCGTTACCTCTGCTCCCTTAACAACAGGCAACATCGGCACACCCACTTTGGCATACTCATCACGAATCATTAGTGCTAAAGCCCAAAAGTGCGGCGGAGTCCACACAAAAATAATTGCAAATAAAACCCATGCTGCCCAGCTTAATTCACCAGTGACAGCCGCCCAACCAACCAAAGGCGGAATCGCTCCTGCGGCACCACCAATGACGATATTTTGAGTGCTAGAACGCTTTAGCCAAATCGTATAAACCCCGACATAGGTGGCGATCCCCGACATCGCTAGGCAAGCGGCGAGGAGATTAGCATAGACAGCCAGTAACGTGAAGGAAATAATCGCTAAGGCGATCGCAAAGATCAGGGCATTAAGAGGCTGAATCCGCCCCGATGGAATTGGTCGCCAACTAGTACGTTCCATTTTGGCATCGATATCGCGATCATATAAACAGTTGATTGCGTTTGCTGAAGCTGCGGCGATCGCCCCTCCTAAAACCGTAATGAACATCAAAAATCCATCTACTTGTCCTTCAGAAGCAATCCACATGGCTCCTGCGGTAGTGATTAGTAACAGGACAATAATGCGGGGCTTAGTTAATTCTGTGTAATCTTGAATCACATCGCGCCAGTTGCGAGTTGCTTGATTTATCTGATTTGATCCAACAAATATACTTTCTGGGATCGCTGTTTCTTGCATTACGCTTAACTCCTAAAATATTTCGCAGTTATTACAGTTAGCGAATCGCAGGTTGCACTTGATTCTGTTCTTGGATTGGAGATTGGTCTTGTCTAGCGGCTCTAAATGCTAACACAGCAAAGCAAACAAGGGTTCCGAGCAATGCTGAACCTGTAGCTTGGTGAGCAATAGTGAGCGGTTCGACCTGTAGATGTAGTTTATAAGTGGCATAGCCGATCGCAACTTGAGTGATTACTAACACACCCGCGATCGTTGCCACGAGTCGTAATACAGAGGCAATCGCTTTTGATAGCCAGACCGTCACTACTAAAACGATACTAGCAAGGGTAGCTGGGATCACGCCGAGCAAGTGTGCATTCAAAACAATACACATATCTTGTGTGGCGAAGCATTGATGTAAAGCCCATTGTGAGGCGACTAATGCACCGAGAATACTTTGCAAATAAACTAAAATTGCAGCCGATAAGCCAAGCCAAGCAAGTTTAGTTGACGAGCGAAAATCTTCCACAAAACTTGCTTGATTAGTTAAAGCTGTAGCGGTCGCTAGCAAACTAGAGAAAAATAATAATCCTGTACCCAAATGGGCTGTGACAATATCAAACCGCAGTAATTGAGTTACCGTCAGCCCACCCAAAATCCCCTGAAAAATTACTAGAGATAATGATCCCGAAGTCGCCCAAGGCAACCATTTCGGCAAATATTTTCGAAAATACCAACTTGCCCCAAATAAAACAATTGTGGCGAAACCAACGGTGGAGGCAACGAGGCGATGAAACCATTCTAAAAACACTTGCAGGTTCATCTGCTCGGCAGGTAATACCGATCCATAGCATAGAGGCCAGTCGGGGCAAGCTAAACCTGCATTCATCACACGAGTAGCACTACCGATCGCCATCACCATCCAAGTTGCGATCGCGATCCCAAAGGTGATGCGTCGGATCAGAACAACTGGCTCTATAAAACTATTTTTGCCTTTAGAATTACTATTAGCAAGGCTTTCAGATGCTTTCGCTGATTTGTAAGAAGATAAAAAGTCAGTCATTCAAGTTCAATAGGTTCAGGCTTTCTTTACTAATCTTGATAAAACTCAACATAAGTATGAGCAGTACTAAGTGTTCATATTAAGAGTAGTTCTATATTTGATAATCGGATTTAACAATTTCTTCGCGTTAGGTATTTACACTGACACTAAAAAAGCATCGTTTTACGATGCTTTTTTAGTGTCAGTGCCTCAGATTTATAAGGATGAACGATCGCGAAAATTTTCAATGCGCTTTTCCATACGATTTTGAATACGATCTTTTAAGCCATCCCGCATCCGAGAACGATTTTTTTGCATCATTTCATTTAGCTGCGATCGCTGTTGAGGAGTTAAAATTTCGCGCATCGCCAACATTCTCTCAAAATGTTGCTTTTGTAATTCTTGCTGGAGATTCAGTACTTGAGTATGTTTAGTCCGAATCACATCGCTGCTTTCAGTACCTGCCAGTAAGTCTCGTAATTCTTTATTGGCTTGGCGCGATTGCTGAGCCAGATCGCGAAGGCTAGTTTGGTCACGATCTCGAACTGCTTTGAGTTTTTGTAATTGCTCAGGGGTGAGATTTAATTGTTTGAGAACCTTTCCTGAAGGCATGTCAGGACTATTAGGGAGTTCGCTAAGTTTATCTGCTGAGTCTGGTAACTCGGCAAATTTATCAGGACTTGCTAACTGCTCCTGTGTCTTAACTTTTGTCTGAGCTTGAGGTGACGATTGAGATTGTAAACTAGCAGTACTAGACACAATCGCACCACTAGTAGCAACTACTGCGACAGCGATCGCACAATATTGAAAGATCTTGGACTTAAACATATATTTCTCGTATTTTTCGATGGCTAAAAGTTTTAAAGAGCCTTTGTGATTTTGGGGATTTATTCATATTCAAGGGGAGATAAATCGTTTAACAATTGCGTATCTGTTGATGTGGTCGCTGCGTTGGTTGTCTGCAAAACGACATCGTCAGTTACATTCCAACTACTAATCAAAGACTGTTCGATTGCTGCTTGCTCGGATTCACTCATTTGATTGAGACTAGGATTACTCGCGATTTGCAACTGCGATCGATTGTTTACCAGATTAAAGGTAATGCCTGTAGCGATCGCTATGGGGATCAGCAAAGCCCAAGGTAGCCAACGCTTGAAATTCCTGCGTGTCGATCGCTGGGGATATTTGCTAATTTCCGCAAATAGCTGCTGCTCAAAATTTGGCACAGGAGGAGGGGCGATCGGCTTATTTTGCCTGAGAAATGCTACGAGAGAAGCCTCAGAGTCGTCATGAGAATTTTCCTCAAAGTTTTCTGAAAAATCTTGAGATCCTTGAGAATATCGTTCTTTCATAACTCGACTCCTTGCGCTTCTAAAAACTTTTTAATGGCACTACGGGCATGAAATAACCGCGATTTAACTGTGCCAACTGGTATAGACAAAATTTCCGCAATATCCTTTTGCGGTATTTCTTCCAGATCGTGTAGTACCAATACAGCACGATGATCCTCACTCAGCTTGGCTAAACCACGTTGCATCAGATCTTGGTAATGAATTTTGGTTAAGCCCTCCTGGGAATAGCCTTCACGAGCGATCGCATCGTCAGATAGATTAGCAAGCTGCTCATCTTCAACTTGAACATTGCGCGATCGCATTTTGGCTAGAACCTTACGGCGATCGCTTGCCACATTAAAAGCAATACGATAAAGCCATGTCGAAAATTGGGCAGTCTGCCGAAATTTAGCTAACCCTTTCCACGCTCGTAGAAATACATCCTGTACTAGATCGTCCAAACCATCGGAGCCACATAGCTGATACAGCGTTGAGCGCACCTTATTTTGATGGCGATGATATAACTGTTTAAAGCCATGAGAATCGCCCTGCAAGCAGGCTTGCACGAGATGTAGATCGGGATCTATAAGACGAGGTTCTTCGATATCTGTAGTTACCGTTTTGAACATCTACTATCAACATCCGTTAATGTACTTCAGAAATGGTGGCGCTTCGCGTCACTATTCCTGAAACGCTGTGAACATCTATACTTATTGAGGCAATGTCGATGGTTATCAACTTATAGGTTTTGACTGCCATCACCCCAAAAAGGTTTACCCAAAAAGGTAAAAAGGTTCAACTCATGTCTGTTGTTAGTTCTGTATTAATTCCTATCATTAAACTATGGTTGCGATCGCAGGTCGAGCATATCGAAACCCTCGAAATTGAGATCGCTGGCAAAAGCCGCCAAATTTTAAGCGGTGATATTCCCAAGGCTGTAGTTATTGGTTCAGGTGCGAAATATCAAGGCTTAGCCATTACCAATATCGATCTATGCGCCGAAGCCATTCACCTCAATATTTCTCAAATCCTTAAAGGTGAGACATTGCGACTGCTAGATCCGATTCACGTGACTATGGATGTAGAACTTTCTTCAGAAGATTTGCAAAGTTGCCTCAAGTCCCCAATTTTTCTAGAAGCGATCGCCACTGAGATCCCTGAAGTCAAAACTGATGCCGAAATTCGGGCTTTACTGGAGATGCTGGTGCATAAGCTCGGCGATGAATTTACACTTCATGAATTAGCGATCGCTGAAGGCAGCGCAAAATGCCGTGGCGAATTCGCGATCGCTGCTACCTAAAACCGAGAAATAAATGTCTGAGAAATAAATGTCTTTTAATAATTCAAAATCCAGAATTTTTGGGGAGAATAAAGTCCGTCAAAAAAATTCTGGATTTTATGTAATCCAGCAATTATGTACAGTCCTAATTATCAACTTAATTTGTTTGGCGATCGCCATTCAACCAATATGGGCAGCACCAATGAAGGTACAGGTTTTTGATGGGGATAATATTACGCTGGTCGAACGGGGCATCAAAACGAAAGTCCATCTTGCTTGTATCGATGCACCCGAATTACTTCAAGATGAAGGGCAACATGCACGCAAGGTATTGCAAAACATTCTTGACGATGAAGAAATTTACATCAAAGTTTTCAAAAAAGATAAGTTTGGGCGTTACACTAGCGAAGTTTTAGCGGGCGGTCAAAATGCTAACAAAGTGATGCTTTCCTTAGGACTTGCCCATTACGATCGCCTGCAAGAAAAAGATTGCCAAGGCTATGAAGAAATCGCCACAAAAGCTCAAAGTGATCGACTCGGCATCTGGGCAAATGGCATAGATGTGGTGACCCCAAGCCAATTTCGGCGCGAAAACAAACTATTAGGTGTTGGTTACTAATAAAAAAAGCTGTGCAATGCACAGCTTTTTTTATTCAAAAGGATTGTGCATGGCACGATCTCTTTGCTTAGGTTAAACATCACGACGGCGAAAACGACCACGGCGCTTAGCATTTTCGGCTTTACGCTTGCGTTTTTCGCCTGCTGTTTCATGATACTGACAGCGACGAATATCTGCTAGTAAGCCAGCCTTTTGGATTTTTTTCTTAAATCGACGTAGAGCCGATTCAATCCCTTCATTTTCACCAACGATTATTTGAGTCATGCTTATTCTGGTAGCAAAGTATTATTCTTATTATGCTGTAGTTTGGCGCATTTTAATTTAAGCGGCGGGTATCTAGGTTAGCAAATCTAAACCCAGTTGTAAAGTATATTTTGCTTAAGTCAGCAATTCCCATTATAAAAATCGTTTTTTAAAAAGCCAGTCTAAGACTGGCTTTTTAAAAAACGATTTTGTTGTTTTCAGCGTCTACGGTGCTGAAAACAACAAAATCGGGTTCATGATGAGAATTGCTGTGCTTAAGCTCGAAAAATGATGGAAGCGAAAAACATCCCCTATTATTTAAAGACATATAACCCAAATACATAGAGTCAGCGCAAAGCGCTGACTCTATGTATTTGGGTTTTAATTTGTCCTAGATATCTCTTGCATTGCTATACAAGAACCTCTTGCTGTTGAGCTTCTAGAAATTCACGAATGCGTTTGATTTGAAAATCACGGGCATAATCTAGAACCTGATTGGCGAAAGGGATGAAATTAGAATCAGCTTCCTGCAACAGCAACACTTCATCTTGAATAGCGAGAATATCTCCCATGCGTACCAGTTGCAGTAATTTCTCTAGAGTGCAGCTTGGTGGTGCGACTAGGGGCTGCATAACTGGATCGATACTTCGATCGCCTTCATTAGTTGGCACAGGATCGGAAACCACTAAATCTTCGTATTGCCATTCTAGATTGAGCAGCGATCGCATTGTATAAAATAAAGTATCGGGGTGAACGGGCTTGGAGATAAAAGCATTACATCCTACTTCAAGACTCAAGTCGCGATCTTGGTTAAAAGCACTTGCTGAAACCATGACAATCGCCGTTTTCTGGAACATTGGTAACTGACGCAACTGTTTTGTGGTTTCATGACCATCAAGATTAGGCATCACCATATCCAACAAAATTAAATCTGGTGCAAATCTTTGAGCTTGAGTAAGACAATCATAACCATCAATCGCCTCAGCAACTATGAATCCCAGAGGAGCGAGCAGATCGCTCAACACCATTCTATTTTCAGTCCTGTCATCCACGATCAAGATTTTGCGACGCTCCCCTAAATAACCAGCGATCGTCCGACTGTCCAAAGACAAAGAAATACTTTGATTGGGAACTTCTACCAAGTCAATTTCAAACCAGAAAGTACTGCCTTGATTCAAACTACTTTTGACTTGTAGTTTTCCACCCATCATCTCAACAATTTTCTGGCAAATTGGCAATCCTAAACCAGTGCCAGAATATCTTCTAGCCCGATCGCCAACTTGCTGGAATGGCAAAAAGATATCTTCTAGTTTGTCAGGATCGATGCCCACACCCGTATCGACAATCTCAAAACGGACTTTGTAAATCTTTTCGCTACCCGAATTACTTGAACTAGTCTCATAGGGCTGAGCGCTAACAAAAAGAGAAACATTCCCGCGATCGGTGAATTTGACGGCATTCCCAAATAAATTGATCAACACTTGTCTCAGGCGTTTAGCATCGCCATACATGTTGTTTGGCAGAGTAGTCAGTGGCTGATAGACTAACTCCACATCTTTAGCACGCACCTGCAACTGAAATATCTCAGTAATACTTTGCAACAACTTAGGAAGCTCAAATTCACTGGGATTGAGTTCTAGTTTTTTAGCTTCAATTTTGGAAAGATCGAGGATATCGTTCAGCAAAGTCAACAAATGTTCGCCGCTACGCTGAATAATCTCCAATCCTTCTATATGCTTATTTGGATCGTAGCTGCGTTTGAGAATTTGGGCATATCCTAAAATGCCATTTAATGGAGTTCGCAATTCATGACTCATGTTGGCAAGAAATTCGCTCTTAGCACGGTTAGCCATGTCCGCAACTTCTTTAGCAGATTGGAGTTCCTTTTCAGCAAGTTTGCGGTCAGTGATATCTGTACCTACTGATAGAATTTCGATGAGTTTTCCCCCATCATCGTAGATCGGTTTGTTTGACCAAGTCACCCAAACTCTCTGCCCATCTTTGCAAATGTTCTCATTCTCATTGAGTTGATATTTCTCAGGAGCGCAGCATATATCAGCGATCATATTTCGCAAGTCTTCACCTGTGACGCTTTTTGTTGAGACGATCGTATCTAATACACAAGAACCAATAACCTCTTCAAGTTCGTAGCCAAAAAATTTCAATCCGTAATCGTTTAAGAAGCAAATACTGCCGCTAGTATCCCAGCGCAAAATGATACAGTTAGCAGATTCAACGAGATCGCGATATTTCTTTTCACTTTCTTTAATGCTTTCTTCGATGATTTTGCGATCGCTAATATCTTTGACAGCATAGATCGCAAAAGTTTGTCCCCCTAACTCAATAGTTTCTGAGGAAATGAGCCCTGTAAATTTTCTACCATTTTTAGCCAAGAATCTCGCTTCGTAGTTAAAAATTCTGCCTTCGCGTTCTAAAATCTCGAGCATCAGATCGCGCTCTTCTAAATCAATCCATAAATTTAAGTCAGTTGGATTTGAACCAATCGCTTCTTCCCGACTGTAACCTGTAATTTCTGTCCATTTGTCATTGACATCAATATGTTCACGAGCTTCCGTTGAATATAAAGCCATACCGTCAGGACTGGAACGAAATGCTTTGGCGAATTTTTCTTCTGACTCCCTTAGAGCCGCTTCTGTATTTTCGTGTTCGAGAATCTCTTGTTGCAAAGCATAGGTGCGTTCGTCAACTTTTTGCATTAATAAATGGGAATATTCCTCTAGTCGCGTATGGGATTTTTTCATTTGACGGATCATCTGATTAAAGGAATTAGCTAAAATTACTAGCTCCTTAATCACACATGAGTATTCCACTTTTTGATCGAGATTGCCATTAGCGATCGATTGACTGGCAAGGCTTAGTTGGGCGATCGGGCGACTAATACCGCGAGCCGCAAGAATTCCGAATATAGTAGTTAAACTAAGTGCCAACAAGCACAACATTATTGTCGATCCTGTATTTTCTTTGATTTGCGACATAAAGTCAGCAGCAGGAACAGCTACAACAATTCGCCAATTCAATCCACTAAACTCCGAGTCATTCTTGAGTTTTCCGACTTGCACGAAGTAAGGTTCGTTATCAAAAAAGATGACTGATTGTTGAATTTCGTTATTATTAATTTCAGGATGAGACTTTAGCCATTCAGCTACAGTTTGGGTCAATTTATCTTGGCTTTGAGTTGCATAAATTCGCTCTGATTTGTTACCTCGATCTGAGATGGGAACCTCCAAATTAGAGGTGGCAACCAGTTTTCCTGAAGGATCGACAATGAAGGTTTGTCCGCGATTACTAACTCTAGTTTCCTGTAAAAAGTGATTGATATCTCCTAAAAGCATTGATACGCCCAGAACAGCCTGCAATTCCCCACTAGAATTATGGATCGGTTTAATCGCAGTAATTGCTGGTTCCTCAGTGATTGGGTCTGTATAGACGTCACTCCATATATTTTTTTTAGTCTCAAGAACCGATAAATACCAAGGGCGATCGCTCAAATTAAATGGGTTTTTAGCCATTAAGAGCGTTTGTGGTCGGCCTAAATTATCAGTCATATAAGTTGCAATGGAATTTTCCACTGCAAACTTGTTGTTAATTCGTCGCGCTCCAAAGTACTGTCCTGAAACGTTAGTGATATAAATATTGCTGATGTGGGGAAAGCTTTGTAATTGTTTCCAAAAGTGAGCTTGCACTTTCTGTTCGTCATTAATATCGATTTGCCCTAACTCAAAACTGTTGGCGTTAAGTTGATTGAGTGTATAAGGAAGTTCTAAATAGGAACGCAGGCGATCTTGGACTTGTTCGGTAACTTTGCGATGTAGCTGATTGGACAGGTGGACAACCGCATTATGACCATTGCGAAAGGTTAACCAACTGATCAGTCCGACAATGCCAAACGTACTCAGCAAAAAAGGCATTGTAATCAATAAGCTGAGAGGGATTTTAAAACCTTTAAGCGGGTGGCGATTTGTTCGATTATGCGTAGCAATTGATGCTGCTGTCACAACATTAGAGTGTTCTTGAGGAGCGATCGGTATTGTCATGGTCTTTCTATTTAGTTTCTTTGTGACATCTTTTTTCAATTTTTGAAAGCAAATCAAAAACTAAAAAACCGCCATATCAAGATTTGAAGAGCGATAACACCTTGTGTCACCTCCCCTAAGCCTTAGTCAAATCCAAGTCTCCTTAAGGCAAGTCGCCGACTTTGCCAAGCTTGGGTTTCCTGAGGCGAAATTTGAATTGCGCGATCGTAAGCAACGATCGCGTCTTCAAGTCTCCCCATACCACTAAGAGCATTGCCACGACTGTACCAAGCGAAATGATCGTCGGGATTAATCTCTAACGCTCGATCGTGACTGGCGATCGCATCTTCATATAGTTCTAGTTTACTTAGGACAAGACCGCGATTGTTCCATGCGTAGTAGTCATCGGGACGAATTTCTAAAGCCTGATCGTAACTAGCGATCGCTTCAGTATAATTTCCCCATTGTTCGAGGGCTTTAGCACGACTATACCAAATTTGATGGTCGCGAGGTTTGTACTCTAAAGCACGATCGTAACTGGCGATCGCTTCCCCATACTGTCCGATACTTTCAAGGGCATAGGCACGACTAAACCAACCCTGCACGTAGTCAGGTTTGATCGCTAAGGCTTTTTCGCAATGCTCGATTGCTTCTTCATGTTTGCCTAGAACGCTACAAACTAGACCTTTACCACCATAGGAATAATAATAATCGGGCTTATATTTTAGAGCGATGTTATAGCTGTTAATTGCTTCTTCATAACGACCTAGCATACTTAGCGAAGTGCCAAGATTGTGCCATGCTGCATAAAAATCTTCTTTATAAGAGAGTGCTTCACGATAGTTATCTACAGCTTCTTCATGGTGGTCAGACAGATCTAGAGCCACTGCACGGTTATACCAAGCTAAATGATTATCGGAGCGAATCTGCAAAGCCAGATCGCAATTTGCGATCGCCTCTAGACAACGATTACCCGCTACTAGTAGCCCACCCTGTTCTAGTAACAACTCAACCCGACGTTCGGAAATTAGAGGTTGAGCTGCAATCAGTTTTTGCAAATCCTCATACTTGCGATCGCGCTCATCCTCACTTAAGTGAGCATAAGCCTCATAGCGATCGCCCCCAACCCACCGAAATGCCTCCTGACGCAATAACTCCATATCAGTGGGAAACTCAAACACCTGAACTGAATGGTCAAAGAATTCAGGATAGCTATTAATAAAAAACTTGAGTGCAAATAAAGGCAATAAAAAGACAAAGCGAATTGAGAAATGGTCTTTGAGTTTAGATTGCAATAAACTAAGGTGGACAAGAGGGCGAGGGACATGCGCTAACCTTTCGCTTAATCCTTTATCAGTAATATCCGTAACTTTATTTTCTAAAAATTCTTCAATGCCCGTAACAAATAAGACATTGGCATCATGTAGATCCTCTCTACCCACAAACATCTCATAAAAGTCAGTAATTGGTTGCTCCAGCCTCAATACATGAACTATTTGATGCGCTGTATCAGCCTTTGTCCTTTTGATAATTTGCTCCCCCTCTGAAGGCGAACAGCGCACAAAAAACATCCCAAAGTCTTGTTTTTTTCTTAGTAACTCTAGTAGGCTCTGATATTCTGTCTCTGGATTTTTTAGAGCGTCCTTATCCCAAACGTTTCCAGCGTATTTCATGGCTCTCCAAATTGACTGAATACTAAAGCCAATCATACCAAAGTTGGAAAAGTCTGTTGCATTTGATGAATACAAAAGTAGGAGGCATCGCTAAGCGCCACCTCCTACTTTCTGTGGCGGTCGAACTCAAGTTAAAATAGAGATAAAGTCAGGCTTTGTCTGGGTTGATTTATTTAATACGCAAACGTTAGGAACAGTTAATGAACGATCGCTTAGTTCGCGCCCTCACCGCCGACGGCAGAGTCCGTGTTATTGGCGTGAATATAACTCAATCCCTTAATGAAGCCAAGCGCCGCCATCATTTATCAGCATTAGCCACCGCCTCACTAGGTCGCGCGATGAGTGCCAGCTTGCTACTCGCCTCAAATATGAAGCAATCTCAAGCCAGAGTAAATGTCAGAGTGGCAGGTGACGGTGGTCTGGGTTTAGTCTATGCTGATGCTGGTTTCGATGGAACGGTGCGAGGCTTTGTCACTAATCCCCAGTTTGAATCGCCACCCCTTGCTGATGGTCAACAAAACGTCAGTCAGGGTATTGGACATACAGGTTTTCTGAAAGTGATGCGTGATGTTGGCTATGGTGAACCCTATAGCAGCACTGTGGAGTTAATTTCAGGTGATATCGCCAATGATGTTGCTTGGTACTTAGCTTCTTCCGAGCAAACTTATTCCAAGCTAATTCTGACAGAAATAATCGATCGCGACGATAGTAAATCTGCTGTTCGGGTAGCTGCAGGACTGTTATTGCAAATTATGCCTAAGGCAACTCTGCGTGCGGCTAGAACAGGCAACCTTTCTCAAGAAGATCTGCTAATCCAACTTGAGACAAAAAGCGATCCACAAAAATTCATGGATTTGCTAATCCAAGGCAAAGAGATTGCTGATGTGATGACAGAATTATTTGCGGACATGCATTTAGATATTTTGCCGATGAGCAAAGACGTGCAATTTCACTGTCCTTGTACTCTCGATCGCATGTTAGCTGCCATGAAAATGTTTGGCGAAGAAGATTTGCGATCAATGATTGCTGAAGATCATGGTGCTGAAGCAACTTGTCATTTTTGTGGTGAAGTTTATCGAGCCAGCACTGAGCAACTAAACAGTTTATTAATGGAATTGCAGGTTGAGGCAAAAGCATAACTTTTTCGGAGTATCAACTCAGTGATGCTTCTATCTCAATCTCCCGCAAAATATTAGAGGCGACGCAAAGTTTCATCTCCTATAGCAATAAAAGCTTTGCTTAAGACATAAAACCCAAATAAATAGAGGCGGTGCTTCGCACCGCCTCTATTTATTTGGGTTTTGGTTTATTTTTGCGGGCTTTATATTTTATGGCATCGATCGAAGCGCAAAACGCCATACAGATATGGTAATTTCAACTTCTAGAAACTTCTTGATAAACTTGCGTAATTTATAAAACCTATGACAGTTAGCGCACAAATTGGCATTATTGGTGGTAGCGGTCTCTATAAAATGTCGGCTTTGACTGATATTCAAGAAATCAATATCGACACCCCCTTCGGTAAAACATCGGATGCCTTTATCTACGGTAAATTATCGGGAACACCTGTATTATTTTTAGCTAGACATGGGCGATCGCATCATTTACTGCCATCAGAAGTTCCTTATCGAGCCAATATCTACGCTCTAAAAAGTCTCGGCGTGGAATACATCATCTCCGCTTCGGCAGTCGGCTCCTTACAAGAATATGCTAGGCCCCTTGACATCGTCCTTCCCGATCAATTTATCGATCGCACTACCAGTCGCACTTCGACGTTCTTTGGTGAAGGTATTGTTGCTCACGTTGCTTTTGGCGAGCCAATTTGCAAATCACTGCTATCTGTAGTCGCCTCTGCGGCGGAAGGCATAGACTTAGAACGCAATAAAGTTCACAAAGGCGGAATTTATCTCTGCATGGAGGGGCCTGCCTTCTCAACTAAAGCGGAGTCACTGCTTTATCGTAGTTGGGGCGCTAAGGTGATTGGGATGACTAATCTCACCGAGGCAAAGCTTGCCCGTGAAGCGGAAATCGCCTATGCGACGATCGCCCTTGTCACTGATTATGATTGCTGGCACGACGATCATGAAAGTGTGACAGTCGAGATGATCATCCAAAATTTGCAAAAAAATGCGCTGAACGCCCAAAAAGTAATTCAAAATGCAGTTGCTAAAATTGCCGCAAACCCTCCTAGATCTGAAGCTCACCACGCACTGAAGACTTCGATCTTGACCGATTTGAACAAAGTATCTGATGCAAGTCGCGATCGCTTAAAAGTAATTCTGCAAAAATACCTCTAATCAAAAAAGGCGGCGCGATGCGCCGCCTTTTTGTTTAGTAGCTGAGTCCTTTGACAGTCTCGAAGAAGAATCTTGCATTATCTTCGGGCGTAGTGGACAAAATGCCATGTCCGAGGTTCATGATGTGACCCTTATTGCCAGCCTTAGCAACTACTTCCAAAATACGTTCGCGAATGTAGCTTTGTTCGGCAAATAGCACGCAGGGATCGAGGTTACCTTGTACGGGGATATGGTGACCGAGGCGATCGCGAGCATCGGCAAGATCGACAGTCCAGTCAACACTGACGATATCCACACCAGACTTATGCATCAGGTCAAGTACACCTGCACTACCACTAATATAAAGAATCATTGGCGTGTTGGGATATTTCGCCTTGACCTTATCCACTACCATCTTCTGATAGGGCAGCGCAAAGGTTTTATAATCCGTTGGGCAAAGATGTCCAGCCCAAGAGTCAAACATCTGAACTACCTGAGCGCCACACTCAATCTGATGAATTACGTAAGTGCCGATCATTTCGGCAATTTTTGTCAAAAAGCTATGGATAATCGCTGGCTCTTTATATGCCATAGCTTTGATTGTGGAGTAATCCTTGGAACCCTTGCCTTCTACCGAATAGGCTGCCAATGTCCAAGGTGCGCCCACAAAGCCAAGAATAGTTGCTCGATCTTTAACTTCTTCTTTGATTGCGCTTAAAATCTGACGAATGAAGGGAACGGCAGTATCGGGATCGAATTCTGTAAGTGCATCAACTTGAGCCTGAGTCCGAATTGGCGACTCGATAATTGGCCCCCTACTTTCGATGATGTCAAAGTTAATGCCGATACCTGTAAGCGGAGTGAGGATATCGGAGAACATAATCACGCCATCAGGCTGGAAAGCACGAAATGGTTGCAAAGAAATTTCGGCGGCGAGTTCAGGGATTTCCGATCGCTCTCTAAATGTTGGATATTTGTCACGCAGATCTCGATACACTTTCATATATCTTCCTGCTTGGCGCATCATCCATACTGGTGGACGATCCAGTACTTCACCTCTTGCTGCCCTTAGCAAGCGATCATTTCCTCCCATAATCAATTCTTTCCTGTATTTTTAAACTTTTTTATGATTGTGCTTATGAATTATAGAACGTGAAGTACACAGCACTCATAAAGTAGAGAGGCATGAAGCATCTCTCACTCTGCTTCATTAGATTGCGATCGCACCACCAAATCCTTGAGTTAGTCTCTAATTCACGACAAAACTTTGTTTTTATTTAATTCCTAATTTTTAGGTTGATTACTTATACTTTCTTTAAGATATGTTATTAATACTTAAGTTAGTAAAGTTTTAGAGCCATGAAATGAGGAGCTACCCAATGTATCTCACAACTTCATCACATAAACTTCTAAAAATCAGTAAGAGTTTTGGCTAACCAGCGTCTAGGTTTAAAAACTGTGATTAATGAAGGGGCAAATTTGACAACAGAGGCTGATGTATTAGCAGATAAGACATCAGAAGCGGTATTGGCTAATCAAGAGGCAAAATCACCTCTATCAACTGGGCTGTCAATCGCCATAACTTTTTTTGTCGTAGTAATCGCTGTAGTGTTATGGCTGCTACGTCCACCCATTGATGCTTATACGCAGTCAGTTTTAAATCTATCAGGCGATCCCGTCCAAGGGCGCTCTATTTTTGTGATGAATTGTGTTGCCTGTCATGGAGAATGGGCGAGCGGAAAAGTTGGGCCAAATTTGCATGGTGTATCTGAACGGAAATCTGATGCAAGGCTTGTACAGCAAGTAGTTAGCGGTGAAACACCTCCAATGCCGCAGTTTCAGCCGAGTCCGCAAGATATGGCCGATCTATTGAGTTATTTGAAGCAGTTGTAAGTTTAGCTCTTATAGCTAGTTATAGTCATTTTGAAAAACCAAAAGAGGGTTGCGGCGCTTCGCGCCGCAACCCTCTTTTGGTTTTTGGGTTTTAACATAACTGGCTACCGCTATAGCTATGAAGATGCACTTTGTATAGCTTCTCTTTTTTAGATAGCTAATAACTCTTTTATACCCTTTTCAGCGACATCTAGCATCTGATTGAGTTGCGATCGCGAGAATGTATCAGATTCACCAGTTCCTTGCACCTCGATTAGCCTACCAGTACTATCCATCACCACATTAAGATCTACACTTACCGCTACGTCTTCTTTGTAATTTAAGTCCAAAATTGGTGTGCCATCCAGTAAACCCACTGAAACAGCAGCAACGGCGTTACGGATTGGGGATCTGGTGATTTTACCTTCAGCAAGTAAGCGATCGCAGGCTGCTTTTAGCGCTACAAATCCACCTGTGATCCCGCCTGTGCGAGTACCACCGTCAGCTTGTAAGACATCAATATCCACAGTAAAAGTGTAGTTAGAGATCGCCGTCATATCCAGCGCTGCCCTTAAACTACGACCGATTAACCTTTGGATCTCTTGAGTACGTCCTGATAATTTTGTAAATTCTCGCTGTTGACGCGGAATCGTTGACGCAGGCAACATGCGATATTCTGCGGTGAGCCAACCTTGATTACTACCAGTTAGAAATTTGGGGACACCTTCCTCGATTGATACCGTGCAGATTAGTTGAGTATCTCCAAATTTTGCTAATACCGAACCCGCAGGTGCTTTAGTAAAATGATGCTCCAAATGAACGGGTCGCAGTTGATCCCAAGCTCTACCATCATGACGTTGGAGAATAGGCAAATCGCTCATGAGCACTCTTTATAAGATCGGTCTATCCAATCATATATCAATCTTGAAAAGCCTCCCCTTCGAGTGAGATTATCCAGAACTATAGCGATGCAAGTTTTGCTTAGGACATAAAACCCAAATAAATAGAGGTGGCGCTTCGCGCCACCTCTATTTATTTGGGTTTTGATTTGTCTTAGCTATCTCTTTCATTGCCATACGGCAAGTTACTTTTTCTTACCACCTTTTTTGGAAGGTGGCTCAAGATTTATCGGTGCAATCACGCGCTCTTCAGGTCTTAGTTCCAGTGCTTTAGTAAAAGCAGCGATCGCCTCATTCTCACGCCCAAGACTTCTTAGCAATAATCCCTTTGCTCCCCAAGCATCAGCACTATTTGGATCGACTTTTATGGCTTGCTCTATTTTGGCTAAGGCTTCTTGAGGTTTGTTATTTCGATTTAGCAGCAGCGCTTGAGCAAGTAATTCTTCGACAGATAAAGGAGGTGGGGGTGGAGTTGCAATTGTTACAGATGGAGCTGGAGTTGCTGTCGGAGATGAAGTTACGGTCGGGGATGGAGAAGTAGCTTTTAGTGATGGAGGAGTTATTGGTGGTAAAGGTAAATTTTGTGGAGCTGGGTTCTTGGTAAGTTCAGGTGTAGTTTTTGCAGATTTACTAATAATCGCTAGGCTGATCAGTAGCAGTAATGCTCCTCCACCAGCAATCCACATCCAGAGTGGAAATAGCGGAAATGATGGGCGAGGCGATGATTTTTGAAAGGCAACGGTGTTAAGTTGACTGGGATGCTCATCTTGAGAGTAAGGCGACTGGGGAACGATTTGAGTTGGAGTGATTATTGTTTCAGCATTACTAGTTAGATTGCTGTTATTCACATTCAGGACAGTCGGTAGATCGTGCTCTGTAACATTGGGCAAAGCGGCGATCGCCTCCAACACTTCTGAAGCTGTCTGATAGCGCTGCCGAAAATCGTAACGCACCATTTTATCGAGAATATCCAGAAATTGTGGTGAATATTTCCCCTGTAAGCGATCGCGCCAGACAAGTTCAGCGGTGTCAGGATTTTCAGTAAATAGTCGCGGCTCCGCACCCACGATCGCTTGAATCCCCATCATCCCCACCGCATAAATGTCGCTACTAAGGCGTGGCTTGCCGTTGAGTTGCTCGATCGGCATATATCCAGGCGAACCAATCGCGATCGTCAAGTTCGTATTTCCTTGCGAATCGCCAGCCAAACCACCGATTTCTTTTACTGCCCCAAAATCGATCAGCACAATTTTGCGATCTGATTTGCGGCGTATCAAATTGGCTGGCTTAATATCGCGATGGACTACACCGCGCTCGTGGACAAAAACCAGAATATCTAAAACCTCTTTGAGTAAGGCGATCGCTACAGCTTCAGGCAATCGCTCCCCATTACCAATCTCGTGAGTGAGATCCGTACCATCGGCAAATTCTTGGACTAGATAAAATTCTTCACCCTCTTGAAAATGGGCAAGTAAGCGCGGAATGCGATCGTGAGAACCTAATGAATAAAGCGCATCCGCTTCTTGCGCGAAAAGACGCTTGGCAGTTTCCAAAACAAAAGGCTCATGCGATAAGGGCTTGAGTTGCTTGACCACACATATGGGATGGTTTGGCAAATCCAGATCTTCAGCTAGATATGTTTGCCCAAAACCACCACCACCAAGGTGACTAACAATTTTGTAATGACCTCTAAGAGTTGTATCTAGCACATTTTATCTATGAAAAATCTATAGCTATTATGGCAAAGACTAGCAGATTAAAACCTAGCAAAATAGACGATCGTGAAGTGACTTGCGTCCCAGTGAACAATTAGTGGTGCGCGGCTTCGCCGCACACCACTAATTGTTCACCTAGGGATTATTTGCTTTTATGCTTGGGTTGATAATTATGGTATGGCTATAGCCAAGGAAGTTAAGACATAAAACCCAGAAGTGAGTTGCGGCGCGAAGCGCCGCAACTCACTTCTGGGTTTTGCTTTTGTCCTAACATAACTGGCTAATGCTATAACTAATAGCGATCGCAAATTTTTATTGCAAATTTTTTATGCATTTACGCAAACATTTGCTAGTATAAGTATCGCTCTAAAAGCAATTTACGGGTGACTGGCGCAGTGGTAGCGCATCGGACTCTTAATCCGCTGGTCCTGGGTTCGAATCCCAGGTCACCCATTTTCTCGATAGCAAGTTGACTGCCTGCGGCAGTCAACTTGCAGTGCTTTGCGCTCAAACCCACAATAAAAATTTTGCAAGCGTTGCGAAGCAACACTTGCAAAATTTTTATTGTGGGTCGTTCGATCGGTCATTGCTGTAACGGTCAGTTATTTTGAATAGTATTGACGACTCGGCGACGGGTTTCGAGAATTTGGCTAATTTCGCGGGCAAAGTTGGGTTGGCGATCGATCATTTGATTTACCGCAGTAGCCGATATCATCATCACTTCAAGATCTTCAACAGCTGTCACGCTAATTGGACTTGATTCACCAGAGAATAGAGTCATTTCGCCAAAAAACTCTCCAGTCTTTACTGTTAACATCTCGTGACTTTCATCAGATGAATCCTTAACCGTTATCATCGCGCTACCTGCAACGATGATATAGAGAGAATTATTTTCAGAACCCTGTTTAATTACAGTTTCGCCTGAGCCAAAGTGTTGCAGGGCAATACCCGATGCAGTGTTATCTGTATTTGTGGATTTATCAAGTGGAACAAAGGCAGGAAGCGATTGCAAACTTTCGGTAAATTTTTTGGAAGTTCCTTCTGCTTGTGAGGTTGGCCCATGAAAATGGTAAAGCGTGCGAATTGGGAATGGAATCGTTAAACTATTACGCTGGGCGGCATACCAGAGACGACTCATAAAGCGATCGCGGATTTCTTCTAACTCTCCATAATCCGCAATAAAAAACTTCACTTCGTAGGTAATCGCCGAATCATCATAGGAAACCGTAAAAATCTGTGGATCGGGATGTTTGAGAATTCCTTGAGTTTCTAGAGCGGTACTGTGGAGTACGTGTTTAGCCAAGTTGGGTGGATCTTTGTAAGAAAAACCTACGCTGATCCGCTCGGCGTGAAGGGATTGCGGCTGGCTAAAATTACGGATAATCTCGCTACCCATGAGTTTATGCGGGATAATCACCATCTCGCGCTCAAAGGTAATCAACCGCACAGCTCGCCAGTTGATATCGATCACTTGCCCCTGAATGTCCCCAATTTTGAGCCAGTCACCGACTGAGAATGGACGCTCAAATAGTAGAGCAATGCCTGACATAACACTGCCAAGAGTATCCTGAAGAGCTAAACCAATCACAATTGAACTTACGCCTAAAGCAGTAACCAAGCCCGCTAAGTCAGCATTCCAAACCGTCGCTAATACGATCGCCGTTCCCAAAAGTACTAAGAACAGCCGAAAAAGATCGATTAACAGTTTGGGAACTCTGGCTCTCCATGTGTCAGCCTTTGCCTGCTCAAAAATGATGGCATTGAGTAGAGAGAGTGCCGCATGGAGTACACAAACCCAAAATAGAGTTTGCACAGCTTTGACGATCTCATCGCTAGCAGGGCGTTGCAGCACATACTGAACAAAGAGCATGAAGGCAAACATGGGCAGTACGAAGTTACGCACTACCAGCAAAGTGCTAGCAAGGGGACGGCGGCGATTTTGTAACCGATAAATAACTTCGCCAAGAATAATCACGGATAGTGCCAATCCGACAATTAAGGCGATCGCCCAAATAAACAAATAACTGAAACTTGATTGGAGCATATCGCGATTTCCAAAATTGTAAGTAACCCGCAAAAAGAACCGATTGAAAGTGCTTTTTGCGATTTATCTGGGTTTTATCGTACTTTTGAGCTGCCATGCCTGCAAAAAGCTATTACTAATCTCCACTTTGTTGGCTAATGGCACAAACTCATAGAGATCGCATAACCGATTGTAAATTTCGTTAGAAACTAAAATCGCACCTTCGGGACAAGCTGACTTTAGGGCGCTAGCAATATTAATCGTGTCGCCCCAAACATCGTAAATAAATTTATTTCTACCAACAATCCCCGCGACAATATCGCCTGAGTTAATTCCTAAACTAATATTTAGCTGAAAATTACGCTCTTGGCTAAAACGTCGCACGATCGCTTGCATCTCTAGAGCAAAATCAATCGCGCGTTTGTCATGATCGAGATAGGGAACCGATAGACCACAAACAGCCATATAGCTGTCACCGATTGTTTTGATTTTTTCCATGCCATAACGCTCGGAAGTCTCATCAAAAATCGTAACCAGATCGTTAAGAATACTGACAATTTCATAGGCAGTAAGCGAATCAGACAGTTTAGAAAATCCTGTTAAATCTGAAAATAACACCGTTACATTAGAAACGCTTTCAGCAATATTTTTTTCGCCTTGCTTGAGACGTTTGGCGATCGCCGCAGGAAAGATACTCAGCAATAATTGTTCGTTCTCGCGATTTTTCTCCTCGACTAAATTGGTCTGATCGTGCAAGCTCGTCACCATCGCGTTAAATGATTGAGCAAGTTCACCAAATTCATCTTGAGATTCTAAAACAGCGATCGCATCTAATTGCCCCGACGCAACCTTACGAGCACTATTAATCAATTGATTGATCGGCTTAACAAAAAACGAAGCCATCACCATCGCCAACAACGTCACCAGCAACATTAACAAAGTTGCCGAAATCAATAACTGGCGCTCAAAATCATAAATTGGTGCATAGGCTTCCGCCAAATCAATTTCTGATAAAATTGCCCAGTTCAATCCTTCTATTTGCAATGGAGCATAGGAACTCAACACGGGAATATCGCGATAATCACGGATGATTTTAATTCCCTGCTTGCCGATGAGTGACTCTTCAACAGCAAGGGTACGTACTTTCTGCTCCAAAATCGAAGTTTTATATTGACGAATACGATTAATAGTTTCCTTATTTACCCCCAATGCAATTAATGTCTGGATGTATTCTTCAGGGGTTTCCACTAAAAATCGCGAAACCGATCGCATTAGGTAATCTTGACCAACTAAATAGGTTTCACCACTTTTGCCTAGGCCATCACTTTCCCATCTGCGATTGCCCGTCATCACATTATTAATTTCGTCTACAGGTACTTGAATTGCTAGTACACCGATAAATTTAGATTGATTAAAGATTGGCGCAGCGATAAATGCGGCTGGAGCGCCATAGGAAGGAGCATAGGATTCAAAATCGATGACTCTGGCATAATCCTTTTCTTTGGAGCGCCGCACCGATGCTACTAAACGCGAAAGATTACTATCGTTGTAGACTCCAGTCGTAAAGTTGGTGGTGAAATCTGTCTCTTTATAAACTGTGTAGACGACAGTTCCTTGTGGATCGATCAGGAACATATCGTAATAACCAAATTTCTCAATGATATTCCGAAAGATGGGATGATAACGTTCGTGGACGCGGCTATATTCACTGTCATCATTGGCTTTGTCTAATAAATGCTTTTTACCAACTGGATTAGAATTTGCAGCGATGTAATGATATTGCAGATAATTACTAGCAGTTGATTCAGGCAAAAATGAATTGAGAACTGGAGATCCCTGCTCAGTTTTGGCTAGCTTTGGCAGAAATTCATTTTTATAATAGTCATTAATTTTCTGCGATGCATCGGTTGGTAAGCTCACATTGTCAAGCTGTTGATAAGCATTTGTAAATTCAGCGATCGCCAAAACAATCGAAGGGTCGTTACTCAGTGTTTGAATATGATTGCGGGTTGTTTTGAAATAGGATTCGATTTGATAGGCTTTGGAGGCTCTTACACTAGTTAACTGATTAAAGGCGCGATCGGTCAGATTTGACTGTCCGCTACGATAGCCAAGATAGGCAGTTACCAAGATCGAACTACTGCTAACCGTAAGCAACATCACAATCAGTTTTGATTTGATACTTAGCCAGTTGAATTTAAACCACTGCATATTAAAAACATTTATTAGCTCAAGCAAGACAAGTGATAAATGCTTGTCTTGCTTGAGCTCAATATATTAAGAGCAATGTATTTTAGATTGGAAATCTCAAAGAAAATGTTAGTAGATAACTGATGTTACGCTAACCCAAAAACATCTTTCTCCGTCGTAATTTTTCAAGAATAGGAATCAATCAAGCCATGTTGTAGCGCATAGCGTACTAACTCAGTGCGGCTGCTCGTACCAGTTTTGCCAAACAATCGACTGACATACTTCTCAACATTACGGATAGTTGTGCCGAGTCGTTTAGCAATTTCTTTATTCATCAACCCCTCAACTACAAGCTCTAAAACGCTCTGTTCTCGGGGAGTAAACTCAATCTTGATTGGTGGCGGCGTAACATTAATTGCGGGTTTTTGTTTTAGTAAAGCTTTAATTTCGGCAAGTTGTCCAGCCAGATCCGTCATTTCTGAAGTATTACTGTTGGCTGTAACTGCTTGAATTGCCCGACGTGCGATCAAATTTTCAGCGATCGCCACTAACTCATCGGGATCGAAAGGCTTTGACAAATAAGCATCACAACCCGCGTTGTAACCTTCAATCCGATCTTTGGTCATGCCCTTGGCAGTCAAAAAAACAACTGGCAAATTCAAAAATCGCACATCTTCGCGCATCTGCTTCAGAAATTCATAACCACTCACCTGTGGCATCATGATGTCCGAAATCACCAGATCGGGCGTAGTTTGTTCGAGCAGTTGCCATGCATCACGAGCATTGTTAGCAACTTGCACCGCAAAGCCACTATCTTCGAGATAAGCCTGCACCGCTTCTCGTAATCCTGGTTCATCATCTACAAGCAGGATATGTCCTGACATAGTCATCCTTTCATTTTTGCGATCGCCATATTTACCACTATAGCAACCGTCAAGACGGTTAATACACAAAACCGAGAAAGTAGAAGGGGGTAAATCATCGCTTCTACTTTCTATAGCATTGCAAGTTTTACTTAGGGCATCAAACCCAAATAAATAGAGGCGGCGCTTCGCGCCGCCTCTATTTATTTGGGTTTTCTAGCAGCAAGGAGTTTAAGCGCCTTGCCTGTCAGCCATTGATTCTGACATTAACGTTATTATGGATTGTGTGGCTAATTTGCGTAAAAACTATATGACTCAAACATCCCTTCCACCTTTACTAACCCAAGAACCACAAACCGATCGCCAGCTCACACCTAAAAGTCCTCAACCCAACTTTTGGTCGGCTGATTTTCGACAAGAGGTGGCGGCTTTGACTACGCGCCTATTTATCCAATTGCGCCGTCGCCCTACAACTTTGATCGCAGGGGTATTGCAACCTCTGATGTGGTTGCTTTTGTTTGGTGCACTGTTTAGTGGGTTACCTGAAGGGCTAGTCGGAGATGGTCAAACCTATGTGCAATTTTTAGCAGCAGGAATTATTGTCTTTACAGCATTTAGCAGCGCTCTTAATTCGGGATTGCCGATGCTGTTCGATCGCGAATTTGGTTTTCTCAATCGCATTTTAGTCGCGCCCTTAGTTTCAAGATTTTCGATTATTGCCGCTTCCGCAATTTTTATTGTCACCCTGAGTTTTGTGCAAACTGTGGCGATCGTGGTGGTAAGTGGATTGATGGGGGCGGGTTTACCAAGTCTCAGCGGCTTAACCGTGATGGCGTTGATCTTGACGCTGCTGATTATCGACTTTACGATGCTGAGCTTGGGGCTTGCTTTCGCGATGCCGGGGCATCAAGAGATGCTTGCCTTTATTTTCTTAGTTAATTTGCCTTTAATGTTTTCTAGTACTGCTCTTGCGCCCTTAGCGTTTATGCCGACTTGGCTGCAATGGATTGCCAGCCTCAATCCTTTATCTTGGGCGATCGAGCCAATTCGATATGTATACAGTCACAGCACTTGGGCGTGGGATAGCATTATATTCACAGCACCTTGGGGAAATATGACAATGTTCAAAGCCGCGATCGCCTTGTTGAGTTTTGGCATATTAGTAGGTGTATTAATTCGTGGTACTTTGCGTCGAGGCGTAGCATGATTGCGGAAACAGGCGAAGTTCCTTCTTTTCCTGATGTTCAACCATTTGCGGATAACTGGTCATATCTCAAAGCAGAACTTGCTTGGTTAGATCGCGTACTCATGAGATCGCTTTCTAAGCAGCGTCAAAACAATCAGGAAATCGATCGCGTTGCCCGTTCGCCACTAGATCGTTCAACTAGTCATTGGTGGAAAGGATTTATTGCGATCGATCCTTCTAAAGGAGGCAGCCTAGTTCCGCAAAATCCACCCCAAACTCAGCATCCCCTTGGACGCTATGGCAATCGCATTGAAGTCAGTCGCGATCAAAATATTCGGTTAGCGATTCCGACCTTATGCGATCGCTTAGAGCTAGGTCAATTCGAGCGCGATCTCTTAATTCTGTGCCTTGCTCCTGAAATTAGCCGCCGCTATGAAAAGCTCTATGCTTTTTTAAACAATGATGAAACTAATTGTAAGCAACCCACCGTCGATCTTGCTCTCCGCCTTTTCTGTCGATCTGATGCGGAATGGCGCAATGCTCGTAGTACGCTCGCAGCAACATCACCGCTAATCAAGCGCAAAATCATCCAGCTATATCCACCGCCCAGCAGTACAGCGCGATCGCTACTCGCCAAAGCCATGTTGCTCAGCGAAAAAGCGGTTACTTACTTATTAAGTGAAGATTTGCCCATTGAAGCGATCGTTCCTAAACCAAAAACTAAAAAATAAAGGGACGCAATGCGTCCCTTTATTTTTTAGAGCAATTAAATAGAATAGGAGGGGCAGCGC
>QBML01000014.1:184940-293306 GCA_003242085.1 Pseudanabaena frigida | reverse complement strand
AATAAATGGAGGCGGCGCTTCGCGCCGCCTCCATTTATTTGGGTCAGCAAAACTCGCATTGCTATACTTCAATTGACGTTAGCCAAAAGATTGGGCAGCACTTAGTTCAGCCAATTCTCTAATGCTTTTTGACATCGTGAGGTTGGATTACTCCATAGCCACCATGATTACGCTCGTACACAACGTTGATATCCCCAGTATCTCCGTTGCGAAAAACATAAAAATCATGATCGATCAGCTCCAATCGTTCCAGAGCCTCATCGACAGACATCGCAGGCATCGCAAAGTACTTGTTACGCACAACCTGAGTTGGCAATTCAACTACACGATTGTCATTTGGTAAAGGTAAGGGCTGTTGCTCAACAACAGCAACACTAGTTTTTGCTGCGGCACGATCCGTCTTGCGCTCCTTAAATTTTCGCAACTTACGCGAAATTTTATCTGCAACCAAATCAATGCTGGCATACAAATTCTCAGTTTTTTCCTCAGCGCGGATGACAGAGCCATTCGCATACACTGTGACTTCAGCCGATTGACTGGAAGCAATGCGAGGGTTTCGAGCTACAGATAGATGAACATCTACCTCAGTGGTTAATGTTTGAAAATGGCTAACCGCTTTGTCGATCTTTTGCTCGACATATTCACGGATCGCTTCAGTAACTTCAATATTCTTGCCTTGGATTACAAGTTTCATACCTATGACCTCGCTTCTGAGTTCCAAATCAGCTAGATAAATAAGAGATGCGCAATCTCGTTTTTAATTACCCCACTGCGCCGAATAGCTGATTTGGCTATGAGATCACCTTAACACTTAGCTGGTGTCATTAAGCAAGGTTTGATGCACTTCTTAACGTTGTCTTAAAATTGCGTTTACCGCAATCTCCATAATCTTTTAGAGAGAAAAAGCGACAACCAATGCATCTTCCTTTTTATAGACTTTTTTATCGCGATCGTAATAGCGATCGCCATGTGTATGAATAAGATCCCCAAGGTTGCTATTTATCGCTTACGATTGGCATTGTGTATTGGCTGTTTTAATTTGTTGAGACAAAGTAAAGTGAGGTTCGTATGAGTTCGGCTGTGGAGCTATGGCAACGCTACCAAGAATGGCTGTATTACCATTCAGAGCTTGGTATTTACTTAGATATTAGTCGGATCAAGTTTACGCCTGAATTTGTTGCACAAATACAACCTAAGTTTGTCAAGGCTTTTGCAGATATGAAAGCTTTGGAGTCGGGTGCGATCGCTAATCCCGATGAACAGCGCATGGTCGGTCATTACTGGTTGCGATCCCCAGAAATTGCACCTACCGAAGAATTGCGTCAAGATATTACAGAAACCCTCGATCGCATTGAAGATTTCACTAAAAAGATTCATGCGGGGATCGTTCATCCACCTGCGGCGACACATTTTACAGATATTCTATCGATTGGGATCGGTGGATCGGCGTTAGGCCCGCAATTTGTGGCTCAGTGCTTTGCTAAGTCAGATGTACCACTCAAAATCAGTTTTATTGATAACTCCGATCCCGATGGGATTGATTTGGTGCTTGACCTATTGGGCGATCGCCTCAGTACAACATTAGTACTAGTAATTTCTAAGTCTGGCGGTACGCCTGAAGCTGCCAACGGGATGAAAGAAGCTGAATTTGCTTTTACCAAAGCAGGCTTAGACTTTGCCAAACAAGCGATCGCGATTACAGGTGTCGGTAGTGCTCTAGAGAAATATGCGATCGGTAATGGCTGGTTAGATACTTTCCCAATGTACGATTGGATTGGCGGTCGAACCTCTGAACTATCAGCAGTTGGACTATTACCTGCGGCATTACAGGGTATCAACATTCGCGAACTGTTACGCGGTGCAAGTTTGATGGATGCTGCTACTCGCAGCGAAGAGATCCGTCAAAACCCTGCGGCTTTGCTCGCGATGTCATGGTACTTTGCAGGAAACGGTAAAGGCGAAAAAGATATGGTTGTCTTGCCATACAAAGATCGACTGTTGTTATTTAGTCGCTATCTACAACAGTTGGTGATGGAATCCATCGGAAAAGAGAAGGATCTTGATGGCAATATTGTTTATCAGGGGATTGCAGTCTATGGTAACAAAGGCTCTACAGATCAACATGCATACGTGCAACAGTTGCGCGAAGGTGTACCAAATTTCTTTGCCACTTTTATCGAAGTTTTGCAAGACTCGGCAAAGCCTCATCCTGAAGTAGAAGAAGGTATTGTTACTGGTGATTATTTGTTAGGGTTCTTGCAAGGCACTCGCAGTGCACTGTATGAGAACGGTAGAGATTCAATTACGGTAACCATCCCATTTGTTTCGGAAGTTACTATTGGTGCATTGATCGCTCTTTACGAACGTGCTGTTAGCTTCTACGCTTCGTTAGTAAATATTAATGCTTACCATCAACCTGGAGTCGAAGCGGGCAAAAAGGCTGCTGCAAAAGTGCTGGCTTTGCAAAAGCAACTCATTGGGGCATTAAAAACATCCAAAGTATCTCTTTCTCTGGAAGAAGTTGCTACTAAAATTGATGCGCCCGAAGAAGTTGAAGGTTTGTACCACATTGCACGTCATCTTCATGCTAATTGCAAGATTTTACTTGAGGGCGATCTATCTAAACCCGTAACTTTAAAAATGATGTTAATTGAATAGTAGTAATTAGCGCTCAAAATAGCTCTTATAGCAGTCCTAAATGAGATAAAAGAGGCTTCGACTGCGCTCAGCTAATGTAACGTGAGTTCGGGATAAGCTACAAAATTTTAAAAGCTAAAACAGTAAAAACCTAGCTTCGCGAGGTTTTTACTGTTTTAGCTCCTAGAAAGGTTTCGCGCCGCGAACCCTCTCTAGAAGCTAGTTTGAAATTAACCCGAACTGAGGTTAACGTAGACTGTTGGCTGAGCGCAGTCGAAGCCTCTACCATTTCCATAAATGAATTAGCATCGATACATAACTACTTATTAATTGCTACTACCATCTAGGAAACCAAAAAAAAATAGAATATATAAAAAAGTGGATACTTTTATTTTGGTATTTCAAAAAAATTGCCAACTTTGTTAATACATAAAATCTAAAAGTCACAGGCTGAGCTTCGTATTAACTCTTACTTCTAGGTTTTAATTTTTACTAAGTATCATAGCTTTCAATATAAGATCTACAAATATTGCTATAAAATCACGATTTCTTAAATTTTTTAATCAGCATTACCCTTTTCTCAAAAAAATCTGCAAAAATATGACTTCTTAAGTTTAATCCAGTTAAAGAGGTTGAAAGTGAAGAAAATTTTACTTTTCTTTAGTGAACTCAATAATAGCGACCTTGACTGGTTTGTCCAGAAAGGTAAGAAGGAAACTATCCAGCCCGACCGTCTATTAATCAGAGAAGGGCAAGTTAGCGAAGCTCTTTACATTGTTGTGAGTGGTTTGTTTAGTGTCGTTATTGAGTCGCAGGAGCAAAAAGAACTTGCGAGAATAGCAGAAGGAGAAATCGTCGGTGAAGTTTCCTTTATTGATACTCGCCCACCACTCGCTAGTGTGCGATCGCTAGAAGAGTGCATCGTCTTATCTATACCAAGAGTTCAGCTTTTGGCCAAACTGCAACAGGATACAAACTTTTCCTCACGATTTTATCGTGCCATTTGCCTTTGCCTTTCAGATCGCCTACGCGGTACGGTAAGCAGACTTGGGTATGGATACGATGTTGACGATCTAGAATCACATCTTGGTGGCTTTGGTCAGACTATGCTCAGCAATTTAGAATTAGCTGAAGCAAAATTTAATTGGCTAATCAAGAATGTGCGTAGCTCACAGAATTAATTTTTAAAGTCAATCAAATTAATTCCAGCATTAAGGAATATCTAATGTTACGTGGAACGCAATTATAAAACTCTTATCGCTCTAGCATAATTATGCAGCAATAGGAAGCCGTGTCCCTACATAAAAACTGGGAGATTGTGGGAGCATCCCCCTTGCTAGCCGTAAAAATATGCCATCGCAGGAATTTCTTCCACGTAACATCAATTAAGATATCTATTTAATTAGAAGCTTTGGAAAATTACTGTACCGATAATTGCTTCAACAACTGTCGCAATTACAAATCCAGTCCAAAATTTTCCTGTAACAGCACTAAAACCTAGTACGCTGTCTTCACGACTTGCAGTAAAGAAAAGAGACCAAGCCTGAGTTTCGCTTAAGCGTGCGAATTGATTAAAGTCTTCACGAAAGGCGATCGGAGTGAAAAGATTTTTACCGCTAAAGTCAAATTTAGTTTCCATGGTTTCACCTTGCACAATTAGATTTCAATACATTCAATGTAATTACCTTAACAATTATTTACAATTGGTACAATACTTCCTGAGTAAGGTTTGTAGTGGCTCTCATCTATTCCCAAAAGAGAGAGACACCATTTGATGCTGTCTCTCTCTTTTGGATATATAGCTGTCGCTAGTCTTGTTAGGACTGTACCCAAAAGATGAGATGTGGCGCTTCGCGCCGCATCTCATCTTTTGGGTACAGTCCTATGCTTTTGCTATCAAAGGAAGCCTTTCCGCCTAACATCAGTTAGTAAAACAATAATTTACGAGAAATTGTTGCTATGACGATAGTGGCACATATAACTAAAAATTGACCAGACAAAACTTGGACAGAATATTGCCAAAATGATGTTTGGATAGCGCTAACGTTAGGGATTTGAATGGCGACCAGATAGACAATACCGACAAGGTGAATTGCTAACAGTCCTCCCAAACAACTGATTGCCATGCGTTCTAGACTTGGGGGGCGCAAAAAAGCAAGAAATCCACAAAGCCACCCACCAGGGAGAAATCCTAGTAGATAACCAAAAGCGGGTGATTTGAGATAGCTAAGTCCGCCACCTTGATAAAACACCCCAAATCCACTTAATCCCAAAGTAATATAAGCAATCTGAGATAAAAGTGCCGCGTTCCGTCCACCAAGACATCCCGTCAGCAGCACTGCACCGATTTGCATCGTCACACTGATAGATTCGATCGCAATATTATTTCCCTGACCTGTGAGGGATGGCAAGAGCATTGAGGGTTGGATGAAAGTGCTAGCAATTGTTAACAATAGTCCAGACAAAGCCCACATTAGCTGTAACGGTTTTGGCACAAGCGTCTCAGGCAGAAAATAGTTGCAATATAGAATCGTACATGAATTCTGGTCAAGAATTATAGAGGTGACGCATCGAGTCACCTCTATAATTCTTGACCGAAGGCAACGATCGCATTTTGTCCACCAAAGCCAAAACTGAAGTTGAGCGTATATTTTAGCTCTGGCGCTGGCTCGGCTGCGAGGATCGTGCGTATGTCAAACGCAGGGGTTTGCATTCCTACACAAGGCGGTAAAAGGCGATCCCGTAATGCTAATAGACAAAATGCCGCTTCAATCATGCCAGCTGCACCTAAGGTATGACCTGTGGCACCTTTAGTTGCGCTAACTGCACTATTTGGAAAAAATTGTTGGATTAGTTGCGCTTCACGAATATCGTTTAGCTGCGTGGCAGTGCCATGAACGTTGATATATCCGATATCTGCGGCGGCTATTTGCGATCGCTCTAGACAATCTTCGATCGCGATCGCAGCCATTCGGTTATTCGGATCGGGACTCGTAGCATGATAAGCGTCATTAGTAATGCCCCATCCTAAAACCCTGCCATAAATATGACAGTTGCGCCGTCTTGCGGACTCCAAAGACTCAAGCACCAGAGCCGCTGAGCCTTCTCCTAAGGCAAATCCTTCTCGCTCTTGACTTAAAGGATATACGCCTGTTTTTGCTAATACGCCAATTTTTTGAAATCCTGCGATCGTCAGTGGGGTAATCGCGGCATCAGTCGCCGCCGCGATCGCCAGATCGCATTGCCCCGAACGAATTAATTCGCAAGCTTGAGCGATCGCCCAATTCCCTGTTGCGCAGGCAGCCATCGGGGCAAGTACAGGAGATTGCGTCTGTAATAAATGTGCAATTTGAGCGGATAAATTAGCTGATTGACAATGCCACCAATAATCTTGAATTAATCCCCTATCAGGATGATCGAGAAGTAATTCTAATTCTCTTTGATTACTTCGGCTAGAGCCAATTACTGCGGCACAGTTAGGTAGTGGAAGTTCTAAATCCGCATTAGCGATCGCTTCTAAAACCACTTTTTCCAAAAAACACTGCGCTCTAGATTGCCAGCTTTCTACTATATCAATATGAGCTACTGGAATATTTAAACGAGGATCGACTTTAATGCCAGATTTGCCTTTTAAAAGTTGCTGCCATGTATTGTCGCGATCGCTAGCGATCGCTGTAACCATACCGATACCCGTAACAACAATTGCTGTTTGATTAACTTCTCTATCCCAAAATCTCATCAACTGTAATACTAAATATCAGGAAATGCAAGAACAGATAAATTCTGCCCTCGATAGAATTTCTGGATTTCTTGATAACCCGCAATAGTTGGATGACGATAGACTTCTATACAAGCACTATTAATATCAATCAACCAAACTTCGGTAATACCATCTTCAACATAGAGTGGAATCTTTAATTCGCGATCGCTATTAATCTTGCTGTCAGCAACCTCAATTAATAGAAACACATCTGCGGTTTGTGGATGACCAGATTCATAGAAATCTTCTTTATATTTTAATAAAAGTACATCAGGTTCAGGCTCAGAAGTATTATCTAGAGACAATGGATTCTGAATTCTAATTAAAACCTTACCACCAAGCTTTGCTGCAAATACATAATTACAACGATCTACACAAGCTGCATGTCTTCTCCCAATGGGTGACATTTTAATGATTTCTCCCCTGATTAGTTCTACACGCTCACCATTAGCAAATAGCCCAGCCTCGAACATTTGATAATATTCTTTGACAGTGAAGAGGCGCTTAATTACTGATGTCGCTGGCATATTTACCTCTGTAGATCTGATTTTATTTTAGCTTGAAATTCTGCTGTCTGATTATGGCAGCCAACGTGGAAATGTACCGAACATTGGTAACATTTCTGGTTGCGGTAAATTACTGCTCTGAGAATTGCTAATGGATAACAAGATTAATTGAGTAGGGACTTGTGGTGTGCGTGGGTTCCTCGAAGCCCTTGCGGAATCTTCGGAAATGGATTGAGTGTTAGACGAATCGTTATTGCTGGGAATTGCAGAATTCAAGAGGATTGATTGTCCATCGGGAGATATATTAAATTGAATTTCTCTTTGAGATGGAAGTTCGAGAATACGTCGCAGTTGCGCAGATTCTAAATCGATCGCCGCGAGATAAGGTTTCTCACGGAAGATGTTTTTGGCTGCATCTTGCTCAACATCGGTCAGTAAGCAATAGATCGTTTTTTCTTGAGGATCGAACTGAGCACCAAGAATGGAGCCACCAATTTTAGTAAGCTCTTTCTGCAACCCTTGATTGTTTACTAAATAGAGCGATCGCGTGTAGTCCTTATTAAACTTAATCGTGGCGGCTTGTGTCCCACTCCTACCAAAATTTAGAACTGTACCAAATCTTGGGAGAAAGTCCAACGGTGGGGCTTGCGGTTCGAGAGGCAAAATCGCAACTCCTTCGCCTTGAGCCATCGCCACCGACGCGCTGTCGGGAGTGAACATAAAATCGCCTCCTGGCTGATTATCAAGCGATCGAGGTTGTTGTCCTTCTTTGATAAGCCAGAGTCCATAACGTCCGACTTGCTGGCGACTGAGTCGCTGTACCAAGATGTTTTTGCCATCGGGCGAGAGATCGAATTTAAAGTTTTGATAGTCATCACTGCCGAGAATTGGTTTTATTTCTGGTGGAATGGACACAAAACGATCTTCGCGATCGATTCCTGTCGTTACCACATAGAGTTTTTGGTCAAGTAAGCTTTGCCCCGCCGTTTCGATCGCTCCGAATAGAATTCTTTGGCGATCAGGATAGATCCGAAAATCTAAAACTGTGAAATTAGGTGGTGTTAAAATCCGCCTATCTTTTTGTAGCACATCGTAGAGTACAAGGCGACCTTTTTCCTCACCTTGCGAACCAATATATGCAAACCTTGGATTTGGTGTACTAAATTTGCCAGTAAATGGCTCGATCGCTATTTTTTTTTCAGACTCAGTTGCAAAGCGATCGTAGGCATTTTCCAGCTTGATAGTGTAGTTCTTGCCATAGGTAGCAGGTGCTAGTGGTGTATAGGACATGCGGCGCGACGACCAGCTAATTTTTCCTGCTAGTGGTGGGTCGAACTTAAGATTTTTCTCTACGCTTTCCCGATTCATCGGGCGGTTAAAAGTTAACGAAAATGACGTATCGTTGGCATCAACTCTCTGACTTTGCCAACTAAAGTCTCTCACCTGTGGAGAAGTGTGATCGCCCACCCACAACAATATGGCGATCGCCACACTCAGGATGGCTACCATCCCTATGGCATAGCGATCGAGTGGTTGAGAAAACCATTTAAAGCGAGGACTGAGTTGCATATTTGAATTTGATCGTGACGCTAGTGGTTGATTGTAAACCAAAACTAAAAAGTAGAGGCAGTGCATAGCGCTGCCTCTACTTTTTAGTTTTGGTTTTAACTAAGAGGGTAAATACCCCACCACTCTGCGGTGTGAGTAAATTCTTGTAAAAAAAATTTGATGCCCCGACGCGAGCGGCGGGGTTATTCATTTGCTTTTGAGTGAAGGAAAAAGCTTTTTACCCTCTAAAGAACGGAAATATAGAGTTCCCATCGTTGATATAAATATGCAATAGCTAACAATTTGATTTGCGTATAGCTTGTCGGAATATCCAAATAGGGTTGAGAATATAATTCCAGGGAACTTGTCAGCAGGTAAGATTGATGAAGTGTCGGTAACCTGTGAGCCAAGTGTGAACCATTCAATTACCCGACGTGGTGGATCGAGAAACTCATAGGATTGCGTAACTGGATTGAAGACTTTATCAATCGTATTAGCGAGATCGAAAGCTGCTAAAGAAGTAATCACCAAACCCGAAACAATCAGTAATAAGATGACTCCCAAAACTTGAAAGAAGACACGAATATTTAACTTGACACCAAATTTAAACATGGTAAGTCCAATCGCGATCGCTGCAAAAATTCCCGCAAAACAACCGATGGCTGGCGCATATTGAGCAATTCCTGATTGCGTCTGATCTGGTGATAATGTGCCTATGATAAATAGAACTGTCTCAGCACCTTCTCTCAAAACTGCCACAGCAATTAGAGTAAATACGCCCCAACCTGCTTTGCGAGTTTCTTCAGAATTAATTTTTCTTTCTAGATTAGATTGAACTTGATGCCGCATTGTTTTGGCTTGTTGAGTCATCCAAATCAACATCCAACTCAGCATCACGATCGCCGCCACTGAAAAAATACCCTTAGTCAAATAATAGACCGTGCCACTAAAACCACCAATCAGTTTCTGGGCGATCGCACCCATGATGCTACTGGCAAATAAACCTGCCGCAGCACCTAAATAGACCCATTTTTGCAAGGTAGCTTGATTTGCTTTCATCAAGTAAGCCAACACTATTCCTACAACTAAAGTTGCCTCTGTTCCTTCTCTGAGGGTAATCAGGAAGGTGGGCAGTGCGCCACTAAAATCCATACTTTCCCTACTTTTTTGTTTCAGTGGTAACTAAATTTTGAATTAGCTTGAATTCTTCAGCAGAGATCGCCTTTTTGGTGACAAGGTCATCATTTTGTTTATAAGGTCTGCCTGCTTGAATCCTTTCTGATAGCGAAGGCTTTGTTCCTGGGAGCTCTAGCTTGTCTAGCTCAGCGATCGGGGCTGTATTTATGTCAATCTTGCTAGATTTAGCAGTTTTAGTCTCTGCCGCCACAGGTGATGAAGTTGGTGAAGATTTGTCTGCTTCAGGAGTATTTGTACTGCTATTACAGCCGCCAGCTATAAATGCAACAACAAGTGCTGAAAGCATTGCATTTGAGAGAAAAACCTTATTTGAAAACTTAGATTTAAGCACACCAATTATCCAAAGAAAAAAGTGAATATAAGAAAGTCTATTAATAACCTAGAAGTCTGACTTAGATATCAAGATATTGGATAGCCAAATAAGAAGTTTGTTTATTAACTATATTTGCATACTATAGTAAGTGAGAATTATTGGCAATAGTATAAAATTTTTTGTGCATAAAAACATCCTAGAACATTTCTATAGTTGAAATGCAGATAGGAAGAGTAAAGCCATACTTTCTAATTTGTTGTAGTTATCCGAAGGAAATAATTAAATACGAATCCTGAAACTTGGCTCCCGTAGCTTGCTTTCCAGCAAGTTCAGTAGGTAAGAAAATATTTCGACGCTGATCGCCAGCTTCGATGGTGACTTCTGGCCCTAGCTGAATCAGCTTGACTTGCTTTTTATTAAATGTCGGTAAAAACAACTTAACTTGCTTAGTTACAGTATTGATTTCAATGGGTTTGGGTGCAAGATTTGCCTTTAGGCGATCGGGTATTGCCAATTCTGTTACTAGATCGGGCACTTGGCATGTAGCGAGGGGCGCAAACTCTGACTCATCGATCGCCTCACGCGCAAAAACACCACCAATTGTTAAGCCCACTTGTTGAGAGCTGCCCCATAGATATTTAGCTGTGGCGATCGCATAGGGATCATCTGTGGTGACTAAATATGCCGCAACTCGATTGGGATCGTTAACTGCTTTTTGACCGCGAGTTAATACCGAAGACATTTCACCCGCTTGCTGTGAAATATCATCAGTACTCGAAACTTGGAGAATACTTCTTAAAATTGGCTCTACAAAAGGCGAAATTGTTTGACCGATCGCTGAGCCTGTTAATACTTGCTTGAAGCGACGCAAGTACCAGCCTAAAATCTCTGGCATTCCTAACATTCGCAGGGTCTCAAGATCGCCAACGCCATCGTAAATAATTACGTCATACTTACCTTCAGCATCACGTTCGCGTAAAAAGCTCAAGCCCAGAGCTGAGTCCATCCCTGGTAGAATGCCAAGCTCTTGTCCGTAAACTTCTTTGAAAAAAGGAGTTCGCAGAAATTGGGTTTCAAGCCCTTTCATCCTGTCCCAATATCTTTCGAGCAAAACCGTTGACTTTAAATGCACTGCCGCAAAATTTGGGGCAACTAACTGCGGATCGCTAGTTAGCTCAGCACCGAGCCTAGTGCTAAGACTATCTCCTGCTTGCTGACCGACAAATAGGACTTGTTTATTTTGGGATGCAAAAGCACGGGCAACCGCGATCGCGGTTGTCGTCTTACCAACACCACCTTTACCGAGAAATGTCAGAATTAGGCTCATTGGGATTTCTCATTAGACTTTTGCACCAGCTTTTTTAGATGAGGGCTGGGGGTGAAATAGGGGATAAAAACTTCGGGAATTGTAATTGGCTGATGGGTGCGAGGATGGCTTCCCGAACGAGCGCGACGATGACGCACACCAAACTTACCAAAATCACTCAACATAATTGATTGGTGGTCGGCTAAAGCTTGATTGACAAGGGTGAGAACTGCCTCAAGACTTGCTGAAGCCATGCTATAGCTTAGTCCATCAACCTCTGCCATCATGCCCCTAATGATATCTTGACGATTAATATCTGCCATAGGGCTTGATTAAGTAGTGACCATGATGTCGCGCAATGCACGACATCATAACTAGTCTAGGCTACAGATTCTAACTCATCTGCAAAAAACCAAGACTTGCTGCTATCAGAGAACTTGACGATGTAGCCCCATTTGCTACCATCCATAATCTTTTCTTCTTTGATTACGCCAACTTCGCCAACTTTGCTAGCGATCGCTTTACCACTACCATCTTTGAAACCACGAACACGAACTTTTTGACCAACTTGCATAATGTTTGCTTCTCGTACCGAACTCAATTAACCTTTTGCGTTTGCTTTAAAAAGTTTACATTAGATGGTAGGACATGATTAGCCCTATTGATTTTTTGAAGTGCAGTTAAACTGTAACTTACGAGGAATACCGCAATGTCAGTGACGATCGCCCAAATACAAAAATGGAAACATCTAAAAAAGCCAATCGTGGCGCTAACAGCTACTGACTATGCGATCGCTAAGTTGCTAGACAAAGCTGGCGTAGATATGATTTTGGTGGGTGATTCTCTGGCGATGGTGGCACTTGGTTATAAAAATACGCTGCCAGTTACGCTTGACGATATGATCCGCCATACTCAGGCTGTGGGCAGAGGTGTTGACCATGCTTTGCTAATTGTTGATTTACCATTTCTCAGCTATCAAGTCAGTACTGAAGAGGCAATGCGATCGGCGGGACGCATTTTTAAGGAAACCGATGCAAAGGGGATCAAGCTGGAAGGTGGCTATCCTGAAATGGTCGAAACAATTCGGAGATTGGTACAAGTGGGTATCCCCGTGATGGGGCATGTAGGTTTAACACCGCAATCGGTACATCGAATTGGTTATCGCGTCCAAGGAGTTACTCCCGATACGGCAGAAGAAATTTTGCACCAATCCAAAGCATTGGTTGAAGCTGGGGTCTTTTCATTGTTACTAGAAAATATCCCTGCGGAGTTAGCCGCTAAAATCACCGATCTCGTTCCCATTCCGACTATTGGCATTGGAGCGGGCAAAGATTGCGATGGACAAATTCTCGTTACTCACGATGTTTTAGGTCTATCTGATTGGCAACCGCCCTTTGCGCGGAAGTATGCCGACCTGCAAGGCACGATTACCGATGCTGTCAAGCAATATTGCCAAGATGTAAGGAACGGCTAGTATTTGAGGTTTCGGCTTCGGCTTCGCTCAGCCAACGGTTTACGCTGGCTGAGCGAAGTCGAAGCCCTCCATATAGCTCCTACAGTAATTTCTAACTCCAATTAACTTTTTAAAAGCGTTGCTAAGTAACACTTTCAAAAAGTTAATTGGTTTGGGTTTGAGCGCAAAGCGCTATATATTAACGCTTTAAATATGCTTTTCTAACTGGCTCTTCAAAATGCTCGATCGCATAGCGCAGCATCGTACGAGGCATTTGTTGATAGTAGATATCTAAGAAACCTACCAAGACTTGGCGGTCTTGTTTTCCCACTTCGCGCAGCATCCAACCTACAGCTTTATGGATCAGATCGTGAGGATGATTTAACAAAATTATGGCAATCTTGAGCGTATCTTCAAATTGTTGATGTTTGATAAATTCCAAGGTGGAGATGATCGCGATTCGTTGTTCCCAAAGATTTGGAGATCGGGCTAATTGATAGAGAACGCTACGATCTTGATGGAGTAAATGTACGCCCAAAATTCGGTAGCAAGAGACATCAACTAAATCCCAGTTGTTAATCCATTTGGTGCGATCTAAATAGAAGGCAACAATTTCTTCGCGCGTAGTCGCATCGGCTTTAGCGAATTGATAGGTCAGAATTAACAACGCTGTGAGCCGATATTCGTGGATATCGGTTTGTAAAAATTGCTCTAGATCTTCAAAATTAAGGTGGACAAACTTTTTCGCTAATTTACGTTGTTCGGGGACATTAATTCCCAAAAAGCGATCGCCTTCACCATATTCGCCCTTACCAGTTTTAAAAAATCGTGCTAGTTCGATAGCTTTTGTTGGGCTAGCAATGGCATCTAGCTCATTCTTGAGATCGGCGCGTGTTAGCATAATTTGACGGGTGTTTTCGTTCATGCTAACCCAGCACCGCCTCAGACCGAATCAATCTAAGACAATCAGCAGCTCAGAAAAATGACCAACTTGTTTCCCATCCTCGCCGCATCCGATCCTCTCGTCGCAGGCTTTATCGGTAAAGAAATCGAAAGACAGCGCAATAATATCGAACTCATTGCCAGCGAAAATTTTACATCCCTTGCAGTCATGGCAGCGCAGGGATCGGTATTGACGAATAAGTATGCCGAAGGTCTACCATCCAAGCGCTATTACGGCGGTTGCGAGTTTGTGGACGAAATCGAGTCGATCGCGATCGATCGCATCAAAGAATTATTTGGCGCAGCCCATGCCAATGTTCAGCCCCACTCTGGCGCACAGGCAAACTTTGCCGTATTCCTAACCCTGCTCAAACCAGGAGATACCTTCTTGGGTATGGATTTGTCCCATGGTGGACATTTGACCCACGGTTCACCTGTGAATGTATCGGGAATGTGGTTTAACAAAGTCCATTATGGCTTGAATAAGGAAACCGAGCAACTAGATTTTGATTTGATTCGCGATTTAGCTTTGCAACATAAACCCAAATTAATTATTTGTGGTTACTCCGCATATCCAAGGATTATTGATTTCGCTAAGTTTAGAGCGATCGCTGACGAAGTTGGCGCGTATCTGATGGCAGATATCGCCCATATCGCAGGTCTAGTCGCTTCGGAACATCACCCTAACCCCATCCCCTATTGCGATGTTGTTACTACCACTACCCACAAAACCTTACGGGGTCCTCGTGGTGGATTAATCATGACTCGTGATGCTGCTCTTGGTAAGAAATTTGATAAATCAGTCTTCCCTGGATCTCAAGGTGGCCCCCTCGAACATGTAATTGCGGCAAAAGCTGTCGCCTTTGGGGAAGCATTACGTCCTGAGTTCAAAACTTATTCTGGACAAGTAATTGCGAACTCACAAGCTCTTGCTTCCCAATTACAAGAACGTGGTTTGAAACTGGTTTCCAATGGTACTGACAATCACTTGTTGCTGGTCGATCTTCGCTCGATCGGTATGACTGGTAAGGTTGCTGACCTATTAGTAAGCGGTATTAATATCACTGCTAACAAAAACACCGTTCCATTCGATCCTGAATCTCCTTTTGTGACCAGTGGTTTACGCCTTGGTTCTCCCGCGATGACTACTCGCGGTTTGAAGGAAGTTGACTTCCGCGAAATCGCCAATATCATCGCCGATCGCTTACTCAGCCCAGATAGCGATACCGTTCAAGCTGACTGTATTGCTAGAGTTCAAACTCTATGCGATCGCTTCCCTCTCTATCCTGAACTTGAGTATCCGACAATTAGCTCTAAAGAACCTGCTCTAGCAGTCTAATTTCAAAGAAGAAAGGGTCGCTTTGCGACCCTTTCTTCTTTGATAGAAATGGTCGGACTCAGCCTAGTAAAGAATGCTAAAATTGCTAATAAGATTTCATTCATATTGAACGTTTATGAATATGAGTTTTCCAATACCAAAAAACTTGAATCTTATAGTGAGCTAAGCAAATGATAAGTCAAATGATGGTCAAACCTTCTTCGTGGGTATCGACTGGAATTGTTATGGCAAAGGTGCGCGATCGCTATTTGTTTAAGTTCTCTGAGACATTACAAAATCGGCTAGACGACCTCAATGAACTGCTTAAAGGGAATGGTTTGAATGAGGAAGAGAAGGCGGAACTAGCGGGAATTTTGGAACTAGATCGAATTTTTACTTTGCTCAATACTAAAATTATTAGCGAATCTTAAGCATGGCAATTTCGATGTCAGTGAAACTGCTAGTAAGGCAGAGAGCAGATTTTTTGTGTGAATATTGTCACTCATCAGAAGAAATTAGTGCTGCAAGGTTTGAAATCGATCATATTCAGCCGCGATCGCGTGGTGGTTCGGATAGTGTTGATAATCTGGCTCTGGCTTGTCAGCGCTGCAATGCTCATCATTATAATTTCATACAGGGCAAAGATCCTGAAACCCTAAATAATGTGGATCTGTTTCATCCGCGTCAGCAAGTCTGGAATCAGCATTTTATTTGGAGTCAAGATGGTTGCAAAGTTTCGGGTGTAACGGAGATAGGGAGAGCAACGGTACAGCGATTAGATTTGAATGATGAGGTTCGGGGTGATGGAGAAATTATGCGATCGCGGCTAGCATGGGTAAAAGCTGGTTGGCATCCACCTGTGAGTGATTTACGACAACTTATCTAAATTCATCTTCACCCTTAAAGTCTAGAATCCTAAGAGATATTCTCATCAAAGGTTTAGCTCCAAGATCTCTAACTTGAGAGCTTTTTAAGATAACTTGTTGTTTGTAAATTTGATTGCTAAAGAATTAATCTCTATTTTTCCTTTTTCCTTTTCCCTTGATTTGCTCGTAAATAGGCAATGGAATCTTTAGTACCTTGCGTATAGGGATGATTGCTACCGAGAACAGATTCCCGAATTTCTAAGGCTTGCAAAAAAAGTGCCTCTGCTTCATCGTAACGATTTTGGTTGTAACGTAAAACTGCGAGGTTGTTGAAACTGTATGCAATATCAGGATGGCGATCGCCTAAAAGTTTTCGCCTCAACTGCAAAGATTCGTGTAAGTCTTCCAATTAGTAAAATGACAATGCTTATCTAAAAAGTTTTGACCTATGCTGTATGTACGAATCGATCCAACCAATTGAACGCAGATCTTCTTTGAGCCAAGAGTAAACTAAAACTGTTACTGGTGCATCGGATCTGAATAAACTTATATCAATACTTTCTCCATGCGGATTACATCTTAGCCATGAAGATGAGTTAGGACGCAGATCTCGCAATCTATTAGCTATACTACTTGAGAGTTTACAGTAAGTCTCGTAAGCGTCATTTCTTACATCTTCACTAAACTTTATTTCAACAATATTTTGAGAATCTTTAGGCAATGGTTCTAAATACCAATCAAATCGAGGGGAGTCTCCATATGGATTGTCAGGGAGTAATGGAGGCGTAAATATACCAACTAGTCTTGCTGGTAACAGTCCTGCAATTTGCATTCCTGACAATAAGTTCTCAAACCACAATTTAGAAAGGTTTTGATATTCATCTAGTGCTGCTTTATAAATCTCTTCAACTCTTTTCTTTAGATTCTCTATCTTTGCAGGATCGTTATCCCATCGCCATGTTTTGTAAACTAAATCTACGTCAGTATAAGAAAGAGAAAAATCACTAACATTGTTAGACTGCATCAATTTTATTTCTTGTCTCAAACAATCAAGACAAAAATCTTGTTCTTTATTAGAAATACTGTGTATTTCTGGCAAAATCCAATGAATGTTTTGTCTAACCTCTTCGTCAATTTGAGACAAAGCCTCAGCCAAAAAATTTACTGCTATTTTTTGAGGCTTAGGTAAATTACGATCAATTAATAGCCTGTCTTGCCAATTTTGAAAAATTGCTAAAGATGCCCTCCATGATGCTTCACTAGAAATAACACCTTGATTAACAGGTATAGTTGCTGTACTGATTTCAGAAGCTAAAGCTGCCCGTAAAGTGTTGAGATTCCAAAGCCAAGCTCATGCAGATTGATGGCTCGGTCTTCTTCCTTGAAAGTTGCCCCAAGTAGATCTTGTAATATAATTATCATCTGGAAGTTTTTGGATATCAGCTAACTTTTCTTTACCTAAATACCAACCAGACTCTAAAAAATTGTCATGTCTAATCTCTAGACCAACAGGACATAAAGTACCATCTTCACGAATAGGAGCTATCAATCTAGCCAGATTACCAATACCTTTTACCCATGCAGACATTGATACTCTAAGCTGTTCTCCACATTCTTGTAGAGGTGGAAGAGATGCTCTCTGAGAACTCAGTGAATTTGATAAACTGCCTCGGATAATTTCTACTGCAAAAGAGGGATATTTCTCAATAATAGGAGTAAGGATCTTAGATACTATTATCTGGCTAGAGATTCCAATAGCGACTATGAGAGCATAACGCCAGTTTTCTAGTTGTTCGGGATCTTGTAAATATTTTTCTATTTGTGCTGGATTTTCTTCTAGAGCAAGATATGCAAACCATTGCGTGAAAATAGATAAAGGAAAGGTAATTCCGCCAGATTGTCTAACTACAAGCCTAGAGTCTAGCAAAGCTTGCTGTTCAGATTTACTCAAATCAATATCTGCTAATGGGACTGCTTTATTGCCAAACTCTATGCTGCGAACAGCTAATTTGATTAGATGTTTATCTGCCTCTTGAGATGCTCCTGCTTGTTGAAGAGAATCTTCGACTAATTTTGATAACAATTCAGCCCTTGTAGAGATAGGACGGGCATCGCCTTCTTTCCAATATCTTCCTAAAAGCAAAGTAAATAATGGATAAGTAATGACTTCCTTGACCGATGCTCCTAAATCTCTCAATCTCATCGGATTCACTTCTTGACCTGAAATACTTTCAATCAAATGGTGGGCTTGCTCAAAAGTTAGTGGAGGTATCCGTATTAAATTATCTTCGTAGGTATCTTCAATATTTTGAATAGGTCTAGATGTAATAATAATTTTCGTTTTTTGCCATATTTCGGTTAAGCAATCCGATTGTTTTATAATTTCAAAAGCTTCATTTACTGGAGCTTTATCAAGCTCATCAATAATGATTATTGCTCCTTGAGTTTTGATATCGCCCAACGTATCAGCTTCATCTTCAATAATTGCTCGAAGAGATTTATCTTGTCTCCAAGTATCTGTTTTAAGGTATACAGGGATTTGAGCATTAGGGTTTTCCAATGCTGCTTTAACTGCATTTTGAAAAATCCTTTGAACAATGAGAGTTTTACCTACGCCAAAGTCCCCTGTTAGGATAAAAAGTCCTTGAGCCTTTAAATCCAAATTTGCAGGTGGTAAGCCTAATGAAAAATCATTGGCTAACTCTGCTGCTTTTTGCTTATCTCCAATTACAGCCCGAAATCTAGTTTTGCACCATGCGATTGACTCTCGATACATCTCGTCTAATTTTTTTGTTCGAGCAATCTCCAATCGATTTTTGTCTTGCTCAGTGTAGTTAGAGTCACCAACTTTTAAGATACCAATATTTACAATGCTATGCGGTTGAGCAACGACACCTATTTTTTCGGCTAGCTTATTTGGTTCGTGATTAATATTCTGACTAATCTCTGTCTGAGCATTGTCACCAAAAGTCGGATTGCTAATCCCAGTGTGGGTAACTTTTTTGTCCATGAGTTTAGGGGAAATAACGATACATTTCTTTGCGATGTAAAACACGGACAAATGCGACAACACCCTTATCTACATACAAACCAAGCCGAAAATCACCGATATGGAGTTCAACCTATATACTTAGCCTTCCAGTAGTACAAAAATTTCATCTCGTTCCACGTTTTTGCTATCCTTACCTTCCGTGATCGCCCTAGCCATCGCCACATCCTCCATCACCTCATAAATCAACTCAGCCAACAGATCTCGCTCCTGTGTAAACATTTCGCGCAATAACTCCTTAAGCAAAGGTCGTAAATCTTGAGCTTCGAGCATAGTGATCACCTACATACTTAAAGTTTGAATATCTGCCTTGCCACCACTCTGAACCACGATACCAATTTTTTCAGCTAACTTATTAGGATTATCAGATTTTGACTGACTCAGTTGTAATTGCAAAGCCTCTACCTTAGCTGCCAGCTCTTGATTGCTGGATAGTAGCGATCGCACCTCATCCAACAACTTCACCACATCAGGATCGTCAGCGATCGCCTCCACATCAATTACTGCTTGTTGATAATCGATCTCTTGTCCCGCCTTAATTAACCTAGCCGTCTGCGAATCTGGAGCTTTGCGACTGAGAATTGACCAGAGCGATCGCGACAAATTTACTGTCCCATCGGTAATGTTTTCGCCAACTTTAGACAAAGCTCCAGTCCCAATCGCGATCGCCAAACCAACAAGCAAAGAAACTGGCTCCATATTTGCACCGCAGATTTACTAATATTTTGATTTTATAGCAGTAGCCAGTTATGTTAGAACAAAAGCAAAACCCAGAAGTGAGTTGCGGCGCGAAGCGCCGCAACTCACTTCTGGGTTTTATGTCTTAACTTACTTGGCTATAGCTATGTCTCAGCCACCAGAGACTAAAGCGATCGCTAGATTGAAGACTAGCTAGCCATTTTTAGGAGCAACTCTGTATCTAGTAAAAAAACAGTTTGTGGATCGGATTTTTTGATTGATACATGCATCATGTGACTGGAGATTCCTAATGTATCGCGATCGCGGTATTCAGATGGAACTGGTTGCAAGCTCTGTACGGGCACATCTTGTACATTGGGTAAGGCGGCGATCGTAATGCCATAAAGACTATTTTTCCCTGACAGAATCAATAAGAAACCCTTGGTAATATTTGTCTCAGTACCGTAAATCCGCTTATACAAGTCAATTACTAAAACTTCGCGTTCCTCATAGGTTGCTATTCCCAAGAGCTTATCTCCACTCCTATGGATTTTGGGTAAAGGAATAATCCGAATTACACTATCAATTCCCACCGCTAAATTGAGATTTCCCATCGCGAAGATGAGGAATTTAAGGGTTTCTTCTTTTTTCTGATTGCTGAGCATGGTAGTTTTTTTGTATTAAAAATTAGTGTAGAAAACTCTGCGCGTAACTACACTATGAGAGCTTGAATAGTCTTGATCAGCTCTTGTTCGAGATAAGGCTTAGTGAGATATCCTGAGGCTCCCAACATCTTGGCAACTTGACGATGCTTTTGCCCACTACGAGAAGTAAGCATCACAATAGGAATCTCGGCAAAGCGGCGTTCTTTACGGCAGGTTGTTAAAAATTCAAAGCCATTCATGTTTGGCATTTCCACATCGCACAATACAGCTTGAATTTCAGTCGATCTGGAGAGCTGGTCGATCGCTTCAAGCCCATCACCTGCTTGGATTACTTGATATCCAAACTTGCCTAAGGTTAAATAGAGCGCTTGGCGAGCAGTGAGCGAATCATCGACAATCAGAATGGTTTTCCTCTGAGGCGGCTGGGGCTTACTAAATTCTATTGATGTCGGAGTGGAAGACAAAGCAGATAATTCAGACGATTGCAAGGCGATCGCAGGCTTAGGAGGTTGCTTAAGCGATCGTAATGCCACACTATCAATCACAGGTACGAGAGTTCCATCTCCCAGTACTGTGCAACCATAGAAATAGGGTGGCGGTGCGATCGCTTTGCCAAAAGGTTTGATTGCTAATTCTTGTTCGTTGAGTACTCGATCGATGGGCAGTGCAAATATGTCACTACCATCAGCCAATAACAGTAAAGTTCTTTGATCTTCTTCAGTAAATGATTCTGTGCTCAATACTTCTAGAGATTTTATGGGTAACGGATAACCATCCACAAATATTGATGTGGGATATAGCGGAATTAGTCGATCTTCAAGACGGACAAATTCTTTGCCTTGGATGATTTGTACTTCGGCAACATCAACGTTAATAATGCCAAGTAAGGTATTAACGGCGATCGCTAGCAATCGGTCTTGAATGCTAAAAATCAGTAACTTGGCAATACTCAGAGTCAGCGGCAATTTAATTGTAAAGGTAGTACCCTGACCGAGTTCGGATTTAATTTCGATAGTGCCTTTGAGACTGCGTACTTGCTCTTGCACAGTTGACAGCCCCATACCTCTGCCCGACATCTCAGAGACTGTCTCCGCCGTAGAGAAACTTGGTGTAAATAGAAATTGATAAATCTCTTCAATGGTAATCCGATCTGCTTGTTCGCGATTGATTAAACCGACGGCGATCGCCTTATCTTTTACTTTTTCGAGATTAATGCCATGACCATCATCTTTGATTTCTATATAGGTTTGGTTACCACGATAGTAAGCGCGAATCTCAATAGAGGCGATTACAGGTTTACCGCGATCGAGACGCTCCTGAGTGGACTCTGTACCATGATCGAACGCATTGCGAACAAGGTGGACAAAGGGATCGTAAAGTTTTTCGAGTACCGATTTATCAACTAAGGTTCCCGTTCCATATAGCTTTAGATTGACCTGTTTATCATATTTATTAGATAGCTCTCTAACCATGCGTGGCAGACTGCTGAGAATATCGCCTAAGGGCAACATCCGAGACCATAGTAGGTCATATCGAACTTGTTTGAGAATTTGCTGCTTGCGGCGTTGGGTTTGCTGAGTCTGTTGCATCAAAGCGGTCATATCGCGCATCCCCTCATCCATCTGAGCAATTTCTTCGAGTGCTTCTTGGATGATGCCATGCAGACGACTATAGGAATCCATCTGCAATGGATCGAAATCTGCTAATAAATTTGCTGAGGTTGGCAAGTTAATTGATAAAGAACTAGGATCGATAGAACTAAGATTAGATGACACTGTACTAATATCTTGACTTCTAACCTGCGATCGCTGAGCTTTATCGAGCCAGATTTGGAGGTTTTTGGAAAGATTACCGAAGCCTTTGAATTGCTTTTGCAGTCGTTCAATATTAGCTTGTAGCTGTTGATTTTGCAGGATTGAAGCGTTCTCTTGGGTTACCAATTCACTCGAAAAGTTATTCAATCTTTCTAATCGAGGCAAATCGACTCTTACGGTTTCAGATATGTAAGGGGTTGTATTTTCAGGAGCCTTGATAGTCGTTTTCGCTGCAAGGACTTCTGATACCTTTGACACCTTCTTTGCCAACGATACGGGATCGTTTTTTGCTGACTCAGAGATAGCTGGTAGAACTTCAAGTGTTGGCTCCAAGATTATTTCTGGCTGTGGCTGAGTTAGGGTTTGAGCGATATCAGCGAGTAAATCTTCCTCATCTTCAAACTCAACTAAACCAAATGCTGAGTCAATATTATTATTAAAAATATCTAGTTCTGTTCCATTATCCAGATCGCCCTGACTGTCTGGCTCTCCAGCAAAAATATCGAAGTTACTATCGGTAACATCTATGTCAAATTCCTCTAGATCGTTAGGGTTGGGAATTTCGACAGTATTCTCAGTATCTGTTTCTGGAGAAATATCACCGAATAAATTGAATTTATCATTATTCTCTGTATCTATTTCTGCAGAAATAGATACAGAGAATAAATCGAATTTATCATTTTCTGTGAAAATTGAATCTTCAACTAATATTCCTAAATCTATTGCTGATAAATCGTCATCGGATAAGTTGAATTTGGATGGTTTAATATCGTCTATTTCTTGTTCTAAGGATTTGAACCAACTATCACCATCTTCAAAGTCTAACTCTAGTAATTCATCGGTAAGATTTGCAGTACTCAGAGAATCCTGTGCTTGACTAGCATTTGCTTTGCTAGTATTTGCTTGGTTAGATGATTTAGTGAGGGCAATTAATTCTTGACTTGGCTCTCCTCCTTGGGCGCGATCGCCTGCCAAAACTTTAGCTCGGGCGGTCTCAAAATTGGCAACTGCAACTTTGCCCACCAAAATTGGATTGTCAGCATTGTGATTGAGAGCTTCCAAAGTTGCTTGAGCGATCGCTTTAAATCCTGGAAGATTCAATAATTCCCCAATACCGTTAAACACCTCGACTTGGGCTTTAATTTCCCCAGTCACGGGTATGCCTTCTGGATTAGCGAGTACATTTTGCAACCGCGAAATCCCTTGTTGGACATCGCCATCAAATACGATCTGGACAATATCTACGCCTAACTCAGCAGCAGTTGGCAATTCAATATCTTCGCCGAGATCGCCAAAGTATAGATTCAGTACTTCAAATACAGGTTCAGCATTAGCTATAGCAGTATGCTCATCATACCGCCCTGTTTGAATCTGCTCTAATAATGGCAAACGCAAGCAGTCGTATGCTTGTAGGAGTAATCCCTCAATGTCAGCATCAATTTCGCCTTCATAGCGATATAGTGCTCTAAAAACATCTTCCAATTTATGGGCAATTTGCTTAATACCCTCAAAATTGAGACTAGCCGATCCACCTTTGATCGAATGCGCCGCTCGCATAATTGAATGGATATTACCAGTACTGAGATCGTTACGGAGAGAGAGCAAGCCAGTTTCAATAATCTGCAAAAAATCAGGTGCTTCTTGCTTAAAAAATTGATATGCCTGATCGTGAACTTCAGTATCTATGCTGCTGTACATGGTTATCCTACTTCTCTTTTAGCTTTAAGCGTTGACTTTGAACTGGGACACACTGATTTGCAATTCTTGGGCAACTTGCAATAACTCGCCAAATGCGTCATTCATATTCTGAGCATAGCTGGAGTTTGAAGTGGCGATCGCCGCAACGTTTTGAATTGTCTGGCTGACATCATCAGAGGTTTGTGATTGCAAAGAGGCAGCTTGAGCGATTTCTCGGACAAGTTGGTTGATTTTTTGGCTTGACAGCGAAATATCAGTGAGTTTTTGACGGGTTTCCTCTACAAGTTGTGAGCCATTATTGACCTGTTGCGTTCCAACAGTCATTGCTTTAACTAGCTCGTTAGCTTGCGCTTGAATTTCTTCGATTAACTGACGAATTTCAATAGTTGCTTTAGCCGATCGCTGTGCCAAAGCCCGTACTTCGTTAGCAACTACGCCAAAGCCTTGTCCTTCTTCGCCAGCACGAGCAGCTTCGATGGAGGCATTCAGCGCTAGCATATTTGTCTGATTGGCAAAACCACTAATTAATTTGACTACTTTCGAGATTTTTTGCGATGCTTCTCCCAATTGCTTTACCTTTTCGGCTGTATCCGATACAGTCTCCCGAATCGCTGTGAAGCCTTCAACGGTACTGTTCATGGCGGCATCACCTTCTAGCAATGCTTGATTGGCGGATTCTACTTGTTCTTCGGCTTGTAATGCTCGCATTTCCACCCCAGCAATCGATTCGGTCAAGGTGTTGATGCGTTCGAGGGTTTGAGCGATCGCCTCTACCTGCTCTGAGGCTCCGCCTGATACATTTTGCATTGTCTGTTCGTTCTGAGTAACAGTTTGAGATACAGACAGAGCCGCAGTTTGCACCTCTAGTACGAGCTTTCGCAGGTTTCTAATTGTCGAGTTGTAGGAGTCAGCGATCGTGCCAATTTCATCTTCAGTTACGTTTGCCCGAATCGTTAAGTCACCTCGGCTGATCGGATCGACTTCGATCAGTAGTTCTAGTGCCCGTCGTTGCAGGAACTCTTTGGCTTGGCGTTGTTCTTGAATGCGGAGTTCGGCTTCGGTTTGAGCGGCTTCCTGTCTGGCTTCGGCAATCCGTTCAGCTTCTAGTTGTTTCTCAGCAATTAGTAACTCTAATTGCTCTGCCATGTTATTTAGCTCTAACGACAATGTACCAATTTCATCACGGCGATCGCTATCAGTTAGCCTTTCTGCTACTTCACCTCGACCAATCTTTTGGGTGAAGACTGACAAAAGTCTTAATGGTTTAGCGAGGTTACTGGCAATGGCGATACCGAGTACGCTGGCGACAATAATTGAAATTGCCGCGATCGCATAACCAGCATTTGCCAGATTTGCTAATAGCTCTTGAATCTCTGATAGGGGACGACCAACATAGGCAATCCCTACTGGCTTGGAGTTAGGATCGATGAGCTTACGATGATCGTAAAGTGGCGCATAGAAAGTTAAGTAATTTGCACCTGCGATGTTTGTTTCACCGACATATTCCTGTCCCTTCAGAAGCACAGCATCGGATACCTCACGGGAAGCGCGAGTACCGATCGCTCTAGTGTTATCTGGACTTTTGGTATTTGGATCAACGTAGGGAACATTGGTGGCAACTCGCCAATCTTGGGCAAATATCGTTGCCGTGGGCATATTGTAGCGCTTAGAAAATTTGTCTACGATGCCATAGTTGCGGTTGAGTAAAGCTCCCACCACCGCAGTTCCCACCACCCGTCCTTTGATTTTGATTGGGTATACTGCCATGCTCACCAACCCCGATTTGCCCTGTTCGATGTCGTAGGTTCCTAACGGAGCGGGTTTCTTTGCATCTGACAATCCCTGTGTGATTTGCGGGCGTATGCCAATATTAGCCTGCTTATCAAGCCCTAAAGCTTGCATATCTGTCGATTTTACTAACTCAATGCCGTACATTGGCTTACCAGTTGCGATCGCATTTTTAACAATCGGTAGGTTTGCCAAATTTGTATTACTGGGAGCTAATTCCTGTTTGTAAGTTTGAGGAACTATTTCTGGGAGATCTTTAGCGGCAAGTGGTGGAAACTTGGCAAAATTTTCATCTAGAGTCAGAATATTTCCTTCAATGCTGCGACCGCTATTGTCAGTAAGCAACTTCACATTCTTGATTGATTCTGGATCGATGCCTTCACTACTTACTTGCAGCAATGGCTGGAGAAGCGCTCGTTTTGCGGTCAGATCAGTGGCATTACTCAAATCAAGATTGGCATCTTCAATGCTTTTCGCGATCGCTTCTGCATCACGTCTACTTTCCGAATTAGTCCAAAGAACATATTCAGATACGAAGAACGAACCTTTTTCTTGTACGTTCGTGCGTAACTCTTTGAGCGATGCCTGCTCTGAAGATCTTACAAGGGTCTGAGTCACAATTAATACTGGCAGTCCTGAAGAGAGCAATAGCAGAATCGACAGTTTCCAGCGTACACCTAAGTTATTCCAAATCTGCGATGGCAACTTCCAGAAGGGGGCTTTAGCTGGAGATGGAGCTGTGGATGGGTCTATCTTTGGTAATGAGAAGGTGGTAATTGACTTCTTCTGAGGTTGCTCTGCACCGTCAGATGGTGGAATCTCTGGCTTGTCTTTAAGTAACATAATGTTCTCTTTATGGCGATATTGTGACTGCATGGACTAATTCCTCGATCTCTGAAACAGTGGAGATCGAGGATGCAGGGTTTAAGTAACTTTGAACTGAGCTACACTCACTTGTAAATCTTGAGCAACTTGTAAAAGTTGAGAGAACGATCGCGCCACATCTTCAGACTGCTTGGATGTATCTTCAGCGATCGCTGCAATACCTTGCATAGTCTGACCAATGCGATCGGAGCTTTGAGTCTGGGCATCCGCAGCGATCGCAATTTCTTGGACGATCTCGTTGATCTGTTGACTAACTATCGCAATTTGGGTTAGTTTTTCACGGGCATTTTGCACAAGTTTTGTACCTGTAACTACCTGCTCAGTACCAGTTTCCATCGCCGCAACTACTTCATTAGTCTGTGCCTGAATCTCTTCCACGAGCTGTTCAATTTCTGCGGTTGAGGTGGCGGACTGTTCGGCAAGGTCGCGCACTTCTTCGGCAACTACACTAAAGCCTCTTCCTTCTTCCCCTGCACGGGCAGCTTCGATCGCGGCGTTTAGAGCCAACAAATTAGTTTGTGCGGCAAAGTTACTAATTAAGTTAACGATCCGCGAAATCTTTTGCGATGTTTCACCCAAACGCTTCACCTTCTTCGCCGTTTCCGATACAGTTTCGCGAATCTCAGAAATACCTAAAACTGTGCGGTTCATTGCTTCATCTCCTTCATGAAGAACAGATACGGCGACTTGCATTTCCTGTTCTGCCTGCTTCGCTTTTGTTTCCACACCTCGGCTCGATTTCGCCATCCCTTTAACTTCTGCTAGAGCTAAGTTGATTGATTCTGATTGCTTCAAAGCTTCTGCCGATACCGATCGCACTGATAGTTCGTTACTCGTGGTAGTTTGAGTTACCGACTGTGACGCGCCTTGCACCTCTAATACTAACTTCCGCAAGTTTCGGATAATTGCGTTATAAGAGTCAGCGATCGTTCCCACTTCATCGGCGGTTACGTTTGCCCGAACCGTTAAATCACCTCGGCTAACGGGATCGACTTCGATTAATAGTTCCAAAGCGCGACGTTGTAAAAACTCTTTCTCTTGTCTTTGTTGTTCAGTAGCAGCATCTGCTTCAGCACGAGCTTCCTGCCGCGCAAGTTCTAATCTTTCCGCTTCTTTTTGTTGTTCGGCAATCAGAGTTTCGATCTGTGCTGCCATTTGGTTAATGTTTTCTCCCAAAACTGCAAGTTCATCATCTCCCTCAACCAGCAAGCGAGTTTGTAGTTCACCCTGACCGATTTTGCTTACCGCCGAGGCTGCTTCTTGAATTGGCTTAGTAGCACGGTTGGCGATCACCGTTGCGAGAAGTCCGACAATCAGAGCGGTTATGCCTGTTCCAAGAGATAGGGTAAATAAAAGATCGCGTTGAGGCTTGAAAGCTTTTTCCGTCTCGATTGTCAGGATCACTCCCATATTCAGATTAGGCATATCAAGATAATTTGGCAATGGCACATAAGTCAGTAGTTCACCTTTGCCAGTTATGCTATCAACGATCACGACCGTATCTGGGGTTTTGTTGGTGATCGCCGATGCTAATTGAGGGAAAATATCCTTAGTTTGGTCGTTCTCTTCAGATTTTTCCTTTGCTACAAAGGCTTTGCCTGATGCATCAATCAAATGATATTCATCATCGTCTCCAACACTGCCTTTAACGACATCTTCGAGTTTCTCAATTGGCATCCGAGTTCGCACTACACCAATCAATTTGTCCGTGCTAATTTCTTTGACAGGCGCAGAGATAAATAGGCTCACCTTCTTGGTAACTGTAGAACGTCCCGGCTGACTAATAAATGGCTTGCCTGTCGCTAAGGGGGTTTTAAAAAAGTCACGCTCTTTAATATTTGGCGCAGGGTCGAGGGTAATTGTTGATCGGATTGGTGTATTTCCATCTAAATCAGCAAAGGCGACCAGATTATAAACCCCATAAGCCTTGGCATAGTCATTGAGAATCGATTCTCGTTCCGCTTGAGAAATTACCGCTTGAGCTTTGCGATTTGCAAAAATCGGGTGATTTGCCAATACTTGAATGTCACCATAACGTTCGTGAACAAAGCGATTGAGCTTATCAGCGATCGCATCTGCTTCTTGCCGTTGAGCTTCACGAATTCCTTGCTCAAGAGAACGACTGGAGAAGTAATATGCAACGCCGCCGATCGCGATTACAGGAATAGTACTGATTAACACCGCTAGTAAGGTTGCTTTGGTACGCAGGGTCAGCGATCGCCACCCACGTTTTTTCGGCTCAGGTACGAGAAGATCGAGTTCATCTTCTTTAGGTGGTACATCAAGTTTGACTAGTTTCTGCTCGTCTGCTTGTTCTGGTTGCTGATTTTTGGTGTCAATTGCCGATGTTCCATTGCCATTACCATTGGCACTTATCTGTTTTGGCTCGTTATCTTGTGTCAACATCGTTATTTACTCCTAAAACAAAAAATGTAATTAAAAATTTATAGAAATCTCAGGCACTAAAGGCTTGAACGACCCGCATAATTGCATCCCCATCAAGCACTAAAAGTGTCTCATTATTTCCACTCAGCCAGTATCCAGAAAAGCCATCTGGCATTAACTGATTGCTAAATGAGAGTACGGAAGATTGGATTTTGGATGTATCGCAACGCACCATCTGTCCCACATGATGTACTGCAAATCCCACAACCAGATCTTGACTTCGCACAAAGAGAATGTGGCAGCGATCCTGAAATTTTGCCAGATTGTATTCTTGAGCATAGAGAGGTGGATACCCTAGCAGACTGGCGAGATCGACCACCCAAATCACATCGCCACGCCAGTTATATATTCCCATTACGCTGGGATGTAGCCCTGCGATCGCGGTTATCTGTGACAAATTAACATTGACAATTTCCAGCAGCTGGCGTGTTGGTAGCAAGGCTTGACGGTCTTCCGCAAGAGCAAACGTTAAGAATTGCTCAATTGACTGGTCGTTTTTTAATTGGGACGAATTTTTTTGACTACCAACTATCTGATTTGTCACAGCGATTGCGCTCCTAATCCTTAACTAACAATTTAATCGTGCGAATGAGTTCAGCTACATCTACAGGCTTAGTCAGATAAGCCGAAGCTCCTTGTTTCATTCCCCAAAACTTATCCATCTCACCACTTTTGGTAGAACAAAGCACGATTGGAATATCCTTGGTTTCAGGCTTGTCCTTGAGATCGCGACATAACTCAAACCCACTCTCGTTAGGCAAAACCACATCCAAAACAATTGCACTGGGTTTTTGTTGGCTAATTTTGGTTCTTGCTTCTTCACCATTCATTGCCAAAATGGTTGTAAAGCCAGCATTCCTAAGACTCCCTGTAATAATTTCAGCCTGAGTCATTGTGTCTTCAACCACTAAAATCGTACTCATATCTCAATCTTTTCCTTTACGTTTTTTGGTTTATATATTGTGGAAATCTAGGAACTCAGGATATCAAGAACTGCATGTCGCATACCCTAAGTACTGACTAGCTAATTTCAGAGATCTGCAAAAACTTACGGAGTATTTGCAGAACCTTTGCAGGATCGGGTGGCTTACTCAAGAAGTCTGATGAGCCAGCCATCTTGGCGCGAACCCGATCGATTACTCCATCCCGACCAGTCAAAATCACGATCGGGATTTCCTGAAACGTAGTTGTTTTTCGCAAAAAAGTACATAACTCATAGCCATTGGTATTTGGCATGATCAAGTCAAGAAAAATTAAGTCGGGTTTGCGTTGCAATAGAGTGCTAACACTTTGTAACGGTTCTGTAATACCAAGCACTTCAAAACCTAGTGGCTCAAGAATGCGACGCATTTCTATCTCAACTTGAGGACTATCGTCAATGCAAGCGATCAATCCACGTCGAGGAGTTGTAGTTTGCTTAACTGGCAGTTTCCAATTTGGAGAGGTCCAATCAGGAATTTCTTGAAAAGTGACAATTCCGTCAACAACAAAAGGTAAAAGCGATCGCATTACGGCAATCATCGAGCAATGCATAATGATTGATAAATCCCAAAGCGTATTTTTCCCATTTAAGATTTTTTTGAGGCTACTATAGGTTTTGCTGGAGATTGCTTCAGCATCTAACATCACCTTTAACTGGTCTGGATTGGAAATATAAGGAGCTAAGTCAAAAGAAAAGCCCTGAATCATGTTTTGTACGTGAGAAAGCCCTGCATTTTGCCATTTTTGGTGCGCTGCCAAAATATCATCTAGGGTTTGTGTCGCCGACAGTGCTACAACTGGCTTAAATGGCAAGGCATCCAAAGGTTTCCAAGACGATTTTGGCTGCTTTTGATCGCTCAGGCTGTAAAAGACTTCATGAATACTAGATTGAATGATGGCGCGAGACTGCTCAGTTGTAAGCTGCTGATCTTGAATAGCTTGACCGATTACTTTTAATTCCCAAGCTTCAGTCATCGGATTAGCATGGTCGAGCAAGTCTTGAATATTTACATTTTGAGAATGCTGACGTATTGCCCGCGCCAATCGCCGTACGCGGTGTTTACCTCCCGTCGCATATACTAAACGCCCTAAGTAGAAATATATATTCCAGTTAGGTTCCGACTCATGCTCGTCTGTCACGATCAACTCACCAGTTGCCTGCTGAAACAGTACGTGTAGATGCTTCAAATCTTGAATAAACTTTGGAAGTAACTGTGTTGATGTATTATCCACTGTAGAAAGCTTAGTAAGTAGCATTTGCGAGAATTGTTGGAAATAGACAAAATGCAGTATTTAGAGTCTGCCTAGTCGATGCGAAGATTTACTAAAAATACTTATAAAGTAAATTCAAATATAACTATAAAGTAACTTTTTTGCCTCTATGGATATTCTGAAGTTTGACTATGTGATTTTTTTAGATTAGTTAATCTACTATATTCCATGTGGTTTTAACCATACATGAAACAATTGTTAAAACATAGTTTACAGTTGACAACAACATCACTAAGTATACATTACTAAAGAAGTAATAATACCTAACAATATTGCTAGCAATCTAGAAAGGCTATCTAGGTGTTGTTTTTGAACGAATTTTATCATATAAAATTAGATGTTTGTTTGAGCTTTTTAAATATCTGCTTACTATCTTAATTAATTCAATCAAACCCAAACTTTTAACAACTTATTACTAATAAAACCAATTAAAAACAACTCTAAAAATCAAAGAGCTTTTAAAACATTAATAAGTATCTCAAATCTATCAACTAATAGATATTTAACATCAAGGAGATAGTCACTGAACGTATATTAAGAAGCTGCTAATTTTGGAGTAGCGCTTATACGGACTTATGGGATTGCCCATCTTGTATGAATATTTGATAGTAAAATCGATAATTCTATTAGTAGTATTGACACTTCAGTAAATAAAACTATCACTCAGATATAAATTAAAATCTCTAACGAAAGATTAGGTAAAAAACAAAGAAATTAAAGTAAAATTTATCCATAGGATATTCTGATATAAATTTTACAAGAATTCACAGTTTAGACTATGTCTGCAAAAAATCAAAAAGTTTCTATTGAACAAGCGATTGTTCGCAATCCCCTCAATATCTCTGCAAATTCAACGGTTGCGGATGCGATCGCCTTAATTAATCTTGAAAATAGAGCTCGTAAATGGGACGAGATTGACCCAGAAAGTAGTTTTCAACTTGCCCAGCAAAAAAATTCCCAGCAAAAAAATAATTGTATTTTAGTCACTGAAGGAAAAAAACTAATTGGTATTCTGACTAAACGAGACTTAGTCAAACTATACGATCGAAACGGAGATCAAAATAAAAGTAGTCAAAATTTAAGTAAAAGTCTTGCGGAAACTTTGGTTGAGGAAGTAATGATATCTCCAGTTCACTCTTTGTGCGAGAGTGAATTGACAGATATTATTGTGCCGATTAAACAACTTTATCGATATGACATCAAATATTTACCTCTAGTTAACGATATAGGAGAAGTTGTTGGTCTCCTCACTGATGAAAATCTACGAAAATTAATCCGTCCTATTGATATGTTGCGATTAAGTAGAGTCAGTGAGGTAATGATTACTAACGTGGTTCATGCGTTGCCAAATGATTCGATCGCTGAGATCTTAAATTTGATGTCAGTGCATAATGTAAGTTTAGTTGTAATTGTTGAAAAGCAAGATTGCAATCTTATCCCTTTAGGTATTATTACTGAGGGTGATCTATTCCAATATCTAGTATTAGATAGTGATTTAACTGCAACTCAAGCTCAAATGGTAATGAATTCTCCAGTTGTTTCAGTGTCGAAGCATGAAACTCTCTGGTCGGTGCGAGAACTAATGCAAGAGCATGAGATAGATCGGATTATTGTCACCAAACCAACTGGTCAAATAGAAGGAATAATCAGCCAAAGCGATCTTCTGAGAGCTATCCAACTCACATTACCCAAAAAATCAGCTCCTATCGTTTTAGGAGACAGCATAAATATTACTTATAATGAAACGGAACTTGCGCTTAGGAAAAGTGAAAGTAACCAACAAGCTTTGATTAATGCTCTGCCAGACTTGATTATTCGAATGTCTGGGGAAGGAGTTTACTTGGATTTTTCTTCGACAGATACTTTTGAGGTATTTGGCAATGAAGATTTAATCGGAACCAGCATTTATGACTGCGGGTTGCCTCAATCTCTAGTTGAAACTCGAATGCATTATATTCATGAGACTCTACGAACTGGAGATATTCGGATTTACGATCAAGAAATTATTATTAATGGCAAGCTAAATATAGAAGAAGTTCGGATTGCTGTTTGTGGAGAAAATGAAGTTATCGTAATCGTGCGTGATATCAGCGATCGCAAACAAGCTGAGATCGCTTTACAACAGAGCGAACAGCGATTGAAAGCTAGTGAATCTCTATTAAGTGGCATGTTTAAACGATCGGTTGTAGGTATTGCTATTACTGATATTGATGGAAAATTTGTTAGAACTAATCCCTTCTATCAACAAATGGTTGGCTATTCTGAAAGTGAACTGGAATTAATGCGGTTTACCGACAATATGTTGCCAGAGGATATTGCCGAAAATCTCAGATTACGCGATCTTGTCTTATTCGATCAATGCGAAAGCTATCAAATGGAAAAGAGACTCTTACATAGAGATGGAAGAGTTATATGGGTTCGGACGACCAGTTCTAAAATATTTGATGAAGTCAACCAATCGCCTCTTTTTATCGGAGTAATTGAAGATATCAGCGATCGCAAACAAGCAGAAGTAGAAAGACAAGAAGCGATCGATGCTCTCTATCAACTAAATCAGCAATTAGAGTCAAGAGTTGAGCAACGTACTCGTGAGTTGAAATTTTCTAACCAGCAACTAATGGTAGAGATGGCAGAACGACAGAAGTTGATTGCTTTAGTGGAAAATAGCACCGACTTTATTGCCCTAGCCGATTGCGATGGCTGGCTCAACTATGTCAATACCGCAGGTCGAGAATTGGTGGGTATGCAGGATATTACGAAAACCTTTTCAATTTTTGACCTCCATTTTCCAGAAGATTGTCCCGAGTTAAAACGAAATATAATTGATTTGATTGCTCGGGAGGAAACATGGGAGGGGGAATTTCGCTTACGACATTGTCAAACTCACGAAGCGATACCAGTACTGTTTAGTGCCTTTCCTGTGCAAAATTCTTGGGCTGACGAGACTTTTTCCCTTGCATATATCGTGCGGGATATCAGCGAACGCAAAAAAGCCGAAGAAATAGTTATTAGAACTAACGAAGCACTAATTTGTACTAACACAGATTTAGCTCGTGCCACAAGACTTAAAGATGAGTTTCTTGCGAATATGAGTCATGAATTACGGACACCGCTCAATGCTATTTTAGGCATGTCTGAAGGATTGATGTCTGGTGTGTTTGGGGATGTTAATGAACGGCAAAAAAGATCGCTATTGCTTATTGAGAGCAGTGGTCAGCATTTACTAGAGTTGATTAATGATATTTTGGATGTTGCCAAAATTGGATCTGGGAAACTAAAGCTCGAAGCCAGCCCTGTAGCGATCAAGTATTTATGCAAATCGAGTCTGAACTTTGTCAAACAAATGGCAAACCAAAAAAATATTCAACTAAGCTTGTCTGTGCAAAACAATCTGGGGGCGATCACAGTTGATGAAAGGCGAATCAAGCAAGCTCTGATTAACTTGCTAAGTAATGCTGTTAAGTTCACGCCAATAAGGGGTAAAGTTAGTTTAGAAGTCAAACTTGTACGAGCAGAAGAAACATCTTTAACTTTAACTGCTGAATTCCCTTACGTATTGAGCTTTTCAGTAATTGATAATGGTATCGGCATCGCGCCTGAGAACCTTAATAAGTTATTTCAAACATTTGTTCAGATTGATAGCAGTCTGAATCGGCAGTATGCAGGAACTGGTCTAGGTCTAACCCTCGTCAAACAGATAGCTGAACTACACGACGGATATGTAAGCGTAACTAGTAAAGTTGGTGAAGGTAGTCGCTTTTCGATACTTTTACCATATGCAGGTAAAGTCAGATCGAACAATTTGGATCGTGTATCTTCTTTACCAACCGATAGTCTTTCCGAAACTATTGGGTTAGAACATAATCTTGAAATTCACGAGATGCTTCATCCTTTGATTTTGCTGGCGGAAGATAACCAGACAAATATTGAAACTTTTTCTGATTACTTAACAAACAAAGGCTATCGCCTAATTTTTGCCTTGAATGGACAAGAAGCAGTTAATATGGCGATCGCCCAAGTTCCTGATTTGATTTTAATGGATATTCAGATGCCAGTGCTTGACGGGCTAGGCGCAATTCAGCAGATTCGCTCAAAGCAGAATTTGAGTCAGATTCCCATAGTTGCACTGACAGCGTTGGCAATGGCTAGCGATCGCGAAAAATGTTTGCAAGCAGGAGCAGATGAGTATTTATCAAAACCTGTTAAGCTTTCTCAATTAGCAGCAATCATTCAACTGCAACTCCAAAAAACTAAAATCCATTAACTACAGCAATGCAAGTTGTGCTTAGGACATAAAACCCAAATAAAACCCAAGTAAAAGCAAGGCGGCGCAATGCGCCGCCTTGCTTTTACTGCCAAGTTTTGCGAAATGCTTCTACTACACGATCCATGCCAACCGATCGCGAGGCTTTAAAAAGAATCCTGTCGCCACTTTTAACTTTTTGTAAGAGGGTTTGGGTAATGTCATCATAGGACTGACAGGCGATCGCATGTTTCAGAGAACCATTTGCACCTGCCAAAATTGCATCTGCTTCTCCATCAGCTAAAACGATCGCTCCTTCAATTCCCAATTTGCCGATCGCTTCACCAATTTGATGGTGCAGCTGCGTAGACATATCTCCCAATTCCTTCATCGTCCCCAGTACCGCCCAATGTCGCTTTGCTGGCATGTCAGCTAGTTGCCGTAACGCCGCCAACATGCCTTCTGGTGAGGCATTATAGGTTTCATCAAGAATTGTCACGTCTTGCGGCAATTGATATAGTTGCGCTCTTCCAAATGGAAGATCCAGTTTACCAATACCTTGAGTTGTCTGATGCCAATCTAATTTGAGGGCTTTGAGAACTGCTAGTCCTGCCAAGAAATTTAAAGCGTTATGAATTCCTGGTAATGGCAATTCCCATGTCAAATTATCAACATGTAGATGATTACCAACTAACTTCCCATTTACATCACCAATACCTAGTCCATAGGTAATCGTTTTGCCTTGCCAAACACTGTGGGCTGTTTCGATTAAAAGTGGATTACTCGCATTAAGAATTGCCGTACCATTATTGGGCGTTGCGGCAAGAAGTTCGCATTTAGCTTGGGCGATCGCTTCTCTTGAACCTAACCGTCCAATATGAGCGGTTCCAACATTAGTAATGACGCTTACTGTCGGTAAGGCAGTTTTGGCAAGACGCTCGATTTCCCCTAACCCACGCATTCCCATCTCTACAACCACAAAGTCATGTTGTTTAGGGTCAATCGATAATAAAGTTTGTGCTACGCCAATATCATTATTATGATTAGCTTGGCTTTTGTGGACTTGCTTATGCGGTGCAACATAGCAAGCTAACATACTTGCAATAATTTCTTTAGTTGTAGTTTTCCCCACCGAACCTGTTACTGAGATGACAGGTTGTTGAAACTGCGATCGCCACCACCGTGCCAAATCTTGATATGCCGTGAGCGTGTCTTTAACCACCAAAATTGGTAAACCCTTTGCTGCGTCTGAGCTAGCCCACTCTTGACTCACAATTGCCGCAACTGCACCTTGGGCGATCGCGGTTGCGACAAAACCATGACCATCAAAATTTTCACCTTTTAACGCCACAAATAACTCACCAGCCTTGAGCTTACGACTATCGGAGATGACCCCCATGATCTCCATGTTTTTTTGGGCGTTTTCGTCAATATTGACAACCGTTGCCGAAGTAATGGAGATAGCTTGGCTAATCGTACAAATACAGGTCATGCTTGATTTTTTCTGTTCTTAGCTGTTTTAGCTTAAGATATTGAGCCTTAGTTAAGGCGACAAAATTTAGGCGAATCAAAGTTACAGCCCAATATCTTAAGCTTTATTATTATCACGCTTCAGGCAGCACATCAGCACTAAACATTTCGCTCAAAGCCATGAGATAGGGCTCAAATGCGACGACATATTGTTCATCAAGATAATTGTGCATTTCCTGAGAGAGCAGTCTCAATAATGTTCGCACTAGTTCCCAACTAACTTTTAAAGGTGGATATAGCATTATACAGAGTGGAAAAAGCTCTTGTTGAATCGAAATCACACTTTTTTCAAGTACGCAAAGACAAAGGTAAACCTGAAACATCTCAATATCCCGCACACTCGAAATTCGAATTTGAGGCGAACTCAAAACTCCGCTATAACATTGATAATCGGAATACATGATCAAAGTTTTTTGTGAAACCTGTCTTGCAATTTCACTCGTTAATGCGAGCAGATGACGCACAGATTTTAATCCCATGTCTTCATAGTCTAAATTTCCAGCCGCGTCATAGGCTCTTTGCAATGGCATATATAGATGATCGTCAATCACCTTAAAGTAAGAATTAACAATCAATTGCTCTAGAGGCGGTAGTAGATTGAGGAGCATTTGTCCACTGTAATGGAATTGCATACTCACAAAACCAATAGTTCGCGGATCGGCTGATGTGTATTTCTTGCGAATCTTGCCAACATTCTGAGCGATCGCCCCAGACAATTGACCAATCGTCGGTAACCGCGTATAGCTCTGCAACTTAAGAATTTGACCGTCGGTATTCAATTCTATTTCTAACAGCCGCCGTTCGCTATTCTCTGTATAGACCTGAAGAGCTTGTTCTAGTAAATAGCGCGAATCCGTTGCAATCTGCCAAGGATCGATTAAGTCGGAGGAAATGCCATGAGATTGCAACTGACCCATCAAGAGATTCTCTGTTTTAACCCATGCTTGGGCACTGGAAAACCTGAGGGATTGTAGTAAATGTGCCGCAGTTGTTGCTCTCCTCTCTTCAGAGAGGATTTCTTCCAAATTATTAGATTTTATATCCTGTTTCGGAGAATCGGTCTGCAAATTTTGAATATACTTTTTTGCCCAAATATTGGCTAGGGTAGGAACAGAAGTACTTGTAACGCCATTCAAATCCTGCGCCAGAGTATCCGTAAGAATATGTCTAATCATTTGGACTCCGATAATAAAAAAAGCTTTGTTAAATTAGTTACATTATATTTGGTCTCTTTGTAATAGTTAAGGTTTAGTTAAAAATCATAATTCAGTCCCAAAAATGGTAGCCATAAAGAAATACAGTGCAAAGCACTGCATTTCTTTATTTGGGTTTTATGTCTTCAGCTAAACTTGCGTTGCTATACAAGGATTCTGTGGAGCTTAAAATTATTTTCAACTATGGCAAAATTAAGTAAAATCCTGATTTACCCAATTAAATCTCTAGATCCAATTGCTGTAAGTGAAGTAGAGATTTCCTCTGGAGGCGCGTTAAAAGGCGATCGCGAATTTGCCATATTTGATCGAAATGGTAAGTACATTAATGCGAAGCGTAACCCAAAAATCCATCTAATTCGAGCAACTTACGATTTAGGCGATCGCTTCGTTAGGCTGCAAATCCAAGATCGAGAAGAAGTATTTACCTTCGATCTCGATCGAGATCGAGCATTATTAGTTGATTGGCTAAGCGAATTTTTCGGTCAATTTGTAGAACTTCGACAAAATATCAGTAATGGATTTCCTGACGATCCTGACGCATGGGGAGCAACTGTCATCTCGCAGTCAACGCTCACAACCATAAAGAGTTGGTATAAACACTCAAAACTAAGCCTTCAGCAAATTCGCTTGCGATTCCGAACTAACTTAGAAATTAGTGATATAGAAGCTTTTTGGGAAGATAGTCTATTTGCGAAGTCTGGTGAAATGGTGCCCTTTAAAATTGGCAATGTGCATTTTCTGGGAACTAATCCCTGTCAGCGCTGTCCAGTCCCTACTCGCGATCCTTTTACTGGAGAAGCGTATCCTGAATTTCAAAAGATTTTTACGCAAAAGAGAGAAGCGACTTTACCCGTGAATGTAGAGCGATCGCGTTTCAATCATTTTTATCGGCTTGCCTTAAATACTTGTATTCCATTAACAGAATCTGGCAAAATTCTCAAACTAGGTGATACTTACAGCAAACCTGAATAATAGCAGCAGCATAAATCGTCTGCACTATTATTCAGGTTAGATACACTATTGATGAAATTGAGCGCAAAGATCTAGGTTAATGCAAACCCTTTAACTGTCGCACTAGATGAATAATTTCTGGCAAAATTAGCTGTTCGATCGCTAACTTAACTGCATTACTCGAACCAGGAAGCGAAAACACTAATTTTCCTTGATAAATCCCAGCCTCAGAACGTGAAGCGATCGCCCTTGAGCCAACCTCTTGCCAGCTTAAATAACGAAACATCTCACCAAATCCAGGGAGTGTTTTTTCGAGCAAAGCGGCGATCGCATCGTAGGTCGTATCGCGTGGTGCAATGCCCGTGCCACCATTGAGAATAATCGCATCCAGACCATCGCTCTGAGCTAATTTATACATCTGCTCCTTAATCTCGTCTGGTTCATCTTTGACTAGGGTGTAGTAATCCAGAAGATGACCTGCATTAGTCATTGACTGTTTAATAAAGTTTCCGCTCTTGTCAGTTTCTGGTGTACGAGTATCGCTGACAGTAATTACTGCAAAATGAACTTGATAAGAAGGTGGATCGGGGCAAGGATTTTGAGAAGGTTTCATCATCTTTTGTTTAACTAACAGCTATTTAACTAGTAATATACCGATTCCACTTGCTGCCTTGATAGTGCGTATTAGCCGTTAATTGTGAATTAAAAACTGTACAAAATATCAATGAGTTCAGGATCATTACAGAAATTTTCATTATAAAAATCGGTTTTATAACGATAATTTCCTAGAGTATTACCCTTAACTTAAATATCTCTTAAATATTTATTATTTCTATTATATTTTTTAAGATGTATGGGCGCTGAGGGACTCGAACCCCCGACATTCTCGGTGTAAACGAGACGCTCTACCAACTGAGCTAAGCGCCCTTGCTTTGTGAAACTTAAATTTCAAGCTTAAACAATATAGCAGAATGCGATCGCATTTAGTCAAGTCTTTTTGCTAATTTATTCGAAAAAAAAGTAGGTGGGCTACTCTCACTTATTTTTCGACTAGCTTTCGAGCAATTTTATTAGTCTTCTCAATCAACATCGGCAAATCAAGAGTCGTTAGATGCCCCCGATCGACCACCTTGCGCCCATTGATATAGCTGTAATCAACCGATGGTGGCGGACAGAAAATTAGCGCTGAGACAAGATCGTGCTGTGCGCCTGTAAATTGCGATCGCTCGATATCAAAGGCAATAAAATCCGCCGCCATATTTGGAGCGATCGCGCCAATATCATCACGACCTAATACCCTAGCGCCGCCAAGGGTAGATACCTCCAAAATTTCCCTTGCACTCATCGATGTGGGGTCGCATTCATTTACCCTTGCTAATAAAAACGCAGTTCTTGCTTCTTGTAATAAATTCCCCGTGTCGTTAGATGCTGAGCCATCTACTCCTAAACCCACAGACACGCCATGATTAAGCATCTTCCGAATTGGCGCGATGCCGCTGCCTAAGCGCATATTGCTACAGGGACAATGGGCAACTCCTGTCCCCGTGCGTCCAAATTTTTGAATTGAGTCATCACTGAGTTTCACACAATGGGCGTGCCAGACATCATCACCGAGCCAGCCTACGGATTCGGCAAAGTCCCCAGGAATCTTGCCAAATTTAGCGAGGCTATATTCCACATCGGAGTTGTTCTCAGCTAAGTGAGTATGCAAGCGCACGCTGGTATAGGATCGCGCCATTTTTGCGGACTCCCGCATCAGATCGGGCGTGACACTAAAGGGCGAACATGGTGCAAGGGTCATCCGCAACATCGAGAACCTTGAAGAATCGTGATATTCCTCAATTAATCGTTGCGAGTCTTTGAGGATATCTGCTTCCTTTTCCACAAGGCGATCGGGTGGGAGTCCACCTTGGCTTTCACCGAGACTCATACTGCCACGACTAGCATGGAAGCGCATTCCAATTTCTTTAATACCCGCGATCTCATCATCCAGTTTGCAATCATTGGGATAGATATAAAGATGATCGCTAGCAGTAGTACAACCCGAGAGAATCAGTTCAGCAGCTGCCATCTGAGCGCTGATATAAATTGCCTCCGAGTTGAGGTTGCCCCAGATCGGATAAAGGGTTTGCAACCAATTAAATAACGTGCAGTCTTGAGCAGCAGGGATAACTTTGGTTAGAACTTGGTAAAAATGATGATGGGTATTTACCAACCCCGGCATCACAATATGCTTGCCTCCTAAGTCCAACACCTCATCAGCAGTATCGGGCAACTCAATGGTCAGCCCTACTTGCTCAATGACGTTATCTCTCACCAAGATGGCAGCATTCTTTAACTCGCGGCGATCGCTATCCATCGTGACGAGAGTATGGATGTTTTTGACTAGGAGTGTAGGCATAGGTTTTGGGCTGTAAGCGATTGGCTTTTTTGGTAATTCGTAATTCGTAATTCGTAATTTGTTAGAAAAAATTAATTAGTGCGAAGGAAACTAGTTGCAAGCCAAAAGCTAATAACTTTTATCGATCGCCAAAATCGTCTGTAACAATACCTCAGCGCCCAGAGCGCATTGCTCTGGGGAGGTGTACTCTTCTTCTGAATGACTGATACCGTTAAGACTAGGCACGAAGATCATTGCCATATCGGTAAAGCGTCCGATCTCTTGTGCGTCATGCCCCGCGCGACTGGGCAAGTAGTCATAGCTGAGATCTAATTTTTTGCAAACATCAGCAATCGTTGCCATCAGTGTGGGCTTAGCGAGAGTGGGCTGTACATAAAGCTTCAGATCGAAGGTAATCTCTGTGCCAGTGCTGGCAGCGATCGCTACTGCTTCTTTTTCGATTTCGGTAATCAAATATTGCAGATTATCCTCAGAGAGATCGCGTAAATCGATACTCAAATTCACAAGGGCAGGGACAACGTTAGTTCCATTGGGCGATACGGTCATATGTCCCACGGTGGCAACCTGATCGCCGATGGTTTCCAAACCAAGTCGATTAATAGCTAAAACCAACTGTGAGGCAGCCACGAGGGCATCCTTTCGCATATTCATCGGGGTTGTACCTGCATGGTTGGGACGACCAACAATCTGCACCATGTAGCGATATTGTCCGACAATGCCTGTGACTACGCCGATTTGTTTATTCCATGCTTCTAATACGCCGCCTTGCTCTACATGTAGCTCTACAAAGGCTGCAATTTCAGAGCGATCGCGTTTAGCGGTATGGAGTTTATCCCAGTCACCACCTACATTCTTGAGGCATTCTTGGATCGATGTACCATCTTTACGGCGATAGCGTTCTGGGTCAGTAGGGGCATTACCTGCGATCGCTTTGCAACCAATGACACTATTCTCTTCATCACTAAATACAATTACTTCAAAGGGATGACGCAGCCGAATTTGGTTCTCTTGTAACACTCGCGCCACTTCGATTCCCGCCACAACGCCCAAGCAGCCATCATAGCGTCCTCCGACTGGCACGGTGTCGATGTGCGATCCCGTAGCCAAAGCTGCCGAACCTGTTTCTGTTCCTGCATAAGTCCCGATAATATTACCAACCGCGTCACTTCGTACAGACATTCCAGCTTCTAGCATCCAAGTTGTGACCAATTGTCGAGCTTGAATATCCTCTTCTGAAAAAGCCAGACGACATACCCCCCCGTTGGGCAATTTGCCAATTTTTGCAAGTTCAGCAAGACTGCGATCGAGACGATCGCAATTTATTGCCAGTTTTGGAAGTAGCGCTACCATGAATCAGATTATTCCTTAAGATATATTAAGTGCTGTTTTATGAATACAATATACTGTATACATAGTGTGAAATCTAATATGGGTATTATTTAATGCAAATCAAATAAAACTTTCGTAATTTAAGTTGATGTTTTTGCGGTCAAAATCATAGAGAATTACAAATAAAGATTTTAGGAGCTTTCTGATTGTTGCTTTCTTCACCCCGTTCTATCCAGCGTTCCCAGTCTCTGCGCGAGCAAACCTATCAGGTTTTGCGATCGGCTATTTTGTCTGGTGAATTTTTGGCTGGTTCGCGCTTGGTCGAGACACAAATTGCTGAAAAATTGCAAGTTAGCCGCACTCCGATCCGTGAAGCCTTGCAACAATTACAACAAGAGCAACTTGTTGTCACTGACGAAAATGGTAACTTGCGTGTCGTTAGCTTTTCACCAGCGGATGCCAAGAATCTCTATCGTTGTCGCGTCGTACTGGAACAGGAATCAGTACTTGAAGCTTGTAAAAATGCTAACTCTGAGCAGTTGGCTAAAATCGAATTAGCAATTCAACAGGCTGAAAAAGAAATCGAACAACAGCCCAATCAGCTTACTAGCTATCAATTACTGCATATCGACTATCAATTTCATCGGGCGATCGCCGAATGTTCTGGAAATCCTTGGTTAGCTTTGCTCCTCGATCAGCTATTCGATAAAATGGCATTGCTGAGAATGCAGACGGTACAGCAAAATCTTAAAGTGCTAGAAGTAAGCCTAGAACATCGCAAAATTTATGAGGCGATCGTCCAACACGATTCTGAAAAAGCTTTAGCTGCGGTTAGCAATCATTTAATGTTAAGTCAAGCCCGAGTAATCCGAGAAATTGAACAATTGCAGAGTCAACAAAGATAATCTCGCTTGGAGCTTGCTCTAACTTTCTGGGTTTTGATTAGAATTGCTGTAAAATCAAATTAACTTATTGAGACTGAACTGAAATTTCAGGGACTGTCTACAGCAACCAAAGGATGCGGCAATGGACGAATTAAGTAATGTGCTAACTTTGGCGACTGATGAGGAGTTGCATCAGATTGCGGATATCCTATTTCGGCGTAAGTTCAATCCCCTTGATTATTTTGCTACTCCACCCATTCAAGAATTGCAAAGCTGGGATCGCGATGAACTAATTTTAGCGATTTCCAAACGGTTTCGATTTCTTGCTGCCGATGGATTAACTGTTTTGCGACGCAAAACTAGTGATGTTAGTTATAGAGAAGTGCTCGAGCGTGTATGCCAGCATCTGAACATCAAATATTCTAAAAATCAAAGTATTGAAGATATCGAATCTGAGCTGTTTTTAAATTTAATCAGCAATTCATGGAAAAAGCTCTCGCCTAAGGAGCGTCTAACTATTGATGAGTCTATGCAAACAGCTCTCACTGAGGCAGATTTACAAAAGTCTCTACCTTTAGATGCTCAACGTAATCCAATGAGTTTGCTTGTTAAAGGAGGTAGTGCGATCGCGGTGAGTACGGTAATTCGTTCGGCGGTACTGACAGCGATCGCCCGTCAAATGGCATGGCATTTTGCTTCTTATCAAGTGGGTTATGAAGTCATTAAGGCCGGAGGTACGGCGATCGCTACGCGCTTGAATGCATATGTATCTACCTATCTTGCAAAACGGGGGATGGCTGTTGCGGCTACGCAATATACGGCGGCGCGGACTGTGTTTTCGGTAATTACACCAGCGCTCTGGGGGTTGTTTTTTGCAGATTTAGGCTGGCGAGCGATCGCCACTAATTACGGACGCATCATTCCCGCAATTTTCATCGTTGCCCAGATAAGACTATTACGAATGTCTTAAACAAAAAGAAATGCACTACACGCGTTTCTTTTTGTTTAAGACTACAATAGAGGATATATTACGGATTGTTAAGAGAAATCCTGTATGACCCTCACATCACCTCAAAGCATTCAAATTCCTACTTCAACTCTTGCTAAGAGCAAAATTTCTGCTTGGAATCGCATCGAAGAACCCATGTGGCAAGGTAGCGAAGATGATATCCGTAAAGGTTTACCATTTAATCTACTGTCTCCTACTTGGCAAATGTTTTTGATGGGCGATGGAGCGCCAACCAGACATTTACAACTGTTGACCCAATCTGATATCTCAGTTGAAGTGCTTGCTATGACTAATATTGGGGACGATGATGATAATGCCCCATCGGATATTTCGTTAATTGCCGCCCCACGAATCCGTCGCCAAATCTTTTTGCGATCGCAGCAAACGGGCGAAATTTTTTCCCATGCAACATCTTGGTGGTCAGAAGCAGCAATGCAAAAATATTTAAAAGATCCGTCTTTGCCAATCTGGGTCAGTCTCAATCAAAAGTACACCGAGCTTTATCGCGATCTCAAAGGCATTTATAAGGGGGCTTGTCCTAAATTAGCTGAAGCCTTTGGCTATCCTGAGATTGACACTTACTGGGGACGACACTATTTGCTATGGCATGGTGGCGAACCAATTACGATGCTCTACGAAATTTATTCACCTGCGATCGGCAAGTATCTAGGTTCAAGTAGCTTATAAAGATAAAAACACGCTGCTTATGTTACAAAAAACGATTTATTGAAAGCCAGCTTTAGGCTGGCTTTCAATAAATCGTTTTTGTTGTTTTCATCATGGGCACTGCTGCTGTGCGCGTTTTTATTTGGGGGTTAAGTGCAGGGCGCTATATAATCGCTACTTGTAGCGAGTTGGTGACCGCATTGATTGCCATTTATCCAGGTAGTTTCGATCCCATTACCTTCGGACATCTTGATATTATTAAACGTGGCAGTCATCTATTCGATCGCGTGATCGTGGCTGTCTTACGAAATCCAAACAAAACGCCTCTATTTACGATGGAAGAGCGGATGCACCATATCCGCGAAGCAACTAATCACTTGGATAACGTTGATGTTGATACGTTTACAGGGTTAACTGTTACTTATGCTCATCTCAAGCAAGCTAAAGTTCTAATTCGAGGACTTAGAGCTGTTTCAGATTTTGAAATGGAATTGCAGATGGCACATACTAATAAAACTTTGGCAAATGATATTGAGACAGTTTTTTTGTCTACATCCAATGAGTATAGTTTTTTGAGTAGTAGCGTAGTGCGGGAAATCTCTCGTTTTGGTGGAGAGATCGAGCATCTTGTCACCGCAGAAGTAGCGATCGCTTTGAGACAAAAATTCCAACAATCCTAAGTTTTTTTGATTGAGCTAAAGTAAAGGTAGACGGCTCTATGTTGTGTTTGTAAACCTCAAGGAGAATTAAACCTATGAAAGCGATAATTGCTGCGATCGCGGCACTTGGAGCAATGAGTTCGTTTGTGGGATCGGCGATGGCTGATGTATCGATCAATCTTAGATTTGGCTCGACTCCAACCTATAGAAATTACGATTACTATCGCTCTAACGTCTATCGGCAAGTCTATCCAAATAATTACGATCGCTATAATCGTAATGTCAATTCCACAGTTATAGTGCGTGAGGCATACCCCTCATCTTCTTACTATGGCAATTATTGGAATCGTCGATCTACTGTCTACAATCCCTATAACGTGGATTTAGGTAATCGCTTCATCAATAATCCATATAACAATTCAGGTAATCGCTTCATTGTCGAACAACGCATCATTCGCGTTAGATAAAAAAGAGCCTGCTTACGCAGGCTCTTTTTTATTGAGGTTATACAGGTTGCTTCAGATTTTCTTCGCCTTTAGTAATCGTGATTGACTCAATCCGATCGCCGACTTGGATTTTTTCGACTAACTCCATTCCTTCGGTCACATAGCCAAATACGGCATAGGAACCATCAAGAAAGTAAATATCATCGAGGGCAAGATAAAACTGACAAGAAGCAGAATTTGGGGACTGCGACCTCGCCATTGCGATCGCCCCCTTGTTATGACGCAATTTAGGCTTTTGGGTAGGCGGTAAAATTTCGCTATAAACAGGCTGCTTTTCGCCATCGGGCAGAATTTCAAGAGGAATATATCGAGGCTGTGATGTTACAGGATCGGTAAAGTTGCCCGTACCATTACCGAGTGGATCGCCGCCTTGAGCGACAAAAGGAGTTGGTTCTTTAACAACTCGGTGGAAAGTCAAACCGTTATAGAGTCCACGTTTGACTAAATCAGCAAAATTGCCTGCGGTTACAGGTGCATTGTTGCCATCAAGCTCGATCTTGACTGTGCCAGATTTAAGTTTTAATTCGACGGTTGCCGTTCCTTTGAGTTGGACGAATTTGGCAAGAGCGGCTTGCAAAGGATCTTGTGGGGTAGAGCTAGGCTTAGGTGTTGCATCAGCAACTTTAGTAGCGATCGCTGTAGGTGATTGACTGGTGGTTGAGGGCGAAGAACTTGCCGAAACACTGCCACCATTTGAACAACTAGTCAGCAAAACGCTAACTGCTAAAAAACAACTAAGAATCCAACGCAACATTCTTTTTCCTTAACGATTTCTATTTCTATTCTCAAAATTATAGGCGGCTCAACGCGCCGCCCATAATTCATTTATAAACCTTCGAGTGGAACGGTCAAAAATTTCGCAATTTCTGCAGCTCGATCTTCAAGTAAAGTTAATGAGATTGGTTGTCCAACTTCAGATAGCGGCAGATCGCCTTTACCTTTTACGCGCAAGTATAAAGCTCGCTTTGGGTTTAGACCATTGCGAATTTCCACACGCACCGCTTGCACATCAGCGATCTTATAAGTCAGCTCGATATTTTTGTTCTTGCTGCGACCGCGTCGAAAAATCGTCACTTTGCCACTGTTGCGATCGAACTCGTTGTAGCCACTGCCGTAATCGATTGCGATTACGTATAGCAGATATATTTCTAGTAAAGTACCTGCAACGCCGTAAAAAGAAAGTGCTAATCCCTGAGGTAAAAATTCTAGTTGCAGTGGCTCAGAAAGTGGTAACAAGTCGATTTTGAGGAAGCTGGATAGACCTGCCAATGAGAAGCCTAATGCACCTATGGCAACAATAACCGCAAAGCAATAGTTACTAAAGCGTCGTGACCCGATAATGTCATATCGCAGCACATTGGATTGAGATTTTGTAGTTACCATCGGTTGAAATTAATATTGAAAAAATTACTAAGTGGAAAAAACAGTATATAGCGGCTTGCAGCCTCTAGCCAAATAGTAGTGAAGCACTCGCAGCACTTTGTCCTACTAGGATATTTGGCGATCGCAACATCCGACAGGTTCTAAGCTATGATGCAATGGATTTGCAAAGAAATAATTCGCAGAGCATCTTGCATATACAAGCCCATCAAGGCTTAACCCTAGCCTGTTACTTATTGTTACTTATATCTCCAAATTAATCGTGAAAAAATCACTAAACCATTCCCTAAAGCGGAGTATTCTTGTCGCGATCGCTGTTAGTTGCGTGTCAGTCGTATCAGCTTGTCAGCAACCACCTGCACCACCTGAAACCTCAGCAACTCCCTCAGCAACAGCCAAGCCTACCACTGCCGCCTCAGCATCTCCCTCTGCATCCCCTTCCGCAAAGCCTACTGAATCCACCGCTCCTGATAAAGGTACCAGCACAGCTAGCCTTGATAAGGTTGCTGGAGAATATAAAGTTGTTTTAGATCCTAAAGTTTTAGCTGATGCTGAAAAAGAAGGTGTCAAGTCTGTTACAGGTAAATGGACAATTAAACCCGAAGGTACCTTTGAAGCCACTCTCAAAGCAGTTTCGACAAAAGATGAAGTGCAGGAAATTAAGACTGCTGGAAAGATTACGATTGAAGATGGCAAAGTTGTTTCTCAGGTCGAGTCAGTTAATGGTGATAAACCAGCTCAAGCTCCTCCTAAACAACCCTATACTTTGTCCGCAGATGGCAAGGAATTACAAGCTGATGGTCAGCCTGTAAAGTTGGTTAAACAATAATACTTTAGGCATTTTTCCCAGAAGTGAAGTCAATCAGGCACTTGCCGAGAAAAAATGTACCATCAAATTGTATAGCTTCGACTTCGCTCAGTTAAAGTTGACTGAGCGAAGTCGAAGCCAAAGGTATTTAAATTAGGCGCAATTCACTAAGTAAAGTGATTTTGCTTAAAATCCCCAAATTTGAAACTTTAGGTATTGCCATCCGACTCAAATTTGGTTTTTGCAATGCTTTACGCTCAAACTATAACCAAGAAAATTTTTGAGAGTGTTGCTAAGTAACACTCTCAAAAATTTTCTTGGTTCATTAATGGCTTAATTCTTATGTATAACAGCTTTTTTTCGTCACACGATCGCATTTATAACTTTGAAGAGCTAGCTTTTCCTACCGAAGGTGTCGAATTTAACCTAGATGATTTAGGTGAGCGCACAGCTAAACGCCCTTATATTCTCTTCAATATGGTCTCTAGTGTTGACGGTAAAGCCACAACCTATGAGGGCAAACTTAAGGGTTTTGGCTCGCTACCCGATCGCCTACTCATGAAACGGTTACGCTCGCAAGTTGATGCAGTCATAGCTGGTGGGACAACTTTGCGACAAGATCAATTTATTCCGACCGTACCACCAGAGTTATTAGCAGAACGGCAAAAAAATTTTTCAAAGCCCCAGCCTCTTGGCATCGTTATCAGTAATTCTGGAAATTTGCCAAGTGAACATCGTTTTTGGGATGCTGGTAGAGATTTACGCATCGCGTTAATTGGAGAAGATGCTTCAGTTGAGTCTTGGCTGAGTGAGAAAGCCCAAATTTTTCGATTCCCCACTCAGGATCGGCAAATTGATTTAAAACAAGTTCTCCAAATGCTATTTGAGCAGCTTGGTGTCAAGCGCCTCCTAGTTGAAGGTGGTCCCGCCGTTAATTATTCATTGATCTCGCAAGGCTTAGCTGATGAATTGTTTCTGACGCTATCGCCAAATATAGTCGGCGGTATAGATAATATGACTGTTGTCGCAGGTGCAGGATACGGTTTGGGTAGCGGTGATTTATCCAAGTTAAAATTGCGATCGCTATATCATCACGAGTCCGAATTGTTTTTGCGTTATCAATTTGATGCAAAACCAGAATAATAGCTTTACAAAGCAACGCTCTTAATTCTGGTTTTGGTAAGAGCGCAAAGCGCCATACTAGTTATGTCTATTTATTTATCAGTATGCTTGGTTTTATTTATTCTATTGCGGTGTGGTTTCTGGTTTTTCGCACCACCGAATCCTGATGAAGCTTATTACTGGTTATGGGGGCAACACTTAGATTTTTCTTATTACGACCATCCTCCTTTGCTGGCTTGGCTTCAGGGATGGATTACCACTTCGTTTGGAAAATCTTTGTTGACGCTGCGATCGCTAAATCTATTTACTAGTGGCATCTTTTTCTATACCTATTACTCCATTCTCAAATATCTCTATGGCGATCGCGCCAAGCATTATATCTGGTGGGTGGTTCTCGCAGTTCTCGCATCGCCCTTGTATAGCATTATGTTGTCCTTGGCATGGCATGACCATTTAGCGATCGCTCTGAGTCTTGTCGGTGCATATTTATGCATTCACTTTTTCGATGAATATCTTGCTAATGGAAAAGGTGCAAGCTGGCGACTATATGGAAGTGCGATCGCCTTGTCCCTCGCCCATATTACTAAATATAATTCTCTTTTGATGACCTTGAGTTTGCTAGTGGCGATCGCTACACATTCGCAATTAAGAAAGCTATTTAGAGATATACGCTTATGGATATGTATGGGGATTGGAGCGATCTGTTTTCTGCCTGTGATCTATTGGAACTATAGCAACGATTTTCTCTCCTTCCGTTTCTATGCAAACCGCAGTGTTGATAGTGGCACACTAATCATGCGGTTACTAGAGCCTTTAGGCTTTATAGGCATTTCTTTATTAATGCTTTCTCCCTTTGTAGCTTGGTTACTATGGCGAGGTTTTAAAGGGAAACTAGCACATCAGGAAACTATTTATAGGCATGTGGCATTTTGGACATTTGCCGTTCCTACAGTTGTGCTAATGGTAATTTCTCTGGTTTCCACAGCCCTTTATTATTGGAATATTCATGCTTACTTGTTGTTGTTTCCATTATTGCCATTAGCTATCGAATCTCGTTTTCATTTTTCGGGAAGAAGTATACAGATCTTCTATGGAGCACAAGTTGCTGGTTTATTATTCACTACTCTATTTGTTTGGAATTCTTGTATATTTCCTGTGAGTGCTCTCTTTAGCCAAGATTCCGATCGAGATGGTAAGATGCTTTTTGGATGGAAAGAAGTTACAGCAGAAGTACAAAAAATCGCTAATACTTTGCCAGAAAAGCCACTGATAATTACTTCTGATTATCGCTCGGCGGCAGCCCTTGCCTATGGGATGCATAATCCTGATGTGACGGCAATTTCTAAACGGATTAGTCAATTTACTATTTGGAACTTGAAGAATGCGGCAAAACAGCAAGGTAAAAATGCAATCTTGATTTCCGATCTATGGTATCCATTGACTGATGAGGCGATCGCTCATTTTGAGCAGGTGCAACCAGTCAGCAAAGTGGCGATCGCTAGATTTGGGGTGTATTTAAAGACCTATGAAATAGCGATCGGAAAAAACTACCAACCCTAAAAGCAATAGCGGTTTTTATTTATCTACGGCAAATGAAACCCCAAAAGCCTTACTGAGATTGATTTTTTGTTTTCAAAGGAGTATGCACTCCTTTGAAAACCGCTATATTATGCTTGTTTTGTTATTAATTGAATACACTTATGGCTCATATCGGTATTATCTGTGTGCCTGCTACAGGTCATTTAAACACCATGACACCTCTTGGTTGTGAGCTAAAAAAGCGAGGTCATCAAGTAACTTTAATTGGTCTTTTGGATGCTAAGGCAAAAACAGAAGCCGCAGGATTGACTTTTAGGGCTTATGCAGAAAAGACTTGTCCTTTAGGATTTACACCCAAATCTCTGGTGCAACTTGGTGAATTAAGTGGCATAAATGCATTGAGGTATGCGATCAATCTCTATCAACAGGATATAGCGGTTATGATGCAAGAATGTTTAGAGGTAGTCCAAGGGTCTAAAGTTAACTTTCTACTTATCGATCAAGCTTCCTTCGGTGCTTCTAGTATAGCTGAACTCTTAGGAATTCCATTTATTACTGTCACCAGCACTCTAATGTTAAATCGAGAGGAATCTATTCCTCCCTTTAATTTTGGATGGAATTATTCACTTAGTCCTTGGGCTAGGCTACGAAATAAACTAGGCTATAAATTACTGAATATCCTAGTCAAACCACTTGCTGAGACTATCAATGGTTATCGTCAGTCATGGAATTTGCCTCTTTTTACAGACTATAACGATACAAATTCTCAAATTGCTCAAATTTGTCGTCAACCTGTGGAATTTGAATTTCCCCGACAGGAATTACCAAATTATTTTCATTTTACAGGTTCTTTTCATAGTCCCACTAGCCGAGCTCATGTTGATTTTCCCTATGACAAATTGAATGGTAAGCCTCTAATTTACGCTTCAATGGGAACTATCCAAAACCGCCTGTTAGGAGTCTTCAGCCAAATTGCAGAAGCTTGTCAAGATTTAGATGTGCAATTAGTAATTTCTCTTGGTGATTCTGCCGATCCAGCAACTTTGCCATCCTTTAAAGCTGAACCCATAATTGTTAAATACGCACCACAATTAGAGCTTCTTCAAAAAGCAAAGCTCACTATTACTCATGCAGGACTAAATACTACGTTGGAATCCCTGAGCTATGGAGTGCCAATGGTTGCGATCCCGATCGCTAACGATCAACCAGGGACTGCGGCGCGGATTGCTTGGACGGGGACGGGTGTAGTAATTCCTGTCAAAAAGCTTACCGTTCCCAAATTGCGTAATGCTATTCAAACTGTTTTGTCAGAATCAAAATATCGAGATAATGCCAAAAAAATGCAAGCAGCGATGCAAAAGTCTGGTGGGGTGAAGATGGCGGCGGATATTGTCGAAGAGGCGATCGCTACGGGAAAACCTGTATTACGCAAATAAATAAAATGCGGCGCTTTACGCCGCATTTTATTAACCATAAGGACGTGGGTATGGCTTCAACATCGGAGAAACTCGATAAACAGGGAAAATCTGTACCGCTTGTCCACCGCGCTTTATGGGAATATCCGCAATTTTTTCAATGGTTTGGAAGTAACCTTTGTACTTATCCAAGGGTTGGGGGAACCGTTCATCTTTTAAAAACAGTTCCGAGGTAATGTAAAGAGCAGTTTTACCGACGAAATCTTGAGCTTTACTCCAATAGGCAAAACCTCTCAGGTCTTCGTCAAAACAAGTCACTTTTTTACCCAGTGGCTCGATCGCCATACCCAGTTGTCCCGCTACAAAGAAATTATTGCTAAATACAAAATCAGCTTTTTGCAATTCTGCTTTGAGTTGAGGCGAATCGACAAAGGCTTGGCGTAACTGCTCAATGTCAATCATTTGCGTAGATGGATCGTCCTTAGCTTCCCAGAAACCACCAGCGATCGCAGCATCGCCACCTTTTTGAGCGATCCCTAAATGTACATGCAGCAAGCCAATCATTAGCAGTGGCAAAATCATCATGCCCGATCCCCAAAGCCAATTACGAATAAATTTCGGACGTTTTACCTGTACTTGGGCAGCCCGTTCGCCTAACAATAGTGTCGCTCCAAAAAATCCTGGCATATGCCATGAGGGCAGGATTTGAATAAATCCCCCCATAAAAGTGAAACCAAAGAAAATTGGTGCTGATACGCAAAGAATTAGTAGCCGCTTTTGATAGAGCAAATCTTGGGCGATCGCTTCTTCCTGTAGTTCTTCTTTCTCGGCCTTAGATTTACGATTGCTGAATGATAGTAATTCGCCAAAGGTGCGGAAGCTCGTCCACCATAGTGGAAATCCAAAAGTTGGGAATAGATAACCTAGTGCCACTAAAATCGTCACTAACAAGCGCTCTAGGTTATATCCCTGTGAAGGAACAGCTCGACCACTTTGAAATCTGAATGAAGCCCATTCGTGTTGAGAATTCCAAAATAGAACGGGAGAAATAGAAATCAAAAATAAGGCGATCGCTGCTAATGTCCAGATTGAAAATAAAGCACTTCGATGGCGTTGACTTAGCAAGCAAAATAAGACTAGCCCACCTCCTAGCAAAACTCCATGATATTTACCCAGAAAGGCTAACCCTACTAATAAGCCAATAATTGCTAGTCGATAGGTGGGTTTATATGGTTTATTGTCATAAATTTCTCCAGACGGAAAAAATTCAGTAGCAGAAACATATAAACAAGCTGCCCAGAAAAACATTAAAGCGTTATCTGGCAACGCGAGAATGCCAAAGGCAATCTGAAAGATCGGAATAGTCGTTAAGATTCCTAATGTTAGTGTGGCAGTGCGATCGCCAAATAACTTTTTACTAGCCAAATAGGAAAAGATTAATGTCCCCGTATAGAGCAAAACCCCACCAATCCGAATTGTAAAAGGGTTTACCACACCTGTAAGCCAGATCCCAATCCCCGCAGTAAAGGCGACAAGTGGTGGATGATCGAAATAACTTAAGTTGAGATTTTGGGTGTAGAGATAGTAGTAAGCTTCATCAAAGCCGATGTTGAGGTATGTAGCGCAAGTAGCCCGAAAGAGGAAACCCCACAACAATATGGCGATCGCCCACTTATGAATTTTCACTCTAAATTCCTTAGGTATAAATGTACAAATAAGTTTTTAAAAGCCTTACTTTACAAGGCTTTTAAAAACTTATTTGGTTTCAACAATCAATATTATCTCAATGCAAATCACAGTAGCGGCAAATTAACGACCCAAAAGCTGAAGGTGGCGTAAAGTAAAGCTTCTAGCTTTTGAGTTTAAAAAGTAAATAAGGTGCTTTGTATTATGACTTCTACTTTTTGGGTTTCATGTCTCAACCGTCTTGACGGTTGCTATAATTCGGCATGATAACGCGAAATTTAGACGGAGTAGATCGAGATGCCGAGAGAACCCAAAAAGCCTAATGAATATATCGTGCATTTAAAGCTAGAAGGTGGGCAAGAAGTCACAACAAAATTTATGACCATTGAAGAAGTAAAAACTTGGTATGCATCACAATTCAAGGCAAAAGCAAGTGAAGACGATCTCATGCCTATCCCCGTAAGGGCTGAATTGAATGAAATTTTGTTAGTTCGTCCTAAGCGTGTTATTGCTATTCATGTTGAGCCGATTTATTCTTCTAGCGTTGAGATGTTTTCGTAAAAGTTGAAGGGGGGCAAAGTGCCCCTTCTCCCTTCGCTATAACGCTATAAATATAAAAATCCTAAATGCTTCTTCATCAAGTTTCAGGGCGATCGCGTTTAGGTCTGGCGCTGTCGCTACTTACAGTTTTACTTTGGGGCTTTCTAGCGATCGCCCTAAAAATAGTACTCCAAGAGTTAGATCCCTTCACTGTTACTTGGTTTCGCTTTACGATTGCAGGGATTGTCCTTGGTTTTTACCTTGCGTTGCGACAACAGTTACCCACATGGCAACAGTTACAAAAAATTCCATTGCCAATTTTTCTAACTGCAGTTGTAGGACTGTCAGCAAACTATATTTTGTTTTTAACTGGCTTAGGGAAAACTTCTGCTAATAATGCTCAAGTCTTAGCTCAGTTGTCTCCTGTGATCATGGGACTGGCCTCATTAATAATTTTCAAAGAAAAATATACCTATAAACAATGGGTTGGTGTTGCCGTTCTGATTTTCGGACTAGTGCTGTTTTCGCACGAGCAGATTCGATCGTTAGTGTCTGCCCTTGATAGTTATATGTGGGGCAATGTTTTACTAGTCTTTGGCTCGATTGTCTGGGCATTTTATGGACTCGCCCAAAAACAATTACTGCTCAATTTGCCGTCAACTTCAGTAATGCTGTGCTTGTATCTCAGTGCGGCAACTTTATTTGTGCCAATGGCACACCCTATTAAATTGCTTTCGCTTTCAGGATCGCATATGGCAATCTTGATATTTTGCGCTTTTAATACTTTGATTGCTTACGGCGCATTTGCTTCTGCCCTCGAACATTGGGAAGCCTCTCGTGTCAGTGCCATACTTACGCTTACGCCCCTAGTTACATTGGGAGCATCGGCGCTTTTACCAGTTTTTGCCCCACATTTATTGCCGCCTTCATCCTTAAGTCTTCTGAGCTGGTTCGGGGCGATCGCAGTAGTATGTGGCTCTTTAATGACTTCTTTAAGCTCGAAACTGCGCTCATAGATTAATGCAAGAAATATCTGGCGCATCAAAGCCCAAATAAAGAAATACGGCGCAAAGCGCCGCATTTCTTTATTTGGGCTAAGCAAAACTTATATTGCTATAAATACTGAGATGTATGCTTGGAGAGGGTTTTAAACCTATTTTAAAAAAAATCCAAAAAATATTCAAAAAGGGTTGCGCGATTGCGCTATTTATACGCTATAGTTATTAACGCTGAAGTCATTGACGCAGCAAAACAGCTACATTCCTCAGTAGCTCAGTGGTAGAGCAATCGGCTGTTAACCGATCGGTCGCAGGTTCGAATCCCGCCTGGGGAGTTCTATAAAAAAAGAAGGTATGCAATACATACCTTCTTTTTTTTCGATCGCGCTAAAATTGGGCAAAAAGCTGTAAGTATCTATGCCAAAGTCGCAAGAAATCCTTAAAGAGCGCTATCAATTGCAAAGTCAGTTAGGACTTAACTCTGGACGACAAACTTGGTTAGCAAAGGATTTAGAAGCCAATGGTGAATTGGTTGTCGTTAAATTGCTCACCTTTGGCGGTGACGTGCAGTGGGAAGATCTCAAGCTATTTGAGCGTGAAGCACAAGTCCTCAAACAACTAAACCATTCCCGCATTCCTAAATACCGCGATTACTTTGCGATCAATGACCGATCTCTTTGGTTTGGGCTAGTCCAAGAACATATTCAAGGTGCATCGCTCAAGGACTTACTAGTACAAGGACAAAAATTTACCGAACCACAGGTTGAAGATATTGTTATTGAGACTCTAGAAATTTTGATTTACCTGCATGGACTGAATCCGCCTGTCCTACATCGCGATATTAAGCCTAGTAATTTGATCTGGAGCGATCGCCAAGAAATTTATCTGGTTGATTTTGGCGCAGTGCAAGATAAAGCATCTGCTGAAGGCAAGACTTTTACGGTGGTCGGGACTTATGGCTATGCCCCGATGGAGCAGTATGGTGGTCGGTCAGTGCCTGCTTCCGATCTCTATGGTCTGGGAGCAACCGCCATTCATTTACTTACAGGTATTTCACCTGCAGAGTTACCCCAAGATGATGAGTTAAATATTCAATTTCGCGATCGCTGCGGTGCTAGCCCCCAACTTTTAGATTGGGTGCAAAAAATGACAGCTCCATCGGTCAAACGACGTTTTACTTCAGCACGAGAAGCGATCGATGCTCTATATGAAGATGATGTGCAAGTTGCTAAATCAAAATCTTTGCCAAAAGCTAGTAACCATCAAATTAAAATTCCTCAACCATCTACTAGCAGAGTTGAAATTTGGCGATTTCCAAAAAAGTTTGTAGTTACCATTCCAAGCTCTGTAATAAGTGGAAAACTTGTTTCGTTGTTAATAGCAATATCGGTATTATTGGCAATTATTCCCTTAGCATTTGTCGTGTCAAAAGTAAATATATTGACTGCGATCGCTATATGTTTATTCGCTATCTATTTTGCCTATTTTCAAGTTCTTAAAAGTTTTACAACTATATTTTTCTCAATCGATCTGTCCGATCGTATTTGCAGACTTAACAAGAAAGCATTTGGCTGGCAACATTATGTTCAAAAATTTGGAATATATCAACTTGAATACATTTATGCCAGTATGTCAAATAAAACGAATGGCTCGGTTGCAATTCAAACCAATAACTCAAGGATTATGCTTGGCGACAATAAACTGACTGAGTTAGAAACTGCTTGGCTAGCTCAAGAAATTCAAGACTGGTTAAAAAATGCTCAGTAAAATGCTTGAAAGCCCAAAAGAATCAGCTTTTTTGTGGCACGGCGCAGCCGTGCCACAAAAAAGTTGCACATCACTAAATAGTTGATTGAATCCATTGAGTCGCTTTATCGCTATCTAGCGGACGCGAAATAAAATAGCCTTGGATTTCAATAGTGCTGCCCCCTAAACCTTCAAAATAATCTAACTCTTCTACCGTCTCGACTCCTTCGACCACAATTCCCATACCAAGATTATTAGCTAAACGCAAAATAGATTGAATAATTCTTTGGCTTTTGACATCAGTAGAGATTTTATTAGTAAAACTTCGATCTATCTTTAAAACATCTATTGGTAAGTTTTGCAGATAGCTAAAGGAAGAAAAGCCAGTACCAAAATCATCAATATATACTTGCACGCCAATTTCTCGAAGCTGTTCGAGTTTGCTCGAAGAAACTTCGATGTTATCCATCAAAACCGTCTCAGTTATTTCTAGCTTGATTAAGTTTGGAATAATTTGTTTGTCTAAGATGATTCTATGAATACTTTCAACAAAGTCTGGTTGAATAACTTGTAATGTCGAGATATTAATAGATAAAGTAAGCGAAGGGATATTAGGGAAATCTTGTTGCCACTTATATAACTGACTGCAAGCAGTATCCAAAATCCAATATCCAATCTGAACAATTGCTCCTGTTTCCTCTGCGATCGGTAGGAATTCTTGTGGAGAAATCAAACCCTGTAAAGGATGAAACCAGCGTAGTAAAACTTCAAAACCTGTTAGTTTATGTTCATGTAGTGAAACTATTGGCTGATAAACTAGATGAAACTCCTGACGCTCAAGAGCTTGGTGCATATCAGTTTCTAGCTGCCAACGCACCTTTGCACTTTGATTCATATCATTACTAAATATTGCTAGTTTCCCCCTTCCAAGCTTTCGAGCATTATGCATAGCAATATTAGCGTCTCTTAAGACTTCGTTAGCATAGATATATTCTGTATCGCTAATAGCAATGCCAATACTAACTGTTGTATAGATGCTATGCTCGTCGATTAAAAATGGTTGTTTAATACTTTCTGAAATTTGTTCGGCTAATAATTGAATTGCATCATTTTCATCGCCGATATTTTCAACTAAAATTGCAAATTCATCACTATCAATTCTGGCAATAGTTATATTTAGCTTTCGATAAGCATTTAGGCGTTGACCGATCTTTTGGAGTAGCTGATCACTAACGGATATACCAAAGTTATCGTTAATCGCTTTAAAGCGATCGCAATCTATAAATAGAACTGCAAAGTTCCGATTCGGATCGGCTTGCAGTCTCATAAACGCCAAATCAAGCGACTCCATAAATGAGTTGCGATTTGGCAACCCTGTTAGCGAATCATGTAATTGGCTGTGTTGTAATTCTGCAATTATTTGATCTCGTTCTATTCTGATAGTATCTGACTTAACAAGTAAGTGCATTTGATGAATCGAAATAGCTAACTGCGTTCCTAGCCTTTCGAGTAGTTCGATTTCCCAATCCTGCCAATAACGAACACTATCGTATTGATGAACTATTAGTAGTCCCCACAAGTTTTTACCACTAGGGATGGCTACGGCGATCGCTGAATGTATTCCCAATAATGTAAGAGCTTCGGAAATTTTTGGGTCAAGATCGGGCGAAGAAACATCATTAATAACTTTGCTAAGGCAAGTCTGATAGCTATCGAGCCATTCGGACTCAGTATAAAATGATGGGATACTTTGTCCTAAAAGTGATCGGCTAGGATCGATGACAGTTTCATATTGAATTAGATTGTCTATCCGATCATCTAATTGATGGACGATGACTTGATCGCTTTGCAATAGTTGATTTGTCTCTAAAGCAACTGCATCTAATAATTCATCTAAGTTTATTGACTGTCGTAACCTTGCAGCCATCAATGCTAGTAAAGTATAGATTTCATCTTCATTTCGCGAATCTATATATTGATTAGCCTGATAAAGCTGTTTTATTCGCTGTTTTAAACTAATAATCTCTCTTTCCGTGTTCTCAAAATAATTAGCTAGCGTTTCTCCTAGAGATTTAATATTTTGCAGATCGCTTTGTTGTTGTCTGGTCAATGTATCGGATTCGCTTATGCGATTTGCACATTCAAGCAAAGATGATAATGTGTCAGAAAACTGTTTTCGCATAGTCTCAAAAAGGATAATTACTAAATAATTTTTAGGATTAAACCATATAGATTATGAAAAATGTAGTCTTGTCTGAAACAAAGTTTATTTTTCAACCCTAAAAAATTTCGTATAAAATCTTAAAAAAGAAAAAATCTGACAAGACCCTTTTCTTTTTTAAGATTTTATATCTAATGTGTTTAAAAAACCGCTTAGATATACCTCAGTCGCCATTAAAAAGTAGGATTAAGAATTATTTTTTAGATCTTTTTAGCTCAAAAAATAATTCTTAATTTGAAGCTATATCTTTTGGAAGTGCAGCAAAGCGATCGCTAAAAACTTCAATCTCAATATTAGGATCGTTTCGCAAGCTAAGCGATCGCTTTACTCGCCCTAGATATAATGGTTCAGAAACTCCTTCGCGTGGATGGACAACGGTTCTGGCATAAATTGTTAATTGACTTTTGCCTTGTCCATTACGTCCAGATGAAAATAAGTTACTGCTGGCTTGTTTTAAGGTTGATTCAAGCTCTTCAGGTGTAACTGTTGGGGCAACGACAATTGTTGCTTGGGGACCAAAGCGATCGTAAACAAGTTTAAAAGGTACAGAGCCTTCGATGGATGAGCGAGTAATGGGTTCAAAGCTGAGGGAAAAAAGTCCCACAACTAATACCACTGAAAATAAGGTTGCGCCAACCATTCGATAGCGCCAACTCCACCCTCTAGCAACAGCTAATCCTGTAACCAAGGCACAGGCTAATACAAATATGCCCATTCCTTGTGCAAGTTGACCAAATAAAGCAGGCGTTAGCGACATAAATTAATTTATTGTGAATTATTAAATAAGTAGCTGGGCATGATTAAGAACCAGAGCCAAAACCTGTGGCGCACGCGCAGCGTGTGCCACAGGTTTTGGGGTTTTATATTTAATTGCAACCAGATACTTAACTACTAAGTTCATTTTATAGCGGCTTGTACTGCAAACCAAATAAAGCCAAGATAAATAGCTAAGATTTGCGCAGTGCAAAGCACGGCTTAAATCTTGATTATTGTTATATATTTGTTTTTACTTTAGGGAAAGAGATAATAATCCAATGGAATTACTCAATAAGAATTATGGCAAGAAGGTGCTGCTGCTGTTTATGACCGTCATAGGCATGTTGTTGCTGTTATCAACCTCAGTCTCAGCAGCTGCAACTATTCATTGGGGATATGGTGGCTCAGAAAATCCAACTCAATGGGCAAAACTTAGCAATGATTTTGCACTATGTGAATTAGGTAGAGATCAATCACCGATTAACATCCAAGATGCAGTAGACGGTTCTCCTGCCAAAATAACTTTTAATTACAATCCTTCTCCATTAGAAGTTGTCAATAACGGTCACACAATCCAAGTAAACTATGCGCCTGGAAGTACTGTTAACATTAATGGTGATAAATATTCACTACTCCAGTTTCATTTTCATACTCCTAGCGAACATAACATTAATGAAAAAGCTGCTGCTATGGAGCTACATCTAGTTCATCGCAATGAGTTAGGGCAACTCGCTGTAGTTGGAGCAATGATTAACAAAGGTAAGGAAAACTCTTTGATTGAAGATGTTTGGAAAAATATTCCTGCTGTTGGAGAAACCAATACAGTCAGCGATCGCCTAGTTAATGCTACAGATCTTTTACCCAAGAGTAAAGCTTATTATAGTTATGAGGGTTCTCTAACTACTCCACCATGTAGTGAAGGTGTTAAATGGAATCTTTTTGTAGAGCCATTAACTTTATCTGAAGCGCAAATTGATGCTTTTGAGAAGATGTATCAGGTCGATGCTCGTCCGCTTCAGCCAATTAACGGCAGAGTAGTGCAATTGCATCGCTAAATCAATTTATTCAATATGAGAAGCGACACTTGCCATCTCTTCTCATGTTTGAGTTAGTATGAGCGCTATAAAGCATCATTCTTTTTAAAGTGTGAATCTAAATCAATGAACGCAAATCAATGGCAATGGCGAGATGGCGTATTAACTTGCGATTTACTAGCTGACTGGCAGCATGGATTTTTTACCCGATCGCACGCTCCAAAATTACCTCCCGATCTGCATCATCATTTAGCCTCATCAGGGAAAGCTTATCGGGCGAAACAAGTGCATGGCAATCGACTAATTAATGCCAACGAAATTGAAATAGACTCAAATCAACCATTACCTGAAGCTGATGGTGTTTGGGCAACTCGCGAGATTGCCCAAAATAATCATGGCAATCATTCAGTCTGGGTTTGTACGGCGGATTGTGTTCCCGTTTTAATCGGCGATCGCAAATTAGGCGCAGTTGCGGCCGTCCATGCAGGTTGGCGTGGTACGGCTGCGGGGATTGTGACTAAGACAGTCTCAATATTGCGCGATCGCGGAAGTGAGCTAAAAAATTTAAGAGTGGCACTTGGTCCCGCGATCTCAGGTAAGGTTTATCAGGTGTCGCAGGATGTTGCTCAGCAGGTTACGGCTACGATAAAGCAACCAGTTGGTTTACATCCTGACGATCATCCTGAAAAGGTCAAATTAGATTTGCGCCAAGTACAATGGCAACAGCTTCAGGAATTAGGAATGCCTTCCGAGAATGTAGCGATCGCACCTTACTGTACGCTGCAAAATGAGGAAATATTCTTTTCCTACCGTCGCTATTTTCTTAATGCTGCCAATCCTCAGCCGAGAGCCCCACAAGTCCAGTGGTCAGGCATTGCGATCGCTTAGAGTATCTACTCTAAATTCTCAGGTAGAGGTTTTCCATCAATAAGTGCCTCTAGATCGGCAAATTCATCATTTTTAAGATTAGCTTCTTTAATTTGATCTTCTGCAGCAACTTTGTTTGCTTTATCTGCAATATTAAGCTCTTCAATCCTCGCGAGAAACTTGTCTACTAGTAACTCTTCAACTAGATTTTGATGGCTTTTGTCGTCTTCCTCAGTCTCGATTGTAGATAGGGACTCGGAAGCTTCTTCGACTTCAGTTTTTATTGCCAATATATTATCGGCAATGGTTTCTACATTAGGCGCTATGTTTGCCTCGGCTGTAGATTCTAGATCCAAAATTGATGGAGTAGCAATTTCCTCTGGAGTTGATGTTGTTAGACTTTCTTCAGCCGTTAAAACTTCTTCAGCTATTTCAGTGGCTTGTTCTGATACTGCCGCAATCTCGATAATATCTTCGACTTCTTCAACCTGTTCTATGGGATCTTCGAGATATTCTTGAATGACTTTTTCAACATAAGTATTAAAAGTAGCCTGCTCTTCCAACTTGTTATCTAAATCTTGAAGTTTGATGTCAGAAACATCTTGCTCCGTAGGAGCATCAATTTCAGACGATGAAATACTAGTTTCGGCGTTCTCTTTTACAGATTTACCAAAACCGTAAATCTTATGGGCAAATCCGCTCTTGCGGGACTTTTTTGAAAAATTTGTAGCGCGATCGCTAGCTTTTTGAATGCGATTTGCAACTGCTTCAACTACAGATTCTTCTAAGCAAATCTCCTCGCTGATCTCTGATACTTTTGTTTCTTCATCATTGCTAGAATCTTCTGACATTGTTTCAAACTCAGATTCTTCAGGTACAACGATCATTAAATCAACAACTACCTCAACTTCATTGTCATTTTCAGTTATTGATTCTGAGCTTGCATCAGCAAGGTCTAAAACAACTTCAATTTCAAGCTCTACAATACTCTCGCTAACATCTTCTTCATCTTCTTCGGTAATAGCATCCTCAAGATCGTCATCATTAATCTCAAAAATCAACTCAGTTTCAAATTGCCTAGAGCTTTCAATAGCCAATTCTGAAATTTCTATAATCTCTGGACTGTCAGTATCGACTTGATGAACGATGTCTTCAGTATTTGATTCTGAGATTGCATCCTCAATATCTAAAACCTCCTCAGCCTCTTCAACTGGTTCTTGCTCTTGAGCTTCTAATTCTTTAACTTCGGATTCGAGATTAGTATCAGAGATTTCTGCAATTGCTTCTAGTTCAGCTTGTGCTGACTCCTCCGACTCAGATCCTATGATCGCATCAGTCACAGCTAAATTTGGTTCTGAGATATCATCTAAAGTAAGTTCCGAAATAATTTCTTCTTGAGCTTCTTCTTCAATATCATTAGACTCTAATTGTTCAGACAAACTAATATTTTCTTCTGGAGAATTAGTTTCTGAAATAGTACCAGACGAAGGTAAAAGCGCCTCAAATTCATGATCTTCAACAATCTCATCAATCTTTAATTCGTCAGTTTCTTCTGAAATTGCAGCTATATCTAGTTCTGGAGAAATTTCTTCTTGAGACTCTTCTGCTCCAAGAGCATTAGTCTCTAATTGCTCGGACTGACTAAAATCACTAATTTCTAAGGTGTTATCAGCTTCAACTTCTGAAATTAGATTATTAGTTTCTACTTCTTCAGAATCTGGAGATCGATCGGCTTCTGAAATCTCATCGGAAGTATCGTGCGTAATAGTTTCTGAAATACCCTCTATTGCTTCTGGTGCTTCTGGAGGAGTAACCTCAGGCTTGCTAACTTCTGATTTTTGACTTTCAGGATCATTGGCATCTTCAAAAACTGGAGAATCTTCAAAAAACTTTAATAGCAGAGTCGATCGCCAAGCAATATCTGTAAAGTTGTTTTTAATTTTTTCGATCGCAAAGGGTTGTAAGCTCGTTAACTCCGAATCAGGTGTTAACTTGATTCGCAAAGCCGAAGCTCCAGACTGTAGTACGACATTACTTAATAAAAAGAAAACCTCAGCCCATAAAATTCCAAACAATCTTAACCAATCGGGAAATGGTGCAATTAATTGCGCTAATGGTGCAGCTACATAGATCTTGCAGAAAATCGCGCTCATTAGGACTGCTACGGAGATCGCGATCCAACCCGTTACATACCAACCATTACTTTGTTGCTTAATCAACGTGAGAACACGACGCTCTCGATCGCTCAGACTCTCGATTGGCTTAGCTACAACCCATAAACTAAATGGCGAGAAAGGTTGTTGCCACTGAAGCCAAGCCACAAATGCGATCGCGGGTAACCCTAACAAAAATATTTCAAACCAACTAGGAAATACAGGATCGCCCACAGCTAATCCAGCCATGCTCAATACTAACAACCAAGGTATGGCGGCAAGTAGGACAATATGTCCCCAGATAAAGGGATTCTTACTTAGAGAAATATTGTCGCTTGGGGCATTGAGCTTATGTGTGTCCATAAAATTATCCTAAACCTGTGATTAAGCGTGTCCAAAAACCTTCATAAATTTGCAGAACGGCGGGATCGAGTTTGGTAATGCGATCGCTCTTGGCAACCATAAACTCCGTTGGCTCTAAAGCCTTGATCGCCTTAAGATCGTCAGGAATCATCGATTTTGCTAACTTATTTGTCGTACCAAAGCTATTAGAATCGCTGATTTTGGCAGCAACTTCAGGTTTCATTACATAATTTATCCATGCATGAGCACCTTCAAGATTTGATGCGCCTCTGGGGATAGCTAAGGTATCAGTCCAGATTGATGTGCCACTATTGGGCAAAATATATTTAATATTCGGATCTTGTCTGGCTAGGCTAATCGCATCTCCTGAAAAAGCCATACACATCATCAGATCGCCCGAAGCTAGTGGATCGCGCCACGCATCAGTAGTAAAATTAGCGATCGCAGGCAGCAATTCCCGTAACTTTTTAAAGGCTTGCTCGATCGTTTCTGGCTCTTTAGTATTGTAAGAGCTGCCAAGGGTATGTAAAGCCATACCCATTACTTCACGAGGATCGTTGACGAGCGTAATTCGCAGTTTATTTTTGTGTTCCCATAAATAACTCCAATCAGTTGGCTCTTCGCCAATAATTGAGTTAACAGCTTTGACGTTATAGGCAATTCCTGTAGTCCCTAAACTGACTGGAATGCTAAATACTGCACCGCGATCGTGGGGTAATTCTAAAAAATTGCGATCGATATTGCTCAGGTTAGGTAATAGTTTTTTATTAAGTGGTGCAAGAAGTTTCAGATCTCGCATCTGCGTAACCATATAGTCACTTGGATAAATAATGCTATAGCCTGAGCGCCCCCCCGATGCCTCTAGTTTTGCCAACATGACTTCGTTAGAGTCATAAGCGTCGCCAACAACCTTGATACCTGTCTCTTTGGTGAATCCGTCTAAAACCTCTTGGTTGTTGACGTAGGTAGCCCAACCGTAAATATATAAAGTTTGTTTATCTTGAGTGACAGGTCGCGATACATCATCTTTGCCCGACTCAGATCCCTGTGGATTGGTATCGAAAATGCCACAAGCAGCGAGTGTGGATGCACTAGCAAGAGCCGATGTGGCATAGGCAGTTTGTCTGAGGAATTTGCGCCTTGAGATACTCATAGATACTTGTTCTGATAAATCGCCTTGTCGATCGCTTTTATATGATTTAGAAACAAGGAGCTTAAGCTCTTTGTTGTTAGTAACTTATGCGTTAGCAATTGCAGTTTTCGGTAGAGCAACACAATCTTCAGGCATCCATGAAACATATACCTGACTATCAAAAGGAGGGGTTTTTTCGCCTTGGTGATTAGAACGCACTAGCATGACCCTGACAGGTGGTACATTTTCGCTAGCATGTAAATCCACGACAAATTGTGAGTGATCGCCTAAGTACAGCACGTTATTGAGAATACCGCGGTAGGTATTATAAGGCTGGTTAGGATATTCGGTAGAGAGTTTAATTTTTTCAGGACGAACGCTAACTACAGCTTCGGGGATGGGTAGCCAATTTCTAGGTTTGGCGGCAACGATCGCTAAACCAGTTGACGACCGTAACTCTACAAATGCGCCATCTTGCTCGATCACACGACACTCAAACAAGTTAGTTTCACCAACAAAATCTGCGACAAATGCTGAAGCAGGACGATCGTAAACTTCCGCAGGTGAGCCGATCTGCTCGATCCGTCCTTGGTTCATGACCGCGATTCTGGAAGAAATCGCTAGCGCTTCTCCCTGATCGTGGGTCACCATGATGAAAGAGATCCCTAACTCATATTGCAAATTAGATAGTTCTACTTGCAGTTCCTTGCGGAGTTTGAAGTCCAATGCTGCCAGTGGTTCATCGAGCAAAATAACTTTAGGTCGATTGACAAGCGCACGAGCAAGGGCAACTCGTTGCTGCTGACCACCTGATATTTGGCTAGGATAGCGATCGCTTAAATGGCTGAGGCGTACCTGCTTAAGCGCATCTTTTACCCGTTGCTGGATTTCTGGCTTTGCTACCCGTTTAACTGATAGGCCAAAGGCAACATTGTCGAAAATGGTCATGTGCCCAAATAGGGCATAGCTTTGGAAAACTGTATTTACAGGTCTTTGATAGGCAGGAATATAGGTCATTGGCTGACCTTGGATGAGCACTTCACCTGCTGATGGCTCTTCAAAGCCAGCTACTAGTCTTAGCAAGGTGGTTTTACCACAACCTGATGGTCCTAAGATACTGAAAAGCTCGCCTCTTTGGACTTGCAGATCGACACCTTGGACAACAGTATTTGCCCCAAACATTTTAAATACTCTTTGAAGCTCCACATCAGGAACTGTCCCTGTTGAGGTGGCGCTTTGCTTAGCAGTGGTTGACTGTGCCATGTTGTAATGCTCAAACGTCTACTAATAATGATTTGGTGACAATGAGCTGAAGCCCATTTGATCCTTTGTTTTTGTCCTGATGTCACAAGGTATCTCGCATTTTAGCGCGTTGTAGCTGATAAATGAGTTGCAATATTAAAGCAATTATTACGGAAATTTGTCCTGCGAATGCCAAAATGATATCGGAAAGTTTGATGTTTGACACAACTAACCAAGGAAATCCAAAAAATAGCCAGACTCCAGCATAGCGATCGGGGCTAATTGATAGGGTAAGCATGATCGAAACTGGCAAAAAAATTAATGCCGAAATAGTTCCTGTTGCCCATGCAGTCGGGTTACGGGTTTTGAGAAACAAAATTAATTGAGCAATTAAAGCAATTAAAAGGATTGAGATTGTGAAAGAAGCGGTAACTATCAGGGCTTTTCCGCGAATCTCGGGACTAGTCCATGAATTTACCCAAATTAGAATTGGTAATTGTGTAAATAAGAGATTTAGAGCGATCGCAATCAGTACAGGACTTTTATCTGACCAAATCAGATCGCGCACGACATAGCCAAAGCCTGATGGATGTTCTTCGGTAGTTGATAGTGCACCAAATCTTACCCAATCTAATAACGCTTGCCTTGTGGGCGTCAGAGCTGCGATCGCGGCAAAGAACATAAAACAGTTAGCAATGTAAAGCAAAAGCAACATTATCAATTGAAATTCTGAGGAATTCGCAAATTCCATATTCGCAAAGCTAGACTGCATACAGAATCCCAGCATTGCGATTTCTAAATATGCGGTAATTGCGTAGCTTTGTCCTTTGCTAACCAAGGTTGAAGTTGGATTGTGAAAGCGTCGTTGCAAGATGCGCCAAATTGCAAAACTAAAAATCGCCAAATTGACAATTGTAAAAATATGTGAAGTCCAAATATTAGTTGTAATCGGTAAATACCACCATTCGACTTTAATAGGACTGATCCGTCCACCAACTAAGACCTTACTAAATGAACTCCATACTGTGAAAATATTCCACCACATGAATGAAGGAGCTACCCAGACAAAGGTTACGAACGAAAATATTAATGCTCCTGCAGATACCTGACTGCCTAATTTCGCTTGCCAGCCGCTTAATAAAGCTATGAGAATTGAAGCACTAAATAAGAAAAAAGCAGTGCCGATTAGCAAGGTGTAAAAGCTTAGTAAAAATGCGAGCGGAACTTTTGCATTGAGTGCGCATACTAGGTGATATGGGATAGTTAAACCGACACTAATATAGGCAAGTAATGGCACTCCCATAATCTTGCCCATAAGGATATTGACGCTCGATCGCGGACTAATGCGAATAAAGTTAAGAGTTCCCTTGTAGTCTTCGAGCGCAAGATCGGCGATCAAGCCATAAACACCTGCTAAAAACAAAATAAATGGCTCAGTCCAAGTAACAACGCGAAACTGTTCTAGCCACCAATCTTGCCAAGATGCTACACAACCAAATCCACGTGCTTGGATATAACAGTCTTCATTGGGGACTCTCTGACTGTAAAACAAGAGTAAAAGAAGCTGAAATAGCAAAGACAGTCCAATCGCGACAACTAGGTTGCGGAGCTTAAGTTTGCCACGAATTTCTCTTAATAATTGTGGATTCCAGTTGCCAATGCGATCCTGCCAAGAGATTGATTTTGGGGAATTTAGTGGGGAATTATTCATAAGTCATTTTAAGAGATCGCGATCGCAATCAGACATGATTAGATTTTATGATGGGCGATGTTTTATACGGTTTATATTCAAGTCTAAATAATTAGAACATAAACATGGAAAATGAAGCAGATAAACTAGATTCAAACGATAACAAATTAAAAAACATAAATCCTCAAAACTCTCAAAGTCATAAATTGCGCTTTGGATTGCTAGCTATTTTGATTGGGAGTAGTTTGTTAATCTTGGGGCGATCGCTTGTCGATATTAGTCTTGGTAAACCCACACCTTTTATATTTCCTAGTCAGATTGAATTGGCTCAAACATCAACTAAACCTTCTGAAGCTACAGAATTAGAAGATTTGGTTGATACTAATGACTTCTTTGGTAAACCTAAATACTTATCGGGAAAGAGCTATAAGTATCTTCTAGATGACATGTCTGTAGTAGAGATCTATATAAGATATGCAGTTGGAACAGAGGGCGATATTTTCTTGTTGTTGAAAGGACTAACTAATATTGAGATTAGTGAAGATGAACTATACCAAAAAACTGCTCGAAAAGATGCAATAGGTTACTATGCCATTTTTAATTATCAAAATCGGGCTTATTTGACAGCTTGTATTAATCCACGCGGGATCTCTACTGTCACTAAGGAACAGTTTGATGATAATGCTAGCGATCGCGCCATGGATCGTGATGTTGTAATTGCTTGGTTACTCGGGCAAAAGGATTTACGCGATCGCCGATGCCTTTGGACTCTTATGTCCACACCTTTAAGATCGGAGAGCGATCGTGATGCTACCGATCGAAAATTAGAGAAAATTTGGATTTCATGGTACGAATGGTGGCAACCTCGGTTCCCATCACCCTAAAGATATCTTTTTCTTAATCCAGAGATTAAGTTTAGATGAATTAATAACTTCACTTAAGAACATTTGAATAACATTTACTGTACCGATCGAGAAGTAAGGATGAGCGGTACTTAGCGCCACCTATCCTAGCTCTAAAATCCTGCCATCGTTAGCACTACTATTTTTACTTTCACAAGCATGAGTAATACTAATTCAAATTCTACTGAGGTAATTACCGCTAATCTACTCCGTTTTGCTGGTTATGGACTTCTACTACTAGCATTTTCTAACTTTGCTGATGCGCTAATTCCATCTAAATTCGGGCAAGATGCGACATGGGAATTCAGCACATTAGGTAAGTTGGTAGGAATTTCACCAGTACCTATTATTGGTTTGATATTAGTATTTTATGGAGAATCTACATATCGTTCGGCTTTAGGTAAAAATATTCTTAAATTTTTATCATGGCTATCATTATTGCTAAGTATTTTGTTTGCGGTAATGCTGCTAATTGGAATTAGTGCTGTTATTCGTATTAATAGTGAAAATGCAGCCAAGGCTAGTTTTGCCATGTCCCAACAACTAGAGCAGTTTAAAACAGCAAAGGAAAATTTAAAAAACACCAATGATGTCAATTTGGTGAGGGCTGCGGAATTCATCGAAAAGCGATCACCAAATATCAAATTAAATAAAAATAATCCCACTGAACTTAGAAATCAGCTAAATAGTGAGATTGTAAAAAACGAAAATGATATCAAAGCAAAGGTAGAAGAAGGTCAAGCTAGAGCGTCTCGCCAGCTTATTAAGCAAGCCGCTAAATGGTATTTTGAGGCAATAGTTTCGGCTTTTGTGCTGTTCGGTATTTGGCATCAGACTAAATGGGCACGAACGAACTCACGACGCAAGAAAAAAATATCTAAAGTACCGACCAACCTGTCTGATATTGCCAGTACTCCTACATTTGATACTGAAACTTCCGAATCTAAATCGGAAGATTTGTAAAAATCTAAATCTAGCAATGCAAGTTTTGCTTTGGACATAAAAGATAAGTAGAGGCGGCGCGAAGCGCCACCTCTACTTATCTTTTATGTCCTAGCTATCTCTTTTCTGGACGCAAAACCAAAAGCTCTGTAGCGCACGTTGCGCGTGCGCTACAAGCTTTTGGGTCTACTTAAACTGATTTTCTTAATAGCTCAACTAAAGGCTTAGTTAGCCAATGAACGCCAATTTTCCATTGATGTTGGAAGGTTGGCATTCTGAGTAAATAAGCGAATTTACGCATAAAGCTAGCAGGTAATCCATCAATGCTAAATTTCCCAAAGATCGAGGCAGTAGCACCATCTATACCTAAACTGATAAATTCACCGAGCGGAATATAGCTAAAGCTTACTAATGGTTTTTGATTGAGACTTGCCCAGATATTCCAAGCACAATATTGAGATTGTTGGAAAGCAACCTGTGCAGTGGCAGGTAAAAGATAACCATTTGCGTCAGTACAACCTGCTAAATCTCCGATCGCGAAGACATCAGGATATCCCTTAACTTGCAAAGTTGACTCAGTAGCGATCGTCCCTCGATGATTATGGGAAACTGGTAAGTTTTGGAGCAACTTAGAGAAGGTGCTGCCCACTGTCCATAAGATTATATCTACGGGCAATGTATCACTGCCATCAGCATATTCTAAAATCACTTCCTCATCGGTTACTTGAGAAACTCTAGTGTTGAGGTCAGTCCATACACCGCGTTGTGAAAGTGCTAGTTCAGCAATGGAGCGATTTGCTTCTGTAGAGTTCGCTAAAATTTTGTCATTACGGTCAATCAGGCGAACTCGACCGCGATCTTTTAAGCGATCGGCGATTTTGCAGGCAAGTTCTACGCCACTACTGCCGCCACCTGCGATACATACTCGTATTTTGTCACGGTTTGAGGCTTCTAATAATTCCAACTTACTGTTGAGTCGGTAGAAATCATTGAGATTGCGAAATGGAATTGCATATTCAGAAGCCCCTTTGACAAGATTCATTGGGGTCTCACCACCGATCGCTAAAATAAGGCGATCGTATTCGATAGTATTTCGTTGACCGATATTGACTTCTACTTGCTTAGTTTCAAAATCAATATTTGTGACTAAGCCTTGAACAAACTGAATACCAGTATCAACTAACAATTCTGCAAATGTTGGTGCGATTTCCCATTCCTGCATTTCTGCGGTCACTAATTCATAGAGGAATGGTGTAAATAAAAAGCGATCGCTTTTATCAACAAGAATAATTTCTGGCATGACAGACCAAGGCAGGCGCGCGAGATTAAGTGCAGTATACAAACCGCCAAAACCACCACCAAGAATACAAATTCGTGTCATGAAAAAATCCAGTTCGTCTTTTCCATTTTATAGCAATAAAGCTGATGGATGTATTGCTATCGTATTCTAAATTTAGATCTCGATGTTAAATCTAGATACAAAAAAGCTCAGGTTCGCAATAGATTCCGATTATCAATGGCTGAAGAGATGTATATGTGCAATGGGGGTGCTATATAGCAATCCTAAAGCGCTTTGTGCTCAAACCAAAACCAATAAAAAGTTTAAAAGCTTTGCTTCGCAGAGCTTTTAAACTTTTTATTGGTTTGTATGATTCATAATTGTTGTAAACGAAATGCGAGAAGCTTCGACTTCGCTCAGCCAACGATTATTATTGTTGGCTGAGCGAAGTCGAAGCCAACGATTATTATAATTTTTTTGGACAGCTATATATGCGTCTATGAAAATTAACTTTAGGTTAACCTTTGGTTATCCGTCTTCTCTTGCTCTTACTTATAAATGTCCGATAATGTAGATCCTATAAATTTTATCGATTTTTTATTGTTTGGGGGTTGTGTGGCTAAATCTGTTTTGTTAGCTCAGTTGTCTGAGGAACAGTCCCTCATGTGGCATAATGCGCTGTCATCGCATCAAACGGAAGTATGGGCAGCGCCTGAATCCGAAGATTTACTTAAGTTGCTCGATCAAAAGCGTCATTCTCAACAGTCTCTCCCTGATTTAATCATCTCTGACATTGGTATTAGATATGGTGGTGGAACATCACTCTTAGCAACAGAACTCTGTAAATGGTGTGTGGATAATGCACCTGAATTAAAAGTTTTATTAGTTAATCCTCGCCAAACGCAGATCAAAGAAGTTGAAAAGCGTTGGGCAACTCGCCGAGGAGCTATAGATCTATTACCAAAGATATCTGTTGACAATCTAAGCTCAGCGTTTGCAGTTGCAGCGCAGGCATTAGATCTAGAAGTTAGATCGGAAGCTTTGTCAACAGTTATTAATAATCTCAAACGCCAACAGGCTCAATCTGAAAGAGGGGCAATAAAGGGTAGAAATATAAGGCAAACTGCAACTGAAGAATTAGCCCGTAAAATGGCTATGATTCCTTTGATGGTAATGGCAAATGAGCCAGAAATAGAATCATCAAGTAACGAGGAGTCATCTCATAGTCCAAAACGTCAATTAGCACTAGATGCTACGATATCGGAACTAAATCTTTACGATACCAAGATTGATTTGGAGCAAACAGGAGCATTTGCAAGCCAGCTTTTTAAAGATAATCCTCTCCTACCAGGACTTGTGCTGTACGAGAAAGATAATTACGTGGGAATGCTATCTCGGCGTAGGTTTTTGGAATGTTTGAGCCGTCCATACGCACTAGAGCTATTTACGAAAAGACCTTTAAGAGTTTTGTACGAACAAGTTCAATCAGACATTCTAAAGTTGCAAGGAACTATGCCGATTGTGTCGGCATCTCAGCTAGCTTTAGGACGTACCAATGATGAAATATACGAACCTGTGGTAGTTCATCTAGATGGAGATATTTATTTAGTATTAGACGTACACGATCTACTACAAGCCCAGTCTTATATTCATGAGCTTGCCACGAAGCTATTGCGAGAGCAAACTCAGACTACGATGTTTCAGACCGAAAAGATGGCTAGTCTCGGACAAGTTGTCGCTGAAGTTTCTCATGATATTCGTAATCCCGTATCTGCAATTTATGGCAATACAGAATGCCTCTTAACTTATATCGAAGGGGTAATGAAAATTCTGCGTGCTTATGAAAAGGAATATGGAACTTCTGCAACTACCGTTAGTGAAACTCTTGAAGAAGTTGATTGGGATTTTGTTCGTTCAGATTTACCACAGGTTGTACGCAGTATTCAATCTGGATCGCGATATCTGCGTCGATTGGTTGACACCTTACAAAGTCTCTCTCACATGCAAGATCATGCTACGCCAGAGTCTATCGATCTGCATGAATGTATAGAAAGTAGCCTTACAATTCTCAGTGGTAGGATTAGGGATGTCCAGATCGTGAAAAGCTACATTGATTTGCCTAAAATCAATGGATATACTGATCGCCTAATTCAAGTATTTATGAATTTGCTTGGTAATGCTCTTGATGCGTTAGCAGATTTGAAGGCACATCCTGAGTTAATAAGGCAGCGCGAAAACTTGATTCTTAAAGAAGAAGTTATTCCCGAACGCGGCAATCTCCAAACACAAACAGAAATCACGTGGCAGCCTTTGCTTGTGATTTCATCAGCGATCGCTGAAATAGATAATCGCAATTGGATATCGGTGAAAGTTGCGGACAATGGTTTGGGAATTCCTAAGGAGATTCAAGATCGTATTTTTGATAATTTCTTTACCACTAAAGGTCAAGGCAAAGGTACTGGTTTAGGTTTAGCAATTTGCTATCAAATTGTTACGCAACAACACAAAGGTAAACTTGTACTTCGATCGCCTTATCTCAATAATCACGGTGATGTGACTATTGGTACTGAGTTTGAAGTGCTATTACCAATTAACTAACGCGAGTTCGGGATAATTTGAAATGCGCTTTGAGAGATGGTTTGCGTAGCAAACCATCTCTCAAAGCGCAGGAGTAAAAGCCTTGCTTAGCAAGGCTTTTACTCCTGCGCCTGTAAAATTTGCAAGTTTAATCCGAACTGACGTTAACTAAGAAATTGATTTCCCGCCTAAGGCGGGAAATCAATTTCTAATAGTTACTGGCGGTCTTGCGATGGTGAATTGCTGTTAAGCCGTTAGATTGCAGTAGTCTGCCATTCTCGACGATCGCATAGACAATCCAGTGATCGCCACATTCCATCCGTTGAGCAACGCGGCATTCTAGATATGCTAAACCGTCAGGCAAAATTAACCCACCCTCCGTTGGTTCTACCTGTACATCAGTAAAGCGATCTTCCCCAGGCGCAAATTTTTTCATAAAGTGCTTGCGGAGTTGTTTTCCCTGCTCAAGGATATTCAAAACAAAGCGATCGCCTTCATACAAATAGGACTCGATCGCCCGATCCTTAGCCACAGCGATCGTTAAACCTGGAGGATTAAAAGTTGCTTGTGATACCCATGAGGCAAGCATTGCCGTGGAAATTTCACCACGCTTTACTGTCAAAACACAGAGAGAACCAACAATGCGACCTACTGCTTGCTCGACTGTACTACCGGGATTTAAGGTTGTGCGAACTTTTTTGGCGCGTTTCAGGTTTTGAGCAAAATCTGTACCTGTTTCTTCACAAATCTGTAAAGTTGCCTCGGTCGGCGTAAATTTGATGCGAATTGGCTCAAAGGCAAGGGTATAGCCTGCATCCTTGAGCTTGCCTGCGATGATATCCACCGCTTCTCCACTCCAGCCATAGGAACCAAACACACCAGCTTGATAGCTTTTCGTAGCAGTAGATAGAACTATGCCTAGAGCAGTCTGTACTTGTGTCGGCAAATGTCCGCCTAGAGTTGGCGAACCAATTAAAAAGCCTGATGACTTTTCGATCGCTGCCTTGATTTCCTCTGGTTCGGCACTTTCGCAATTAATTAACTCAACGGCAACGCCTGCTTTAGTAATACCGCGTGCTAGAGCATTAGCGATCGTTGTGGTGTTGCCATATGCCGAGGCAAACAGTAAGGCGACAGAAATATTTTGTTGCTTTTGGGCTTCGCTCCATTGCTGATAGAGATTGACTAATTCGTGCAAGCCATAGCGCAACATCGGTCCATGTCCGGGGGCGTAAAAAGTAACAGGTATGTCGGCGATTTTGTCGAGGGCAGCTTCGACTTGACGGACTTGGTTTGCCATCGTGCTATCGAAGTAGTATCGGCGATCGCCTAGCATTTGACTCCAACCTTCATCGAATACCTGATTACCGCAGACATGAGCACCAAAAAACTTGTCAGTATATAAAATCTGGGTCTTTGGGTCGTAAGTGCAAAGTTCGTCGGGATGGCGTGGAGTAGAGGTAGGAATAAATTTGAGAATATGTCCTTTACCGAGATCGAGGACTTCTTCCCCTCGCACGACTTGAATTTTGAGATTCTCACCTAAACTTTGACGTAAGGCGATCGCCCCCGGATTAGTGCAGACAAATGTAAGGCGGCTATTAATTTCTAGCAGCGCTTTGAGGGTTTCGATGCGGTTTTGGTTGACATGACCGAGAATTACATAACTGATATCGAGAATATTGATCCGCTTTCGCAATTCCTGTATGTAAATATCTTTAAAAGTTCCGCCGGGAGGATCGATCAGTGCTTGCAACTTTCCTTGAATTAAGAACGAGTTGGCCGTAGTTCCCTTTTCGAGTGCATATTCAATTTCAAAGCGCAAGCGATTCCAACTACGCGATCGCAGAGCAAATGTATCGTCAGCAATATAAATTACCTGTACATCGCGGGGTTTACTTTTAATCACGATCGCGGTCTCCAAAATTCTAGACTGTTGTTTCTAGTTTACTGACTGTTGGGAACTACCAAGCATTACAAAACTCAATTGTTTCAATAAACCTTATTGATGGTAAGGAACCAAATATTTTGTGGCGTGGCAAAGCCACAAAATATTTGGTTCCTCATTTTTTGTCCCTAATCATCGTTGCCATAAGGCTTTGCCACAAATCGTTACAGTCTTTGGTCTCCAGATTAGGCAAGATCTATTTATAAAATCTCTTAAAATTGCTTAGGAAAAATCAACCATGTCAACTCAAGATACAGGTTGCTCCATTGCGCCCTATTTCAAGATTCCTGAAGGTAAGCTAGAAGAGTTTAAGTCAATCTGCGATCGCTTTACGGCGCAGACCAAAACCGAACCAAAATGTCTTTATTATGGTTTTAGCTTTTATGAAAATATCGCTCATTGCCGCGAAGCCTATGTAGATGCTGAGGCTCTACTGTTTCATCTGCAAAATGTAGATAGTATTTTGAAGGAAGCTCTTCAAGTTGCGGAGCTTTTTCGTTTAGAGATTCATGGATGTGAAGCCGAGCTAGCCAAGCTCCGAGAACCATTAGCCCCTTTCAATGCCCAGTTTTTTGTCCTCGAATATGGATTTCGCAACTATAGCAATGTAAATTTAGCTTAGAACAGAAAGACGGCGCTTCGCGCCGTCTTTCTGTGTTTGGGTTTTGAATTACTATAAATACAACTAATGAGAATTAGCTATAAATATTTCAATTCTCGTTAGTTAAAAAAACGAGCTAAGTTATTAGAAAAAACCAGAAAAATCAATAATTAATCGCTACTTATTCTAGATCTACTAACTAATGTCAATCTTTGCGAAGCTTGGTGAACAAATGTAATGACGAGTATATTTGGCACTTCTGTAGTAGATATAATTAGAAAGTGTCAAAGGCTTCAGCAGTATCTATATCGAGTATAAGGTTCTATCGTAGAAATTGACCAATGAGTTGTTTGTTAAAAGTTTCTTGATTAAGTTTCTTAACTAATATTTAAGGCTTCAAGCTTAATCATTATTGATACAAGAATCGATCTAATCATTAATTTGATTAGGGAGTTAAATCATCATGACTAGCTCGACTTTCGCCTCAGAAACATCTAGAAATATTCCCAAAGAACAAGCATTAGTCCTTTGGTTTGAAGAAGTGGGAATTGTCGATATTCCGCTTGTGGGTGGAAAAAATGCATCTCTAGGGGAAATGATTCGTCAGCTTCAGCCCAAGGGGGTAAATGTTCCTAATGGATTTGCAACCACTGCCTATGCTTTCCGTCATTTCATTGAGAAGGCAGGATTAGAAGCAAAATTGCGCGAACTCTTTGCCGATCTGGACATAGAGGATATGAATAACTTGCGCGATCGCGGTCGGCAGGCGAGAGCCTTGGTGCTCAACACGCCTTTTCCTGAGGATTTGCAAATGGCGATCGCTATGACCTATCAAAGGCTATGCGACTGCGAGTTGGTCTGTGGTAAGGAAGCTGATGTAGCAGTGCGTTCTAGCGCTACGGCTGAGGACTTGCCCGATGCTAGCTTTGCAGGACAGCAGGAAACCTATCTCAATGTCTATGGAGCAAACGAAGTTGTCGATGCTTGTCACCGATGCTTTGCCTCACTATTTACCGATCGCGCAATTTCCTACCGCACCATCAACGGCTTCGATCATTTTGATGTGGCGCTCTCCGTCGGCGTACAAAAAATGGTACGTTCCGACCTCGCCGCTTCTGGTGTCATGTTCTCTATTGATACAGAAACAGGCTTTAAAAATGCAGCGTTAATCACCGCCGCCTATGGCTTAGGTGAAAATGTAGTTCAGGGTGCAGTCAATCCCGATGAGTATTTTGTTTTCAAACCAACTCTCAAACAAGGATTTCGTCCGATTCTCGAAAAACGCCTCGGTACAAAAGAAATCAAGATGGTCTATGACATTGGCGGCGGAAAGCTGACCAAGAATATTTCCGTACCAATTTCTGAACGGGTAAAGTTCGCAATTACCGATGATGAAATTCTCAAACTCGCAGAATGGGCTTGCATCATCGAAGATCACTATTCAGAAGTACGGGGCAAACTCTCACCGATGGATATTGAATGGGCAAAGGATGGACGCACAGGGGAATTGTTCATCGTTCAAGCTCGTCCTGAAACTGTCCAGTCGCAAAAGTCAGGCAACATTCTCAGAAACTACAAACTGAATGGTTCGAGTGATGTGCTGATTACAGGTCGTGCCGTGGGCGAGATGATCGGTCAAGGCAAGGCAAATGTAATTTTGGAAGTCCATAACATCGAAGATTTCCAAGCAGGACAAGTGCTAGTCACTAACAAGACTGACCCCGACTGGGAACCAATCATGAAAAAGGCGAGTGCGATCGTCACTAATCAAGGCGGACGCACCTGCCACGCCGCCATCATTGCGCGAGAAATGGGTATCCCTGCGATCGTTGGTTGTGGTAACGCCACAGGGATGATCAAGTCTGGACAGGAAGTGACGATTTCTTGTGCCGAAGGTGAAGAAGGTAAGGTATATGAAGGTCTAGTTCCCTTTGAAATTGTCGAGACTTCCCTCGATAATCTGCCTAAACTCTCCACTAAGATCTTGATGAATGTAGGTAATCCTGAAGAAGCATTCGGTTTGTCCTCTATTCCCTGTGATGGTGTTGGTTTGGCACGGATGGAATTCATCATCGCTAACCACATTAAAGCCCATCCCCTCGCCCTAATGAATTTTGATACTCTCGAAGATAAAGCTGCGAAACGGGCGATTTCTAAACTGACAGCAAGGTACGAAAACAAGGCTGATTTCTTTGTAGATAAACTAGCTCATGGTATTGGCACGATCGCAGCAGCCTTTTATCCCAAACCAGTCGTCGTGAGGATGTCCGACTTCAAGAGCAACGAGTACGCTAACTTACTCGGTGGTCGCGCCTTTGAACCTACCGAAGAAAACCCGATGATCGGCTGGCGTGGAGCATCCCGCTACTACGATCCTAAATACCGCGAAGCCTACGGTTTGGAATGTCAAGCCCTCAAACGTGTCCGCGATGACATGGGCTTAACCAACGTCATTCCGATGATTCCTTTCTGTCGTACTCCCGAAGAAGGTCGCAAGGTGCTTGCAGAAATGGAAAAACATGGCTTGAAACGTGGCGAAAATGGTTTGGAAGTCTATGTGATGTGCGAAATCCCCAGTAATGTCATCTTGGCGGATGAGTTCTCCCAAGTCTTTGACGGCTTCTCGATTGGCTCCAATGACCTCACCCAGTTAACCCTCGGCTTAGATCGCGATTCTTCCCTCGTTGCCCATATCTTTGATGAACGCAATGAAGCGGTTAAGTCAATGGTTCGCACGATCATTCAAAAGGCTAAAGCCAACCATCGCAAGATTGGTATCTGTGGTCAAGCTCCTAGCGATTATCCTGAGTTTGCCAAGTTCCTTGTTGAGCAAGGCATTGATTCGATTAGTCTCAATCCTGATTCTGTCTTGAAGACAATGCTGGAACTTGCCAAAATGTAAATAAAAAAGGCGGCGCAAAGCGCCGCTTTTTTTGTGCTAAAAATCATTAGGCGATCGCAATTTTGCAATTGGGACGATCTTCAGATGCCATAAGGCATAAGTTTTTCGTGCATGGCAAGGGCATCGGCGATCGTGCTAAAGTTTTTCAATTCGTCAAATTTTGCGCCCCTTGTCATTTCCAGCAGTGCCTTGGCTTCGTAGAGGTTGTTGATGACGGGTGTGGCGCTCATGCCTAAGACCTACAGTGAGTAGAGCGTAGGATAATAAAGTCAAAAAAGGATTGCTATTCTATGCTAACTTAGCAACAGAATTAGAAACTTTAATTAAAAAATACGTTAAATATTATCTTGATAGTTTTGAACAATTCATGAGTGGCAAATTCACCTTTATTGATTTATTTGCGGGTATTGGTGGTTTTCATCTGGCTATGCACAGATTGGGTGGTAAATGCATATTTGCATCAGAAATAGATGCTGATGCTAGGAAAACTTATAAACACAACTACGAACAAATATCTCCTGAATTATTTTTGAACGGGCTATTTAATGATGATATTCGTAATGTTATGCCACATGACATTCCTGATTTTGATTTGTTATGTGCTGGTTTTCCCTGTCAGCCATTTAGTCAGGCTGGCTATAAAAGAGGCTTTAATGATAATCACAATTCTGAACGCGGAAATTTATTTTTTAATATTGTTGATATTATCGAAGCAAAAAAACCTAAGGCTATCTTTTTAGAAAATGTACGCGGTTTAGTAAGTCATGATTCAGGAAAAACATTTAAAGTTATTCGAGAAATATTAGAAAATGAATTGGGCTATTCATTTTATTTCAAAATAGTAAAGGCTTCAGATTATGGCTTACCTCAACTACGACCGCGTGTCTTTATAGTTGGGTTTAGAGATGAAGGATTTATGCGAGGTTTTAATTTCCCATCACCTAAATCATTGAAATTTACAATGAGTGATGTATGGAAAGGAAAATGCACCCGTGATATTGGTTTTACAATTCGAGTTGGTGGTCGAGGTTCCCAGATCGATGATCGCCGAAATTGGGATGCCTATATGGTTGACAATCAAATTCGGAGATTGTCTTATGTAGAAGCAAGAAAGATGCAAGGGTTTCCAGATGATTTTCATTTTCCTGTTTCTGATACACAAGCTATTAAGCAGTTGGGAAATAGTGTGGCAGTAGATACTATTGAAGAAATTGGACGCAATGTCATTGATTACATGAACATATTAAACACAAAGGAGATAAAAATGAAAACAACTCATAATAAAGGTGAATGGAGTGAATTATTGCTTTTTGTTAAATTATTATGTGAACAACAATTATTTTTAGCTGATTCTGACTTAAATGCTAAAGTTGATTTTTTTAATATTCACAAAGTTACCACCCATAACTTAGACTTAGATTTTTTGATTGTAGATAAATCAAGCATTGAAGTAGTTGACAAAAACACTGGCAATAAACGTCTTATTGATATTTCTAGTATTATCACTCCTCAAATATTAAAAAAACTTATAGACGACATAAAAGAAGGTGAAAAAACATTCAAAATAGATGGATTTACGGTTATTCAAAATGATTTGGGATTTAATATTGTAAAAGGAGGTCATAGTTTACAAAAATCAGATATTTTATTAGATATCTCTAATAAAACTATTACTAAAGCAAACGAAGGTTTTGGTGTAAAATCTTATTTAGGAGCAAAGCCAACACTATTAAATGCATCAGGAAACACTAATTTTATTTTCCAGATTGAAAACTTAGACAACTCCAGAATTGATGAAATTAATGCCATTAATACAGCTACAAAGGTAAAAGATAGAATAGTAGCCATTGAAAATTGTGGTGGAAAATTCAAGTATATTGGCGCTGAAAAAGATACCATGACATACAATTTAAAAATGGTGGATTCTCTGATGCCTGAGATCATTGCCTATGTTTTATTAGCTTTTTATAGAAATAGAATTAGTTCCATTTCTAAAATAGTAGATTTTGTTGATGAACAAGCATTACTTAATCAGCAAATTAATTATGGTGATAAAGCCGCCTTAAAAAACAAAATTCAAAAATTATTAGTTGATGTCTTGTTGGGCTTTTTTGCGGGCAGTAAATGGAATGGAGTGTATGAAGCAAACGGTAGTATTGTCCTAAAAAACAATGGCGATTGTGTCGCATTTCATATTATCGATTTGGAAACACTCAAAAATTATCTGTACAAAAATATTAAATTAGATACTCCTTCAACAACTCGCCATCGGTATGGTAGTTTATACCAAGAAAAAGGTAATAAGCTATATTTTAAATTAAACTTGCAACTGCGATTTTAAAACTAATATTTTAGGCTGTTTAGATAACCAAACTAGATCTAAAGTTGTCATTAAGATTGACGTTTGGTTAAGGGAGATCGCTGTCTGATTTGAGGGAAAAGGCTATCGCTGTTTGATGTTGAGATTTAGGCGATCAGTTGTATGAGTGATGAGGGGCGATCGCGCATTGTTGTTCAATAAAAATTTGCTAAACTGAAAAGAATAGATACATTGATTATTATGTACTCCACGAATTCAAACCAACAAGTCCTAGAAGCGATCGGCAAGCTCAGCGAACAGCAGATTCAAATTGTCTTGCAATTTATTCAGACCCTACAGCCTAAAAAAATTTCTAACCAAAACTCCACAACCTTCGATCCACTAGCCAACTTTGTCGGAGCCATAAATCACGGTAATCTCGCCCAACAGATTGACCAAGACCTCTATGAGTAACGCCATATTTATCGATACTTGGGGTTGGCTGACACTAAACGACGCAGGAGAACGCAGACATAACGAAGTTGCTAGTTTATATCGCACCTTAATCGCAGACAGAACAATCATTTACACTTCCACATTTGTTCTAGATGAGACATTCACACTATTCTTTAAACGCCTCAATTCCTTCCAAGCTAAACAAGCAATGCTCCAATTATCTGAAGCATTCTCCAGCGAGCAATTTCAGTTAATCCAAATTGATGAATTTCGCTTCAGTCAAACTCAACTGTTGCGTTTGAAATATCTTGATAAGCCACAAATTTCTTTCACTGACTTAACCTCAGCGTTAGTTATGCAGGAGTTCAACATCCAGCGCATCCTGACAGAAGATGCTCATTTTACTCAAATTGGCTTAGGATTTAAACTTGAACCCAATTCTTTTTAAAGGAAAAGCGATCGCTGTTTGATGGTTAAATAGGCGATTAGGATTTCCGAAAGTCAACGTTTTCATAGATGAGTGATAGTGGAAGACTAAGATCTATGCTAGTTAGTTGAACTTCAGGATCGTTAACGATTAAATCCGAACTATTGATTGTTAGATATTCCCAAATCTCTGCGCGATCGCTACGACGATAGAACTCAATGCTCGGAGAATCTGAGTTGATGGGCATATATTCTTGTAATGAGTCGATTTTGAGATAATTGCGTAACTTAATCCCGCGATCGCGACTTTCCGTAGCAGGGGATAAGACTTCAGCAATTAAGCAAGGATATTGTAAAAACTCACTAGCACTGCGATCGAGAGGATCGCAACTAACAACAACATCAGGAAAGTAATAAACATTACTCGGAATAGTCATGAGTTTTGCATCACCACCAAGGATACGGCAACCTCTACCACGTAAATGACTTCGGAGCAGTACAATCAAATTAAGGGCAATTTCATTGTTTTCAAGCTTCCCACCTGTCACCTCGATAACCTCGCCATACTCATACTCATATCTACCTTCTTGCTTGACTTCCCAATCTAGATATTCTGTAGGTGATAGGCTAGGCGATGAAATAGTAGCAATCATACATTTTGCCAACAATTTTATGTTGATTATAATTATAAATAATATTTAGCGATCGCTGTTTGATGTTGAAGAATTAGGCAATGCTGCTGCGCTTGCGAGACTCCTTGTAAGAGGTCGTCACATTCCTTAAGCCCGACTTCACCATTTGCTGCTCTAAAATTGCAAAAAAGCGGCGACGATCGCTACCCGTGACCACTGCTTGATTATGTGCTTCCGCTAGGGCAACTGGATAGCCATAACCCTTCTGGACTTGCGCGAGAATGATTTGCAAAGCTTGCGATCGCAAATTCACATCAAGAGCAGTCCAAGCTGGCATCTCAATTCTGGCGATTTCCGTACCGACATGGAGATAGCAAAAATAAATCTGATATTCGTCATATTCTTCCATAATCCTTGCATGGCTTTTCCAGAGAGGACTGCATTCGCCCACATTCAACAAGCGACTCCATAAAGTGCCATCGCGTAATGGTTGAATTTGACTACAAGGTGCTGAATCAAGCGGCTTAGCAGAACAATTGGTATTGCAATCAGGCTGCTCGAAAGGACAGAGTTGTAATCGTAAAAAGTTAGTGGCTTCCGCAGCACGGGGAGCACTGATATAACCAGCTAGGGGAATGCCTTGCGCTTTCAGATCGCCCCAAGCAGCGAGGATATCTGGCAAAAGTTGCGATCGCGCATCAGCAGGAATTTCATCAAATTCCCAATGAATTAATGCACCATCAGTGAAGGCGAGTATCGGTAATTCAGGAGAAACGGCGATCGTCTCTATGGCTAAATTGGCTAAGGCAACATTTTCAGCAACTGTTCGCCGCAACGTCATCCATTGCTCAGTTTGGATTCCCCATTGACGAGCTTTATAAAGATCTTCGGTTTTATAAAATACTTCAGGAACGTTATCGAGTAATGGATAGATACCAGAGTTATAGTAAATCGCAACTCTGCCAATATTAATCAAATAGCAATAGGCGATCTCATGGCGGCTGGGCGCAATTTGTGAGCCATCGGTGGCTAAGACTATGTGCTGCGAAGTAATGGGTGCGATCGCATGAATTTGTGATAGGGATTCCACTGGTTCAGCACAATTAAAAATTAGGCGATCGCGCCACTGTTCGTTTTTTTGATTCAGAATGTCTTGATTTATAGCTGCTTCATGAAATATGGTTTGAGCGCGATCGAGTTTGACTGTCAATTGCTGAGCTTCCTTCTGCAATTGTTCAGACATTCCTTGCATCTGTCCCATCAATTTCTGTAAATCAAGCATAGTTGTCTTTCATAGTTTGCAATAACAGGAAAATCGTCATTAACTAATCACATTAACTAATTACATTTATATAGGCTAACCAACTTAAAGTCCCAAATACTAAACCTATAATTCCAAATATTTTAAATATGTTCCGAGCATCTTTAAGATGCTCCTCTCTGATATACAAAGATGGCTGTGAAGAATTAATAAAATAATTTATGCGATCTACCTCCTGCTGGGCAAGTTCACTATAGGATTCACTTAATTCTATTTCCCCCGAGTCAGTCAATAGTGTGACAGAATGGTTGCTCGTAATTTCTCCTTTACGGCTTTTATTTTTAGTTACATTTATATAGGCAGCTTTAAGAAGATTAATATGTATGACTTTACGACTTACCATCGAGGTTTGCACCAAAGAACAGCTTGGCAAAGATATATCAGTACTTCGCCGACAATCTAATTCACCGTCTTTAGTAAAAAACATATTAGAGGTAACAACAATCAAACAAGCAATACACATGGCAATGCTAAATTCAAATCCATGAGATCTTTTCATCGCATTTACTTGGACTTTAACTAATCAATTACTAAATCTTTGTTTTAAGTTAGTCAAATTCGCTCAGCCAGAGTGAATTTTTGGCTGAGCGAAGTCGGAAACTGTACTATTTCCATAAATGACTTAGCAGTGCTATATATTCTCATTTTTTCATAATCATTGTAAATCTCTTCATACAAAACAAAAGCAGCGCAATGCGCTGCTTTTGTTGTTAGGAAACAGATGCTACTAGACGGAAACAGTTTGCCATTCTAGGTTCTCTAATGTATGAGAGCGCTCTAGAGCGCGCTCGAAGCTATCAAGTTTTGGTTCAATCAAGAAAGGTTCACCGACATAGCCTTGAATTGCTTCCTGAGTCTTCAATCCATTGCCAGTAATGTAAACAACCGTTGTTTCTTCAGGATCGATTTTGCCAGCTTCCACTAGCTTTTTCAGAACTGCGATCGTCGTGCCGCCAGCCGTTTCAGTGAAGATGCCTTCGGTTTCAGCAAGAAGCTTCATCGCTTGGATGATTTCGTCATCATTGACGGATTCAATATTGCCGTTGGTCTTGTGAGCGATATCGATCGCATAGATACCATCCGCAGGATTACCGATCGCCAAGCTCTTAGCAATAGTTTTGGGCTTAACAGGAGTGATGAAATCGCGACCTTCTTTATAAGCAGAAGCTATGGGAGAACAACCTTCTGCTTGTGCGCCACTGAAACGAACGGGTTTGCCTTCAACTAAGCCTACCTTTACAAATTCATTGAAGCCCTTGTAAATCTTGGTGAAGAGGGAACCAGAAGCAAGAGGGGCGACGATGTGATCGGGAAGCTTCCAGCCGAGTTGTTCGATCACTTCATACCCGAGGGTCTTGGAACCTTCAGAGTAGTAAGGACGTAAGTTGATATTTACAAATCCCCAACCGTGAGTATTGGCGACTTCTGAGCAGAGACGGTTTACTTGATCGTAGTTACCGTGAACTGAGAAAACCTTGGGATTGTAAATGGTTGTACCGAGAACTTTACCTGCCTCTAAGTCAGAGGGAATAAAGACACAACACTCTAGACCAGCATGGGCTGCGATCGCGGCAGTAGAGTTTGCCAGGTTACCAGTGCTGGCACAGGCAACTGTCGTGAAACCTAGTTCGCGAGCACGGCTGAGGGCTACGGAAACAACGCGATCCTTGAAGCTCAAGGTGGGCATGTTTACGGCATCATTTTTAATGTAGAGATTTTTGATGCCGAGACGCTTAGCAAGGCGATTTGCCTTGATCAAAGGAGTCATGCCTGTGGATACGTCAATATAGTTGTCAGTCTTGACAGGGAGAAAATCGCGATAGCGCCAGATTGAGAGGGGTCCAGCTTGAATCGTTTCACGGCTGACTCTAGCAGCGATAGCGTCGTAGTTGTAGGCAACTTCCAAGGGACCAAAGCACAGTTCGCAAACGTGCATCGCCTTGGCTTCATACTCTGCACCACACTCTTTGCACTTGAGATTACTAAATGTATCAACGCGATCGCTGGTGTAAGGAGAAACAATGGTTGCAGTCATGTTCTTGGTAGCCCTTTTAGTTGCTAAAAGTTTTTGTTCAATTTCTTTATTGAAATGAACATTAACACAAGCATTTATTGTCGTCAAATATACCCGACTATTTTAGTCGGGTATATTCGTTATGCCAAATCTCACTCACCATATAGCTTGATTGTTGTCCATTCTAAAAGTACCGATCTTTACTAAATATGACTCTAGGTTATTTGCGGTTTCAGGCATTTAGACCATAGACTTGCACCTTCAGCGCAAGTGAGGTGTACGCCAGCTATTTCTAAAAAGGAGTAAAATAGGGGTATAGATTCAGTACCTAAAATTCTGTTATCAAGAAACCCGAACTGAAGAAGTAGTGACTTCCTAAATAAGGAGGTGATGAAGTTGTGTTGGGTAAAAATAAGCTACTAAAATTCTTTAGCTTAATATTTATAGCTATCTCAATTGGCGCAACCCTCAACAGTGATTCAGCTAATGCTAAAAATGAGATTGCAAAGTTAGCAGACGGTAACTATCAATTTTGCAGTCAACCCGAACCACGTGATTGGCGTAGCGGAGCAGGCGTATGTTTTAACTTTACTAAAATCGGCGATCGCGTTGATGGATATTATGCATATCCACATACAGATGACTTAATCTGCTTACGCGGTAAAATTAGTAGCAGTATAGTTTCTGGAGAGGCACTAGCTTTGTCTTGGAGTGGTAGCGAATGGATTGATATTCCTAAGATAGAATTTAAGTGGGATGAAGAAGGGCATTTAAACCTCAACAATCATAAGGTCATTAGGAGGCCTGCCATTAATAAAAAAGATGGTAGCAGTAACTTGATTTTGTTTCGTCAGGCAAGGCTTGATACTGGAGGTTTTTATCGATACCTAAAACCACTCATGCCCTCTCCATCACAAATGTGTCAATGGGGTTAAAACCTTTTAAACTTCTCGATCGCTACAGATTTCGGCACTCAAATTCAATATACTTATAACAATTTACTGTCAAAGAAACTAAAAGCAAGATTCTAAGTGTTACTTTGTAATATCTAGAATCCTGCTTGGTATTGCCAGATTCCATCAAAGGTATTTAAAGTAATTTTTTCGGAGTTTAACCGATCGCTACTAATCTTCCCGACCACTTTAACAATTTTTCCATTATAAGCTTCAGCTTCTTCAGGTGATCGCAATGACTGCTTATTATACGTGGGGAAAATGGGGATTTCTGTGCCATCCTCTAGCACGATCTTTGCAGTTATATAGTTCCCCTTAAATTCTATATCCCCTGTGATTGCAGGGGCTGGTTTAGTGCCAGATACATATCTGCCTATGATTTGGACTCGACGATTGTTAAACTGAATCAAATCCGATTTTGTTTTAACAACATCTAATTCTTCTTGCAGCACTTGAAAAAAAGTATTAAAGCGATGACCAGTAGTCGCTACGGCAGGTACAAATTTGAATGCGTCTTGAGGTATTCCTGTAAATCCTCCTGTTTCGTAGCCAATATATTTAAAGGATTGACCTAAAATAGGTTTGGCAACTTGAGCGGTCATAAATAGATTAAATTCAATTGTTACGGGTTGCGCGAGCGGTCGATCGTTTACAGATTCGACGCTTAACACATCTCTTGGACTAGATTTTGCGCCTGATTGCTCTTGGCGAACGACACCCGATATTACGATAATTTTTCCGAGGGGCTGTCCCAAATGACCGATTAGATGTTTCTGCTCAATATCGGTAATAGTGACGATATCGCTTTCTTTACTAGACTTTGGTGCAGCGATCGCCGACGTTGTTTGTCCATCGAGCCAGAACATATTTAAGGTCGTGAGGAGAATTAGGTGAAATTTTTTCATGGCGAATTCATGGCGAATTGTTTTGTTAAAATCGGCGACTAAACGTTGATGGCGATCGCTATCTCTCTAAGTTTTTAGGTTACTCCATTACAAAATCTTAGCTTTTTTAAGAACTTTAAGATTGAGTTTATAGCAATGAAAGAGATAGCTAGGATAAATCAAAGCCCAAATAAATAGGGGCGGCGCTTTGCGCCGCCCCTATTTATTTGGGCTTTATGTCCTAAGCAAAGCTTTCATTGTTATAGTTGTTATTGGTATAGATTTGAAGCAGAACATAGTTTTTAATCAAAGTCCAGAGTATGAAAATGATTTTAAAATCCCTTGTAATCTCACTAGGACTATCCTGCATGGCAAGCTCTACCATCTTTGCCGAAACAATTGCCCAGTCTCAAATATTTGGAGTTGCACCTCCAGCTTGTGAAGAACAAACCCAACTTGCACTTAATATTTGTGCTTCGCGATGGGCAAAAACTGCTGATTTTTTGCGATCGCTGATTTATGAAGATATTTATAGGCAAATACCCGAAGCAAGGCAAGTCTACCTCAAACAGATCGAACAAAATTGGAATTCTTATCGAGATACTCATTGTAAAGAGTTGAGTGCTCCGTTTCGACAAGGTTCAATTTATCCATTACTTTATAACAGTTGTAGAGCTAGAGTTACCAACGATCGCATCGCCGATTTACAAGGAAAAAGCAACTCTAAAATTACACCAGACGCAACTACTCAACGTCTGGCTAAAGTCCTAAGTCAAGAAGAACTAAGAAATTCTTCTGGTCAACGTCAATGGCAACGCTACCAAGCGCAGCACTGCCAGTTTGAATCATTACGTTTCACAGAGCAGTCGCAAACAGCAAAACAATGTCGCGATCGGCTAGCCGAAAGTCGTCTTCGAGAGTTAGAAGCCATGATTAAAATTCGGTAAACTCGATGATTAGTGATGCTTTGATCTTCTTATTAATCGAGCTGTAAAGTTCTCATATACTCCTATAAATATTGCTATGCCTGCATCTGGGTATTGAGATAGTTTAAAATCTTGCGAAGTTGAAAATCTTTTATCAACTTTATAATTTCCCCAGTAAAGGTTTTTAATTCAGTATCAGACTCCTCTAGATGTTTTACACGTACCTGCAGAGATTCTAGATCGCCCATTTCTGCAAGTTCTAATAACTCGAGTATGACTCGACGATCGGGTAGTACAGTATTCGCGATCGCCTTACTTGGTAAAGACTGCTGCGAGACGGCCTCAGAGCGAGGGGAAACATGTTGTGCTCTCTCTATTGTTGTATGAGTTTGAACTGGGTTGATGTAAGAAAGCAGATCGATTTCTAGCCAGAAAGTAGTACCTTTCCCTAGGGTACTGGTTACATTGAGCTTTCCTCCCATCATCTCCACAAACCTTTTGCTAATAGCTAATCCTAAGCCTGTACCTGAGTGCATTTTTGCGCGATCGCCAACTTGTTCAAAGGATTGAAATATCTTAGTCAAATCCTCCGATGCAATTCCCACTCCGTTATCGATTATATCAAAGCGAATTTTATTACTACTCGGAATTTGAACGACAACAGTCACAATACCTTTGTCTGTAAACTTGATAGCATTACCTACTAGGTTGAATAAAACTTGCCGAAGACGTTTGGAGTCGCCATAAACAAGCTTTGGTAGTTTTCCGATTGGCTCATAAACAATTTCCACTTCCTGACTGGTTGCCTGAACCTTAAAGATATCGATTAGATCTTTGAGAAACTCATCTAAATTGAACAGGCTATAATGAAGATCTAGTTTGCCTGCTTCGATTTTAGAAAGATCGAGAATATCATTAATCAGAGTTAGTAAGTGCTTCCCACTCCGTTGGATCATATCTAGCCCATCTTGGTACTTGACGGGGTCTTCGCTTAGTTTTAAGACCTGAGTATAACCAAGAATTCCATTTAGAGGGGTTCTCAGTTCGTGACTCATATTTGCAAGAAACTGACTTTTAGCTCTATTCGCACTATCTGCAGCTTCCTTCGCGATTGCAAGTTCAGCTGTACGTTCTTGTACAAGATTCTCTAAATTTTGATTAAATTGCTGAAGTTGTGCATTAAGTGCGGTCAAATTTTGGCGACTTTCAGCAAGACAAATCATAGTGTTATAGGTTCTTAGACTGGAAACTAGAGTCGTAAATAATTTCTGCTCGGTCAATTCTGTTTTTGATTTATAGTCATTAATGTCGTAATTCACAATTACTGAAGACTCTGGAAAATCTCCTGGTTGACCAGTGCGAAGGATAATTCTTACTAATTGATTTTTTAGGACTTCACGAATATATTTGATAGCTTGCAATCCTGCATCATTAGTCTCCATAATTACGTCTTGAAGAATAATGGCAATGTTAGGATTTTGCTCAATAATTTTGATTCCTTCTGCACCTGAGAAAGCTGAAATTATCTCTAGCCCTTTTTCCGCAAACTTAAATCCTTCTAGGGCAAGTTTAGTCACTGTATGAACGGATAGATCGTCATCACATATCAGGATTTGCCACGCTGCTCTATTCTGCAGTGGCGTGATTTCAGAGATTAATTGAGATTCGTGATTTTGTTCTTCTAGAATAGAGTAATTTATTGACTTGTTCTCTAAAAAAGAAGGCTCTTCGTCCTCTTCTATAAAAATTAGCTCATCAGCATCTGTAGACATTTTTCTTTTGCATGAATGATTTAGCTTAGTTTTTGAGAGGTGTGTTTGCTAAAGTTTCTAGACTAGAGGACTTCAGTAGGGTTAGCCAACTAATTTTTAAGTCGGAGCTATCAGGCTGAGAAAGTCTCAAATTTGCCAATTTGGAGATTGCTTCATGCCAAATTCCGAACTTTGCATATATGAATACTTTCTCGATCTCCGAAGCTTTTTCTAATTTCTTGAGCAAATTTGGTTCGGGCTTGATGCGACGAATAATGCCCTCTGAAAAAGCATCTTCAGGATCTCCAGTCTCACATATTACGGAGATCAGCCACTTGTAATCTTTGCCAACTTCTAAGGGTTCTGTATCAAATTGGATATTGACAATGCTTGGAGTATTTGTCAGTTGTACTCTTTTGCGAGTAATGCCCTTACCTTGCTGATTTTCAAGGGTAAACTCTACGGCGATCGCAGATGTTTTGGGAATATACGCAAAGAATGTTGGATTAGCCGAAATGGTAAGACCGAACTTGTTAGGCGGTAGTAAGGGAATAAGTTGTTGTCCCAAAGCCTGTTTAATTTTGATATTTCTAGGTTGAAGATCTCGATCTTTTAGGCATTGTCCATCACTACCTCGTCTCCCCCCGCCAATAGTAGTGGTAGGTGCGGGGTTGCTAGTAGGCGGCTCAAATGTTTGAGCGCGGGTATCTGCTAAAAAAATAGAAGACGTGATTACTTCCAAAAGTGTAGCGATCGCCAAGGGAGCAAAGTATCGATAAGAATATTTGTAGAACATAGCCTTATTCCTAGAAGCAGTAAATGACGAGAGAATGTCCCTTCTATAAGCAAAAATATGCGGGATTGGAGGTGGTAAAGCAAGAAGAATTAATAAAGTTTGAATGACATTTTAACCGTTTTTTTGCACTTATAGTTACAGGTAATCCTATTAGGACTAATTGCAACTCAAAAGCTAAAAACCTTTCTTTGCAATATCTTTGGGTTCTGGACTTTTTATCTTAACTCCTATGACGAAAACTATATCAAACATTATATAACAATCCTAATTAAGTGGTTGATTTATATAGTTTTCGACTGTATTTAGCTATCATAGATAAACCATTAAACATAATTGAAGAACCTTATAACTACTGTAATGCTTGAGATTCTTTTAAAATTCGTAAAGTAATAGAAATCCTAAAAATATCAAGGCTATTTTTGGAATTTCTACTACTTTAGTGAGTATTATCTTTAATCAAATGAAGCTATAGCAGTGAAAGTTTTACTACAACCAGTTCCCAACTAGAACGAACGGAGACCAGTAAAATGGGTGAGTAAATTGTGGATTTTTTAGAAGGCTAATCTGTGCCTTACGCAAAGCTTCAGATTTTGTCGTTCCATTTTTTGCTAGCTCTTGATAAAAGTCTTCCATAAATGTGGCTGTAGCACTATCTTCTACTGACCATAAACTAGCGATCGTACTACGCGCTCCTGAGCGCACTGCCATTCCTGCTAACCCTAATGCAGCACGATTATCGCCTTTGGCGGTTTTACAAGCGCTGAGTACTAATAATTCAATGGGAGTTCTACTATCTTGATTTCTAGTTTGTAATAATTCTTCTAACTGCTTGACCCCTAGACGGTTATTCCAAGTCAAAACAAAGGTTTTTTCAGCATCAGAACTAAATTCACCATGCGTAGCTAAATGAACCACTCTAAAGGGGGTCTTACTAATTTGTTTTTGAATAGATTCGCTAATAAAAGCCTCATTTAGTAATGGTGTTTGGGTTGATACAACCTTGGAAATCTGCTGAATCTCTCTTTCGACATTAGGTAGGGCATTAAAATTTTGCGTTTCCTTGCTCAAACCTCCAACAAATACTTCTAGTTGTTGGCGTTTGAGGGGACGAGGATCGAGGAGTTGTAATCCAGGTGCGATCGCAAGGTTATATTTCTCCATTAAGTATTGTTGTCCATCATAGAGAACTGCCATGGGCAAATTTCTTAGAGAACCATCAAGAACGAAGGCTAAGGTTTTAACTTTATTAGCGACAAGTATAGATTCTGTCTCCTTCCCAATCAGCATATTGTAGATTTTTTGTGAAACCTCTTGAATTTCTGTCTCAAGAGATGTACGACGTAGCGATCGCCGCAGTTCGCTCAAGAAGATTTCTAGTTTGTCTTGAGAAATTTTGGTTGTACGGTGCTGCAAGGAACGATCTGGAAGTGAAATAATAACTTCTAGGCTATCAGCCAAAACAATTGGATAGATTACAGCAGCCTGTGGATCGACCTCATCAACTTGTGTAGGAAGACCTGTAAGACAGGCTTCTTTGAAAAAGTTATCTAATTCTGCTAGTTGGAGGGATTCAATGACTTTACGCGCAGCTTTAAGATTTTCTTGACTGACTGATTTGCCGTCCTCATGAGCCATAAGTAGTGCTACTAGCTGTCTGTAGACAGGTTCAACACTATCGCGGAAGGAAAACTGGATATCAGTATTACTAGATACCAGATCGCCACGGATTGAGGCAAGTGTATTGACGGCTTCACTATAGGCAGCGATCGCTTGGAGATTGTTACCTTTAGATTTGAGAACTCGTCCGAGTTGCCACTGCCAGCGATAGGTAATGTCTGGAGCATTATTAGTTTGAGCGAGAATTAGCGCCTTTTCGGTTAGGTTTTGGGCTTCTGAGAATTGCTGATTTTGTTCGTAGAGTTCTCCCAGATAGCCGATCGCATAAGACTCCGCTCTAGGATCGCTCATCTCTTTTGCTTGTTGAGCAGCAGTGGCGAGTATTTTGGCGGAGGCTTGGCGATCGCCAGATGTGGGGTTAAGCTTAACTAGACTTTGGACGAATTTTACTCCTGCGTAAACTGAATCTTGACTGGGAGTAAGGTTTGGTAGTTGAGTTTGGATATCTGTTAGTAATAATCGCGCTGAGTCGATCTGTTTTGTTTCGATTTGGAGGCGTGATAGGTTTATCTGTGCTTGAACTTTTTTGAGTGGTGAAGTAGTTGAGTTTGCTGCTTGCTGATAGTAGCTGAGGGCTTCATCGGTTTGTTTCAAGCTGTAGGTTGTATTGCCTAAACTTAGGAGCGCCTCAGCAACAACTGACGCATTATTGAGTTTCTTAGAGATTGCCAGACTTTCTTGCAAAGCGATTTTGGACTCTTGGAGTTCGCCTCTCAGCCTTAGAGTGTCGCCGAGATTAAGCAGGCTAGCTGCCTTGAGAGATGAGTCGGGGCGTTCTTTGAGTTCTATTTGTACTTGTTGAAGAATGGCTTTAGCTTTGGGGTATAAACCCAGCGATCGCATTGCCTGACTTTGATTGATCATGCTACGGATTGCTCCGTCTTTGTCCCCCGCTTGCTCGTAATTTGTTGTTGCCTTTTGCCAGATCGTTAATGCTTCTTGGGCTTTGCCCTGAGAGAGTTGGATACTGCCTTGGATGTTAAGAGTCTGAGCTAGTAATTTTTTCTGTTGTGGCTCAGATTGTAGAATTTGCAAACTAAGGTCGATCGCCTGATTTGCTTCTTGCCATTGACCGAGTTGTTGATACCCTAATGCAAGATTGTTAAGCACAACCGCTTGATTGAGGCGATCCCCCTGTTTAGCATAAATTTCAGAGGCTTGTTGCCAAGTAGCGATCGCCTGAGCGTATTGTCCTGCTTGATAATGCTGTTTGCCTTTCTGGAAAAGAGTTACAGGATTATTCGGTAAAGATTGTATAAGAACTATATCGGTTGGAACCTTTGAGACTTTCGAAAGGTTATTGGCAGTACTAGGTTGAGTATTCCATCCCAAGAGGACTGTAAGTATGGCCGTACAAGTGCCAATGATGATATAGCGCAGCAACGAGCTTTTGGACTTTAGATTTAAGATAGGCTGCCAAAAGAACATCGATTTTACCTGCGATCGTTAAATTTGCTTGATTTGCGGTTTTATTTAGGCTATTTCATTTCTTTTGCACAAGAAAGCTGCGGTATGGCAGGACTCAGAGGTGTAGAATCTGCTATTAGCCTTATTGTGCCGAAGCTGTCTCTGGCGATCGAATTCGCTTCAACAATAGTTTTTAGATCTTCCTTTATTACTTCCTGCTTCTGTTCTACTACCGAGATTTGATTAGAGCTAATTGGTACGAGTTCTGCTAAATCCACTAGAGGTTGAGTACTAGAAAGCTCATCATTAGGACTTTTCGGCAAACCACCTCTTCCAGAAATCGTAAAGCGATTTTCACGATTAGATAATTTACCACCAACAGCGCAGCTTTCCCTAACTTGCTTGGATGAGTCAGCAAGATTGAGAGGTAAAGTGATTAGTCCCCGACTAGGATCGATTTCAGGGGTAGTTACGAGCACATTTCCCTGTAAACCAAACTGGGAGCTAGCTGTAATATCGCTAAGGGAGGTTAGTTGCTGACGAAATTCTAATCCATAGATGCCATTAGTGGTGATGTTAATATTGCCGCCATTACCAGTAAAAGCATTAGCAAAGATATCACTATTCTCATTCTTAAGACCAACGATAAAACCTGCATTGATATTAATATTACCGCCGTTGCCGCCTGCATTTGCAGTTCCTGCAGTTGTAGTGATATTGCTAGCGTAACGTAGAAGTAGGATCGAGGGGATGTTTAAAGTGATGTTACCTCCATTTGTACTGGCGGTTGAGGCAGTAATAGAAGAGCCATTAAGAAGGGAAAGATAATTGGCAAATATACTAATGTTACCGCCGATTCCAGAGCCAAGACTGCCAACTGCGATTGTCGCTCCATCTTGAAGAGTTAGATACTGAGGATCGATCGTAATATTGCCACCATCTCCTTTAGAGCCTTGCGTTGTGTTGGCAAATAAGCCCGTACCCGCAGTAAAGAGAATAGAACTTCCCGATCTAAGATCGATATTACCAGCTTTACCATCGCTACTAGTTTGAGCGGTAACTTTACTATTATCTTTGAAGGTTATGCCTTGAACTGCGGCAATATTTATATTTCCGGCATTACCGATACTGTCGGTATTGCTAAGGACTTGACTGTTGTTTTGGAAGGTGACGAAGTTAGGGCTGGAGATAGAAATATTGCCAGCAGGATCGATTCCTTGGGTTGTACTCAAGATCAGGGTATTGTCAAAGATGAGATTTCTCAATCCTGTAATCTTTACGTCTCCCGATCGCCCATTTTGCCCAGATCCAAAAATCGTCGTAATGAAAGTATTCGGATCGTTAATATCGTAGGCTCGTTTAGGAAAATTTACGGTTTTACTGGTAATCACCTGAAGATTAGCGATCGCTAAATCACCCAATCCCTTAATATTCACCGTTCCTGCTTGACCAAAAGCCGAGGAGGTAAAGAGAGAAAGATTACTGATTCGATCTTTCGATGATAGGTCAACTTCACCACCATTACCATTTTGTGAACCTGCTTTAGAAATTGAGAACGACAATATATAACTGGTTAAGGCACTCGCAATATTACCTTTGGGCGTAGCGATCGATACCTTTCCTCCATTCTGGGAACCCGCAGATGAAGCGAATGAGTAAGCTGACAATGTAGAATTGTTCAGATTAATATTCCCAGAGCCAGCATACAAATAAATTGCACCTCCATTTTGAGCATTTGCCGATGGAGAAAAGGAGTAGGAATATAAAGTTAAGTCATTGAGATTAATATCGCCCGAAGAAGTTACTAAGGAAATATCCCCCCCATTCCCAGCGTATTCTAGTTTTGACGGTGAATAGGAAGCAGTGGAGGAGTTTAATGGGGCATTAATCAATGAAATATTGCCAGAATTGGAAGCCAAAGAAAACGCTCCACCATTACCAGAGGATTTAGCTCCTGAATAAGTACCAGTGTCTAAGTAAGTACCAGTATCTCCGAAGAAGCTTTTGACATCTTTAATTGTGATATTGCCAGAATAAGTAGCAAAAGAAACCGCTCCTCCATTACCAGAAGAGCCTAGTGCTAATGAAACCGATGGAGATTTCCAAATTGGACGAGTAATCGTGATATTACCAGAATAAGAGACAAGAGAAACCGCCCCTGCATTCGCTGAATTTCCAGAGTAAGCGAAGGAGGATGACTCAAAGTACATGTTATCTAGAATAATGTCCCCTGAATAGGAAGAGAAGGAAATTTTACCGCCATTGCTTGTATTACCAGAAAGAGTAAAAGAGTCAGTGTATAAATCATTGTTCATCTTAATATTGCCAGAATAAGATGAAATAGAAACCGATCCGCCATTTCCTGCATTACCAATGGTTGGCTCCGAGTAAGCGATTAAGTTAGCATTCAATGTGATATCACCTCTTCCATAGACGCGAATATCACCAGCATTAGACCCAACAACATTGGTACCAGTATTAATTTCTTGAGTTGAAATTTTGCCTTGTAAGGTATTGGAAGCGAACTGGTTGGTTAATAACACCAAGCCACTAGGCTGACTTACGCGAATATTACCATTTACCGTTATATCAGCTCTAGTAGGAGGGTTTACATAGGTAGGTGTGGGGATAATAGTACCTGAAACTATGGGACTAGTAGGCAATCCACCTAACTGTGCCCAATCTACACCCGCTCTTACATCCAAAGTTGCCTGAATACTTCCATCAACTGTAATTGCAGTTTTTATTGGTATTACATCCTGAACCGATCCATCGCTATTTTTGATCGCTTGATAGTCAGTCAAATCAAACGTTGCCAGATCTGCATAGCTTTTTGTGGCATTAAATAGATTTGTATTACTAGGGTTGATCGTAGTATTCACTGCGCCTGTGCTGTTAATCGTGACATCCCCAAGCGTTACGCTACCTCCTGCCAAAATATGCAGAGATGCTCCTATATAGTTTCCCAAAGATACATCGCCACTCGCCAAAATAACTGGATCGTTGGGGCTAGTTAAATTACCAATAGTTCCATCCAATTTCTCAATATTTAAATTTCCACCAGCATAAAAATGAGCATCACCAATCACGGGATTTTGCGATCGCATTACCATATCCCCCCCCGACCAAAACCCACTACTAACATTGTTTAAGGCAAAAATATCAATAGATTGATTTCCTTGTACTAGCATATCTCTCCCCGACGCTGCCACAAAGGTTTTACTAGCAGTATCTCGAACAACAATTTCTTGAGCTTGCAATGTTAGATCTCTACCTGCCAGCAATTGTCCTTGTAAGTCTAGTTTGTCAGCATTTAAGACTAAATCCTGTCCCGTATAGAGATTGCCTCGATTGGCGATCGTTGCCCCTACATTGCTCGTTCCATACTGCAACCCAGGTATAATGCTCGTCGTCAGCAAAGGTGGTGCTTGGGGATTGGTGGCACTAAACTCGCTACCATCGTTAAACTTGAGGCTACTTGCTGTGGTGCTGGCAAAGGTTCCGCCAATATCTAACTTCGCATTTGCGCCAAATATAATCCCATTAGGATTGATCAGAAATAAATTAGTGCTTCCATTAGCTTTAATTATTCCGTCAATATTAGAGATGGAGTTTCCCGTTACGCGCGTCAAAATATTCTGAATATTAGCACTATTATTAAAATAAGCAGTATTATTTGTTGGAACTGAGAAGTCCTGAAAACTGTGGTAGAGATTGACGCCCCGAATAGTTCCACCATCAATCGTATATATTAGTCCACTTTTGTTTACCGCGGAGTTCACAGGTAGAGTTTTATCTGGAACGATCTGTGCTACTGCCGAGAGTGAAGCAGTGAAATAGCCTACAGCGAACACACCAGCAATACAGAGATAGTGAGTAGTGATTTTCATGGTTTATTCCGCTTAAAATCCATTTAAGAAATCAAAGGCGGACATGAAACAGGTATAAGAAATATTAAAGATATTAACCCTGAGAATATTCGCCAGCTCTATAATACCGATTTATTAGAAAAAGAAATAGTAAATTTTTTAATAGGGAAAATTTGATAGTGCTAAGGATGTCAGAATCTAGAGGTTAGGATGGGCAGTAATTTCAGTCGCCTATCCTAACTTCTAGACTGCTATCGAAAATCTTATAAAATATCACACCAATTTGAATTTGATGAGATTATAAAATTGCTAGATGCAACTAATTGCTGAGTCCGATCCGAAATGTATAAACCGATCAATGAATCTTTGATGAATTTTGATTCTCAACTCGAGACGAAAGGGAACATATTATTAGTTGACGATCTACCAGAAAACTTACAACTATTGCATGATTTGCTATCAATGCTTGGCTATACCTCTCGTAGTGTCACAAATGGGATTAAGGCGATCGAAACTGCACGATCGCAGCGTCCAGACATAGTTCTTTTAGATGTAAAAATGCCAGAAATGGATGGGTATCAGGTTTGTCAAGCATTCAAAGCCGATTTTAATCTTTGTGATATTCCGATTATCTTTATCAGTGCATTAAATGATACGTTTGACAAATTAAAAGCATTTGAGGTGGGGGGGGTAGACTATATAACCAAGCCATTTCAAATTGAAGAAGTTGTGGCGAGGTTAGAAGCTCAATTAATCATTCAAAAGCAACAGCAGCTCTTGCAAGCTGAAATTGCTAGACGCAAAGAAATTGAGGGAGTCTTGTATCAATCTAGGGCATTAATTTCGAGTGTTTTAAATAGTGCGCTAGATGGAATTGCCGCGATGCAAGCAGTACGAGATCCGCAATCAGGTAATATTGAAAATTTTCGCTGCTTAGTAGTTAATCCAGTCATCGCAAAGATCTTAGAACGAAATCGTGAAGATCTAATTGGTAAATTAGTCTTCAAAAAGTTTTTGCATCATCATCTACTCAATCTATTTGATGACTTTGTAGCAGTTGTTGAGTCTGGAGAACCCCTAGATGGTGATTTCTATTATCCTGCGGGCAATTCTTGCTGGTATCACTATGTGGCGGTGAAGTTGGACGATGGCTTTGCGATTACAGTGCGAGATATTACGGCACGGAAACAAATGGAAATTGCATTGCAGGAAGCAAATCAAAAATTGCAACTATTAGCGAATTTAGATGGTTTGACCCAGATTGCCAATCGCCGATGCTTTAATGACTATTTAGTTCAAGAATGGCAGTGCCACCAACGCGAACAAAATCCTCTTGCTCTAATTCTGATCGATATTGACTATTTTAAACGCTACAACGATAGTAACGGGCATCAAGGAGGCGATGATTGCATAATTCGAGTGGCTCAAGCGATCGCTAAAGTTCCACAACGACCGACCGATTTAGTGGCTCGTTATGGAGGTGAAGAGTTTGCCGTGATTTTGAGAAATACTCATACAGAAGGAGCGCTAAGGGTTGCAGATGCTATTCAAAAAGCGATCGCATCTCTGGCTATTCCTCATGAGAATTCTGATGTGAGCGATCTGATCACACTCAGTATGGGTATTGCTAGTCTGACTCCATGCGTAGATCGAAGTATCGAAAATCTGATTATGTATGCCGATCGATCGCTGTATGCTGCGAAACAACAAGGACGTAATCGTGCGATTGCTCACGAGCCGTAAGATGTTATTTGTCCATAACATTTGAGCGATCATCTTAGCGTTAGAATCTATAAATATGTGGCTCAATCTTAAAAAGCAAATTTGGAAATGGCGAGGGGTCTTTGCCGTTGTACCTGCGACAACGGGGATTTTGCTGGGGCTCCGCTTTGCTGGTATGTTCCAGCCTCTAGAACTAGCTTTATATGACCTGTTTTTTCAATGGCGACCTTTAGAACCCGTAGATGAGCGCATCGTGATTGTAGAAATCAACGAATCGGATGTCCAGAAATTCGGGTTACCCATTGATGACGAAACCTTAGCTAAACTCCTCAATTTGATTAAGCAACAACAACCCAGAGCGATCGGGCTTGATATCTACCGCGATTTACCAGTGCCTAAAAAATATGGCTCCGAATATGAAGAGCTAGTTAATGTATTTACATCTACACCAAATCTGATCGGTATTCGGAAAGTGACTGGCATCCGAAATAGTGCTGGAGTTGCCGCCTCCCCAACTCTTGAAAAACTCAATCGAGTTGCCGCAAATGATTTTCTTCCCGATGGCGATGGTAAGATTCGCCGTGTGCTGCTATCACTTAAAGATAAGCAAGGTAAAACTATTACAAGTTTGAGTGCCGCACTAGCCCTGCAATATCTTAAGAAGGAAAATATAAATGTTGAGGTTCTCGATCCAAAAATACCGAAATATAAATTAGGTCAAGCGATATTTTCTCCCTTAGAAGAGAGTGCTGGCGGTTATGTCCGTCAATCATTGGGAGGCTATCAAATCTTATCGAACTTCCGTAATTTTCAGGATGGCTTTCGTACGGTTTCACTAACTGACGTAATCAATGGGAATGTTTCTAATCATATATTCCGTGATCGCCTTGTTTTAATCGGGATTACAGCAGAAAGTGGCAGTGATTACTTTATTACCCCATACAACAGCAATGTCTTAGGGAATTCTTTTCCAGTTACAAATGGTGTGACTCTTCATGCGAATATTGCTAGCCAATTAATTGCTAATGCCATTGACGGAAGACCACTCTTACGAGTTTGTTCAAAAGAGATAGAATGTTTATGGATTTTTATATGGGCGTTTGTAAGTGGATTACTATGTTGGAATAGCCGCCATGTCAGACCACTTACATTATCAAAATTCGCTTTCCGTATACCTTGGACTACTCTAGCGATTGCTAGTTTAGGCGGAGGACTATTTACAGCAAGCTATATCGTATTTTTATGGGGATGGTGGGTTCCTATTGTGCCTTCTTTGCTTGCATTGTTTAGTTCGGCGATCGCAATCACAGGTTATACAGCACTAAGTGCTAGCGAAGCCCGCAGACGTGCCATTATTTCGGTTATTCCTGATTTGATGTTCAATGTTAGTGGGGATGGAATTTATTTAGGTCAGGTTAATTATGAGAATACGATCGAGATGATCTATCCTGACTTTGAGATTATTGGTAAGCATGTTTCCAAATTTTTACCTTCAGATGTTAGCGATCGCAATCTTTTCCATATTCGCCAAGCGATTATTACAGGGGAAATGCAGATTTATGAGCAGCAAGTATGTATTGATGGTAATTGTCAGGATGAAGAGGTTCGCATTGTTGTGAGTGGTCTCAATGAGGTTCTATTTATGATTCGTAATATTAGCGATCGCAAACAAGCAGAAGCAGCGATCTATCAAAAAAATGTCGAATTAGCTAGTACCTTAGATGCCCTAAAAACCACTCAGAAGCAGCTTATAGATGCAGAGAAATATGCTGCTCTTGGCGGTATGGTGGCAGGTATTGCCCATGAAGTGAATACTCCTATCGGCAATAGCTTAATGGCAGCTTCTATTCTTGATAACGCTACAAACAAGTTTAAAGAATCTTTCGATCGTGGTGAACTCAAAAAATCTAGCTTACAGTCATATCTAGAGAGAGCCAAAAGCAGCAGCGAAATTTTATTGACTAATTTACAACATGCGGCCGAACTCATCCAAAACTTTAAACAAGTCGCTGTCGATCAATCAAGCTTAGAGCAGCGCAGCTTTCCAGTCAAAAATTATATAGAGAGAATTTTAATTAGCTTAGCTCCGCAAATCAAGTACACGAATCATCAAGTTATTGTTCGAGGTGATGATTCGCTTATCATGTGGAGTTACCCAGGAGCACTGTCGCAGATTGTTACAAATTTAGTAATAAATTCCTTAACTCATGCATATCATGGTTTAGATAAAATTGGAAAGTTGCAATTTGAAATTACTCAGCAAAATGACAAAGTTGTAATTACTTACTCTGATGATGGCAAAGGCATTTCAGCGGAAAGTTTAACTAAAATTTTTGAGCCTTTTTTTACGACTGCGAGAGAAAGAGGCGGTAGTGGTCTAGGGCTACATATTATCTATAACCTCGTGACACAAAATCTTAAAGGAACTATCCTCTGTGAAAGTGAAGTCGGTATAGGTACAAAATTTACTATTACCCTGCCACTCAATTTAGAGTCATAGGGATTGCCGCATCACTAGCTTTGAGTAGTCCTACTTTACCTGAGTTCTGGTTAAAGAGCAGAGGATAAAACCCACTCCATCTGAAAAGAGGGCTTCTTAGGTTGATGACAATAAGCAATCAGACCGTAAATAGCATCGATCGCGTCATTGATGGGGCTGCGATGACGAAAATGCTCAATTGTGAAATATTTTTGAGTTGGTCAATGATGGTCTCAATGATTGAGCGCTTGCGAGATCGACATAGCAAAATAGGGCTTCTAAACTATTAGTCACAGGAGTTACTACGCCGACCTTGTTTTACTTATTTTCAGCTTATCGGTTTCTCCCTTTTTTGTCCTCATCCCGAACTCATGTTCTCCCTATCTCTAGATCGCTACCAAACCAAGTAAATAAATTTGCATTGGGCGACTGCTGCTGCTTTGTTACATTCCTAGAATACCCGCGAAGTTAAGAGTAAAATTGCTAAACCTAGTAAAACTAGAATCGAACTACCAATATTATTCCAAAACTGGTGATAGCTAATGAGAGAAGCCCTTTGTTTGGGGCGATCTTCCATGATTGGTTGCAATGTCGATAAGTCGATGATTGGGAATTTACCACGTCGAAACCAACCTGAAGCAATTACTGAGCGATCGCATAGCATTTCTAGATTTTTAATCGTATTTGAAGGATCGATTATCCATTGGCGGAAGTTAGGAATGTAGTTGAGAAAGGCTAAACCACCTTGATCCTCTATGCGTAACGAATAGCCAATATAAAATTCATCAGTTCCATATCCAAGTAATTCACCTGGAATTTGGACTGGAACACCTTGGACATAGCTGGTGTAGGGATCGATCAGAAGACTAACTAGATCGGTATCAGCTACACGGCGAAAGTCAGGATAGCGTAAGCTTCCCTGAAACATAAAACCTAAGCCTAAGCCAATCAAAGAGAAGCTCAGCCATAACCATCGGTTATATAGTTGAGATAAAAGCATGGCGGCAACGATCGCGATCAGCACACCGACAACAGGCGAGATTTGGATCGATAAATCGCGCCAAAAGTTTTGATATAGGCGTTTTTGATTGAGTTTTTTCTCTTCCTTCAGTAATTCTGCAAAATCATATTCTGTCAATAGTCCCAATTGTTTGGAATATGTAGATAAAAACCTTAGTCGCTTACCGACTAAGGGATGAGTGGAATGTACCTCCAACCAACGTCGCCAAGGATTAAATAGTTCCCATAGAAACACTCTATAGGGATCTAGATCGGTTTGTCCTGAATGGGCAATTTCCATAGCTAGCCCGATCGCAGTCATCGTCTGGCGATCGCAAATACCAATTGCTCTCGTAGATTCTAAAAGCCGATTGGTGGGCATAGCGGGTTGATTGTATGGCAACATTTGTCGAGCCATTTTGGGTAGCGATCTTGCTAGGGCGTTGGGATTGCCTGTAATTTCGGAAGCAAAGCGATCGCTGACAATCGTACTTGCATGGGAGAGCCAAACCAGCAAATAGTTACTGATGGAATAGATCGCGTTAGCAAAGGTTGCCGCGATTTGCCAGAATTGCTTAGCACTTTTAGCACGATAACTCTGGCGGCTCAGTAACACGTAAATGTAGTAAAGAACTTGCACGGGAGCAGAAACAAAGGTCAAAACTGCAAAACTCTTATTCCGAATCCGTCCCAATTGATAGGCATAAACCGCCGCAATTTCATCGTCATCTAGACAATCGAACAAACCACGACTGACCACAATTCGCGCTGAGTTAGAGATTACACCGTAGGTAAAAGCAACGGGTGCATCGTCTTCAATCCATCCCAATCGCGGCACAAATATATTGTACTTTTCGCAAAAATCCTCAATAATTTCCACCGATTCAGGACTTTTTTCGTCCAAATCAGCCAAAGTAATCCATTGGATGCGATGGTATTGCTTTTGGGTAATGTCGATAATCCAAGGCGACATAAAAAACAGCAAAATGCTGAATACAGCCGTAACAACGGCAGTTGTTTTTAACCAAGCTTCGGAAAAATAGTCCGTAAAAAACCGCGAAATGCCTAAACCAATTAAGAACTGTAATCCAATAACTAAGAGAATCGTCAGCACGATCGCCGCGATTAGAAAATATGTATAGCGAGAAGGAAGATCTAGGGCAACGTTTTTTTTGCGATAGCGGCGAGGATTGGATTTAATCACTGAGGCGACATCCTCGTTGCGCTTGATGCGATCGTCATCTGGGGTATCAAGGACAGCACGAAGTGTGAGTAAAGATTTTTGCGCCCACTCTTGCAACTGAGGATCGGATGAATTTTCTAATTGTTCGCAAATAGCGATCGCTTTATCAGCTCGACCCGTTTTTTTATACGCAGAAACTAGCCAAATCTGGGCTTGAACGTAGTCTTTGGCGGTTTTGTCAGTACTATCTTGGCTATATTCAGTCAAGATGGCGATCGCTTCGGTGTAGTGCTTACGCAGCAAGGCTGCTTTGCCAGCTTTTAGTGACATCGTTTCGCCTCAATCTCGCAACATTAAAATTTATTTTGACACCTCCCGTAACTGATATAGCATTTTGAATTCAAAATATAGCCATGCAAGTTTTTCTTAAGACATAAAACCCAAATAAATAGAGGCGGTGCGAAGAGCCTTCTCTATTTATTCGGGTTTTATGTCCTACTCCCTTCTCACTAAAAAAATAGGCATTATAAATTGAATAATTAGTAGTGCGCGGCGAAGCCTCGCACTACTAATTATTGGAGTAAGCAAAACTTGCATTACTGTAAAATCCCAAAAAGAGGATGGGGCAAGAAGTATCTCATCTTCTTTTTGGGATTTAGGATTAATTTCAAGAATTGATGCGTTTGTAGAATTTTTACGATCGCCGTTCTATACTCAAATAGAAACGTATATCGAAGTCTATGCCACCAGCACCATTGCGAAATCGCCAACATACTTTGATTTGCCAATTAGCAGACTGTATTGAAGAAATCTGGCAAACCAACTTAGAACTAGCACCCTACAGCGTCCCAGAGGGATTAGGCTATATCGAGGGTCACCTAGAAGGCGAAAAACTGGTGATCGAAAATCGCTGTTATCAAGCACCGCAATTTCGTAAGCTGCATCTCGAACTAGCGCAAGTTGGTAATGGGCTAGATATTTTGCACTGCGTGATGTTTCCCAATCCTGAATATGCATTGCCAATATTTGGCTCTGATATTGTCGGTGGACGCGGTGGCGCAATTAGTGCCGCGATCGCCGATCTTTCACCTGTAAATGCCGAACGATCGCTACCAATCAAATATCACCAAGCATTGTCTGCATTGCCTCAGTTGAACTTTTCACAACCTCGCGCTTTACCAGAATGGGCGGATATTTTCTCAGAGTTTTGCTTATTTGTACGTCCGATGGGCGAACTAGAGGAACAAGCATTTTTACATCGAGTCCGTGATTTTTTGACAATCCATTGCCAAATTGCTAATACTGAAAAAGCTTTGACGAGCGATCGCGATGTGGCGAAAGCGATTGCAGGTCAACAATACTATTGCGAAAAACAGCAACAAAACGATAAAACCCGCCGAGTCCTAGAGAAATCCTTCGGTGCAGAATGGGCAGATCGCTATATGACCACGATGTTGTTTGACTCTGTAGCTTGATTTACAGCACTTTGATCTGAAGCAAACCCAAATATTTTTTTTGAAAGCGTTGTTTTGCAACACTTTCAAAAAAAATATTTATTTCATATTTCATATTAAACAGAGCTTTGCACGGAATAGATTAAGCGAATAGCTTTAGCTGTTCAATTAGGCGATCGAAATATGGAGCAATCTCCGATCGGCGATCTACTTCCACACGCTTCAAACTAGCAGTCTTGATCGCTTCCAAACCTACGACCATTGCATCTAGAGGTACTTGCAACTCTTGGTACAGTAAATTCATATACTGCAATCCTTCTGTGCTTAAATAATCGGGACGCTGCCCTGCAATGCCATAGGTAATACAGCGCAAAAAATGCCAAAAGTCTCGCCAGCAGGCATTTGCGCGCTCTGCTGGATAGAGACTACCACCAGCTTGCGTGATATTTGGAAATACTTTTAAAACCTCAGCCCTAGCCTCATCGACGATCTCACTAACGCGATCGCGCAATAGCTGGACAATTGGTATGGATTTAGCGATCGCTGGGGCAACGATCTGCATCTCTTGCAGTTCTGCATCCGTAAGATAGTGCCGTCGATCGTCAGCCATTTGAAAAGTCTGAATCACCTCAGCAGCATAAACATTCTGCCATGTAGAAAAGCTAACGATTCTGGCTTTTTCGATCAGTTCGCGAACTTTTTCAGTTAATTGAAATTGAGACATTTTTAAAATTAATTTTTAAAGCTATAACAATGCAAGTT
>QBML01000014.1:0-184930 GCA_003242085.1 Pseudanabaena frigida | reverse complement strand
ATGTGGAGTCTTCTATAGCAATGTAAGTTTAGCTTAGGATATAAAACCCAAATAAAGAAAGGCGGCGCTTTGCGCCGCCTTTCTTTATTTGGGTTTTGCTCTGTCTTATCTCTGCCATATTACGATCTGATCGGAGTCGAAGCATCTTTCAATAAAGATGCTTTAACAAAAAAATCGCAAGAAGCCTCCCTATCCTCTAAGCATTATGATGATTGCTATAAAATTAAATTTTCGATCACCCAAATTTATATTCTCGGCTATATGGATCTCCCTCAAATTGAAACTGACTTACAAAATCCTGATTTTCAATATCGTCTGAAAGCGATCGCTGCTCTCAAAGACTACGATGCTGATATTGCCATTCCCATTTTAACGAAACATATCAAAGATCCAGAATTTTTAGTGCGAACCTTTGTAGCAAGAGAACTAGGTAGACAAAAAACATCGGAATCTTTTGCATCACTCTTGCAAATAATGCGCTTTGATAACACGCCAAATGTTCGAGCTGAAGCGGCAAACTCATTATCATTATTCGATCGCGTTGCTGCTTCTCATCTAGTGCAGGCATTCTTTAAAGACGATCACTGGCTCGTTCGTCGTAGCATTTTAGCAGCGTTAGTTGAAATGGAATGTTATGAAGAGGTTCTAGAAGTTTGTCTCTTAGGGATAGAGGGAGAAGATGCTACCGTGCAAGAAGCTTGTATTGATGGATTAGGTGCATTAGCAGCTTCTCGACAGGCGGAAGTCGCACTTACCAAATTATTACAGTTAAAAGACTCAGAATTTGAATATATAAGGGTCAGAGTCGCCTATGCTCTGATGCAATTTGATACGCCTGAAGCGAAAGAAGCAATGTCTAAGCTCAGACAAGATAGTGACTATCGGGTAGTTGGCGCAGCGATGGAAAATCTGCTCCCATAACAAACAACATTGGCTCACATAAAATATATGTATATGTAAACGCGTCTTTGCTATACACCAACTTGACACTAAAAGCTACAATTAAAGTATCGGCGTTTACAGAATTTAATATTTAGATCCTCAAAATTGTGTGTAAGCAACTGGTAGCTCATGCCACTGCTGGATGTTCACGTTTAAGTAAACAGGAGGAGCCAATGTCTGATATCCCAACTGGTGGTCAAATGCTTTGGAAGCTCGAAGATGGCGATCGCATCTTGCATTTGCGCCATGACCCATCTGAAGAATGGCGATACTACGAAGAATTCCCTGAATATGCCTTACAAGATCCCGCAGGATTTTCTAAAGGTATCGCTACTTTTATATCGCTACTAAAAAAAGATTGGGTTGCAATTAAGTCCTGAGATCCACAATTTATAGCGATGCAAGTTTTGCTTAGGACATCAAACCCAAATAGATAGAGGCGGCGCAAAGCACTGCCTCTATCTATTTAGATTTTGATACTTAAACAATCGATTTAAGCAGAATAAAGAAAGGTATGAGTTGTCAATCTTTATTCTGTCTTTATTCTGTTTCATCCCAATCATGCCATTCAACTTTATTGGCTATCAAATAAGCGTCAACAGCCTGTCCAATCGTAGGGAAAAAGCTATCGCTACCCAATTTAGTGAATATCCCATATTGTTTCAATCGATCTTTAGCGGGGCCTTTCATTTCTGCAAAGCATAAATTTATTCCAGCTTGACATAGCGTTTTATCGAGTTCGGCGATCGCATCGGCAGCCGTAATATCAATATCAGTGACGGGTTCGGCTGCCACCAGTACCCAGTTAGTACTTGTTGGTGCTGCGACCACAGACTGCATCACCCGCTCGCAAAAAGTTTCCGCATTGGCAAAAAACAATGGTGCATCCCAACGAAAAATTACCAAGCCTGGGATGCGTTTTGCCTCTGGATGGCGAGATACATCGTGATAACCTTTGATGCGATCGACTCGACCTAACACTGCATAATGCGGTCGCCATGCGCTCCAAATAAAAGCTAATAACGCTAAACCCACTGCACCGAAAATTCCTTGAATTACGCCAAACAAAACTACACCAGAAAAGCAGGCGATCGATAGAGCAAACTCAAATCGTCTTAATTTATAAAGGCGCAGCGTTCCTGAAATTTCAAAAATTGCTATCCCTGCTGAAATTACTACCGCACTTAAAGCGGCTTGAGGCAAGTTCTGGAGCAACATTGGCGCAAAGTATAAGACTAGTGCAATACAGATTGCGCCTATCACTCCCGTAATTTGGGTTTTCGAGCCGGCGGCTTCAGCAACTGGCGTGCGCGAAGCACTGCTACTGACAGAAAACCCCTGAAATAAACCCGCAGCAATATTAGCAATACCCAGTGCAATTAACTCTTGATTGCGATCGACCTTATAGCCACCCCGAATTGCAAAAGTTCTCGATAGTACGCTCAAATCAGCAAAAGAGACTAAAGCGATCGCCAAAGCACTAGAAAATAAAGTCTGGAATTCGATCGGAGCGATACTAGGAATTTGAAAATTTGGTAACCCTTGGGGTACCGCGCCGATCACAGATATTCCCATTTGGTGAGAGAGGTCGTAAAAAGAACTGACCGCTGTCGCACCGACTACCGCGATTAACACCCCTGAAATTTTTGGAGCTAGTCGTTTCAAGACAAAAATTACCATCAAACAAGATAAGCCGACCGCTAAGGCTGTCCCGTTAGTTTTGCCATGATTAAGACCGTTAAAGAAGCCCATCAGCTCTTCCCAAATCGTATTGCCACTCACAGAAAATCCAAAAATTTTGGGCAACTGTCCAATTAATACGGTCAAGGCTATGCCGTTGAGATATCCGTAACGAATCGGTTTTGAGAGTAGTTCTGTAACAAAACCTAATTTTGCTAGCCCTGCCAGAATGCACATCCCCCCCGAGAGGATCGATAGCATACCAGCAATGGCGATCGCGCGAAGGGGATCGCCATTGGCAAGCGGTAACACTGTCGCCGAAATTAGCGGAATCAGGGCTGAGTCAGGGCCAACCACTAATATACGGCTAGGTCCAAAAACAGCATAGGCAATTAGAGGAACGATAGTGGCATAAAGACCATATATGGATGGTAAACCTGCGGCTTCGGCATAGCCCATACCTGAGGGAATCAAAATCGCGGTCAGCACCAACCCCGCACCGATATCTTGGGTCAACCACGAAAGTTTATAATTCCTCAACACAGAAATAAGTGGAATCCATCGAGCCAATCCATGCGGACGCGCTGCTAGAGGAAACGGGATTATCGGTGGAGGGGTTGTCAACAATGCACCTCAAGTTAATTTTCTGAGCGGATTTTCCAGATTACCCAAAAAAGACATCATAGCTATACCAAGGCTAAAAGTAGAGAAATACGCCATCTAATTTTCTGATTTAATCAAATACCACAGTTCGCAGTCCCAGTCCCGAACCTGCCGACTGTCCGTAAACTAATACGCGATTCTCTAAGTGCTGTCTTACTGCTCTGGCAAGGACAATCCGCTCTAGATCTTTACCTTTGCGAATGAGATCGGTAACCGAATCACGATGAGAAACGCGAATGACATCTTGTTCGATAATTGGGCCTTCATCAAGTTCATCGGTTACATAATGAGCAGTTGCACCAATAATCTTTACACCCCGCTTATAGGCACGATGGTAGGGATTAGCTCCTGCAAAGGCTGGCAAAAATGAATGATGAATATTAATAACTTGTGGAAATTGGTTAAGAAAATCTGGACTTAACACCTGCATATACTTCGCCAGTACTACTAAATCAATTTTGTATTGCTTCAGTAGCGCTAGTTGCTGCTTTTCTTGCTCTAACTTGTTGTCGGGCGCGATCGCAATGTGATGATAATTAATTCCAAAATTATGGGCAACTTTTTCGAGATCGGGATGATTGCTGATTACAACTGGAATTGTGGCTGAGAGCTCATGCGATCGCTGCCGCAAAATTAGGTCGTACAAACAATGATCTTGCTTCGAGACAAAAATCGCAATCCGACGCACGTAATCAGAAAATTGAATATTCCATTTGGCTTGAATTTCTGTCGCTAATTTCTCGAATGTTGGCGCAATTTCCGAACGCTCCAAATCGAAGCCATCTAAATCCCATTCAACTCGCATCAAAAATAGTCCAGCCGTACTATCAGCATGTTGATCGGCATGGAGAATATTCCCACCATGAGAAAATACCCAGTCAGAAATTTTCGCAACTAAGCCTTTTTGGTCGGGACAAGAAACAAGTAGAGTCGCAGTAGTCATATAACAATTCTAAATGAGTTAGGGAAAGCTTTAGCTAGGAGCCGCTAAGTTTGGTAGCTGAGCGCAGCCAAAGCCTTATCCAATATACAAATCATTTTGGAGCGCTATAGTTTTGGTTGCCATAAATATTTTCGTAAATCGATCTTGCTGGCATCGTTAAAACTAATTCCTTCACTTTCAAGCAGCGATCGCTGCAAATAGTCAGTACCAAATCGCAAAGGCGAAAGAGAAATCTCACCTTTAGCATTTACCACCCGCTGCCAAGGAATATCGGAGGTTTTCATATCAACTCGATAGAGGGCATAACCGACAACACGCGCTTTTCCCGCTAAATTTGATAATTCGGCAATCTGTCCATAGGTTGCAACTTTTCCTTTGGGAATTTGCCGCACAATTTCGTAAATGCGATCGTAAGTTGTGGATTTACTACTCATGGCTATTGACTTTAGTATGAATTTATACTTCTTATTGATTTAGTGACCTAAATCACTTTCATTTCCTTAAAACTTTAGCTATCATGGTAATTGTCAAATCATCAAGACATTTGCACTGGAGAAACTTCAATGTTAGCGGCGGAATGTACTGATTCCAGGGCTACTGTAAACATAGAGGAGAAGCGCCGAACGACTACACGCATAGCTATGCGTGTGCCAAGAAGCTGCCATGGGGAACCAATTATTTCTCGTCTCTCTTGCGAACATGGACTAACTGTGACTATTATTGCTGCTCTTCTTGGAGAAAATCCAGAAGATGACGGCTGGTTCACCTTAGAACTGACTGGAACTACTCAACAAATTCAAAGTGGAATTATTTATCTAGAAGAGCTAGATTTAGAAATTTGGGATAAAACTGCTGTCGAAGACGAAAGCTGGTAAGTACCAAGTAAGAGGAATAATTGCTAAGCAATTATTCCTCTTACTTTTAATCAAATAGAAGGTTCTATTTACATAAAGAAAACAAAAAATGTGGTACTTCGTACCACATTTTTTATTGAAATTAATTTACTTGTTAGGCTGAGGAGTCAAGCGTAAGTAAGGTTTAACAGGATTGAAGCCTTTAGGGAATTTTGTCTTAGCTTCTTCATTAGAAACTGAAGGTACAATTACACAATCATCGCCATCTTTCCAGTTAGCAGGTGTGGCAACACTGTAGTTATCGGTCAGTTGTAATGAATCAATTACACGTAGAATTTCGTCAAAATTGCGACCTGTGCTAGCAGGATATGTCAAGCTAAGGCGCAATTTTTTGTTGGAGTCAATGATAAATACCGATCTCACAGTCAAAGTATTACCCGTTGCTGAGTTAGGGTGAATCATGTCATAGAGTTCTGACACTTTCTTATCTTCGTCCGCAAGAATTGGATAGTTAAGAGTAGCGCCTTGAGTTTCTTCAATATCGCCAACCCAACCTTTGTGGGACTCAACGCCATCAACGCTCAAGGCGATCGCCTTGATATTGCGTTTATCAAATTCGCCTTTGAGTTTAGCAACAGTGCCTAGCTCGGTAGTGCAAACGGGGGTGAAGTCTTTGGGGTGTGAGAATAAGATTGCCCATTTATCACCAATCCACTCATGGAAGTTAATCACGCCTTCGGTAGAGTCTTGAGTAAAATCGGGTACGGTATCGCCTAAACGCAGTGTCATAGTTTTAGTTTATTTTTGTAATTCAGTCTTCGTTGTTACAATTCTAAGATACAAGATTATCGGAAAAATCACCAGCTTTATAGAGCGGTATTCCCATCGCTTTACTGTAGATTATGACATAAACCTAAGAAAGTAAAGGGAGAGCAAACCACTACTTTTACTTTCTCAGTCTTGTTTATTGACATTGTGCAATCTTTACATCAAACTTAGTAGCTGCCAGTAAGAGCTATATAGTTCGTAGGCTAAATACCAAACGCGGAACTGGCGGAATTGGTAGACGCGCATGTTTCAGGTACATGTGTTGAAAGACTTGGGGGTTCAAGTCCCCCGTTCCGCATTAATTTTGTAATGTGCAGTGACACATTGTTGTTACAGCAATATGTCACTGTTTTTTCTTACTATTGATTATCGTAACAAAGCAAATCTAATCCTTGCTCAAAAATTTCATCGATCGCCAGCATCTCACCATCAGTAGTCATGAATTTATGATCCTTCGTAGCTTTGATGCGATCGCCGTTTTCTAGCTCATATTCAAAGACTTCTTGATTGCCGCGCTCCCTCTAATCCCTTCTAAATCTTAGTAAACCATTCTAAATCAACTTCAACAGACTCGATCATTTTAATATGAACGCCAAGTTTTAAATCCTTTAATCGATGTACTAATTGTTCTCCATCAATTAAGTCAATTGGTGGCGCACCATCTCGTGTTGCTTCTTTTACAGCATCTCTGGTGAAAGTCCCTGTTGTTACAAACAAGCCTTTATCTGTTCTTCCTTGCATCGCGCCACGAAAATCTCGAATCTGACTCGCTGTAACTGCTCCCTGATATCTTTTGCATTGAAATAATACATGAAAGCTCAAGAATCCATTAATACGCGCAATTCCAACACCATCAATTCCACCATCTCCTGATTTTCCTGTTACCTGAACCTGAATGAAACCCGACTCTCGTAGCAATCTTTGGGTGAGTCGCTCAAATGCATCTGGACTAAGTGAAAGCAACACATTATGAAGCTTTTGATGCCATGCTATTTCTTCTAAATGTTCAACAGATGCCACTAACTCATTTGCATTATCGATACCAGCAAAATCTTCTTTTGTATTACCGTTGGCTGATTGACCTTTAACAATTCTGACAATTTCTTTAGGATCGATATTATCTAAATCAATTGACATTGAGGTTAAAGTCCATACGCCACGAGCAGAATTTTCAATTAGTCCATATTTTTTAAGATAAGTTCTACTCCAACCTGAACGATATTCAACCTCACTTTTAGATGTATTACCATGTAAAACATTGAGTACTTCATCGGATAAGTTTAATATGCGGATCACTTCACTATTAATTTCTTCAATTGTTCCAGAACCACCCAAGTTTTTTAGCGCATGAAGAATAGGGATAATTAGAGCGTCATATGTAGGTACTATTTGCGTCTGGTTCATGCAAAATGCTAATAATTTTATTTTGCTATTTATTATAGGATCTTTACGATATCTAACCCACGCTCAAAAATCTCATCGATCGCCAACATCTCACCATCAGTAGTCATGAACTTGTGATCCTTAGTAGCTTTGATGCGATCGCCATTTTCTAACTCATACTCAAAGACTTCTTGATTGCCGCGATCGTGCCACTGAGCAATCGGTTGAGTATAGATAAATCCATTCTCATCGACACTGTAAACCTGACATTCGATTTGATGCTCCACGATTTTACCGATGGGCATTAAGCCATATTCCACGGTTCGCACTAAAGTATCGTAACTGAGACAATATTCGGCAAAGATCACCATCTGATCGAAGAGATCGTTGGAAATCTCTGACCTAATTCCATTCTTAGCACAACCATCAAGGAATATAGAACGTTGTTTTTCCATTTCTTCAGGTTTCTTTTTACCCATCGCTCGCCGCAACAAGTCCGCAGCACCGAGAGAATATCCAGCTAAATCTTGAGCCATTTTCATGATCTGCTCTTGATAACAGTTATGAGTGACGACTCCATTGGCAAGAAAATAGGGAGAACTTTGATCTGCCATTTCAATATCAAAACATTCAGATTCTCCCCAATCTTCAACGGATACTACAAATACGGGAATTACTGTATTCAAAGAATTAGTATCTAACTGGAAAAGTATTGATCCATAAGTGATAGCATTTTCCGTCTCAGTTAAAGGCTTTAATTCATAGGCAAACCGATCACCTTGTGGCGTGAGGAATCGATGCTCAGGGGTGCAATAGATTTCTGTACCAGTTGATAGCGTGATTTTGACAATCGATTTCATACCGCTTTGCCACTGTTTCGCAACCTTTGCTGACCATATGCGCTTTCCATCTGAAGAGAGAACTAGGTCACCTTTGCGAATGTTCTCAATTGGTGTACTTGTGCCATCTGGTTTAGCAATTAAAGTTCCTTTAGCAAGACATAAAACACCGTAGGTGTTATTTAAAATTGGTTCTAAAGTGTGATGCTGATACTCGATCGCTTCGCGACCATGCTTACGATTGATGAACTTGGGAATTAGTCCTGCATCCAAAGGACCGGGGCGATAGAGAGCAAGAATCGAGGAAATATCTTCAATATTGGAGGGCTTGAGATCCTTAACGATCTGCTTCATTCCTGAAGATTCTAATTGGAAGACACCTTCGAGATCGCCTTTTTCGAGGAGCTTATAGGTTTTTTGATTTGCCTCAGTGGACATATCGGGGGCGATCGCATCGATATGAAAATTCGGATCTTGATTGTCTCGAATTAACTTACTGGTATGTTCGATGGTGGTTAAGTTTCGCAATCCCAAGAAGTCCATTTTTAATAGACCCAGAGACTCTAAATCTTCCATCGTGTATTGCGTAACTACCTGACCTTCATTACTGCGCTGCAATGGCACAACTTCATCAAGGGGAAATGGAGAAATCACCACACCCGCCGCATGTACGCCCGAACTTTTGTTCACGCCTTCGATCCGCATTGCCATGTCTAGCCATTCAAAGACTTTAACATCTTGCTTGTAGCGATCGCGAAATTCTGGGGCTGGTGACTCCTCGGAAATCATCACTTTCAATTTAGCGGGTTTCCCTCGTGAGACAGGAATCATCTTCGCCATCTTATCGGCTTCGCTGTAGGAGACATCTAGCACTCTTCCCACATCCTTGAGAACTGCTTTCGAGGTTAAGCGGTTAAAGGTAACGATTTGTGCAACTCGCTCTTGTCCATAGCGCTGGGTTACATAGTCAATCAGTTCCCCACGGTGATCGATACAGAAGTCCGTATCAATATCAGGCATCGACTTCCGTTCGGGATTGAGAAATCTTTCAAAGAGAAGTCCATGATGAATGGGGTCGATATTCGTAATGCCGAGAGAGTAGGCAACTAATGAACCCGCCGCACTTCCACGTCCTGGCCCTACTGGAATCTGCTTATCTCTGGCATACTTGATATAGTCCCATACGACAAGGAAGTAAGTTGCAAAGCCCATTTGCATGATAATGCCCAATTCAAAACGCAAGCGTTCTTGGTAATTTTGGGGAATCTCCGCATGGGTTTTGACATTAAATCTTTGCAATAAGCCTTGCCACGTGACTTCTTCAAAATAGGTGTCGGCGGTATGACCTTCGGGGATAGGATAGTCTGCAGCACGGGGATCGCGCATGAGGTCGTAGGGCTTGACCTTATTCGCCGCATGGAGGGTATTCGCTAGAGCTTCCTCAATTAAATCACCTTCCAAATGATCGCGAAATAGCTGCTTCATCTCATCATAAGACTTGAGATATTCCATACCGCTATAACGGAGGCGCTTCTCGTCGGAAATAAGTTTCCCTGTTTGAATGCAAAGCAACGCATCATGGGCTTCCACATCGGAGCAGGATGTAAAGTGAGAATCATTAGTAGCGATTACGCGAATATCCAATTCCCTTGCAATCTTAAAAATCTCCACATTCACAATCCGATCTTCAGGATAGCCGTGATCTTGAATTTCTAAATAATAATCATCACCAAAATGTTCTTTATACCAAGCTGCCACGCGCCTTGCTTCTTCAGGATCTCCCTTCATGATCGCCTGTGGAACTTCTCCTGCTAGACATCCTGATGTCAACATCAATCCTTCCTTGTATTGTAGAAGATAATCTTTACTAATACAAGGACGGGCGAACATCCCTTTACCCTGAAAACCTTGTAAATGGGAAATGGAAGTTAATTTGACGAGATTTCGATAGCCCTGTGTATCTTTGGCGAGAACACATTGATGATATTTTTTTCCTTCTTTATCTCCCCTTTTATATTGTTTAGTAATATCCCCATTCAGAACATACATTTCATTGCCAATAATTGGCTTAATTCCTTTAGATTTGCAGGTTTTGATCAGCTCGATCGCCCCATACATCACCCCATGATCGGTTAAGGCGATCGCAGGCATCCCCAGTTCCACAGCGCGATTAACCATATCAGGGATTTGGCTTGCCCCATCGAGCAAACTATATTCAGTATGAACGTGTAGCCCAACAAATCCAGTCATAGCGATCTCTAAAGTCAAATCTAGACATATAGATTAACATGGGGGTAATGTCTATTGGCGATCGCTTGTTTGCCTTGTTTCAGAGATTTCCAGTCCTCAGTATCGACAATGAGGCTTAAATAGGCTTAGTCAAGCAATTGCTATGTTGCAAAAAGATTGCTCGCGCTCTCAAACAAAGGGTTGAGATTAAATTATTAGCGATCGCACCTAAAGGGACAATTTGTCGGTAAATCCAATTAGTTTTTACATTTATAGCTTTTGAAGTTTAGTCGAGTAGCTAAGTGGTATATCACCTATTCTCTCTACTAGCCATTCGGGTCTATTTTGTTTGCTCAAAGAAATTATCATTGCGTCACCATTGGGGGTTGGTTGATAGACATAACGAAGGTTTTTGCAAACTACAGAAGAATCTATTCCTGTTAAAGTCTGAGGGAATTTACCTGTTTGAGATGACACTTCACGCAACCTTAGAATTTTTTGCGTTAATTCCATATCAATTTGCCGCCTAGTTAATTTGTATATTTGATAGCTAGGAGATGATGCTAAAATCCCTAGAATATTCCATGAAGAAATTTGAGGCGTATCCTCATAGGAAACTGGAATACAAGGATCTTGGTTAAATCTCAGTTCAAGCTCTCGCATTGCTACTTGCCATACATCTACAGCAGAAAGTGTAAAATACGGCTGAACAAAAGGTTGTAAAAGACGACTAAAGAGAGAAGCAGATTTTTCTTCTAAAGCTGAACCTCCTTTTCTTAATGGGAAGTTCCTTATAAGTCCGTACCGAGAGAAAATCTCAAGCTTTAGGGTAGCTATAAAAAGCGACTTACTTTTGGCAAAAGAGATTAATCTCTTTTGCCAAACTGTTGGAACGCGATCGATCTTCTGTATCCCTTGTAGTTGGATTCTATCGCAAATAATGGCAACAAGTTGACTTATAAGAATAGGTTGACTTCTAGTAGCTTGATTCAGCCTCCAAGCAACCTCTAGAGAATCAAATGAGGCTTGAGTATTACCAAGGCGATAATTGTTAATGGCATCAGCGATTAATATGCGCTGCCAAGTAGCCTCCACAAGAAAACTTGGTAAACTGTCGAAAGTTCCCATGTTCAGAAGCATATCCAAATCTAAACTATCTTGAATAGGAATATCACTTTGAAGGACGTAAGCACGTAGCGCTGCTAAATTTTCTGACTGAGATGCAAGATATTTTTGTAAGGTAGCAGAAGGAGCAATAGCAGATTCGTCCACATATTTTGACAAATCATTGCGGATAACATCCGACATATTTGCAATTGCACTAAATTTCTCCTTGATTGCCTTACGCCTTAGACTAGAATCGTTAGTCTCGTTTTTTTGGAATTGATGAACTAGCTCGCTTCTTGCCAATAAGATCGGCTGCTCCAGTTGGTATGCAACTATATTTCCAATAACAACCCATATCACCAAGAAGCCGACACTAATAACATTAAACCAGTACAAGATAGAATGAATTCCGTTTCTTTTTTCTTTGTATGGTTTTGGAGAAGAACTATAAATATTGGCTAATTTATTAAACATATATTTCTTAAATTGCTTCAGTCAAAGATTTAACAGCTAAAAGTAAATTTACGGACGACAATTTTTTTAGAATCGATGATTTAGGGTTGTGATATTGTTGGCAATGGGTTTCCTTCTTCAGCTAGTTTACGCATGGCTTCACAATCAGTATTAGGTGCTAAAGTAGCAGTCTTAGTAATACCTTTTCTTAGTTCAGATGCAGTACTAATAGTACATTCAGTAGGACTGCTATTACTTTCAAGCCAAAATTGCCATCCTTGCCAAGCGAGCGCTAAACTGATCAAAATAAGAACAGTTGATATTAGCCGCTTTTCTTTTTTGAATGTGGTTTCGCTCGATTGATTTTGATGATTAATACTATAACCAATAGGAAGAGATGCAAAATGCTCTAATAAACTCCTATGGACAAAGATATATCCACCACCAATTCTTTGAAGAAGAACACTATTTACAGAATAGTTTAAAAAATTAGCATAGTTCCAAGGACTCCATCTGCCAACAAGAAGGACTACCCTCAGAACTAAATGTTTTAAGGCTGCTTCTAATGCAAATAAACCAAGCAGTAGTCCCAAAACCATTCCTATTAAGCTTGGCAAACCAAACAGAGGAAATATAGATGAAAGTAAAACTGAACCAATGACTGCCAAGATTATACCGTTAGAGATTGACTGTCTTATCCCCTGATTAGGAACAGTACTTTGCTCGATCTCTGCACCAGCCATTCCTGCAAGTAATCCGCTAATTAAGGCTCCAATTAGCTGTCCAATAAGTCCGCAGACTAATAAATTAATTATCGTTAAGAATAATAGGGAGAGGATATGGGATAAAGTCATACTTATACAGAGCAGGTAGTTTGATTATAAAAAACGATTGAAACTTTAAAATCAAACAATGGAGACTATTTAATAGTGTCCATTGGAGACAACAAACTAAATAAACTTAGGAATACCGAAATATCAATCAATGTTACAACTACTCCTGCAATCAATCCAAATACCAGCCCAAGATCTTTCCCAGTAGACAAATTTTCTTTAAAAGATTTCCAAGACCATTTTAGGGTTTCAGTCGGTTTAATTGGTCTTTTTAGGATGCCAAAAATTATAAAACTACTTAGCAATCCCAATACAAAAAACAAAAATATCCAGAGTGGATTTCTTATTGCATTAGTGATTCCTAGTCCACAAACTATGAGTGTGCAAGCTACCGAACGGATAAAAATGTCAATTTTACTAATTTCTTTGTTATTGAATCTAATCGTAAATCCCCACAGTATCGCAATCACAAAGCCAGTTAGAAGTGAACCTGCTATGACCTTAAAATATAAATGCTCTTTAAATCCATTTGCAAGAGAAAACATCTGAGGAAATGCAGGAAGTTCGCCCCCAAAGCTCTTAAAAAATTTCTCTGCTTCAGCTAGAGTGTTTGACGTTGTTAGTTGAATCAATATTCCGATAGAGCTTGGCAAAACAATCAGTGAAATAATCGGAGCTAGAACGATCGCTGTTAAAGTGGCATAAATTGCCCTGGCATTTCCCGTTAACCAACTCGGCTGGATTCTCTCGATCAAAAATACAGTTTGTGATTCATTCTTTAACTGCCGAGCCAGAAACCCCAACCACTTCTTTACCTTGCTTGGTGAATAATTCTTGTCAGGTCGCCGCCTTAGCATACGGTCGATATAAGCATCAAACAAATGCCGAACATGATCTTCCGACAGACTCATTTTGATCAACTCTGTCACCGACATACCGCGATAAGCGATCGCCATGATATTTGCCATTAACGGAGTCTTCGCTAACTCTAATAACTTCGCATCCGTAGTCAGCATTTCCCGCACTCCCTCCAACTCAGCACCAAGGCGATCGAAATATTCAAACACCTGAGATTCCTCTAAGGGCTGAATGAAAATTGCTCCCTGAAACTGCAAACGCTGCGTCAGAGATTCGTAATCCTTCATACGACTGCATACCACGATTTCCGTCTTTCCATATTCACTATAAAAGTGATTGATTGCTTCCACACAAGCATTACGACGGTCGCTATTCACTTCATCCAAACCATCCAACATCGCCAATATTTGCTGTTCACTTACCCATGCCTTCCCAATCTTTTTCGGCACTTGATATTTGGTGTTCAGTTCCAATACCATCCAGTCCGCCAAACCCTGCTTATCTTGCCATGACGAAAGGTTAAATACTATCGGTATCGGCAGTTCATTATCGCGCTCGGCGTGGGCAATCAATTCTCGTGTCAGTTCCAAAAGCGTCGTCGTTTTCCCCGCCCCAGGATCGCCCAAAATTAGCAGCGTTCGACCAGCACCCAAGCGATCGAATTGATTAATTGCTTTTGTACCTGCTGGTAAAGGTTTTCTCGCTTCATCAGAGGTCGCCCATTCCATATGCCAAGGATGCGCGATCGCATCTAATCTTGTTTGCAAACCTAATTCGATTAGAGCTTTGTCATGAATCGATGTCTCTAGAACACCCTCAACCCAAAAGTTTCGCACTTTATTCAACATGATTTGGCGATCGCGAAAGTCTTGCTGGGTTAACTGTCGGGATGATTTGGACTGTTTAGGAACGCTATCTTGGCGATCGCTATTTAAAGTGGAATCTAAGAAAGGAATTAAGATCTGATAAGCAGGAATTGGTTCTTGGATATTTTTAAGTTCTAGTTCTCCCAAATAGGTAACATCTAGCTCTAAACGATGCTTGACAACATCGTAGACAGTTTGAGAAATGCAGATACAGCCAACCTCAGCTTTTGTCTGAAGTCTCGCCGCAATATTTACCCCATTACCCATGACATCAGTTTCATTAAAGAAAACATCACCCAAGTGAATGCCAATGCGATGTTTTAAAACATCATTTGCGGGTAAAGTACTAGCCGCCTTAGCAAATTCGGTTTGCATCTCGCGAGTACATTCAACGGCTTGGACGGCGCTAGCAAAGTACATCAGCAAACCGTCGCCCGTAGTTTTTAGCACTTTACCTGCAAACTTTTGGCAGAGGTCAGTCATGAACTGAAAGTCTCGTTCTACTAAACCTAGCGTATGGATTTCGTCTTGCCCCATACGAGCGCTGAAGCCAGCGATATCACTAAAGGCGATCGCTGCGAGCGTGCGCTGTCCTCTTGACTGGGAGGGCGATATATTCATAGCGCTTAATGCTTTTGTACTTATATCAAATTATCTTATCTTTCTTAGGTTATATAGTGAAAAATATCACTTGAAAATATTAAGTAGATCAGCGTATAGCAATCTAAACGAAACGTAATTGGCTTCGATACTTCGTCAAGCCCATTACATCGCTTTGCTCATCCAGCAATAATAATCGTTGGCTGAGCGAAGCCAAAGACTAAGATTCTCACAAATGATTTAGGACTGCTATAAAAAACAAAATGAGTGTCTTCCGCCATGCGGAAGACACTCATTTTGTTTTTTATGCTGAGCTACTTATCTTGATAACGTAAAATCTCTATCCAAAAATCTCTGCGGGATCTGCCGATTGCACTTTGCGTAGTGATATCGCTCCTGAAATCACACACATTACAATCGTCAAAATCATTACAGGAATCGCTTTATCCCAAATATATAAGGGCAGTAACGTCGCATTTTTAGTGAGGTTATAAAGTCCAAAAGAAATGCCTAGACCGGGGATAAATCCCAGAATTGACAATACAAATGCTTCTTGAATAACAACTTGAGCTAAGTAAAAGTTACCGTAACCCATTGCCTTGAGAGTTGCATATTCGGCAAGGTGATCGGAGACATCTGTATAGAGGATTTGATACACGATCACAATACCGACAATAAAGCCCATGACAGTCCCAAGGCTGAAAATAAAGCCGATCGCGGTACTTTTTTGCCAATATCCTTTTTCAAAATTGATATAACCTTGCATCGTCAAAATGCGCGTATCATCAATCGCGGCATCCTCAGTCTTTTTGAGATCGTCAACCGTCAAATCAGACTTAGATACAATCACTTTGTCTGGATTTTCTTTGAGAGTTACTTTTCCATCTGCACCAAGGACTTCTTGATATAACACTCGAATCCTTTTACCGTCAGGCTGCACCTTTTCGCGAGGTAAAACGACAGTGTCACTAGGTTGAGTGAGAATGAAGTTCCGCATCGTTTCAAAGGGAGAAGCATCAGGACGTAAATTAATCAATCCGACATTAATTAATCCCGAACGGCGGGTATCAAAAATTCGTAAGAAGTTAGTGTCACTAGTAATCATCGAGCCATCAGCTGCAAAGGATGCGCCTAGCTCAAATAAGCCACCAATCATCAGTTTGCGATTAGCCACTTCGCGAGTAACTAAGTTTTTACAAGCAAAAGCTTCATCACTAAAATTCGCTTTTAATGCTAACGAGCCACATTCACCAACGATTGGACCAAACTCAGCACGGGAAGCGCGATCGAATAAAACTACATCTTCTGTTTTAACGCGATCAATATTTGATAATGCTCCAGGCATTTTAAAAACTTTAGCATCAGGGTTTGCTCCTAACACTAAAATATTGCGAGTTTGTCCCGCAGGATCTTCTTTAATTTTCCAAGCACCAGTTGCGATGTAAAGTGGATTGACTGAGGCAACTTCCTTCATGCCTAATGCTTGATAAAGACGGCGTTGAGAGAAGTTTCGCATTCCCACAAGGTTAGTTGATTGCGGACTAATGATTACTAAATCGCCAACTAGATTGCTTTGCAGTCGAATAGCACTATTAAAAAGTGCATCTCGAAAACCAAGTTGTAAGAACATTAAGACAACGGCAAAGGTAATACCCGCGATCGCCACTAGGAGACGACTTTTTTCGTAGGTAAGCTGTAGCCAAGCGAGAGGTACTGCAAGAATCATAGATTAAACTTCAACTTTGACTCTAACTTGTAAATTTGTCAGACCTGAGACTTTTTTACTGTCATCTAGCTTGATTTTGACTTCGATAATCCGTACATCAGTTTTTGCGGCAGGATCGGTTCCGAGGACATCATTTTTAGCGATTCGCAAACCAATGCGATCGACTTTACCCGTAATTTCTCCTTCAAAGGCTTCACTCTGAATAGTTGCGGTTTGACCGACTTTAATTTTGCCAATATCTGTTTCATAGATCTCTGCAACTACGTACATCTGGCTCGTATTACCTAGATCGACGACTCCATTAGTCTGGCTGACAAATTCTCCAGTTTTAGTATTAACTTTGATAACTTGTCCATCGATTGGTGCGCGAACTTGAGCTAGATCCAAATCAACTTCGGCTTTTTTGACGTTAACGATCGCTGTTTGTAACTGAGCCTCTGCAAATTGCACATCAGTTGGACGAACTTCCCTTACGCTACTGAGTAGTCCCTGTGACTGACGCAATTGGAATTGAGCTTGCTGAACTTGTTGTTGCGATTGAATAAGCTGTCCTTGCAAAGTTTCGACTTTGAGACGGTAGATGTCGAGAACGGTTTGGGATATAGCTCCTTCTTTATAAACTTGGAGGAACCGATTGTAATCTCTGCCTGCGATTTCTAATTCAGCGCGAATCCTTGCCGTGTTCGCTTCAACGGATTTAATGTTAGAAGCGGCGGACATAACATTACCTTCTTGGGCGATGATATCGCCACTTTTAGCACCTGCACGGACTTTGGCTAGGTTTCTTTCGCTCTCTTGGGCTTGACTCTGCGCTTGCAGCAGGGAGGCAACAGAACGATCGTAGCTATCAAGAATAGCGATGACTTGTCCCTGTTTGACCATGTCACCTTCTTTAACCATGAGTTTAACAATTCGAGATGTTCCTAAAGCTGATGGTGAGGCGACTTTTATGACTTCTCCTTGTGGCTCTAAACGACCTAGCGCACTAATCGCTTTTGTTTGTTCTTTACCACTGGCACTATTTGCGGTAGATGTCGATGATTGCGGTGAAGGACTGCTCATGAAGCGACTAATTACAAACCACACACTCACACCTAGTGTAATTAGAGCCAGCGAGATCGCAGGAATTAAAAACTTGTTCGATTTTTTTGATTCTAGGGCGTTCTTCATATTACTAGTTTGATAGCTTCGGGGAGAGGTCTTTTGTGTATCTTCAGATATATTAGCGATCTCCGCGAGCTTTTCTGCCTGTTTATCAGCCTGTTCGTCTACCTGCATAATTTCCTCACCTCAATTGTTGAACCCAGCTTAAAAATAGACAATAGTTTAGCAACCTTTATCAGTTTGTTGGAGTATGAAACATCCTACATTTAGGCTAACTCAAAAAAATAGGAAGCGCTAAGCGCTTCCTATTTTTTTAAGTGGTGTATTCAGCGTTGATTTTGACGTAGTCATAACTGAGGTCACATCCCCATGCTGTGCCACTACCATCTCCATCTCCAACGACAACATCGATAATTACGGTGTCATTTTTGAGATAGTCGCTGGCGGCAGCGCGATCGTATTCCTGTGGTGTACCATCCTTCATCATTACAAAATCGCCTAGTTGAATATTCAAAACATCTTGATTGAAATCCACACCCGATCGCCCTGCGGCGGCAGCAATTCTTCCCCAGTTCGGATCGTTACCAAATACTGCTGATTTTACTAACGATGAACCGACAATAGTTTTAGCGATTTGACGAGCAGCTTCGGTACTAGTTGCACCAGACACGTTAACTTCGATCATGCAGGTTGCGCCTTCACCGTCACGGGCGATCGCCTTGGCTAAGCTCATACAAACTTCTTGCAACATCGCTTGTAATTGCTGCGCCGCAGGAGAGCTTTCTTCATCAATAGTTACGCCTGACTGACCATTACAAAGCGCTAGTACCATGTCATTGGTGCTGGTATCACCATCGACGGTAACTTGATTAAAGCTGGCATCAATAGAGCTTGACAACATTTTTTGCCAAAGCTTTGGTTCTACCGCAGCATCACAGGTGACAAAACCGAGCATTGTCGCCATATTGGGGTGAATCATGCCCGAACCTTTGCAGATACCACCAATTCTGACGGACTTTCCATCAATTACAGTTTCTAAGGCAATACTTTTGGGAACTGTGTCAGTCGTCATGATCGATCGCGATGCAGCTTCACCACCATCAGGGGAAATCAACGGGGCAATTTTGGCAATTCCCGCACGTATCTTGTCCATTAGCAACTGCTTGCCAATCACACCTGTCGAAGCAACCAAAACGCCATCTTTAGTATTTAAAGCTTTTTGTACCAGTTCCGCTGTTTCAACAGCATTGCGCCAACCTTCAGCGCCCGTACTAGCATTGGCTTGACCTGCATTGCATAGGATCGCGCTAATGTTACCGCCCTTTGCTAATACCTCGCGGTTAAAGTCCACACAAGCAGCCCTTACACAAGACTTGGTAAATACACCTGCGGCGATCGCAGGTACATCTGATGCGATCAAAGTTAGGTCAGGAGCGCCTGAGGGTTTCAGTCCTGCGGTAATCCCTGCTGCCTTATAGCCTTTTGCGGCGGTTACGCCGCCTGCAATTACTTGCCAATCTGCCATGATTTTATTAATTTCCTTAGTTAGTACTTATTTGCATCGCCAGCAGTTCTCATTATGAAACCGATTTTGGGGTTTTCAAGTGCCTTCGGCACTTGAAAACCCCAAAATCGGTTTTGATGAAAGCTAGCCTTAGGCTAGCTTTCATCAAAACCGATTTATGCTGAGCTACATTTAAATGCCCGTAAGTTTGGCGATCGCCCCTTCTAACGAGCTTGGTAGCGATCGTAACAACTTACGTTTTTCAAAATCTACAGGTACGAGGGTAACCACTGCTGTTACACATAGATCTGTTTCGGTGCGAATTTGATATTCCCAGTTCAGACGGACTTTGTCTGGTACTAGCTTCGTCATGACGAGCACATCATCTCCCATCCTTGCCGAACGGTGATAGCGCAGAGACATTTCTGCGACGGGCAAGTCCACACCAGCGGAAACCAGCTCTTCAAAGCTCATGCCTACAGAACGCAAACATTCCACTCTGGCTTCTTCCATCCAAGTTAGATAAGTCCCATGCCATACTACGCCTGAATAGTCAGTATGGTGAGGGTAAACTCGCACAGGATAGTTAAACCAACCATTAGTTGCTTCAGTTGGCTCAAATTTGGTAATGACACTAGTCAAAGTGTTAGAAGGTAAGTCTGGCATCGTGATTGTACCTAAAGCAAATTATTACAGTAAATTCTCAAGGCGACGACGCATCATGGCAATTACGGGATCTTCGACCTCTACTTCATCCTCTGGTTCTAATGCATCTTTGCCGCGATCGCTAGACCAGTCAGTTTTATCAACATTTTTTTCGGGGGGAACCAGCAAAGCATCGGTTGGCACGATGTTTAAATCGTAGTTTGCCTCTTGACAAAATTCTTCTAAATCTTGACTGTCAATGCTTTCAACTGTGGGTGACAAAAAATCTTGTGCCTCCAACAGACCAGCATAGCGAATTGCATCATCCTCTTGTTCAAAGGCAACGATAATATTGTTGCCTTCTATTTCTAGAGTATAGATACCTTCGTTATCGGTGTTCGCGTTAAACAGCAATACCCAAACTTGCATAGAAAAAACTCGACCATTACAAAAGCTTTAATATTGTATAACAAGCCTTCATCAACTATCTAACGGACAAGAGGCTTACAGTAATTCTCATTATAAAAATCAGTTTTTTGAAAGCCAGCTATAGGCTAGCTTTCAAAAAACCGATTTTGTTGTTTTCAGCATCTACAGCACTGAAAACAACAAAATCGGTTTCATAATGAGAATTGCTAGAGGCTGAAGCCTCTTAGTACTGAATATGAGGAATTACGACTTTGCGTCTCGATCGCTACACAACAAGTGACTACAAAACTGGCGCTCCAATTTGGAAGCAAGTGCTTTGGTACTTTATCGGCGCACCTATTGTTCGTAGTTATTTAATTCCTTTTTCGGTCTTAAAAGTTAACATTTTGCGGTGGTTTGGGGCAGAAATCGGTCGGGGTGTACGAATCAAAACAGGTGTGCGGATCAAATTCCCTTGGCGCTTAATTATCAAAGATTTTGTGTGGATCGGTGAAGATACTTGGCTCGATAATCTTGCCCCGATCACCATTGAGAGTCACTGTTGCATTTCTCAAGGTGTTTATTTTTGTACGGGTAATCACGACTGGAGCGATCGCGATTTTGCACTGCGGACTGCACCAATTTATCTGGAGTCGGGATGTTGGATCGCTGCCCGTGCCATAGTCGTTGCTGGAGTAAGGGTTGGGCAAGGTGCAGTATTGAGCATCGGCAGTGTGGCGACGCGATCGCTTGAACCAATGACAATTTACAGTGGCAATCCTGCGATCGCCATTAAGTCACGTAAAATCAAAGAGTAGCAAGCTAAGGGACACGCTTTAAAATAAGGAACCGATTTTTGGTGGCGCGGCTTCGCCGCGCCACCAAAAATCGAGTTCTTTATTAAATCGCAGAACCCTAAGTTTGCGACTCTCTGATTTTGAAATTGTTTGCAATTATATTTTTTAAATTATTATGACTGTTGCCAATTCAGCCCCTAGCCCCAAAATTGGACTAGCCTCTCGATTAGTTAATGGCATCTTAGCGATCGCCCCTTTATTCAACATTGCTAAGCAACGCGCTCGAAAAATGATGATCGAACGCGCAGAGTCAATGGGCGTAAACTGGCGACAAATCGTTGCCGATCTACAAAAACAAGATCTTGATAGCGAACTTGCCAAAGTCCAAAATCCTCATATCCAGTATCCCGACTATTACCTCAAGCACTTCCATGCCTACGAAGAAGGGAATCTCGGCTGGCTCCCTGCAACGGAAGTAGAAGTTGCTGCCTATGCCGTGCATTCACGGATTTGGAATGATGCTCAGCCTCCAGTCCAAGGTGATGCCCGTCTGCGTCAAAGCTATCTGGATATTGTTAAAGAGAAGCTTGCCACTCCGCCTCAAGACATTCTCGATATTGGTTGCAGTGTGGGGATGAGTACTTTTGCTCTGCATAATGCTTTTCCACAGGCAAAAATTACAGGTTTGGATTTGTCACCACATTTTTTGGCGATCGCTAATTACAACACCCGCAACAAACATCCCGAACTGTTAGAAAATCAACAAGTGCAATGGATTCACTCGACCGCAGAACAAACTGGATTGCCAGATAATTCTTTCGATTTTGTTTCTTGCTTTCTGCTATTTCATGAGTTACCTCAAGATGCTTCCCGCCAAATCCTCCGCGAGATTCGCCGTGTCTTACGTCCCAATGGACACTTTGCTCTAATGGATATGAATCCCTATTCGGATATCTATATGAAGATGCCTCCCTATATTTTGACTTTACTCAAAAGTACGGAACCCTATCTCGATCAATACTTCTCCTTCGATCTAGCCTCCGAATTAGTCGCCGCAGGTTTTGAAACTCCTACGATTGTTGCGAATACTCCCCGTCACCGCACTGTAATTGCTAAAGCAATATAGGTCTTATAAATCCGCTCAATTAAAAAATAGGGCTTCGACTCCGCTCAGCCATCAATATATGTTGGCTGAGCGGAGTCGAAGCCTCTTTTAACTTATTTAGAACTGCTATATCATTTAAAAACGTAACCATTCAAAAATCTTTGTGGCAGTTAGTTCTAATTCAATTCCGTTGAGAACTGGTAAAACCTGTTGTTTTTTAAACATTTGAATGCGGCGATCGCTAGATATTACAAAAACATTCTCTTCTTCAGGATCGAGCATCCAACCTAACTCTGTACCATGCTCAAGGCAGTGCAATATATTGCCTAAAACTTTGTTGGTGCTTTGTCTTGGTGAAAGAATCTCAATCGTCCAATCGGGATAGGTAAGAAAACGATTTGCCACTTGTCCAGACTCGTCACGGGGAATGCGTTCCCAACGGAATACAGAAATATCAGGCACAATTGATGCACCGCCGAAGGTACAACGCAGTTCGGGGAAAGCGATCGCTATTTTTTGAAATTTAAGTACTTGGTTAATAGCTTCGCAAAGAGTACCTTGTAATAGACTATGTTTACCCTGTGGCATAGGCTTTTGGCGGCTTTTTTCATTAATAAATTCTGAGGCTGGTTTTGTCTCAGGTAGTTCGAGAAATTTTTCTAGGCTATTGGGTTTTGTTGTTGTGATGACCATGCTTGTACCTTTGCGTCATACTACGTCTAACATATCATTACAATCCATTACCGATCACAAAGGAACCTTAATCAGATCGTTTGTGATCGGTAAGCAAGTTATTACAACACAAGCATTATTTATTTTCTTCAACATCTGTAGAATTAGGGTTTTGCAAATTTTCAAGCTGTTTTGTTGCCCATTTCCGCAATTGCTCATCAGGATCATTGTTTACACGGTCTTGTATCAATTCAATAGTTTTTGGATGAATTGGATGAATTTCTAGGAGGATTTTGAGCGCTACTTGACGAGGATTTCTTTGCTTTTTATCTTCACGAACAAATGGATCGTTTTGCACTACGTGAAATAATAGATTAATTCCTTCTGGAAGACTTCCCAAGTATTTATGGGATACATCTAAAGCAACGGTTCTTAATTTTGAATGTTCGGCAGTTTGTAAAATTTCTTTTAAGTAGGGTAAAGCTTTTGGATCTGTTTTTAAACGTATATTAATCCAGATTAAAGATAGAAACTGTGATTGTGAATCTTCAGAAGTTAACACAATTTCTTTTAAGTAGGGTAAAGTTTCGGGGTCTTCTTTAAAAAATGAACCAAGGAAGGTTATGGTTGTATGTATAACTTTTAGAGAATTAGAATTCTGTATTATATTTTTGAGGTAAGGGACTATTTCTGGATTTTGCTCAAAATCAAGAATAATCTTCATGATCGCTGTATTTATTACCTCTATATCTTCAGAACTTTGTACAAGGTGTTTAAGATAGTCTAAACAACTTGTATCTATAGTGGCAAAGTGCTGAGATATCCGATTTAGGAGTTCTATAGCTGCTCTACTTGAGAGTGGAATGATAGGCTGCTCAACTTCTGCTTTCAGCCTCGCAATCATTTGCTGTTGGAGAGATTTGACTGCTTCGTTTTTACTAATTTCCAAGAAACAGTCAGATGCAATTAGCAAATTAAGTACTCCTTCTACTTTTAGATATTCTTTGTTCTTCACCTTGACAATAAACTTATGTTGATCAATATTCTGATCCATCAAAAACTTAATCAAGTCAACCGAAAACTGAGAATCTAGCATTCCACAAATTAGTCTTAGCACTTCATGCCAAGTTTTATCTTGCCAATGTTTTTCAAATGCATCATCTCTAAGTTGTTCAAATGTTAAACCTCCCTCAGTCCCTCTTTTATTAAATCGATTTACAATCTCCAAAGCACAAAAATATTCTAAAAATGTGCGATGAATAAAACCATACGAATCATCACCTCGATAACACAGAATAAAATTCCTTGACTGTAACTGCTGGATCAGCATATTTGCCTTTTGCCGAGGTTCCCCAAATAGCTTTTGATGTAAATAGTTTGTCAAAACTTCCGTCAGTTTTTCTTCACTGATTAAATTTCCTTTTAGTCCTTCTTCTCCTGCCTGCATCTCGTAAGCTATCAATCGAAGCATTTCCTGTTTTTCTTTTCGTCCGACATCTATTGTTAAAGGTAAACTTTTTCGATCAAAATCCCAATGATAAAGCAATAATCGAGATGACTGTTCATAGAGGTCTGCCCGATCTCGTGGTAGTTCTTGCCCCCAATTCAAAATTGCCATCATTGTCAATAGCAAAGGATTCTCTGCAAGAATTGTAATTGCCTTTGAATTTTGAATTGCCTCTTTAAGTCTTATGCTTAATTTTTCTTTGTCAGGATCATTACCAATGGCAAGTAGATACCAACGATCAATAAATTCATCAATTTCTTCGATATTCAATGGCTGGATTGTCAGATGGCGAAACTCAGCATGTTCAAAACGCTCATGATCGTATCCAATAATCCGTGAAGTAGTTAGAATTTTTGCTTTGGGGTACTTCACGGCAAAGCAAATAATGTCATCAATAATTGTGGATTGAGTTGCCCGATCAAACACCTCATCCAATCCATCAAACATCACCAAAGTTGGCTGCTCTTCCAAATATTTATCGAGTTGGATCTTGTCAAATTGCCAATCCGCACCACTTCCACAATGGAGAAATTCTAAAAAGCCGTTGACTTGAGCGATCGCATATTCACGTAATTCGATCAATAAAGGTAGAACTTCCGTTTTGCCTTCCACCCAGTCCAGCGCTAGATACTGTAACAAGGTCGATTTTCCTGCCCCTGGATCTCCTAAAATCACCGATCGCTGAGAATCTGCAACTGCTTTCAAAACTTTTGGCGCAGGTTGCTGAAAATATTTAGAAAGATTAGACTCTGAGCCTTTAACTGGTAGTTGATCCTCCAAGTATTCACTTTCTTGGAGTTGACGCTTCATATCCAACGGTAAATCATATTTCATTGGTGGCAAAGCTTCACGCACAGTTTGCTCAATAAACATCTTCCAAAGCTTAATTCGATAACATTCATCATTAGGATCAATGGTTGAAAGCTTCAAATCACCATAACTATATAGCAACCTCTGTTTATACTTAGCCAAATCGAAACCTGGGGAAAGTTGTTTTGTGTTTTTCTCAATCTCTTCTAATAGCTGCGTATCGAGCAAAGCTTTCAACTCTGGCGTATTACGGATAATTTTCCTTACTCTTTTTAAATACTCTCCACCCACTCGCAACCAATCAAACCCATCTGGCATTGCTAAAACTGGCTTGTCCTTATAGGTCAATTTTTTCCAGATAGCGGCTAATTCGTTCCCATTGACTGTACTGCAATCTTTATCAAATGCCTGACCTAAAATCGGCTTAACTGCATCGTCCTTAGCAAATAGAGATAAGTTCGGTTCATAGAAGTCTCGAATCTCAGCTAGAGATAAATTTTGATCTTCTAACTCATCCCACACAAGTTCAAAAAAAGCTTTTAAAGCCTCAGCCACTGCTTTTTTAGTAACCTCTGGTTTTGCAGCTACAAGCTGATCTTTGAGGCAACCTTTAAAAAAATCCTTTACATAATCTTCTGCTGCACCTTGTACTAACTTCAGTGTTTGCTCAAACATTACTTCCACTAATTGCGCTGTACCAACTGCTAGCCAAGATTCCAAAATCATTTTATTAATAATTAATTTTTAGCTTTAATTTATAAGATTATAGTCTAGGCGATCGCAATCTTATTTATGTACCTTCCCATCAGGAAGCGTTGCCCCTTTGAGAATTGCACCGACGAGATTAGCACTACTCAACTCAGCACGATTGAGAATAGCATCAGTCAAATCAGCATTTGCGAGGTTAGTCCTTGCGAGATAAGCTTCAATCAGATTAGTCCGAATCATAATTGCTCCTCTCAGATCGGCTCGACTGAGATCGGCACGCGAGAACTTAGCATCAGTCAGATCGGTTCCCTGCATCCGCACCCGACTAGCCTTAACATCCGCCATAATTGCACTTCTTAGCGAAACACCATTAAAGTCAGCATCAATCAAAATTGCGCGTTCCAATTTCGCATTATTTAACACTGCCCCCGAAAGAGACGCACTACTAAGATTGGCTTCCGAAAGAAATATACCTTGCATATTGGCATTATTCAGTTTCGCTTCGCTGAGATTCGCTCCATTCATGGTTGCTTCTTGCAGATTCGCACCCCTTAGATCTGCCTTATGCAGATCCGCCCCCGATAGATTCGCGCCGCGTAGGTCAGCCCCCGATAGATTTGCCCCCATTAGGCTAGCCGTGCTCCTCTTCTTTTTGCCAGGATCTATTTCATGCTGATCGCCAACAGCTCTTTCTTGTCTGAGATTTGCGCCTTTCATGCAGGCTCCAACGAGGTTCGCGCCACTCAGATTTGCCGTTCGCATATCCACATCAATTAAGTTTGCATCCATTAAATTTGCAAGACTGAGGTTCGCCCCAAACAGAGTTGCCCCCTGCAAACTTGCGCCATGCAAATCAGCATTGGATAGATTGACATTACTAAGACTTGCTTGGTTGAGGTTTGCACCGCATAGGTTTGCGCCGATCATCACGGCTCCGCGCAGATTAGCACGAGTCAGACAAGCAAAAGTCAAGACCGTACTATTCAAATAAGCTTTAGAGAAATTAACATCTAACCAATCAGTCCGACTGAGATTAGCGCCACTCAGTTTGATGCCATTGAGATTGATACCGCTAAAGTCGCGATCGCCTTTAGCATAGCGTCGCAAAATATCTTGAGGAGTAAGTGCTGCTTCCATCTTGAGAACCCTTTAAAAATTTATGAACAAGGCGATTAAACTTGGCTGGACTATACAAATTGGCAAGAATCATCATCACTAACATTTAAATTAGGTTGAGTAAAATCAGTGTCTTCCGATGGTCGCATATCACCTTCCGCAGGATGACTCATTGCCTGAGATTCAAGCCGATCGTAAAGAGTTTTAACTACTTGGAGAATATAGCTAGCTGACTGCTCATAGGCTTCTGGCTCGCTTAGCGATCGCGCTGTTTGCCAGACAGCATTTTCAGCTCGATCGAACGAAGGAAATGCATAAAATAGTTGCCTTAGCAATCCATCAAGTCCATGAGTGCGTAGATCCTGCCATTTATCGTAATCGGGATCGAAAGGATAATAAAGAGTGGAAAACAGCAAAATCTTAGCTCGCATAGAGTTAGTAAACCGCATCAGTTCCAATCGTAAGTCGAAAAGATCGATCGCAATTTTAGGATCGAAAGGAATTTTACGATCTACCCGATCGCCTCCACGAAAACTAGGCTGATTGACAACTTGCCCAGCGGGTGGTGCGATCGCCTCAAAACTATCGGGATAGAGACATTCCAGTTTTGCAAGTAATAGATTCCCAATTACTATGTATTCGGCAGGTTTAGATACTCTCTGCACGGCAGCTTGAATTAATGCCATCAATTGAGAATAAGTGGGCATAAAAGAAACTAGTTCCTTTAGTAGCTCAACCCAATTCACATTATTTAACTCACGCGGATCGCTCTCCCAAACATCTTGATAGGTATAAAACAAAAGCTTTTTCAGCCGCATTTGTTGAGCATCAGTATCAATATCATGGGCAACCCACACATACATATCCGCATCGTCATTTGGATATGGATCGAGAATCGATAGCTCATCTTCAGTAAAATCAAATTGGTCTTCTGATGAGATCTGACTGCTTGCAGATTCATTAAGTAGTTCTTTTGAAAGATCGTCTGGATTAGAAGCAATCGGCGCAACAAGTTGAGCTGAACCAGCATTGATCACAAGATGGTTAACGGAATAAGAAATAGGTGGACTAACTGGTGGAGAATTAAGATTGACTTGAGAATAACTCTGAGGAGGCTCGATGACTGGTGCTTGATTGTAAAGTTTAGAAACTATATTAAAGACCGTTTTTGCAACGATCAAATATTGACGTTGTTTTTGAACGGCGATAGTTTTGACTGAGCTAACAAGATTCTCTTTTAGGGATTCGATAGTTGGGTACTGCTGATATAAATCTTGAATCAACTCTACAAAACTAAAGTTATCTAATCGCTTGAGATCGTTCTCCAAAATGCCAGTACATACCAGACAAACTAATTTCTTAGCTCTGATCGGATCTTCACTCATCTCAAAGTCATCTGAGACTTCTTCGATTAAGCAATCAATCGGACTTTTAAAAGTATTCTCTGGAGTATCATTACCCTTTGGCGGATTAGAAATTGAGGGAATATCTTCAAGCAGTGATGGTTGGACAGCGCTAAAGACAGTCTGAGCTTGCGATCGCATTAGCAATGGTTGAAGTGCATCAAGTACTTCATTGGCTGACTGATAGCGTTGCCGAAAATCAAAGCGCACCATCTTATCGATTATGTCAGCCAATGTTGGCGTAGCTTTAGCAAAATCGCGCCAGCAAAATTCGCTAGTAACAATATCTTCAGGGATTTGATTTGGTGATAGCCCTGTCAACGCTTGCACCGCAATCATGCCGAGCGCATAGATATCACTAGCAAACAGGGTCTTACCACTGTACTGCTCGTTAGGCATATACCCTGGGGAACCAATCACTAGACTAGAAGTATGTCCTAATTGACTAATCGGTTGCGTACTAACTTCTTTAACTGCGCCAAAATCAATTAAAACAATTTTGCGATCGCTGGCACGACGGATCAGGTTACTCGGTTTAATATCCCGATGGATTACCTGTTGGCGATGCACAAAGTCAAGGGTTGGTAATATATCGGTCAGAAAATCGATCGTGTATTGCTCTCCCAAGCATTCTCCACGTCTGATCTCTTGAGTTAAAACATCACCCTCAATCAACTCTTGAGCAAGAAAAAATTCTTCGTCTTCTTCAAAGTGAGCCAACAAGCTCGGAATACACTCATGCTTACCCAACCGATAAAGCACCTTAGCTTCTTTATCAAATAATTCTCGCGAAATCCTTAAGACTTCTAATTGGGTTGACGCAGGCTTAAGTTGCTTGATCACGCAAGCAGGGCGATCGGGCAAATATCCATCTTCGGCAATAAATGTTTGGCTAAAACCGCCGCCGCCAAGTTGCTTGACAATTTTGTAGCGCCCAGTCAGGGTTTTACCGAGCATAATCATTTTAGCCAGTACTAACAGGGATTTTGATATATTTCTGTACCTAGATATTTTGACATCTCATTAACTTACTAGCAAGCTAATATTCACAAAATATGTTTATTACGGCTTCGTTGTTAAAAAAGGAACCAATTTTTGGTGGCGCGGCAAAGCCGCGCCATCAAAAATCGGTTCCTTTTTTAATTACTAATGTAAAAGCCCAGAAATATGTCGTATGACCACATATTTTTGGGCTTTTACATTAGAAGGCATGACGATTTGCTCAATCTAACAGATTTTATCAATGCTTACGCGATCGTCAAAGACAAAACATTCGCCTTCCCAACTACTTTCTTCTTGAGGGATTTCTTCGATATATTTGAGAATACCTCCCTTGAGGTGATATACCCGATCGAATCCTTGAGAAAGCATATAGGCACTAGCTTTTTCACAACGAATTCCACCCGTACAAAACATGGCAACTTTTCGATGTTTCTCAGGGCTTAATTGCTCTTGTACGTAATTAGGGAATTCGCCAAATGTTTTTAAATTAGGATTAACCGCACCTTTAAATGTCCCAAATTCTACTTCGTAGTCATTACGAGTATCAATTACGATGACATCAGGATCGGCAATCAAAGCATCCCAATCTTTGGGATCGATATAAGTACCAACCCTATATCTAGGATCGATATCAGGCACACCTAGAGTGACAATTTCTTTTTTAAGTCGCACTTTCATCCGTTGAAATGGAACTCCTTTACAAAAGGATTCCTTATGTTCTAAGTTTTGAAGCCGTGGATCGTTCCGCAGATAAGCCAGTAGCGCATCGATCGCTTCGCGACTACCCGCGATCGTTGAATTAATTCCTTCTTTAGCTAATAGGATCGTCCCTTTCAGTTGATGAGCGTCACAAAATTCTTTGAGTGGATTTCGCAGGGCTTCATAATCAGGCAAGTCCGTAAAATGATAAAAAGCTGCTACAACACAACGCTCCTGTTGAGCTTGATTATTAGCTTGGCTCGTTTCATCAATTTGTGCTTGTAAACGATTGATTTGCTTAGTCCTACTCATTTGCCCATTCATCAGTTTGATTTCTCTATAAATCAAATATAGCGCTTTGCGCTCTAGTTGTCCCAATCGTACGCTAGCAAGCCGCTATCCAGTTTATCTTGAATGAGTTGCCGAACCAGTGCAACTTCCTCTACGATTACTTCACCGTTTCCATAAACTGTACGATTAATTAACTCCATCTCATATTTAGAGATTTTGCCATCAGCGATCGCTGACCGTCTGGAGTTGTTTTAAACTTTGCAAATCTTCGGCGGTTAATTCTTTATGGTTAGGATGTTCGACTAACATGCCTTTGACCCCAAACTCATCTATCTCCACAATAGCAAAACTTGTTTAGGTCTTTGTGAAAAGCAAACTATAGCAATGTAAGTTTACGTTAGAACATAAAACCCAAATAAGGAAAGGCGGCGCGAAACGCCGCCTTTCCTTATTTGGGTCTGGATTACACTTACAGCACAATACCCCGACAGAGTTCTTGTGGTAATTGCTTAAGAACTCGCTGAAACGGAGCAAAATCTTTCAAGCTGTGGGACAAAATCAAAGCACCCTGAATTGAAATCATGGCATCTTCACCACGCTCCTTTGCCAATTTTGCATCTAATCCTGCTGCGATCAAAACTTTAGCGATCGCCTCAATCCACTGCGAAAAAGCCCATTGAATTTGAGCGTGAAACAATTCATCGCTCGACTGTTCTATTACCAAAACCGCCCAGAGGCAAGAATTTTGTCCCTCATTAAAAAATTGGCTCGCCTCCTCACACATGGACTGGAATTTAGCGATCGGTTGTTCTGGACGATCTAGGATTTCCAAAATGCTCGTCTCTAGCCAATTATTGACGTGAGTTAAAGCCACCTCAGCCATTTCCGCTTTACCTTTAGGAAAATGATGATAGAGGCTCGCCTTCCCTAAGCCTGTCTCTTGAGAAATTTTGGACAGGGTAACACCCTCATATCCAAACTGCCGAAACAGCTTGAGTAAAGTTGGCACATGAGTTTGTTTAGACATAAATTTGTTTGTGTAGACCCGAAAGGATGATTCAAGATACGAATCACCCTTTCGGGTTTATTTTGTGAGAATTATATATACCTATTGACATTATACCGAACGAACAGTACAGTACCAATATACCGAACGAACGGTACAACAAATACAACTTTCATCCTCACTACAAGAAACAGGCAAAGCAATGATTAAACTACACGGTCATGAAATCTCTGGTAACAGCTACAAAGCGCGTTTGATGCTCTCATTGCTCAGCCTTGAGTACGAATGGGTGAGAGTCGATCTGATGAAGGGCGAACATAAATCTCCCGAATATTTGGCAATGAATCCTTTTGGGCAAGTACCTTTACTAATCGATGGTGAAACGCAACTTGCTGATGCTCAAGCAATTTTGGTCTATCTAGCGCGGAAGTATGGCGGTGAACAATGGCTACCGACAGATGCTTTACCGATGGCACAAGTGATTCGTTGGTTGTCAACGGCTGCGGGCGAAGTACGTCAAGGCACAGAGAATGCTCGACTTTTCTATCTATTTGGTGCAGGAACTAAGATTAATATCGAACGCGCCACTGAAAAATCTCATTTTATTTTGAATCAACTCGATCGACATTTGAGTACGCGCTCATGGTTAGAATTGGATCGCCCTACCATCGCTGATGTTGCTATCTATCCCTATATTTCCTTAGCCAAGGATGGCAAAATTGAACTTGATGCTTACCCTAATGTTTTGAGTTGGATGGAGCGATTTCAGAAGCTTCCTAGCTATGTGCCTATGCTATAAAACTAGAGCATGAGTGCGATCGCTAGTTTCAATTATTTGTAAGGGCAGTATCATGAAAATCTTGGCGGTATCTGGTAGCCTGCGAGCTAAGTCTTCCAATACGATGATTTTGCAGGCATTGGTTGATTTAGCGCCTGATGTGATGAACATCAAAATCTATGATGGCATAGGTAATCTGCCGCACTTCAATCCTGATATTGACAATGAGAACGCTTTAATCTCAGTCATCGATTGGCGATCGCAGCTTCAAAATTCTGATGGCGTAATTTTTTGCACACCTGAATATGCTCATGGCGTGCCAGGAGTTCTCAAAAATTCGCTCGATTGGATCGTATCTTCGGGTGAGTTTATGTATAAGCCTACGGCTGTAATCAGCGCTTCCCCGACACCTGATGGCGGAGCCAAAGCAAATGCTTCGCTGGTGCAAACACTGAGAGTGATGATGGCAGCGATCGCTGAAGGGACAGTACTCTCTATTCCTGCTGTCTCGGCAAAGTTAAACCATGAGAATAAGTTAATCGATCCTGTAACAGCAATAGCACTGCGATCGGTTCTGGATAATCTGGAGCTATCGATCGATGGCTCACTTTCTAAACAATCTAGTATGGAGTAGTTAGAATTATGTGGAAATGGATGAAAAATTTTATTCGGGCTAATTTTGGCAATCACCCAGATAGCTCGATGGATTGTCAGGAATACTTTCAAGAATTACAAAAATATACTAGGAATTAATATTAGGAATTAAACCTATGCCCCGTCAATTTGGCACGATCGCTTTTACGCCTGCCGTGAAAGCAATGCAAGAAAGAATGGGTTCCCGTGAAAACTACGAACACTTTGTAGCTAAGGGTGCAGACAATAACACGATCGATTCCAATCTGGAAGAATTTATTTCTAGTATGGAAGGATTTTATCTGGGTACTGTTACTTCCAATGGCTATCCTTATATTCAGTTTCGTGGTGGCAAAGCAGGTTTTCTAAAGATTCTTGATGAGCGAACTTTAGGCTTTGCTGATTTTCGGGGCAACGTGCAGTATATCTCTGTAGGCAATCTTTCTGAGAACGATAAGGCATTTCTTTTCTTGATGGATTATCGAAACCGCCGTCGTCTCAAGATTATCGGACGTGCAAGGATCGTGGAGAACGATCCAGTCATCCTTGCTCAAGTACAGGATGCTGACTATGCAGCTACCGTAGAACGGGCGATCGTCTTTGAGATTGAAGGCTGGGATTGGAACTGTCCTCAACATATTCCCGTTCGCTATTCTCAAGCAGAAGTAGAAACAATGCAAGCTAGAATTAGTGAATTAGAAAAACTTCTTGCCGAGGCTAAAAACTCAAAATAATGAAACTCCACGCAGATTTTAGTCAGCGAGTTGTAGTCGCCAGTGCAGACCTTGATTGGGTTGATTCGCCGATGATAGGTGTCCAACGTCGGATGTTAGAACGAGATGGCGAGGAAGTCGCACGAGCAACTTCCATCGTTCGCTATGCGCCCAATAGCCATTTCTCTGCACATACCCACGGCGGCGGTGAAGAGTTTTTCGTGCTTGAAGGTGTTTTCTCGGATGAGTGCGGTGATTATCCTGCTGGAACTTATATCCGTAATCCTGTGGGATCGACACATACGCCATTTAGTAAAGATGGCTGTACGATTTTAGTCAAACTCTGGCAAATGCATCCTGATGACCAAAATCGAGTGGCGATCGCTACTACTGAAACTCCTTGGGCTAATGGATTAGTCAAAGGACTACAGGTAATGCCACTCCATAGTTATGGAAGCGAAAATGTAGCCTTAGTTAAGTGGGATGCTGGTACTCAATTTCAGCAGCATATTCATTGGGGAGGAGAAGAGATTTTTGTCCTTGATGGGATATTTGAAGATGAGTTTGGTACTTATCCCAATGGCACTTGGGTACGCAATCCTAGCGGTAGTCGGCACAAGCCTTTTAGTCAGTCAGGCTGTCTAATTTATGTCAAAGTTGGACATTTGAGTTCACCTATTAGCCATCAACTGTGAGATCAGAATAGGCTTCGGCTTCGCTCAGCCAACGTAGATCGTTGGCTGAGCGAAGCCGAAGCCAAAAAAATTCATTACCGATAACAAAAAAACTATGGAAACTAAACCACCACTCCCACCTTTCACCCTAGAGACCGCCAAAGCCAAAGTACAAGCAGCCGAAAATGCTTGGAATACTCGCGATCCAGAACGAGTTGCACTTGCCTATACTGAAGATTCAGAATGGCGAAACCGCTTTGAATTCTTTAGTGGTAGAGACAATATTAGAGAATTTCTCAAACGCAAGTGGGCGAAAGAACTAGACTATCGATTGAAGAAAGAACTTTGGTGCTTTATGGATAATCGAATTGCCGTGCGATTTGAGTATGAATGGCATGACGATGGAGGCTTATGGTATCGCGCTTATGGTAATGAAAATTGGGAATTTGCCGAAAATGGTTTGATGATGCGCCGCTTTGCTAGTATTAACGATTTATTAATTCAAGAAAGCGATCGCAAGTTTCGCTGGGAACGTTAAAAACAAACAATAGGCAGCATAAAGCAGTGCCCATTGTCTAGGGATTAGGTGGACACCAGAAGAGATTTTGACTGGAGATACCTAGCGAGTCCAGAATCTCTTGCATTGTTCTAGTACTTTCCATCCAATAGTCCAGACTGTCATACATCCAGTCTGGACTAAGGTTCAAATTATAATGAATGAGATTTGGAATATTAATAAATTCTTCAGAGGTCTGCTTAGCGATTAACAGAACTCGAAATGGCTTGTCTTTGCATTTAGATTTGAGCTTCTGCATGAGATCGAGAACATAGTCGCGATTAGTTATGCCAGTACGGACAAAAAGAATTTCATCGGCATGTTCGACCGTATATAAAAATCTCTTCGCACGCGCTGAATAACGAGTTTGCATTCTCTCATGAACAGGTTGCATATTATGAATTGGATCGTCCGAATCCTCAACTTCATGAGCAAATGAAAGTCCCGACCATTTAGAATGATAGATCCTTTTCTCTTCCGCATTGTAGTAAAGATATGCAGGATTCCACATATCTTTGAATTCATTCGCAACAAGATCGGAAACATCACCTAGATTGGTAGATCTTGTTAAATCAAAGGGAAATGCTGGCCCGTCATATTCCATTTTATAGAGCAACATTCGTGCTGCACACCGATCGCCTAATGGCAAAATCGCAATCCGATTAATTTCTGACAATTTGCACTTGTACTTAAGAACCATCGTAGATTTGACAGGGGCTTTGACTCGACTCTCTAGACCGCGATCGCCAATCATCATCGTCCGAAACGGTGCATCAGAATTTACGGGATCGACATAAACACCCGTAGGCATGACAGCCAAAGCCTCCCGAATTTCCTTCCACATAGGATGAATATTATATTCTTTATCAGATTCATTGATGATACGGATTGTGCGATCGCCTTCCTTGAGAATCCCTAAATACCCATCGTAGTAGAGGATTTCCGAATTTTGAGGAGAAAAGAATTTGAGTGCCGAGCAATATTGCAAATCAACACCAATCGGAATCGCGACTGCATTTTCAATTCCACCATTAACCCCAACATTCAATAATGGTAATGTTCCCAGCTCGTCATTTTTGGCAATATAGGTTCCTGAGATTAATTCAACTTTACGCTTTAAAGCAGCTTGCAGTACATTCCAAGTTGGAGTGATATTGTAGGAATATTCAGAATTGTTGATAATTCGCAGAGTTTGAGCTTCAGGATTAGCAAACACCTTAAAGCCGTATTTATCCTCATAAATGGAAATTTCTTCTGTGCTAGCGCTACTCATAGATGATTGATTAGAGTTAAGGCGAGCAATCTGGAAGATATCGAGATCAATTGCTTTAAACATGAGTTGATGCCCAATAGTATTAGGGTGTGCTACATCCAGAGAAATATCAGACTTCCAACCTCCATATCCATTGTCCAATACATCTAGCCAATCGAGAATGGGAACTCCCCAACTCAACATGCGTTGGTGTGTATCGCGCAACAGCCAATTATGTTCGGGATTGTAATCGCCGTTAGGATATAGACCACCAATAATTAGCACTGCTCCCAAATCTTGGGTCATTTTAATCAATTGCAGTAACCCACTCTCAAAGCGACGCTGCACCGCGCGGCGATCGTGGGGACGACAATAGGCTAAGCCTTCATTTCCCAAAGAAAGGGAGATAACCACAATATTGGGTTTCTCAGGGGCAACTACTGCCGCAAAGCGTTCAATCGTACTGCTAACATTTGCACCCAACTGCGATCGGTTTACGAGTTGATGACCATACTTTTCTTGTAGTGCTTGCCCTAGCTGGCTAGCCCAACCATTGAGCAGCCAAGCACTACAGCCCATAGCTACGGAACTCCCAATCACTAATACTTTGAGTCCGTCTTGCTGTTGATTTGGTAATTTTTGAGTTGTAATAGTAGAAGCGATCGGATTATCTAAATATCCATAGGGAAAGGACTGAACGTATCCGAAAGCGCCATCATTAACGATTAGTCTAGGAGTTTCAGCGGAAATATATTTTGTCTCTACAGGAACCCATCGATTTACATCAGTTTCAGATTCCCATTGGGCTTTACCACTAGCAGCAACACGAACATATTTATATTCAATTTTATATTCAGTACTTTCTGCATTTTGAGAAAGAGATTCTTCGAAATTTGGCAAGGTTAAAGGGTCTATTTCAATATCTACCCACCAAATCGGGTAGCTAGCGCCAGATGTACGCAGAGGTAAGTACTTTTTGATATCCCACAATCCAAATTGAGGAATCGAACCGACTAAGCCAATCATCTCCCCATTTTGGGTGGGAGCCTTTACCTGAAATCGATACATAGGGATGTCTGCTCTGGATAGGGAATCCGTAATTATGCCTACTGTAGGTTTCGCAACCATCTTAGGGATGAATTACGTTTTTAAACTATCACTGATTGCCCTTTAAGTCTGTTTTAGAAATTACAGCTAGCAATCCCAAATTAACGTTTGTTGGCTTCGACTCCGCTCATCCATAGCACAGTTATGCTAGGACAAAAACAAAACCCAGAATAGAGTTGCGGCGCGAAGCGCCGCAACTCTATTCTGGGTTTTATGTCTTAACTTACTTGGCTATAGCTATACCATTTGGCTTTGACTGAGCGAAGTCGAAGCCAACTAGCCTACTGAGCGTAGTAAACACTCGTACCTTTAGCATCGATCGCCTCGCTTAGTCTTGTCAGGGCATGAACATAGGCAGCAGTTCGCATCGAAATCTGCTTTTGTTGGGCAATCTCCCAAATTCGTAGCGTTTCCGTCACCATACTTTGCTTGAGGCGATCGTTTACCTCAGCGATCGTCCAGTACAAACCACTCCGATTCTGCACCCATTCAAAATAGCTGACTGTAACCCCACCTGCATTGACCAAAATATCTGGAAAAACCATAATTCCCTTCTTTTCTAAAATCGCGTCCGCCGCAGGGGTTACTGGCCCGTTAGCAATTTCAAAAATATACTTAGCGCGAATCTCATGGGCATTATCTACGGTGATCTGATTTTCTAACGCCGCAGGGATCAAAATATCCACATCTAGCTTGAGTAATTCCTCATTAGTAATCTTTTTATGCTCAACAAGATTACATACTGAATCTTGACAGTAAACTGCCTGAAAAGTGCGCGTCGAATTTTTATAACTGATGATGCTCGGTACATCTAGTCCCTGTGGAGCATAAATCCCACCCTTAGAATCACTGACTGCAACAACTTTATAACCTGCCTTGCTCAATAAGTCAGCGATCGCTGCCCCCACATTCCCAAAACCTTGTACTGCTACAGTCGTCTGTTCGCGCTGCATCTTTAGCAATGGCAGCAATGTCTCGATCGCAAAAAATGCCCCCAATCCTGTTGCTGTTTCGCGCCCAAGGCTACCCCCCATTGCGATCGGCTTTCCCGTTATCGCCGCAGGACAAAGCCGACGCTGAATAATGCTGTATTCATCAACCATCCATCCCATAATTGTCTGGTTAGTCTGAACGTCGGGTGCAGGAATATCAACATCTACTCCCATAAAATCGGCGATCGCATCGATATAACCTCGACTGAGTCGCTCTAGTTCAAATTTCGATAACTGCTTTGGATCGACAGCCACGCCTCCCTTTGCGCCCCCAAATGGCAAATTCACTGCCGCGCATTTAAAAGTCATCCAAAAAGCTAAAGACTTCACTTCATCCATATTGACATTGGGATGGAAGCGAATTCCTCCTTTTGTTGGCCCCCGCAGATCGTTGTAACGTACTCGATAGCCTTGAAAAACTTTCAAGGTTCCATTATCCATGCGAACAGGTATAGAAACCTGTAAACTCGCTTTCGGAGATTTGAGACGCTCGATCGCATCTTCAGAAATATTAACGTGGGCGATCGCAGCAGCTAACCTTTCGCTAGCCTGATCGAATAAAGACTCTGACACCAATAACTCCCGTAATTTGTGTTCCTTTAAGTCCTAATCATAAAACAGTGCCTCTTACTGCTTTATTAATTGATGTTAATCAAGAGGGTAAGAATGGGCGATGCTTCGCACCACCCATTCTTACCCTCTTGGTCGTTACCGTTACAAGGATGTAGAGCTTTAGATATTTATGCTTATTCTAAGATTTTTAAGAAATTTGTTGTCGTAGACTTTGCGGGAATGGTCGGCGGAGGCGATCGCTTTGTTTTGAAGTTGATATCTAAACACAATATCCAACCTCACTGTTTAGGAATCACAAAAGCAGGTTATCCACTTCATCCACTATATCCACGTCATCCACCATATGTTGTGTTTAGCAATCATCTTAGTGTGCATGGAAGTTTGTTAAGTTGGTAAAGAGATCGGCATATATCGCGAAAGTATGTGACTAATCAAGCAAACTATCAAAAGCTATTAGACTAAGAAAAATAGAGTGTACAATTATAAAAAGCTGATTTTACTGCACAATTTCGGCGAAAAATTTAGGTTTCTTCTTACAGATTGTCATATATGTCTAAATACTCATTTGACCGAATGCAGCCATTTGAATTTGAATCTATGGCTCAAGCGCTTTTAGAACAGACATATCGTATTGGTGGCAATCTAGTTCAATTTGGTGCAGGTAAAGATGGAGGACGTGAAGCTACATGGTCACAACCAAATACACATCCAGACTACTCTCGTCCAATTAATCAACAGGAAGATGTTGTAAAAGAATGGGTTTTTCAGGTCAAGTATCACGATAAGGATCAACGTGGTTGGTCAATTGCTCGTGATGCAGTTATTGACGATCTAGATAAAGAACTAGATAAGATTATTAATAAACATAAAGTACCTTGTCATGCTTATGTGATGATTACTAATGTTCCCTTTACTGGGGCAAGAAATGTTGGCACTCGTGACAAAGCAACTATAATAGTGGGCAAGTGGAAGAAGGATATTCCAGAAATCTATGTATGGGATGCTGCTGATCTTTCAAGAATGCTAGACGCTAATGAGGATGTTCGAACTGCTTATATAGATACTATTCTAGTAGGCGACACTCTCAAGGCTTTGTACAGTGAAGGGATTTATAAATTAGATCTTAAACAAAGTGAATTTAAAGCATATTTGAACTTTATCACAGAACGAGAAGAATCTGCCCGTGCTGAAGAAGCAGGAGATGATCCAAATCTTTCATTAGCTGAAGTCTTCATCGATCTAACTTTAAAAATTCGAGACAACAATGAGAAAGATTTTATTAAATGCCTTACTAGAGAAAACAAATTTAAGGCTAATTCTAGTCTAGCTCTGTTACCAGAAGATTTGACGAAAGTACGTGCATCATTTGCATTGTTTTTTGGAGATCATTCTCACACATTACTTTTAGGTGGTCCTGGTTTAGGAAAGAGTACTCTAACCCAATTTTTGAGTCTTTATCAAGCAGCTAGAATTGTTAAAACTGATTTGTGTCTCCGCCTCATTGAGCGTCTTAAGCTACCTGAAGGGATAACTACTAAAGATTTAGATTCTTATTGCCGTCCGAGGTTCCCATTCCGAATTGAACTGCGCCGCTATGCAAAGTGGATGAGTGATCAGCATAATAATAGACACGAGTTAGCTCGCTATATTGTTGATGGATTAATTAATCCAAATGCTTCATCAGCGCTTGAAATGGAGGATGTATTTGGACTAGCCGCTAAAAATCCTATCCTCTTAATCCTTGATGGTTTAGATGAGGTTCCAAATTCAGAAACACGGCGAAAAATCATAGAGAATTTGACAGTCTTTTTACGGCGCATCACCTCAGATAATGGAGATATCCAAGTAATTTTATCAAGTCGTCCAAAAGGATATTCTAGTGAGTTTGAAGAATTCAAACCAATTACATGGGAACTCAATGAACTTGAAAGAATAGATTTTAATGAATATTGTGAATGTTGGTTGAAAAATCGGATTCGTGATGTAGACGAGAGGAATGAGGCTCAAGAGCGAATTAATCGAGGTATGATGTCTGAAGCAGTTCAACGATTAGCTCGATCATTACTACAAGCAACTGTAATCCTTACTATTGTTAGACGCAAGATTGAAATTCCGCATCAGCGAAATTCATTGTATAAAAAGTATGTTGAAGTTATCTTTGATAGAGAAAAAGAGAAATCTCCAATTGTCCGTGAGCGTGAGACTGAGTTACTTAGACTTCATGAAAGAGTTGGCTATGAACTTCATTGTAAGATGGAGAAAAAGAAGATAGAATCACTTGATCGTGATACTTTTCGAGGTTATGTATTAAATGTTTTAGAGGATTATTCTGCTTCTAAACTTGGTGATAAAACATTTCGGGATATAGCAGACGAAATTATTGAAGCAGCAACAGATCGGCTCTGCCTTTTAGTTGGTAAAGGTGAAGATCAAACAGATGTAGATTTTGTTGTACAACAATATCGAGAATATTTCGCGGCTGTTTATTTGTCAAATCATCCTGATGCAGATCCAGAAAATGTTTTTAATATGTTGGTTCGTCGTGGAGCTTATTGGGCGTATGTACTTCAATTCTATGTTGCACAAGCAAATACCAATCAACAAATGCGTTGGGTTACAAGTATTACCGATCAAGAAGAGGAAGAAGAACATGTTGAAGCCTTTATTAGAAAAACTAGGACTCATCGAGCAATTCTTAATGTCTTACCTGAATTCACTTTGCAAAGAAAAATCGATTTTGAACGCACTCTCAAAATGATTTTTAGTCTAGAAACTAGATGGACTTATTTAAATCAAGAATCGGCTATAGGAATCTTGAATCTTATTCCTTCCATTGACGTTTTTCAAACATTTTGGGAACTGTTTAGGGATTTATCTTTAGATGATAAAGCGACGTTAGCTGTAGAACTTTGGCTCTTAGCCGAATTAGTGTCTCCTCAATCAGAATACTACGACAATCTTTGTGCTAAGGTTCAAAATCTGTTATTGGAAGAAAACACACAGTCAACTGCTTTACTCTCGACTTTTCAAAATGATTTGAAGGTGGACTTGACAGTTTGTGATATTTCCAAATTGAAAATTGCATTTGAAAATTATTTCTACAGAGAAATTAGTAAGCAATCCTATGATAGACAGAATCAATTTAATAATTTAATATATTATCAAACCAAGGAAAAACAATGTGAAATATTACTATCTATAGGTAATAGATGGTATTGGAGTAACGTAAGCTTTCCTGTCTTAAGCCCAGCTTTAGAGAAAAATGTATTTCCAGAAGTAGAGTTTTCTATTTTAAGGGATAGCCTAAAGTTAAGGCTTCTACCATATTTATGTCGTAGGCTTGACAAGCTTAAATCTTTAAAAAAATGGAGTAAAGGATTAGATGAAATTGAAGGGTTAAATGCGAGATATTTAAACACACTAATACAAGCAATACAAGATCCAACAAATAATGATTTAGATAACGAAGCTAGAGTTTTAGAAAACCAACTCGCAAGCAACCTTAGCTATACATGGAAATCTGAATATGTGTTGGGTCCGCCAGTATCATCTTTTTCATCAATTGAAACATGGAAAGACTTTAAACAAAAACTCAGTGATATCTCTACAAATGATCCAAAGTGGATTGCCAAAAATATAGATTTTAATGATTCACAAGGTTTAGGAATATGCCTTTTCTTTCATCCAGATCATTGGAGTCTACTAGTTGAGGAAAACTTGATTACTGCAAAGGATTTGGAGGAGCTTACTAATACACCGTTAGGAAATATTCTTAAAATCCCTAGGCTTCCTCTAGACATATTTCACGATATATCCTTCTTTTCCGATGCTCATCCTGCAATCCCTATTCATAAAGTTCTTCGTGTAGTTCTTAATATTCTTGAGAGAGAGGGCATTGATCGTGTAAGCAAAGCAAAAGGACTAGATGGATTATTATATCGACGAAGAATGCAATCTATTTCTATAGAAGAAATAGAAAATTTATTAAACCAAGCAAAAAACTTGCCATCACTTCCTTCTATATGGATAAGTGTGATTTTAAGGCTTTGCCTAAATACACTCGAACTTAATATCGAGCTTTTACTTGATTTTTGGGGAAAATTTGAACATTTAAAACTGCATTTTTCCTTGATTCATGAGGAAGAACTCCCAAAAAGCTGGAATCATCTTCTAGAGAAGCTTTTAGCCAGTAACCGTGCTAGTGCATTACGATTAACAATGACAATCGCTGCATGTTCACAACTAAATATAAAAATTCAAGACTCTTTAAGAGAGCGATTGCTAGCTGAATCTGATAATTATTTGAATAGCGATGATACATCTTATGAGTTGTATTATGCTGTATTACTCAACCTAGAACCTAGCTTGGAAGAATTTTCATTATGGGTAAAACCAGAGTGTATCCATCGTCTAGAGAAGTCATCATGGTTGTTAGAGCGTCTTAGTAAACGCTTCCTCAGTGCATCTGATCCTAAATCTAAAATCGATTATGATCAGTTGAGAAGTCTATTATCACTTTTTATTGCTAAACGATGTGATTATCCACCGACTATAGCTTTAGGCGCACTTGAAGCCATTTTAAAAATAGATGAGAATAATCTTCCAACTTTAGTTGACAAGATGTGGAAGCAATGTCCTGATGGATAGACAAATTAATAAATCTCAAAATCTTTAGAAGATTAAGACTATTGCTCCGAGATCTTTCAATTTTGTCATATCTGTACTTTGGGCTTTTGCTCTACATCCTCGACATCGTTAAGTGCGATCGTGCGAGTAAGTGTCGTGTCAGTTAAAATCATCAACAGCTTGCCACCATTGAATGAGAGATAGACATACTATGCTCAAACCGATCGCCCTTCAAGTCGAAGCCCCCATCGCCGAGGCATTTCAAAATACAACCCCTGAAAATCGCCAAGCATTGCAAACACTTGTCAGCATCTTTTTACAATGTGTTTCCCAACCAACCCCACTACAAAAAGTAGTCCAAGAAATTTGTTCAGACGCACAACAAAAGGGACTTACTCCCGAAATCCTAGAGAAAATCCTCAAGGATGACTTTTAGATTTACATCCATTTCAAAATATTTCTATCATTAAAGCCGCTAGTTTGTTAACAACGATAATCCTAACTACCGATCGGGCGAACCGCACTATTCTAAGGCGATCGCTCTATGGTTACTCATGCAACCCTCAGCAATAGGCTAATATAGGAGATTAAGCAAGCTTTTAATCATTGTTGCTAATCAACTTATAAGTATATTTACTCAGGCAGACCTGCGTGCAAGCATTAGACCCACAAGAACTATATCCATTTCAACTTGACTCGTTTCAGTTACAGGCGATCGCAGCATTGCAAGCAGGTAAGTCGGTCGTTGTTTGTGCGCCAACTGGTTCAGGCAAAACCTTGATCGGCGAATATGCAATTCATGCTGCATTAGCAGGCAATCGCCGCGTATTTTATACCACACCCCTCAAAGCCCTCTCCAACCAGAAATTACGAGATTTTCGTCATCAGTTTGGCGATGATAATGTTGGTTTGCTCACTGGCGATACATCTGTAAATCGTGACGCCCCAATTTTGGTGATGACTACCGAAATTTTTCGGAATATGCTCTATGGTACGCCCATCGGTGAAGTTGGTACTTCGCTTACGGATGTGGAAGTGGTGGTGCTAGATGAATGTCACTATATGAACGATCGCCAAAGGGGAACCGTATGGGAAGAATCGATTGTTTACTGCCCTTCGGAAGTGCAACTAGTCGCACTCTCGGCAACCGTAGCAAATAGCCAACAACTAACTGATTGGATTCACAAAGTACACGGCGATACGGAGTTAATCTATTCCGATTTTCGTCCTGTCCCCCTCGAACATTCTTTCTGTAATAACAAAGGCTTTTTCCCATTACTAGATAGCTCCAATGAGAAGATCAATCCCCGACTGAAGCCGCTTACCAACAAACCACCATCAAAAGAAGAAAGACATAAAATTGTCCCTCCCATTGGAGCCGTAATTTCGCATCTGCGCCAGCGTGATATGCTCCCCGCAATTTATTTTATCTTCAGCCGTCGCGGTTGCGATAAGTCGGTGACGGACTTAGGTAATGTTTCCCTTGTCAATGCCGAAGAATCACTGAGACTAAAGCCACAAATTGATGCGTTTATTGCTGCTAATCCTGAAATCGGTAAACCCGCTCATATTGATGCACTCTATCGCGGCATTGCCGCTCACCATGCAGGAATTTTGCCCGCATGGAAAGGTTTTGTAGAAGAGTTATTTCAACAGGGTTTGATTAAAGTCGTATTTGCGACGGAAACCCTAGCGGCGGGAATTAATATGCCTGCGAGAACAACGGTAATCTCCAGCATTTCTAAGCGCACCGATCGCGGACATCGGTTACTTAATGCTTCTGAATTTCTGCAAATGGCTGGAAGAGCGGGACGACGAGGCATGGACGAGGTTGGCTATGTTGTCACCGTACAAACTCCCTTTGAAGGGGCAAAAGAAGCCGCGCATCTCGCTACTTCTAGCGCCGATCCACTGGTTAGCCAATTTGCACCAAGTTACGGAATGGTAATGAACTTGCTGCAAACTCACTCCCTCGATCAAGCGAGAGATCTGGTTGAGCGCAGTTTTGGGCAATATCTAGCCGATCTTAATCTTGCACCGCAAATCCAAAATCTCGAATCGGTAATGGAACAGATTGCCAAGTTAGAGGCCGACTTGGCAACTGTGGATCTGAAGCAATTGGAAGTTTATGACAAACTACGCGATCGCCTCCGTGAAGAAAAGCGACTCCTAAAAATGCTTGCCCAGCAATCAGAAGAGATGCGCTTAAATGATTTAGCATCCTATGCTCCCTATTTGCTATCAGGTTCCCCACTTACGATTCGCACCAATAGAGGTTTGATTATTCACACAGTTCTTGCTGCAAAAGTGCAAGGTTCTGGTCAATTCCCTTGGTTTGTCTGTCTTGGTCGTGATAATCGTTGGTATACGGTCGGTTATAAAGATATTGTCCAAGTTGGTAGTGATTTATTGCTGGATGGTGATATCGAATATCCCAGCAAATTACCATTGCGTCCTGGGCAGTCGCTGGATGGTGATGAAACTAGTTTGGCGATCGCTCAAAAAATTACCCCATTACCAGATCCAGAACTAGCTCCTGAAGTAATTAAACAGCAAGCGCGAGTGATGGCGATCGAGTCAGAGATGAATCAGCATCCTGTCTCGAAAATGAGCGATCGGGGTGCGGTGTTTAAAAAGGTAAATCGTCTCGAACAGTTACAACGTCAGATAGAATTTCAGCAGAAGGTAGTCAACGAGAGACGACAAAGACATTGGCAAGAATTTATGAGCTTAGTCAATATTTTGCAAGCCTATGACTGTCTCCAAGAAACGCAGCCCACCGATAACGGTAAAGTCGTGGCAGCGCTTCGCGGTGAAAATGAACTTTGGCTGGCTCTATGCTTGATTTCAGGCGAAATGGATAATCTTGCGCCCCATCACCTTGCTACCGTCTGCGCAGCGATCGTCAGTGAAAATAGCCGTCCTGATAACTGGATCAAGTTTGGTCTATCGCCAACAGTCGAAGATGCTCTTGATGGGTTGCGCGAAATTCGCCGTCAACTGATGCCAGTCCAGCGTCGTCATTTAGTGGATATTCCTGCATGGTTAGATTATGAACTAACGGGGTTAGTCGAACAATGGGCGCTGGGTATGGAATGGTTTGAGCTATGTCAAAATACCAATCTTGATGAAGGTGATATTGTCCGTCTGATGCGCCGCACGATTGATTTACTCTATCAAATTCCTCACGTGCCGAATTTACCATCACAAGTCTACCAAGCTGCTAAGCAAGCTGCCCAAATGATAGACCGATTCCCTGTGAATGAAGTGATTTAATTTTCCCTAATTATCCGCAGTCAATGGTTCTTTGGTTTGTAGCTAAACATAAATGCAATTTTGAGTAACAATATTTCAGTAGCTCACAAAAACGTAACAGACTGGATTAACAAGTTAGTGATAAACCAATTACGTATCAATAAGGTAACTTAACAAAAGCTATTTTACCAATAATTCAAATTATCGATTTATATATTCTTACTAGCTTATGCAATATTCTTTTAGGAAATTTACCCTTGCTCTTGCGATCGCCATCGGTGTAAATACTTCATCATTTGTAATGCCCCGTAATTGTTTAGCGCTCCTCGATAATCAAGCGATCGCCGCCGAGCCAAGCGAGTTACCTGCCGTAGCAAAACAATTAATTGGTAAATGGCAGCTAACAATGGTAGGTAGTGAATTAGAGCCACTCACTCTTCTATTTATGCCTGACGGTAAGTTATACCTGATCAACTCCACTAGACAATCGGTGGTTCAAGGAGAATACCAAATCCATTCTGTGAATGGACAAGTCTATCTAGATATTTTTCAGGGGAGCTTTGGAGCCAGAACAAATTTTTCGTTCAACTCAAAAGGACAATTAATCCTCCAACAATTGTTTATCCCTGCGGTAATACAGCTCATGTATTCTAGTAATTCTAATGAACCTAATATTATTGGTGGTTTGCTCATGCCAAATATATTGTCATTAACACGCATTTCTAGTGATACTAATGTAGATGCAAATCTTAATTTTGCCCTGTTTCAATCTCCAGCAAATCGGGCAAGACAGAGCGAGGCAAAAAGCTATGTTGGTGCAATAAATCGTGCTCAGCAAGCATTCTTTCTTGAAAAGGAATACTTCACTAGTAAATTGTATGATCTAGGTATAGGGATTAGCTCTGAAACAGAGAACTACAAATATCAAATTGTGGTTATAGATAGCAAAAAAGGAGTACAGAATATCGCCATACCGAAAAAAGACAATCTTAAAGCCTACACTGGTTTTGTCAATATCAGACCTGTTGTGGGAACTCAAGAAATGACTTCTGTTGCCATGCTCTGTGAAAGCCTCAAGCCAACTCGCGATCTTCCCTCAAAATTCAAATTATCGGACAAGCCTACCTGTCCTGAAGGATATATTGTTCTTTCACGTTATTAATCAAGATTGATATAGACGGTGCTTATCTCTGCCTATATCAATCTTAGAAAAATTGTCAAGCGTTATATTCAAGAGCTATTAAGAGAATGCCCAAAAAAGTCTTTATTACAGGTGCGAGTGGTTGTGTTGGACATTATTTAATTGAGGAGCTTTTAGCAAAAACTGATTACGAGCTATATTTGCTGGTGCGCGATCGCCATAAATTACAAATCGACCTCAGCGATCGCGCTAATGTGCATGTGATCGAAGACTCAATGCAGAATATCGGCAACCACAAAGAGCTACTCCGCACGATGGAATTTGTGGTCAGTACTGCCGCAGGCTGGGGAGGGGAAGAAGCCTTTATGGTTAACCGCGATAAAACCATTGAACTATTTTCCATGCTCGATCCAGATGTCTGCGAACGTGCCATCTATTTCTCCACAGCAAGTATTCTCGATTCCCATAATCAAATTATTCCCGAAGCAGGAGAAATTGGCACGGCTTACATTGCTTCAAAACATGCTTGTTTGGAAACCTTAGAAAATTCGATTATTCGCGATCGCCTAATTACTGTTTTCCCCACCCTTGTTTTTGGTGGCGCATATAATAAGCCCTACTCACACCTATCCAAAGGGCTTAAAGACATTCTCAAATATGTGCCCTATGCGAGATTCCTCAAAACCGATGGCAGTTTCCATTTTGTCCATGCGATCGACATTTCTCAAATCATTGTCCATTTGCTCACTACGGAAACAGCACCTCAATCTCCTGCCCGTCTAGTTTTAGGGATGCAGCGTCTAACCGCTCAAGACTTAGTTGCCCAATTCTGCGAACATTTAAATTTAAAAGTTGGCTGGCAATTTGAACTAACTCCATTCCTAGTCGATGCGGTGATCAAATTATTCCGCATCGAAGTCGCGGCATGGGATCGTTACTGCATTGCCCAGCGCCATTTTACCTATGATGTTGTCTCTCCTGAAACCTTCGGCTTAGTTTCTAAATATCCCCGTTTAGCAAATTTACTTGCAGAAGTTGAATAAACTCTTCATAACTGATGTTACGTGGAACACAGATGATAAATCTCTTGCTCCTAGTGCGGAAGGGCAACCACAGGGGGATTACCTCTACCTCAACAATTTAGATTTCGTAGGGGGCTGAGCCCCCGTGCCAGCCCAAGATCTCTGATATCGCAGAAATTCCTTCTACGTAATATCGGTCATACCCCAAAGGAAAGGAGGCGCTTCGCGCCTCCTTTCCTTTGGGGTCGCTTGCGATACAATGGTTTAGTCACATTGTTTTATATCTAAAATTTGAATGGCTGAATTAGTTCTGTCGTCTGCTCAAGTTAATCGCGCTGCCCTCACACCAATGATGCAGCACTATATTGAGATGAAAGAGCAATATCCTCATACGGTGATGCTATATCGTCTAGGAGATTTTTTTGAGGCATTTTTTGAAGATGCAGAACTGATTTCGCGGGAATTAGAATTGGTATTAACTGGACGAGATGGCGGGAAAGCGCTTGGACGAATTGCGATGGCGGGGATTCCTCATCATGCTCTCGATCGCTACGCCAATCAGTTAGTTGAAAAAGGCTACTCGATCGCAGTTTGCGATCAAATGGAAGCCGCTTCAGAAGCACAGGGACTAGTTCGTCGTGAAGTCACTAGAGTCATTACCCCAGGAACGGTAATTGAAGAGGGAATGCTCGCGGCGAAGAAAAATAATTTTTTGGCGGCGATCGCTAATGGCGGCGATAACTGGGGCTTAGCCTATACCGATATTTCAACGGGGGAGTTTTCAGTTACCCAGCTAGATAGCACCGATCGTCTCATTCAAGAACTATTGCGATTACAACCTGCGGAAGTTCTCATTCCCATCGACATTCCTAATCCGCAATTATTTCGCGTTTCCAAATCGGAAAAATCCGACAATTTTTGGGAAGGCATTTCCCAAAAGAAGCAATCTTCGCTTCCCGCACCATATACTTCTTTGCCAGAAAGTTTTTGCTACACACCGCGAACACAAGCCCCCTTTGCCTTAGCTGAAGCCAAGCAACGTATTCTCGATACGTTTAGAGTACGATCGCTAGAAGGATTTGGGTGCGCGTCTCTACCCCTAGCAATTAGAGCGGCGGGTGGCATCTTAGAATATCTAGAATCCACTCAAAAAAGCGTAAAGATGCCATTGCAAGGGATTTGTACCTATGCGATCGCTGATTATTTAGTACTCGACAACCAAACGCGCCGCAATTTAGAAATCACCCAAACTGTGCGTGATGGAACTTTTTATAGTTCGCTACTATGGGCTTTGGATAAAACCACTACAGGCATGGGCAGTCGAGCTTTGCGCCGTTGGTTATTGCAACCACTCAAAGATATCGCCGCCATTAACGAACGCCTTGACACAATTACAGAACTACTCAAGCAACACGCTCTCCGTAAAAACTTAAGAAGTTGTCTTAGTCAAATTTATGATATCGAACGTCTGTGTAGTCGGATTGGTGCGGGCACGGCAAATGGTAGAGACTTAATGGCAGTTGCTATCTCACTAGAGAGAATGCGCGATGTTGCGGATGTAGTCGCAAAGACAAATTCTCGATATCTAAAGGCTCTGCAATCTGTGCCATCGGAATTAATCCAGCTTGGCATTCAGTTGCAACGGAGCTTAGTGGAAGAGCCACCAATATATATTACCGAAGGAAATCTAATTCGTTCTGGGGTAAACGATCGGTTAGATAGCTTGCGACAACAGAGTCGAGATGATGTGGAATGGTTAGCATCTTTTGAGAAGCAGGAAAAAGAACGCACGGGCATAAGTACGCTCAAAGTTGGCTTTAATAAGGCTTTTGGCTACTACATTAGTATTTCTCGTGGTAAGAGCGAACAAGCGCCTGCCGATTATATTCGCAAGCAAACGCTTACCAATGAAGAGCGCTACATCACACCCGAACTTAAGGAACGCGAAACGAGAATTCTCAATGCTGATAATGAGCTGAAGCAATTAGAATATAACCTGTTTGTAGAACTGAGGCTACTGGCTGCCCAACATATCGAACCAATGCGGACGCTCGCCACTGCGCTCGCTGCCGCCGATGCGTTATGTAGCCTTGCCGAAGTTGCTGTCACCTATAACTATTGTCGTCCGCACATTACTAGCGATCGCGCGATCGCCATTCATAACGGTCGTCATCCTGTGGTCGAACAGTCTCTTCCCGCAGGTTTCTTTGTTCCCAATTCTACTTATTTAGGCTTCGACTCCGCTCAGTCGAACGGCAAGGAAAGTATTGAATCCTGTCCAGATTTAATTGTATTGACCGGTCCCAACATGAGCGGCAAAAGTATTTATCTGCGCCAAGTCGGACTAATCCAATTAATGGCGCAAGTTGGTAGCTTTGTCCCTGCGGAATCGGCAACTTTGGGAATATGCGACCGCATTTTTACTCGTGTTGGTGCCGTTGACGATCTGGCGACAGGTCAATCAACTTTCATGGTGGAAATGAATGAAACCGCCAATATTCTCAACCATGCCAAGGATCGTTCATTAGTATTGCTTGATGAAATTGGACGCGGTACTTCCACTTTTGATGGTATGGCGATCGCTTGGTCAGTTGCTGAGTACATTGCCAATAAAATTAAAGCGCGAGGAATTTTTGCAACGCATTATCACGAACTAAATGAACTCGCGAGCCTACTTCCCAATGTCGCCAATTTCCAAGTCACGGTCAAAGAATTAGAAGATGAAATTATTTTCTTGCATCAAGTACAAGAAGGCGGGGCAGATCGTTCCTATGGAATCGAGGTTGGGCGCTTAGCTGGGTTACCCGCTAGTGTGATTGAGCGTGCCAAACAAGTTTTAGGCGAAATTGCCAAAAACAGTCATATTGCTACTGGACTGCGATCGGGTGGTTCCATTAAGGCAAATAATAAATCAAGCGATCGGCTTCAGAAATCCTCTTTAAAATCTGGCAAAGATTTCACAAAAGAAGCACAAATGACCATCTTTGATAACCCTTCGTATTAAATTTAAAAATCAAAAGAGAGTCATGGCGCTTCGCGCCATGACTCTCTTTTGATTTTTAAGATACAATTGGCAAGCGCTATAAATTGCTTAGAATTAGGGAAAGCTAACGTAAACATCCCTTAAATTCTCTAAAAACGCTTCTAGTGCAAAATTATGATAGACAGAGCTATGCTCCTCCCTACATAATCTCTAATCTGCGTCGTCTTTAAGAATTACCATATTTAAAAAGGCTACTACACATAAAAATTTCAAGCAGCAAAAACATATGACTAGCCTCAAAAATGCCCTTGAGGAAATCGTTGTCGTAGAAGCACAGGAGCAACTCAAACATCTGAGTCAATCAGCTCGTGAAGCAATTAACCTTAGTGAAGTTGCCGCCTTTGCACTTAATCGATTACCAGCACTCTATGCAAGTACTAGCCGAGGTTGGTTGCAACAACGCAAACGCGCTCACAATGAGCTACATAGTCAGATTGTTAGTGCTGTTAAACAAGCACTCTTAGGCGTAAAACAAGATCCTTTGCGAAAATCTACGAAAATTGCTGCGAGCAAAGTCGAGACTCCCGCCCATGTTCTAGCTAAACTTCAGCAACTTTTGAGCAAACCATCTTTGTTATGGCGGGATGTGCCACAAGCTTTTCAAGAAACGCTTACACTAGTCAATCATTCACCAGAGTACGCAGGTTTAAGCATTATCGATCGCAATCGACTGCGAGAAATTAAAGGTTATTTACAGCGCAAAGATAATCAACAACACGAACTAGACTGGAAAACCGCCGAGTTACCCAATGCTGAACTCACATCATATATTCTTTCAGCTTCTTATTTTCTTATTAATGTCTTAGAAAATTTAGTCAACCAAGAAGTAACCAATCAATTGACTCATATGGCAACTGTTTTGCCCCGCAAAGTCAGTATTGATGATGTTTCCGCCCATGTACTAAATCGATTACCTGCCTTATACGCTACGTCAGAACAAGGAGTAGTTTGGCAAACTCAAAAGGCAAAAGAGCAGCTATCTAGTCAGATCGAATCAACGGTAATTCAATCATTGATGGCTTTAAGTAAAACTCCTCGTCGTCTAACCGATCCTATCCCCTTACTTAAGTTTGAAGAAGAATGCGAACTTGCCATCAAAGAATTACGCCTGATTTTTCAACGGGATGATATTACTTGGTATAACTTTGTCTCCTTAGCCGAATATGCGATCGAGCATGAAAGACAAGGAATGACTTACTGGAGACAACAGTGGCGAATGCTAGGACAAATTTATAGTGAAATGTATCTCCAACCAGGGGACGCAGAGTTATCGCTCAAACAAACTCCAGAGGGAGAAGTTTTAATCGTACATACATATACTAAAAATGCCTTTGGTTGGTTGGCTGATAATCCTAAAAACCTTGGGATCAGTACCTTGCGTCTTTTCCCTGCGGTTGCTGAAATTGAGCTTTATGCTTATTTCTTAGATTTTTCAATTAACTATACCCGTGCCGAAATGGCAGCAGATGGAATCATTTGAATTTAGAACAACAGACTTACCCCACTTTCGTTCATTCCAAAGATTAAAAGCAGCGCTTCGCGCTGCTTTTAATCTTTGGATTTTGGCATAGCTTACGCGGTAAAGTGAAGCCAGATCTAAAAAAATAGTTTTGGCTATGGCTTTTCAACGTGCTAGTGGAATTTTGTTGCATCCAACCTCCTTGCCAAGTAAATTTGGGATTGGGGATTTAGGTGAAACTGCCTATCAGTTTATTGAGTTTTTATCGCGCAGTGGTCAAAAGCTATGGCAAGTCCTGCCCCTTGGCCCAACAGGATATGGAAATTCCCCCTATATGAGCTTTAGCGCGATCGCGGGTAACCCTTATCTGATCAGCCCCGAACTCCTTGCAAAGCAATACTTACTCCAAGAAGAGGATTGGGCAGACATTCCAGATTTCGATCGCGATCGCGTTGATTTTGCTGTGGTAATGCCATACAAACGCAAGTTATTAGAACTAGCTTATACGCGCTTCAAGCAAGGCTTTACCGATCAAGATCCACAACATCATCACGATCTATATCTACTTCAAGAGCAGTTCAAAAAGTTTTGTTATGAAGAAGCGGACTGGCTGGAAGACTATGTCCTATTCATGGCTCTCCATGAAGAAGATCCTAAAATACTCTGGAATAATTGGGAACCTGCGATCGCCAAGCGCGAGCCTGAAGCCATGCAACAAAAGCGCGAAGAGTTGCAGGATCGAATTGGATTTCAGAGGTTTGTGCAATTTATCTTTTTCGATCAATGGCTAAAACTCAAGAATTATGCCAATATGCGTAATATTCAGATTATTGGCGATATTCCTATCTATGTATCTCACAATAGCGCTGATGTCTGGGCAAACCCCGAAAACTTTGCGCTCGATCCTGAGACTTACGAAGTCACCGAAATGGCGGGAGTGCCGCCCGATTACTTTAGCGCCACGGGTCAGCTATGGGGAAATCCAGTCTATAACTGGGACTATCTCAAAGAAACTGATTTTGCTTGGTGGATCGATCGCTTCCGATTTTTAAATCGTTACGTTGATATTATTCGCATCGATCACTTTCGCGGCTTTGAGTCATTTTGGCAAGTTCCCGCAGGCGAAGAGACAGCGATCAATGGTGAATGGAAATTGGCGCTAGGTGACGAGTTGTTTACTAAGCTCAAAGAAGTGATGGGTGAGCTACCAATTCTTGCCGAAGATCTCGGAGTAATTACACCTGAAGTTATAAAACTTCGTGATGATTTTGGATTTCCGGGAATGCAAGTTTTATTATTTGCCTTTGGTGGCGATTCAGCTAATTTCCACTTACCGCACCATTACAGACACAACAGCGTTGTTTATACAGGAACCCATGACAATGACACTGCTGTTGGTTGGTGGCAAAGGTCAAGCAAGCAAGAAAAGCAATTGTTTTATCGGTATATAGTTGGTTTTGCCGCAGGTGAGCCGATCAATTGGGTACTAATTCGGATGGCAATGGCATCGGTATCCACAATTGCGATCGTTCCCTTGCAAGATGTTCTTGGTTTAGATAACAGCGCAAGGATGAATCTCCCTGGGACAGCAACAGGTAACTGGGGCTGGCGCTATAGCGATCCCGATTTGCTCAATCAAGATCTTAGCGATCGCCTATTAGAAGTAACTCAACTTTATAGCCGTTAGAAAAATAAAGGTGGGGTGCTTTGTATCACGCCTTTATTTTAGTCTTAAGAAACTTGACACAAAATTTGGTATGACAATATATATCTATCATTAACAAATTTCTCAAACGATTCCCATAAAGTCGTTTTGATCCAAAAAAAATGTCTTCCTTTGCCTTTGAAGCTTTACTCATCATTTTGCTCATTATTGCCAATGGTGTTTTTTCTATGTCTGAGCTAGCAATTGTCTCTGCACGTAAAGTGCGTCTAGAGCAATGGGCAAAGGACGGAAATGCTAAAGCCAGAGCTGCTTTACGACTGATCAGCTCGCCCAATAATTTTTTATCCACCGTCCAGATTGGTATTACCTTAATCGGGATTTTAAGCGGCGCTTTAGGTGGTTCAACTGTAGCCCAAACCTTGCAACAGTCATTAGATACTATCCCTCTGATACAGCCCTATAGTAAAACCATCAGCTTTACGATCGTCGTTGGCATCATTACTTTTTTATCTTTAGTAGTTGGTGAACTTGTGCCCAAACGACTGGCGATGAGTAATGCTGAGAGCATCGCCTGTGCCGTCGCCCCACCAATGCGTTTTTTGTCAAGCGTCGGCAAACCGATTGTTTATTTACTAAGTATCTCGACTGAAGCATTGCTGAGCATTTTAGGGATTCAACCAACTGAAGAATCGCAAGTTACAGAAGAAGAAATTAAGGTGATGATTGCTCAGGGTGCTGAGTCGGGCATGTTTGAAGAAGCAGAGCAAGATATGGTCGAGCGAGTATTTCGTCTAGGCGATCGCCCGATCAAATCCCTAATGACTCCCCGAACCGAGATTGACTGGATCGATGTCGATGCCCCCTTTGAAGAAACACAACGAGAGGTTTTAGAAAGCGGACATTCGCGCTTTCCAGTCGCTAGAGAAAACCTCGATGATTGTCTTGGAGTTGTCGATATCAGAGAATTTCTCAATGCCAGCATTAATGGCACCCCAATTGATTTACTAAAAGTTAGCAGCCCGCCTCTATATGTTGCCGAAACAGCAAGCGCCTTGAGCGTATTAGAGCAGTTTAAACAGTCTGGCGATCGCGTGGCGATGGTTACCGATGAATATGGCGGAGTTGAGGGAATGGTGACGCTTACCGATCTACTTGAGGCGATCGTAGGTGATTTACCCTCAAGCGATCGCCAAGGAGATCCCGATGCCATGCAAAGAGAAGATGGATCGTGGCTAATTGATGGCATGATTTCTAGCGATCGGCTTAGAGAAATCCTAGAAATCGAAGATCTGCCTTACGAAGAAGAGCGCAACTATCACACTCTGGGTGGTCTGATGATGACTTATCTCAGGCATATTCCGACCGTTGGCGAACACTTTACATGGGAAAGAATCCGCTTTGAAGTTATGGACATGGATGGAAATCGCGTTGATAAGGTGTTAGTTAACGTATTACCACCAACATTACCCCCTGAAGAAGAGCCTAAAAATGGCTCTAAACGGACTTAACCAAAACCTGAAAAGATATAGCTGGTATAAATTAACGCCTTGATCATTTGGGGTTTAATGTTTCTTGTCGCGATCAAACCCACTATACCCAATCGGTAAACAGTAGATTTTATTTGTATCTCAAGGAAAAGTATTGTATCGTATGTAAATACGGTATTCCCATCAGGATATAGTAGATTAATTTCTTGGAGATAAAAGCTCATGAGTTCAAGGCAACATCCTTTAAATGCTACAAAATCAGCGATTAAGGCGATCGCAAATCTATTTAGCAATATATTTAGTCATAAATGGGGACGTAGATTTGTCTCCTTTTTCTTGGCAGGTGCATTGATCAGCGTCACGATGGCAGCTTGCACCGCTACTACCGACACTAAACCCACAGCGGCAACTAGCCCAACAACAGGTGGTAGCCCAACTGCTCAAACCAAACCAGCAGGCGAACCGAAAAAGGATGTTGAATTAACCCTTGTTTCCTTTGCTGTCACCAAACAAGCTCACGAAGCAATCATTCCGAAATTTATCGAAAAATGGCAAAAAGAACAAAACCAAAAAGTTACTTTTAAACAAAGCTATGGCGGCTCAGGTTCGCAAACCCGTGCTGTTATTGACGGGCTAGAAGCTGATGTCGTTCACCTCGCGCTGGCTGGCGATACTAGCAAAATTGAAAAAGCAGGATTGATCGATAAAGGCTGGGAGCAGGAATATCCTAATGAGTCAATTGTTTCTAAGTCAGTTGCTGCCCTAGTAACCCGTGAAGGCAATCCCAAGGGAATTAAGGAATGGTCAGATCTGGAAAAAGATGGCGTTAGTTTAATTACAGCCGATCCAAAAACATCAGGTGTAGCCCGTTGGAACTTCCTTGCCTTGTGGAATGCTGCTGCTAAGAAAGGTGGTAGCGATGCTAAGGCACAAGAATCACTTGTCAAAGTATTTAAAAACGTACCAATCTTGACTAAAGACGCTCGGGAAGCTACTGATGCTTTCTTTAAGCAAGGTCAAGGCGATGCACTGATTAACTATGAGAATGAAATTGTTTTGGCTTCACAAAAAGGGCAGAAGGTTTCCTATACCGTGCCTGATGTGAATATCTCGATCGATAATCCGATCGCTATTGTTGATAAAAACGTAGCAAAGCATGGCACCAAGGAAGTTGCCGAAGCCTTTGTGAAATTCCTATACACGCCTGAAGCACAAACTGAATTTGCCAAACTAGGATTCCGTCCAGTTGATGAAGCTGTAGCCAAAGAGAAGCAATTTGTTGATCTTTATCCTAAAGTCAAAGAACTTGCAACAGTAAAAGATCTTGGTGGTTGGAGCGAGATTAACAAGAAATTCTTTGCCGATGGTGCAATCTTTGACCAAATCCAAGGTCAAATCAAGCGCTAGAAATTACCAAAATTCTAGCTAGTTTAAACATTTCCAAGGGGCTGAAGCCCCTTGTTTGATATACTCCAAGCTTTTTGAAAATTAAAGACAACATGGTCACGACAACACCTCTGCCTGACAGAAAGCGTCAATCTAATCCTGTCCTCAAGTTCCTTGGCAAAATACCTTGGACATGGGTAATTACTTTTACTTATCTGGCTTTCTTGCTGATTTTGCCGATCTCCGCGATGCTGACAAAAGCTGCCAGTGAGCCTTTCGAGAGCTTCTGGAAAACCGCGACCAGCCCCCTCGCCCTATCCAGCTATGAGATTACCTTCGTAACCGCCTTTGCCGCCGCCGCCGTTAATGGGGTATTTGGCACTTTGATTGCTTGGGTTCTCGTGCGCTACGATTTCTTTGGCAAAAGATTTTTAGAAGCTGTCGTCGATTTACCCTTTGCCTTGCCCACTGCGGTTGCAGGTTTGACTCTAGCCACTGTCTATAGTGAAAAAGGTTGGATTGGATCATTATTTGCGCCCTCAGGCTTCAAAATTGCCTTTACCCGTCTTGGGGTTTGGATTGCGATGATGTTTATTTCCTTACCCTTCATCGTACGGACGGTTCAGCCTGTACTCACCGAATTAGAGAAGGAAATTGAAGAAGCCGCTTGGTCTCTAGGAGCTTCTAAGTTCCAAACCTTTATACAGGTAATTCTACCTCCGCTCACTCCTGCGATCCTAACAGGCGTTGCCCTCGGCTTTTCTCGTGCAGTCGGCGAGTATGGATCAACCGTAATTATTGCCTCTAACACTCCTTTTAAAGATCTGATTACCCCAATTTTGATTTTTCAACGCTTAGAGCAGTATGACTATGTGGGAGCAACTGTAATTGGAACGGTGATGTTAGCCATTTCTTTTGTGAGCTTACTCGCAATTAATTTATTACAAGCATGGAGCAAGCGTTATGGCTAATCTCAATTCTTCTGTGGTCGATCGCCCCCAAAACTCACCTGAATCAACCCAATTCAAAGAAAAAAAGAATTTTGCGCCTGCGATTCTAATTGCGATCTCTTTTATTTATTTGGGACTAGTTCTCTTAATTCCTGCGGCAAATGTGTTTGTTACAGCATTTAGCAAAGGCTTTGGCCCCATATTTGCAGCAGTGCAACGCCCTGATTTCCAGAATGCGCTTAAATTAACAATAGGTTTAGCCGTAATTGCTTTACCCCTAAACACGATCTTTGGACTGAGTGCTGCTTGGGCGATCGCTCGAAATAAATTCCCTGGCAAAGCCTTTTTACTTAGTATCATCGATTTGCCATTCTCGATCTCACCTGTAGTTGCGGGTTTAATGATCGTTCTGCTCTATGGTCGCTTAGGCTGGTTCGGATCATGGCTCGAATCCAATGACATTAAGGTTGTATTTGCTTTCCCTGGGATGCTCCTCGCTACCATATTTGTGAGTATGCCTTTCATTGCCCGTGAAGTCATTCCCGTTCTCGATGAAATGGGAACTGACCAAGAAGAGGCGGCGCGTACTCTCGGCGCTAACGATTGGCAAATCTTCTGGAAAGTAGTTGTTCCCAATATCCGTTGGGGATTACTCTATGGTCTAGTATTAACCAATGCTAGAGCGATGGGTGAATTTGGCGCTGTATCCGTAGTTTCGGGAAATATCGCCAACAAAACGCAGAGTTTACCTCTCTTTGTCGAAGAATCCTATAAACAATATGAAACAGAAGTAGCCTATTCTGCTGCTGTACTTTTAGCTCTATTAGCTGTAGTTACGCTGATTCTGAAGGAAATTTTAGAACGCAGAACCAACAAGAAGCAGAGTTAATTAAAACTAATTTAACGTTTGGTAGGGGCAAAGCATTCCCACAGAAATTTATAAAATTTATAAATTTCTGTGGGAATGCTTTGGGAATGCTCTGCCCAAAACCTCGCAACGCAGGGATAAATTGTCTGTAAAAGCATAGTGGGCTGAGCATTTGCGGATCGAGATTTCTGTGATGGGTTTTAGAATTGTGGCGCAAATGCTCAGCCCCTACGTCTAGCATGTTCTGACTGTCACAGCCAGAACATGCTATTTTGACATCGATACGGTAGAATTCCTAAAAGGATCGCCTAATTCACAACCCACTTTTGTCCTCTCTCCACTTACTGATTCTTATTGCAGCATTCCTTCTCACCAGCATTATCAGTGTGATTGCAGGCAGTACTTCCCTAATCACCGTACCTCTAATGTTGCAAACAGGAATTGAACCCCGCACTTTGATTAAAATCATGATCGGATAAAAAATTGTAATCTACGAATCCTTGAAAATTTCGTAAATCGTGTTAAATGGAAGTTACCGATAAAAACAGCAAGTTACAATGATTACCAATAAAAACTGGAAGGAGTTTCTCTAAATGACTATTGATACCCGACCTGTAATTAAAGACATTCGCCTTCGTATTCCCGAAGACCTACATGGTGAACCCGTAATTTCCCAGTTGACTTCGCATTGTGGTGTCATCGTGAATATTGTCTCGGCAACTTTAGGGGTAAATGCTGGTAGCGGCTGGTTTCATCTCAGCCTCAAAGGTACTGTTGCCCAAATCCAAACCGCGATCGCCTATCTCAACGATCTCGATATTGAGCTTTGGGAAGATCGTAATGATTCAAATACTTCTCTATGAAATCCCCAATTTTTGTCTAAAAGTTATGCGGTTTAATAAAGAACCAGTTTTTTGTGGTGCGGCAAAGCCGCACCACAAAAAACTGATTCTTTATTTTACTGAGCGTCCCTAATGCAAAATATTAGACAAAAAATTTAGGGTTTGTTTGCAAGTATCGACCTAATTTGCTATAGTTATTATCCGTTCGGCGGCATGGCCAAGTGGTAAGGCAGGAGTCTGCAAAACTCTCACCCCCAGTTCAAATCTGGGTGCCGCCTTCGAAAAAAGAGGATTTTCGCAAAGCGAAAATCCTCTTTTTTTTACCAAGCTGTATCTTCAGCGATCTGTTTGCCCTCGGTTTGCAAATATTCCAAAAAAGTCTGCGCTACAACTGAAAGTTGCTTGCCTGCGAGATGAATTACATACCAGTGGCAAGGAATCGGGAAATGCTCAACATCCAAAATAGCTATTTGTCCTGAAGCACCCTCTAGAGCGATTGTATGTCGCGATAAAATTGAGATCCCTAAACCACCTGCGATCGCTTGCTTAATCGCTTCATTACTAGCAAGCTCCATCTTGATTTTGGGAGTAATTTTATGGGCATCAAACAATTGTTGAACATATCCTCTAGTACCCGATCCCGACTCTCTAGTGATAAAGGGCTGCTCGGCTAATTTTTGAATAGGAATATTTTTCTCATTTACCAAAGGGTGATCGTGATTTGCTAATACAACTAATGGATTTGACAAAAAAGGATGCGATTTGACATCTGGTTCATTGGGAACATCACTAAGAATATATAGATCGTCCTTATTCTCAGATAATCTTTCTAAAATGCCACTATGGTTAGTTACCTTAAGCGATATTTCTACGCCAGGATAACGCTGGCAGAATGGACCAAGTAAACGGGGGATCACATACTTAGCAGTTGTAACAACCGCAATTTTGAGAAACCCTTGCTTTAAGCCTTTCATATCAGCAATGCTCATCTCAAATTGAGATATGCGCCCAAAAATCTCTTGACATGTTGTAAATAAATCATTGCCAGCTTGAGTCAAAAACAGTCTTTTCCCAACCTGTTCAAATAAAGGCATCCCGATCGCCTTAGTTAAATGCTTGATTTGCATTGAGACGGTAGGCTGGGTGAGAAATAGTTCTTCGGCCGCTCGCGTATAGCTTCCATGACGAGCAGCCACCTCAAAAACCTGCAACTGATGCAGTGTGATATGACTAGCTAACTGAGAATCAGATAAGCGGTAACTCATAGTTGAACGCAGTACCATAGAAAATATTCTATGATATTATCACTAATATATACTTTTTTTCTATACATTTAGTTTGTATAATCTTTTTTGTTAGTAACAGACATGAACTATTGCTAAGTAGCTGGATGCAATTTAAATACAAAACTTCGAAACCTGTGACGCACACTCTGAGAGCATCACAGGTTTTGAATCTGGTTTCTAGTCTGGCTTTTAGTTATGTCCAGATACTTAATAAAAATAGAGTGATATAGGTTTAAGGATGAGTTTTAGGCAAAAAGTTGCAAAATTAATTAGCTTCTTGGCGAATGCTTGTAAGGATGAGAGCTTTTTAACGGCGATCGCTAAAATTGAGAATATTGTCTCTAAGATTTTAGCGATCGCGCTTGTCTTCGTTATATTTATCGCACTTTTTGATTTACTCAAGCTCTTATTCTTTGACCTAATCTTAAACGAAGCCAAAGGAGGATTTGGCGCTCCTCTACTTAAAGTATTTGGAATGTTCCTAAATGTACTGATTGCATTGGAACTCATGGAAAATATAACTGCATATTTGCGACAGCATGTAATTCAGTTAGAGCTAGTAGTTATCACAGCGCTGACAGCAGTTGCCCGTAAGATTGTCATTTTCGATAGCAAAGCCGATGGGGATTTGACTGGCTTAGCGATCGCAGTTCTATCACTCTCGATTAGTTACTGGATTGTCCGCAGTAAAAACCAGTCCCATAAGCATTAACTAAACTCCAAAAACAAGAGGTTGCAATTTGTGTCGCCTCTTATTTTTGGAATTAACCATAGCGCACTCATAGTGTGCATCATAGCTTTTGAAGGTTTTAGGAGTTGCGATCTTCTGATGCTAAAATTATGCTAAGTATCTAGTCTGTATATTAAAACCTTTATCCACAAAGCTATATGACATCATCATTGACTAACCTTTTATTGAGCCTCGTAGCAGGCAGCATTGTCCTCGGTTTGATTCTTGGGGCTTTACTCATTGTTAGCCAAAAAGACAAGATCGTTCGTCGCGGATAATATCTCATATCGACTAAGAACGCTTTATATAGAAATTCTGTATAAAGCGTTCTTAGCATGAAGTTGATTCGGGGTTTTCAGTGCTCACGTAGCTGCAAACCCCAAAAACAGTTTCACTGTAATTCGCAAGTGATATTGTTATACTGAAATGAAAGCTGGCTGCTTAAGATACAGCAAGCCTAAGCAGCAAAAAATTGCAGGTATTTAGGAGAAATATAGAACCATGATCAACATCGGTGGCAACCCGCTAATGATTCTTTTGGCAATCGTTGCCGCTTTAGGAGGCGTGGGTTTATATTTTGTACGTAACTTCCGTCCTGAGTTAGCCCGCGACCACGATATATTTTTCTCGGCGATCGCCTTGGTATACGGCATCATTTTACTAGCCTTTAATTTCCGTATGGAAATTACAACTCAGCTAGCTCAAGTATTAGTAGTTGGTTTTGCCGGTTGGTTTGCTGTTGAGTCTTTGGTGTTACGCCAAGCCCTAGCTAATCAAGCGCGCAGATCCCCATCTAGTCCTTTAGTTGATGATGAAGAACCAATCGGTTCTGATTATCGAGTAGAAATCGATCCCACTCGCGAAATTGCTCCTCGACGCGATCGCGAGTCTTCTCGTCGGATGCGCGGTTTCATTTCTAACAGTGCTGAGGCAAGTGAGCTACGGGGAGATACAGCAGATGAGCGTCGTTCGCGTCGTCCTAAGCGGAGTACTAACAGTACGAGCAGCAGTGATACAGTGATTGATATTGACGAAAGTGATATTAGTCCTGTCAATCCTAAGCGCCGCCCACGTCCTAGCGGTGAAAATGTAAATGGCGATCGCCCTAGCAATCGTAATGATGATTCTGACAACTTTGCCAATGGACAAACATCTGGCAAGGTAAGCAATGCATCTGGTAGGAGACGAAGACCATCAAGTCGTCCGTCATCATATCCAAGCACGGAAGTCCCAGATACTGACGATTTTTAAATTTATTTGTTACAGTTAACATTAGAATCATTTTTGATATTTTCTTACCTAAACTTATTCAATCTAGAGTCATCTATATATGAGTTGGAAATAAATTGTGAGAAATGAATTCAAAAAAGGCTATAGCCTCATAAATAACTCTTAAAAATCTAAATAATTCCTTATTGCTATAGAATCTTTGAAAGAATCTTTGAAATTGATTTAAGCTAGAAGTCTTTGTAGGCTTAAGACAAATTTAATATGTCACTAAGCCTTACAAATTGATTTGATCAACCATTACTTGGGCTTTCGATCAACCGTGAGTTATTGCGTTAATCCGAACTGTGCTAATCCAAATAACGAACCATATGCAACTAGTTGTGCAACTTGTGGTTCTAGTTTAAAGCTGCGAAATCGTTATCGGGCAAGTCGTCCACTGGGCAAAGGTGGATTTGGTGCTACATTTCTTGCTGCCGATGAGGGTCTTCCTGGATTTCCATCTTGTGTAGTCAAACAACTACGCCCAAACACTCAATCCGCTAGTGTCATGAAAATGGCTAGAGAATTGTTTGAACGTGAAGCTTTTACACTTGGAAAAATTGGCAGCCATCCTCAAATTCCGAGGTTACTCGACTATTTTGAAGAAGAAGGAAATTTCTATCTAGTCCAAGAATTCGTTGACGGCGAGACTTTGAAGCAAGAGTTCGAGCGCCGTGGCGCTTTCAACGAAATTGAAATTCGGAAAATTCTTTCTGAAATCTTCCCAGCTCTTGGATTTATGCATGAAAATGGGGTGATTCATCGCGATATCAAACCTGCTAACATCATGCGGCGCAAACAAGATGGGCAGCTAGTATTGATCGATTTTGGGGCGGTTTCGAGTCAAGTAAATAAACCTTCGGCAGACGACGATCCCAGTGGTCTATTAACAAATTTTGCGATCGGTACGCCTGGTTTTGCGCCTCCCGAGCAAATGGCAATGCGTCCTGTTTATTCCAGTGACTTATATGCCACGGCAATGAGTTGTCTGTATTTGATGACAGGGCGATCGCCAAAAGACTTACCCCACGATCCATTTACAGGTGAGATTAATTGGAAGTCACAGGTTAAACTTAGCGATCGGCTCAGGGTCGTTTTTGAGAAGCTACTTCAGCAATCAGTATCTCAGAGATTTCGCTCTGCTGAAGAAGCTTTGCGTGCATTAGAATCTGGCAGTATTCCTGACGAAGTGCCAAAAGCATCGCCATCCTTATCAAATAATTCACCTGCCCCTGCACCTCCCTCATCTGTCACAGTTAGGAATGCTAATACGCCATCTCCCAACTCACGCATTCATCCACAGAAATATAGCAGTAGTACTCAGTTCGACAGCGGCATGATGACCACTGGTAATACTCGTGCTGGCAACAATAGCCGCATTGGTACTGGTACTGGTGAACTCAAAGGTGGGCGTAGAGTAATTGTGGAATACAACCAAGGCAAGCGAAATTTTGCGAACCAAGATTACTCTAAATCTTCGTTTGGCAGCGCTACGCTTGCGGGCATTGTTATGAGTCGCTCTAAATTGGTTGAGGCAGACTTTTGTCATGCCGACCTTACTGGAGCGAGTTTTCAAGGTGCAAACTTGTCACAAGCTAAATTAAATAGTGCCAATTTGCGTGAAGCAAAAATGCAAAGAGCAGTATTGATCAAGTCTGACTTGGGCAGTGCCTCAATGATCCTAGCTGATTTGCGTGAAGCTAACCTTCAGTCGGCATACATGAGTAAGGCTGACTTGTCAGGGGCAAATTTAAGCCAAGCAAATTTAAAGGGAGCTTATTTAAGTCAAGCAAATTTAAATGGTACTAATCTTTGTGGTGCAGATTTGAAAGGAGCTAAGATAACTGACGATCAATTAGCCCAAGCAAAAACTAATTGGGGTACGATTCGCCCTGATGGTAGCAAACGTTTATTTTAAATATTATGAATTAGGGGAATAGCCCCTATGAATTTTCGGCATGTACGGACATTAACTTTGTGAGACTTACAGATAATCAGCTCATTACACTATTTACTGACTTGATAGGGAGCGATAATGTTGTTCCATTTGAACGCCTTGAACCACATCTATCTCAGCGGGTTGTCCACAGTCTCACACCAGACAGCTTACAGCCAGCATGTGTGCTTTATCCGAAGACGATCGCCGAACTATCTAGGGCGATCGCTTTAGCTTATGAGCATCGACTGCGCGTTCTACCTTGCGGCAATTCTACAAAGTTAGATTGGGGTGGTCTAGTGAGCCGTGCCGATGTAGTCATCAGTACATCGCGCCTAAATCGAATTATCGAACATTGCGTTGGCGATCTCACAGTCACAGTTGAGGCTGGGATTAAATATGAAGATTTGCAAGCAGTCTTGGCAAAGCAAGGACAGTTTTTAGCGATCGATCCGCCTTATGCCTCTAATGCCACAATTGGCGGCATGTTGTCAACATCTAGCGCTGGCTCTTTGCGGCATCGCTATAACAGCGTGCGCGATATGTGCTTGGGAATTGAGTTCGTGCGTTCCGATGGTGAGGTGATCAAGGCTGGAGGAAGAGTAGTTAAAAATGTGGCTGGCTACGATCTGATGAAGTTGTTAACTGGCTCCTATGGAACTCTAGGCATTACTACGGGTATTACTTTTCGCCTCTATCCTTTACCTGAATATACTCAGATCGTCATAATTACAGGTGCATCCGAGGCGATCGCATTAGCACAGAAAAAAATTAGTACATCGGTGCTTACGCCAACAGCTTGCGATTTATTATCAGCTTCAGCGATCTCTAAGCTTGGCTTTGGAAATAGTATTGGCTTAGTCATCCAATTTTCTAGTCTCAAAGCTAGCGTAATTGAACAGTGCGATCGCGTTGCGATGCTTGCTAAAGAATTAAATTTACAAGTCCATGCGATCGATAACGGACAAGAGTTTTGGCAAAAACTAGAAAAATTAATTTGGCAAAGCGATCGCCGCAACTTAGAGCATCCAACCAAGAGTTATTATGTTGTGTGCAAATTAGGCGTATTGCCTTCAGCGAGTACGTCCATCCTGCTACAGTGCGAACAAATTTTTGGTAACCAGTCCTATTACCTGCAAATACACGTGGGTAGTGGTTTGGGGATTTTACAAGTGGAAGATAGAGAAAGTTTAGATATATTAGGCGCTCAAATTAGTAACTTCAGAAGTATCGTTGAGGCTCATAATGGTTTCTTGACAATTCTTGAATCCCCACAAGAGTTGAAATTCAATAAAAATGTATGGGGATATACAGGAAATGCCAACGATCTTATGAGCAAAATTCAGCAGCAATTTGATGCGAGAGGATTGCTGAGTCCCCAACGCTTATTTTAAAGGTTGATATGCAAGGCATCTCAATCTCATGATTGCAAAATTTATTTTTAATTTTTTATATGCAAGTTTCTGAAAAGTCAAACTCTGAGAATCTATCTACAAACTTGATTGTTCAAGACTCTCAAATCCTCTCCCCAACTTTTGACAGCAAAAATCCTCCTAACCCCCAATTGATTGATGCTTGCGTACATTGTGGCTTTTGTCTATCAACTTGTCCAAGCTATCGAGTAATTGGTAAAGAGACAGATTCGCCCAGAGGCAGAATCTATTTAATGGATGGAATTAATGAAGGAGAAATTCCTTTGTCACCAGCGATCGCTCAGCACTTTGATTCTTGTTTGGGTTGTTTAGCTTGTGTGACAACTTGCCCGTCGGGTGTGCAATACGATCGACTGATCGAAACAACTCGCGCCCAAATGGAGAGAAATCATCCGAGATCGCTACCTGAAAAACTTTTACGGCAATTTATTTTCTCAACTTTCCCTTACCCAAATCGTCTCAGGGTTCTGCTTGCGCCACTATTAGCCTATCAAAAACTAGGCTTACAAAGATTATTGCGATCGACTAGTTGGATAGAGAAATTTTTGCCTAAACAAGTTGCCGCTATGGAGTCAGTATTACCAGAACTAACTACTCAATCTTTTCAGGATACTTTTCCTGAAGTTATTCCTGCAAAAGGGACAAAGCGCTATCGGGTAGGAATGATTTTAGGATGTGTGCAGCGCGTATTTTTACCAGAGGTGAATAATGCAACGGTGCGAGTATTAACTGCTAATGGATGTGAAGTAGTTATTCCCAAATTGCAGGGCTGTTGTGGAGCTTTATCGCATCACCAAGGACAGGAAGCGCAAACACTAGAACTAGTAAAACAAACTATCGATGTGTTTGCTGACTTAAATCTAGATGCGGTGCTAATTAATGCTTCGGGTTGCGGTCATACGCTGAAAGAATATGGTCATATTTTGAAGGACGATCTCGAATATGCCGAGAAAGCGAAGGAGTTTTCGGGGAGGGTGAAAGATGTCCAAGAATTTCTCGATCGCGTGGGCTTGACTGCGAAGTTGTCACCTTTGCAAGAGCAACCTTTGGCGATCGCTTACCAAGACGCTTGCCATATGCTACATGGACAAAAAATTAGTTTGGAGCCACGCCATTTACTACGACAAATTCCTAATGTCCAACTAAGAGAATCTGTGGATGCCGCACTCTGTTGTGGTAGTGCGGGAATCTATAATATTTTGCAGCCAGAGGTCGGGGATGAACTAGGAGAAATGAAGGTCACAAACCTGACCGATACAGGTGCTCAGGTAATCGCTTCAGCAAATGTGGGATGTATTACCCAAATTCGCAAGCATTTAAAATTGCAAAATAAAGATGTTCTACTCATGCATCCAATGGAACTTTTAGATTATTCTATTCGTGGGCAAAAGATTAAGTGATAATTTCTAGGTGGTGAATATGATCGAAATGTTGACAAATCAGCAACAGAAATTATCAAGCTCAGTAATCGCGATCGCCTTATTTTCTAGCATCCCTAACCCCGCACATGCCGAAACCTATATAAATAATCGTACTTGTCCTACGGATTTTCCCAGTTTGAGCAAAGCGCTTGCCAAAGATTTACCAGACTATCTCAACCGAGCCTATATTCGTTTGCGAATTAAACGGGAGGTGATGGCTATTAGTCAGCCCGAACTTGAGCCTTTGCCACTTGCGTCCGACCAAGCACGCGATCGCCTCCCGCAACAGATTTTTTTATCAGTATTAGAGCGACAAACGGGCAGCACGATAACTTCTCAACGGGCTTATTGGCTATTTGTAGTTCCCACATCTAATGGCTGGCGGCTAGCGATGGCATTTATGAGAATTGGACAAGCGCCGCCTGTAGATGCTAGTGATGCGGCGATCGCAGATGCTAGCAATAAATGGTTGCGTGACTATTGCGATCCCCGATATAAGCTTAAAGCGAATCGCTAATCGACAAAATTATGTCTTTATTTGAAACAGTGCGATCGCAAATGCCTCCTGAAATACCATCGCAATTGGAGCGGATGGATGCTTTTTGGACGAGTTATCGTCAGGAAAATCCAGAAATTACTAAAGTTGTGCATACCGCACAGGAGAAACTTGGCGACAAAGATGTTGATGTAATTGTCTGTGGCGGGACTTTAGGGATATTCATTGCTTGGGCTTTGCAGTGTAAGGGATGGCGCGTAACAATTATCGAGCAGGGAGCCTTGAGAGGTAGAGCTCAGGAATGGAATATTTCTCGCAAAGAATTAAACGCATTTCTAGAGTTAGATTTGTTGACAGAAATAGAACTAGAAACAGCGATCGCCACAACATACAATCCCGCCAGAGTTGGCTTTCAAGGAGGAAAAGATCTATGGGTGCGCGATATTCTCAATATTGGGATCGATCCTGTGTATCTATTGGAAGTTCTCAAACAGAAATTTCTTGTCGCTGGCGGAGTCTTACTAGAACAAACGTCTTTTCAACAAGTAATTGCTCATCCTGATGGAGTTTCCGTAGAAGTAATTCACAAAAGGGATTATGCGATCACTGAAAAGATTACTGGGCGATTATTATTGGATGTGATGGGGCATTTCTCGCCGATCGCCAAGCAAGCACGATATCAGGTACAAAAAAACATCAAGCCCGATGGTGTCTGTATGGTGGTGGGAAGTTGTGCCAAGGGAATGCCTGATAAGTCCTATGGTGATTTGATTTATAGCTTTACGCCTATTCAAAATCAATGTCAATATTTTTGGGAAGCCTTTCCCGCTAGGGATGGTAGAACTACTTATATGTTCACCTATGCGGATGCCGATCCCAAGCGACCGAGTTTTGCTCAACTGATGGAAGACTATCTATTTTGGTTGCCAAAATACCAAGAGATAGAACTGCATAATCTTAAATTTGAACGCGTACTATTTGGATTCTTTCCCTCATACAAACAAAATCCCCTACAAACACCTTGGGATCGAATTTTACAGGTAGGTGACAGTTCGGGGATGCAGTCACCGCTTAGTTTTGGTGGCTTTGGGGCAATGGTTAGACATTTACCAAGACTAACTAATGGGATTCATGCGGCTTTAGGGGGTGATTGGTTATCTAAAACAGATTTGCGATCGCTACAACCCTATCAGCCGAATTTATCGGTAACTTGGCTATTCCAGAAATCAATGAGTGTTGCTGTCAATCAACAGATCGAAAGCGATCGCATTAACTACTTATTGGGAGTTACTTTTAAGGCGATGGAGAAATTAGGCGATCGGGTTCTCTACCCATTTTTACAAGATGTCGTGCAATTTATTCCCCTTGCCCAAACGATGCTAGCCATGTCCGTCGCGGATCCTGTATTAGTTCTTAAGATCGTGCAGCAGGTTGGTATTTCGGCTTTATTTGATTGGCTTAAACATTATCTTGGATTAGGTGCATACAGTTTTTTAAATCAAATTAGCAAACAAATTGAGCCTGCGATCTCGAACCTTTTGCCAGTACAACAATACCAATTACAGCGTCAAATTGATGCGTGGCATTACGGTTCAGGTGGGGACTATAGCGATTAACAATAATTCTAGGCTTCGACTCCGCTTAGCCAGCAATCTACAATCACTAGAAGCTAAAACCCAAAAGATGAGTGGCGGCGCGAAGCGCTGCCACTCATCTTTTGGGTTTTGATTTGTCCTAACTATCTCTTGCGTTATAAATAGAGGCGGCGCAAAGCACCACCTCTATTTATTTGGGTTTTAATTTGTCCTAGCTATCTCGTTTATTGTTATAGCAGTCCTAAATGATTTGTATATTTTTGGGTTTGTGGAAGCTCACGCCGAAGCGGTGCGCTTCCACAAACCGTTTGGGATTGCTATATTTACAAAAAATTACATTAAAACAGCTAGAACGGCTATTTCAAAAAGTTATTGAGGATCTGTTTGATTTAACCTAAAGACAACTTGAGTTTATTTAAGTACAAAGTAGAGTGATGCTAACCTTATTTAATGGTTTTAAGTTTCTGGATTTCTTGCTAAGTTCAGTCACTACAGGAACCAAATTCCTAGTATAAATCGTCAAAAGATTAAAGAGATATTGATCTTTTTAAATTATTAAAGAACAAGGCTTTAAGGATCGGGACTCATGTTGCAAATTCGAACTAGTTTAATCACAGTATTAGCAAGCTTTACATTGCTTGGATGTGGCAATCCAGAGGTGACAAACTCATCTCCATCACCGAATAATTTGCTTGCCACTACCCCAACGTCTAAAACTTCTACTCCATCTCCTAGTGCTACTCCAACATCCCAAAAGCCGAATAGTGAAGCGCCCAAGGCAATATCTGTAGGTGATATCAAAGACCTTGAAGATAATCTTACCTGTGGTAAATCAAAAGTAACTTATGCCTATGGAGAGACTTCTAATTACAAAATTTATATTTGTGCAGATGATAATGCCCCAGATCGCCCTCGCTATTATATCAGTCGTAATAAAGATGGTAGTGGTGGGTTGGATATGGAAGCAATAAACTATAATCCCCAAAAAGTTGGCGCGATCGAATTTAAGAATGATGGCTATGTATATGCACTAGAAGCGCCAACTACACAAAACCCCGAACCAGTCTTGCGCGTGACTTTTCCAAATGGAAACTTGAGCAAGGAGCAGTTGTTGAGATATCTTGCCCGAACAAATACAGATAGTCCAACGACATCTAAATCCACATCTGAGCCATTGCAATATGTACTACAAAATCGCGAAAGTTTAGGAATTTGCAAAGACAATTTCCGAGCTGAGGATGGTAAAAGAGGTATGGGTTCTAAAGCCTTCCAGATCTCTGACAAGAAATACTTAGTACAAATTCAATGTTTTCTAGCTGCTTATCAAGGTGCGTTTGAGTATGTTCTATGGATTGATGAATCGCCTAAGCCTCGTGTTATAGCTCTCCAATTTGATAGCTTCCAAGAAGGCAAAGAAGGCGAAAAGCCCAAGCGGATTACCGAGCGCTCGATCGCTGGAGCACCTAGATTTAATGCGCGATCGCTGACAATGACTAATTTCACTAAGTTCCGTGGTCTAGGCGATTGCGGCTCATCGGCTACTTATAAATTAGAAGGCGAGGGCATGGTTTTACAAGAGTTTCGAGCAAAGTATGAATGTGATGGAAAGTATATCCAAGATTTTCCAATCATCTATCCATAAGATTATGTCCCGCGCTCCGCGCGGGACATAATCATTTCTTGAACAAAACCGAAAGAAGTGCCGCGCGTAGTGCGGCACTTCTTTCGGTTTTTAATGCCCAATAAACTAAAGCAGCACAACGATCTATCTTTATTTATCGAGTAATTCAAATAGAATATTTTCGCGAATTACATTGAAACTTGAATTGAGCCATACAAGAGAGATTTGATTAACTTTTCCTGACTCTAAAGTTACGATCGCAAAGTTACGATGTAAGCCCTCATCGGTTTTGATAATTCTGGGGGTAATAGCAGAATTAAAGTAAATTGTTCCCATGCTGTTAGTCGCAATCGCCTCACGACTCCGACTAGGATTGTGTCGCAAATGATGATGCATATGTCCAAATACAACTAATGGAATTGTTTTATCCATTAGATAGGATTTAGAAATTGCATCGGCAAAATCTGGATCGCCATAGTCACCACCAATTGGCTTCCAATCTTTGCCACAAATTGAATACTCATCAGCACCAAGCCCAAAAGGACCACTATGCCCTAAGAAAATAATATTTTCATGAGCAGTACTAGCAACAGCACTGGTAATACGATGAGTCGATTCTTCAAAATTATGGATGTTAAAGCGATCACGATAAAAGGACTCTTTTTTCCATTTAGAACCTCCCCAACTAAAAGGCCGCGAACCAACTACAGAGAGATTTAGGTTAGGAAAATCTAGCCAACTGTAACCGACATGGAGCTTACCTAAAATATCTAATTGTTGCTGAACGCGATCTTCCTTATCGCGATCGTAGGGACATTTCTTTTTCTTTTGATTTTTGCTATTTGGATCTGAATCACTATAGTAGGCATCATGATTGCCTAGAATAACTGCTTTCGGTAAGTCAATATCTGCGATCGCTCGCACAACTTCTACAGACTCATTGCCAAAGTCACCGACAAATAGAACTAAATCAACTTCTAGAGACTGAAGCGCAAGGCGATCTTCGACAGGCTGCCACAAGTCATGAACATCTCCAACTACAGCAATTTTAATTGATGACTTTGGCATAATTTTAAAATCTAGGGCAAATATTTTGCACGATATAAAAGCTAGATTATTAGTATAGCTGTCGCCAATCTAGTTAAGATCTACAACCTACAGCGCTTTGCGCCAAAACCCAAACCAATAAAAATTTTGAAAGCTTTGCTTCGCAAAGCTTTCAAAATTTTTATTGTGGTTCGTTCGATCGGTAATTGCTGTAGAAACGATGTTGGGTTTTAGTATTGTTCTAAGGATTATGGTAAAAGCGACATAATCAATTGCTAGTAAAGCGTATAGTGCCGATATACTAGACTTAAAATTAACCCATTTCAGGAGTAATTCGAGCGATGTCTGCAAGTAATTGGAAATTCGCGACAAGTTTTAAAAACCAATTCTGGAACTGGCGCACGATCGCTCAGTTAGTTTTTTTAGCAATCGCGATCGCTTGCAGCATTTTAGCTTGGAATACGTTAGCCAGAAATATGCGAAGTTCAGGGTTGGCGATTAGCTTTGATTTTCTCAGCGATCCTGCATCTTTCGATATTGCTGATTCCCCCTTTCCTTACAAAGCCTCGGATAGTTACACTCGCGCTTTACAAGTTGGATTAATTAATTCGCTAAAGGCGATCGCGGTTAGCATTATCTCCGCAACCTTAGTTGGTGTCACAGTCGGCGTTTCTCGTCTTTCTAATAATTGGTTACTCAAGCAAATTGCGCGAATTTATGTAGAGATTCTCCGCAATACACCGCTACTGTTACAACTATTCTTCTGGTATTCAGCAATCTTTTTAACGCTTCCATCAGCTAGCGATCGTATCTCTCTGGGATTCGCCACCCTTGCTAAAGACGGCATCACAATCGCCGCTCTTAAGACCACTTTAAGCTCTGAATTTTGTGCTCTCGTCCTAGGTTTGACAATGTTTTCCAGTGCCTTTATTGCTGAAATTGTACGTGGTGGTATTCTATCTGTTGCCAAAGGACAAACAGAAGCTGCAAAGGCATTGGGAATGAATAATTTTCAAACTATGCAAAAAATTATTTTACCTCAAGCTTTACGGGTGATCATTCCGTCGCTAACTAGTCAATATGTGAATATTGCTAAAAATTCGAGTTTGGCGATCGCGATCGGCTATACCGATATCTATCGTATCGCTTCCACTACGATTAATCAGACGGGAAGACCTGTAAATGTGATTTTGATTATTATGGGAACCTATCTAGCAATTAGCCTCACCATTTCCGCAAGTATGAACCTGCTCAATCGCCAATTCCAAATTGTGGAACGATAAAATAAGAAAGCATGAACAATCAAAATATTTTAGTTTGGTTTCGCAATGACTTGCGATCGCACGACTGCGAGACTTTATATCGAGCATCTCAGGTATCTCGACAAACAGGCGCTCAGGTATTTCCCGTTTACTGCTTCGATCCGCGTCACTTTGGCACAACTTCCTTTGGCTTTGCGAAAACTGGCTCATTTCGTGCCAAATTCTTGATTGAGAGCGTAGCAAATTTGCGCGAGCAATTGCGATCGCTTAATTCCGATCTGATCGTCCGTATTGGTAAGCCTGAAGATATTCTTCCTGAGTTAGCGCAACAACTTGGAATTGGCTCTGTTTATTACCACGAGGAGATCGCAAGCGAAGAAAAAAATATAGAAAAGCATCTCTGCTCTGCTGTAAAAGAAAAAAATATTGTTAGTAAAAGCTTTTGGGGAAATACACTATTGCATCGCGATGATTTACCTTTTGAGATCGCTAACCTTCCCGAACTCTTCACGCACTTTCGCAAGCAAGTAGAATCTGAGTTAACGATCCGCGAAGCATTTCCCATTCCCGATTACCTCAGTCCATTACCCAAAAATCTCGATATTGGCGAAATACCGAATTTAGCGACATTCGGTTTAATCGACCCCGAACCTTGCGATCGCGCTGTTTTGCAGTTTAAAGGTGGTGAGACTGAAGCTCTAAAGCGCCTAGATCGTTACTTTTGGCAAAGCGATCGCCTCCAAGTTTATAAACAAACTCGTAATAGCATGTTGAACGTTAACGACTCTTCCAAATTCTCGCCTTGGTTAGCTTTAGGTTGTCTCAGTCCTCGCTATATATACGCTCAAGTCAAACAATACGAAAGCGACAGACTTACTAATGATTCGACTTACTGGTTGATCTTTGAGCTGCTGTGGCGCGATTATTTTCATTTTGTGGCATCAAAACATGGCGATCGCTTGTTCTATCGCACAGGCTTACGCAATATGGATATTCCTTGGAAGCAAGACTGGAGAAGATTTGAACTTTGGCAAACTGGAAAAACAGGATTCCCTCTTGTTGATGCAAATATGCGCGAACTTGCTGCTACTGGCTTTATGTCCAATCGCGGTCGTCAAAATGTTGCGAGTTTCCTGACCAAAAATCTGGGGATCGATTGGCGGATGGGCGCAGAATGGTTTGAATCGCTTCTAATTGACTACGATCCTTGCAGCAATTGGGGGAATTGGAACTACACCGCAGGTATTGGCAACGACGCGAGAGGCTTCCGCTTTTTTAATATCAATAAGCAATCGCAGGATTATGATTCGCAAGGAGAATATGTCAAACATTGGCTCCCAGAACTCGCGGCTCTACCTGCAAGTAAAGTCCATCAACCTTGGAAGCTTCTACCCATTGAGCAAAATCGCTTTAATGTTCGACTTGGTGTCGATTATCCTCATCCTGTTGTCGATTTATTTGCTTCCGCAAAAGCAAATGAAGAGATTTATCATTTGCGTTCCACGTAACATCACTTACTTAAGATAAATTCTTTCAATTTCGGAAGCCATCAGAGGTTTAGAAAATAAATAACCCTGTCCAAACTGACAGCCAAGTTGCTTTAACCACTCAAGTTGCTGACTCGTCTCAATGCCTTCAGCAATAACCGCCAGTTCGAGTTGATTGCTCAGAGCAATAATCGTGTTTACAACTTGATAGTCACGATTTCCAGATTGGATCTGATTGACAAAAGAACGATCGATCTTCAGATTATCTATCGGAAATTTATGTAGATAACCTAATGAAGAATAACCTGTGCCAAAGTCATCAATACTGATCTGAATCTGACGCGATCGCAATTGCTTAGTTAAAGCGATCGCCGCATCAGCATTATCCATAATTGCGCTTTCGGTAATTTCTAGTTTGAGATGAGCAGAATTAACTTCGCTTTCAATAATTACTTGGTCAATATCAGCCAAGAGCGTTGGCGACGAAAATTGTCGTACAGAAAGATTTACGCTCATGTTTAGATCTGTCCAACCCAGTTGATGCCATGCACGAAGTTGTTGACAGGCTTGCTTCAACACCACTATTCCTACTTCCACAATCAGACCTGTTTCCTCCATACAGGGAATGAATTCTGCTGGCGAAATCATTCCTCGAATAGGATGTTGCCAGCGCACTAGTGCTTCAAAACCAGTCAGCTTTTCGGTTTGCAGATTGACGATCGGTTGATAGTAAGTTATAAATTCTTGATGCTTTAGTGCCCGTTGCAAATCATTTTCCAAAGTCAGGCGGCTCAACATTGCTGAAGACATCTGCCGATCGAACACCTGATAGCAACCTTTCCCACGGAGCTTAGCCTTGTACATAGCAGTATCAGCATCCTGTAGGGTTTCTTCTGGATACTGATGATTACTATTGCCTAGGGCAATACCCATACTGGCAGTGATAAATATCTCGCAATTGGCAACCATAAAAGACTTTTCAAAGCTCTGCAAAATTTCTTTGATAAATGGCTCAATTGCGATCGTATTTTCAATCTGATGTAACAAAAAGCAAAATTCATCCTCCCCCGTACGTGCCAATATATCGCCATGACGCAGATGTTGCTGTAACCGTTCGGCAATTGCAATAAGTAATTGATTGCCAACCACATGACCAAAAGCTCCGTTCACTAGCTTGAACTGATCGCAGTCTAAGTAAACTACAGCAAAAGAAGACTCCCCAGTTTGTAAGATCTTGTCCAAATTCTTCAACAAAAAAGCCCGACTGGGTAGATGCGTGAGCGAATCTTGAAAAATCATGGTTTGCAACTGATTTGTTCGTTGTTGCACTGTTTCTTCTAGATTCGTATTAAAAGTTGCTAATTGCTTGTGTTGCTGATAGATGCGTAGCATCGATCGCACTCTTGCTAATAACTCCAAACGATTAACGGGTTTGCTGATAAAGTCATCAGCCCCCGCATCAAAACATCTAGCTAAATCTATTTTGGAGGTCAATGCCGTCACCATAATAATCGGCACAGATTCCCATAATGGCATAGCCTTAATTCGCCTACAGACTTCGATACCATCTATAATCGGCATCATCACATCTAGCAAAATTACATCTGGCTGAAATACATCAAGTCTAGCGAGCGCTTCTTCACCACTATTTGAGTAATGCAGAATGAAGTTCTGATCGCTCAAGAGTGCTTGAATAACATCAAAGTTATCAGGCTCATCATCGATAACCAGAATTGAAGAAAGTGTACCTACCATTACTCCTCTTTGATTAACAAAATATCCAAAATTATATTTTATGTCTTATTCGTCTTACGGGCTGTTGTATTATACTTTTATGAAGAAGCTCTAACAAGGTATTCTTCTAAATAAGAAACAACTGTATGAAAGACTCGGTCAATTTCTAGCATTAGTTCTTCTGTTCCTTCGAGTTGCTGCTGACGACCTGCAACTTCCATATCAAAGCAAAGTTTAGAAAACATCTTAGCTCCAAGAATTCTACTACTAGACTTTAAAGTATGTGCAGCATATTCCACTTGAGATACATCTTTATCTATTAAAGCTTGATGCAATATCTGTAATAATGCTGGAGACTCTTTATGTAAGAACAGATCGATCATCCGTAGAGGTAACTTAGACGAAATCGACTCAAGTTCTTTAAGACTATTTACGTCAAAGTCAGTAGAGACTTGAGAGATCGATGGTTTAGTAGAAATTCCTCTAGGACTACCTCCCCAACGTTCAATCATTCTTTGTAAATTGTCAAAGAATATGGGCTTGCTAATATAATCATCCATACCTGCTTCTAGACACATCTCGCGATCGCCTTGCATCACGCTTGCTGTCATCGCAATTAAGATAGGACGAGATGAATTGGATGATATTTCCGACCATTTCTGGACAATATAATTAGCAGTCTCAATCCCATTCATACGAGGCATTTGGACATCTAAAAACACAATGTTATAGGAGTTTCTTGTTAGGGCGGCGATCGCTTCTACGCCGTCATTGACAATGACAGGAGCATAGCCCATCTTCCCAAGTACAGCTTGAACAAACTCCTGATTGATCAAATTGTCTTCAGCAACCAAAATATTAAGTGGTAATTTAATTGCTAGATCTGTACTAATTGCGTCGATCTGATGCGATTGTTCGGGAGCACCTGTATTGGCTTGTGGCACTTCATCTGTAGCCAAAATTGGCAACACAAACGAAAATATAGAACCTCGCTCGGGAATACTTTCTGCCCAAATTCGACCTCCCATCATACCGACCAGCTTTTGACAAATAGCTAGTCCTAATCCCGTTCCTCCATACTTACGTGAAGTAGCAATAGATGCTTGCGTAAAGGGTTGAAATAGCTTTTGCAACTGTTCAGAAGTGAGTCCGATACCTGTATCTCTGACAGAAAAGATTAGTTCTGCTCCATTTTCCGTCTGATAAGATACGGTCAGGCAGACTTCGCCTTTAGGCGTAAACTTTACGGCATTACTTGTTAGGTTAAGCAATATTTGGCGGAGCCTTACTGCATCCCCCAGAAAATATAGAGGAGCTTTTTCGTCAATTTGGTAAGATAATTCGATTCCTTTTTCTTGAGCCTGTTTAGCAAGAAGTGCATAGGTATCGGTAATGATTCTATGTACGTCAACAGGTAGGTTCTCTAGCGCTAGTTTGCCAGACTCTAGCTTAGAAAAATCTAAGATATCGTTAATTACTGTGAGTAGGACTTCGCCACTAGTTTGAATGGACTGCACAAATTTTTGTTGTTCAGTATTTAGGGAAGTAGTCGATAATAACTGTGTCATACCAAGGACTCCATTAATTGGTGTCCGAATTTCATGACTCATCATCGCTAAAAACTCTGACTTCGCTCGGAGTGCTGATTCAGCTAGTTCTTTAGCGTCTTGGAGATATCTTTCCGAATGCTTGCGTTCTGTAATATCGCGAAATCGCCAAACAAATCCTAAAAACTTACCATTAGGAGAAGTTACGGGACTACTATAGTACTCATAGGTAAGCTCATTTATAGTTATTTCTCCATGATTGATTTGCTCGGGATACTCATCGTAGGTGCTTTCTAATATTTGTGTAAGTTCTGGAGAAAATTTTGCCTCTTGTAGCAAAGGAAATAGTAATTGATCGCTATCATTGTTATTTATTGTTATTTCATCAATGTTCCACATTTGACGTAACTTTTGGTTATATCCTACTAGTTGTCCTTGCTCATTAGCAGCAATAACTCCTTCTAAACTAGCTTCCAGTTGAGCAGATATTAAGGCATTAGCTCTCTCTAGCTGATCGTATTGCTGTTTAATTCTCAACATTGATTGCACTCTAGCGCAAAACTCTAGAGTGTTTAAAGGCTTACTGATAAAATCATTGGCTCCTGTTGCTAGACATTTTGCTAGGTCTTCTTTAGCAGTAAGAGCCGTTACCATAATAATAGGTACGGCTTTCCATTCAGGCTGAGATCGAATCCGTTGACAGACTTCAATGCCATCCATATTTGGCATCATCACATCTAGTAAAATTACATCTGGCCGAAATAGGTTTAGTCGCGCGATCGCTTCTTCTCCACTGGCAGCGTAGTGCAGGATATAATTTTGCTGACTTAAGAGTGTCTCAATGACATCAAAGTTATCGGGCTCGTCATCAACAACTAGAATAGAAGGCTCGTTCATAAAATCAACCACAGGTAATAACTAACTAAATAAGCTAAAATTCCTATCCACTAATCAGTATAATTAGTACCATATAAATATCACATAGAAGGGATTTCAACACTAACTATTGTCTCTTGATGATAAATGCTGGAAATAGATGACTTACCTCCATAAAGCTCAACGATCTTTTTGACGATTTGCAAACCTAACCCTATACCTTGTTGCTCGTAGTACTTCCGCTCAAATTGTGTAAATGAACTTACTTTAGCAATTTGCTCTTCTGTCATGCCTCGACCTCGATCTGAAATCGATAGATGAAATATCCCATCCTTTAATTGGGTACATATCTTGACTGGTGTATTAGGTTGAGAAAATTTAAAGGCATTTTCGACTAGCTCTTCAATAATACACACGAAATCCTTATCACTCATACATATTTCTACATCTTCTAAATTTGGTAGCTCAAGAAGCAAGTCGTCTAGGCGATTTACCTGTTCGGCTTTGCTATGGATAGCACTCTCAATTAGAATTTGGATTGAAGTTTTGGTGCTTTTTATTTCTCTGAATTTAGGATTGCTAGTAAGTATCTCTAACTGTGAATATTGTAAAAATCTTTTAGTTAGTTTGTTGAGTCGATATGCCGATTGTTGGGCTACTAACAAAAACTCATAAAGTTCGTCCTTATCCATATTTTGATAATCGTCAATTAGCAAATCGATTACGGTGACAATTCCATTAAGAGGCGTATTTAGTTCGTGGGGAAGTGTAGATGCTAGATTGCCACACAATCCATCTATGCTATCTTGCAAAAAAACAATTGTACTTTCTTGTAGATTGGATAGAGTCTTTATCTGGTCGTATTGCTGTTTAATTCGCAGCATAGACTTAACTCTGGCGCGTAACTCAAGACTATTAACGGGCTTGCTAATGAAGTCATCTGCGCCTGCATCCAGACAGCGTGATAAATCCTGCTTAGTGTTTAGAGCAGTTACCATAACGATTGGCACTGATTGCCATTGAGGAATGGATTTAATTCGTTTACAGACTTCAATGCCGTCCATTTTAGGCATCATCACATCTAGCAAAATTAGATTGGGTTTAAATACATCAAGTAGGGAGATCGCCTCTTGACCATCAGCCGCATAATGCAGCACATAATTTTGCTCATTTAGAAGTGTGTCAATAACATCAAAGTTATCGGGTTCGTCATCAATGACTAAAATTGATAGTTCTCTCATTTTTGATTCTTGTTCTCAATTAAAAACTGTTGAATGATTGTAGTCAGTTGCTTAAGTTTAACAGGCTTAGTAAGATATTCATCCGCTCCTGCTTCCAGACATTTTTCGCGATCGCCTGTCATTGCTAGAGCCGTCATCGCAATAATCGGAATGTTATGTAATTGTGGATCGAGGCGAATCAATGTAGTTGCTTCTAAGCCATCCATGACTGGCATTTGAATGTCCATCAAAATCAAGTTAGGTTGATGAGTTTTGGCAACTGCGATCGCTTCCTGACCATTTTTGGCTAAGAGAATACGATAGCCTTTCGCTTCAAGGTAACAAGAAATAGTATTAATATTAGCTTCATTATCTTCTGCCAGCAAAATTAGATTGGATAGAGTGGGTGATTGGCTGACTTGTAGTGTAGAGTCTATTTTTGCCTCAGGTTTGAGATAAAAGTCAATAGAATGAGTGGATGTAATGTAGGGAATATCCACCATGAAACAACTCCCCATATTAGGCTCACTAGTTAATAGCACTCGCCCCCCATGCATTTCTACAATGCGCTTGACAAGAGCTAGCCCCAATCCTGTTCCCACATATTGACGATTTAAGGCGCTATCGATTTGGATAAAGGGCTGAAATAGTTTGGGAATATTCTCCGATGATATTCCTATACCTGTGTCGATCACTGCCATTCGGAGATAGGTGGGATCGGTTGTTTGGTTAGAGTCAACCACTGATACTTCTAAGGTAATACTTCCTCCATGTGGAGTGAATTTAACCGCATTATTGAGGAGATTGATTAAGACTTGGCGAATGCGTCTCTCGTCTAGCAGCAAGTCTGGTAAATTTTCTGGAATTCGGTCAATCAGTTGAATAGATTTGCTGTGAGCTTGTTGTTTGACAAAGGTCATGCTGGATTGACAGAGCTGCTGGACGGAAGTAGTAGTTAATTCTAAGGTGACTTCTCCTGATTCAATTTTTGCCACGTCAAGGATATCATTGATCAACTCCAAAAGATGTATACCGCTCCGCTCAACGGTTTTTAGTGCTTTGGCTTGGCGATCGCTGATTGTGCCAAAAACCCCTTCTTGCATCCCTTCCGTCATTCCCAAAATAGAATTGAGCGGCGTGCGAAGTTCGTGGCTCATATTGGCGAGAAATTCATCCTTAAGCCTAGTAGCACGGCTTAACTCTTCATTAGAAATAGCGAGTTTTTGATTGCTCTCGGTTAGTTTCGCTTCAGCCTGTTGGAGATCGGACAGTTCCTGTTGTAATTGTTCAAATAGACTTGCTTGCTGAATGGCGATCGCTAACTGGTTGGTAACTTGATAGCTAAAGTCAATCTCAGACTGTTGCCAGTGACGAGTTGTAGCGCATTGATGAATGCATAGTAACCCCCATAAAACATCTTTGCAAAGTAACGGCATCACAATATTTGCCCGTACTTGGAACTGTGCCAAGATGTCAATATGACAAACTTTTGCGCCATTTTGATAGATATCATCAACGATATAAGCTCGACCATTTGCATAGAGCGCGGCATAGTTGTCGCCAAAGGTATGGTCGTGGACTCGAATCGCTAAAGCTGAGGAAAATCCTTCGACAACAGATTCCGCCACAAATTCCCCATCATCAAAATTCGATTCGGGATAAAATTTGAAGATGCCAACTCGATCGGCATTTAGGAACTGCTGCACCTCCTGCACCGCAATCTCAAAAATAGTTTGCAGATCTAGAGATTGCCTGATGCGTTGCGTAATTTCTCGTAATAGAGATTCTCGTACTACTTGCTGACGGATTACTTTTTCAGCGTTTTGGCGTTCTTGCAATTCGCATTGAAGCTGATAGTAGAGGTCAGATTGTTGAATAGCGATCGCTAACTGGTTAGAGATTTGTTTAAGAAGATCAATTTCCCAACTTTGCCACTGTCGTGGGCGATCGCATTGATGGACAATCAATAGCCCCCAGAGTGTCTGTTGATTCTGTTTATGCTGGATAATCGGAACAACAAGCTTAGCTCTAACCTGAATTTCGGCAAGAAATTCCACCAAGCAGGGCAAGATGGTCTGGTTTGGATCTTCGCGATCGCTGAGTTTATAGATTCTTCCTTGGACATAGCGATCGTAGATCGCTTCTGGGAATACCTCTTCTGGCAAGACCATATCCAAAACTTTAGACCATTGGGGTGAAACAGATTCAGCAATAGCAGCCCCATGTCCTCCAGCGAACACGCGATAGACCAGCACGCGATCGGACTGTAAAACTTGATGAATCTCTTCAACAGTGTCTTTGAGAATCTCTTCTAGATTTAATGAAGATCGCATTCGCTGGGTAATTGACACCAGCAGATGTTCTTGATTTACTTTTTGTTGCAATTTTAGTTCTGATTGCTTGCGATCGGTAATATCTTGGATTAGCGCAAGCAGATAGGATTTGCCGTCATCACTTGATATGACAGATCTAGACATGGAAATAGTAAGTCTTTTGCCATCTTTACGTTGGATTCTCCACTCCTCAGATATGCCTTCTCGTTGTGTCATATCTACACGGTCGATCGTCTGTATTTGATTGTCTGACATAGGATGTAGACTTTGCTCCCAACCAAGTTGATTAATTTCTTCTAAGGAGTAACCTGTAATTATTTGCATTTGCTGATTCCAGACCGTGAATTGCAAAAAAGGAAACTCATTAATTTCGTGGCAAACACATAGCCCTTCCGCCATACTTTCCACAATTTTTTGCCGAAAAGTATTTTCTTGTTGGAGTTCTTGCTGCACCAACTTGCGATCGCTAATATTCATCACAATGCCAAACAATCGGATTACCTGCTCGCTTTCATTTTTAATGACTTCGATTTTTACAAAAATATAACCAGTGGAACCATTAGCGCGAATAATCTGGAGATCGATTTCATCGGATTCTCCCGTATTAATAGACCTATCAATAAATTGGGTAAAGCGATCGCCCTGCGGGAAATAATCCAATAGCTCAGCATAGGTTGGTTCTGGCAAATCAGAGTCCAAACCAAAGATTTTAAAGACTTCTTCCGACCAAGTAATTGCTTTTGTTTGTACGTCTAACTCCCAACTACCAAGATGAGCAATTTGCTGAGCTTCCTGCAAGCGAGACTCACTTTGTCTCAAGTCGGAAGTGCGTTCACGCACCCGTGTTTCTAGGTTCTGATTGAGTTGCATTAGCATGTCTATAGTCTGTTTGCGACCACTAACATCTAGAAGCGTACCGATCATCCTTAGGGGTTTTCCCGTAGTATCCCATTCCGTTACTTTTCCCTTACATAGCACCCAAACCCAAGCTCCTAGTTTATGAAGCATCCGTAGTTCGCATTCATGAGTCTCGGTTTCGCGCTGAAAGTGCTGCTCTAAAGATTGGGTTACTCTTGGTAAATCCTCAGGATGAATATTGCGCTGCCAAACTTCAATGCTGACAGGCTGCAGTTCCTCAGTGGTATAGCCAATCATTTCCGCCCAGCGATCGTTAAATGTCACCTCTCCCGTTGAAATTGACCAATCCCATAGCCCGATGCCCGATCCTTCGATCGCAAGTTGCAGACGTTCTTTAGTTCGATCTAGTTCTATATCAGCCTTACGTTTTTCAGCTCGAATTTGAGATTCTCGAATTTCACGCTTTATTACTTCTGTCAATCGGGCTAAATGTCCTTTCATGAGGTAGTCATTGACTCCCTGCCGCATTAGCTCTACTGCTGCGGATTCACCAATAGTCCCCGAAACCACTATGAAAGGCAAATCGGGATCGACTTGTTTGACAATTTTTAGTACTGAAGGTATGTCAAGTGCGGGTAGGTGATAATCGGAAAGGAGGATATCCCATTTGCGACTAGACAAAGCTAAGAGGAGTTCTTGAGATGTTTCTACACATTCCCAAGTAATCTCAAATCCTCCATGACGCAATTCTCTGACAATTAAAAGAGCATCATCCTCAGAATCCTCAACAATCAGAACCTTCAAGCTGTTATCCATGATTTATAAACCTTTATTGAGTCCTTCATTAATAACTGCCCAATACAGACCCAGTTGTGTTACGGCCTCTACGAACTTGTCAAACTCAACGGGCTTACGGACATAGCTATTAGCTCCCAAGCTGTAGCTCTCAATGATATCACTGTCTTCACTTGATGAGGTTAGTACAACTACTGGCAGTAAATGAGTTCGTTCATTAGCGCGGATATTTCTTAAAACCTCTAGTCCATTAATTTTGGGCAGCTTTAAGTCTAGAAGTACGACTGCTGGGAGGGGATTAGTGCCGAATACTATCGTCAAAGCTTCTTCTCCATTACGAGCTACGAGGATTTCATTGGCGATATTGCCACGTCTTAGTGCGCGAATAGTTAGTCTTTCATCATCAGGATTATCTTCAACCAGTATGATTGCAGGTAAAGCAGACATGGTTTAAGCTCCCATATTCATATACAGCAGTGCTCAATCATGCGTGAGATTCAGCGCTTTGGCTTCGGCTATGCTCAATCAGTATAGACCGTTGACTGGCTCACTGTAGCCAAACCCTATCTGGTATCATTCAAAAACTGATATATTCGGCAATGTGAAATAAATTGTGGCACCTTTCTCGACAATTCCCTCTGCCCATATTTGCCCACCATGACGATGAATAACTCGTTGCACAGTTGCTAACCCTATACCAGTACCATTGAATTCATTGGTATTATGTAAGCGTTGGAAAACTTTAAAGAGCATTTTTGCATGATTCATGTCAAAGCCTGCGCCATCATCCCGCACAAAGTAGGTGGATTGTCCTTCCCGTTCAATTACATCAAATTCAATGCGGGCGGTAGCATGGTGACTGGTAAATTTCCAAGCATTTTGCACTAAGTTACTAATCACGACTCTCATTAGGGTGGGATCGGCTGAGACGATGATGTTAGCAGCGATCTCCAACTCAACCTGTCTTTCTGGCTCAGATTCTCGTAATTCATTTACTTGTTCTTGCACTAAATTACTGAGATTAACAGTGCAGCACTGCATCTCCGATCGCGATACACGGGAGAGTCTTAGCAAATCGTCAATTAGCATTCCCATCCGTTGGACATTGCGTCGAATACGATCAAAGTAGTCTCTACCTTCTGCGTCAAATTTATCGCCATAGTCCTCGATTAATGCATTACTAAAGCCATCGATCGCTCGTAATGGCGCACGTAAGTCATGGGAAACCGAGTAGGCAAAGGCTTCCAACTCTCGATTAGAAGCCTCTAACTGAGCAGTTGTTTGCTGAAGTTTGAGTTCTGCTTTTTTGCGATCGGTAATATCCTGTGCAGTACCAATTGTCTGCTTGGGCTGTCCCTGTTCATCACGACTAAATATGGAGTCACGGCTAATGAGCCATCGATATTCTCCATCAACATGACGCATCCGATATTCAATCTCAAAGATATCTCCGTCTTGAGCAAGTTCGATTTGTTGGTAATAGTTAGGCATTCTTGCGAGGTCATCGGGATGCATCAGATTGGCAAAGAAATTGGCACCCATAGCCTGAACTTCTGCGGAAGTGTAACCAAGTACATCGGCTATTTCACGGTTGCAGTAAACATTGCGATATTCTTGAAGATCGTAGAGATATAGAATGTTTGGTGAAGCATCCGCAATTTTTTGAATAAATCGCTGTTTTTCTATGATTTCTGCTTCAGCTTGTTTTCGCTCAGTGAGATCCCTAAAAATCGCTTGCACGATCGTCTCACCATTTAAATCAATGACACTAGGATTAATTTCTACTGGAACCTGTTTACCATCTTTGCAGACGATCAAAGTTTCGAGAATTGTTCCCTCACCATTCTGGATAATCTGCCTAAAATGGTTCTGAATAGTTTCAAGGACTTCAGGCGGATGAATCTGAGACATTGGTAGTCTCATTAATTCATCTAGGCTATAGCCTAAGAGCAATTCTGCGCTATGGTTTGTTTCGATTAAGTTCCCCTGAAGACTGGTCTGAAAAATGGCATCACTGGCATTGTTTAGCAGGGCGCGGTAACGTTGTTCGCTTTTCTTTAGTGCCGCTTCTACTTGTTTGCGATCGCTAATGTCTCGCACGATTGCTAGCACTTCGTTGTCATTAATGGCTAATATCCTTACTTCCTCATAGGTAGTACGCCCCTGTTTGATGAACTTATGCTCATAGACTTGTAATTCCCTTGTGAGAATTGCCCTATCAATAATTTGCAACTGGTTTCGGAGCAACTCTGGTGGTATAACTTCTGAAATGTGATGGGCAATGGGCAGAAAATTTTCTGAATTAATTGCTGGTTTAATAAAATCTAGGCAAGTTCCATCACGTCTGAGCCTTAGCAATAAATCAGGAATCGCTTCCAGCATAGCCCGATTCGTAGCTTCGCTGGCTTGCAGAGCCTCAGTCCGTTGTGCTATTTGCAGTTCTAATTGTTTGCGATCGCTAATATCTTTGGCAATGCCTAAAAAGCCGATGATTTGTTGATTAACATCTCTCATCGCTGTGACAGATAGCAACACGGGAAATCGAGAACCATCTTTACGGATATAAGTCCATTCTTCCTCACTGACAATACCCAAACGCGCCTTAGCGACAAAAACCTCAAAGCCTACAGGAATATCTTGCTCTATTTCTGCGGACAGCACCGCCGACCTGTCAACGATCTCTTGGAGATCGTGAAAAATGGCAGGCGTGAGTTTACCAATTACTTCAGACGCGCTATAACCCAACATCCTTTCGGCAGCAGGATTAAAAGACTGGATCAGACCTAGTGCATCGGTAGATATAAAAGAATAATCTGCGCTATCGAGAATAGCGCGTTGCATACTGTTGACTTGCCAAAGCTCTTGGGTACGCTTATTGACCTTGGCTTCTAGCTCTTGATTGAGTTGTTGCAATCTTGCTTCGGCTTGTTTGAGTTCGCTAATATCCCTTGCAATTTTTGATGCACCAATGATCGCTCCACTTGGATCTCTGATCGGAGAAACCGTTAACGACATATCAATCATCTTGCCAGCTTTATCTTGTCTGATGGTCTCATAGTGAGAGATTGGTTCTCCACGCTTAATCTTTTCGAGAATATACGTTTCTTCATCCGTGAGTTCAAGTGGAATGATTAAAGTTATCGGTTGACCGATGGTTTCTTTAGCTGTGTAGCCAAAGAGCCTCTCCGCTCCTGCATTCCAACTAACAATTACTCCGTCTAAAGTCTTGCTGATGATTGCATCCATAGATGACTCAACAATGGCTGCTAGCTCAGCCAGAGCAGCTTCTCCATGCTTGCGATCGCTAATATCTGTATGCGTTCCTAACATCCGTAGTGGATTGCCAAGTTCATCCCATTCTAGAACTTGACCTAAAGAGAGAAGCCATTTCCATTCCCCTGCTTGTGTACGCTGGCGAAACTCCACTTTATATTCAGTGATATTACCCGCAATGTAATCTCGATAGGTATTAGCGACAACCTCTAGATCGTCTGGATGCAACCGATCTATCCACCTAGCGTTTGTTTCCTGAAAAGTTTCTGGATCGTAGCCCAACATTGTGGCATATTCAGGACTGACAATTGCTTCACCCGTTTGAATATTGAGATCGTATAGTCCTTGATTTGCAGCCCTTAGCGCTAGCCGTAACCGTTCTTCGCTCTCTTGTAGGGTTGCCTCTGCTGATTTACGATCGCTAATATTCGTAATCGCGCCAACGTAACCAATAATTTTGCCTGTGTTGTTATATTCAGAGACTGCTTGACCATATACCCAAGTGATTAGCCCTGATGCATTCTGAAAACGATACTCTAAGCTAAAAGGACTAGATCCTTGCACGAAGGTCTTCCATGCTGCCGTAACGAGTGAGCGATCGGGAAGATAAATAGCATTCATCCAGCCCAAACCCAATGCCTCAGATGTCGTAAGCCCTGCAATCTGACACCAGCGATCGTTTACATACAGACAATTTCCCTCGATATCCGTACAGAAAATTCCCACAGGTGCGACAGTTGCTAGCGAAATAAACCGTTGCTCACTCTGCTTAAAATCCCACTCTGGTGGCTCTAATAAACAATTCACGGGTCGAGTTAGTTGCAGCAGGCTTTCATGGGTGATCAAGCCCAAAAGTTGATCATCCCGATCGAGAATGGGAAGATGTCCAATGCGTTGCTGCTTAAGTACCTGCGCTGCCAAAAACAGATCGGTAAATTCTGATTCTCGCATCGTGACGACAGGTGATGACATCACTTCGCTTACAGTTAAAGTCTCCAGCGATCGCTGTTGAACGATGAGTCGCACCACATCTCGTTCTGTAATAATGCCAACAACTTTTGTATTCTCAATAATCAATACACAACTTAATCGCCTGTCTCGATTAGGATCGGAATCATTATTAGCGCTAGCATTAATCATCTGCGCGATCGCTTCCATAGCCTTTGTTTCAGGAGCAACAACTAAAGGATTAATGACGATCGCTGACTTTAAATCAGGTTGGATAGTGGTATTTGCAGGGTTAGACATACGCTTCGTGGCTCAGTGTACTTCAAAACTCCTGACAAAAATCAGCAATTTATCCAGCAATTCTCATTATAACTTTTGATTTGCTCAAAGATTCAAACTTTGAACAAAGGCATAGGCTTTTCAGTGAAAACTATTGACAAGAGTCGCAATAACTATCAATAGATCGAGGCAAAATTTTTATCTAGAAGTTATGATAGGCATTGCTTCGCGCCGCCTATCATAATCCTGCTATCTTTAGCACCATCGATTAGGTACGGGCTTCTGCTGCGCTCGGTTTCTGCACCATGAGTTATTAACATGCTTCTTCCAATTCTTTATTCTTTTCGGCGATGTCCCTATGCAATTCGGGCAAGGCTGGCACTTGTTTATGCAGGCATTACATACGAACTAAGAGAAGTCTCATTAAAAAACAAACCCCAAGCTATGCTTGATATTTCTCCGAAGGGAACGACTCCTGTAATGCAAATATTTAGACAGGATGGAGAATCTTATCAAAATTCAGCAATATTAGAAGAAAGTCTAGATATTATGAACTGGGCAATCCAACAAAACGATCCGTCAGGTTGGAAAAATTTACCAGAGACATCTCAAGCGATCGCTCAAGCTCTCATTACTAGAAATGATGGCGAGTTTAAACAAGCATTAGATCGCTATAAGTACGCAAATCGATTCCCCGAAAGAGCTCCAGAATTTTATCGTCAACAGGCTGAAGAATTCCTACAGGTTTTAGAACTTCAACTTCAGAAGCATAGTAGCGCAGTTAGTGGTAAAAGCAGTTTCTTAATTTGCGATCGCCAAACTTTAGCTGATGTAGCAATTTTTCCATTCGTGAGACAACTGGCTTACGTTGATATTGACTGGTTTCAGTCAAGTCCCTATACGCATCTACAGCAATGGTTAAAGTGGCATGAGACTAATGAAATATTTGAATTTGTCATGCAGAAATTTCCTTTATGGATGCCCGATCGAGAAGCGATAGTAATTAAGCGCTAACAAATTCTATGAAGCATGATTAGTAAGCGCTTAATCCAGCAATTCTCACTATGAAACCGATTTGGTTGTTTTCAGTGCCTAAGGCACTGAAAACAACCAAATCGGTTTTTAAAAGCCAGCCTTAGACTAGCTTTTAAAAACCGATTTTTATAATGAGAATTGCCGCACTCAATCAGCACAAATCGATGACTTTCCTCCGTGGGTATAAAATAGACTTAGGAGACTAAAAATATTTTTAGTTTCCTAAGTCTGAATGAATATGGAGCTAATTGAATGAAACCCCTTGCCCTTTTGAGTGTGTCTGATAAAACAGGACTACTCGACCTTGCCCGCGAACTATCAACTACCTATAACTTTCAGCTAATTAGTAGCGGTGGGACTGCCAAGGCACTCAAAGCGGCCGAGCTTGAAGTTACTAAAGTCTCTGACTATACGGGTGCACCTGAGATTTTAGGTGGACGGGTTAAAACACTGCATCCTCGAATTCATGGTGGAATTTTAGCAAGACTCGAACTACCCGAACACCAACAAGATTTAGCTGATAATGAGATCCAACCAATCCGAATTGTAGTTGTAAATCTTTATCCTTTTGAAGAAACGATCGCTAAGCCTAATGTCACCCTAGAAGATGCGATCGAAAATATTGATATTGGTGGTCCAACATTGATCCGCGCTTCGGCTAAAAACTATACGCATGTCGCTGTGCTATCTAGTCCCAGCCAATATCCAGAATTCCTAGCGGAACTGAAAGCTAATAATGGAGAAACAACTTTAGAGTTTCGAAAAAAACTTGCGATCGCTGCTTTTCAACATACACAAGCATATGACACGGCGATCGCTAAGTATTTGGGTGGCGATTTGATTGCTGAGGAACCAGTTAGTTCGGAAGATAAGCCTCTCAATACCATCTCTTCTTCCTACACTTTGCTATGCAATAATCCCAAACCTTTGCGCTATGGCGAAAACCCCCATCAACCAGCGATATGGTATCAAGTTGGAGCGACACCAAAAGGTTGGTCAGCCGCTCAACAACTACAAGGCAAAGAACTCAGCTTTAATAACTTGCTCGATCTTGAAGCCGCTCGTAGCATTGTGGCAGAGTTCGGCGACGATCAGCCCTGTGCCGTAATTATTAAACATAACAACCCCTGTGGTGTCGCGATCGCCCCGACTATTTCCGAAGCATATCAAAAAGCCTTTGAAGCTGATTCCACCTCTGCTTTTGGAGGGATCGTCGCACTCAATCGTCCCATTGACGAGGAGACGGCTCAGCTCCTAAATAAAACATTTTTAGAATGCGTAGTCGCGCCTGCTTGCGTACCAAGTGTTGCTGCGATTTTCAGCAAAAAACAAAATCTGCGAGTACTCGTTCTATCCGATCTCAAGCATGGTTCCCATGAGACCGTGAAGACGATTGCTGGCGGAATGTTAGTTCAAAGGTCTGATGATGAAATCGTCCAACCCGAGACATGGAAAGTGGTCACCCAAAAGCAGCCAACAACCGAGCAGTTACAAGAACTAGTTTTTGCATGGAAAGTTAGCCGTCATGTGAAATCCAATGCGATCGCCATCACCAAAGACCTAACTACTATTGGTATTGGTGCTGGGCAAATGAATCGGGTCGGCTCTGCCAAAATTGCACTGGAGCAAGCAGGCGAAAGAGCTCAGGGTGCTTTCCTAGCTAGCGATGGCTTCTTCCCCTTTGATGACTCAGTTCGTACTGCTGCTGCCGCAGGAATTATTGCGATCGTGCAGCCAGGAGGTAGTATGCGCGATGCCGATTCGATCAAAGCTGCTGACGAGCTTGGCTTGATTATGGTATTCACTGGCATTCGACATTTCTTGCACTAACTGTTATAGCTTATATAGCTACAGTCAGCCTTATTAACCCAAGAAGTGAGGCGCGGCGCGAAGCGCCGCGCCTCACTTCTTGGGTTTCCCAAAGAGAAGAGGATGTGCTATGCGCATCCTCTTCTCTTTGGACTTGAATTTGCCTATTCAGAAACCAGCAAAAAGCGAATATGTTCCATATTCTTCTCTGCGCGGAGTGATTGAACTTGCTCGGCTAATTTTATACTAGCGATAATTACATTTGGTTGGAGTTCGATTACGCTAGCACGCAAGTCATCTTGTGGAGAAATAGTTGAGGGCAAGAAACCCTGATTTTGTAGCATTTCTACTAGTAAACTAATCGAAACAAAATTATCATCAACAACCAAAACCTTCTTCCCACTTGAAGTTTTACTAGTCAGTAACAACTCAACTTCTCGCATTAATATGACCATATCAAGGGGCTTAGTCACATAGCTATCAATTCCTAAATGCAAGCCTTTATTCTTATCATCTAGAACGGACACAATAATAATAGGAATGTCTAAAGTTGCGGGATCGGATTTCAGAATAGAAGCAACATCATAGCCATTAATTCCCTGCATAATAATATCGAGAGTGATCAAGTCGGGGCGAGAGTCGCGTACCTTGACGATCGCCTCCTGACCATTCTCTGCTTCTCTAACAACATACCCCTTTGCTTCCAATTCCTGTCTGAGCAAACTTCTAATACTCGGATCGTCATCAATCACCAAAATATTTTTTGGCGATCCAGTATTAGTTTGATCGTCTGAATTACTATCAAACATCACTCTTTTTTTGAGTTGCTCGATCAGCACTTCAAAATTAATTGAGGGAATTTGTTCTGTACCACTTGGCGCTGTAGCAATTGGGAGTGTAAAAGAGAATGTACTACCCTTACCAAGTTCGCTTTCGACCCAGATCTTGCCACCATGATGCTCAATGATTTCCCTAGAAATTGGCAGACCTAACCCTGTCCCTTGCGGCTTATCAGTGAGCGTGTCTCCCACTTGTTTGAATTTTTCAAATACCTTAGGTTGATCGGATTCCGAAATACCAACACCTTGATCGACGACACTGACCATAATTGATTGATCTACCCGCTTAACTCGGCAGGTAATGCTACCTCGCTCAGTAAATTTCACGGCATTAGAAATCAAATTAATTACAACCTGAATCAAGCGATCTTTGTCACCATAGATATTAGGCAGATCTGATTCGATCTCACGGATAGGAGCTAGTTCTTTCTGTTCGAATAATGCCGAAGTCGCGGAAAAAGCCCGATCTATAACTTCTGTAATTGCCAATGAATCCATATTCCACTGCATTTTACCAGCTTCGATTTTGGCAACATCTAATACTTCGTTAATCAGTTTTGTCAGTCTTGTGCCCTCAGATACAATGATTTCAATGTTTTCTGAGACCTGACGCACACTGCGTTTAACTTTTTTATCATCGCTCTGAATAAGTGGAAAGATAGATTCATCAAGCTTTTTCTGGATTAACTTCGCAAAGCCTAGTACAGATGTAAGCGGTGTTCGCAACTCATGAGATACCGTTGAGATGAAATCTGTCTTCATGCGATCTACTTCTTTCTCAGCCGTAATATCGCGAATTAAGATGACAGTTCCTAAATAGTTTACTCCTAATGCAGATGACTCCGATACCTCATCGACTTCAGTGGCATCGGGACTTGAAGCAACACCTCCACTACGGACTACATCGCCAAACCAAGCAGAGCCATCAACTTCCCTAAAGATAGAAGTAGCAACAGCTTTACCTGTTCGGCGATCGGGTAGTGCAAACTCCGCACTAAAAACTTGTCTAGGGTTCTCTCTCGTACTTGCAACTAGATTTGCAATCTCATCACCCTTAAATATTTCGCTATAGTTCTCAGCTCTGGAAATAGCCTTACTGCTGACCCCAATCATCCCCGCGATCGCTGGGTTAAACTGAGTAATTCGATCTTCACCATCAACTACTACTAGTCCATCGACCATGTTATCGATAATGGCTTTGATTTCACTGGTGCGCTGTTCGACTTTTTGTTCTAGCGTGCGACTATAGTCCGCTAACTGCTCGCCAGAAGCTTTAAGTTGCGATGTCATTTGATTGAAGGCGATCGCTAAAATCCCAATTTCATCTTCAGTCAGAACGGGAGCTTGAGAGTTTAAGTTACCGCCAGAGACTTGGTTAGCCGCATCAGCGATCGCCAAAATTGGTTGTGAAATCCGACGAGCGATCAAATATACGGCAGTCAACAGAATACCTGCGGAACTTAATCCAATCAATAAAATATCACGAGCTAGGCGATCGGCAGGTTCAAAAGCTTCCGCCTGCGATATTTCGGCAAGTAGCGCCAAATCTAGGTTATCGATCCAGATATAACTTCCCAAGACAGGGACATTTTTATAGTTTCGATACAGACCTTCACCATCTTTACCTAGAGCTGCTGCGGCAATTCCTTCGCTTTTAATATCTTTTGCAAGTTCTTGGTTATCAGATCCCCCACCTGAAAGCAATATATTTTTAGTAGCTAATCTTCCTACTATATAGGTTTCACCACTACTACCTAAACCTGTGTTTTGACGAATAATATCATCCACACCCTGTAAATCGAGATCGACTGCTACTACTCCAATGCGATCGCCTGATTTATTAGATAAGGGCGCAGCAAAAGTCATCGCTGCTTTACCTGAAATTGGTGAAATGTAAAAGTTAGGCACGATAATACGGGATTGGTCGCGCGTGAAATAAGTTGTTGTATTTCCGAGAGGTTGGTACTTTCCTTCTTTAAGTTTATCGGTGGAAACAATCGTAATCCCGTTATTAGTCAGGATGGAAATCTGGCGGATATTCGGCTTTACAGTCGATATGTCCGCCATAAACTTTCTTAGCAATTCAATCGCAGCTTTAAATTCGGTAGATTCGCGTTCTTTACTAAAAAGAACTTCAGAATTGATCAGCAGATCGGGTAGTTGAGTCATCAAAATAACATCACGTCTTTGATTATCAACCCATTGATTAACCTGAGACTCTTTCAGCGATGTGGCAACATCTAAGCGATCGATCACCGATCGCCTTAGAGCATCACGACTGCGAACGTTGGCACTAACAGCTACGAGCAAAACTGTGACAATCGACAAAATCGAGAAATAGCCCACAAGTTGCAGCAGCAATCGTTTTTTAATTAGGTTAATCATCTTCTAGCCTCACTTTACTGAATAATGCTGTAATTTTTGGGTTCTTGCACCGCTACTATTTCCATTGAGAGAAAATATTTTTAATTTGTGCGATCGCTGTATCTGCTGCTTGCTCGGGTGTAACCGTACCCTTAGCCACCGATCTGATCGCTTGCCCCCAAATTTGTTTTGCACCGACTTCTGAATAAGCAGCATTCTGGGCTGTGTAAAAAGAACTAGTATTCTGAAATTGTTTGGTTGCCGTTAAAATGTGAGGATCTTGCGAGTCTTTATAGTAAGGATCCTCCAACAATTTTGGCATAGTTGGAAAATATCTTCCGCCAGCTCCTTTTAGATAAGTAACTAGATTACTGGGTTGAATAATATGTGACAACAAGTTTTTAGCCATAGCTTGGTTGGGAGAATCAGCAAATATGACTGCCTGTTTAACCGCAACTAAATAATTAAGTGGCTTACCGCTTGGTGCAAGTGGCCATTCAGTTGTTACTAACTTTTTGGTATAGACATTGGTATCAAACTGTTGAGAAGCAGGTATTGATAGCCCAGGGTTCGCCGTCATAAATGAATTGCGGCTAAGGAATACCTGATTGTTGTCAGCATCTGACCATTGAATTGCTTTGGGAGGAACGTGTTCGCTCTTATAGAATCCTGCATATTTTTTCAGAGCATCGACAATACCCTGTCGATTTTTGGGATCGTCAGCTTGGAGTTGACCGTTATCATTTATTAGATCCACTCCATAAGCTGTGAGAAATTGCTCGAACATGAAGATAGTATCAGTGGCTTCAGCTGACATTGGCAACCCGATGCCATAGACATCTTTTTTGCCCTTACTTTTTGCCGCATCTTGAGCAGTTTCCCAAAATTTCCAAAAGCCATCCCAATCTCTAGGAATATTTGTATCGCTTAATCCGACATCAGCAAGTAAATCACGCCAATAATGTAACCCAGCGGATAACTGAGCGATCGGGACAGCATAGTAGCTACGTTTGTTTGTTGCCCCATTCTGATATGACACTGCTTTAAGGGCGATTGGGCTAAATAAATCTTTAACAGGTTCGACAACATCGGAAACATCTACTAATTTATTTTGCCATGCTAATCGCGGGTAAAGAGAAAACTCGGCAGTATTACTAAATAAGATGTCAGGCGGATTTCCATTATTGAGCGCATTTTCAGCATCACGGTTTACCGAGCCATCGTTATAAAAAGTAATTTCTACCTTAGTATTATTCTTTTTTTCCCAGTCTGCGACAATCTGTGAAAGTGCTTCAGTTTCAGCAGGGTAAAAGCTTTGAATCCACCAGACTCGAAACTTGGAATTTTTTCCTGGAGCTCGATAATTTAAGACAGCAGAATCGCTACAGGATACCAGACCTAATCCCGCTAAAAATAAGGACAACTGATTAAACTTACGACGACGCATAGATTTTTGAGGTTAAGAAATGAAGCACAATAAAAAATTCATAGAAATCGAGATAGTCTAATGAGAATGACTAGTAATCAATGCCTCAAGGTCGGCTAGGTCTGGCAAAACTGAAGTATTTGCACTAAAAGGATAAGTCTCAGGATATTGCATAACTCTACCTATAAATTTTACACCTGCAACGATCGCACCTTCATAATCAGCGATCGCATCACCGACCATTAAAACGCGATTGGGATCGAAACCAAACTTTTTCAAAACACCTTGAATAATATCCCCTTTTTTGGCAGGAGAACCATGAACAGAGACAAAATAATGGTTCATGTTACGTCGAGACACAATGCGTTTTAATTCTGCATCTGGAGTTCCAGAAGCCACAAATAAAGGTATTAATTTATAAAAATTTTCTAGAAACTCATAGGCTCCAGTCACATATGCAGAATTTACTACTGCATCCTCAACATATTGCGAAAAGCGATCCCCAAGTTGGATCTCCTCATCTTTAGTTAAAGTTTTGCCAAGTAAGACTTCATGATAGTAACGAAACTTCTCAAAGCGTGATACTCCACCATGAAGTAGATGATATTCCATCACTTGTTCCACGATGCGATCGCCATATTCGGCATACAAAGCTGCAAAAGCTTTTGTTTTGACATCCACTGATTCAGCTAATACACCGTCAAAATCAAACACGATTGCATCATATTTCATCATAGCTATTTATCATCGTGATTCCTTCTTACGACAACCGCCATAAAGCTCAAAGAGTCAGTAGGCGGTTGTCACCTACTGACTCTTTATTTAGCCAAACCAATTTCTACGAGTCTATTAAATAGATTTTGGGCCGCCTCTTGTTCCATCTGCATTCTTGCTTCTTTGGCATAGGATCCCATATGGGGAATCAAGATAACTTGTTGAAGAGTAAGCAGCTTTCCAGAATATGGCTCCTGTTCAAAAGTATCGAGGGCTGCACCAGCTAAATGTCCCGATACCAAAGCATCGTACAAAGCATCTTCATCAACGATCCCACCTCTAGCAGCATTCACTAAAATACTGCCAGGTTTCATCTTATTGATAAAACTGCTACCGACAAAATGATGATTTTCAGGTGTATAGGGAATATGCAGTGTGATTATGTTAGATTTTTCGAGTACTTCATCCAAGGAGGTCGAGCAGACAGTATCAGCAAATAATGAATCGCCACAGAAAATATCGTAAGCGATCGTTTGCGCCCCAAAAGCCCCTAAAAGCGTGCTTACCCGCCTTCCAATTCTTCCATAACCGATTACGCCCACCACTTGAGATGCTAACAATCTCCCCATTAGTGGTTTCCACTCTCCTTGTCGAAGGTTACGAGAGGCTTCAAACGTCCTTCGCAAAGTCGACAAAATCAAACTCACAGTTAATTCAGCTACAGCAATGACCGTTGCGGTTGGAGTGATGTCAACTGGAATTCCCATTTCTTCAGCAGCGACTAGATCGACAGCATCAGTTCCAATACCACAGCGCGAAATTATTTTCAAAGACTTTGCGGAAGATAATACATTGCGCGTTAGTGGCTCAACTCCTGCGATCATGCCAACAACATCATCATTAAGAAGTTCTAACACCTCTTCCTCTTTAAGTTTTCTACCATGTGGATTTAAAACTATTTCAAATCCTTGATCTTGAAGATTTTGCAATACCTGATTGTTTTTAACATCGAAAGACGAAGTGCTGATCAGTAGTTTCGGCATATTTAGATTTCTATATTAATAAGATAAATAATGCGATTCTTACAAGATGAGTCAATTATGCATACACCTTTAGGGGTGATATTGCTAGTTTGTCTAGGAAAATAACCACAGCCAAACTGGTATTGTAAATAACAAGAGAACTACGCCAAATGCTAAAGTCGTAACCGTTAAATCGCGATCGAGATTATATGCTTGAGCAATTACAAGCGTGGAAAAAGCTGGTGGCATTGCCATTTGTAAAACAAGTGCCATCCGAGGCTCGCCTGTAACGCCAAAGAACATTAGCCCTGTACCCACTACCAATGGTGTAAGCAACATTTTGATAGATAGACATGTAAGTGCTTGCTTAATATTTTTTAAGGTTTTTAACTGACTTAGCTGCATCCCAATCATCACTAGAGATAGGGTTACGGTTGTCCATGCGATCGTACTCATTCCAGAAGAAATCACCGTCGGCAGAGGAACAAAACGCATTCCTACACCAATTGGTAAGCTCCATAAAGCTGGAGTTTTTGCCATTGATATAAATGGATTGGGTTTTTTCTGACCGCTAGACATGCTGCCGTAACGACTAGCAAGGGCTATTCCGACTGAATAAGCTGCGATCGTTGAGCCAATCAAATCATAAAATAACGACCAAGCAAAGTACTGTGGCCCCACCAGCGCAAGGCTGACAGGATAACCCATAAAAGCTGTATTACCTAAAGTCATAGCAAGTAAAAAACTGCCTTGAGTCGAACCCGACCAAGAGCTTTCACTTGCTATGGTTGCATCCATATTTGGAGTGATTTCCGAATTGCTTTCGCGAGATGTAATCCCTCTAGATAACGCCCTAAATCTTTCATCACTCAGACCTAGATCGATCCAAATCCACGCTAATCCTGCACCGACTAAAATAGCCGCCCAAGCAGTAGTTGGTGCAATCACAATCCATCCCGATAAGTCGGCTTGGCGAAGGAAAGAAACAATACTGATCGGGACTCCCACAAACAGAAGGGCTTTACCGAGATAAGTGGTGAAAATCTTAGGCAGTAGTTTTCCTAAAACATAACCTAAGAGAGTCCAACCAATTAATCTCACGTACAGCATGACGAGAGGATTTTCTAATGTGAACATAGAATTAAAACATAAGTACTAAGTGAGAGCGCTGAGAAGCATACTAGCATCTACTGAGAGTTAAAACTGCCCTCCATTTACATCGATGATTGCCCCCGTCATATAACTAGAAAGATGAGATGCTAGAAATAGAATTACATTTACTTGTTCATCCATTGAAGCAATTCTGCCTAAGGGGATGGAGTCGATCAGTTTTTGTTCTTCTAATGGCGGCAAAGTCGCAGCTAGCATCGGAGTATAGGTCTGACTGGGGCAAACCACATTAACATTGATTTGAAAGGGGGCTAGCTCGTAAGCAAGCTGTCTGGTAAAGCCGATCGCTCCTGCCTTAGAAGTGACGTAATGAATTCCTGATATTTTGCTCCTAAAGTGTCCTGCAATTGAGGAGACATTAATGATTTTGCCGCTCTTCTGTTGCTTCATGATGGGAACTACATGCTTGCAACATAGAAACTGACTGGTTAGATTCGTTGCCATTACTTTATTCCAATCTTCAAGAGAGATATCTTCAATCTTGGCGATTTGGTTGATGGCAGCATTGTTAATCAGAATGTCTATATGCCCATATTTCTGATAAACTTTGGTGATCGCGTTTTTGACTTGAAGTTCATCGGATACATCGCAAGGGAGCGATAGTGCTGACTTACCTCTTGAATTTAATTCTGCGACTATTTTCTCCGCACCACTACGAGAGATAAAGACAGTATACGCTCCATAACTGGCGATCGCTTCCGCAACAGCTTGACCAATGCCACTACTCGCACCAGTAATAATTGCTACTTTCTCATTAAAATCATTGGTAAATTCATGGAGTTTAGTCATGATTGCTGTATCAACTAATTCTCAGCAAAAACGTGATCCTCAACAAAAATGTGATTGACATCGGGCTTACCGATCGCCAAACGAATCGATGGCCGATCGCCAATAACACGAATATTATGAATTACCTTGCGCGGTACAAAAATGATGTCATCTTTTTTAGCGCGGTAGGCTCCATGACCATCAACATCCCACTCTAGTTCGCCTTCCATTACCACCCACCATTCATCTTCATTGGCATGATAATGCGTGCGATTACTTTCACCAGGTTTTTGGCAAATCATTACAGCACTCATCATGTCAGTATAAATGAGACGCACCGACCAAGATGGTTCGCCCATCTCTTTTTTGATATCTTCTAACCGATTAAAAATCCGATTGATGCTGTCATGGGTATTAGCTTTGGCAACACCATCTCCTTTCATGACCGTTGCGAGATCTTTATCTTGTTTAGCGATCGTTGTCATAGCTCATTACTCCATTAAGATTTTGGGTAGGATTTAGCTGAATGGGCGGTGCTTCGCACCGCCCATCAACATTAAAGGCACACAAAGTGTGCCTTTAATGTTAGAACGAAAATGTGGTGCGGATAACACCTACAGTTACAGTAGGATTAGCAGTGACTCCTTCAGGATTGAATACCCAGAAAACGCCTGGAGTAATACTAATATTCTTATTGACTCGATAGCGATAGAAGAGCTCTAAATGGTAGGGAGTTGTATTAACGGCTCCTAAAGTAGCTAAACCACTTGCAGAAGTACGATTAATTGGTTGACCAAATAGAATACTGCCCGCACTACCTTCGCTAAACAGATCGTTGAGGGTCAACCCTGTAATCCAACTTGTAAAGGTTGTAGATGCAGAATTATTTACTGAGTCTGCAAAAATCACAGTTCCCCAAGTGTGGAAAGTGAGTTTAGGAGTGACCTTCCAAGCCAAGTTGCCTCCAATTGAATTAGCTCTAATAGAGGTGACTCCAGCAGCACTAATCGATTCTGTTGCGGTATTAACTAAACCAGTACCTAAAGAGTTGGACTGATGATAGGTGTTGGTATACGTAATAGAAGCATCCAAATTATCAGCAGGCTTGAATAAAAGCTGAACTAGAGCAATAGTCGAACCACCGAATAGTCCACCCTGTCCGCCAGGAGTAGGATTAGCAGGAGAAGAGGAACCATAACCTGCTTGGATTTTAAATTGATCGGATACCTTCCAATCAAACGCAAACAAAGAAGATGTCCCCGCAATCCGCATTAGGGGATCAAAGCGACCGAAGCGAGAAATTGAACCTTGACCATTGCTAGCTACTGGTGAAAGTACGGTAAAAAACTCGTCAGGAAAACTAACAGGAGCAACGTATAGAGTTACCTTATTATCAAAAATAGGGAACTTGTAATCAAGTAGGCTGAGAGCAAAGGAGTTGTCTATAAAAGAAGTTGCGGGACCGGGGCCAATTCTGGCTGTATTTGTGCCTAACAAGCCAGACAGGCTATTTGCAGTGCCAGTACTAGAAGCAGCTAGATTATTGCTTGCTTCAAGTCTTGTTCTCAGAAGATCTTTTCCTGTAAAGCTAGTATTAAGAACTAGGCGTGTACGATTGCCCAATGTGACATTCGATCTGCCATTGGTTGGACCGCCGCTACCTGCTGTTAGAGAGAAAATAACTTCTCCAGAAAGTTTTGTGGTAGTCGAAAACTGCTGTGCTTCTAGTTTGGCAGTTTTAGCATCCAGAGCATCAACACGACCTCTTAAAGTGGCAAGTTCAGCTGCAAATTCTTCTTGCAGTTTTTGCAGGGTTGCCAAATCCTCTTTGCTAACCTTATCAGCTAGACCTGCGGAAATGATTTCATTGATTTTGTCTAGGCAAGCATTCAGACCTGCGGCAAATTCATAACGGCTAGTTGCTTGGCTGCCGCGATAGGTGCGATCGGGATATCCAGCGATGCATCCATAACGCTCAACTAGTGATTGCAAAGCTGTAAAAGCCCAATCAGTTGGCTTAACATCACTCAACTGTGATACTGACGTGACATTTTGCGCTGTCGTTCGGGGCTCGGTCTTTAACTGTATAGCTTTATAAGGATCGTTATTTGTTAGAGATGGCGTTGTCTCAGCGCGAACCAGACTAGGCGATACAGATAACGTTGCCAAGAAAGATAGATAACTTAGATTTCGAACAACTGAACTTTTAACCTTAAACATCCTAAAAACTATCCTCTTCTACACCTAATTTATAAGGTTAAACTTGTTGGCTTTGTATGTCAAAGGAATATTTGGCTGATATTTTATGGCGATCGCCAAATTTAAAATGGCTACACCATACTTAATTTGGCATTAAGACTGACTCAAACTAGCTAACGTAGTCTTGAGGGTCAATGAATTTAATGTCTCTAAGTCCTGTCTAGGATGACTGAGTAGACGCGATCGCATTTCATCACTAAGCCCTTGAACATTGGTGAAATCTGCGCCTGCGATACTTTCAAATCTCTCAAAATCAGCTTCAGTCAAATCTGCCGATCGCAGATCGACTTCCGCTAAATTCGCCCCATTCAATCGCGCCTTTTGCAAGCAAGCACCAGTCAAAAAGGCTTTCCGCAAATCCGCCTGAACTAATCGCGCTCCCACTAAGTTTGCGCCAGTCAGATCGGCTCCGCCAAGATATGCGCCCATCAAATTCGCATTCTGTAAATCGGCATTTTTTAGGTTAGCTGTGTTTAATGGCGCACCGTTAAGGCTAGCGTTTGGACCGATCGCACCAGAGGATTTATAGGCAAAGTTTTCTGGGAAAACAGTTTGACTGTCATAGCGCGCACCCTGCAACTTAGTATCGGTCAAGTTAGCTTCGCTAAGATCTGCGCCACTAAGATCGACACGGTATAGATAAGCACCTTGAAGATTAGCTTTTCTAAACACTGCTTTTTTAAGATCGGAGCTGCGGAGATCGGCTTCGTTGAGATTAGCTTCACTTAAATTAGCTAGGCTAAGGTTGGAGCGGATCAGAGTTGCTTTATACAAATTAGCTTTTTGGAGATCCTGTCCGCTGAGATCGATTTGATAGAGATCCTCTTTACTCAGAGAAACTCCAGCTTTAATCGCAGCTAAAACTTCTTGGGAGCTTTTCGGCATAAATTTTCAGATAGAAATTTTGATTAAATTTTTTATTAAAGCGGTAAAGAGATCATCATAAAGTGAAGGTGTGCGCTTCGCTCGTATCCAAACAAGGAAGGAGGCGCATCGCGCCTCCTTCCTTGTTTGGGATTGATCGCTATAATGCTTTAAGCAATTATCGTTTAAGGAGTTTTCCCAGTGCTTGTACCGCCGATGACTATGATGGACTTTTTTCGTAAAAGCGAGGGAGTCTGGTTTATTCACCGCACAGTACATCATTTTGATAGCGTCGCTGATGAATCTGGGGAATCCAAAATTCATATAAATGTGGTTACAAAAGACGACGAAAGAGTCCAAAAAATTTGTGCATCTCAGGAAATTGATTTTGCGGTCGCTTCGGGAGGGGCAAGCTTTATGTGGCAAGCCCATGAGGAAGGAGGACAAAAACCTAACCCCGACCATGCGGCGGTATTAGTTGATGTACCAGATGATGAGACAGGGCGATCGGGCAAATTATTGCGAAATCAGGGATATGTCGAGAAAATTCCTGTAGTCAGTCGCTATTGGTTTGGCGATGATGGCATTTTGACGATTGACACAGAATACGACAACAATCAGGGACAAGAGCGCTGTTGGTTTATTACTGATGATTTTCGGGTGCGGGCGAGTACAGTACGCATGAATAATGGTGTTTATTTGATGACCTATTGCTCTGAGCGTCGCTGTGTGGGCGAAGCGGATTTAGAAGCGATGGTGCAACGCAACCTTGCCAGACAAAACTAATTTCAGCCTTTTTATAGCAGTAGCCAGTTATGTTAGGACAAAAGCAAAACCCAGAAGTGAGTTGTGGCGCTTCGCGCCGCAACTCACTTCTGGGTTTTAGGTCTTAACTTACTTGGCTATAGCTATACAAAACAGCAATGAGTCTTAGGAAATAGAACTTTATGCTCGAAAATCTTCAACATTGGCTAGAGCTAGCTCGGCAAGAGGCAAAGAAAGGTGAGTTACCGAGCTATATCCCTTTGTTGGCTCAAGTCGATCCACAGACGATCGCGATCGCCATCCAGCACAAAAGCGGCGATCTGGTAATTGCAGGTGACACGACAGCAACTTTTCCACTGATGAGTGTAATTAAGCCATTTTTGTTGCTTTATTTGCTAGAAGCCTATGGCTTTGACAAGGTTTTTGGGATAACTGATCGTCAACCAACATCGGAGCCATTTAATGCAATTCCTGAAGGCAAACCCAAAAATCCGATGATTAATAGTGGCGCGATCGCCCTTTCATCGCTATTGACATCATCTGAAAACTTACAGAATTGGCTAAATCAGCGATCGGGCGCAAATCTAAGCCTCGATCTAGAAATGCTCTCTTCTGTGCGATCGGTAGCTAATCGCCGCAACTTAGCGATCGCCGATCGCTTGCAATCTTTAGGCATAATTGCTAATTCTCGCCAAGCCCTTGCCGTATACGAAGAAATTTGTTGCCTACGGAGTAATGTCGCAGATCTCTCGCAAATAGGGACTTTGTTTGTTGATAGTCGGCGCTCTCCATATATCCCAATAGTGTTAGAAATATTGACGCAATGCGGCATGTACGAGGCTTCAGCCGAATTTAGCAAAGATATTGGGTTACCATCAAAGTCCAGTGTCAGTGGAGCTTTGTTCTCGATTTCGATCGATCGAGCCGTAATTGCCTGTTATAGTCCCGCCCTCGACGCGATCGGCAATTCTGTCGCAGGAAAATTTTTGATCCGACAAGTCAAAAATTGGCTTGAGGCTAGATAATTTTTGCTACATACCGCAAATTGATGAGTCTCACGCCAATAAAAAATTGATTTTTTCTGTAGGTTCTTAGCGATCGTGTATATACAGCTACCTTTATCCGATAAAATTAAAAACGCTAAAAAGTTTTTCGGTTGTAAGCAGAGAATAAGTAAATGAGTACCTTTGAGCAAGTTCAAGACATCGTTGCATCCCAATTAGGCGTTGATAAAGCCGAAGTTAAGCCTGAAGCTAGCTTTGCGAACGACCTTGGCGCTGACTCTCTTGATACGGTCGAACTAGTTATGGCTCTAGAAGAAAAATTCGGCGTTGAAATCCCAGATGAAGACGCTGAAAAGATTGCCACTGTTCAAAATGCCGTTGATTACATTGACAGCAAACAAGCTGCTTAAGCATTTGTTTTATTTCAAAGCTTTGTTGCTCTGCGACAAAGCTTTTCTTTTCTTTATAAAATGATCTTTATGGTTTGAGCAGTATTAACGATCCGCATGGAATGATTTACTCCAACCCAAAAACTTATAAGTCTTTTCTGGTTGCTACATAGCTATTCTTGAAATTTTTGACATACTGATTCCAAATTCCAAACGAAATGCAAAACCCTCAGCCCCACTCTCGCGTCGTTGTCACTGGACTAGGTGCAATCACACCGATCGGTAACACGGTCGAAGAATACTGGCAAGGTCTAGTCGATGGTCGAAACGGGATTACGGAAATTACTCGATTCGACACCACCGATCATGAATGTCGTGTGGGTGGAGAAGTGAAGGGATTCGATCCACTCGACTACGTCCCAGCCAAAGAAGCACGACGCATGGATCGCTTTGCTCAATTTGGTGTTAGCGCTAGTTTGCAAGCACTGCGCGACGCTAAACTCGAAATTACACCGATTAATGCCGCTCAAGTTGGTGTTTTGCTTGGCACAGGTATCGGTGGATTGCAAGTGCTTGAAGATCAGCACGAAATTATCCGTACTAAAGGACCTACCCGTTGTAGTCCATTCATGATTCCGATGATGATCGGTAATATGGCAGCAGGTTTGACTGCAATTCATACGGGCGCACAAGGCCCCAACTCCTGCACGGTCACTGCTTGCGCGGCTGGCTCTAACGCGATCGGCGATGCATTTCGTTTGGTACAAGGCGGTTTTGCTCAAGCGATGATCTGTGGTGGTACTGAAGCGGCGATTACGCCTCTCGGTTTTGCTGGCTTTGCCTCGGCAAGAGCCATGTCTCGCCGCAATGACGATCCCGCACATGCCTCACGACCTTTCGATCGCGATCGCGATGGCTTTGTTATGGGTGAAGGTGCAGGAATTTTGATCCTCGAAAATCTCGATCACGCGATCGCACGTGGAGCTAAAATTTATGCTGAGATTGTTGGCTATGGCTGCACCTGCGATGCCTATCACATGACCTCGCCTTCTCCTAATGGCGAAGGCGCAGTAAGAGCGATGTCCTTAGCTCTCAAAGATGGTGACATTACCCCTGACATGGTGGACTACATTAATGCTCATGGTACAAGTACCTCAGCCAATGACTCGACTGAGACTAAGGCAATTAAGAAGGTTTTGGGTGACCATGCCTACAAGGTTGCAGTCAGCTCTACTAAGTCAATGACAGGGCATTTACTAGGCGGTTCGGGAGGAATTGAGGCGGTTGCGACAGTCTTAGCGATCCAGAACGATATTGCACCACCGACCATGAATTTAGAAAATCCCGATCCTGACTGCGATCTCGATTATGTAGCAAACAAGTCGCGTCCAATGACGATAAATGTTGCCACATCTAATTCCTTTGGATTTGGTGGTCACAACGTTACTCTAGTGTTTAAAAAATACCAAGCATAAAAAAACAAAAAGAAGAGAGAACGCAAAGCGCTCCCTCTTCTTTTTGTTTTTTTATGCTTAACACACTTAAAAATTTTACCCGCCGAGACCTTCTTGTATAGCTGCCGCCAAGTGTAAAGAAGAGAATGGCGGCGCTTAGCGCCGCCATTCTTTTCTTGTGTTTTGATTTTGTCCTAACGCAAGTGGCTACAGCTATAAAAACATTGATGCCACCTTGAGCATCTTATACCGCTTGGACTATTTCAGGATAGGCAATACAAATGCTAGCCTCTCCTATTCTGGGTTCTGTCGTAGTGTTTGTCAGAAAATGCTAGAAAAAATGATCTGACTTTTTCTGTTCCATGAACTTGCTTGATAATGTCTTGATTGTTGTCATGAAATACCATAATTTTTATCGTTAAAAACAAGTTTGAGTTGTAGTAAAAACAAGTATCAATCCCTGAAAACCTTGCTAATAGATGTTTTTGAGGATTACATCCATACAATAGCCTTGCATAACAAGTTTAAATAAACTGTGTTAACTTGTCTCCCATAGAAAACATTTTGCCCTTTAAATTCTTCTAGTGAGTCTAACCAAAGTGCGTTGAGTATTTTGTGATTAAGTAATTGCTTTAGATTTTTGTGTTGATTGATGTGTTGAGTACAAACTAATTGTTTGTTTTCCTAATTAGATGGAGATTTAGTTAGGAGGTTCCTACAAGGAATGAAAATATTTTTTGACTTACTAGATTTTTTAGAGGACATCATTGATTTAAATAATTAGTGAACTGTGAGGGAAACGATGACTATTGATGACGCACTCAATATTGTGGATTCTGTTTTGGGAAATAAGAGCCTCAGTACGATTCAAGAGGCTATTTTTCGTCAAACTTGGGAGGGTAAAACCTATTCAGAAATTGCTGAAAAGGCTGGTTATGATGCCGCTTATATTCGTGATGTCGGCTATAAACTCTGGCAATTACTATCAGAAGCTTTTGGAGATCGCGTGACTAAAAATAATTTGCAAGTAGTTTTGCGTCGCTATACTAATCGATCGCTTCAGGTTAGTAATCCTACTAATTTGGGTTATCAAACTGCGATCGGCTCGCCAATAGTTGCATCGATTCCATCATCTGTAAATTTACCGACTGCAACCGAGTCATTTAGTCAGGAAATTAGTAACGGTGCATCTAAGCTTTTACAGTTACTTTCACGGGTTTTGACCGAGCCAATTGGCGATCGCTATTTACAGCAAATTCACGATTCAAATACCGACTCTTCTCTGAAATTAACGATTACGGTAAATCTCAGCATGGCAGATTAAAGCAAAAGCCCGCGCATAGCGCGGGCTTTTGCTTAGGTGATGGCTTTGGCAGCAATATCTTTGCGGTAATACATACCGTCGTAAGCAATAAAATCAACGGCACTGTAAACATTGACGATCGCATGGCGAATATCATCACCTAAAGCAGTAATTCCAAGTACTCTTCCACCATGCGTAACTAGGGCATTGTTCTTAAGCCTTGTACCTGACTGGAAGACAAAAGCACCAATGTCCTCAGCCTTGCCAATGCCTGTCACAAATTGCCCGATTTCTACTTTGTCAGGATAGCCACCTGCTGCCATAACTACACATACTGAGGACTGATTTTTCCATTGCAGTGGTGGAAAATCAGCTAGCTGCCCCTCAACGCAAGCTATTAACAAATCGTCTAGATTCGTTTCGAGTAATGGTAGTACAGCTTGAGTTTCAGGATCGCCTAAGCGACAATTAAACTCTACGACTTTTGGTTCGCCTTCGGGGGTAACCATTAGTCCAGCATAAAGACAGCCACGATAATCAATGCCCCTAGCATTAAAAGCTGCGATCGTAGGTTCTAAAATTTGAGTTTGGACTTTTGCCATTAACTCAGGACTAGCGATCGGCGCAGGAGCATAGGCTCCCATGCCTCCAGTATTTGGGCCAGTATCACCATCGCCAAGACGTTTATGATCTTGGGCAGGAATTAATGGTCGAATAGTTTTACCGTCAGTGACAGCGAGGACAGATACTTCTTGCCCTGCCATAAATTCCTCAATTACCACAGTTTCACCTGCAGCACCAAATTGTCCAGCAAATATCCGCTCTAGGGCAGCGATCGCCTCTTCGATATCCATCGCTACGGTGACACCCTTACCGCTAGCTAAGCCATCAGCTTTGATCACGATTGGCGCGCCCTGTTGTTGTACGTAGGCTTGGGCCGCTTCAAGATTTTGGAATGTGGCACTAGCTGCTGTTGGGATATTGGCTTCTTGCATGAGCGTCTTTGCCCAAGACTTACTTGCCTCAATCTGTGCGCCCTCTTTAGTTGGACCAAAAATTGGCGACTCTGCTGCTTGAAAATAATCAACAATGCCAAGTGCTAATGGCAGCTCAGGGCCAACTATGGTAAAACCTACACCCTGTACTTGGGCAAACCTCAACATCCCCTCAAAATCATCAATACTCAGAGAAACATTTTGACAATTTGGCATAGTTGCCGTACCACCATTTCCCGGTATGCAAAAGACTCGATCGATATTTGGAGATTGTAGAAGTTTCCAAGCTAGGGCGTGTTCTCTGCCGCCACTGCCAACTACGAGGACTTTCAAATTACACCTTTAATACTCACACTACTTATGCTTTTACTAGTGCTAAAGATGGCAGAATTTCAGATTTAACAAGTAATACTTCAGTCTACCTATTCTCCGAGCATCACCATGCTTTGCAGAATCGAAAAGCTCTGCTTCATTATTTTTTTGCGAATTTTATAATGCCTGAGCAATATTAAAGTCGCAAAAAATCTAATTTGTCAGGCACTTATTATACCTAAGGAATAGATCCTATGGAAATTTCGTCGCTAAAGCTTACTTTTTTAGCAAATTCAAATGCCCCAGCGACAGATCCCCAAACCATCTCGTCGGTCACTACGTCATAACCTCGATCGAGACTACTGTAAGTATTTTCAGTAACTTCAAACTCAATACTCAGGTAAGTATCTACTCCCTTACGGTTGATACAACAATGTTTACCAGGCTCAACTGCACCTTTAAAGGTGTGTCTGTCGGCACGATGTACCCATTGGGTACATCCATATAACCTCTCGATCGCTTCAGCATCGATCGCACTGAGTTTATCTCGATCGCGACTTGCCCCAAAAAAGGCTTCAGCATTTTTGAGGCGATAGTTGATCATTTCAATGCGATCGTTGAGATAGATCAGGTGCAAAATAGCCGTGCGATAGGGGTGTTTTAACTCATAGTCATAGGCTTGTTCTAGAAATAGCCATACACCATCATCGGAAATAGGATTGGGGAGAGGACGGATACCCACGCGAATATGGGCAAAAAAAGGCGGATTTTCGATCGCTTGTGCCCAATTGCTATGATCGCCAGCTAGCCATTGAGCAAGAACGTAAACGTCCGTAGGATTAGTTAAAACTGTCATGATTAGGTAAATTAAATATCTATTTTTTAAATCTATAGCTATCGCCAAGTGTATCAGGACTTAAAACCCAAAGAAGAATTGTGGCGCGAAGCGCCACAATTCTTCTTTGGGTTTTAATTTGACTAGCTCTCTCTATACATGTTTAAGATTAACGCTAGTTGGGGCAATTCATGAATTGCTCCAACTAGCGTTATTGATGATGTTCGCTGCTACTTTGTCGTTGAGACTAATTGCATAATTTCTTGCATATCAATGGGTTTACTAATGTAATCATCCATGCCAGCTTCTAGACATATTTGACGATCTTCAGGTGTGGCATCGGCTGTCATCGCAATAATCCGCGCTTGACTCATTAGCTTTGAACGAATTAATCTTGCCGCAGTCAATCCATCCATTTCAGGCATTTGCAAATCCATCATAATCAGATCGTAGGATTGAGATTGAACTGCTTGTACTGCTTCTAAACCGTTATTAGCAACATCGGCGCAATATCCTAGCTGTTCGAGCATTAAGTTGGCAACCATTTGATTAACTTTGTTATCTTCAACTAGCAAAATGCGTAACGGGAATTTTTCAGCCATTTTGTTGTCAATCATCATCTGCTCCAATAAAAAACCTAGCGGCTGCTCAGTCACTGAACTGGTTGATACGCCGATCGTAAAATAAAATGTCGAACCATGACTGACCGAGCTGTTATTGAGCTGCAATCTCCAAATTGATGGAGGATTCCCACCAATTTGGTTACCACTCTTGACCCAGATTGTGCCACCCATTAGCTCCACTAGACTCTTGCTAATTGACAATCCAAGCCCAGTGCCTCCGTACTTCCGACTAATGGAAGCATCAGCTTGGGTAAATGGTTGAAACAGCTTGTCAATGCGATCGCCTGTGATGCCAATACCTGTATCCGCAATCTCAAAACTTAATTCATACTGATTAGGTTGAGATAATAATCGACTATTAACTGAGATGGAAACCTGACCGTATTGGGTAAATTTAATCGCATTTCCAACAATATTTAGTAGTATCTGGCGCAGTCTTGTATGGTCGCCGAAAATTGTAGTTGGGATAACGGGGCTGATGGCATATTGGAGATCGATCTGTTTGTCGATCGCTTGACTATGCAATAGAGTACAGACCGACCTAATTACATCTTCTAAGACAAAATTACTTGGTTCTATTTCCAACATACCTGATTCGATCTTAGAAAAGTCTAAGATGTCATTAATTACAGTCAAAAGTGCATCACCACTATCTCGGATCGTTTTTACAAAACTTTGTTGTTGTTCTGTAAGCTTGGTAGTTGAGAGAATCTGCACCATTCCCAACACACCATTCATCGGGGTGCGAAGTTCGTGACTCATGTTAGCTAGAAATTCACTTTTGGCTTTATTAGCCGCCTCTGCGGTTTCTTTGGCTTCCGCTAAAGCGATCTCGATCTGTTTGCGATTACTAATATCTTGAGCCGTTCCCAAAATTTTGCTCGCTTGATGGTGCTCATTTCTCGCAAAGACCACTTCTCGCGATCGCAACCAAACCCAATCACCGTTTTTGTGCCGCATTCGATATTCAGTGGTTAAGACTTCATCATCTTTTGCAGTTTGCCAATAATCCATATTCCTCAATAGCAAAGGGATATCATCAGGATGTAAGATACTCTGAAGAAACTGCGAACCTCCTTGCTGAAATTCTTCAGGTGTATAGCCCAAAATATCGATGGACTGGCGATTTATATATAAATTAACCCAAACATTTGGATCTAAGATATAGAGAATTTGGGCTGAATGATCGGTTATTTGTTGTAGAAAGTGTTTGTTCTCGAGTAGTTCTGTCTCAACTCGATCGAAAGATTGATGAACTTGAGTTGCCATTAAATTGAAAGAAACCGATAGAGCCTTGAGTTCAGCGATCGTTTGATCTTCTGGTAGAGGTTCTTGCCAATCCCCCTTGGCTATTGCCTCGCTGACTTGGTTTAATTTCAAAATTGGGCGTGTAATCCACCGCGCAGTAATCACACCGATCGCAATTATTGCTAGCAGGGTCAATCCGCACAATAGAATTGTCCATTTGGCATTTGTCTGAATTTCGGTGATGAAGTCAGAGTCTGGAATTACCGTTACTAATAACCAATCCAAACCAAAATCATCTTGATAAGGCGCAACTTCAACAAATAGCGTATTTCCTTCAGTTACTATTTTTAAGCGAATTTTTGTTTGAATTTGGTTGAGATTGCCATACTGTTGCTGTAGTCGATCTGCAACGAGCTTAGTTCTGATATCTTTACTTTGACTAGCAGACAGTCGCAATGGTTCTCCCTGCTTAACTTGGATATAGGGAGTTTCTAATGTGGATGTGGCAACTAGATCGCCAGCGCGATCGATGATGAAAGCTTGACCAGATGGAGAAAAATTTAGCTGACTTAAAAAAGTGCCGATCGCTGTCAATCGGATGCTGCTGCTCAAAACGCCCTGAAAATTACCAGCTTCATCTTTGATGGGCGCAACTATATTTATGCCCAAAGTTGGTGCATCTTTGAACACATAAATTGGTGACCAAGTTAGTTGTTGAGCTGCTTTACCAGCACGATACCATATGGTTGTGCGATTATCGATTGGTAAATTGCCATATAGTTGCTTGGCTTTGCCCTGATCATCGACTAAATAATACTTGCGATGCGCTAGATCTTGGGAAGTGGTCTCTATTAAAACACTTTCACCTAAAGTTAAGTTTTCCCCAGTTAGTTGTTTAGTCTGCTCGATCGCTTCTTGGCTAAGAACTCTGCCATAACCAATCATTTCTCCATTTTCGTTAGCAAAGTAAATTGAACTTAAAGATAAAGATAAATTTATTTGCTGCCAAAAGTGATTTTGCATTTGCTCAAAATCCTTCAGGTTGAGTGTTCTCTTTTGGATCGCCCGTTGACTGAGTAAGATTGCTTGATTCTGGTTTTGCAAAGAGATATTAAGGCGATCGCGGACACGACTAGATGCTTGATTGCTGACCTGATGAGCCATGTTTTCTAAGGCAGTCTGCCCACTGCGATAGGATAAATAGCTGACTAGTCCAACGGCTCCGACAATTTGCAATACAAATGGAACGACAAGCACCCAGCGTAGAGGAATATTTGAGAGTAGAGATCGCTTGGGTGAGTTGCTCATTAAGACCAGTTTTAGACAGTTATTACTAATATTACGTGGAACGTAAATAATAAATCTTTTTCTGAACTGCTAAACAGAGCAACCACAGGAGGATGGCAATCACCTAAATAATTTAGATTCTTTAGGGGCTGTGCCCCCTTGCCAACCCTAGGCTTCCGCTATCGCAGAAATTCCTTCCACGTAACATCAGTTATTATATATAGCAATCCTAAGTCATTTGTAGATTTTTGGAATTGCTGAGGCGAAACCTAAAAATCATTTAGGATTGCTATATTGCACTATAGCGCTAACTTACAGAAGAAACTAACCGCACAATTTCTTGAACATTTATGGGTTTACTGATGTAGTCATTCATACCTGCTTCTAAACAGGCTTGCCGATCTTCGGGCATAGCATCAGCAGTCATAGCAACAATCCGTACCTGATTCATCAGTCTCGATCTAATAAATTTGGCAGCTGTCAATCCATCCATTTCAGGCATTTGTATATCCATTAAGATCAAATCGTAGGAATTTTCTTGTACCACTTTTATGGCTTCTAAGCCATTTTCAGCTATGTCAATTTGATATCCTAGCTTTTTGAGCAGTAACCGCGCGACCATTTGATTGACTTTATTGTCTTCAACTAACAGAATGCGTAAGGGGAATTTTTCAGCTAATGTGTAATCAAATAGAAAATGCTTAACAGATTTACTCTTGGTTAGTTTGCTATTTGGATTAGTGGTTACAACAATTGTAAAATAGAATGTAGAGCCTTGTTGTGTTACCCGTACATCTGGTGCAGATTGCCATTCCAAATCTGGATTGCCACCAACTTGACCAAGGCTTTTCACCCAAATTGTGCCACCCATCAATTCAATAAGACGTTTACTGATGACCAAACCAAGTCCAGTCCCTCCATACTGACGACTAATTGAGGAATCAGCTTGAGTGAATGGTTGAAACAGCTTATCAATCCGATCGCCTCTAATACCAATACCTGTATCAGCGATCGCAAATTTAAGCTGATATCGATCGGATTCCATCAATCTGCCACTAACCGAGATAGAAACCCGACCGTGTTGAGTAAATTTAATGGCATTTCCGACTAAATTTATTAGGATCTGACGAAGGCGATTGCAATCACCGATAAGTGGACTGGGGATATCAAGCTCAAATGTATATTCGAGCTGAATTTTGTTAGCGAATGCTTGGCTTTCCAGCAATTTGCAGACACCACGAACAACCTCATCTAAGTCAAAACTGTTTAATTCTATCTCTAACATTCCAGACTCAATTTTAGAGAAGTCAAGAATATCATTAATGATGCTTAAAAGAGATTCGCCACTATCTCGGATGGTTTGCACAAAATCTTTCTGTTCTTCTGTAAGCGAAGTAGTTTCTAGAAGTTGTGCCATCCACATTACACCATTCATCGGAGTACGAATTTCATGGCTCATACTAGCCAGAAATGCGCTCTTAGCTCTAGTTGCTTCTTCTGCGGCGGCTTTTGCTTTGGCTAGTGAGATTTCGATTTGTTTGCGATCGCTAATATCCACAACTCGAACTAAATTAAAGAGCTTCTCTCCGAAGGCAATTTGCTTGGCAGAAATATCTCCCCAAAATTCACGACCCCGAAAAGTGACATATTCTACTTCCATGCTCCAGTAGCCTTTTTGATTAATTTCTCGTTGAATAGTGTCAAGTTCTTCAAGGGTAAACTGCCGCTTTTGGAGGATGTGACCTTCAATATTAATCAAATCAGCTTTACTGTTCACCTCAAAAAGTTCTACAGCATAATGATTGCAGTCCACTGTTAGGAGAGTATCAGCATCTACTAAGAACAGGGCATCACTGGACTCATTGAAAATCAGTTCTCGCAAATCGCGGTTTTTGATTAATTCTTGTTCTAGATGTTTGCGTCCAGTAATATCGTGAGCGAGGGAGAGCATAGAAATCAAGTTTCCTGACTCATCAAGTAGTACCGAGTTATACCACTCACAATAAACGATTGAGCCATCCTCATGATAGTTCCGATTCTGGCAAGCGTTATTTTCTCCCAATAGTAAACGAACTTTAATTTGATTGACATAATCGAGATCTTCATCAAAGATAAATCGCCAATCATGCATATTTTTGCCAATGACTTCTTCTGCCTTCCATCCAAATATTTGCTCGGCTTGCTTTGACCAATATTCCACCCTAAAGTTGCGATCCCAGCGAATAGTCGCTAGTGGTGAATTTTCGATCAAATAATTTAATTCTTTTAGGGCTTGATTTAAATGGATTTGCGCCTTTTTACGATCGCTTATGTCGATAAACAATCCATCCCAGACCATTCCCTCTGGTGTTTTTTGCGGTCTAGATTTGCCTTGAATCCACTTCAGTTGCCGCGATATTGGCATAATCATCCGCCATTCATGTTGCCAAGTAGCAACATTTTGAACAGCAGTGGCAACTGATGCTTGCACCGAAGCTAAATCATCGGGATGGATCAAACTCCACATAGAATTTGCATCTTGGAGAATTTGCGCTGGTTCTAGCTCTAGTAAGGCGAAGGAGCCAGAACTAACATAAGTAAAAGCACCAACCCCATCATCAGATGGACAGTAGCGGTAAACCATTCCTGGTATATTTTTTAGCAAGGTCTGAAAACGCTCTTCGCTCTGTTGTAAAGCAAGTTCAACTTGCTTGCGATCGCTAATGTCAAGAATAATGCCATAACGTTTAACCTCTCCATTTTCTCGTCTGTCGCTATTAGCATTGCCATGTTCTGACTGCTCGGGACGAGAATTTACCTGTACCCACTTCAGTTTTCCTGAAGGAGTAATAATCCGCCATTCATGTTGCAAGGGTAAATTGTTTGCAATGCTATGAGCAATTGCTTGATTAAAGCTATCCCGATCTTCGGGAAAATATTGTTCGCCAATGATTTTGGGATTTTGAAGTACCTGTTCGGCAGTTAGTTCATTTAGATCTTCAACTCCCGAGCTAACATATTCAAAATAATGGGAACCATCTGCACGCTGCACTGTGATATAGATAACTCCTGGTAATGACAAGGCAATTTTTTGAAATTTTGTTTCACTTTTTCGGAGTGCTTCTTCAGTGCGTTTGAGTTCGCGCATTGCCGCTTGCTGTTCGCTAATATCTGTAACCGTACCAATGAGCTTAACTACTTGCCCCTGTTCATCGCAGACTGCCTCTCCCCGACAGATAACATAGCAAATCGAGCGATCGGGTAAATATCTTCCGTATTCTACGGTATAGGATTTGCCATAGGCGATCGCCTCTTCTATTGCCGTACGAAGTTTGACTCGATCCTCTGGCAGAATACCGTCAAAAATATTTGGATATTTGGGTAATTCTAACGCGGGATCGACTCCCATGATACGGAACATTTCATCTGAAAAAGAGAGCGTTCCAGTCGCTACATCAATCTCCCAGCTGCCCATACGGGCAATGCGTTTCGCTTCTGTCAAAGCTACTGTTTTTTTAGTAATCTGTTGTTCAAGATCTAGGGCATAGTCGATCTGTATTCTATTTGCCTCCTGAAGATTAACCACCATATGACGGAAACTTCCAATCAAGGTCTTCACTTCCGTGATTTTACTATCTTCTGGTAAAGGCTCTTGCCAATCACCCTGCGCCATCGCCGCACTAACTCGACTTAATCGCAAAATTGGCTGGGCAATCCATCTTGATGTGAGTACGCTAAGCCCAGTTACTACAACTAGAGTCAGCCCGCACAATAAAATAGTCCAGTTTTTGTTGGACTGAATTTCTGCCGCAAAATCCGATTCAGGAAGTACGACTACAAGTAACCAGTCCAATCCATTCCGATCGCGGATTGGAACTGCTTGGACTTTTTGCCACTCGTTATTGAGCGAAAACTCAAATTGGGTTAAGCGATCGATATTTACTAAATCTCCAAAGCGATCGCGTAAATGTTTGGTGGCATTATTAACGATCGGACTTTCACTATCGCTGGCTTTTAGTAATTTTTGATCTTTAGCATTTTGAGATAGTTGATATGGCTTCTGTGGCATGGAAGTTGCCACTAATGTCCGATCGCGCTGCATGATAAAGACTGCACCAGACCTAATATCAATGCTTTGCAAAAAACGACTTATTTCATCAAGGGGGCGAAGTCCGTAGGTAACTCCCAACAGGTTCCCATTTTTGAGGTCATAGACTGGCTCGGCAAGAGCAACTAACAGTTCTCCCGTGTAAATATGTGGGTAAACACTTGTCCAAGCCGCTTTTTTTGCCTGCACTGCGACTTGATACCAAGGGCGCTGTCGTGAATCAAAATTAATCGCAGTTTGCGTTACTTTATCCCTCGAACCATCGGCATTAGTAGTAAAGCTGATGTAATCGCCTCCACCATTCGGATCTGCACGAATTACAAACGAGCCATTTTTTAGTATCTCTACAGCCCGATGTCCTCCTTGAGGATTGCCAAAGCCAATAATTGTGATTGGAGACAGAGAGCTAAGCTGCATTTGCTCCCATGCTTGTCGTTCTTGGCTAGAGAAGTCATCAAAGCTCCATACCCCACGACGTAAAGCACTGATATTGTTTTTATTAGTCTGGTCAATAGTTTGCAGATAAGTTGTTATTTTTTCAGTAACACGGGTGCTGATTTCAGTCTGAAGCCTGTTCGCAAGTTTATGAACTGATTCTTGTCCGCTTCGATAAGACAGATACCCGACTAATCCCACAGCACCAACAATTTGCACCACAAACGGAACAACCATTATCCAGCGAAGAGAAATATTGGGAAATGGCGATCGCCTATGGAAAATACTCATGAAGCCTAGCGGAAAACATTACTGTATTTTCATGATAATCTACTCAGCAAATATTACCGACTGATTGCGACCCTTTTGTTTAGCATAGTAGAGAGCCTGATCGGATTGATTGATCAAAACATAGGGCGATCGCTCAATGTTAGGGATATCACAAGCAATACCCAAACTCACACTGACAACATCACTAACATCTGAGTATTGGTGGGGAATTTGTAGGTTTTGGATCTCTATATGAATGCGATCTGCTACAGCGATCGCCCCATCTAGATCGGTGTTCGGCAAAATCACGATAAATTCTTCGCCGCCATAGCGAGCGACAAGATCGGCAGGACGACACATTAAGTGATTCACAGCCTGAGCAATTTTGACCAGACATGTATCACCCATTTGATGTCCGTAATGGTCGTTATAGCGTTTGAAGTAATCGACATCAAACATCAGCAAAGACAGAGGTTGCTGCTCGCGATGGAGCCTTTGCCATTCATGGACAATCCGCTCGTTAAAACAACGGCGATTAGCAATTTGGGTCAATCCATCAAGGTTGACTAATCTTTCTAGTTCCTGATTGGCTTGTCTGAGGCTTGATTCCGCTAAAGCCAGAGTTATTTCTGATTTCTTGCGATCGCTAATATCAATGGCAAAACCGTACCAAGCAATATCGCCGTTATCCCTTTGTTCTGGGCAGGCTTGAGACTTGAGCCATTTTATTTGTCCTTGAGGAGTAATAATCCTCCATTCATGACAAAATGGTTGCAACGTTTTCAGACTATCTGCCATAGCTCGTTCGTAGCCTACAAGATCGTCAGGATGGAATAACTCATACCGAATGTTGGTACGAGATTTTAAATATTCAACGCTTACACCTAGCAATTCTTCACTGGCTTTACTAGCGTATTCAAAATTTGTACTTCCATCAACATGACTGATAAGAATGTAGATAGCTTCAGGAGAAGTATCCGAAATTTTTTGAAATCTTGCCTCATTCTCTCTAAGTTGGGCTTCGGCGCGTTTGCGATCGCTAATATCAACAAGCACAAGTACCACACCATATTGCGCTAAATGAATTGGTGTTGCGCTCACGCTAAACCATCGGAGGATACCATCAACACAGACAATACCCATTTCCACATCATAAACAGAGGACTGACTTCTCAAAGCTTTAACACAGGCATATTCTTCGATAGGCATTGGAGAGCCGTCGGGAGAGATTATATTAGGATTGATTTCACTCTGCTGACATGTCGATTGTACTGAATTAGGGATCCCTAAAAATCGCTCGGATATGATATTACTCTCAATAATTCTTCCTTCTTTATCAGTAATTGAGATGCCAATCGGCAGTATTTGATAGAGAACTTTATATTTTTCTTGGGATTCCTTAAGTGCGACTTCTACACGATCAAAGGATTGCTGCACCTGCGCAGACATTTGATTAAAAGATTGAGATAAGGCTTTAATTTCGGCGATCGCACTATCTGCTTGTACGGGGACTTGCCATATGCCCTGCGCTAAAGCGTCACTTGCAAGACTGAGACGCAATATCGGCTGACTAATCCATCGTGCTACAAGTATGCCCAATCCAATAGAAAGAATCAGCGTCATTCCACAAAGAAAAACTGTCCAATAAATATTGTCTTGAACTTTAAACATAAAGTCAGATTCAGGCACTACAAATACAATCAGCCAGTCCAATCCCAAATCATCTCTATAGGGAACTACTTCTAAAAAATGGCGATCGCTTCCTTCCCAAAATTCTAGCTGCAAGGTTGTTTGAATCTGTTCAAGTCCATTCTCAAGTCTGTTAAATTTATTTGATAAATAAGTACTGGCTAATTGAATTAGGCGATCGCGACTATCAGTTGCCTTTAGTCGTTGCAATATGGTTTTGCCATCTTTCTGGATTTTAACAAAAGGAAGATTTTTAGTAGAGTCACCAACCAATAAACCATTACGTTCCACAATAAATACTCGCCCTGTTTTTCCAATCTCCAACTCAGTCATAAACTTGTGAAAAAATGACAGATCGGATGCAGCAGAAAAAACACCTAGCAATTGACCAGTCTCAGGGGCATAAATTGGATAACTACTATTAAAAGAAAAATCAGAATTATCACTGACGGCAAAGATAGGTACGCGCAAAGGTTTATGAGCTTGCACGGCGGCTTGATACCAAGGGCGAATCTGGACTTGAAAATTTTCGATGGTTTGCTTTAGTTCTAGTTTGTTACCATCGAGATCGACACTGTATTCGCGGACTCGCGATCACTCTAAAGGATCTGACATCCATAAACTAGGTAATGGATCGCGATTGACAATTCTTAAATCCCCTCGTTCAGTTCCTACCAAAATATGACTGACATTATTAAACTGTTGCAGTTGTCTATAGAGATGCTTTTCGAGTTGGGGAAGATCCTGAAAACTAATCTGTCCTGCTTTCATAGCATCAGCATTAATCCGATTAATTAAAACGGGAGTAGCGAGGTAACTATTGAGAAACTGTCCTACTTGATTCACAGTTTGTTTTCGCAGTTCCGTTGCTAATTGATTAACTGAATCTTGACCACTACGATAGGATAAATAACCAACCAGCCCCACAGAAACAACAATTTGTACGATAAACGGCACTACCATCACCAATTGCAATGGGATGTTGCAAAAACGTCGCTTTAGTTGCCGACTGAATGTCATAGGGGAAGGCTCATTTTGAGTAGACATTCTTCTAAACTTCGACTCCGCTCAGTCACCATATATAGATGACTAAGCGGAGTCGAGGTCTCTGACAAATCATTAGAATTGCTATAAAAACTGTAATAAAAGCTATTATTTAAGATTACCCGTAATTTATTTTTTATTTAATAAACAAGAAAAGTTCATCATTCTGACTATTTGTATCACTGTTTGTCACAAAGCTAAATACTTCCAAATGTTTGAGAATCGATCCAAGGGGGGAATTACCGAACTTCTGGAAAATTTCATTTATATCATTAGTATTTGATGCCTGACTTAAAAGTTTTGTCTTTAAAGTATTGAGATCGCTAGTGCTGATATAGCCATAGGTTTGTCGATCGCGTGGTAATTTGGCGTTGGTAGCTTTAAAAATCTTCGAAGCAGCGAGACTATCTTTGAGCGTAATCGCTGATTCTAGAGCTTTAAGTGAATTGGATAAATAAATATAATTTGGAGTTTGAGTGTGCGCTGCGACAATGCTGCCTGACAGTTCAGAGCTTACTCCTGATTTAGAATCATTAGCGATCGCACTAAGCTTTGTCCAGACCGTAACGGGTTGAGTTTTGAGTGAGATTTGTCCGACTGTAAGCTTATTTCGAGCCAAATCGTCAAGAGCGGCGATCCCTGTTTCTGAAGTCTTAGCATCATTCACTTTGGCAACCAATAACCAATCGGGATCGCTATTTCGGCTTGAATTTTGACTTGGTAATACGGCGATCGCATAGTCATCTTTTGCCCATTCCCAGATATTTCCATCTAGGGAAATATCGCTATTTCCTAGTAACGATGCGATCGCTTTTGTAAGTCCTTTTTGCGATTCTGGAGAAAGCGACCTACTCACATCTTGTAAGGTTTGTCCGAGATTATTTCCAATAATTACAGAGCTTCCTGAAGGAAGCTCTGCGGTAATATTCGCATTAGATTTTTTAGAGACTTTGGGCTTTGACGATCGACTAGTTGACTGGCGATCGCTCGACTCAGTCGCAGGTTCTAATTTTGGGTCGGATTTTTCTAAATTCCACAACGTTTTTGCTCTAATTCCTGCTCGATCGAGACTGAAACCGATCAACAAACTTTCTTGAGGAAAACTCTCTCCTAGCTCAGCCAGATTTGCATAGGCGACCCCAATTTTGCCAGTTTCAATTTTGGTGAGACGATCGCGGTAGGTATCGAGACTGGCAAGCGCTAAACTCGGCGACTGCAAATTATCGATCGCTTGGCGGATTACACTCGCATCATTAGCAAACAAAACAAAATTACCAAAAGTAGTACCAGCGATCGCGGGGCGATCGGCGATTAAGCCAGTACTTAAAATCGAAACGCCTTGATATTGCTCAAAACCCAAGTCAGATCCATTGATTGCGAGACGCTGCCAAAAATCACCAATTGTCGTTTTAGCAAGATTGGCATCTTTGGCAACAAAGGCGAGTAAATAACCCGATTGCAAACCATTTTCAGGATGCTTATCAAGATCGGCATCAGTGATGGCTAAACTTATTTCGCGATCGAGCCAAGGTTGAATATCTCGATCGTAATTTAGCAACCAGTTCTGTTGCAATTGCAGTTTTAGATTGTCTAGTTCGTGGCGGACGGAGGCGCGATCGTTAGGTTTTGCTGCCAACTGCGTAAATAATCCTAGTTTCTCTGGGTCAACTAAAAACGAAATGAAGAAAGGCGATCGCTTCGACAATAGCTGTGCTGCTAGTGGCTGTGTTTTTACCCCTGTCAAAAGATCGCGCGGATTCGCTGCAAAAACCTTAGCTACTGAGCTTAGACTCAGCACTAGTAGCAAAACTCCAATTACTGCAATACCAACAAAAACAGGTTTAAATTTCATAAAATCGTTAATCCGATATCTGGCAAGTTTGGCAGTCACAGCATCTAATTTATAATTAGCGGTGCTACCACTCGAACTTTTTTAGTAAAACTTCGCGATCTACAGCACTTTGCGATCGAACCCAAACCAAGAAAGATTTTGTAAGCGTTGCTTCGCAACGCTTACAAAATCTTTCTTGGTTCGTTCGAGAATTAGTGATGTTTTTATTTGGTTTTGATTAGACGAATAATTTCTTGCATATTAATGGGTTTACTAATGTAATCGTCCATGCCTGCCTCAAAACAAGCTTGACGATCTTCGGGCATCGCATTGCCAGTCATGGCAACAATCCGCACTTTACTTATCGCATTGTTGAAACTTTGGCGAATCAATCTTGTGGTCGTCAATCCATCCATTTCGGGCATTTGCACATCCATCAAAATTAGATCGTAGGATCGTTCTTGCACCAACTGTAATGCTTCTAAGCCATTGTTAGCAACATCAATCTTATATCCAAGCTTTTTAAGTAGTATACTTGCAAACATTTGATTAACTACATTGTCCTCGACTAGCAGAATGTGTAAAGGGAATTTTTCAGCCATTCTTTCATCAATCAGAGCTTGAGCAATCTTGTTACCTAGGGAGTCTTGAGGCTGGCCGATCGCTACACTGACGGATACCGCGATCGTAAAGTAAAATATTGACCCTTGAGAGTCTTGAGGGTTCAGTTCCGATCGCCAATCCGAGAGCGGATTACCACCTATTTGTCCACAACTCTCAACCCAAATTGTGCCACCCATTAACTCAACGAGGCGTTTGCTAATGGCTAAGCCCAATCCCGTACCGCCAAACTGACGACTAGTAGAACTATCAGCTTGAGTGAATGGTTGAAATAACCTGTCAAGGCGATCGCCTTTGATGCCAATACCTGTATCGGCGATCGCAAACTTTAGTTCATAGGTGTTGCCTGTCGGAGAGAAAGTCTTAAATCTGCCAGATATAGAAACTGTAACTCGACCTTGTTGGGTAAATTTGATCGCATTGCCAATGAGATTGAGCAAGACTTGACGCAGACGATTCCGATCGCCGATCGCTGTGACGGGAACATCAGAGGCAATCGTATATTTGAGTTCGATCTGTTTGGCGATCGCTTGGCTATACAGCAATTGGCAAACCGCACTGACAACCTCTTCTATAACGAAAGATTTAGCTTCGATTACCAACATTCTCGACTCGATTTTCGAGAAGTCCAGAATGTCATTAATGATAGTCAAAAGAGCATCACCACTCTGTATAATCGTGCTTACAAAATCTGCTTGTTCTTCACTGAGATCGGTAGTTTCCAAAAGTTGCGCCATTCCCAGCACTCCATTCATCGGGGTACGGATTTCATGGCTCATATTGGCAAGAAATTCACTTTTAGCTTTAGTAGCAGCTTCAGCTTTTTCCTTAGTGATCGCTAGTTCTATCTCTACTAGCTTGCGATCTGTAATGTCTAAGCTTGTCCCAAACAGGCGAACAACTTGCCCCCGATCGTCGCGCCCGACTTCTGCACGTCCTTCATGATAACGAATAGAGCCGTCAGGTTGAATTGCACGGTAGTCGATTGTATAAGGTATTCCATCCGTAATTGCTGCTTCTATTCGCTGTTGTAGCATGATGCGATCGTCGGCATGAATCATCTGAAGGTAATCCGAAAAGATTGGCTCTGGCTGGTTAGGATCGCACCCAAACATATGAAAAAGTTCTTTAGACCAAGTGATTTTATTTGTTTGGATATCAAATTCCCAATTACCAATATGAGCAACTCTCTGAGCCTCAATCAAGGTAGATTCACTTTTTTGTAATAGCACTTCGGCTTGTTTACGGGAAGTAACATCTAAAATTACTCCATGCCAAGCAGTATCTCCATTTTCACGTTGGCTTGGGCGCGAGTTTGCCTGCAACCATTTCAGCTTGCCAGATGGTGTAATAATGCGCCACTCATGGGAAAATGGCTGTAAGTTAGTCCTACTATAGATAGAAGCTTTAAAATAGTCAGCACGATCTTGCGGATGAATCTGATTGAGATAAAGGGAGGAATCGTTAAGTATTTGCTCAGTCTTGATTTCATGAATTTCCTCGAATACCGCGCTCATATACTCAAACTGAATCGATCCATCCGAACGGGTAATCATCGTATATATCGCTCCTGGAGAAGATGCCGCCATCTCTTTAAAGCGAGATTCACTGAATTGGAGTGCAATTTCAACTTGCTTGCGATCGCTAATGTCTGAGGTAAGTATCGTAACGACATAGGCATTCAGGAATGGATCCCAGCGAGAATGGTTTGTTTGCGACATCCAACGTAGAGATCCGTCTTTATGTCGAAATCTATAGATATAAGTCCCATCAATCTCATTAAAAATATCTGCGTAAATTCGATCTCCCAAACTTTGCCAATCTTCAGGGTAGATCGAACTGACCCAAAGTGCTTGATCCTCAATTAATTCCTTCACACTATAGCCAGAGACTGCTTCACATGCATTAGAAACATACGTTATTTCCCATGTGCCGTCTCTCTTAATCAGCGTTCTCGTAATTACTGCCGTTGCGCTATTTAAAATGTCATTTAGTTTACTTTCTGATAACTGTAGATCGAGTTCTAATTGCTTGCGATCGCTAACATCACTTGCTACGCCATGCAAGACAATATCTCCATTTTCGCGCCGTGATGGGCGTGAGTTGGCGCGAAGCCATTTAGTTTTGCCAGAAGGTGTGATAATTCGCCATTCATGGAAAAATGGTTGAAAATTTTCTAGACTTAATTCAACTGCGTCCACATAGCCTTGAAGATCATCTGGATGCATCTGGTTCAAAATAAGCGCGGCATCTTGATAAATTTCGACGATGGAAACTTCATGGACTTTTTCGGCTATTAGACTAATATATTCAAAATGGTTTTTTCCATTCTTATCTTCAACCATTGTATAAATGATACTGGGTGAAGCAGTTGATAATTCTTGGAATTGATTTTCTTTGTGAGCTAATGCTAATTCTGCTTGTTTGCGATCGCTAATATCAATCAGGTAGCCCAAAATTTCCACTGGGCTACCTGATTGATCTCGTATTAATCTGAGTTGATTGAGTATCCAGCGATAAGTTCCATCTGCGTGCAAAAGTCGGTATTCATGGGAATAGAAATCATTGATGAATAGGCTTTCTAAGCCACTAAGTACCTGTTCGATATCATCTCGATGAAGATGATTAAACCAAAATCCAGACTCTTCTAAAAATTCTGTTGGTTCATAACCCATTACCTCTCTAATGTTTTCACTAACGAAGGTTGCGCCATAGTCACCATCGGGTTTACTGCTAAAAATAACGACTGGGCTGTAGTTAAGGAGAAAGTTGAGGCGATTTGTGGTTACTTGTAAGGCTTGCTCAGAAAGTTTTAGTTCGGTTACGTCCTGCTGAACAGCAACATAGACAGTTCCGTATTCAGGATGTTCAAATCTAGAGGTATGAACTCTACACCAAAATAGTGTGCCATCTTTTTTTCGATTGTGGACTTCATATTCCGCTTCCCCATAGCGATCGATTTGTGTGGCGATATCTAAAACAGTTACTTCGGGTGTAACCAGCGTATCGAAATAATTCAAAATGCCAACGTGTTGACCGACGAGTTCACCATCTGCATAGCCAAACATTGCATTAAATTTGGGATTGGTATAGACGATAATCATCTCTGAAGTCTCGATTAAACAGACACCACCTGCCATATTATTCATGATGATGCTTTGAAGTTCTAATGTCTTTTGAGCTTCTTTTCGAGTCGTAATATCTTGGATTTGAGCAATAAAATGCAGTGAATTTCCCTGTTTATCATGTACTATCGAGCCATTTAGCAAAATCCATACGATATGTCCTTGCTTATGGAAACAGCGTTTTTCCATTTGATAAGTTGAAATTGTTCCTGCTAATAGCTGATGTACATAATCAAGATCCACTTCTAAATCATCAGGATGGGTAATGTCTTGAAAAGTCAACTCTGACAATTCTTCTGGAGAGTAGCCAACAATCTGGCACAGGGCGTTATTTACCCTAATCCAATGACCATCAAGTGCAACGATCGCCATCCCAATTGAGGCATCTTCAAAGGCATGGCGAAATTGCTCTTCACTATTTATTAAAGCCGTTTCAATTTGCTTGCGATCGCTAATATCTGTAATCGTGCCAACTAGTTTAATTACCTTTCCCAGTTCATCGCGGATCGCCTCACCTCGACTGACGATATGACAGATAGAGCCATCGGGACGGAAGATGCCATGCTCGACCTCGTAGGGTGTACCATGCGCGATCGCCTCTTCTACTACTGCCTGAAGTTGAGGGCGATCTTCTAATGGAAGAAGATCGAAAAAGTTTGCATAGAGTGGTAATGACTCATTGGGGTCGTAACCCAAAATACGGAATTGTTGATCTGACCAAATGCTTTCTCCAGTTGCCACATCAAACTCCCAACTACCAATACGCGCAATGCGCTGCGCCTCTATCAGAGCCGCAGCTTTTTCGGTAAATTGTCTTTTTAAATCTTGCTCGTAGTTCGCAAAGAGAGTATCTGCTGACTGAAGGTCGATCTCCATCTGACGAAAGGATTCAGTCAAAATTTTCACTTCTGCGATCTTGCTATCTTCAAGCAAAGCTTCTTGCCACTCTCTCCTTGCGATCGCTTTACTTGCGAGACTCAATCGCAAAATTGGACGGGTAATCCAACGAGTAGTGAATAGACTAATTCCTGTGGCGACAATTAAGGTAAGTACACATAATAAAACTGTCCAGATTTTATTTGCCTGAATTTCTGCCATGAGCTCAGACTCAGGGATCGCAACTACAATTATCCAGTCCAACCCATTTCGATCGCTAATTTGTGCAGCTTGGACAAATTGGCGATCGCCATTGATCGCAAAATCAAATTGCTTAGCTTGCTTGATATTTTCCAAACCTCCAAGGCGATCGCGCAAATATTTGGCAGCAGTACTAATAGGAAGACTCGGACTATCGATCGCCTTGAGTAATTGCTGAGCTTTGGAATTTTGAGAAAGTTGATATGGCTTTTGCGAAACCGAGTTTGCCACCAAGGTTCCATCGCGTTCCATGATAAAGATAGCCCCCGATCTGATATCAATGGTTTGCAAAAAACGACTTATTTCTTCAAGGGTGCGGATTCCATAGGTAACGCCCAAGAGTTTTCCGTCCTTAAGCTCATAAACTGGTTCGGCCAGAGCCATTAACAGTTCACCTGTATAGATATGCTGGTAAACATGAGTCCAAGCCGCTTTTTTTGCTTTTACAGCAACCTGATACCAAGGGCGTTGGCGTGAATCAAAGTTAATTTCGGTTTGCATACCCTTGTCAGGAGAGCCATCAGGATTAGTCGTAAAGCTCATGTAGCTGCCACCACCATTCTGGACAGCCCGAATTACAAATGTTCCGTCCTTGAGTCTTTCTACAGCACGATGTCCACCTGAAGGCGTACCAAACCCGACTATCGTCATTGGAAATAAAGAGCTGAGCTGCATTTGTTCCCAAGCCTGTCGCTCTTGGCTAGAGAAATCATCAAAGCTCCAATTCCCACGCCGTAGAGCGCTAATGTTGTTTTTGTTTATCTGATCGATGGTTTGCAGATAGGTTGTCGTCTTTTCATCAACCCGAGTGTTTATCTCATTTTGCAGCCTACCCGCAAGCTTATGAATCGCCTCTTGACCACTGCGATAGGACAAGTAGCCGACCAGACCCACCGCAAAAATAATTTGCAACAAAAAAGGCGCAACGATCAACCATTTCAGAGGGATGTTACGAGAAATAGAGCGCCTAGATTGCCGATTGTCAGTCATGAAAATGACTATAAACTAATAACGAATACGTGGATCGATCCAAGCATTAATAATATCTACGAGAATACTAGCGATCGTAACGATGATGGCAAAAAACACCACAATCCCCTGTACCACAGGATAATCACGCCCGACGATCGCTTCAAATAATCGATTCGCAAGCCCCGGCCAAGAAAAAGTCACTTCGGTCAACACTGCACCACCCAGCATCGATGCTAGCGTCAAACCGAGAATCGTAATTACAGGAATCATGGCATTTTTCAGCGCATGGTTAAATAAAATGGCTCTGGGGCTGATCCCTCTGGCTTTTGCAGCTTCTACATAGTCTGACTGCAAGGTTTGTCGCAAATTCACTCGCACGATTCGCTCAAAAATACCACTGATCACAATCCCTAAACTCATGGCAGGCAAAAATAGATACTGCATACTCGTCCAGAGATTTTTCCAATCACCTTTTAAAAACGCATCAATTGTATATAGACCAAATACCTTTGTAGGAGGATCGATACTAGCAGGGAATCTCGTCCCAATTGGCAACCATCCCAACTGCACCGAGAAGACCAATTGTAAAATCATCCCCACCCAGAAGAGTGGTAATGAGTAGGTAATAATCCCAAACAATCTCCCACCCACATCCCATTTAGTATTGGGGCGCAAAGCAGCGATAATGCCCACAGTCAAGCCGATCGCTAAAGCCACGATCAACGCATAAAGTGCTAACTCGGCAGTAGCAGGGAAATAGTTTTTAACAATTTGCCAAACAGTCTGATCGCGGGTACTAATCGATTTGCCCAGATTAAAGTGCAACAAATCTTTCATATATCCCCAATATTGCGCGAACAAAGAACCCGTTAGTCCAACTTGTTCTCGTAAAGCAATTTTGACTGACTCAGGAGCACGAGGGCCTAAAATCGCATCAATGGGATCGCCAGGAGTAGCTCGCATTAACAGAAATACAACGGAGGCGATCGCCCATAACATGATTGGCGCTAGCAGTAACCGCGCCGTAATGTAATAGAGCAATGCTTTGAGGCGGCTAGACATGGGCTAAAGATTCACTAAAAGATTTCAAGAGAGCGCTTTGCACCCTCAAAAATTATAAGATAAGCGGCGCAAAGCGCCGCTTATCTTATACAAGCTGGTCAACTTCGCCCACATAAGTTCCTAAACCGATCGCCGTACGCACCAAGGTTCCGTGAATATCAACGGCGCTATATTTAGCGATCGCCTCACTAATGGGTACATCGATCACTTCACGGTTCACCCAAGCCACCATGCGATCGTATTTACTCTCAGCAATTAAATCTACAGCAGCTACGCCAAAGGCTGCGCCAAGAATGCGATCGAGGGGTGATGGTGTACTGCCTCTCTGGACATGCCCCAAAATTGTGACGCGGCTTTCCATGCCTGTGCGCGTACTAATTTGATCGCCGAGATACTGACCAATACCACCATAGAGACTTTGACCGAGACTATTCGTGTATTTTACAGGTTCGCCAGTTGGAGTTTTTACCGCCTCAGCAACCACCATTGTACTAAAGTGAAAGCCTCGCAAAGCCCGATTCATCAAGCGATCGCAAACTTCATCTAGATTGTAGGGAATCTCAGGGATCAAGATTACATGCGCTCCTCCTGCTATGCCTGCACTTACAGCAATATGTCCCGCATCACGTCCCATTACTTCCAAGATCATCACGCGACTATGACTGATGGCAGTGTAGGTCAAGCGATCGAGTGCCTCTACTGCTACGCTCACCGCCGTATTAAATCCAATTGAATTTTCAGTTGCGCCGAGATCGTTATCAATCGTTTTGGGAACTGCGACTAGATTTATATTTCCTTGCTGGGCAAGACGACGCAGGATCGCCAAACTACCATCACCACCAATACCAATCAGCGCATCAAGTCCAAGCTTGTGATATCCCTCAATCACCTCTTCAGAGCGATCGATAATTTCACCATCAGGCATCGGATAAGCAAAAGGATTGCCTTTATTCACCGTTCCCAAAATTGTGCCACCATAACGTAAAATCCCCGAAACCCCTTTTATATCCAGAAGTTCCGCTTCGACAGGACGATTCATCAGTCCTTGGGTTGCACCTTTAATTCCATAAATTTCCATATCATAGTCACGAGCACGTCGCACGACTGCCCTAATTACGGCATTGAGACCACCACAATCTCCACCGCTAGTCAAAATACCAATACGCTTGGGTTTTGTCATAGATCTTATGTGTTGTTTCTCGATCTGCGATTACTTTCGCAAATGCTTATATTGCTTTGACCTATTATCACGACAAGACATAGCTAGAACACTTGAATTTTTGTAAATTTGACCATGTAGACTTCACACATATAGGATTTATAGCAATGCAAAAGATAGCAAAACCCAAATAAATGAAGGTGGCACGAAGCACCACCTTTATTTATTTGGGTTTTATGTCCTAAGCTAAACTTGCATTGCTTTAACATAATCGATACTCATAACAGAATGTCTACAAGAATCAGAGAAATTTCGAATGGATTGCGAAAAGCTTTACTGCAAGGTGAAAGTATGGAACTTTCACTGTACAAGTCCAAGTTGGAGGGACATATCGATGAATGGTATGAAGAACTGACAGCCGATCGCGGAGATTTTGTCTTTATCGTCACTGAACAAGCTTTTAGCGTGGCAATGATAACGATCGACAAAGATAAGAATATCCATATAAATGAGGAAGCCAGAGAACAATTATCAAAAATTTGGGCAAAAAACTATATCAAGAATCTAAAGTTTCTTCTTCCCAAAATGGCGGAGCATATAAATGAGTACGGTCTTTCGATAACTGGAATTACTATCAAGAAAGCACCGAAGCGAGCAAAAGCGATCGGAATGGGCAAAAGAGTTTAGTAACTCAAATAAATAGAGGCGGCGCTTCGCGCCGCCTCTATTTATTTGAGTTACTAAATGCTGCAGGGAATCTGACAGTTATAAATCACTTGAAAAAGATTGACTTTTGCTTTTAGGAGTAGAAACTGTTACTAATCCGTACATGCTACCCAGTAAGCTCCACAAAAGCATACTAATTCGAGGTTCATAAAATACAAGGTCTAACCAACCTGATAGCAAGCACAGACTAATCCCGATCGCCGAAACAACAACTACCCCTTCTGTATCTTTAGCGATCGCTGATTTGAGCGATGTCCAGATCGTCCAAACAATAATACCGATAAATCCTAGAAGCGCAGGGATACCAGAACCTACTGCGATCGCGAAAAATAAATTATGCTCGTGGGGTAATCCGTGTAAATCGTAGCCCATTGACTTCGCAATGAGCGGAAAGTTTCGCAGCCCCCAACCTTGGATCGGATGTTGGGAAATAAGCGACAGGGCAAATTGCCATGCGTTTATGCGATCGGCAGTCGAGGCATAGTCACTTAACTTCGGATCGACCGTACTCGCTATGCGATTGACAAATCCTTCTGGCAAAAGCGATCGCACAGCTTCACCACCCAAGCCAAATTTTTGACCAAATACTGCCCATGCAATAACTAACAAGACCGCCCCAAAGCCTGCAACTAGTTTCCATTGTCGGTAATAGAGAGCCAAAACCACTCCGCCTAAAATTACCAGCCCCCAAGCATTACGCGAACCCGTGAGAATAATTACACAAGTTCCTAGGGCGAGGGCAATCGCGGCGATCGCCCGTTGAGATTTAGAAATACTTTTAACCTTACCAATCGCGAAATGAAAGGCGATCGGTAGCAGCATTAACAAATAAATTGCAGTCTCGTTGAAATGCCCAAAAAATGACTGGATGCGGCGATCGGGGCTAAAACCCATCGGAATTGGATAGCTGTCAAAAATCACTTTTGGAAATATCCAATCGGGGCGATCGATAATTGCTTGTAAAATTCCAAATCCGCTCACAAGAATGGAACTCAGTACTAACAGCCATAGAAAATGAATAAATTGGGATGGGGCACGAATGATATAGCTAGTAATAGCAGCTAAGAGAAAATAGGGCAGAAAGTTAGCTAGTCCTCCTGCGGCAGTGGCAGGATTAAAAGCAATAATCGTGGTAAAAATCATCCATAGCGACAACCAAAAGTAGGCACGATTAACTGGTGTAGCGATCGCTTTCCACCCATGCCAAACCAGAACTCTGATCGCTAGTAGTGATGCAAAGAACGGCATAAAAACATTGCTAATCACTATAAAAATAGCAACACTTTGCAACCATTTCCACTCTAGGCTTAGCTTGTCATCTTCAGTCGGTTTCCAGAGCATTCATTTGCCTCGCACACCACTAGGGTCTATATGGTGGCACTGTGCTCCACTATATAGCCATGAATTATTGATATTTTGCAGCATTCGCGAACAGTTTCTCCATCGTTTTGAAATATCTATAAAAAAAGGTAAAGGGAGTGCTTCGCACTCCCTTTACCTTTTTTGAGCAAAAGATTCGCTCAGCGAATCTTTTTATTAATGATTAATAGTCGAAGTCGCCGCCAGCGCCCATTGCACCGCCGCCGCCAGCGCCCTTATCTTCAGGCTTGTCAACAACAATACATTCGGTAGTTAGAATCATGCCAGCGATCGAAGCTGCATTTTGCAATGCCGAGCGAGTTACCTTTGCAGGGTCAACAATACCAGCCGCGAACATATCTTCAAATTCACCAGTCATTGCATTAAAGCCGATGTTGAAGTCTTTTTCACGGACATTCTCAGCGATTACTGCACCATTGAATCCAGCGTTCGCCGCAATACGCTTAACGGGTGAAGATAGAGCCTTAGAGACGATAATTGCGCCTGTAAGTTCTTCGCCAGTCAGGTTTGCAGTTGCCCAAGTGTGAAGTTCAGGAGCAAGGTGAACGTAGGTTGTACCACCACCAGGAACGATACCTTCTTCAACAGCAGCTTTAGTTGCGTTGATGGCATCTTCGAGACGGAGCTTGCGATCCTTCATTTCGGTTTCAGTTGCCGCGCCAACCTTGATGACTGCTACGCCACCAGAGAGCTTAGCCAAACGTTCTTGAAGCTTCTCTTTATCATAGGAAGATTCAGTTTCTTCGATTTGACGACGAATTTGCTCAACGCGAGTCTTAACTGCGTCTTCGTTACCATCAGCAACGATGGTGGTGCTGTCTTTGGTGATAATGACACGACGAGCTTTACCGAGTTGGTCGAGCTTAACGGCATCAAGACGCAGACCAGCATCTTCGGTGATAACCTGAGCGCCTGTGAGGGTTGCCAAATCTTCGAGCATTGCCTTGCGGCGATCGCCAAAACCAGGAGCTTTGATAGCAGCAACGTTGAGAACTCCGCGTAAACGGTTTACAACAAGTGTTGCCAAGGCTTCCTTCTCAATATCTTCAGCAATGATGATCAGAGGACGGCCAGAGCGGGCGACTTGTTCGAGAACGGGAACGAGTTCTTGAACTAATGCAATCTTCTTATCAGTAATTAGTAGCAATGGCTCTTCAAAAGAAGCTTCCATGCGTTCTGCATCAGTCACGAAGTAAGGAGAAATATAGCCCTTATCAAAGCGCATACCCTCAGTAATTTCCAATTCGGTGAACATGGATTTACCTTCTTCAAGGGAAATCACACCTTCTTTACCGACTTTATCCATTGCTTGAGCAATCATTGCGCCGACTTCTTCATCGTTACCAGCAGAGATGGTTCCAACTTGAGCGATCGCCTTAGAATCTTCGATTGGCTTAGCATGTTCCTTGATTTTGCCAACCAAGAAAGCAGTTGCCTTATCGATACCGCGCTTAAGAGCGATCGAGTTAGCACCAGCAGCTACGTTGCGTAGACCTTCCTTAACAATGGCGTGAGCCAATACGGTTGCAGTGGTGGTTCCATCGCCAGCCGCGTCGTTAGTTTTAGAAGCAGCTTGACGGATCAAAGCTACGCCAGTATTTTCAACGTTATCTTCTAGTTCAATTTCTTTAGCAATGGTTACACCGTCATTAACGATTTGAGGAGAACCAAATTTCTTTTCAAGAACTACGTTACGACCTTTTGGCCCTAGGGTTACAGCGACAGCTTCAGCCAAGATGTCCATACCACGCTCTAGAGCGCGACGAGCATCTTCGTTATAAATAATTTTTTTAGACATGATATTTTCTATTTAGTAATTGGTTAACGAGTAATTTAGTGATTGATGATTGGTGATTTGGTTTCGATCTCAGTTACCGAGCACCAATCACCGATTACCAATGATTATGAAACGATCGCTAAAATATCTTTTTCGGCTAGCAATACATACTCATCAGAACCGAGTTTGATGTCGGTGCCAGCATATTTGGAGTACAAAACTTTGTCTCCAACTTTAACTTCGAGGGCTTGGCGCTCGCCTTTGTCATCGAGTTTGCCAGGTCCTACTGCGGCGATTTCACCGACTTGAGGTTTTTCTTTTGCGGTCTCAGGCAAGAAAATCCCACCTGCGGTTTTTTCTTCTTTAGCGCTTACTTTGATAAATACGCGATCGGCTAAAGGCTTTACGGTAGTTACGTTTAATGTCGTTGTTGCCATTGGTATTCACTCAGTTGACTAGCATTTTTTGGCTTTGTCTAGAGTGGTTTAGCACTCTAGGTGACTGAGTGCTAATTTAACCGAAAGGGTTGCAATGTCTATAGTGTGGTTTACCGAACTGCAACCCAAAAAGCTGTTAACACTAGGTGTCAACAGCTTTTTGAAGAAGGGCAGCCCTAAGCAGAGGTTGCAGAGGCAAACTCCTGTTGTTGTTCGTTAAGTTGTTCGATAATTGGAGCGATCGCAGATTCAGAACCATTGGCAAGACGATCGCTTTGCACATCCAAAGCCGCCTTAATCAAACCTTGGAAAAGTGGATGAGGACTATTGGGGCGAGATTGGAACTCAGGATGGAATTGTGTGGCGATGAAGTAAGGATGACTAGGCAGCTCGACCACTTCGACTAAACGACCATCGGGAGAAGTACCGCTGATCACATAACCAGACTCAAGGAACAGCGATCGATAGGCATTGTTGAACTCGTAGCGATGACGATGACGTTCGTAAATTACGGATTCGTTATAAAGCTCGCTTACTAACGTATTAGGCGCAAGACGACAGGCGTATAGACCTAGTCTCATTGTCCCGCCGAGGTTTACTACGTCTTGTTGCTCGGGCAAGAGGTGAATGACGGGATTCTTCGATTCTGGAGCAAACTCGGCACTATTGGCATCGCTAAGTTGTCCGACGTTTCTCGCCCAGTCAATTACCGCACATTGCATTCCTAAGCAAAGACCTAAAAATGGAATCTGGCGATCGCGAGCATACTGAACTGCGGCAACTTTACCATCGACTCCTCGATGACCAAATCCACCAGGAACGACGATCGCATGAACATCTTTGAGGAATTTGTCCGCACCGTATGCCTCGATGTCTTCGGAATTAATCCAACGTAAATTGACATTGCTATTAACGGCGATCGCCCCATGTTTGAGCGCTTCGATTACCGAGAGATAGGCATCGGTTAGGCGCACGTATTTACCAACGATCGCTACTTCCACATTACGTTCAGAACGATATAGACGCTCGACGAGAGTTTGCCAACTGCGCAGATCGGGCTGACGTTGCTGCATACCAAGTAACCTTAGAACTTGCTCGGCTAAGCCTTCGCGCTCCATTGCTAGCGGCACTTCATAGATACTCTTGACATCTTGCCCTGTCATTACGCACTCAGGCAGGACGTTACAAAACTCGGAGACTTTATCTTTGATGTTTTGAGGTAAAGGGCGATCGCTACGACAGACTAAAATGTCGGGCTGAATCCCCACGGATTGCAATTCCTTAACCGAATGTTGGGTGGGCTTGGTTTTCATCTCCCCTGCTGAGGCAATCCAAGGCATGAGCGTAACATGCATGTAAACTACGTTTTGCCGCCCAACATCTTTCCGAAACTGGCGAATGGCTTCGATGAATGGCAAAGATTCAATATCGCCAACCGTTCCCCCAATTTCTACAATTACAAGATCGGGGTTACCATTTTTAGCAACACGATGAATGCGTTCTTTAATTTCATTAGTGATGTGCGGAATGACTTGTACGGTTCCGCCCTGATAATCACCGCGCCTTTCTTTATTAATTACGCCTTGATAAATTGCCCCTGTAGTGACGTTACTAAGCTTTGACATCGAAGTATCAGTAAAGCGCTCATAATGCCCCAAGTCTAGATCTGTCTCAGCGCCATCTTCGGTGACAAAAACTTCCCCATGTTGAAATGGACTCATCGTCCCTGGGTCAACATTGATGTAGGGATCGAGCTTCAAAATTGCAATCGAATAATCTCTAGATTTAAGTAATCGTCCCAAACTTGCGGCAACGATTCCCTTCCCAATACTAGAGACAACTCCGCCAGTCACAAAGATATACTTAGCCATAAAATTTCGTTATTAGGATGCATTGGCTTATCACTTTGTAAACCATGCTTAACAAAGTGATTATATAGCAGTTGCTAGCTACAGCATAAAACCCCGCAAGCCTTGAATTTTCGTTTAGAAAAATTCTATGGGGCGATCGCTACGGTATAGCTAGCTATTCATGGTATGGCTACAGTCTTGACTTAGGACAAATCAAAACCCAAGAATTAATTGGCGGCGCGGAGCGCCGTCAATCAATTCTTGGGTTTTATACGGCGACAGCTATAAGTGGCTGGGCGCAATTCAATATAAAGATCAAAGACCTGTGGCACAAGCTGCGCTCGTGCCACAGGTCTTTGCACAAAAAAGAGCGTTGCGGATACGAAACAATCGCAACTCTCCCGCAAGCTACAACTCAGAAGGGGCACAAAATTCTAAGACTTTAAAATCACACATAATCCTTGCCCGACAGACACCATCTGCCCTTCATTACAGAGGATTTCGGTTACTGTACCCGTCACATTAGCAACTACGGTCATTTCCATTTTCATGGATTCTAAAACGACGAGGCGATCGCCTGCTTTGACCTCACTACCAACTTGCACTACAATTTGCCAGACATTGGCGGGAATATGGGAAATTACCAGTTCGCTATTGGGCGGAAGAATAAATTCATCGGAGTCAGGGATAATATCGGGTACGGTATCTGCATCGATCATTAGATTGTCAGCTACCCAGCGATCGCGCTCCGCATCAAAGGACTGCTGCTGTTGAGATTTAAAAATAGCCGCTTCATCGGCAATAGCCGCAAGAAAATCATTGTATTTCTTTAAACTAAAAGTTTCATGTTCGATCCGCAGTTTAAATCTGCCATGGATAAAATCTTGTCGAAGCTGTAGTAACTCTGCTTCGGAGACAGGATAAAAACGAACTTGATCGAAGAAGCGTAACAGCCAAGGTTTTCCTGCTTCAAAATCAGAAGTTTGGCGATAGGTATTCCACATCTGTATGGTGCGCCCAAAAAACTGATAGCCTCCAGGTCCTTCCATCCCATACACGCACATATATGCGCCCCCGATCCCAACGGCATTTTCGGGAGTCCAAGTACGGGCAGGATTGTATTTAGTAGTGACAAGGCGATGACGGGGATCGATAGGAGTGGCCACGGGAGCACCCAGATACACATCTCCTAACCCCAGCACTAAATAACTAGCATTAAAGATAATCTGCTTAACCGCTTCTATGTCCTCTAAACCATTAATGCGACGAATGAATTCAATATTACTGGGACACCAAGGCGCTTTAGGATTAACCGATCGCATGTACTTCTCAATTGCCAGTTTAGTTGAGGCATCATCCCAAGATAGGGGCAGATAGACAATGCGCGTCGGCACTTCCATATCCGTAACAGATGGCAACTCGTTCTCAGCAACAATCAGCCTCTCTAGCAATTGTTCTAGGGGCAGGATCTGACTATCGTAATGTACTTGCAGCGATCGGATGCCAGGGGTTAATTCCAAAATTCCAGCCAGAGGGTTCTTGGCTAACCATTCCATGAGAGCATGAATCCGAAAACGAAGATTCAGATCGAGAACGAGTTCCCCATACTCGATGAGAATATTATCATCTCCCGAACGGCGATACTTTACGGCAATTTCGTTATGCAGTAGTTCATGCAATATTGCTGCCGTACTCAAGGCTGCGATATTTAAGGTTGAATTAGGCGAAAGGGAAAATTCCGTGGATCTACTTTCAATAGCGGTAGAACTGAATTCTAAGGTCGCAACTTGATAGTCTTGTTGAATTTTTTGCTGTAACGCTTGCTCATGACTAATCCGAACAAATCTGACGGTATTCCCTGGCTTTAACTGACCAATCTTCCAGATCTCAGCAAGGGCAATGGTGGCAGGACAGACGAATCCGCCTAAGCTGGGCCCATCAACACCGAGAACGATCGGCATATCGCCAGTAAAATCGATCGCCCCCACCGCATAGGCATTGTCATGGATATTGGAAGGGTGCAGCCCCGCCTCACCGCCATCGGTTCTCGCCCATTGGGGCTTCGCTCCAATTAATCTGATACCAGTTCGTGCCGAGTTATAATGCACTTCCCAATTACTCGCAAAGAACATATCGATATCATCATCGGTAAAGAAATCTGGTGCGCCATGGGGACCATAAAGCACTCCTATTTCCCAATGTTGTGGATACTCAGGAATCAGGGCGGGGGGGAGACTCAAAAGTGGTGCGGCATCACTGGTCCGCTTGTCAGAAGGATTAAGCTTAAGCACATCGCCAATTCGTAAGATCCTTCCACAATGCCCACCAAATTTACCTAGGGTAAATGTTGATTTACTACCCAGATAATCAGGCACATCAAAACCATTTTGGACAGCTAAATACGATCTCAACCCATTACCTGCGATCGCCTTCATTTGTAAAATGCTACCTTTACTTACCCGTATCGCAGTCCAATAGGCAATTGGATGACCATCCAATTCCGCTTGCATGATCGCACCTGTCAGACAGATTATCGTATCGACATTAAAACGGAGAGTCGCTCCATTCACTGTAAATTCTAGCGCTGCCGCCGATTCAGGATTGCCAACCAAACGATTGGCATACCTTAGGGCTAAGGTATCCATTGCGCCCGAAGGTGGCACGCCAATATTCCAGTAACCTACCCGCCCAGGATAGTCCTGAATAGTGCTAAAAGTACCTGCTTCTAAGACATCTATGGTTCGCGGTGTATAGCTAAAAGAATTCAAAAATTTAGTATGGATATGCCCCGCTATAAATTCAGGTGCTTGGAGGATTTGGGAAAGATAATCTAGGTTGGTTTCAATCCCTGCGATTTGGGTATTACCTAAAGCCGATTGTAATTTGGCGATCGCTTCCGTTCTGGTCTCTCCGCTGACAATCAATTTCGCCAACAAAGGATCGTAATAGGGCATGATCTCAGTACCAGTCTCAATCCAACGATCGCAACGAATGCCTTCTAGCAATCTAACCTCAGTTAAAACGCCCGAACTGGGTTGGAAGTTTTTGGTGGGATCTTCGGCATAAATTCTGACTTGAATAGAATGCCCCTGAGGAGAATGCTCGTAGGTATCAAAAAAACTAGCATCCCCCGCCGCCAGCCGAATCATCCATTCCACTAAATCAATCCCCGTAACCGTCTCTGTAACTCCATGCTCAACTTGAAGTCGCGTATTTACCTCTAAAAAATAAAATTCTTGGCGATCGCTATCAAACACAAATTCTACAGTCCCCGCTGACTGATAATTGACCGATGCCCCCAGTTTGAATGCTGCCTCGTAAAGTTGTTGACGCAAAGCCTCAGAGACATTAGGCGCAGGAGTCTCTTCAATTACTTTTTGATTGCGGCGTTGAACCGAACAATCGCGATCGCCTAAGGTCAACACTCGTCCATTACCATCGCCAAAAATTTGCACTTCAATATGTCGGGCTGATTCCACATACCGTTCTAAATAAATGCCACTTTGTTTGAAGTTATTTTGACTCAATCGCTGAACTGTCGCAAACAAATCTGGTAACTGCGCTTGGCTGCGACAGAGTTGCAAGCCAATCCCGCCACCACCCGCCGTGCTTTTGAGCATCACAGGATAACCGATCTTGTCAGCTTCTCTTAAAGCCTCCTCCACGTCTGTCAATAGTCCAGTCCCTGGCAGTAACGGGACTTGATTCTGAGATGCTAATTCTCTAGCTGTATGCTTTAGTCCAAAACTACGCATTTGGCTCGGCGTAGGCGCAATAAAAATGATGCCTTGACTGGCACAAGCTTCCGCAAATTCGGCATTTTCGCTCAAAAATCCATAGCCAGGATGAATTGCTTCTGCGCCTGTTTGTTTTGCTGCTTCTAAAATTCTTTCCCAACGTAAATAGCTATCGGCCGCTAGGGCTCCGCCAATTTCGATCGCCTCGCTTGCCATTGACACATGAAGAGCATAGGCATCCGCTTGCGAATAAACGGCAACAGATTTAATACCCAAGCGATCGCAAGTGCGAATGATCCGACAAGCAATTTCCCCACGGTTCGCAATTAGAATTTTAGAGAACATAATTAGAGAACATAATTAGTATTATTAAAATGATGAAGATTTAGTCAATAGGCATGAGCAGTGCTTTGCACCGCCCATGCCTAATCTATTTTAAGCCTAGCTAAAAGAATCTATGAAATCGCATCCCAAATCATCAATTGGATTGGAGTAGGATTGTAAGCATTACAAGGATTATTGATCTGTGGACAATTGGAAATCAGGAACAGTACATCCATCTCAGCCAGCAGTTCAACCGTACTGCCAGGATCGGAGATGCCATCAACAATCTCTAAAGTTCCATCTTCACTCACAGGCACATTCATAAAGAAATTGATATTACTCACCAAATCCCTCTTGCCCATATCATAATCTTTGAGCGCGTATAGGTAGTTCTCTACACAGGCGTGTAGCCATTTCTTATCTAAACCATAACGCACCGAATTACTTTCTCGGCTACAGGCTCCACCAGAGGTATCATGTTTACCACAAGTATCCTTAACAACTGTCATCATTACATTGCCATCACTAGAATATAGCTTTGTACCAGTCGTGATAAAAATGTTCCCCTGCATTCGGATTGTATCAGGTGCACTATAGCGATCGCTAGTATCCGCAGCATTGTAAATCAGCACATCCACAGCCTGATTGCCGCCAAGATCGACGATGCGTAATGTTTGTCCCTTCTTGATCAAATGCATCCAAGGACGGCGAGCAGGTAGGACTTGATTGTAGATAGCCTTTTGGGGATCGAGTTCAACTAACGTTGCTAACATATACTTCTCCAAATTGAATGTTGTGGTTAATAGAGTCGAAATTAAACTAGTGGGCTAAAATCGATAATTCTTCAAAATAGGCATCTGTATTTTGAAATCCTCTTATCGCTTCTGGGCAACTCGTACGGCAGAGATCGTCGCTTGTGGGAGCAGGAGATTTCCAAACAGTGACTTGAATAGTTTTAGGATCGTATACAGCACTGGGATCGAGGACATGTGGAGTGTTAGATATCACGGCTAATACATTCATCTCAGCACGCAAATCAATAAAATCTCCCGCTTGTGCGACTTGCTCAGCCCAAACTAGATTTCCTTTCCCATCAACTGCAACATGGGAAAACCAGTTCACATTGGGCATGATGTCGCGTTTGCCCATATTACGTTTTGCCAAGGCTAACAGAAAATTATCCCGCGCGCTGCGATAGAAACTGTCTTCTCCATATTTGGCCGAATTAGTTGCTGCATTACTACATCCTGATAGCGTGTCATGGCTTCCGCAAGTATCTTCAGTAATCGAAAATAAAACTCGACCCATGTCGGAATATAGCAATTTATCTTTCTTTAGGAATGCATTAAATTGAATTTTGGCAGTATCAGCGGCATTGTAGCGCTCGATCGTATTATCTGCGTTGTAGCAAAGAAAGGAGATCCCTCTAGAACCTTCAGGCGCGGCGATCCGAAGTGTTGTTCCCTTCTTAATCAGACGAGTCCAATAGGTTCCACCGGGAATAGCTTCATCCCAGATGATTAAGGCTGGATCGAGATTAGATTTTGTAAGCATGATTAACTCCTTAAAGAAATAACTATGAAGAGCATACCTACAATAGCGAAAGCCCAGGAAGCCCTGAACAGTAACTCGCCATTGAGTTTGCTGTCATTTGACTCTCCCGGGCTTTTTTCCCTCCGTGTGACCAATTCCCAATCAAATTAAAATTATTTCTAATTAATCGATTAAAGATTGGCTGCTTCTCTTGGACCAGTCATCGCGCTCAAAGTAATTCCTTAAAACTGGGATTGAGTGCGATCGGAACCCTAGAAGCGAATACTTTCTGCTGAATGAATTTACATTAACTAAAAGATTAATACTCTCAAAGCAGTAACGCAAATTGTATTAAAAACTACCTTTTTCTTTTTAATCGTCATGTTCGATAATATCTCAGATTTGTATATTCAAGCACAAATACTTTCTTGTCTACTTGATAGTTTGATTTCGTGGAAAAGTTTTTGATTAAAACATAACCTTTTGAGGAATAGCGATCTTACCTATCTTACAGAAAAAAATTTAATTGTTTCTAGGGTTCCGATTTGGTCAAGGTAGAAGCTATTTACCTCAAAACTAAATGCTGGTCCAAGAGAAGCAGGTTAACTACTCCGACTACAGGTTTAGTTGGCTACACGGAGGGATAAAAGCCCGGGAGGAACTTCAGGATTAACATCTGAAAGTTTCTTCTGGGCTTTTCCATTTTGTTAATTTGAATACCAAATCTCTAAAATAACTGTCATGAAATTGCGATCGCTTCTATCCTCTCTTCTCGTATTTTTTGTCGCTTTAACTCTCACTATTAGTTGCACAAATCCTGCTAGCAATATTCAAACTACCGCTAGCAACGCACCGAGTAACTCACCTAGTAAAGCGGCAGATTCATTGCGCTTAGGATTTAGTGCCTGGCCGGGATGGTTTCCTTGGCAAGTCGCTCAAGACGAAGGTATTTTCAAGAAGAGTAATCTCACCGTTGATTTGAAATGGTTTGATGGTTATTTAGAATCGATCAGCACTTTAACCGCAGGACAAATTGACGCCAACAGTCAAACATTAGGAGATACAGTTAGCTCAGTTGCTGGAGGAGCCGATCAGGTAATTGTTTTAGTAAATGACAATTCAACTGGTAACGACAAAATTATTGTCAGCGAAGGAATTAATTCGATCGCCGATCTTAAGGGTAAAAAAGTTGCCGCCGAGGAAGGGACAGTCGATCATTTCCTCCTGTTATTAGGAATGAAAAAAGCTGGTTTATCGCCAAAAGATATCCAATTCGTACCTCTCGAAACTGGTAAAGCCGCTACTGCCTTTGTCGGCGGACAGGTGGATGCCGTCGCAGTATTTGCCCCCTTTACGACTCAAGCATTAAAACGGGCTGGAAGTAAAGAACTATTCAGTTCTAAGGAATTTCCAGGAGCTATTTCCGATCACTTAGTATTCACTCGCAAATTTGTTGATGCTAATCCCGAAAAAGTTCAAGCTGCAGTAGATTCATGGTTTGCGACGCTTGATTATATTAAGGCTAATCCAGCTAAAGCCAATGACATTATGGCGAAACGTGCGGGCGTGAGTTTGGATGAGTACAAACAGTACGCTGATGGCACCAAAATCTTTACGGTTGAAGAAAATCTCAAAGCTTTTGAAGTAGGCAACGATATGAACTCTTTGTCGTTTGCTGCGAAAGAAATGAGTAAGTTTTTAAATGAGGTAGGGTTGGCTAAGACTTCTCCTGACACCAGCAAGTTATTTGACGATCGCTTTGTCAATGCCTATGCCAAAAAAGTGAAAACCCCCTAAACACGATGAATGAACCACCCAAATCAATTCGTGAATTTATCAGACCGAGAAAGGTTAACTCCAGTGTGTTTTGGCAAATCGCGGAAGAACTGCCACCTAGACTAAACACAGTCCTGATCGTCACTTCGATTGCTCTACCATTCTCACTATGGTGGGCTATCACAACCTTTGGGAATATTGATACGAAGTTTTTGCCATCACCTGCACAAGTAGCTACTGCATTTACAAGATTGTGGAGTACTGGCGAAATTCAAAAAGATACACTCGCAAGTCTATGGCGTGTATGTGTAGGGGCTTTACTGGTAGGCGCGTTTTCAATTCCTATTGGAGTCTTAATGGGAAGTTTTGCTAGCATTCGCGCCTTATTAGAGCCTCTGTTTGGCTTGGTTCGCTATATGCCTGCACCAGCTTTTATTCCTCTACTAATTCTTTATTTAGGCATTGGAGAAGAGCCAAAAATTACTTTGATTTTTATCGGGGTATTCTTTTTCAATTCCTTAATGGTGATGGATACTGTCAAGTTTGTCCCTAAGGAGTTAATTGAATCCACCTATATTCTGGGCGGTACACGTAGATCGGCATTACTTCAGGTCATATTTCCCCATGTATTGCCTGGAATCCTTGATGCTTGCCGCATTAACTTAGCGGCTGCTTGGCAATTAGTCATTGTCTCAGAGTTAATTGCCGCTACGGAAGGTTTAGGCAGACGAATCAGTGTTGCAGGTAGATTCCTAAAAACTGACGAGATTTTTGTGGGATTGATTGTAATTGGCGTGATTGGTCTATCTTTCGATCTTTTTTTCCAAGCAATGATTCGGTTTTCATGTAAGTGGGCAAGTCAAAAGCAGTAATTATCCATCCAATCATTCAATATTTTTATTCAATACTCGATCAATATTAGGAGCGAATTATGTACATACAAATCAAGAATCTCCATAAGAGCTTTCCTACCAAAAATGGACAGCTTGTTGTTTTAAAGGATATTAATATCAATATTTCTCAAGGTGAATATATTTGTGCTGTTGGAGCTTCAGGCTCTGGTAAATCTACGTTATTAAGACAGATAGCTGGACTCGATCGCCCAACCTCTGGCGAGGTAATTGTTGATGGTCAGTTAATTAACGCCCCAGGTCACGATCGCGGCATGATTTTTCAGCACTACACCCTTTATCCTTGGATGAGCGTTTTAGAAAATGCTGAATTCGGGCTTAAGTTGCTGGGTGTTCCGAAAAAGATCCGTAGAGAACGCGCCAGTTACTATTTAAATGTTGTGGGCTTGTCCCAGTTTAGTAAAGCGTTACCCAAGCAATTATCGGGGGGGATGAAACAACGGGTGGCGATCGCTCGGGCTCTAGCCTCTGAGCCAAAGGTTCTCCTGATGGATGAACCTTTCTCAGCGTTGGACGTTCACACTAAAGAGTCCATGCATGAATTTATGATCGATCTCTGGCAGCGCACCAATATTACTATTTTTATGATTACTCACGATGTAGAGGAGTCGGTGTTTTTAGCGAACCGCATCTACGCTCTCGGTTCGAGACCGGGCACCGTCAGAAAAGAAATCAGCATCAACCTTCCCGATCGCAGCGCTTCCGTTAAAAGACACAAGATATTTCATGATTATCGTGACGAACTCATGCAGTTATTGCGCCAACATGGGAAAGAAGTTGCCAGCTAAAAAATAGTGGTGATAGAAATAGTGGCGCTAAGCACCACTATTTCTATTTCTCGGTTAGCCTCCATACTCCATCCCATTCATCTTCAGGTGGGTTAAGTAAGAAGTGTTGACAACGGGTGATATGGATATTTGCTGCTTTGTTATGGTTGTCGAGTTCTAGGACTTCCGCAAACTCAGCAACAGCTTTACTAAACTTACGAGTGAGGTAATGCTCGCGTCCAGCATGATAATGCTCGATAATTTGAGTTTGAATTTCGGTAAGGGGATCAGATTTTAAACCGACCAATTCATAGACGCTCACGGGTTGATTTTTACCTTTGACTTGAATGCGATCGAGTTCGCGTACCCATATGCGATCGCCACAGAGTTTGTAAGTAGTTTCACTAATAATGGCATCCGTACCATATTGCTTACTTGCACCCTCAAGCCTTGAGCCGAGGTTTACACCATCACCGATCGCCGTAAATTCCATACGTCGGGTTGAACCAATATTGCCACTAATCACCGTATCGGAATTAATCCCGATCCCGATTTTGATCGTTGCCATATCAAGTTCTTTTTGATTTTGGGGTTTTAGTTTTTCGACACGCTTGATATTAAATTCATGGAGACGGTGGCGCATATCGATCGCCGTTTGGACTGCCATCCATGCATGATCGGGGATCGGCAGCGGCGATCCAAACACCGCCATAATCGCGTCACCAATATATTTATCAAGCGTGCCTTTGTAGTTAAAGACCGCCTCTACCATTGTTTCAAAATATTCATTGAGCATCATGACCACATCTTCAGCAGCAAGTGACTCTGTAAGCGTGGTGTAGCTGCGAATATCGGAGAATAGAACTGATACTTCTTTGCGATCGCCGCCCATCTTGGCATCACCACCCGCCAAAAGCTGTTCGGCTAGCTCTTGGGTCATGTAGCGATACATCGTACTCTTGAGTCGCTTCTCTTGGCTGATGTCTTCCATTACCACTAGCGCCCCGCGCACTCCTTCACCTTCATCGCCTTCCGACATGGTATTGATCGAAATATTGATGCTGTGCTGCTCGCCATCCGTAGAACGCAGAGTTTGGTCAGGATAATATTGCTTGCGACTTTTTTCGTCACTACCGCCCAAGCTGGTATCAAACCATTTAGTAAAGTTTGCCGTCTCAATATCAATTAGTTCGTATACCGATCGCCCTTCTAAAAGGGTGTCACCCACGCCAAGTAAATCGTAGGCGCGCTCATTAGCGGCAATAATCTTGCCATGTTTATCGGTAGAAATTACGCCATCGGACAGACTCCGCAAAATATCCTTTTGCATCTGCTGTTCTTGCTTGACCTTAGCGAATAACTTGGCATTTTCTAGCGCAACACCAGCCTGTACGTTGAAAACCTTCATAAAGTCTTCGTCGTTGCTATTAAAACTTGCCTTAAAGCGATCGGGGGCTGATGGCCAAGTTAAGGGATCGTATTCAGGAAAATCGCCGCGTTGGACTTTGTTAACCAATTGTGTTACACCGATTAACTCTTTATTGGAGTTAAAGATCGGCATACAAAGCAGACTACAGGTACGGTAGCCGTTATCTTGGTCAAATTTTTTGGAGTTATTTGCGTCGGGATGCTCGTATAGATCGAAGGGGATATTTAATACTTCGCCTGTAATCGCCACTCGTCCCGCAAAGCCCACGCCCATCGGCACACGCAATTCCTTAGTTGTGCCATCGTGATTGACAATCTGTGTCCACAGATCGTTGCGATCGCGATCGATCAGCCACAATGTACTGCGATCGGCATTCATCAATAACTTGGCTTCGTCCATTACCTTTTTAAGAGTCGTCTCTAGGTCTAAACTCTGACCGAGGGACATCGCCGCTTTCATCAAGGCATCAGCAGCACGTTGTTTTTGAGCAGCCGAATAAAATGCTTGAGAGCTTTCTAAAATTAGGCGCATGGATGGCGCAAACTGAGCAAATAGTGCTTGATCTTCTTCGGTAAACCCAATGTTATCAACTCTTTCTTCGAGGGGTAACGATAGATCGGTGATATGTAATTTATTGATGAGCTGAACTACTGCCACCAGTCGATCGTCATCATTTAAAAGCGGCATCGCTAACATGGAATAGGTGCGATAACCTGTACGCTCAAATTGCTTTTTGGCTTGAGTCGATCGCGGATCGTCAAAGAAATCAAAGGGTATATTAACGATGCGACCGTAGGTGGCGACTTCACCTGCGATGCTAGTTGGCTCGGTGGAGATCCGAATTTCAATATTTTTGCCGTCTTCGCTGGGCACATTTGTCCAGAGTTGATTTTTATCAGCATCTAGCAAAAAAATCGTGGTGCGATCTGCTGATAGTAATTCGCCAATTTTGCCGCGAATCGCTTGCAGCATCTCATCGAGGATTACGTCAAAGTCGGTGTTGAGCATTCCCAGAGTTTGGTTGACAATCCGCAACCTTTGCTCTACATCATTAACAACTTGACTAAATTTTTCAGGAGTAAGCGGCGCAAGAACAGAAGCAAAATTGCCTCCTGAGGTTACGGCTAGGGCACTGGAACTAGGTTCAGAACTATCTTGCGAACTAGGTGAAACTGGAGATGGGATATTGTGCTTAGCAGACGGAAATTCGTTTGGAGATTCGCTCTCTGCAATTACATCGATCGTGGCATCAATCGTAACTTGGGAGTCTATGGATGGTATGCGAGAAGGGGATGATGGTGTCATATCAGCACTGAGATTTGCGGTTAGTCCCAACTTTAAGAATGTTGAAGCTTATCCAAGCACTCTTGTTCCACTTGCACAGTTATTCATAAGCTTATGCAAAGCCGATTTTTGTCAAACTAAAAGAAATATATTAGCATCCCTCAGTTTGAGATCGCAAACCTAGAGACTAAAGGCAGCAATTCTTACTGTATTTACTTTCTAGGTCATTGATTGTAATGGCGATCGCTTGCTATTCGGGAATAATATTTGGACGAAGACGATCGGGAACAATCCTCGTGTAGATCATCTCAAGCAACCGATCGCTTACGGCATCAGGAGTTTCATCGGCACTGACCACGATCGAAATATCGGCTTGAGCGTAGCGACCGCGTCTTTGCTCGTAAAGATCGCTCAGGCGTTGCAAGGGATCGGCAGTTTGCAAAAGTGGGCGATGTGCGGATTCGGGTTTAAGGCGATCGTACAAAACTTCGACAGGGACATCAATCCAAACAACAATCCCATCGTGCAAATGCGACCAGTTTAGCGATCGCATGACGATGCCGCCACCTGTAGCCACAACCAAGCGCGTATGAGAGGATACTTGCGAGAGTACCTGCTGTTCGAGATCGCGAAAGACATCTTCACCATCTTCAGCAAAAATTTTGGAAATAGATTTACCAGCACATTGTTCGATTAAGGGATCTGTATCTAAAAAATTGTGACCTACCTTTTGAGCCAAAAGCCTGCCAACTGTGCTTTTGCCAGCACCCATCATCCCAATCAAAAATATATTCGTTCCGTTGAGCATTTGCCTGTATCTAGATTAGCGGTGCAAACAACCTACTATATCTACTGACGATAAGGACGATAAAGATTGCTATAAAATTTTTATGGCTATCTTGACGCTTATAGTAAAACTGTAAGTAGAAGATGTTTAAAATTTAATTTTTTAAGAGTACGTTGTGGAATGCTGAACCCTCGCACAGTCTTGTCTAGCAAAAGTTTGCCCAAAAATTGGCTGTTAGGTCTAGGAATAGTCAGTATTGCGGCGATTGCCAATACTGTATTTTCACTTGAACATGACTGGCATGTCCTAACCTTATGCACGCTAGCAATTGGCGGCACACTTTTGCTTGTGAATGTGCGTAAAAGTTTTGCCGCAGTCATCGATCGCCCTAAAGTTATCGATCGCAATTATTTGTTTAAAGAGTTACAACAAGCTCAAGATGCGATCGCCAAAATCGCCGATCCGAGCAAGCGCGATACCTTGAGCCAGCAAGCTCAGCAACTGATTGGTAATTTACAAAAAAATCATTTTCAGATCGTTGTTTTCGGCACGGGTTCCGCAGGAAAGACCTCGGTAATTAATGCTTTGCTCGGACGTAAAGCAGGTAAAACGGCAGCAACGATTGGCACGACGATCGCTCGACAAGAATATGCATATCAAGGCATCGACTTCTCGGCAGTGGGAATTGCGCCGATTCATACAGAAACTAAAAAGCGCCAAATTTCCTTGCTCGATTCCCCTGGGGTGCAAGAAATGGGAGCCTTGGGGCAAGAACGGGAGCTAGAAGCTTTACAACTGGCTCAGAATGCCGATCTGATGATTTTTGTGACGGCGGGAGATTTGACTAATACTGAGTATCGCGAACTCGATCGCCTTGCAGGATTGGGTAAGCGTGTTATTTTGGCGTTTAACAAAACAGATTTATATTTACCTAGCGATCGCGAAAATGTATTAACGAAGCTGAAAGAGCGCACTCAGAAATTTTTAGCCGCCATCGATATTGTGGCGATCGCTGCCCAGCCTAGTTCGATTAAAGTTCGCCAGTATGCCAACTCCGAAGATTCAGTTAATAGTGCTGCGATCCAAGAATGGTGGGAAGATGTACCGCCTGATGTGACTGCTTTAAAAGAACGTATCGAAACAATTCTCTCTAACGAGTGGGAAGATTTGCTAATTAAGAATACGCACCTCCAGCTCGAAAATTTGCTACAGCAAATTAATGGCACGATTCATCAAGAACGCCGCCAAGATGCTATTACGATTATTCATCGTTACCAATTAGTCGCCGCAACAACCGTCTTTGCCAATCCAATTCCCGCGCTCGATCTTCTTGCTGGAGCCGCGATTAATACGCAAATGTTGATCGATCTCGCCAAAATTTACGAGCGTCCCTTAAATTTCAAACAAGCGCAACAGTTTGCACTGACGATCGCCCAGCAATTACTACAACTGGGTTGTATCGAGATTGCAACTTCAGCGATCGCTTCTTGCTTTAAGGTCAACGCGCTAACCTATGCGATCGGCGGTTCGATGCAGGCTGTTACCGCAACCTATTTAACGCATATAGGGGGCATGAGCTTTGTGGAATATCTAGAGCAGCAACCCGAAACTCAATCTGCAACTAGCCCTAATCCCACAACGATCGATACCCTTCAAAAAATATGTCAAAAAACTTTTAAAGCATTACAGGGCGATCGCTTTTTTGCCGATTTTGTAACCAGTATTTCCAGTCGCATAGCCATTAACTACAGCACCATGCGATAAATTCTACAAAAACAAAAAAGGGGACGACGCAAAGCGTCGTCCCCTTTTTTTGTTTAATTACAAGTCGCCACTGCTAGCGGATAACAAAAAGATGATGACGGGACCAGAAACGACAATCAGCGCTAAACAAGTCAATTGGAAAATCAGTTGAAAATTAATGCTGGAGAATAGGGAAAATACAGGGTTTAGGAAGTCCATAGCAGTTTTCTTAAATATGATTAATAAATCAAACAAAATTCTAGAAATATTCTAGCAAGCATCGCTACTCAAAAAATCTTTAAAACCCAGAAAATTAGATGGGAACGCAAAGTGTACTTAGGCAAGCGCAGTAAAATAAAGAACCAATTTTTTGTGGCGCGGCTTCGCCGCGCCACAAAAAATCGGGTTCTTTATTAAATCGCAGAATCCTTACCTGATTTTCTGGGTTTTAGCCAAACCTAAAATTGGTTTTGATAAAGAAGCGCTATCATTTGAAATACAATCACACTACATTCACAATTGGTAAGAGTTATACCTGTGCGTTATCGAATTTGGTTGCTGGCAATACTTGCTTCTGTTAGCGTTGGAGCCTCTCCACTACGCGCTCAAGCCCTTCTACCCCATACAACTCGGATTAATTTTGGCAACTTAGAAGAGCAAGCGCTCAACTTAGCAAGGGAAGCAGCACAACTTGCTCAGTTTGAGCAGTACGATTTGGCTTTGCCTCGTGCCCGTTTAGCAGCTCAACTTGCTCCCAAAGCTTTCCAAACTCAAGGGATTCTCGGTAGTATCTATCTTCGCAAAGAACAATATGCAGAGGCGATCGCCTCTCTAACCTTGGCAAATCAACTCAAAAAAGATGAGCCAGCAATTCTATTTAGCTTGGGGGCAGCTTATCTACGCAACAAAAACTATCCTGAGGCAATTAGCAGTCTCAAAAAAGGTTTGACACTCGAACCTAAAGCTGCGACTGCGATGTTCGATCTTGGCAACGCTTACTTTTTGACTAAGCGTTACGATGAAGCAGTGACTATTTACAACGATGTCTTAGTCCTTGACACCAAATTTTGGGCAGCAACTAATAACATTGGGTTAGTTGAATACGAGCGGGGCAATGTCGATCAGGCGATCGCTAAATGGCAAAACTCACTCAAGCAAGCTGAAAAAGTGGAATTTCTAGCGGCTGAACCGACTCTTGCCCTTGCCACTGCTTTTTATCGCAAAGGCGATCGCGATAAAGCAGTTCAACTAGCCGTGGAAGCGATGAAAATCGATCCGCGCTACGGCAAAGTCTCTTATTTAGTCGAAAATCTCTGGGGCGATCGTTTAGTTGCCGATGTGCAATTAGTTTTATCGCAACCTCAAGTCAAACAAATCTTAGACGAGAGCGATCTTTCCACCCGTCAAGTTCCTAAAGTCCGTCGCAATTAAATCAATAAAAAAAGCGCACTATTGTGAGCTTTTTTATTGCAGCGCTTTACGCTCAAACCCAAACCAAGAAAAAAGGAAAGCGTCGCTTCGCGACGCTTTCCTTTTTTGCTTGTGGTTCGTTCGGTAATTGTTGTAGTGACTGGTTTTACGGAAGGGCTTTACAAGCTTCCACGTAAAATCAGATCTAAATCTCATTAATCAATTGCAGTAATGTATCAGTTGTCACCTTACCACTCATATCTGTACCTTCAAGTAAGCTATCTGCAAGATCTCGCTTTTGATGGTGTAGATCGACTATTTTTTCTTCAATTGTTCCTTTTGCCACAAGTCGATAAATTGTGACGGGGCGCTTTTGTCCGATGCGATGGGCGCGATCGCTAGCTTGATCTTCCACCGCAGGATTCCACCAAGGATCCATGTGAATTACATAATCAGCAGCAGTAAGATTTAGTCCCGTACCGCCAGCCTTAAGACTGATCAAGAAAACATCACCTTCACCAGCTTGGAAAGCTTCCACTCGCTTTTTGCGATCTTTGGCAGGAGTACTGCCATCGAGGTATTGATAGCTGATTTTTTGGGAATCTAAGTAATCGCGAATGATATGTAGATGATCGACAAATTGACTAAATACTAAAGCCTTGTGTTTGTTGTCCAGCAACTCGCTGACTACTTCACCAAAAAGTTGTAGTTTAGAACTAGGTAAAGGAATATCAGGTCTGACTAGCTTGGTATTGCAACAGGCACGGCGCAATCTCATGATCTCGGCTAGGACTTGCAAATGTCTTTGTCCTGGGTTGGCTTCAGTACCGCTTAATTTAGCGATCGCCTCACGCCGCAGAGCTTCGTAGAATGCAAGTTCCTCTTTGCTGAGTTCCACTTGTAGCGTTACTTCTGTCCGCGAAGGTAGCTCTTGCAGTACTTGATTTTTAGTGCGGCGGAGAATGAAAGGCTGAATTAACTTCTTCAGTTGATCGCGGGCAACTTTATCCTGCGATCGCTCGATGGGATTGGCATAGTTCGTATTAAAGTTTTCAAGAGAACCTAGCAATCCCGGATTGATAAACCGAAATAGATTCCAAAGTTCGCCGAGATGATTCTCGATTGGTGTACCAGTAGTGATCAGTTTGAAACCACTTTGGAGATTCATTGCTGCTTGCGATCGCTTGGTAGCAGTATTCTTAATTGCTTGGGCTTCATCGAGGACAACTGTTTGCCATTGAACTTTGGAGAGCATGTCGCCAACTTCCTCTTGTTGCAACAATCCATAGCTACAAATCACAATATCAAAGGGCTGAAGATTGTCTAACACTTTTTGGCGATCGCCTGTCCCAAACACAATTACGTTGAGAGTTGGCGCAAACTTAGCGGCTTCACTAATCCAGTTCATACAGACTGAAGTTGGCGCGACAATTAAAGTTGCGCCGTGAGGAGCACGAGTGAGAATTAAAGCAAGTGACTGCAAGGTTTTACCTAAACCCATGTCGTCAGCGAGGCAAGCGCCAACACCCCAATAAGCCAATCGAGCCAACCACTCAAACCCCTCGACTTGATAATCACGTAAATCTGCTTGCAAGGTTGATGGTAATTGAGGCTCGAAGTTCCGCATTTCTTTAATCTTCTTAACGTGAGCTTTCCAATGCTTATCAACTTTGAGGTCATCAATTTCATCGACAAAATCCTCTAAGGATAGGGCAGCTAGTGGATGAAATCTCGTGCCATCACCATGTTGTTCTGATAGTCGGCGGAACTCATCTAGACGCTTGCGAAACTGGTGGGTTAAAGCAATAAACTGACCATCGCCGAGAGGAATAAAGCGACTGGGTGTTTTATCTAACAGTTGCAACAAACTCAGCATATTAATCACTTGGTCATCACCTAAGTGTAGTTCGCCCTCCACCGCAAACCAATCACGACTCTGATTAATCGACATGCGAAAATTGCCAAAATCAGCACGATGACTAATTCGCATTTTTTCGCCTTCTGGCCATTCTAAAACAATGCGATCGCCCAGAGCTTGCAGTTCTAGTAATAGCTCTAAACAAAACTCAGGATCGTCAATTGTCCATTCGCTCTCTTGCTCTTCATAATTACCAAGAGTGGGACAGTCGGCGATCGCTTCATTAGCAAGTTTTTTCTCTTCCTTGAGATTGCGGGTTGCCTGCAATCGCTTACCATCAATCTCGGCCAATACAGTTGCACCACCAGTCCCAGGTCGATAGTACGCACCAGCATTAGCAAAAGGACGCGCTAACACGGCAACTTTTAAACCATCACCTGAAGGCAAAATATGGACGTGAGGTTTGCTGTCGGAGGGAACTTCCTCCGCATCGCTCACTCCACCACCAATATCAGAATGTACCGTGACAATTGAAGATATAGAATGAATTGCGGCAAGAACTTTATCTTGGGCAGAAACTGGAATTTCCAAACGGTTTTTTCTGCCGATGATTTCGGTAATGCGACGGTGAGATTCATTAACTTGCGTAACTCTCAGCCGAGTTGGGCTTTCTTTAGTAACCACAAAGTTTTGTCCATCCTTTAGTTGTGGCGAAAACTCTAAAATCAGGCGATCGCCTTTTCCTGCTTTGACAAGTAACTCTGGTTCTCCCTTAACGATGTCCACACGGGTTGTCGGTGCATCTTCCCAAAAAACTAATGGATGTCCTATTAGAGCGCAGATCGTCTCTTCATCGAATTCATATTGATTTTGCCCGTAATATCCATGAGAAGAATAGGCTTGGACGTGAGAACAGACAATAATATCTTGAGGTGTCATGTAAGGAAACTCATGAACGCTTTCCTTTAAACGTTTGACAGCAATATTACGTCCAGAACTCCATACTCCTTTAGCATTAATTTTTTGCTCCCTTGGCTGGATGGTACATTCCCCTCTAATAAAGGTAATAAACCACACTAAGCGTTGCGGCGAATTGTTGGCTGATTTTACTTGCTCCTGTGGCGACTTACTAAGATTTAGCAAGGCATTCAGACTAAGTTCCCAAGTTTCTTGAGGACGAATCAAGTTGACGATGGTAGGAATTTGGTTGCCCTGACGTAATTTTTTAGCATGTTTTTGATGAATGGAATTAGGAGTGAGTTCCCCTAGCAATTCCGCGGTTTCCATTGACAGCCAATGATATCCAGCATTAACGGACTGCTTCAGCAATGGTTCTAGTATTCTTGGCAGCTCTATTCTTGCCTTTTCAGGATTGGCCCAATAGAGACAAAGGGCGCTAAAAAATGCTTCAAGGCAATGATTTTCCGTGTAATTGTGAATATATTCATTACTGAGCAGCTCTTTTTGGGGTATGTCACCCAGTTGAAATTTCAAAACTCGATGTAATCTGCTATAGGTAACTTGCAGCCAGTGATTAGACTGCTTTGCCATAATTGCAGAGTACACTTCCGCTTCGCGCATACTCTCGGCGGTACCCTCTTGGATTAACGCCAGCACGAAGAACAATCCTGATTCTCCACTAAAGAATACTTGACGTTTGCCAGTTGCTTTTTTAATTGTTTTGAGCGCTTGTCGAAATTGCCCGATCGCTAACTCGCGATCTCCTTTGAGAAAGTATAACCACGCTAAAGATGCTCCCCCAGCCTCTTTATAAGCATAAGACATTCGATCGTAGGCAGATTGAGCTGTAGAAAGATCGCCACGCAATAAACTCTGTTCTAGCAAAATCATTAATAACGGATCGGTACAGCGATCGCTTAGATGCTGAGAGGATTCTTGAAAATCCTTTTGTAAAAGCGCCCATGCCTCATTTGTTGGCTTCAATTTCAACATTCCATTGGTCAAAATATTTGCCAACGCGATTTCATAAAGTTCTATCTTTAAATTTTGGAACCAATCAGAATCGAATGGATTATTGCATATGTTATACAAAATCGTATCTAAGGTGATTTTCTGTTGCGAATATCCATATCGATAAAAGTTTTCAAATTGCTTGGTGATAAAGCTCATATCTTGGCGATAAATACCAATCCTAACTTCACGAATGAACTGCGATTCACTATTGAAACTACGCGAATCAGGTCTTCCGTAAGATGGCACGGGGATTTTTGCCTCAATCGCATTGACGATCTGCTCGAAATGTCCCATTTCAACGGCATCACGCACAGCAATGTCCACCAGATAAGGATTACATTGAGGAACCTGAGAGCGGTCTTGAGTAAGTAAGTCTAATTGCAAAAAGCGATCGATATATCCCTTTAAAGTTGCAGTAGTAAAATGATTATTACCTTTATCCTTGAGTCCCATCTGAAGTAAGCAATCAAAAAACAAGCTGCGATTGACTGGCTCATAGGCGATCGCGAAAACTTGGATCATCTTACGCTCTAGTAACGACAATTTTTGATAGCTGGCTGTCAATTTTTCATAAGGTTTGGCAGAATCAGCGTAGAAATCAGGCATAGCAAGGTTTATATCGTTTTTATAGAGATTTGAGATCTTGGGTAACGTAATGAATTACTAATGTTTTATGACAAATATTAAAAAATGTTTTGTCTCAATCAGAAATCTGGAGTTAGGCATAGCTCAAGACAATTTAAATTAATAAATATTTTTAATTAATATTAACGCTAATTGATTCTACAGTAACTGCTAAGGGGTTTACTCTCTGGGCTTTGATTTGTTCTTGGCACTATCTTGGATGCTTCTAATGCTAAGTTGACAACTATAGCAATCCTTAATGATTTATGGAAGTGCACCGCTTTGGGGAATGCTTCTATAAACCCAAAAATCTATGAATGATTGAGCACTGCTATATAAAATCGGTTTTGATAAATCTATTGCCTCTTTAATGCGTACAATACTAGATCTAGTATTTAATCAAAGATTCAAGATTTCGACTCATGGAAGATAAGTTGATGTTAATGATCCCAGGCCCAACACCAGTGCCAGAACAGGCACTGTTGGCTCTGGCAAAAGCCCCAATCGGACACCGTAGCGGCGATTTTAGCAAGGTCATGGCAGATGTGACCGCCAAGCTCAAGTGGTTGCACCAAACAACTAATGACGTATTGATTCTCACTGCAAGCGGAACGGGTGCAATGGAGGCAGGCATCATTAATTTCCTAAGCAAAGGCGATCGCGTCCTTGTTGGTGATAATGGCAAGTTTGGCGAACGCTGGGTCGAAGTCTGTCAAGCCTATGGTGTCAATGTTGAAGTTATCAAAGCCGAATGGGGCAAAGCTCTCGATCCCGAAGATTTTCGCGTCAAATTAGAGACGGACATCAATAAAGAAATTAAGGCAGTAATTATCACTCATAGCGAGACCTCAACAGGCGTTCTGAACGATCTCGTAGCCATTAATCGTCATGTCAAAGCGCATGAAAAAGCATTAATCATCGTCGATGCCGTTACTAGTCTAGGTGCGATGAATGTGCCAATGGATGAATTAGGCTTGGATGTGGTCGGCTCTGGCTCGCAAAAGGGCTATATGATCCCTCCTGGATTGGGATTTGTGGCTGTCAGCCCTAAAGCATGGGAAGCATACAAGACTGCCAATCTACCGAGGTTCTATCTAGATTTAGGCAAAGCTCGTAAAGATGCGGCAAAAAATTCGACCCCTTTTACCACTTCGGTAAATATGGTAATGGCTTTGCAAGCGTCATTAGAAATAATGCAACGCGAAGGTTTAGAGAATATTTTCGCGCGTCATTTGAGACATCGTGCTGCTACAAGAGCAGCCGTGAAGGCTCTCAATTTGGGTTTGTTGGCTCCCGATGATGCTGCTAGTGCTTCGATTACAGCCGTGGTTCCACCTGAAGGTTTGGATGCTGAAAAGATTCGCGCCACAATTAAGAAGAAGTTCGATATTGTGATGGCTGGCGGTCAAGATCACCTCAACGGTAAAATTTTCCGCATCGGTCATTTGGGCTTCGTTGGCGATCGCGATATTCTTACAGCAATTGCTGCCCTTGAAGCTTCAATCTCTGCACTTGGATACACTAACTTTACTTATGGTGCAGGCGTAAAGGCAGCGATCGAGGCTCTTGGCTAGGTAGCATAGTCTTTATGGTTTGCATAACGAACTAGAAAACATAAAAAGCCTCGCTTCGCGAGGTTTTTTATGTTTTAAGGATTGATTGACGTATAAGCATCTGGACAGCTATATCCTTCATCTTGAATTTTTGGGTTTTGTGGTATTGCTTTTGTCGGAATGTTGCTCTCACAAACGATGGATTTTGTAGTTTTTTGATTAGCGTCAGCACTAGCGATCGCATAGACAATGCCCGTATAAGCTTTCAGCCCTTGTTTTAAGGGAATTGCGCTATTTTGAACAGCTTGTCCCGATCCAGCATCGCCTAATATTGTAACTTTGTAGCTGTAATATTCAGAGTTAAATGGCAACCCCATCATTAGTTGATTCACATCTACCGAGAACAAACCTTTCTCTTGAAATATTTGCTGTTGCAATCGCCCGATCGCCCGAACATTAGATTTGCTCTCAGCCTCGCGAATTAATGCTGATGAACTGATTAAATCTGGCGATCGCAATATTTTGATCTCATTCGCAATAGTTGTGCGATCGGAAACTTTGATCAATCGTTGTGGATTAGATTCAAGAATTGTTGGACGAGGCTGTTCGGGTACAGTATTAGCTATTTTTAATTGCCCATCATTATCGATTTCATAAATAGTTTGGGTAGTAAGATCGCCAAAAATGAGATCGAGTTGTTGTAGATTTGTACTGGAGTTGGTTTTATATTTGCCTGCGATCGCCACTCTACCAGATGGCAAATCGGTTGTGAGGATATAAACATCGCCTTCTATACCGCCATTGCGATCGTTTTTTGGCTCAAAAACTGCCATTCCATTTTTCACCCCATCTAGATTTTGGAATTCCCAAGTTCCCAATAATTTTTGATTGACCGATTGTTTTGGGCGATTATTAGGGCTGTTGCAACTAATCAGTAATCCACTCGCAATCCAAGGTATAGCGATCGCCAAAAAAATCGTTTTCGATATAGCAGTTTTATTGGCAATTTGACTTCTCATAAGGCAAACAGGGATAGTTCAGAAGTTGGAGAACTCAGGAATAAGTTCGCTCTTTGGATTACGGATGGCGATATTTGAATTTGCTTTAGTGTCACTAATCCCTCTTCGACAAATGATTGGCAAAGAGCAGCATTATTTCCCTTATTAAAAGTTGTCTCATAATAAACTTCGCGAATACCAGCCGATACCACTAGCTTTAAACAAGAAATACAAGGTTCCAAAGTTACATAAATACTTGCACCATCAGTGGAAATGCCATGTTTTGCAGCTTGGGCAATCGCATTCGCTTCAGCATGAACAGCTCTAGAGGGAAAGTCTTTGCTAACCACACAACTACTCATATCTGGATAACAATAACCTTGAGTAGTGCAATGCACCGATCCAGATGGCGATCCATTGTAACCTGTTGCCAATACTTGTTTGTTTTTGACAATTACTGCCCCAACTGGAAAAGCCAAACAAGTAGATCTCATCGCGGCAAGCTTAGTCAGCAGCATAAAATACTCATCCCAAGTAGGACGTTGTTGTAGCACTGCATTATCGATCGATTCTGGCATGGGTAATAAATAACTGTTTGGTTTTAGTTATAGCGCAAAGCGCTCTGACTAAAATAAAGAACCAGATTTCTTTTGGCGCGGCAAAGCTGCGCCAAAAGAAATCTGGTTCTTTATTTTACTGCGCGTCCCTTAGTTTTGGAGTTTTCTTTCTAATTTCTGACTAGATTGCGATAAAGAGAAACAGAACGTCCAATAGATGAAAGCAACAAATAGATAAACCTCTGCATAGCGACCGATAAACTCTGGTTGTGATAATACAGTGCGTGACACACCCATCAAATCTACTAAACCAACGATCGCTACTAGCGAAGTATCTTTAAATAAGCCGATGAACTGACCGACAATCGCGGGTATTGAAGCTTTGAGCGCTTGAGGTAAAACAATTAAAGCGATCGTTAAAGGAATATTTAAGCCCAATGCCCTTGCAGCCTCTGCTTGACCTTTAGGAATTGACTGCAAGCCGCCGCGCACATTTTCGGCAAGATAAGCAGCACTGAAAAAGACAAAAGCGGCAATTGCCCGCAAAACGCGATCAATTTCTAATCCTGCGGGTAAAAACAAGGGCAGCATCACTTGCGCCATAAATAGAATGCCGATTAGTGGCAATCCCCTGACAATTTCAATATAGAAAACACAAAACCACTTGATTATTGGCAATGAACTCTGTCTTCCTAAAGCTAGCAAAACTCCCAATGGGAAAGAAAAGCCAATTCCTGAGATCGCTACTATCAATGTCAGGACTAATCCATTCCATACATTGACATCAACAGCAGTCAGCCCTAAATTGCCACCAATTAGCCATAGAGAGATTGGTAAAGAGATGAACCAAGCGATCGCCAAGATTACAGAACTTAATTCAAACCGCTTGCATTGCTGACCGATCGCAAAACCAATCGCAATCGCGATACTGATAGATAATGTTAAAAGCTTTGAGATGCCATCAGTGGGCAACAAAATTGCCAGAGCTATCGATAATGCGCCAATTGCGATCGCCACAAAACGGCTAAACCTGCCCCATAACCCCCATGAGATCCCCGCTAAACTACCTGCGATCGCTAAGATGCTCCATAAGCGCCAAAACTCTTCGACAGGATAAAGCCCCACTAAAAACAGGCGCAAATTACTACTCACCACCGACCATTGAGCTTGAGTTGTAGCCCAAAGCCAGACATTGCTTACAAACTGATACAGCAACCAGATACAGAAAACTGTAAGTAAACTATTAAGCCAACTACTGAATAGATTTTTTTTTGCCCATGCTAAAGGACTCTGTGATGCTAGGAGTGGTGGCGTGACCGAGGTTTGCGTCATAATGCATCTACAAATTATTTACGGCGCAAGGCGCTACATAAACAATACACCAAAAAAAGATAAGGGAACGCAAAGCGTTCCCTTATCTTTTTTTGGTGTTATTTAGAGTTTTCAGAGGCAGGATCGCCTTTATAGGGTTGTGTGCCAGTGGCTGGGAAATCATCTTTACTTGGGGTGAAAATTTTAGCGATCGCATCACTTAAGTATTCCACCGTATCAATGAATTTTTGTTTTAAGCCGTTCATAACTATTACCCTTAGAGGAATATCTAGAGAACTTTACATTTAGGAATATTTTCCTATCAATATGTTAATACCTAAATTGTTAGGGATCGCTGATTTATAAGATGCTGTAACAATTATTTGAGTTTCGATACAGGTTTAGATTAAGCCCACATTACAGCGCTTTTTTCCCGATCCACCAATTCCTCAGCAAACTGTTTCGCCCCGCCGTAACCACGTATAGCAGATCTCCATTTTGATTGACAAACTCATATCGGCAAGGAGCTTCTCCTGTGCCAGAACAATCACTAACCTCTGTATATCCGCGATCGAATATGGCTTTAACCACAGTGCTTCTAAAATTAGTTGTAACCTCTGGGTTTGGTTTCCACCCTTGTTTGAGAATGATTCGACGTGCTTCCCCATAGGTCATTCCTTTGCGTAGTGGTAAATATTGAGACGTGTTTGCTGTGCTTGCAAGGATAACTTGAGTCTTTTCTGACCCTTTGCAATTAATGCGATCACGTTCCAAATCAACATTTAATTTCGGTTAAGACTGTGTCACTCCATGCACACTGGCGAGTTCGGGATTTGAACATGCTATTGCTATTAGTCCAACTACACTCGTAATAATGCTTGCCGTGATTGATTGCCAATTTTTCATATTTTTATCCTACTGAATGGAAATACTTTGCGGACAACTAGTGAAAAGCTTTGGGATAACTAACCTCCAGCCATCACACATGCGGTATTTGTATCGATCGATATCTTCTTACGAATCTCTAACCAACGAGTTTTTAATGCTTCTGGACTCAACTTTATTGCGTCCTGCGAAGCCTGATATTCAACAATTGCCGTAGCAATGCGATCGAGTGATTGACTGGTATAGGTACCTGAAGAATCGTCATAATCTGGTAATCTCTGGGTCAAAAAGTATTTACCAGAGCATTGCAGACCTCCTAAAAAGCCAAACTCACGATCGACAGCTTCACGAATTACGTTCCATTTCCGCCAACAATTTCGTTTATCTACGATCCTATATCCAAATTGAGCGTCAAGCTTTTTGTAGTAAATCAAATCTGTATAAGCATTGAGAATGCGATCGCGAACGTATATAGCATCATCACTTCCTATTAAGACAGGCGGATAAATTTTAGAGTTAATAACTCTAAAAGCTCTCGGTGTATATGTAAATGCTTCGTTTGTTTGTGACTGTTTCCAATATTCATACTGCCGTAAAGATTGAGTCAAATGCCAACATCCATCGCGATGTTCAAAGATATAGGCTTCTGGCTCTCCATAGGTTCTAACTAGAGTTCCATCTCGATCTTTTCGGTCATCAATAAATTCGGCTCTGATGTAATTTACGCGAAATGTTTTGGCATCGAGTCTTTGATAGTCTAATTTTAATCGCTCCTTTAACAGCTCGGCCTCGCCACGATATTTTCCAGAAGGATCGATATAAACGTATTGATTGCCAATTGCCCAAATTCTAAAATCTATGTAATTTCTGTCTCCGATCGCCATCAACAGTCTCCGAGGATCTTGATAATCGCGAACTTGGACTTCTGCTCCAATATAGTCATAACGCTCCGCAGGGTTACGTACAAACTGCTCGAAAAAGCTTTGAAAATTATCAGGCGCACATTGAGCGATCGCAGGTTTCCCAGAATTACTAACTTTTGAGACTCGATCGTCTGCACTTAAAGTTGGAGCCGATGTAATGCTGTTTTGATTTTTAGGAAAAACTACTGCTTGCTGCTGTTGCGTTGCCGCAGCAGTCATTGGGGCATAAAGTGTAACAGCTTCGGACAGCAAGAATAGTGCCAGCATCAGGAAAACACAAAATTAATGGCGATCGTCGTGAAAAGCAAAGACTTGAATTTTGATATTTTTGTTTCAGCTTTTTCTTGAATTCCTCTAAGCTAGCTGGGCGCAATTAAATATCCCCCCAACCCGTGGCGCACGCACAGCGTGCGCCACGGGTTTTTGCTCTGGTTTTTAATCATGCCCAGCTACTTAGAGACAAAATTTCGAGCTGTACGTAACTAACTTTTACGAGATGAATTGAGTCACGCGATACCAAATATTAAAATTTATTATTGTATGGGACAGTTTTGAGGGAAAATGTACCTGATTGAGTACAAAAATTTTCTAAGCAATTGTAACTATGGTCGCTGCACCCTCGAAACCTCAAACCCTTGAGACACTCTGCATTAACTCCATCCGCTTTCTCTCGATCGATGCGGTCGAAAAGGCAAAATCTGGTCACCCCGGTCTGCCGATGGGCGCAGCACCAATGGCTTTTGTGCTGTTCGATCAGTTCTTAAAATTCAATCCTAAAAGTCCTAAGTGGTTCGATCGAGATCGCTTTGTCTTGTCCGCAGGACATGGCTGCATGTTGCAATATTCATTGCTGCACCTCACAGGTTATGACAGCGTCCCTCTAGACCAAATCAAGCAATTCCGCCAATGGGGTAGCGCTACTCCTGGACACCCAGAAAACTTTGAAACCGCAGGCGTAGAAGTTACAACTGGCCCCCTCGGTCAAGGTGTTGGTAATGCTGTTGGCTTAGCGATCGCTGAAGCACATTTGGCTGCACGTTTTAACAAACCAGGTCACAATATCGTCGATCACTACACCTACGTGATCCTTGGTGATGGCTGCAACATGGAAGGGATTGCCTCAGAAGCAGCTTCCTTGGGTGGTCACCTCAAGCTCGGCAAGCTGATCATGATGTATGACAGCAACAGCATTTCCATCGATGGCAGCACCGACCTCGCCTTTACCGAAGATGTTGGCAAGCGCTACGAAGCTTATGGCTGGCATGTTACCTATGTTGCTGATGGTAACGAAGACCTCGATGCGATCGCGAAAGCAATTGCTGAATCTAAAGCGGTCACCGACAAGCCTAGCTTGATCGTTGTTACCACTACCATTGGATTCGGTTCACCCAAAAAAGCTGGTACATCTGGCGTTCACGGTGCGGCTCTCGGTGCTGATGAAGTTGCTGCAACCCGCGCTAACCTCGGTTGGAGCTACGAGCCTTTTGAAGTTCCTGCTGATGCTCTGGCGCGTTTCCGTCAAGCGATCGACAAAGGTGCTAAGGCTGAAGCCGAATGGAATGAGCACTTTGCTGCTTACGAAAAGGCTTATCCTGCTGAAGCTGCTGAATACAAGCGGATTATGTCGGGCGAATTGCCTGAAGGCTGGGAAAAGGCCCTTGAGCCAGTTGCTGAGAAAGAAACCTCTACCCGTTTACTTTCGGAAGCTTGCTTGAATGCTTTATCTCCAGTACTTCCTGAATTCCTTGGTGGTTCAGCCGACTTGGCTCACTCCAACATGACCTACGTTAAAGGTCAGCCCGACTTCCAATACGGTTCTTACGAAGGTCGTAACTTCCGCTTTGGTGTTCGCGAACATGCGATGGGCGCGATCATGAACGGGATGATCCTTCATGGTGGCACAATTCCTTACGGTGCAACTTTCCTTGTATTTGCTGACTATATGCGCGGCGCAATCCGCTTGTCGGCTTTGTCTGAAGTTGGCGTACTTTACATCATGACCCATGACTCCGTCATGCTCGGTGAAGATGGACCTACTCACCAACCAGTCGAAACCCTTGCATCGATGCGTGTAATTCCTAACTTGTTAGTATTGCGTCCTGCTGATGCTAAGGAAACCGTTGGTACTTACCAAGTGGCGATCGCAAACCGTAAGCGTCCTTCCTTGATGGCATTCACTCGTCAAAACGTCAAGAACTTGGCTGGTACTTCGATCGAAGGAACCAAGAAAGGCGGTTACATCGTTGTTGATGCTCCTAATCCTGAATTGATCTTCATTGCGACGGGTTCTGAAGTTGAGCTAGCTGTTAAGGCTGCGGCAATCTTGGCTGGAGAAGGTAAGGCTGTTCGTGTTGTTTCCATGCCTTCGATGGAACTCTACAACGAGCAATCTGACGAGTACAAAGAATCTGTACTTCCTGTTTCTGTCAAAAAGCGCGTCAGTGTTGAAGCTGGTAGCACCTTTGGCTGGCACAAGTATGTTGGCTCTGAAGGCGCAGTAATCGGTATGGATACCTTCGGTGCTTCGGCTCCAGGTCCAATTGTTTACGAGAAGTTTGGTTTCACCGTTGATAACGTTTTGGCAACTGCCCGTAAGGTTCTCGGTTAGTTACTCACACAGTCGAGGCAATTCGTGAATTGCCTCTGCAAAGCAAATAAAAAAGCTGCACTAAGTGCAGCTTTTTTATTTGCTTTGTACATATAGCTGTAGCTACTCGCGTTAGAACAAAATCAAAACCCAAGAAGAGAATAGCGGCGCGAAGCGCAGCCATTCTCTTCTTGGGTTTTTATGTACTAATAACACTTAGCGGCAGCTATAGAATGCGTAAAGCTAGAAGAAGATTTCTATTCCTGATTCTGTGCAAGCAGTTTCCAACAAATCACTGAGGCTGAGTTCTACAGCCCACTTTTGCATATAGTCGAAATCTAAGCGATCGCCTTGTAACTTCAACACACCTAATACATCACGCCATTGCCTCTGTGAATCATTTTTAGTCATCCGATACCAAACTAATTTTTGCAAAATCGTATCTTCAGGACTACAGAGGTAAATCGCATCTGATTTTGGTCGATTGACTGGAATATATAGCTGTTTTCGTTCCATTTTAGAAATTGCAAATGCATCACTCCGCATCACGAAGATATCAGCCTTTTCTGTTGTTTCAAGATCGATTATATTGAAAGAAGATGTTCTCCCACACATTGCATCATCAATTGCTATTTCGCTAATGTAAAAATATTTTGAGAAAGCATCTAGAATTGATTGAACCTGAGTAGATTTAATATTTACAACTAGATCTAAATCCTCCGTAAATCTTATTTCACCTTGAAGTGAACTTGCGACAGAACCACCAATATAATAGGGAATTCCTAGTGACTCAAGTAAAACAGCTACTTTTCTAGCTAAATAAATTGGATCTTCAATCATTAGTTCTTTATTGTATTCTGGAGAGTTTAATAACTCAGCTATATTGAGTCCTAGACGTTTTCGAACGTAATGATAGCGAATTTCATCAGGAGATGCATTTGGGTATAGGCTTTTTATACCAGTCAAAGAAAATATAGCAGCTTTTTTGAAAACTCTAAGCATGAGTTTTTCCCTTTGAGTTAAGTCCATTTGCCGCCATAGACTAAACAAATACACTTCGGCATCAACAGCAGTATCAATAGATTGAGTTTTATATCCGACAGGTGCGATCGCCATTTGTGACTACCTAGCATTAAGTTAATGCCATTTCATGTTAACAAATCTCAAGTCATTAGGAAATCGAATAGACGATGGGCGAGTTCTAATTTAGAGCAGAGCGGAGTTGATAATATATTGCCATTCTTACTAATAAAAGTTGCTTGATTAGTGTCAGTGCCAAAACCAGTTTGAGAACTATTCACTGCATTAGCCGCGATCGCATCAAGCCTTTTGCGTTCTAATTTATCCTGAGCAGCAGTCAAAACCTCTACCTCAGTCCCAGTCTGAGCCGCAAACCCTACAAGCGTTTGATTAGGGCGTTTACGAGTGGCGAGGTCTGCCACAATATCGGGAATATATTCTAGTTCTAGATTTAATGGAAGTTCGGATTTAGGTAGCTTGCGATCGCTTTGAAATTGAGAACGCACATCACCAACAGCAGCCGCCGCAATCGTGATATCCGCGAGCGGAAATCCTAAGCTCATTGCTTCATGCATTTCCTTTGACGTACGAACGCGAATAGTGTGCATTTGTAAATTGGGATTGACAGGAATATCACTTGCTAAAACTAAAGTGACACTGGCTCCACGGTGAAGAGCAGCTTGAGCGATCGCTATTCCTTGTTTACCTGTTGAAGGATTGCCAATAAAACGCACGGGATCGATAAATTCGCGCGTTCCCCCAGCATTCACTAAAATCTTTTTTCCCTTTAAATCTTGTTTTCCATTGGTAAATAGAAAAGATTCGATATATTCCAAAATCGTCTCTGGTTCTGCCATTCGCCCAGTACCAACGGCATCGCAGGCGAGAATACCATTTGTTGGGGCGATCGCTGTATAGCGAGAATCTTTTAATAATTTATGCCAATTTTCTTGCACCGTTGGCTGTAGCCACATAGTAGTATTCATTGCTGGCGCAAACAGAATCGGGCAATCGGAAGCAAGAACTGTATTAGTTAGCAAGTTGTCTGCCATACCATAGGCTAGTTTCGCTAAGGTATTTGCAGTCACTGGTGCTAGCAGCAATACATTTGCCCATTCTGCTAATTCAATATGTAAAGGTCTTCCATTGGTCGGCTGCCAAAAATCAGCATCGGTATAGGCTGGCTGGCGCGAAAGTGTAGCAAAAGTAAGTGGAGTCACAAATTCGGCTGCCGATCGCGTCAGGATTACGCGTACTTCGATGCCGCGCTTTGCCAAACTTGAGACAACTTCGCAAACTTTATACGCGGCGATTCCTCCAGAAATTCCAATCAGTACGTGATTCATCTGTAAAATTGCAAAACTGAATTAACCCTATAAGTAGGGAGGCTTAATTATTTGTAGGATGCGTTAGTACAACGTAACACATCCATTGATTAATGATGATGGGTTACGCGATCACTAACCCATCCTACATTTAATTTCAACAATTTATAGCTATAGCCAAGTAAGTTAAGACATAAAACCAAAAAGAGAGTTGCGCCGCTTTGCGGCGCAACTCTCTTTTTGGTTTTGGGTTTTTCTTAACATAACTAGCTACCGCTACACTTAAAGCTTTTCACTCTACGTAAAAAACAAATAGATTTCCAAAAGACTTGCCTTGCAAGTCTTTTGGAAATCTATGGGGCAACATAGCCTTGAATATTTTCAGGGCGTAAAGGACGCATAATCTGATTGGCGCGAACCACTTGATTATCTGTTCCTTGCACAACGATCAAATATTTGCCTTCATTAAGACGATTGCGGATGGGAACTGAGTCACTACTAGTTGCAACGCCAACACCGCCACCAATAAACAAACTACCCATTGCGCCACCAAAAGCACCCAGTAATCCACCGATTATATGGTTGCCAATACTGCCAGCCCAAGCGAAGGTATGTAGGTCGGTAACAAGGCTAAAGCCAATTCCAGCAAAAAAGCCAAAAGGCACGAGCCAATAGGACATGAAATAGGCTTGCTTGCGTCCTATTTCTATAGGGTCGATAAAGCCAAATTCTTCAGCAGTTTTATAACCTTTACCCAAAATAGAAATGGCTTCCATTGGGAAATTTGCGGATTCTAGGCGCTTATAAACCTCTTCAGCCTTCATCCGATCGCTCCAAACACTAACTAAATAATTCATATATTTTTAAAATCAATTATCTTCTGGACAACATCGTAATCCTAATTTTGCGCTTATAGCGATCGCTATGCTTGTAAAGCTCAAAAGTAAAGGCAGCACCTAGTACCGCCTTTACTTTTGAGCTTATTGTAAAAACTTAACTAACGCTTCGGCTTTTTCCCAAGCTGCACCACTTTGAATAATTTCTGAGGCAAGTCTTACCCCCTCAGCCCAAGTATTTGCTGCACCGCCAATACGTAAAGCTAAACCACTATTTAGGGCAACACAGTCAGATTGAGCGCGATCGCCTTTACCTTGCAACACTGCACGCAAGATCTCCGCATTTTCTTGGACATTGCCACCCTTAAGACTCTCAATGGTTGCAGAAGCAAGACCTAATTCTTGAGGAGCGATCGTTTCTTCAGTTACTCGACCATCGCATAAAAATGAAATATCTGTTAGATCGCCCAATCCAGCCTCATCCATACCTTCGCGACTATGTAAAACTATTGCTTGTTGGCGATCGAGCAGTCGCAAAGCTTCGGCTACGGTGTGAGTCAAGTTTCTGTTATAAACACCTAAAACCTGAGCAGTAGGATGAAGAGGATTGACTAAAGGTCCAATTAAATTAAAAACAGTACGAATTCCTAAACTCTTACGAATCATTCCCACCGCTTTCATGGCAGGATGCCAGCTAGGAGCAAATAGAAAGGTAATCCCAACCGCAGGTAGTGCCTCATAAATCTTGGCTGTCGGTGCATTGAGATGAACTCCGATCGCTTCCAATACATCTGCCGAACCCGAACGACTAGAAACAGCACGATTGCCATGTTTTGCCACAGGAATGCCTGCGGTTGCAACAACAAAAGCGACAGATGTGGAAATATTAAAAGTTGAAGCTCCATCACCACCAGTTCCACAAGTATCGATCAAAGGTTTAGAGCGATCGACGATATGACTAAATTTCTCGTTAAATTTCTGACCTTCACTTTGCGATTGCAGCACATTTGCCATTGCCGCTAGCTCCGAGGCTTCAACCCCCTTAATTTGAAGGGCTGTCAAAATTGCTCCCGATAATTCTGGCGCGATCGCACCTTCTAACCAACCTTGCATCAATGCTGCTGCCTGTTCGCTTGCTAAGGTTTGTCGATCGATAATCTGCTTTAGCAGTTGAGACCAATTTTGTTCCATAACTCCTTCTAAATGACGTTCTATATTGATAAAAGAATACAACGCTTTGCCGTCTAACTAAAAAAAGCTTAAGTAGGGCTACGATGCTTATACGGCTTTATTTTTTTTGTCAAATAGAACTAAAATTGTTTGAACGATCAATTTAAGGTCATACCAAACACTCCAATTTTTTCGATATTCTATGTCAAAGTTTACGACTTCAGCAAAGCTTCTCACACTAGAACGTCCATTTACTTGCCACACACCAGTGATTCCAGGTCTCACATCTAGTCGATTCCATTCAGTATAACGCTCATCTTGATATTCAACTTCTAACTCATAGGAGTTAATCTCATTAAAAGTAGGCGGACGAGTTCCCACCAAGCTCATATCCCCGATCAAAACATTCCAAAATTGCGGAAATTCATCAAGGCTAGTCCTTCGTAAAAACCTACCAATCCTAGTTACACGAGGATCGTCTGCATTCTTGAAAAACTTATCATTTGCACTATTAGTAGTTTGCAAATCTCCTGATTGTGAGCTTGCAGCTACTTGATTTTCAACTTTCATCTTTAGCTGTTCCGCATTTTTCACCATAGATCTAAACTTCCAAATACGGAAAGGCTTGCTCAGTAGTCCACAACGAATCTGTCCGAACAGAACATTTCCTTTACTCTCTGAAATAATGGCGATCGCGATCGGGATAAATAAAACAACCGTAAAACTCAGTCCAATCAAAGCACCAACTATATCGATTAACCTTTTAATAGGGTCTCGAACAGAAGGATGAACAGGAATGCCAGGATCGATATCGATAGAGGGAAAGAAAAACTTTAATATTGGATAGAAAATCCTCAATACAGGAATCTTTTTGAGTAATCTTTGTGTGCGAAACAGAAATAATCCAAAGGGCGTAATATTACTGACTCTAGTTCTTTGAACTAAATCAGAAAAACGAAAAGTATTAGTAGTTGGCTCAATTACAAATAAATCACTGAGCGAAGATCGCGAAATCAGAGAACTAACAGCATCACTCACACTCCATAGAACTAATTCAGTACCATTCAAAGTAGCTATTCTCAGACAGTTAGTTAAAGCTCCTAGTCCTGCTCCATCCATAAAAGTAGTGTGACTCATATCGATCGCAATTCTTTTATAGAAGTCTTCACTGTTGCAAATAGTTTGAAAATCACTCAAAAATTCTCTTGCAGTAGAAAACTCTAATCTTTCTGGACTGTAAATAAATGCAATTTCGTCAAAAGTGACGATCGAAGCTTGCTTATAGTCTCTATTTTGCTCTCTGCGGATTTGGGTCGTATCCTCACTAACAGGAATGTAAACTACCTGCGGATGAATATTGGCGATCGCCTCACTTCTAACTATAAGCAGATCGAGAACCCGCAATTTCATTAGTAACCAAGCAGGCAAGCTAAGATCTTTAAGTCTCGTCCTAGATTCGATATAAACAACTTTACTATGACAAAACCATTTAGCGATTAGTAAATAAATAGTAGCAAAACCCGAACCTGTAGAAAAAACTAGCTCTGGTTTCTCTCGTGGAACTATTTTAATCGCTAACACTAAGTTGCGAATTATGTTTGGGAAGTTTTTCTTAACAGGGATATACCCCCAGTATCGACGAGCATCTTCAATTTCTCTTTCAGTAGTGGCACTCCGAACTGATACCCAAGTGCGATCGACATGGTTTTCCCAAAATGGCTTCAGGCTTTGCATACATCGAAAATAATTGCCCAAGGAGCAAATAAGCATTATTTTCTGAGACGGATATCGCTTTAGCAGATACTCGCATAAGAGAGTTTCATCAACTTTAGGAACTACTGATGATGTCTGCTGTAGCTTGATGAATTTGACTAAATCACCAGGAGAGCGCGCGATCGGGATTCCTCGTCGTTCAAAGTCATCGGCGACCTCCATTTGATGATTATCAATATATTCTCGAAATCTCTGCAAACGTGGAACTAAAACGTAAGTAACATCTTTGTCTTCTAATAGCTGAGCAATACCTTCATCACAATGACTGATAATCAAACTAGCTTTATCAATGAAGTTTAAGAATTCCTGTTCAGAAAGCCACCGATATGCTCTAGAACTATCAGGGAAATATGTTGAAGCCCCATATTGAACGCATACTTCTTCATTAATCAGTTGGTACTTTATCAGTAATTCTATCCAATGCATTAATGCATTAAATTGATATTGTTCTGTTCCAACTGTGATTAAAAGCATATCTCAAGCCTTACTGCGTCCCAAACAAGAAACTTTTAATATGTACGATCCATATCCAGAATACTATACCAGACTGAAGAGTTTGTGTACCTTGTATCTAATGGTTGTAAAACTCAATTTTTTTATAAGAGCCGGTTAACGATAAAGAAAAAGATCTAAGCAAATAACTAGGATTGACTATGAAGTAACTTATGAAATTCACATACTTGTAGTAATGCCAGTTTTGCTTAGGACATAAAACCCAAATAAATAGAGGTGCTGCTTCGCGCCGTCTCTATTTATTTGGGTTTTGATTTGTCCCAGCTATCTCTTTCATTGCTATAGATAAGGCTAAAGTTACGCAAACCTTTTCGAGGATTTATCTATTGTTAATCAATCATTCGTTAGCAGAGACAGTCAACTATTACAATAGTAAATGCAACAATTTTAAAAGTACTAAATTTATGCCAAAAGCAATTTGGAACGGGGCTGTACTAGCTGAGAGCGATCGCTGTGAAGTCGTAGAAGGGAATCAATATTTTCCAGCAGATTCAGTAGATATGGCATATTTCAAACCAAGTAATACCCATACGACTTGTGGCTGGAAGGGAGTTGCTAGCTATTACAGTATTGAAGTTAATGGCGAAACGAATAAAGATGCCGCTTGGTATTATCCTGAGCCAAAGGATGCCGCCAAGCAAATCAAAGGATATATTGCTTTCTGGCGCGGTGTAAAAGTTCAGGCATAAACAAAAAGCTAGGAGTTCTGAAGGCTTAGAATTTTCAGCACTTTTAGCCCTGAAAATTCTAAGTGCAGCTCTAACAAAAAAATCGATCTTGGCTTTCTTTAATTATTAACAGCTTTGATATGAGCGTGGCGTGAGGCAGGAGAATAAACTCGATGAAGGGCACTTCGCGGTAAGACACGCAAAATTTCTTCGGTTGTAGTTGTACCTGCATTGAGTTTATCGATCGCCGCCATTCGGAAAGAATTAAAATCAATTTCGTTGAGATATCGATTCATTTGGGCGATCGTACCTTCATAAATCATTTGACGAAAAGCATCATCAATATCGATCAGTTCCACGATCGCCTCACGCCCAATAAAGCCCGTGAAAAAACATTTGTCGCATCCTTTACCTTTACGCCAGCGACTTGGCTCGACATCCTCGCGATCGAGTCTGAGAGATTGTAGTTCTGATGAAGTCGGATGATGAGAAACAGAACAATGCGGACAGCATTTTCGCACGAGACGTTGAGCGACAACGCCTAGTAAAGCATCGCTAATTAACCCTGGATCTGGCCCTAGATCTTTAAGACGAGGAATTGCACTAGCGGCATCGTTGGTGTGCATCGTTGATAGTACGAGGTGACCTGTGAGAGCTGCTCGCACAACAGTTTCCGCAGTTTCAGGATCGCGCACCTCACCTACCATCACAATGTCAGGATCTTGCCGTAAAATTGCTCTCAGTCCTGCGGCAAAAGTCATCCCTGCGGGTTCGCAAACTTGGGTTTGGGTAATATTTGGCAAGATATATTCGACAGGATCTTCAACGGTAATCACGTTGACATGCTCTTGGGCGATCGCCTGCAAACTGGTATAAAGCGTACTAGTTTTGCCCGAACCCGTGGGGCCAGTCATGATAATTAGTCCTTGGGGTTGTCGCAGCCAACTATCATAAATCTTTAGAGTGCGATCGCTAAATCCTAAAGAGTCCAAATGATTGGAGAAAGGATTGTCGCGCGGCAGTAGGCGAATTACAGCTTTTTCACCACAAACACAGGGCAACGTACTCACCCGCATATCAAGTTTGAGATGCATACTTTCATCGCTGGTGTATTCTTTGCCAATTCGTCCATCTTGAGGACGGCGGCTATCGGCAATATCCATATCGGACATCACTTTTAGCGCCACAATGATTTTACGGCTGATTTCGAGGGGTAGAGTCTTGATATCCCGTAAAATCCCATCAATACGAAACCGAACTCGCAAACCTGTGGGCGTTGGTTCTAAGTGAATGTCACTAGCCCTATGTTGTAAAGCGATCGACATTAAGGCATTAATTCGCCTTGTCTGATCGACGGCTTGAGACAAATAAATATCAGTAACTTCACCAATATCAACTTGCTCGGTTTCACCAGTGAGCGGATTAATTGCCTGTGCGGAATGAATCTCGTTAGGGTTGGGAAGGTTTTGGCGGCGAAACCAAGCGCGATAGCTATCGGTAGAAATCTTAATTACTTTGATCTCAGTCAAAGTGCGATCGCTAATCAGCTTAATATGGTCGTCAGTTAAAGCATGTGGACTACCGATATAAAAACAATTGCGCCATAGCAACAAGGGAATTACTGGCGGCAAAATATTACGGTCTTCAAATTCACGAAAAAAGCGACGAGTTAAATCCTGATCGAGCCAATTTAAATGAACATTGCCATCAATGTTGACTAAAAATTGCAAAGCTTCTTCGCAAGAAGCTATATTTCCGTTCCGAAGTCTTTTCCAGACTGATTCCCCTTGAGTTTCGCCCATTCATGTAAGCTCGATAATTGAACTTACCCATATACTACCCCAAAAATCAAGGAAGTATTTCATGTCACCTTTTTTTAGGGTGGACGAGGCGAAATAGCAATTATTTATTTACAACCTCAAAGAGAACTTAGATGCTTTATATCTCAGTTCTCTTTGAGGCTTATTGAACATTAGCTCTAAATCTACTGATTATGGCGATCGCTAAATCTGGTCGTATTTTTTATTGAACATTTTTTTAGCTCGATCATAAATTTCAACAGTAATTGGAGAGAAGTTATTATCTTCAGCATACTTTTCAATCTTTTTACGGGCAAAGGGGCGAACAAAAAAGGGAATATCCTTGAGCTTTGCTTCGGCTTCAGCCGTCCATACAATCTTGTCACTCATTACTTTTTAGATTTTATTTGTATTGCTTGTTGTGCTTAATGATTTACAAATTTTAACCTAGCGATCGCCAGAAATTAAGGTTGCAACTGTAATTACAGCGCTTTGCGCTCAAACCCAATCCAAGAAAAATTTTGAAAGCTTTGCTAAGCAAAGCTTTCAAAATTTTTCTTGTGGTTCGTTTGCTCGGTATAGCAATGTAAGTTTTACTTAACCCAAATAAATAGAGGTGGCGCTTCGCGCCACCTCTATTTATTTGGGTTTTGATTTTCATCGTAGCGGCAATTCATGAATTTCTACTACGATGAAATGAGGGTTTCAAGTCATTTCTATGTAAGTCAGATTGCTATTGAATAAATGTAAATTTACCGCTATTACCGTCAGCTTCCATTTTGATTTGGGCAACGAAAAACTGCTTCTGAATGATTTCACCTTCGGGTGTGAAGGAGATTTCACCTAGAGGAGTTTCGTATTTGCCAACTAGCAAAGTCTCATTTAGCTGGGTGCGAAGTTCAGGCAAAGATAGCGTGCTTAATTTTGTCTTCTTATCAAGAGTTCGCAGAGCTTCGACAAATACTTGGACACCAGTAAATGTCTGGGCAGTAAACTGTGGTGGTTCTTTTTTATTTTGCTCGGTATAGAGTTGACGGAAAGCAGCATTTACATCATTCTTTAGCTCAGGACTATAGGCTTGAGCGATAATGATACCGTCGCATAGAGCTTTGCACACTGGTAAAAGATTGGAAGTATTTAAGCCATTACCACCAATAATTAGACCTTTGTAACCAAGTTCGCGTAATTGTTTAACAAGGTTTCCCCCATCAGCCGATAAGCCCGAAATAATAATCAGATCGGGTTTGATATTAATCGCGTTAGTTACTTGTGATTGAAAGTCTGTATCGGTTGTTTGGAATGTCTGCACGGTTGCTAGTTCCAAACCTTTTTGTTTAACTGTCTCTTGGAAAGTACCTGTTTCAGACTTGCTAAATGCGTCGTTTTGGGCAAAAAAGACAGCAACTTTCTTGATTTGTGGATTGATTTTCAGAGCTGCCTCGATCGCATTAGGTGCAACTACGGCTACGGGAGCAGATACTCGTGAAATAAATTTACCAATTTGGGGAATTCCCTTGGCGGTATTCGATGGGGCGATCACGGGGACACCTGCACGTTCAGCGATCGGGTCAGCGCTGAAGGCTTGCTGCGATAATGTGGGGCCAACAATACCGACAACTTTATCCTGAGAAATCAACGTATTAAAAGCGTTGATTGCCCCTTGTTCATCACCTGCGGTGTCTTGAAAAACTAGACGAATCGGTGTGCCGTTGATCCCACCATTCTTATTGAAATAAGTCTCCGCAATTTTTGCACCTGTGACTTCTTCCTGTCCTAGCAGTGCAACGTTACTAGTTTGGGCAACGGCAATACCAATGGGAATTGGGGCTTGGTTGCTGCCTGTGGTAGGGCTAGTGGCATTAGTACTAGTGCTAGGAGTAGTATTGCTAGTTGGGGTGCAAGCTACTGCCAGTAAGCAAGACATCAAAGCTGCGATCGCAAAGCCACAAAGCTGTTTTATTGTTTTTTTCATCAAGTTAGAAGCCTCAAATATTTTTCTCAAATTAGTCTATAACTTTATATTGCAATTTTCGCATTGGCATATTTAATGTGAAAATCGTCACCTATTACTAATACATTTACATTACTAATAACTGCTACCTCTGCATCGACTAACACCAATGCTCATGTAACCCATCATTCTGTAACCATTAGGTCAGATGCCCCTTAGACTCTGTGATACTTTGCGATCATCGATTCTCTAAATATCAAAACTGGAGTGAGGGATAATGAAACTATTTAGAATTCCACTCGTTGCATTGGGGCTACTCTTTTCAATCAGCTTTAATGGCAACTCAACTAAAGCACTAGCAAATAATTTACCAAAATCAGCGATCGCACTCCAAGACAAATACTCGGCTCTGAGTAACTCAACCATTATCGATCTCAAGGCTCTCACAACCGATCCCAAAAAATACAAATTTTTTACGTTCAGACCCAATTTAGAAAAGCTGATTCTTTCTGGCGATGCAAATAGTCAGCATATTAGTATCCTGTGGTATACCATCCCTAATGGGAGCGTCGGGCTACATTATCATTCGATGACTGAGTCTGTCTATACGATTAGTGGCTCACAGACTGATGCAAAAGGTGTTTATCCGACGGGTTCTCTCTATTTCAATCCGCCTGAAAGTGGTCACAAAATCTCTAATAGCAATGGATTTTTTGTCCTTGCCTACGCATCACCTCCTGATTTTAAGAACATAGACAAAATCAAGCCCTATACGCCCGTTCAAATCAATACGTTAGATCCTGATTTGGAAAAGAACTATACGTTTACTAATCCTAAAGGTGGTGTTAAGGTCTATAGCATTCCCCTAGCTCCTAAAGGTGGCATGAGTTCTCAAATCATCAAAAGCACATCATTGACGAGCTATGTGTATTCAGGGAATTATCTGCTTGTGCTCAAAGGGAGTTGCAATATTGACGGTAGAAACTTCAAGAAGGATATGCTGGTTGTCGCGAAGACAATTAAAACGGAGTCTTATAAGCTCAGTGCAACTAAAGATGATTCTTGTTTGGCTCTAGGGCTTTCCTTCTAGAGGTCTAGGGCAGAGCATTCCCAATTCAAGGAAAAAGAAAAAATTTGTAGATACTGTCTTGACCTTTTGGTACTCAAGACAGTATCTACATGAAAACCTTGCCCTAGGTGACAGGTAACAAAAGCGCTGGAAGGCTGATTATGTCGTAGAAATGGGATTGTAACAAAAGCTTAATATTGGACTGTAATCTTTATCTGCTAAAGTTCACAAGTCTCGATGCGAGAAAAGAAGTCACTAACCCTACCCCAAACCCTACCCCTCACCAACATACTACCCAATGGGAGGTGTCCTTTCACACCCATAAAGTTATTCTCAAAAAATGCTGTTATCACCAATTCACCCTCTCGTTTCCATGCTGTGTGATCGCAAAATTTATCCCAAGTCTCATCACTTGGTAAACTAAAATCTAGATTACCACCACACTCGACATAAATTTCCTTCTGAACGCTAAAGCCATAAATTCCATAGCTATACTTTACCCACAAGCGATCTATAGCCAATAGCTCATCACAAGGAAAGTTGCGAAAATCATCTGATAATAGCGATTGCCCTGATTCTTTGCCGACAGCACTCAGAATCAATTTATCAGTTTCCCAATCCGCCTTTTCCCATTCCTTCGCTTTGAGGTAAGTTTCTAATTGTTCATAGCGCTTATCGATAACTAACTTTTCAAGGGATTTCAAAACATCAGCCTTATTAGTTTGGCGATAGATCAAATCTACGAGATCGCGATTATCGAGATCTAATAGTCTGTGGATAAGTCTATTGGGATTTGGTGTCAGGCTGGCATAGAACAAAATCGTATCCTTCCATGCGTTCAAGCTTAACTTCTCAAATAACAAAGCCTCACCTGCTTCTTTACCTTCTTCATTTAAACGGACAAGTTCTGAAGCGGCTAAAAATTCCTGAAAGCTCAAATGAGAGAACTGGTAGATATTTTCGTCTCTCCTGACCAACATCTCACTGATATCTACCATTTGCGCCAAAAACTGTTTCACATTGACTTCACTATCAAATTTATCTAAACCAATCTTCAACTTATTTGATAAGTCATCGTGTTGAATTTGTTTAAAACCCTCTTCGCGATCATTGGTAGCCCGTTTCATCATCTCTAGCGCCACAAATTGCAGCACTTCTTGACGCTGATTGGTAGACTTGAGTAATAATTCAATTTTTCTTAAACTCGGTCTGCGGTTTAGCTGTAACTCACAAATGCCTTGATATAGCTCGACCTTGCGCTGCGGTAGCTCTGCGCCTAGTTCATCCCGATGATAGCGCACCATCATATTTAGCAAGAGCGCATTACCCGCGATCGCATCCAGTTCTGGACGTTCCTTAATTTGTGCTAACAGAGACTTTGCCTTGTTTTTGGCGGCGCGTTCTACATCTCTGCCAGCGCGCCCACCCCTAGCCATAATTTCTTGGCAGAGATACCACTGATCAACAAACTTTTGGCGTTGTTCCTGAGTAAACTTTTCAATCCAAAAACTTGATGATGGCTTCTGAGCAGTGTAGTTTTCGCGATAGGCAGTTGGGCGTGAAGTGACAATAAAAACGGAATTGCGGTATTTCTGCATCGCAGCACTTAGCCACCCGCTGACCTTTGCTCTTTGGGAAATGGGTATTTCATCAAAACCATCAAACATCACCAATGCTTGACCTTCTCTAAGTAAGTTCAACACCCAATCTATCGGCGCGACTAGCTCTTGATCTTCCAGCAATTTATTAACATGATCATTGGTTAAAAATTCTGGCAAGCTTGGCGGATTATCTTGCGAGAGAGTCAGATAACAATCTGCTAAATAAATCAAAAAGGGAATGAACTTCGGCGCGTTATATTTCCCATAAGCGCGAGCGCTGTAAACAAAAGAGAGATGCTTTAAAAGTGTGGTTTTACCAAAGCCGCCCCAAGCATGAATCGCGATTTGTTTTAGTTTCGGTCTATTTTGACTATTTTGCAGCAAATCCCAAATTTGGGTAGTCTTATAGTCTTCTAAAGATTCGTAGAGATCGTAACCTGCTTCTTTCGCACTAACCGTTAATCGTAAGGGGACAAAGATTTCTTGCAAGACTGGATAGTTATCAAATCCTTCTAATTCCCTAATCCCCACCGCACGATCTTCATGGCAAGCAAGTTTTTGTTCTTTGAGATATTTCGACTCAAAATCAGATAGTTGCGAGGCAACTTCCTTTAAAGCTCCATGTTGCGATAATTTTGCCGCCAACTTTTTTTGTAAGTGTTCCATCCCTTCTAAAAAGTGATCGGCATCCTCTGTCCCTTTCTTTGCAAAATTTTCTTTTAGTCTCTCCAAAAAGTTTTTGACATAAGCCCAAAAGACACCCAAAATAGCCGCTAGGACAAAACAAGTTAAGGCGATCGACGCCATTACCCAGTCTTGCTTAATCAAATAATTGATGAATAAACCACCAGTGCCGCCTAAAGACGACCAACTTAAAATTTTCCGCAAGCGAGATGGTTTTTCTGGTTCTTCAGTCATGGTGCTTAGGGCGATCGCATTTCACGCATTATAAACCGATAAATCAAGTATGTATAAATTACGAAATATCAAAATTCGCTTGACCTAATTCCACCGACACCCCATCAAAGCGATCGTCATTAGGGTGATAAGAGAGCAACTCAATCCCGATCGTCTCACCAGTATCCGCATCCTTGATCAAAACAATGCCATCATCCAGTTCAGAACAAATTTGATTTTTACGGGGGGCTTGCCAAAATACAGTTAGTAATTCCATTTTAGGTTCATAAAAGACTTTTATCTGTGCCATAACTGTGTTCCTTCCTTAATTGCATCAGTTTGATAAGCTGTGATTAAAAAACCATCTCCATTTAACTTACGAGCTACTGCCACAACCCAACGTTTTTCTCGTCTTTGCAAATAAAACAAAAATACATCAGAGTCTCGTTTACTTTCTCGGATTTCGTCAGGTAGTTGCAAAGCAGCTTCTACCAATTCTTCCAAATCTGAGAGATCGGGATGTTTAATCAGCAACTTTTGCCAATATTCCTCCGTAGTTCTAACTACAAACCCTAATGGTGTTTTGACCTCAAATTTCAAATTTCGATTATTCCATATTGGCTCTTGAGTCATGGGGTTTAGGGCGATCGCATTTCATGCATTATAAACCGATAATTTTTTAGCTCATATATTTAGCGATCGCCGTAGGACTAATTGAATAGTTAAGATTATCTTGCGTTTCGGGGTTTAGCAAAAGATTCACTGGGTGATTCGAGTAAAATTGGAGTATAGCTGTTGATGATTTTGAAGCTTCGTTGGATAAAGCGAACTTTATAAATCTCTTTAGCTATTGAGTCCAGAATTTATTGCTTTAAATCAATGGAGAAAAATCATGAAAACAAATGTCTTACCTTCCGACAAAAGTTCTAGCAAAACGCGAGAATATCTAGATCGGGTCAATCATGCTCCATATTTCACTATTATTGCTTCGGCAATGGGTATATTCTGTCTATTCACTTTAATCCTTGTAGCAGGTGTTTTCTAAGAACTTTGTTGCAAACTCTCTTTACCTTATAAAAAAGCATCTAATCCAATTGGAGATCGGGTGCTTTTTTGATTAGACAGACTCCATTGGCAACCGCTACAAACATTAAAGTAAGGACAATTCATGAATTGCCCTTACTTTGGCGACATACCTCTAAGCGATACAAAACCACATCGACTAAATTAAATCCTTCCCAAAAGAATAAACTCGGTAAATGACCTCGCGGAGCCGCGATCGCAAAGGTCAAATTCTCATACTTACGCCAAATTTTTGGTGATAATTTTAGATTTAGCCAACGAGGTTTGCGCCATCCGACGCGATCGGCAAACTTCTCATAGATATTTGCAAATTCCCAATAGGTATCCGCTTCATAAATCAATCTCCCGCCAAGCCCTTTCCAGATTTGGCTTTGAGCGCTCCAACCAAAGCGATTATTGCTAGATTGCATCCATGCTTGGTCGATCGCAATCAAAACTTCACAAGAAATATTATCGATATCAGCAGTAGTAAGTTCCGCTATTTTATTTTTATTAGCAAGTTCCAAAACAATCCTATTAGTGAGGAGATCGCTTTCTTGCCATTGCCCTAAACTAAGTAATTCTTGGAGTTGCTTAATTTGAGAATAATAATTAGGCTGTGGCGTAATAGCACTAACAAAGGGAAGATTTATCAAAGAATGTATATCGCGTAATACCTCATTCGCCGAACCATAACGATTGGCAATTGCTCTCTCTAATAGGCGATCGAGAATTCTCGCTAAATGACTAGAGATCGCAGTTGGTAATTTTTCTCGCCAAATCCAGCGATCGCTAGTGTCATCATACAGATCGAAAGGCGAAATCCCCGTTAATAAATGGATACAAGTCACTCCTAAACTATAGAGATCGCTTTGAGGGACAGCCTTCCCTCTCGCTTGTTCAGGAGCCACATATTCCGCACTACCTATTAAAGTCCCCGTGCGATTAGCAGTATCCGTAGTAAAAGCTTTAGCTGCGCCAAAATCGACTAATACGAGATTACTTTGAGAAGAATTGGGGATTGGGGATTGGGGATTAGATGTTTTCCTTTTTCCTTTTTTCTTTTTCCTGATAATATTGTCAGGTTTGATATCGCGATGGATAACTTGGCGATCGTGGATGAATTGAAGAATGGGGAGAATTTCTTCTAGCAACTGGTAGATTTGGGCTTCGCTAAAAATGCCCTTACTCTGTAATTCGTTATAGAGATTTTCGCCTTCAATGAGTTCTTGTACTAAATACAAACATCCATCTTCTTCAAAATATGCCATCAACTCAGGAATCTGAGGATGCGAACCGAGAGCTTTCAGTTGAGCCGCTTCACTTTCAAATAGGGCAATCGCCTTCTTAATTAAATTTGGCTCTCGAAACTGCGGCGAAAATTGTTTGATCGCGCAAGGTTGCCCAAAGCGCCCTAAATCTCTCGCCCGAAAAGTGCGCCCCATTCCTCCCTGCCCAATTAAGGCGATCGCCTCATATAAACCTTTAAGTTGCAAATTTTTACCGCAATTCATGCAAAATCTACTCCCTTCGGGATTGTTTGGCTTCTGACAGCTTTGGGTAAGACAGTAGGGCATATTTCTGATGGCAGATTTACATTTGTTTACATTAAATGTAAAGTTTAGTTAATTAATATAAAACTTCTGTAGGAGAGTAATTAATCATGGTAACAACACCAACTAAAGTTTCAGGAACCGATAACGATATTTCCCAAACCGTTAAAAGTGTCGGGCTTAATGTAAATCCTACAGGGGCAGGCACATTTGGTTTCAGCAACTTTGCGGAAACTTGGAACGGACGTATGGCAATGATCGGTTTAGTAGCTGGCTTTGCTAACGAAGTTTTGACAGGCAAAGGTATTCTCGCTCAAGTTGGCATTACTGGCGGTATCAGCGTTTTGTTTGCCCTGTTTTTTACAGGCTTTACTTTTGCTACTCTACTTGGCTACTACGCAATCAAAGCGACAAAAGATTAACAAAAGGGTGCTAAGCACCTTTTGTTAGCAGTAGCAAAACCCATAAGAGAGTTGCGGCGCGAAGCTATCAATCCGTAAATGTCGCCACGATCGCACTCGCATAGCAAACCCTATAAAAGGGTTGCGGCGCTTTGCGCCGCAACCCTTTTATAGGGTTTATAAC
>QBML01000013.1 GCA_003242085.1 Pseudanabaena frigida | reverse complement strand
TATGAGAGGAGGCGCTTCGCGCCTCCTCTCATAATGTTGATGGTTTGCGAAAACGATAACCGACACCACGTACACTTTCTAGACATTCCTCGCCATCAACTTTTTCAATTTTTTTGCGAATGCGCTGAATGCAAACGTCAATTATGTTGGTGTTGGGATTGAAGTCATAGCCCCAAACATGTTCGAGGATCTGGGTGCGCGTAAAAACACGCCCTGGCGATCGCATCAAATATTCGAGTAGATTGAATTCGCGAGATGTAAGTTCGATGACTTGCTGCTTACAGGTAACTTCGCGAGTCAGCCGATCTAGCTTGAGTGAAGCGACACTGAGAATATTTTGGCGATCACCTGAAACTCGGCGCACAACTGCATGAATTCGGGCGATTAGCTCTTCGACAAAAAATGGTTTGGCAATGTAATCATCTGCTCCGAGATTCAGTCCTGCAAGGCGATCGTCTAGCTCGTTCCGTGCGGTTAATAGAATTATGGGAGTTGTGCTTCCTTCTTTGCGTAACCCTTTGAGAATTGCTAAGCCATCTTTACCAGGAACCATAATGTCTAGAACGATCGCATCATAGTCAAAAGTTGAAGCTCTTGCATAGCCATCATTACCGTTGTTGCAGTAATCAACCACAAAGCCATGCTCTTTTAAGCCAATGCAGACAAAATTGGCGATTTTTTCTTCATCTTCAATATATAGAACGTTCATCAACATTCCTCTCTATCTGCCGATCTAGAGATTTTTAGCGGCTCTCAGCGCCGCTAAAAATCTCACCACACTACCGCATATTTTACTTGTCTATGAGCTTTAGAAAAATTACAAAACTGTAATTCTCCTGCTAGGTAATCAGTCATTTTTTTGGGTTTTGATGGAATGTATCAAAAGTAATTTCACAATTTAGCGATGATTAAACTTACTAAATCAATCCAAGTCGCGGCGATCGCTCTTATTCTAGGGAGCGCTGTAGCAATGTTACCAAGTTCTATGAGCTTGAATTTATCCGCTCAGCCCCAGTCAGAATCCAATCAAGAGCGCCCGCGCAATAGACCACCACGTCCAGACTTAGATGCAGCAGCGAAGAAGTTGGGTATTACCAAAGAGCAATTAATTTCAGCTTTGGGGTTACCACCCAAACCACCCGAAAATGCTAATGGGGAACGCCCACGCACTAAGCCACCACGTCCAGACTTAGATGCAGCAGCGAAGAAGTTGGGTATCACCAAACAAAAACTAGTTGAAGCTTTGGGCTTACCACCCAAACCACCTGAAAATGCTAATGGCGATCGCCCTTAATAGCTAAAGAATGAGGGTATACCTTGCATACCCTCATTCTTTAGCAGTTGGTAAATAATTAGTCATCATCTGTGTTAGCGAAACTAGGTAACTCTTGCACTACTTTTGCTGCGTCTATGAGGTCGTGAATAAAGGCTGCATACCCATTTGGGCAGTAGGTTTTAATGGTTGCTAAATTGAGATGAGTAGCGAGATCCCAGCGAATTTGTAATGGTCGCTGATTACTGGTTTCCTCAGTTAGGTATGTAGAATTAGCGATCGCATTTTCCATAATCTCTTTTGTATTTTCTAAATCCTCTAAGTTTTCTAGTTTTCCAATCACAACATCTAAAATCTCTGAAACAGTCTGCGTATCAGCTAGTAGCCATGTTTCAAAATTTCTAATCGCTAAACCACCTGCACTGCGATCGCTAATTTCTTTTTCATCGGTATCTAAATGATTGCTACGAATTTTAGCTAAAGCAGTTTCTAAATCACGTTGTCTCTTTGTCAGAATGTCGTCTGCATCAGCCACAATCAGGATCATATCAACCTCTTTAGGTCGCCATGCAATCACTACTTGAGCAAGATATTTAGGCTGTAAAATTGAGTGCCCAGTACGTCTTGTATAAATTCCACTTTCTTGGTTAGTGGGATGTCTTTGCACAAAGTCGCAATCTAAACCAACGCTTTGAAGTTCCCTTCTAATCAGAGTATGCAGAGCACCTTCTCTAAATCTTTCGATAACTTTGCCACCATCTTCTGGGTTGATGTATGGAATACTTGCTCCTAGTTCTGCTTCACCTTCAGCAATTAACCCAATCCGAATCGCACGATTCATGCGGGATTGCCTCCAAATTGATTCGTAAACCAAAGCTCACCGAGAGAACCGTCATAGGCTTCTAAAGCTTTTTGAAAACGGACGGAATCTGTAGGTAAATTATGAACTTGGGTTTTACCTTCGTTGTCCAGCTCTACGGCACGAACTTGATGAGGTTCGATATAGTTTAGCAGTGTAGGAGAATGGGTTGTAATTAAGACCTGAACTGGCTTACCCGTAATCCCTTCTGTGGAAACAAGTTTTAATAGTTCCATCATTTTGTGTAGTAGCCAAGGATGCACACCATTTTCTATTTCTTCAAAACAGATAATACTAGGAGTATCTTCTTGATATAGCGCTGCCAGAAAAGCTAATATCCTCAATGTTCCATCGGATATATCAGAAGCTGGTATAGGATGTTCCGAGTATTTATCTACTAACTGCAATGAAAATGTTTGATTTTCCCCACGAAGTAATGCGATTCTCTGAATGTTGGGAACAAGAATTCTTAGGCGTTCCTCTAACTCATCGAAGCTTTTACGATTGCTAAATAAGATGTCTGCTAAAGCATAAGCAATACCTTCTCCTGTTCTTTCCATGCTAACAGTAGATGTAGATTCGTTAGACAAATTAAATGGTGCAAAATCATAAATACAAATTTTACGTAAATCGTCAGCTACGGGTGAGTCTGGATAATCATTAGAAACTAAATTCTTCAAGGGATATAGCCATGAATCTTCCACTTTCAATTTATTAACCCCATTTTCAAGAAGATTGATTACAATATTTTGTTGTTGATAGTTAAAACTCACTGAAAGTTCTACAAGCTTTGAAGATTCACTCATATTCTCCTTAAGAGTAATTACTGTGAAGAAAAGAAAATCTAATTTACCATGCCAAAATTTAGATTCAATACTTGGTTGATTCTTACTTATAGATTGTAAGGATTGCGAGAAAAACTCTTTAATGTATGCAGTAACACCAACATTATCTCTAATCTTTTGAAGGAAATCAGTGTTTGTAAATCTTTGAAGAAAACCAGATAATACAACTAGGGCTTCGCAAATATTTGATTTGCCAGAGCCATTTGGCCCGATGAAAACTGTTAGTGGTTCGAGGTCGATTTCAGTATCAAAGAGGCTCTTATAGTGTTGAACTTTGAGTTTGGTTAACATCTGGTTGGGGGTAAGGTCAAATATTAAATTAGAGTCCTATTTTATTTTACAAGTAGGCGATCGCGCATAAACTCAGTGCCTCAGTCCACTCAACGATCGCCCCATAGGTATCGCCAGTCTGTCCGCCCAGTTGACGATTAAACCATGCACCGATTAGCCATGCAAAGCTAAACCCAATTACTGTTAAACCGATTCCTAAATAAAGTGAGTTGTAAAAATAGGCGATCGCGAAATTACCAGCCGTTAATAAAATTGCCACTAGCCACACCTGCCAGTGATGCAAATCTTCTTGATGAAATTTGCCTTTACCAATCGCTTTGAGATAGGGATAAGCCATAATGGCGCGGAGTTGTCCCCATCTTGCCCACGCCCAAACACTAGTTAAAATCCACAAGCGCTGATCCTTAATGGCGGCAAGCGCGATAACTTTTAATAACAAAATTACGATTCCCGCGATCGCTCCAAAAGCGCCAGTATTACTATCTGCCATCACCTCAAGGCGACGATGAGGATCGGTGACAGCCAAACCATCGGCAGTATCCATCGCGCCATCAAGATGTAATCCGCCCGTAATTAATAGTCCTAGTAAAATTGTGAGTAGCGATCGCAGATATATAAACTCTGGGGTAGGTTTGAGCAGTCCTAGGCAAAGATCAAAAGAGGCGATCGCCACGCCAATGAAAATACCGATTAGTGGCGCATAGAGAGCAATTCCCCGAAAATCAAGTGTTCCCTGCGGACGCAAAGGCAAACAAGTATAAAAAATTAGCGCTGCTTGAAATTTTCGCCAATGCTTCATTTGAGAAAACCCATAAATTTAGAGAGGGCGCGAAGCGCCCTCTCTAAATTTATGGGTTTTTGGGATCTTAGGTACTAAAAATCGGGAAATTGGGTGTGATGAAAGCTAGATTGGTTAGGATAGAGAAATATTTTTATATAAAAAGTTTGTTACAGAGAGCATGGTAAAACAGCGTCGTATTTGGTCTTGGCTTGTAATTAGTTTAGTCGCGATCGCCTTGCAGTTTTTTTGGATGGGTGGCGTAAATGCTGCGGTTACCGACTCATTACAAGAACAAAAATTTCTAACTAATGTTTGGCAAATCGTCAACCGTTCCTATGTTGACGCTGATTTTAATCATCAAAACTGGTACAAAGTTCGCCGCCAATTTGTCAATCGCAAATTCAACAGCCGCGAAGATACCTATCAAGCGATTCGAGAAATGCTTGCCACTCTAGACGATCCTTTTACGCGCTTGCTAGAACCTGACAAGTTTAAAAGTATGCAAACTAGTACTTCGGGAGCGTTAACAGGTGTAGGACTGCAAATAGCTGTTGATGAACCAGATAATAATGTGACTGTGATTGCGCCGATTGAAGGTTCGCCTGCGGAGGTGGCGGGTGTGCGATCGCGCGATCGCATTGTTGGTATCGATAATATTCCCACTAAAGGTTTGAGCCTTGATGAATGTGCGAATAGAATGCGCGGTGCAATCGGCTCTGAAGTTAAGCTGAGTCTAGAGCGTCCACTCGCTGATAGTAAAGGTTTTGAGAAGCTTGATGTCGTGATTAAGCGCGATCGGATTGCGGTTACGCCTATCATTGCTAAACTCAATCAAGAAGAGAATCATAAAGTTGGCTATATCCGTTTAAATCAGTTCAACGGTAACGCTTCAGCAGATATGGAAAAGACTATCAAAAAGTTTAAAGCCGAAGGAGCCGATCGCTATGTTCTCGATCTACGCGGCAACCCTGGGGGACTCTTTGATGCTGGTTTACAAATTGCGCGGATGTGGATTCCTGAAGGAACTGTCGTTTATACAGTTGACCGTCATGGCATCCAAGAAAGTTTTGAAGCGAAAGGTGATGCGATTACAACCGATCCCTTAGTAGTTCTCACCGATAGCGGTAGTGCTAGCGCTAGTGAAATTCTCGCTGGCGCATTGCAAGAGAACGATCGCGCTCAATTGGTTGGCACTAAAACCTATGGCAAAGGTTTAATTCAATCGCTGTATGAATTAGAAGATGGCGCAGGTTTAGCGGTGACGATCGCGAAATATGAAACTCCATTGCACCACAATATACATAAGCGCGGAATTATTCCTGATGTGGAAGTTGCGCTGACGGAACCAATCACCCGTAAGCAACTAGGTACAAAGGAAGATCCGCAGTATGTAGCAGCTCTATCAGTTTTAGATGGAACTTATAAAAATGTAATTGCGAAGTCTACTAATTAACCCCCTTTAATTCCCCCTTGCAAAGGGGGAAGACTAGAAATCTAATTCCCTCCCCTTTGCAAGGGGAGGGCTAGGGAGGGGTTCTAACTTAGCGCCATTAATTCAGGATCTTGGAATAGAGGCGTACTCAAGTAACGTTCGCCAAAGCTAGGCTGAATCATCACTACCATTTTGCCAGCATTCTCAGGACGCTTCGCGATTTGTACTGCTGCGTAGAGTGCCGCACCACTAGAAATTCCCGATAGCAGTCCTTCTTCACGGGCAAGTCTACGTCCAAAGGCGATCGCTTGATCATCAGTTACAGGAATAATTTCATCAATCAGTTCCGTTTTCAAAACTTCAGGAATAAAGCCTGCGCCAATACCTTGGATTTTGTGAGGACCTGGGCGATTACCTGCTAAGACTTGGCTATTGGCTGGCTCAACCGCGATCGCTTTAAACGATGACTTACGCGATTTAATGACTTCCGCAATTCCCGTAATTGTACCGCCCGTGCCAACTCCAGAAATCAGAAAATCAATCTGCCCATCGGTATCTTCCCAAATCTCTTCAGCTGTAGTCTTGCGATGGATGGCTGGATTGGAAGGATTGCGGAATTGCTGCAACATATAGGCATCAGGAGTACTTTCGCTAATTTCCTTAGCGCGTCTAATTGCACCGCCCATGCCTTCAGTTCCAGGGGTTAGTTCGAGGGTGGCTCCGTAGGCGCGTAACATCGATCGCCGTTCCATACTCATGGTTTCGGGCATGGTCAGAATTAATTTATAACCCTTCGCTGCTGCTACCATCGCGAGGGCAATGCCTGTATTACCCGAAGTTGGCTCTACTAAAACTGTCTTATTAGGTGAAATTAAGCCCTGTTCTTCTGCTTCTTGGATCATGTTCACGCCGATACGATCCTTGACTGAGGCGGCGGGATTCATGCCCTCTAGTTTGACGATAATTCGTGCTACACAGCCTTCAGCCTTGGGAATACGCTGCAATTCGACTAAGGGAGTACGACCGACTAATTCTGTAATATTATTGGCGATTTTCATAGATCAAAGCTTAAATGGTTGCGGGTAAATGAGCTTGTAGTCAACTTTAGAGCATTTTTGAGGTCTTTTGAATTTCTCGAGGCAAAGAAGCGATCGCTTCTTTTATCGCCTAAAAGCTACACACACTAACTCTTTTCGGGTTTAATAGGGATATTGCGATCGCAAAAAAATTTCATAACATCATCACAAACTTATTAATTAATATTAAATAAACTCCTATGGCTGCTACTTTAAAAGATTTTTTAGAAGAATGTCACACTCTCGGCTTAGTTCGCCTGATCGTCACCAGTGATGCGGGTGTGCTGGAAGCAAGGGTAAATATCGAGAAGCTTTTTTACGCGGAACTCCCCAAGGGCAAGTATGCGAATATGCATTCCGAGCATATCGAGTTTCATCTAAACATGGACAAAATTGCAGATGTCCGCTTTGAAACGGGTGAAGCCAAACGCGGCAATTTCACCACCTATGCAATCCGTTTCCTCGATGCCGATGACAAGGCGCAGATGAGTGCTTTCTTGCAATGGGGTAAACCAGGGGAATATGCTGAAGGTCAAGTCGAGGCATGGTCGGCTCTCAAAGACAAGTACGGCGAAACTTGGAAGCCTGAGCCTGTTGAAAGTGTGTAGAGAATTTGTGGAGGTAATTTAGATGTACCCATATGTTTTATGGGGATCTTGAATTTTCGTTGACATGCTTAAAAAGACACGATAATTTAAAATTCATGAATTTACCATAAAACTACGCTAAAATGACTCCACTCGACACCCAAATGACGGCATTCCTTAAAACATCTCTTACAGGAAAAATCAATAATCTTCCGCAATTTAAAGGTGAAGCTCTTCTACCTATTTTTGAGGCAGTTGTAAATTCAATACAGTCTATTGAAGAGCGTGGAAACTTGGATAATGGGAAGATAACTGTCGTAATCAATAGAGATGGACAAAATTCGCTGCCAGGATTTGACTCAGAAAAGCAGAAAATAATTGGCTTTGAAATAATTGATAATGGTGTAGGGTTTGATGATACAAACTATGATTCATTCTTAACTTCGGATACAACACACAAGTTAGAAAAAGGCTGTAAAGGAATTGGTCGGTTTTTCTGGTTAAAAGCTTTTGATCATATTGAAGTTAGTAGTATTTACTATAGCAATGGAACAAATAGAAAGAGGAGTTTTCGTTTTACAAGGCGAAATGGTATAAGTAATGCTAAAGATTCAACAACTAAATCTAAGCAAGAAACAACTGTAAAGTTAATTGGATTTCAAGAAGAATATCGAAAGCAACCAAGTGCTTATAAGACTACAGAAAAAATCGCACAACGTATTCTTGAACACTGTCTGTCGTATTTTATTGCAAATAAAGTTCCTATTATAATAGTCAAAGATGAAGATGAAAGCATCTCATTAAATAATTTGTTTGAGAAAATTTCAAAAAATATTACTACAGAAGGAATAGAATTGTCTGGAGAGAAATTTCAGATCTCTCATATTAAACTTTACTCAACATATAACAAGATGCACAATCTAGTTTTTTGTGGAAGGAGTAGAGAAGTAAAATCTTTCAACATTTCTAATCTTTTAGGTACATCATCACAGTTTGACGAAAATGATAGTAAATTCATATATTCTGCATATATATCTAGTAGCTATCTCGATAAATATGTAAGCCAAAGTAGAATAGATTTTGAAATTCCAGATAAATTAGATTTGCTAACGGGAGATTTCCCCATATCTATTGATGAAGTAAAGCTTGAGACTATAAAAAGATCGAAAATATTTCTGGCTGACTATTTAAGTTCTTTACTGGTTAGAAAGAAGGAAATCGCTTCTAATTATGTCGAGAAGAAAAATCCAACACTCAGATCTGTACTTCACTACTGCCCCGAAGTATATGACGAAATTGACCCAACATCTTCAGATGCAAAGGTTGATGAGGTACTTTATAAGTACAAAGGGAAAGCTGAATTTGAGATTAGAAATATAAGCGAAAAGCTGCTGAAAACACAATCAGAAAGTGTAGACGAAATCAAACAAGAATATAAAGACATAAATGAGAAACTTGAAAGTTTTCAAAAAGATCAGTTAACTGCATATATTCTCTTCAGAAGAATGATAATAGACCTCCTTGAGAAGAAGTTAGAGATTAACAAAAACGATGGAAAATACTACAATGAAAATATTGTACATGACATAATTTTCCCGAGAAAAACATCCACAGATGAGATTAATTTTGAAGAACATAATATGTGGCTCATTGACGAAAGATTGACATTCCATTCTTTTGCTACATCTGACCCCAGATTATGTGATATAACAGAATCCGAAAGCGAAGATCGCCCTGATATTCTGGTTTTTGCTGAAGTTGATGATGATAAGATTGCAAGATGTGTATCCATTATCGAGTTGAAGAAGCCTCAAAAATCTAGATTTGAAGAAGATCCTACACGTCAGTTGTATAGATATGTTCGTCAAATAAATGCATGTCGTGTTAAAACAACTTCTGGTCGTATGCTTTCGGTAAATGACTCTACTCGATTTTACTGTTATGCAATATGTGATTTAACACCTCCTGTTATTGAATATGCAGAGAATAATAATTTTGCAAAATTGAAAGGAGAATTTGGCTACTATACGTATAATAGATTACTAAATGCTCATACAGAAATAATTGATTTCGATAAAATTATAGTAGATGTAAAACAACGCCACAAAGTGTTTTTTGAAAAGCTGGGCATATAGTAATGAGGAGAAGTTAAATGCGGAGTAACGCCTTATCTACAATTGTCTTACCTATAATTATACTTATGATGTTAGTCTATGGCTTTCAATGGAAGACTCCTTATTTTGGTACAATTAAAGTTGAGTCTGACCCTGACAAACTAGAGAAATGGATAAGAAAATTTGGGGACTGGTTTGTAATTGAGAAAATAGAAGGTAAAGATGAGAATGGGAATAAAGCAACTTTTGAGTTCTATACTTTATTCGGTGTTAATAATGACTATGGATGGGAATTTGGAAGTTGGGAACGCATTCAAGATGGAATTAAGAATCAGTCGATAGATGCAGAAAAATTTTTATTCTCTAAACTTAACCAAGCAGGAATGAAACAGAGGATTGAGAATTCGTCAGATATAATTTCTGTAGGAGTAGCATCTTGTGAAGGTAGTCAGAGAGAAGAAGAAAGGAGAGCAGAAAATCGAGCAAAAATAATACGGCGTTCAGTAGAATCCATTGCTAATACAACAAGAGGAGAACTTTCTCTTCTACTGTTAGGGCAATATGATGACAACAGTTGCTCTGCTAAATCTCCAAATGACACACTACCCCAGAGAAGTATTATTATCATTGGTGTTGTCCAAAAAGATCAAAATGTAAATTTGAAACAGGCTGTCAGAAGTGCTATGGGTAATGTATCGAGAAATAAGAATCTAAAAAGAGAGTTAGATAAACTTTTTCGAGATCCAAGCCGTTCTCCATTAGGGTCTTTAAAGCTTGGGAAATACTCTCTTTTTGATCTAAGGATTTAATTATTCAAAAAATTAAATAACAAGTAATTTTTTGAAGGGTAACGTGATGCTTCTAAAGCAAACTCCATTGATAACAATCTGAATCCTTAGAAACTATTGTAAATCAAGCGTTTCGAGCATATTCCCAAATGTCCACATCAGGAAATTCCTTCAATCCACAATCACGAACGTGCATACTCTCTGGGAAATCTGTAGATAATATACGAGGCAACTTTGGAGACAAATTCTCATCAAACAGCAACTTCATAGGGTACTACTGTTAAACGGCGATCTCGATCGGCAGCAAAGGCAAAACAAGCCTGTATATCTGCAAGTGTTAAATCAGGAAAATCATCTAATACCTCTTCAACACTCATTCCACCACCGAGATAGTCAAACACATCTGATACAGCATTGCGTGTGTTAACTATACATGGCTTCCCACTGCGAATATTTGGATTGATGCGTATGCGATCGCGATAGTTTTTCATAATCAAGATTTCCACATAGCCTAATTCTATGATAATAGCGCTCTTATAAGAATTCAGATTTTGAGGAATGCGATCGCTGTTTGAGATGATTAAGTGAGAAGTCGATCGTGAAAGAAAGATATATACTTCGCTTGTTTTTCTTTATTCTGTGTTTTTGCCAGCGATCGCTATAAAATACAAGAAAGCTTTTTGCATCTCTAGGCAGAATTTTAGATGACTTATTCTCTGCGAATTGTGGATATGGTTGAGAGCGATCGCCCACGAGAAAGATTACTCAGTCAGGGAGTTCGCAGCCTATCAAATGCTGAATTAATTGCCATCCTGTTGGGTACAGGACAAGGTGCAGGCAAACTCTCTGCGGTTGGCTTAGGGCAACTAATTTTACAAACTATTGGTAAAGATCGTACTAGCGATCCTGTGGCAGCACTACAAACTGTATCTCCACAGGAATTAATGCAAATCGAAGGGGTTGGACCCGCGAAAGCAACAGCAATTTTGGCAGCGATCGAGTTAGGTAAACGCGCCCTCTACGCAAAGCCGCCCGATTTAACAGAAGTGACCGATCCATCCGTAGCGGCAGCAGCACTCAGCCAAGATCTCATGTGGCAACCGCAAGAGCGCTTGGCGGTGGTGATGCTTGACAATAAAAATCGGATCGTTGCCCAACGGATTATCAGCATCGGGACAGCAACGGAGACGATCGCACATCCCCGTGATATTTTTCGCGAAGTTCTCAAAAGTGGAGCAGTGCGTCTGATCGTGGCGCACAATCATCCATCTGGTAATACAAGTCCCAGTCCAGAGGATATAGTTCTCACCCGCCAATTACTTGAAGCTGCGAGAATGCTTAGTATTCCACTCCTGGATCATTTAATCTTGGGGAATGGAACCTTTTCTAGTATTCGCGAGACTTCGACATTATGGAAGGAAGTTCCTCAAACAGAATAAAAGAACCAATTTTTAGTGGCGCGGCTTCGCCGCGCCACTAAAAATTGGTTCCTTATTTTACGGCGAAGCTCTTAGCGCGTAGGACGATTTGCTTTGCGCTCTTGCTTCATTTGCTCGAGTTGTTGTTGCTGAGCAGGAGTCAGAACATTCTTGATTTGTTCTTTGGTGCTCTGAGCGATCGTCTTCATCTGTTGCTTTTGGGCATCAGTTAGATTGAGCGACTTGCGGACACCCTTGCGATCGCCAGACTTACGAGCTTGCTCGATTTGAGCGCGTTGTTCGGCAGTAAGCACGCTTTGAGTCTGAGTTTTGGCATTCTCGCGAATCGTTTTCAGTTGAGCTTTTTGAGTATCTGTCAAGTTCAACTTTGCCCAGCCATTATTGCCTTTACGAGGCTTACGGGTTTCCGATTGGGTTTGTGTTGTAGTATTTTGTGCAGAAACAAGACTTGGAAGAGTTGCTGCCCCTACTGCTACAGTTACACAAGCAATAGCTAAAACTTTTTTGATATTATGAAACATTTGATTTTCCCCTTTGTGAGAAGGCTTAATTATCTGTACGAGGGTTTTGACAAGTACGACGATCGAAAGGTTCATAAACCCGAATACATTTTTAAAAAGCCTTACTTTTTTGTAAGGCTTTTTAAAAATATATAAGTAGCTTGGCGCAATTAAATATAAAACCCAAAAACCTGTGGCGCACGTACAGCGTGCGCCACAGGTTTTGACTCTGGTTTTTAATTATGCCTAAACTACTTAGCAATGTAAGAGATAGCTAGGACATAAACCCAAAATAAAGAAAGGCGGCGCTTCGCGCCGCCTTTCTTTATTTTGGGTTTGTTTAATTTACACAGCTTCTTAAAATTACGCCAATAATTACGCCAATGCCACCAAAACGAACTATTTGCCAGAACGGTTCGCGGAAACTACTCCATGAAATAAGGCGACTTTCTAAATCGCCCTCAATCTGTTCGAGCCGATCGCTTAGCTCTTGTAGTTGTTTGCGAAGTTCTTCTTTATGGCTATTGGGTGGTGATTGCCCATTTTTAGAATTAGGTTTGCGGCGAATTTTTTGGTCGTTGTTTCTATTAGAGCGATCGGTAGAAACTTCTTGGATTTGTGATTCGATTTGTTCTTGCTGTCTTCGCAATTCCTGCTGTTCGTTGGAGTCACGGCGAACTTGGAGAAAACGTTGCTCGATTTCTTCTAATAGTTTTCTAGTTTCATGGAGTTGAGCTTCGAGGTCGCTCCAATCAGAATTTTCTGTCACAAAATTAATGTAGTAAGTTTAATCTAACTGAGTAGCTCAGCATAATTAAAAATCAAAACCAAAGCTTGTGTCGCCCACGTAGCGGGCGACGCACTTCTGGGTTTTAAGGTTATTTATGCTGAGCTACTTACAGTGCAAAGCGCCGTGCTTAATAAGTTGAATTTTACAGCGCTTCGCACTCAGGATCTCAAAAACTCGAAACTGGTTAAAAACAAATCGACTTTGTACGATTAGCTGCTACCCAACCAGCGATCGGGGCAGAAATTTTTAGCCAGCCTTGCTTTTCTACCTCAACTTTAATCTGGATACCGTTATCTAGAGTGCCTGCGATCGGATAATCTTTTCCTGCACCTGTGCGGACATTAATCGGTGGATTAGGATCGGAAATTAGGCGCTTAGTATAGTCACATTGAGAATCTGGAAGATCGTTAGCAATATTTTTTGAAGGGTTTAGATTTTGTGCAGAACGATCTTGAAACTCGCGTATATATTGCACATTTTTTAGCTCAGTTGTAGTCAGCAAATCCGTAGGGAAATTCTCAGGTGTATATCTTGGTTGATACCAAGGCTGGCTATTAAAGTATGACTGTAGTTCAGGATCTTTAAACTGCCGACCATAACGGGCAAAAACCTCATTACGCATGATATCTAACTCAAGCAAACTTTTGTCTGCCAGATCGTTATCGGTAATCGCCCGTTCCGATAAAAAACGATACTTGCCATTAGTAGTAATACTACGATCGGGAGAAATAGCGGAATTGTCAGTCATGCTCACACTGTTTTTGAATGCAGGTGATTGGCGGGTAAATATAATCGTACTGATAACGGCGATCGCTGATATCAGACCTACCAAGCCAATCCCTATCCATATCCGCAACTTAGGCTGAGTAATGTCTCTCGGTGGGGTGACGGGCATTGTTTGCACAATTGTCGGCTCAATTGAATTTGCAGTGCTAGCAATGGCTGTTAACTCTTGAGAATAGGTCTGAGCATGGTTCGATGCAGAATTTAGAGAATTTGCCAAAGGCAATTGACGCACTGCGGCTAATACGTCTTCAGCAGATTGATAGCGATCGCGAAAGTCATACTTAACTAACTTATCGATTATTTTGGCAAACTCATCGCTAACATTGGCGCGATATTTGCAAAATCCATGTTTGGGAGATTCTCGCCAAGCAAGTTCGCCTGTTTCGATATTCTCAGATAACAAACTCGGCGGAATTCCCGTTATTCCTTGAATGGCGATCGCTCCAACTGCATAAAGATCGCTACAGGATCTAGGCTTGCCGATCGCTTGCTCATTGGGCATATAACCTTCAGTCCCGATCGCCACTGTTGACGAGATCGTCGTTGCGGTTTCTACTTGTTTAACGGCTCCAAAATCGATGAGAACTAATTTGCCATCGACTCGCCGCCGCATTAAGTTGGCAGGTTTGATATCGCGGTGAATCGCGCCCTGTTGATGAACAAAAGCAAGTATTTCTAGAACATCTAGTAAAAAAGCGATCGCCTGAGACTCATTCATTCGCCCTACGGGATAGCCATCCTGCGATCGGGCAGTTGGGATGAGTTCGTTGCTAAGGTCATCGCCCTCAATTAACTCTTGGACTAAATAAAACTCATGCTCTTCTTCAAAATGTGCAAGTAAACGAGGAATGCGATCGTGACTGCCTAATCGATGTAAAACCCTCGCCTCAGTTTCAAATAAACGGCTAGCAATTTGTAATACAGCAGGATCGTTAGTTGCTGGTTTTAAATGTTTGACTACACATTGGTGATGGTCTGGCAACTGTAAATCTTCAGCCAAAAATGTTTGCCCAAAACCTCCACTTCCGAGGTTTTGAACGATCTGATATCGCCCACCGATCACTTTGCCAATCATGCAATTCGCTATAAGTTTATGGAGTCGAGTGGGCATGACCCACCCTTTACTCTATAAACTTATAACGTGATCGCTCTATTCGCAATGCATCAGTAGCCCTTTGCGCTTCAATTGCCACCTGTGATAAGCAAGCATAAATTAATACGACATAGTTGGCTTTTACTGCAGACTCAAGTTGCCGACATTGATAGGAAAGCGCCAAAGCTCCGACGTAGTCACTACTGGCACGTAATTTATTGATTGAATTCAATATTTTAGGACGATCGTTAGTCGCGATCGCTTTGTCAATCGCATGAACTATTCGAGGTGTCTCTTCTAAATAGGAATCAATTACTTCTAATAAGAAATTAATGCCTTTGATATCGTGACCTGCGATCGACAAAATTGTTTCAATAAACTGCGGTTCAATGGCTGGATCGCGATCGTCATCGTTGTCAATTTCTAGTACAGGCATCTCCAAATTAGTCTGAGAAGCATCTATTTGTTCGAGCTCAGACTCGATTGGTTCTGATTCAGTTACATTTTGGTTAATCTTTTCAGAGGCGATCGCTGAGACTTCAGATTCTTCTGGCTCAGAGGACTCCAATGTGTCGATCTCTGAATTGGATTCCTCTGATCTATCTAATTCAATTTCTGCCGATTGCTCTAATTCAGATATTTCTGGTTGATTTTGCTCTATATCAGATATCTGGGGTTGAACCAATTGGACATCAACGATTTCTGACTCAGTAGATTCTGATTCAGCTTCCTCTGATACGCTAATTTCTAATTCAACTAGTTCTGGCTCGATAATTTCTAACTTAGATTCGGAATCGGTTGTTTCTGCGTCAGATAGTTCTGGAGTTGTGACTTCAGAACTATCTGAATCATTAGTTGCTAAATCATTCTTATTTAAAGGGAACTGAGGTGGTTCTGTTTTAGTAAACTCCTCTATTGATTTTAATTCTCGATCTGTAATAATATCTTCCCTCAAGTTCCCATCTTCATTTTTAAGTTCATTTTCAAGAGTAGACCAAGATGTATGCGGATCTGGAATTAGAAATAGTGGGGGGACTCCATTTTGAGGAATTGGTGGATATTCAGAACTTGTAATCTCGTCATCTAGAATTTCTTCAGTATCATTAGCTATTTCTTGTGCTGCTGCTTGTGGTTCTTCTTCTATTTGTTCTTTTATCGTAAGAGATTCTCCATCTGAATTTGGATTAACTCGATCTATATTTGTCTCCACCTCGGCACTATCATTTTCCGAGATAGCATTGGCCAAATCCTCTTTACTATCTTCTTCAAATAAATCTAGAGGGGTTGGAGCAATAGCTTGCTCCTCTGCGGTTGGGATGCCTAATGGAATTGGCGACTGGGGTTGACTATTGGCAATTTCTAAAACAGTTTTTTGTAAATTTGCTAATTCAATCTGTAAAGTTTGTAAATCGTTAGTTAAATCTTGAGATTGTTGTCGCAAATTAGTTAGAGATATGGCGATCCCAATTTGTGCGGCAATTAATGATAGAGAAGTGCGATCGCTTTCAGTCCAAACGTGATATGCACTACCATGAAAAGCAACTAAATTTCCCCAAATCTCTTGTCCAGCATAGATTTTATTTGTGGCATAGGATGAAATGCCAATTTGTTCGAGCAATGTCACAATGTGTGAAGACAGACCCGAACTACTAATGTTATCAACGGTTTGCACAGAGCTTTCTGGTTGCGTAGACTCGATTATGTGTCGAGTTAGTGAAAGCTGTCTTTCGGGCATGTCTGCGAGAGATTCCAGCCCTGCGGCGATCGCATCGGTTTCAAACTCGCCGCGTCCATCGGGAAGACGGCGAAAAATAGCGACGCGATCGACTTGTAGAAGCTTCTGAGCAACTTGAACTGCGATCTGTAAAACCAGCTCTATAGAAGGCGATCGCTGAATGGCATCGGCAAGTTGAGCTAGTGCTTTTTCCCGAGCGATGATATTGCTAAAAATGTCTGATGCTTGTGTCGCACCCGAAGATTCTTGCGCGGCAATGAGCTTTGTATAGCGCTCTTCCCAGCTAAGTTGATGAACGCGTTCCTGCTGCACCAAAATTGCTTTTAGGTGCTCGTAGGAAGAGCGATCGCGGCATAGGTGGCGTATTTGATCTAAGAGGGTAGAATCCATGTTTGCAAACAGCTATCCTCAGCTAAAATCCATCGTCTAAATAGGGGGTTATTCCGATCTAGACAATGGATTTTAGCTGAATCAATTTTGCGATCGCATGAGACACAAAGCGTAACTTTGGATGTACCTTTTGTTGCTGCTGTAAGGTTTTGCCATGGGAACCATCCAGCAAAAACAAGTTAAAATCGTTGTTTGGTTGTTATGATATAGCGGTTCTAATCAATTTTTTTTTGATATTATGGGCTTCGACTTCGCTCAGCCATCAGTCTTTGATGGCTGAGCGAAGTCGAAGCCCAGATCACGTTACCGATGTAAGTTAAAAATATGGTGCGCTACACCCTTGCCCAAAGTCCTGAAGTCGTCTTGACAGTTGCTGGCAAAGACTCGCCAAAAGCACGTGAAAAGGCGATGACAGAACTGATGGAACTAATGGACTCAGGCAAGCTCGATACCGATCTTGCTGATGGCTTTAGTCCCGACCAATTTATAGAAGTGAGAGAACTATCCATGTCTGAAGATCGCGAAGATCCCATTACCCAAGCGGTACAAGTCCTAAACAACTTGGCAACGCTAAAAATCAAAGTCCAAGAGTTACGCTCCGATGCTATGCAGGTGCGATCGGCGATCGATATTTTGTTTAGTGATGAACTTGTGTCAGAGGAGCAAATTAATAGTCTTAAAGAAGGTTTTAAAACTCTCAAAAGTTTTGCTCAGTTGAATATGCGATTTCTCGATGCGCGATCGCAGGCAGAAAATGCTCGCCAGATTTTAGATGAAGCCCTAAAATCTCCCAACTCAGAAGTTAAAATTCCTGCGGAAAATTTAACCAGTGTTAATGCAGAGGCGGTAAATGGCACTAGTGCTGCTACAGAATCTATTGAAATTGTCAGTAATGCTGATGGGGAAGAGCCTGTAACTGAAATTGAGGATGCGATTGTGGAAATTCCCGTGAGCAAATCCACCAAGAAAAAATAACTCATCGCAAAGCGGTGTCAAACCCAAAAGAGAGTTGTGGCGCTCCGCGCCGCAACTCTCTTTTGGGTTTGAGCGCAAAGTGTGCTGTAACTAAAATGGCTATAGCTATGGTTAGCAAAAAAGTTAACGTTAAGATTAGAGCTGTAACTACTACTTCTTTGAATTATGGTTGCTTTACCCGATCGCTTGTTAATGACCTACGAAGAATATATCGCTTGGGAATCAACCCAAGAAATGCGCCACGAATTTTGGGATGGTGAAGTAGTGGCGATGGCTGGCGGTAGCCGTAACCATAATCGAGTTTCTTTTAACTTTTCTAAACTTTTAGATGATGCTCTTATAGGTCGCCCATGCGAAATGTATATTGCAGATGTTAAAGTGCAGGTCAAACCAAAACGCAAATATTTCTATCCTGATGTTGTCGTCACTTGTGATGAACGCGATCGCAACGATAGTCAAGTAGTAGCTTTTCCTTGTCTGATTATCGAAGTTCTCTCACCATCGACCGAAGCCTACGATCGCGGATTTAAGTTTTCCCAATATCGTAGTTTCGAGACTTTGCAAGAATATGTATTAGTCCAAGTCGAGCAACCGATTGTGGAGGTATTTCAGCGCAATGAGCAGAGACAATGGGTGTTTTTTGAATATGGTTTGGGCGATCGCCTATTCCTTAAATCTGTAAATATCGAAATAAATGTCAGCGATCTGTATCGACAAATTCAATTCGATCGAAGCACTGAAGATATTTCCTTGTAAGGGCAATTCACGAATTGCCCTTACAAATTTAGGTAACACGAGTAAGAATAATAAACCCAGCCGTTATACCAATCAAATTTGGCATCCACGCTGCAGCGATCGGCGAGAGAAATTCCACTTGTCCCAAAGCGCCACAAATAAACAGTAGCAAATAATAGCCAAAAATAATTAACACGCTCAAGCCAAATCCGATCGCCGCACCAGTACGCTGTGGACGCATTCCTAGAGATGCACCGACGATCGCAAAGACCACACAGATGAACGGCAGAGCATACTTCTGCTCAAGTCTGACCTCTAGTTTGCGGATTTCTTTGGTATTACCTGACTGTTTGAGCAAGTCAATATTGCGACGAATATCCGCAATATTCATTTCCTCGGCACTGCGTTGCTCTTGAGCTAAATCGAGAGGAGCGCGAGGTAAGCGGAGATTTTGCTCATCAAAGCGGAGAATGCTGCGGTAATTGCCATCTGACCCAACTAGATAAGTTGTGCCTTGACTAAATTTCCAAACGTTTTGCTCTGGAATCCACACGGCGGAATCGGCGGCAAGAATTTGCTGGAGCTGACCTTGTGAAAAATCTAAAACTGTCAAGCCACGCATTTCTTTGCCATTAAAGCTACGAGCATAAAAACTACGCACTAGTCCTTGCTTCGTTGTCCCATCGTCTTGATTCACTTCACCATATTGTTGATAGAAAATATCTTGGCTTTTAAACTGGACATTTTCTTGATTTAGAGCTGCCCTGAGCGTACTCCGAGATTGCCAGTTTGCCGCAGGCACGATCGCTTCATTAAAAACGTAAGTCATGCCAGTGACAAAGAGGCTTAGCACTAAGGCAGGTAAAACTAATCGGTAAGCGCTAACCCCACAGCTACGTAAAGCTGTTGTTTCTCCATCTCCAGACATGCGGCTATAGGAGAGCAATGTCGCCAGTAGCATCGACATGGGGAATGAGTAAACCATAAACCCTGGGATTTGGTATCCAAAAATCTGGAGCGCTGTCAGAACGCTCAATCCCGAATCCGTAATCAGGCGAATGAGTTCAAAAAGAGATCCGATCGCTAAAATCACGGAAGAAAATGCACCCACACCAAACAAAAACGGGGTTAGCATCTGCGTGACTAAATAGCGATCCATGATCGACAGTCTTGGTATCCATCCCTGCGACACGTTTGTAACTTTTTTCCTCGGATGAGTCGTTTGTAAGGTTGCCATTTCCTTTATCGAGATTACAGGTTTTTGGAGTATTCATCAAAACCAATTTTTTAGGATTTGCCTTGCCATCGACAAGGCAAATCCTAAAAAATTGATTTTGATCCGTCAGAAATGAAACTTTTCGCCAAGATAATACTTGCGGACATCAGGATCGTCTGCTAATTCTCGGCTAGAACCGTCAGCAAAAACTTCACCTTCACGCATGATGTAAGCGCGATCGGTAATTGAAAGGGTTTCACGCACATTATGGTCGGTAATTAACACGCCCATGTCGCGCTCGCGTAAATTCCTAATAATTGTCTGGATCTCGCTGACGGCGATCGGATCAATGCCTGCAAATGGTTCATCCAATAAAATAAATTTTGGCCCTTCTTCGCCAACAGCCAGTGCTCTAGCGATTTCAGTCCGCCGACGTTCTCCCCCCGACACTTGAATTCCCATCGTATCAGCAATTTTAGTTAATCGAAATTCTTCTAACAAAGTTCGGAGACGATGAATCTGTTTTGGCTTTGGTACATTAGTTTGTTGCATAACTAATAGCAGGTTGTCACGCACAGATAGTTGACGAAAAATCGTTGCTTCCTGCGCAAGATAAGCCATGCCCATCCGTGCCCGTTGGTGAATGGGTAAACGGGTAATATCTTGCTTGTCTAGCCAGACGCTACCGCTGTCAGGTTGAATTAGCCCAGTTGCCATATAGAACGAGGTCGTTTTGCCAGCTCCGTTGGGGCCTAGTAGTCCGACAATTTCCCCCTGTTTGACGGTGAGGCTCACTTGCTGAACGACTTGCCTGCCACTGTAACTTTTACTAACGTTGTCGAGGGAGATTTGCATTACTCAATTTATTTGGGAAATTTGAAAATGTAACACTGAACTTAGTTATGGCAAAGCATTTTTTACAGCTTTATACATCAACATTATTTACCATCAGGAATAATTTCTTGTGGTTTTGGTTGTAACTTTTCGGGAGAAATTGTTGAGGTAGGTGGGCTGATTTGTTGCTTTTTAAAAGCAGGTTTGATTTGGGTTATAGGTGTGGCGGAAGTTGCTGGTGTGCTAGTAGCGTCGCGATCTGGTACTACATAAATTGATTCGACCTGTTGATTAGTGGGCGGAACGGCAACAAATTTACCTTCACTGACAAGATAGGTGATAGTTTGAGCCTTGATGCTATTTACACCCTCTTGAGTAACAATTACATTGCCTGTTAAAACTACACGTTGCTCCTTAGAAAAATACTGTGCTTGCTCGGCGATCGCATCAATCTGTCGGGCGGGATAACTCATTTTTACATTGCCTTTTGCCGTAACTACTCCAGTGATGGAGTTAGCTTCTTGGACATCAGCACGAATAGTAAGAGCGGTATTAGTAGGTTGCGCTTGGGTGGAGGGCATGGAGCTAGCAGCGATCGCCCCAAAGGAAATTGCGATTAGCAATAATCTTGCGATCGCTAATTTACTATTTTTTTTGGAGGAAAAATGCAAGCCAGAAAGCAGATTAGAAAATAGGGACTTCATAGATTTTGCACCTTGGCTTCAAACAAATTTACAATGGCTGCGACCACTTCTTCTATGGTTAGACCATCTGTGTTCACTAAAGTTGCATCCTCCGCTTGAATCAGAGGTGCGTGGCTACGGGTAGAGTCTTTGCGATCGCGTTCTTGGATTTCATGCTCGAGAGTCGCCAGATCGGGCGCTACCTGTCCTTGGGCAATTAAATCGGCATGTCGGCGTTTGGCACGCTCTTGAGCTGATGCAGTCAAGAAAACTTTTACTTCGGCATCAGGAAATACATGAGTACCAATATCACGCCCCTCCATGACAACACCACCTGAATTTCCAATCAGTTGCTGTTGCTTGACTAAAATCTCACGGACAGGCGCTTGAGCAGCGATCGCCGATACATTTGCGGTTACTTCGGGCGTGCGGATTTCGGAGGTGATATCTTCACCATTTAGCAAGACCTGCATCGGTTGTCCTGCGATCGGGTTAGCGAAAAGTTGAATTTTGGATTTGGCGGCGATCGCTTTTACTTTGTCTCGATCGCGCAAATCAATACCTTCACGCAGCACCGCTAGCGTCACGCTGCGATACATTGCACCAGTATCTAAAAACAACAAACCTAATTTGTTGGCAACCTGTTTAGTAACAGTAGATTTTCCAGCACCTGCCGGCCCATCGATCGCGATGATCGGCTTTCTAGGGGTAATAGTATGACTCAGCAAAATATTATCGATTAAGCGTGTATTTCCAATTTGGGCTGCGATTGCCAGCATTAGTTCATCTTTGGATGTAATTTGAGTACATGGTTGCAAAGTTTTGGCATCGACTAACTCAATATACTCTAGGCTGATTGCAGGTAACTTAGCTAAATAGTTTTGGGCAACTTCGAGAATTTGTGACGGTGAGCAAAGATCGTAACAAAGATAAAATTGCTGTTTGGCTTGCTGCAAGCTTTGATAGATATGAGCTGCCAAAATGCGATCGCTTTCTGATAAATATTGATTGCGCGAGCTATAAGCTAATCCGCTAGGTTCGCGGATTGTCGGACAACCAATAATCTCGACAGGTAGATTCAAATCTTCCACCAATCGCCGAATAATTGCCAGTTGTTGACCATCTTTGCTGCCAAAGTATGCGCGATTAGGTTGGACTATATTCAAGAGCTTGGTAACGATCGCTGCTACACCCTGAAAATGTCCATGGCGCGATCGCCCACATAGAACATTGGTCATTTCAGATGGCGGCAGTACTTGAGTCATCATGTCACTGCTCGCGTACATCTCTGAGGCACTTGGAGCAAAAATTGCATTAACTCCAGCAGTTTCGCAAACTTGGTAGTCACTATCTAATGTGCGCGGATATTTGTCAAAATCTTCACCTTCGCCAAATTGTAAAGGGTTGACAAAAATACTTGCAACTACGCAAGCATTCTCAGTTCTTGCGCGATCGATTAGGCTCAAGTGGCCAATATGCAAAGCACCCATCGTTGGCACAAGCCCCACTGATACTTGCCCTAGCGCCTGCTTTGATTTCCAATCATTTAAATAGTTGCGAAGAGAAGCGATCGTGTGAAATAGCTGTGTCAATTAGTTCCCTCAACAAAGTCAACATAAAAATCATAGCTGCCTCCTGACAGAGGTAGCTATGATTTTTTAAAATCAAGATGATTTAAGACAATTTAGAGTTACTTCGGTTTTGTTTGCTTCGGCTTTTCTAAGCCACCAAAGTCAAGCTCAACTATTTAGACAAAACTTCCAACCTTACAGGGGCGACTCCAGAAGAAATTAAACCAATAACATTGGCGGCAGCTGTGGAAATATCGATTACTCGTCCATAGGCGTAGGGACCGCGATCGTTAATGCGGACTACAACTGATTGGTTATTATCCATATTTACGACGCGCACTAGAGTCCCAAAAGGCAAGCTAGGATGAGCAGCAGTCATGTCGTTAGCATTAAATATTTCACCGCTTGCACTGTAACTGCCATCAAAGCCTGGACCATACCATGAAGCCATGCCTGACATTACACCAACAATACGGTTATTTAATGCAGGGCTAAATGCAGAGTTAGCGGCTACTTGGGATTTGGGAGCGTTTACAACTTCAGTTACAGGACTAGCACCACCCAGCAATCGGCGGAGGAGGTTCGCCGATTCTAAAATATCCTGAAATTGATTCTGTTGAGTTTGAGGAAAAATCGCTTGACTATCAAATTTCAATGTGGCGCGATCGCCAAATTCGATCGCATAGTTACCATTCTTCCAAATTGGGACAATTGTTTTAGCATCAAGTCCATCGCGATTAAGTTGGTTGATCATGGCTGCGGTAGCAGTGGCACGTTCGATCGGATTTGGTGAAGTTAAAAGATAATCAGCGCTTTCATTTGGTGATTTTGCTGAATTCTTGCTTGAGTTAACTTCCGTCTTAATAACGTTTAGCGATGATGACTTGAGTGATTCAGAATTCTTTTTGATTTCGCCCTTAATTTCACTCTTAATTTCGCTCTTACTCTTAGATGCATTGGTGCCATCATTTTGAGCGGTATTATCTAGAGATGATTTAGCAGATTCTTCAGACTCTATATAAGTTACTACTGGTATTCCCCGAACATAAACAGTAGCGGCATTTTTGCCATTTAACTTGTGGGTATATATCCGAGCGATTGATTCTTCTTGGGTTTTAACTAATGATTGCGATCTCGTCTCGCCAATTTTGAGGGAAGTAGGTAAAGAATTAGGTTGGACAGAAGTTGATACATTAGTATACTTGACCTCTGACTGAGTTCCTGTTTGTGCCTGTGCGCTATTGTTAGCGAGACTTGAGATGATAGCAAGAGCTACTACTGAGGTAGAGAGAGTATAGCTCCAGTTCCAATTAAGCATAGGTAAAGCAGAAAATGAAGATAAACGACGGATTCGCTGGTAAAGGTTTAGCCTGATGAAGATTTAGCTGATTTACTAAACTAAATCACAAACAAACTTAAACAAATTACTTAACGAACAAGGAACAAAACATTAACGGTTTCGTTCATGTGGTTCAGATTAACATGGTTCTTTAAAATGACAATAGCTTAGCGCTCAAACCCAGTCTGGATAGTCTTTTAAGAGCTTCTTTCTTATTAAAAATCAAAATTTTGCTTCTTTCTCATTAGCATTCTTTATAAAAATGGAACTTTGTGCCGATCGTCACAAAAAAATCCCTATAAAAGTATGTCTTTAGAAATAGGCATTTTTGCGCTCAAAAAACTTTTATATGCATAGCGGCTCAATATACAAGAAATTTTCGGTTCTAGTTACAATACATATTCTATTTTGTCCGTATGTAAACCTTATGAAGACATGATCTCAGAAACAAAGTGCTAGAAATGACAATAAATCAATCTTAGGATAGATACTAAAATCAAATCTATGAAAACTTTTTAAAGTTATTTTTGTAAATATGCTCTTAAAGAACTAAATTTAGATTTTTATGATTAAAAAAATCGTAATTGTGTCGAAATCACTAAAAAGCTAAGCAAAACACTTTAGGCTAATGCATAAGAATTTCTAATCAATTAACAGAAAATTCTTTCTAAAACTTGGGAAAAGTTGTATTTATTGCCAAACTTATAAAGACAATGCGGTGATTTATGTCACATTGTCTTTATTGGGGTACTAAGCTATGTGAGCGATCGCGTCATTCATCTTGCCACTGCGAAATCCTTCTAAGTCGAGAGTAACTGACGTAAATCCATAGGTGCGAAAAGCTTTGGTGAGATCGTTGACTATCATTGCAGTCATAAATTCGCTGAGGCGATCGCCTGGCACTTCGATTTTGGCAGTATCTCCCATCGATCGCACTCTAATGTCGCCTTTCCAACCGCGATCGCGTAAATACTGTTCTGCATTACCCACACGACGTAATTTTTCAATCGTAATCTCTTCTCCATAGGGAAATCGCGAACTAAGGCAGGGCTGTGAAGGTTTGTCCCACCAAGGCATTCCTAAATGTTGCGATAACATGCGTACTTCTATTTTGCTAATACCAACTTCGGCTAGAGGCGATCTCACGCCACGCTCTTTGGCAGCTTGGATGCCTGGGCGATAATCTTGTAAATCGTCAACATTTAAACCATCGACGACATATCCATAACCCATAGTTTTGGCGAGAGGTTTCAGGGTATCGTGCAGTTCGCTTTTGCAGAAATAGCAACGATTAATCGGATTTGAAGTGTAGTTAGGGTTATTCATCTCATCGGTATCTACGATCTGATGTTTAATGCCCATAAATTCAGCTTGGACTTGGGCGGCGGCAAGATCGGCTGGTAATAATGATGGTGAATTTGCCGTAATCGCTAGGGCGCGATCGCCTAAAACATCAAAGGCAACTTTGGCAACGAGGGTACTATCAATACCACCAGAGTAAGCAACGAGAACTTCAGATGATTCATTGAAAATGTGACGTAAGCGATCGAGCTTGGCGGACAAAGTGGCATTTAACATAAAAATTCTTGAAACAAGGCAATGGCAATTTATATCTCTTATCTATAATGTGACATCTATCCTCAACAAATTTACTAGCCCCAATCCTTTTGAAAGAACGAATTTTATAATCGTGGAGGAATAGCTAAAAATCATGGAAAAGTCTCGCAATACCTCAATCAGTAAGTTTCTCAGCAAATATTTACGGCATGAGCCCGAAAAGCTTGGTTTGCAGTTTGAAAGAACGAATTTTATAATCGTGGAGGAATAGCTAAAAATCATGGAAAAGTCTCGCAATACCTCAATCAGTAAGTTTCTCAGCAAATATTTACGGCATGAGCCCGAAAAGCTTGGTTTGCAGTTGGATGTGGGAGGGTGGGTAAAAGTTGATGACTTACTAAGGGCATGTGCTCAGCATAACTTTGCGATCGGTCGTGATGAACTAGAGCAAGTTGTGGCGACAAATGTGAAGCAGCGCTTTTCGTTCGATCTAACTGGGACATTAATTCGGGCGAATCAAGGGCATAGTGTGGACGTAGATTTGCAGTTGGAGCCGCTGCAACCGCCCGATCTTTTGTATCACGGTACAGCCGAAAAGAATGTGGAAGCAATTATGCATTCAGGATTACAGAAAATGTCACGCCATCACGTGCATTTATCAAGCGAAAGATCGACAGCTAAAACAGTTGGGCAGAGACATGGTAAGCCAGTTGTATTTTCCGTTGATGCGGGATCTATGCATCAAGCAGGTTACATCTTTTACTGTTCCGCCAATAATGTTTGGTTGGTAGATTGTGTTCCGCCTGAATATTTGCAAAGAAATGATAATTAACTAATGGAGTTTAAGCCAAAAGGCTTAGATACAGAGAGTGGCGGCGCGAAGCGCCGCCACTCTCTGTATCTGTATTTGTTGGAGCAGAGAACTCACAACCTGAAAATCTTTGGACTCTGATATTCCTGTGATTGTTTATACACTTGCCACTAGCTTTTGTGACATAGCATAAGTATTGCTCTAAAGCTTGATTGTCAGGATATTAATGCATACTAAATCAACTAATAAGGTTGTCAAGGAGCGTAGGGAATATAACACGTGGGTTGCGAATGAAACTTTAGAAGACTATTCGCTCCGTTATGCTCCTAAATCATTCAGGAAATGGTCGGAATTTCTAGTCGCCAATACCGCTCTAGGCGGTATTTCTTTCTTGGCGCTAGAAGCGATCGGGGGATCTCTACTGATTAGTTATGGATTTGCCAACTCTTTCTGGGCAATTCTAGTAGTGGGGGGAATTATATTCTTGGCAGGTTTGCCGATCGCTTACTATGCGGCTAAATACAATATTGATATCGATTTGTTGACACGCGGGGCGGGGTTTGGCTATATCGGCTCAACAATCACTTCTCTCATTTATGCGTCCTTTACGTTTATATTTTTTGCGCTCGAAGCTGCAATTATGGCGCAGGCTTTGCAGCTTTACTTCCATTTACCTTTGTCTTTGGGATATATCCTCTGTTCTCTGATCATCATTCCTGTAGTGTTTTATGGAGTCACCCTAATTAACCAGTTACAACTCTGGACGCAGCCAATCTGGTTGAGTTTGATGATTCTACCTTTCATTTTCGTTCTATATAAAGAACCTGATGCGATCGCGAACTGGGTAAATTTTGCAGGTAATTCTTCTAGTGGAGCAGGATTTCATCCTTTACTATTTGGTGCCGCCGCCACTGTTTCCTTTTCCTTAATTGCTCAATTGGGCGAACAGGTAGATTATTTGCGATTTCTACCTGAGAAACAAAAACATAATCGTGTTCAATGGTGGCTAGCGGTCGTTTTGGCGGGGCCTGGTTGGATTGTTTTAGGAGTTGCGAAGCAGTTAGGAGGGGCATTCCTTGCCTCTTTAGCAATTAATCGAGGGATAGAAGTTTCCCATGCTAAAGAGCCGATCCAAATGTATATGGCGGGATTCGCGGATATGTTCGCCGATCCGAAAATCGTTTTAACTGTTGCCACCGTATTTGTAATTGTTTCGCAAATTAAGATCAATGTGACCAACGCCTATGCAGGCTCGTTAGCATGGTCAAACTTCTTTTCTCGGCTGACCCATAGTCACCCAGGACGAGTGGTCTGGTTGATCTTCAATGTGGCGATCGCTTTGTTGTTAATGGAACTTGGCGTATTTGAAACCTTAGATGTAGTACTAGGGTTATATTCAAATGTGGCGATCGCTTGGATTGGCGCTATTGTCGCGGATCTCGTCATCAATAAACCACTGGGAATTAGTCCGTCCTATATAGAATTCAAACGTGCTTATCTTTACAGCTTTAATCCTGTGGGATTTGGCTCAATGGTGATTGCTTCGATCATCTCAATCACTGCCTTTGTCGGTGTATTTGGGGCTTACGCTCAGGCTTACGCTCCATTTCTAGCGTTAGGAATTGCTTTTGTGCTATCGCCAATCATCGCGATCGCTACTAAAGGTAAGTATTACATTGCTCGTGAAAACGTTTATCGTTCCCAAAAAGTCGATCCTCAATCTTTAATCGCTTGTAGTATTTGCGAACAGGAGTATGAGCCTGCTGATACTGCCTATTGCCCAGTATATGATGGAGCGATTTGCTCGCTCTGCTGTAGCCTTGACGCTCGTTGTCATGATGCTTGCAAGACTTCCGATGACGATCTCGGTAGTCTGGCGCTAGTAATGGCGCGTACTGTTTTCTCTGACAAGATTTCTCCGCAGCTTGGCGTGAGATTAGTAAAGTTCCTCGGCCTCTTTTTACTGCTCTCAGGCATCATGGCAGCAGTTTTCGGATTGGTCTACTATCAGGGCATCTTGCGATCGCCGATTTTATCTACAATCTCTACCTCAGCGTTTTTGGGGGTTTGGCTAGAACTCTACGCACCTCTATCAGTGTTAATTGGCGTAGGGACTTGGTTGTTAGTTTTGAGTGAAGAAAGCCGTGAGTTAGCTGAATCAGAACTAGATCGCCAAAATCTGCAACTTCAGCAGGAAATTGATGAACGCCAACGAGTAGAAGAGGCACTTCAGGAGATCACTTCAGAGTTAGAGCATCGGGTCGAAGATCGCACAAAAGAGCTATCTGAAGCGATTAGTAGTCTTAAGCAAGCACAAGTACAGCTCATTCAAACTGAAAAGATGTCTAGTCTAGGACAATTAGTTGCAGGAGTTGCTCACGAGATTAATAATCCTGTGAACTTCATTTACGGCAATCTTATCCATGCTGGAACCTATACCCAAGATTTACTAGGTTTGGTTGACCTATACAGAAAATACTATCCTCAACCTGAATCAGCAATTCAAGCAGAAATAGAGGAGATCGATCTAGAGTTTTTGATTGAAGACTTACCAAACTTGCTTTCATCCATGAAAGTAGGCGCAGAACGGATTCAGAAAATCGTCATCTCATTGCGGAATTTCTCGCGCATGGATGAGGCGAATCTCAAACCCGTAGATATCCATGATGGTATTGATAGCACATTGATGATTTTGCAAGCTCGACTCAAAGCAAAACCCGATCGCCCAGAGATTAAAGTCATTAAGGAATATGGTCGTCTGCCTGAAGTGGAATGCTATGCAGGGCAGCTCAATCAGGTTTTTATGAATATTCTTGCTAATGCTATTGATGCGATCGAGGAACATTATCTAGAAAACTCATTCGCAGAAATTGCTCGTGATTTAGGCAAAATTAAAATCCAAACAGAAGTTGCCAAAGATGGCTATGTAAGGATTGCTATTTCTGATAATGCTAAAGGCATTCCTCCAGAGGTTCAAAAAAGGTTGTTCGATCCGTTCTTTACGACTAAACCTGTGGGCAAAGGGACGGGAATGGGTTTATCAATTAGTTTTCAAGTTGTTAAAGAAATTCATAACGGCAGTTTGAAATGTAATTCTGAAGTCGGCAAGGGCACGGAATTTATTATCGAAATTCCCATTGAGCAGGAGTCAGCTAATAGTTAGCTAGAGCGATCGCTACAACACAAGTCTTTAACTCTGGTTGCTTGGAATAGCGATCAGACAGCTCATCGTTTAGGTTAGTTCCTTGACCTTACATAATGGGTGATTTTAGTATTCAAACATCTGTTTACTGACTATCTAAAAGCCTAAATACCTGAATCATGGCTAAATTTAATTGTTGAACGTGTTTGCTGCTTAATTTGCCTAGTCGCCTTAAAATCAGCGATCGCTCAATTGTAACAATTCTAGTAACTCTCACCTTGGATACAACTTTTAAACCTGTATTCCTAAATTCCGCATCAGATGAATGGATTATAAATTCGCCTTCACTTAAATTCTCAATACTTTGTGATGAGACAAAGCAAAGAGTAATGTCATTACTTGTAGACGTAGACCATAGGACAACCGCAGGTCTCAGCTTGTTTTGACTGAGATCTGTAAATGGGAATGGAACCAAAACAATATCACCCTTATTCACTAGACTGGTTCTCCGTCCGTAAGGGTATATAAATCTGGCTCATCGTCAAGAAATTTGAATGCGCCACCAGCTTGAACTAGCTGAGCTAGTTCGTGGGTAGATGGTTCAGACAAGGAATAAAACAATCTTTCGGTTAAAAGATCTTGTTCTTCTTTGGTTAGAGATAAAACTATTTGCACAATTGAATCAACTAGTTTTGTATTCATATTCTCTTTCTATCTAATTTATTTTAGAATTTATAGCTAACAATTATTTGAGGATTTCACCTGCATTAATTATCACCATGCCTAACTGTGAAAATGAACGCCAAACCTCTCTGCCGTTGCGGTAAGCTGATTTGCAAAGGCTACAACATTTTGTCCAATACCCCAAAGAGTCCATAGATTAATTTTTACTTTATCAATCAATGAAGGATCTGATACTGCGGATTCAAGGTCGTTGAGTGCCATGTTAGCAATATTTTGTCTTTCAACTGATAGTGTAATGACTTGTTCTCGGAGAAAACCGATCTCTTTTAAAATTTCAGCAACTTCGTCACCAAAATTCTGTGTGACATTAGCTGTATTGTAGTTTCCAGTTTGAACTGCTCCTATCTTCTCAGCGTTAATATTAACAACCTGAGAAGAAGTTTTGTTTGTTGCATTCAGACTATTTATAACTTTTTCTATACCTGATTTTGTAATCTGAATACCATTAACTTGAGACAACAGATTTCCATGTACTGTAATTAAAGAAGACTTCTCAAGAAAACTAAGAAGAGGAATAATATCTGTCTCAGATACGTGTATCTCTTTACAAATCTCAGATAATTCAGAAGCTCTATCTGCTCGTCCATTTGTATCTTTCCAGATAAATTTCAGTATTTCAAGTTGTTTAACTTGCTGGATGTTGAAAAATTCTTCAGTCATAACTTTGAGTTGCTTATTTACCTTCTTTCCAACCTTCGATTGCTGCCATCAAAATATTGATTAGTGGATTATCGATAAGTTCTTTAAACCCCTCGACCCCAGCAGATTTAAGCGCTCCAACTGTCCGTTCTTTTAAAGATCGATTATTTTCGATTTGTTCAACTGCTTTAGTTACAACTACCATCTTGTCAGACAGAGTATTAGTTGGATAGATTTGAGCTAGGTTTTCTAGAAGTTCCTGAATTTCCTTAGCAGCATCAACAAGACTTTGTGATGAATAATTATTTTGGGTTACATGAGCAATATTATGATTGCCAGTTTGAACTGCGCCAACATTACCATTAAAGTTAAGGTTTTGAGTAGTTGAATTTAGATAACTTTGTTCATCAGCCCCAAGTTTATTTAACATTGTTGTCAAGTAGTGATCAATATGGTTACAAAAATAGCTAACTATAGTCTTATTAAATTTTAACACTCCTTCTTCACGACTTCCATAGGCTGGAATCTGAATCGTAAATACATAGTAAGCATTAAATTTTTCTAGACCATATTTTAGTAGTTGATAAGTAAAAGCAATCTCTTCATTTTTACCTTTAGGAATCTGAACATAAGTATGAACAAGCTGTACACAACTATCAATAACACGCTCAATTTCAAATTGTCTCACCCGATTATTATCTTGTATAAAATCGAAGATAATAGGTTTGCTCTCTATAAAATTGATAAATCGTTTTAAGTAGCTCATTTCATCGTAGGAATTCATATGAATTAGGTCACTTGCAATTTGCCTAAACTCCCTAAGAATTTCTTCAATCTCTAATTTTTTATATTGTTTAATCTTATCTATCGTCTTATGATTACTCATAAATCCACTAGTGTTCGTAGGACAATCAATTAATTCATCAAAATCACATAGCCTATTCAATATTTCTTTAGCCTCAGACATAGGGATTTGTGTAAAATCAGCAACTTGTTTAGCACTTACCCCAACAAATTTGTCTGGATTAGAGAGATTGTACACAGACTGTAAAACTCGATATTTTTTCTGATCATTTTCAAAAATTTTGTTCAACTCATCGCTCATGGTATTGTTTTCCTCAAAAAAGTTTTAATTATTATAACAATCTCACTATTGCTGTTTTCTAATCAAAATCATCCCAGTCGATCTTTCGCCTCAAATCATTGCCCCGCCTAAAGGACAAACAACCCTCATGGTGCAGCTTTCCAACAACAATCCCAGACGCAATCCCAATTTCTGAGGCAACTTAGCGATTGGGTGAATGGCATCCCGCAGATATCCATGCTTGTCTAACTGTTACCGCGTAAGGATTGTTTAATTGCAAAGCCAAAACTGTTGCCCGACCAATAGCAGTCAATCCTAAAATGCGATCGCCATTATGTGAATTTCAGGAGTTTGACTCACTAGCCTAAAGGTTCCATTAATCCACGATTGACAGCTTCGCTAAGGGCAGTAGCTTTTCGGAGTAGCCCCTCTTGATAAATTTGCATTAGAGTTTGTAGCTCTGACCGCTCATCTTCAACTAAAATTCCTGCTTGCTGGCGATCGAGCAATTCACTCAGTCTAGTATCTTGAAACGGTTCCATTTGTAATTTTGTAAGAGCCAATACTTGATTATCAGAAAGTTTAGAAATAGGCTCTAGCTCAAAAGTATCCGATCTAGTTGGTGGTATTGCAAGTTGGATAGTATCTGCCAAAATACTAGCAACATCACGATTAGCTAATCGAGCAAAGCGTTCTGCACGTTGATAAATTTTATCTGGCAAAGTGATTGTGATTTGGGTACTCATGGCAAACCGTAACTCTACCTGAAACTATAACACTTACACAATCTAACGGTAATGATATGTCCCGTGCGTAGCACGGGACATATCATTATTTAGCATCACTAATCTAACGATTTGAAGGTTTAGTGGAATAGTTTAATCGCTACCGCACAAGCCTTTAACTCTGGTTGCTTGGAATAGAGATCGGCTTCGGCATGGGTGAGTGCATTAGCTTCAGCATTATCTGCCCACAGCGCTCCCCAATGCATTGGTACGAATAACACACCTCTAGCGATCGCCTCAGTTACCAGTGCAGGAAATTTGGAAGAACCACGACGCGATCTAACTTCTACTAAATCTCCATTATTAATACCAAGCTTATCTGCGTCCTTAGGATGGATTTCGATAAAGGGATTGGGATACATCTGGCGGATTTTATCGATTCTGCCAGTGCGAGTTTGGGTGTGCCAATGTCCGTAAAGCCTTCCTGTGGTGAGGATAAATGGATATTGCTCATCAGGGCTTTCAAACACACCTTGGGAATGATAGGCTCCAAATCTGGCTTTGCGATCGCTTGTATGGAATTGCAGATCGGTATATAAACGTTTATTGCGATTTCGATCGAGTTCTGTTGCATGGTCGGGATTTGGCCATTGCATTACCCCAAGATTAGCCAGCTTTGCATGGCTGATACCAGTCATATCACAGGGGCGATCGCGAGTTATCTGCACGAATTCAGAATGTACGTCCGCCGAAGTTTGGAATTCAAACTTATCTGCAAATCCCAATCTGCGTCCGACTTCTGCAAAAATTGCCCAATCATCGCGTGCTTCTCCGAGCGGTGGTTGGAAGGCTTGACAGAGAGTGACACAGCGTTCGGAATTGGTCATTGTGCCTGTCTTTTCGCTCCATTGAGTCGCAGGAAGAAGGATATGAGCAAAGGCAGAGGTTTCGATCGGATAATAGGCATCCTGATAAACCGTAAAAGGCGATCGCCTTAACGCCGCTTTAGTTCGCACTAGATCGGGAAAGCTGACGGCAGGATTAGTTGCCGCAATCCAGAGAAAGTCCACTTCATCCGCTTCTAAACCGCGCACCATATCCCATGCAGTCCGCCCGACCAGATCGGAAATTTGTCCAGAAGGCAAACCCCAAAAAGTTTCTAGTTCAGCTCGATGTTGTGGATTAGCCACAAATCTATAGCCAGGGAGCAAATGTGCTAAACCACCTGCTTCCCTTCCACCCATCGCATTGGGCTGTCCAGTTAGCGAAAATGGGCCTGCGCCAGCCTTGCCAATTTGGGCAGTCAGTAGATGTAAGTTAATAATACTTTGGACTTTGGCAGTGCCTTGAGTGGATTGATTGACACCCATTGACCAAATAGATAGAACTCGTTGGGATTCTGCCCAATATCTTGCGGCTAGATGTAGATCGTCAATATTAATTCCACAACTGCGAGATACAAATTCGGGCGTGTAAAGTTGCGTGATTTCGCTAAGCTCGGCAAAGCCGATAGTATGTTGTTCGATAAAATTGCGATCGCATTTTTCCCATAGCAATAGTAAATGAGCGATGCCATTGAGTAAATCAATATCTGTGCCAGGTTGAATCGCTAAATGCAAGTCAGCAACTTCTGCTGTTTGGGTACGGCGCGGATCGACAACGATGAGCTTAACGTGGGGATTCTTTTTGTGATGGCGGCGGAAGCGATTAAAGATAATCGGGTGGCATTCGGCTGTATTAGTGCCGATCGCAAATAAACAATCGGTTAAATCTAGGTCTTCATAGCAACAGGGGGGGCCATCTGCACCGAAGCTTTTGGCATAGCCCGAAACTGCCGATGACATACAAAGGCGCGAGTTGGCGTCAAAGTTATTGGTTCCCAAACAGCCTTTAAACAACTTTTGAGCGATGTAGTAATCTTCGGTTTGAAATTGTCCAGACCCGTACATGCAGAGAGCGTCTGCGCCTTTGGTTTCGATAACTTTCTGGATCTGATGCGCGATCGCATCTAGAGCTTCATCCCAGCTTACTTGATGAAAATCATCATCAAGACGATCGCGCATCATTGGATGCAATAGCCGATCTTTTTGAATTGATTCGGCGATCGTTGCTCCCTTAACACATACCATTCCTTGACTCGAAGGATGAGCGCGATCGCCTCTAACTTTGAAGCGATCGGGAAATTTGATTGTTGGTTGATTAGTTGTTTCGACGACTTCCAACCCACAGCCCACACCACAATAAGGACAAAGGGTTTTGACGATTTGAGGCGTGGTATGGGTATTAGAAGAGATAGTTGCAGACATAGACAGATGTTGAGCTATTGGCGAATAGCTACTTTTTTGGTAGCGAAACCTTTGAGAGGATCGAAATAGCTAGCCTCGGTAAATTTTGAATAGGGCATAGAGCGTAGGGATGAAATCGGATCGGTTGGGTCAAAGATCGATCCATCCGCTAAAACAATCGGAGATTTATCTTCTTCAGCGATCGGTAGTTCTAATTCCTTCGCTGCCTGTTGATATACATTGGTTGCTAACAAGTTATAGATTACTTCCGCATGGTTCTCAGGGAAGTCAACTAGTCCCCAACGTGCCATTTGTGCTAGTACCCATAGATGCTCTTTCCGTGATGGCATATTGTTCACACCAAATTGGCAGAAATCTTGATCGTACTTCGCTTCCATTGTGCTAACGCGATAAGGCCCCGCAAATCCGGGACGTATGTATATAGGATCGAGATTGAGATAGTTTGCCTTTGACAAAGTTAGAACTACCTCATCGCGATTTTCAAGTGGTTCGCAGAATTGTGATGCTTCAAGCAGGGCTTTAACAACTGCAAGGTGGGTATTGGGATATTGTTCTGCCCAATCTTTGCGAACACCTAATACTTTTTCGGGATGTCCGCGCCAAATATCGAGATCGGTTGCCACGACAAAGCCAACATTGTCATGCACCGCACGTACGTTCCAAGGTTCGCCCACGCAGTAGCCAATAATATTATTAGCCATCAGGTTAGAGACCATTTGTGGAGGTGGAATTACGATTACATCCACATCTTTGTCTGGCTCGATCGCACCACTTGCTAACCAATGACGTAGCAGTAAATTATGCATGGATGCATGATGCACCATGCCGATCGCAGGGTTATAGGCATCTTTAAATTTACTGATATAGGCTTTCAGGGATGCAAGGTCATGTACGCCTTCATCTTGAAGCTTTTTGCCTAGAGTGATGGCATTCCCGTTACGACTCAGTGTAAGAGATGTGACTACAGGTACGGGAATCTTACTGCCCATGCCCATAGTAATCGCAAGAGGCATTCCCGTTACCATTTGCGCTGCATCCAGACGACCTTCGCGAATTCCCTCTGCTAGATCGTTCCAGCTATTTTCTTTGGAGAGAGTGACATCCAGACCGTATTTGGCAAAAAATCCTTTTTCTTGAGCGATCGCAAAGGGAGCACAGTCGGTTAATGGAATATAGCCAATAGTAAGATTGGTCTTTTCGATACTGCCGAGACTGACTGCTGCCATACTCTTGTTCTTTAATCTTTCTAGCTTGATCTGCTTTTGGCGATCTAGAAAATTAACAACTTCACCCCTGAGTCGGTAATAATTGGGATGATTGACCGCCTCAAGCTTTTTGCGGGGATGCGGTAATTCAACAGTCAGAACTTGACCAATTTTGGCTTCAGGTCCATTAGTCATCATGATAATGCGATCGCTCAATAGCAAAGCTTCATCGACATCATGGGTAATCATCACCGCCGAAATTTTGCTTTCAGCACAAATCTCCATCAGCTTTTCTTGTAATCGCCCTCTAGTCAATGCATCTAAGGCTCCAAAAGGTTCATCTAGCAATAAAATTTTGGGCTTGATCGACAAAGCACGGGCAATACCTACTCGCTGCTTCATCCCACCCGAAATCTCTTTGGGATACTTATCCGCCGCATGACCTAAACCGACCAAGTCAATATTTTCTTGAATAATACGACTGCGTTCTTCTTTAGATAAATCCTTTAAAACACGATTTACTGCTAAACCAATATTTTGACGTACTGTTAACCAAGGTAGTAGCGAGTGGTTTTGAAAAACCAACATACGATCTGGACCTGGTTCGCGAACTTCTCGACCCTCCAAAACAATACCGCCTTCAGTAGCTTTATCTAACCCAGACAAAATATTCAGAACCGTCGATTTCCCACAACCAGAATGTCCAATAATCGAGACAAATTCACCTTCCTTCATCTCAAAGTAGACATCTTTGACAGCAACATAAGGTTGCCCATTTTTGGTTTTGAAAATACGACTGACGTGATCGATTTCTAGGAATGTGGACATGGTGGTTTGTTGATGATTGATTAGGGGTTAAGGAGTTACGAATTGGGAATTACGAATTACGAATTGGGAATTACGAATTGAGCGTTACCATTTAGCAATTAAGGAATTACGAACTATTAAATTGATAATTCGTAATTCGTAATTGATAATTCGTAATTTAATCAGCTTCATCAGCTAGTGCAAAGCGGTTATACAGAAATTCGAGAATGTAGTTACGTAGAGTGTAATACCGAGGATCATCAGCGATCGCTTTGCGATCGCGAGGACGAGCAAAAGGTACATCAATTACTTCGGCAATGTTCGCAGCAGGCCCATTGCTCATCATCACAATGCGATCGGCAAGAAAAAGAGCTTCGTCAATTTCATGGGTGATCATCAGCGCTGTAACGCGGTTTTCGCGCCAAATTGCCAGTAATTCCTCCTGTAATTCTTCGCGAGTCATTACATCTAATGCCCCAAAAGGTTCATCAAGAATGAGCACCTCAGGACGAATTGATAAGGCGCGGGCGATCGATACTCTCTGACGCATACCACCAGATAGCTCTTTTGGTCTTTTGTGCATTGCTTCGCTCAAGCCCACCATTTCGAGGCTATCTTTCGCAATTTTAATTTTCTCTTCCTTGGATTTATCTGTATAAACTTGCTTCACGGCAAGATAGACATTCTCAAATGCCGACATCCAAGGTAGTAAAGAATAGTTTTGGAAGACTACCATGCGATCGGGACCTGGACGAAGAATAGGCTTCGATCGCAAGCAAATTTCACCAGAAGTTGGTTTATTAAAACCAGCTACCATATTTAATAAAGTAGATTTACCGCATCCTGAATGACCGATGATACAGATGAATTCACCTTCATATACTGTTAAATTTACATCTTGCAGAACGGTGTAAGGTCCCTTAGGTGTTGGATAGACCTTAGAAACGCCGTCCATTACCAGAAAAGGGTCTTGATGTTTTTGCTGATTATTATTCGTAATATCAAGCGTTTGCATAGGAGATTAGTGTGTGATGGAAAGAGAGAGGTTAATCGAAATACTTTAAATGAACTGAGACATCTAATAATTTAAGAGTCAGCTTGGGCAACTAATTTGCTGATGTAGTAAACAACTTTGTCTAGCAAGAAGCCGATTAAGCCGATGTAGACCAGCGCCAAAATTAGCTCGCTGCTCTTTTGGCTGTTGTAGCTATCCCAAATAAAGAAACCAATACCTACGCCACCTGTTAACATTTCCGCAGCAACGATCGCTAACCAAGATAAACCAACAGCAATCCGTAAACCTGTGAAAATATAGGGGGCTGCTGAGGGCATGAGAATGGTAATGAAATAATCAAACTTGCTCAGGCGAAGCACGCGGGAAACGTTACGATAATCTTGAGGAACTTGCTGTACACCGACCGCTGTATTCATCAAAATTGGCCAGATCGAAGTGACAAAAATAACGAATAAGGCGGCAGCTTCAGTAACATCAAGACCGACAGATTTGAGAGATTCATTTACTCCTTGGAAGGCTGACATGGCGATCGGTAACCATGCAAGTGGAGGAATAGTTCGTAAAACTTGGAAGATGGGGTCGAATGCTCGGTAAAGAAATGCATTTGTGCCGATCGCGATCCCAAAAGCAATCCCAACTAGAGATGCAGCCGTGTAGCCAATTGCGACGCGACGAAGACTGACCATTGTTTTCACGCCTAAGCCCTTTTCAATGGTTAGCTTTTCCTTTAGTTCTTTACGTGCGGGGCTATCAACTTTATCTTTAGTACTGACATCAAAGACATCGCGATCGAAGAATGGATGCCAAATATATTCTTGAGTTTCTTGCCATACTTTGACGGGAGGCGGTAATGGAGGTGTTTTTCCCGAGCAAAGTACTTGCCATATTCCTAAAAGAAATACTATGGCAATAACAGGTGGAATTATGAACCGTGCTTGTTGCTGAAACCATTCACCTATTTTGTTGGGCGTGAATTTGGAACTTAAGCTTCCTGTCGCCATTTTCTATATCTCCTGATTGTTATTTATGAATATGAAGACAAGGGGCTTAAGCCCCTTGCAATAAGAAAACTTGAATTATGCCTTCTTGATCTTGAGTCCTTTAAGATATTCGCTAGGATTTTCAGGATCGAACTTGACTCCATCAAAGAAAGTTTCCACACCACGAGAAGAACTCTTAGGAATGGCGGCTTCTTGACCGATCGCTTTAGCTGCTTCTTTCCACAGATCTTCGCGATTTACTTTGTCAACCAACTTCTTGGCATCGGTATCAGCGTCAAAATAGCCCCAACGCATATCTTCCGTCACAAACCAAAGATCGTGGCTCTTGAACGGATAGGAAGCACTGTCTTTCCAGAACTTCATTGAAAGATCGAGATTGTCTAGAGTTCTACCATCACCATAGTCAACCTTGCCTTGCTGTCTGCCCAAAATTTCGGCTGGAGGTACTTTAAACCACTTGTCAGCACCGACAATTTTACACATTTCTTCTTTATTCTCAGCTTTCTCACACCACATCTGAGCTTCAAGAACTGCCATCAGCAGAGCTTTCGCAGCTTTAGGATTCTTGTCAACCCAATCAGCACGCATTGAAAAAGCTTTTTCAGGATGATCTTTCCAAATTTCACTTGTGATTAAAGCGCTGTAACCTGAATTTTGAGCTACTAGACGTGCATTCCAAGGCTCACCAACACAGAAGGCTTGCATGTTACCTGCTTTCATGTTGGCAACCATTTGTGGTGGTGGAACTACAATTGTATTGACATCGTTGTTAGGATCGACTCCATTCGCGGCAAGCCAATAGCGCATCCAGAGATCGTGAGTACCACCTGGGAAGGTCACAGCACATTTGACATCTTTGCCACCAGACTTGATTTTGGCAAAGCTTTCCTTGAGAGCATCACTCTTGAGGGCAATTTTAAGGTCTTTAAAGTCATTGGCGATCGAAATGGCCTGACCGTTGGTGTTGAGTCTAGCCAAGATATACATTGGTACTTTCTTGCCATTGGTGATTTTTCCTTCACTAAGCAAGTAAGGCATAGGCGACAAAATGTGTGCACCATCAATTCCGCCTGCATCAGAGCCGAGTGCCAAGTTATCGCGGGTAGTTCCCCAAGACGCTTGTTTAAGGATTTCAACATCCTTCATGCCATACTTCTCAAACAGTCCCTTCTCTTTCGCAATAATTAAAGGAGAAGCATCAGTAAGCGCAATAAATCCCAGCTTTGCCTTAGTCACTTCAGGTGCATCAGCAGCGCTTACTTTAGGAGCTTCGGTCTTACTAGCGGAGGGACTAACAGAGCTGGTCGCTTCAGTTTTAGTGGTTTCGCCGCCTGTACATGCATTTAAAGCGATCGCGCTAACAGTAGAAAGACCTGCGGTTGTCAAAAACTTGCGTCGAGAGAATGTACTCATTTATGTATCTTATATCCTTAATTACTGATTGAAAGTTGATAAGAGCGGCATTATTAGCCGATCTAAATATCTAGATTTGGAACTGGGTGTGGATTTACTGCGAACCACTTAGCTAACTGAAATAAGTTCCGCAGAGGTTGCGGCGAGCGTATTGCTCTGTTTTGGTACTGCTCCAAAGTGTTCAACTAGGAGCTTGCCAATGACTTCGCGCAGATCCTCGCAGGGCACTTTTTCCATCACACATGTTCCAAGGTGAGCATCTTTGCCGACAGTGCCGCCCATATAAATGTCAACACCATCGACAACTTTGCCATTTTTACGAGCTTTACAGCCTGTGAAGCCAATATCGGCAACCTGAGGCTGAGCGCAAGAGTTTGGGCAACCACTCCAATGGATGCGGACAACTTTAGGAAGATCGTAATCTTCAGCCAGTTGTTTAGTGAGTGCAAGGGAGCGATTTTTGGTTTCGACAATCGCTACAGGACAGAACTGGTTTCCCGTGCAGGAAACCAGCCCGCGCAAGAGATTGTCAGGATCGGCAGGAAACTTCTGAAGTAGTGACTCTTGTAGAAGTGCTGGTACTTTTTCATCACTCACATGGGTAATGAGCAGATTTTGCTCAACTGTGAGGCGCATATCGCCGTTACCGTAGGTTTCAGCGAGACGAGCAAATTCGTACATGTCGGGAGCATACATGCGTCCGACAGGAATTTGCAGCCCCACGTAATTAAAGCCCTCTTGCTTTTGTTTGTGAACGCCGATATGGTCGCGCTTTTCCCATTCAATTTCATCTTTGATGGCTGCGGTTGACAATGGTTTACCCATTTGCTTTTCAACTTCAGCTCGGAATTTTTCAATTCCCCATTCATCAATGAGATACATTAAGCGAGATTTTTGGCGATTTTCGCGAAGTCCATTGTCACGAAAAACAATCAGTAATGCTTCACATAGAGCCACCACATCTTCGGGTGGAACCCATACATCAAGAGGAATGGCGGCAGCAATGCGCTTGGAAGAGAAGAAGCCTCCAACGAGTACATTAAATCCAAACGTTTCCTTAGACTCTTCTTTATAAGCAGGAACGAAGGCTAAATCATTGATTTCTGCATGAGTCGAATTATCACGACAACCTGCGATCGCAATATTAAACTTTCGAGGTAAGTTGGTGAAATTAGAATTCCCTTCGCCATTATTAGTAAGCAAGTTTTGAACTTGAATGGCTAGTTCTCTCGTATCGTAAAGCTCGTTAGAATCAATGCCAGCAACAGGCGATCCTGTAATGTTACGGATATTATCCATCGCTGACTGAACGCTTGTAAGCCCTACCGACTGAAATTTAGCGAACATTTCGGGAACATCTTCAATTAAAATGCCACGCATTTGGATGTTCTGACGTGTAGTAATATCAGCAACACCATATTCGCCGCACTTTTCGACTACAGAAGCAAGTACCCGCATCTGTGCGCTGTTGATTAATCCATTTGGTATCCGCATCCGTACCATGAATCGCCCTGGAGTACTTTTGCGAAAGAATACGCCTAGCCATTTCAAACGATGTTGTAAATCATCGTCATCGATCGCTTCCCAGCCAATTTCCGCGAAGCGATCGATTTCGGCTTTGATTGCAAGACCATCCTTTGCAGCCTTCAGGTCTTCAATTTTGTTTGCCATGTTAATTATCCTTGGCTCATGCTTATGAATTCCAGATTTAGCGATTACTGTTCAAGTTTTCAAGAAAAATCTCAGAATCTTCTGTCTTCAATTGCGATTTTAATTTTTAGATTTGATTTACACTACTTAATGTTTCGATCCCAATTCGTATAAGGAACTACATATTTTTAAACTTTATTTAACAATTGCAATTCTAAGATGCAATAATCGCATAGACGATTTATACATATCCGTATAAGACTCAAGAAGTAAATACGTGCTTTATGTCGTCTGACTTTCAAGGCTTTATGTCTTAGTAAATATAGCGATCGGCGATTGTCCAGTCAATTGTGACAGGATTTAGACCCCAAAGTGGAGTTGCAACGCTTAACTCTACTTTGGGATTTAAATCCTGTCACAATTGGCTAAAGATCTATATAAATCTATGGAATTCCTAAATCCTTTGTGAGAATCTTGGGCTTCGACTTCGATCGGGAAGTAATAATAACCTTTGACCGAGCGAAACTGAAGCCTTTTCCCTGTTATTTAGTCATCATTATTAGGATTTCTATCTATGCATGATTATTACGTATGCATAATAAGTATTAGTTAAATTACTGTTTTGGAATGATTGAACGCTTACAAAAGATTCTATCGAGATATGGCATTGCTTCGCGAAGAGAGGCAGAACAAATAATATTGTCTGGAAGAGTCTGTGTAAATGGTAAGAAAATTATTGAATTAGGCGTGAAAGCTGATTCTGAGAGCGATCTCATTGAAGTAGATGGTAAGTTGCTGCAAATCACCCCACCTGAATTTATATATCTATTACTGAATAAGCCAACTGGTGTAGTCTGTACCTGCAACGATCCTCAGGGAAGGAAGACCGTGATCGATATTTTACCCCAAAAATATCAGCATGTTTATCCCGTTGGACGACTTGACTATAACAGTAGCGGCGCATTGATATTAACCAACGATGGTGATTTTGCTAATTACTTGATGCATCCTCGTCATCACGTTGCCAAAACTTATGAAGTTTGGATCAGAGATATTCCTAGTCAACAAACCATTAAACATTGGCAGGAAGGAATTCTGTTAGATGGTAAACGTACCCTACCTGCCGCTATCAACATTTTGAAGACTGAAAAAACTCAAACCCCGAAAACTCAGTTGCAGATTATTTTGGAAGAAGGTCGCAATCGGCAAATTCGACGAATGGCAGAACAATTAGGTCATCCCGTCCTTGCACTTCACCGAGTTGCGATCGCCTCTATTTCACTTAATTCGCTTAAAATAGGAACATATCGGCTGTTGAGCGATCGTGAAATTAAGAAATTATGTTCAATACGATCTTGATTTGCTTCTAAAACTTTGCAAAATGTTATATTAGTTTAGTTAAGAATATCTAAATATTGCTTAACTCCCCGAAACATCGACAATGCTCTAAACATAGAACTTGTGATTGCACGAGTTCGTCTAAAAGCCAGTTTGATTAAGTCAGTCAGTCCAATCTTTTCCTACATGTCTGTGAGTATTGTGAATATTACAACCTCGAAGCAAGCAGAGAAATTAGCAGAAATCGGAGCGCAATTTAAGCGAATTCGACAAGACAAAGAACTATCGATTCCGCATCTAACTGCTACTACATTAATTTCTGAACGATATTTGCGAGCGATCGAAGATGGCGAAATAGACTCTCTCCCAGAGCCTGTTTATGTACGTGGATTTATTCGTAAGTATGGTACAGCGTTGGGGGCTGGAGATCTCTCAGAAGATTTTCCTTTAAATCCTGTTTTGCCAGAACAAAAGTGGGCAGGAAGTGCGGCGGCTGAACTACGTCCTTTACATTTGTACGCCTTGTATGTTGGGGTGATCGCTGGTGCTGTGAGTCTTTTGGCTACTTTTCTAAATTCGCCTGATGCTAACAAGATTAATGATAATCAGACAAATTTTAGTAATGCTGCCCAGATAAATTCGGTAAAAGCGAAAAACCCTGATGAAACTGTAAATGCTTTGTTGCCGAAGATGGGTGGGTTAGAAGTTTTGAGACAAACGGTTGCTGAGCCATCAGTAATGGCTAATCCATCGAATATTTCTGGAGTTAAGTTAGCAGCAACACAAACTACGACTAATGTTATTCCTGTCCCCAAAACACTTGAGCAATCGCCTTCTAATACTTCTTTTGGTGAAGTAAGTTCTAGTCTGAATAATGCACTTAAGACTTGGACAAGTAATGTCAACTTACAAAGTAGTTCGGCGATCGCAGCTAACGGTGACTTTGAGTTTGCGGGTAATAAGCAAGTAAATGTTGGGATTGTACTGAAAGGCCAATCTTGGTTGCGTATCACTGTGGATGGGCGAACTGAGTTTGAAGGTGTCCTTGATGAAGGTAAGAAGTTAGCATTGTCTGGCGATCGCCAAATTTCAATCCGTGCTGGCAATGCTTCTGCTGTGGCACTTAGTTACAACAACCAGCAAATTAAGGTGCTTGGCAAAGAGGGAGAAGTTGCTGAAAGATTATTTGGTATTAATCAGCCTAATAGTCTCGAAACTAATGATTCGGGGTTGCGTGGATTCGTTGAATTTATGTCTAACAACGATACCCCTTAATTACAGCAGTTATTGCTTGAACGAACCACAATAAACAATTGAAAGCCTTGCAAAGCAAGGCTTTCAATTGTTTTACAGACTTGGATTTGAAGGCAAAGCGCTGTAAGTTTCAAAGGTATAAAATACTGTTTATATAACTGTAGCCACTTGCGGTAGGACAAAATCAAAACCCAAGAAGAGAATGGCGGCGCTTAGCGCCGCCATTCTCTTCTTGGGCTTTATGTACTAATACACTTGGCGGCAGCTACAAAAATACTTACAGATAAAGAGGCAGCAAATCCTTGGTGTCTCTTTAGTTTTAATTGCTTTCCAAACCACTTTTTTTCACTAATTCCTCTGGCGTGAGCTTTGCTAAAAACTCACGAAATGCTCTTCTTTCAGCTTCATCGGCATCCTGATCGACAGGAATCGATGCTTCTAAGATAACCTCTTCCATTACCCAAATGGGACATTTTGCACGTACCGCGATCGCAATCGCATCACTTGGACGTGCGTCCATTTCCTTTTTAATGTCTCCTTGCGAAACCGTAATCGAAGCATAGAAAGTGCTATTTTTTAGCCCATGCACGACAATGCGCTCAACAGTAATACCCCAAGCATCTAAAAAGTTCAGCATGAGATCGTGAGTCATTGGGCGCTCTAGAGGTCTACCATCTAAAGCCCCGTTAATTGCTCTAGCCTCTGCTTCGCCGATCCAGATCGGCAAAGCTCTCCGTTCTAAAGTATCTCGCAGTAGGACGATAGGATTACGGCTAACAGCATCTATAGCAATGCCAGCCACCTTCATTTCGATCATTGTTGCCAGCCTTCCTCAAGAAATGAGCGAAAGTACCCCTCATCAATCAAAACTTTTGATGTGATATTGATAATTAAAGACTAACAATATCTAACTAGCAAGAGTTTTAAAACTTGAGAGGCTTTTGCACGCTATTATATCACCGTCGCGATATGGAGTCTGGCTTCTAGTCTTGTTTTTGCTGATGCTTGGTTATTACAGCGCTTTGCATCAAATTAAAACTAGGTTTTTAAAAGTGTTGTGAAATAACGATTTTAAAAATTTGGTAGTTTGTTTGATTCAAAGTGCAGCATTTAAGGATGGAGGAGGCTCTTCGAGACAGAGTTATCTTCTAGGTTTAACAAAAAACTATCTAAAACATGAAATCTGACTTAAAAAATGTGACGATTATTGGATCTGGGGCATGGGGTTCGGCACTGGCGAGTCTAGTCCAAACCAATCACCATCACGTCCAAATTTGGTCTCGCCAAAGTAAATACTCATTAGCAGAAGTCGTCAGTGATAGCGATGCGATTATCTCTGCGGTTTCAATAAAAGGGGTAAGGTTTATCGCTGAGCAGTTGCAATTGGCTAAGCTGCTGCCCCACGCAATTTTAGTTAGTGCCACTAAAGGACTCGAACCAATTACAAGACAAACGCCATCGCAAATTTGGCAATCTTTGGTGCCCGATCGTCCACTAGTAGTTTTATCAGGACCAAATCTCTCTAAAGAAATTATGGAGGGTAAGCCTGCGGCGACAGTAGTTGCCAGCAAGGATGAGATAGAATGCCAGTCCATACAAAGTATCTTTGCATCGCGAAATTTCAGAGTCTATACAAATTCCGATCCGATCGGGGTGGAGTTGGGCGGTACGCTTAAAAATGTGATTGCGATCGCGGTTGGTGCTTGTGATGGTTTAAATCTTGGGACTAATGCAAAATCTGCATTAATTACGCGATCGCTGATTGAAATTATTCGTGTCGGAGTTTATTTTGGAGCGCAGCCAGAAACTTTTTGGGGATTATCGGGGCTAGGCGATTTGTTAGCAACTTGTAATAGTAATCTCAGTCGCAATTATCAAATTGGCTATGCGATCGCGCAGGGACAGAGTTTAGATGAAGCGATTGCTAATGTGCAAGGTACTGCTGAAGGTGTAAATACGGCTAATGTCCTGATCGAAATTAGCGATCGCGAAAAAATTAGTGTTCCTGTTTCGCGCTATGTCTATCGATTACTCAAAGGAGAAATTACTTTGCAGCAAGCAATCGAAGGACTTATGGAACGAGAACTTAAGCCAGAAAACTAGTTGTTGCTTGCTCTAAATGAGATAAGGCTTCGACTCCGCTCAGCCAACGTAGACTGGTGGCTGAGCGGAGTCGAAGCCTAAAAACCTGTGATTAATAAATTCCTAGCTGCTTCGGCATCTACGGGCTTAGAAAACAAATATCCTTGGCAAAATTCACACTTCAAACTTCTGATCTGCTCCAGTTGTTCTTGAGTCTCAACCCCCTCAGCGATCGTGCACATTCCTAGGCTCTTTGCTAGTGCAATGATTGCCTTAATAATCTCAGTGTTCTTCCCATTTTTACCAATTCTCATTACAAAAGAGCGATCGATTTTGAGGTGATCGATCGGTAAGCGATGGAGATAACTTAGAGAGGAGTAACCAGTGCCAAAATCATCAATACTCAATTGAATGTTTCGTTCGCGCAGTTTCTCAATAATTTTTCCAGCGAATTCAGCATTTTCCATAATGTCGCTTTCCGTGATTTCTAATCTCAAGGAAGAGCCATCAAGTCTAGTTTCCTGAAGAACATTATCAATATAATCAAGTAAATTGAAACTCATGAAATGTTTCACTGAAAGATTAACATTCATCGTTAAAGATTTGTCTGCTAGCCCTTCATCTTGCCAATTCCGCAATTGCTGACAGGCTTGTCGCAAAATAAACATATCGATCGCGATTATTAGCCCCGTCTCTTCGGCGATCGGAATAAACTTATTAGGAATAATAAATCCTTTGTCTGGTTGATTCCAGCGAACTAAAGCTTCAAATGATGAGATTTGGTTAGTTTCTAAGGTAACGATCGGCTGATAGTAGGCTTCAAATTCATTGCGCTCCAACGCCTGCCTGAGGTCAGATTCTAATTGGAAATTGTGGAGAGCGCGAGAATGCATGGTTTGCTCGAACATCTGATAGCAAGCTTTCCCCTTTGCTTTGGCTCTGTACATGGCTGTGTCAGCATCGCGCAAGATATGTTCGGGTTGTTTATAGATATTGCTGCCCATGACAATACCAATGCTGACATTGGTAAATACTTGGTAATCGCCGATTTGAAAGGGGGTAGCTAATTCATGCAGGATGTTATCGGCAATTTTGGATGCATTACCAGCGTTGGCAATATCTTGGAGCAAAATAGCAAATTCATCGCCTCCAAGCCGACAAAGCATTGTCCCAGGACGCAAACATAGCTCAATTCTGCGGGCAAGCGAGACTAGTAGCTGATCGCCTACTAAATGACCTAAGGAATCATTGACCGACTGGAAGCGATCGCAGTCTAAAAATAGAACTGCGAAATGATAGTTGGTCTGTTGATTAACCTGTTGGAGTAGTTGCTCCAATCGCTTCATAAACCAAGTGCGATTGGGTAGACCAGTGAGAACATCATGCAAGGCTAGATGTAAAAGCCTCTCTTGCACTTGCAAACGTTCGGCAATTTCTTGTTCTAACTGTGCAGTTCTTTGACGTACTCTTTGCTCTAGTTCTGTATTTAATTGGCTTATCTCTTTCTGAGCTTCTCTCAAACTTAAATGGGTTTGAATACGAGCTAAAACTTCTTCTAGCTGAAAGGGCTTAGTAATGTAGTCAACACCACCAACACTAAATGCTTTAACTTTGTCAATTACCTCATCTAACGCACTTAAGAAAATTACAGGAATATCACTGGTCTGGCTATTTGCTTTTAGGCGCTGACAAACTTCATAGCCATCAATATTGGGCATCATGATGTCTAATAGGATCAAATCGGGTTTTGCTGCCTGCGCTACTGTCAAAGCCATTAAACCATCTGTAACACTACGAACTTTATAGCCTTGCTCGCTCAAAGTTGTCGATAAAAAACGCAGATTATTTGGCGTGTCATCGACAATTAGTATGTCACCCACATATTCTCTAGCCATTAGTTAGCAGTATCCATAAAGTTTTTTCTTAAAGCTTATTAGGTGACTAGTTACTCAACAATTTTAAAATAAATATTTTCTCTTATGACAGACAAGAGGCTTAGGAGCCTTGTTTCCCTTATTTAATATCTATTTTAATTGTTATTCAGATTTCTACAGTTGTTTATTGACGCTTATTGACTATTTGTTGATAGTTTGTTGAGTTAAACTCATAATTTGATTGTAACAAAAGTTGTCGACAAGGCTGATTAAAGACTGAATTAAAACAGTGTTATTTGCGGGAATTGTGCCGATTAATTCACTAATTAAATCATTGTCAGCAAGCATGGCTGCTTGATGAAGTTGATTCGTCCAACTTTCAGGCATTTGTGACAAATACTTGTTGAGATTATCTTCTAAGCTTTCAAAATTGCCTGTCATTGTGCCAATACAACTGTCATCGGTTTCGGCTTCATATAGATAAACTACTCCCAAATATTCTGCCAATTTATCTAGAATAAGAGACTCTCTAAAAGGCTTGCGCACAAAATCATCACAGCCTGCTGATAGGATAATTGTTTTCTCTTCCTCTAGGGCACTGGCGGTTAAGGCAATAATTACGGTTGCCTGTCCTTTTAAATGAGATTTAATCTGGCGCGTGGCTTCATAGCCATCCATGATAGGCATTCGCATATCCATCCAAATTAGATGCGGTTGCCACTTCTCCCAAATTTCGATCGCTTCAGCGCCATTACTAGCTTCGCTAACTTGGAAACCGATCGCTTCTAATAATTTAACTAGTAGATGTCGGCTTTCCCAACGATCTTCAACTACTAAAATTCGATAATCCGCTTGATTAGGGGCTAAGCCGATTACATGGCGATCGGTTAATCGCTTTGACTTAACAGGAGATTCGGGAATATTTACTGGGAGATTGACATCAAAGATACTTCCTTCTCCTAATTTACTCTTAACCGTAATTTCACCACCCATAAATTGAGTAAATTTTAAGCTAATCGGTAATCCTAGACCAGTTCCTTCCGTAGCTTGTCTACCAATCTCAGTTTGCTCAAAAGCTTCAAAAATCTTTTCTAAAGAATTTTCTGGAATTCCTTGACCAGTATCTTGTACTGAAAATTTTAAGGTTACCTTGATTTGAGAGACGAGCGCTTCAGTTAATAATTCAGGCGGCTCGATTTCTGCAACTGATAGAGTTATAGAGCCTGTGTCAGTAAATTTAATTGCGTTACTTAACAAGTTAATTAAAATTTGTCGCAACTTACCTTCATCGCTGTTAATCCATTGCGGAACTGTTAGCGATCGCTTAAAGATTAACTGCAATCCTTTATCACTGGCTTTGAGACGAAACATTTTTTCAAGAGTCTCTAGGAGATGATAAAGATCGAAGCTAGTAATATTAAGGGTGATGCGTCCAGATTCAATTTTGGACATATCTAAAACATCATTGATTAATTCCAATAGATGTTCGCCACTGTTGTGGATTATTCTGAGATAGGAGCGATGACTTTCCTGAAGTGAGTTATCGCGGATCATCAGTTGCGTGAATCCAAGAATGGCGTTAAGTGGAGTTCGGAGTTCATGGCTCATACTAGCCAAAAACTGTCCTTTGGCTTGGCTTGCAGCTTCGGCTGCTTGTTTTGCTTGTTGGAGTTGCTGCTCGGTCTGTTTGCGATCGGTAATATCACGGGCAACCCAAACTACGGTTTCTGTATCAATTGGTGAGATGCTAGCATTCCACCAAATTAGTTGGTCGGTGGTAGTAAGAATATATTCGAGATTTAAAGTTTCTTGAGTTTCTAAGACTTGCTGTACATAGTTTGAGAATAATTCCGCTTGTTCTGGAGGAAAAATTTCTGAAGGAAGTTTATTAAGAACTTTGCTATGATCTCCCCATACGGCTTTTCTTCGCGTTTCAGGTATTTTAATAATCCTTCCTAAGCGATCGCGTACTAAGATTACCTCATCCATCGCCGCAAATAAAGCTCTCATCTCGGCATTGGTCGCTTTGAGTTTTTCTTCTGACTGCTTGCGATCGATACCTAAGGCGATCGCATTAGCAACCGATTCTATTGCTTGGATATCTGTATCCAGATGAGACTGGGCAATCAGAAGCATGACCCCAATAACTCGATCTTTTACCAGCAGTGGATATCCTGCGAGTGAAACAATGCCGTGGTTCTGTAACCATGATTTCTCTGATTCGTTCGAGTTTTCGAGAATCTGATCGGTCAAAAGTGGCTGAAAATCCCCTTGAGCGATCGACCAAATTCTATCCTGTTCGATTAAATTACGCAGACGATCGCTATCTACTTGATTGTATTGACCAGCACTAGCTTGTAAATCTAGATTGTTTCTCTGATTGTTGACGACCCAAATCTGAGCAAACGTAACATCCATATGTCGCCATAAAGACTCTACATACGCTTGAAGTACTTCTTCCAAATTATTAAGTTGTGTAGAAGCAGAACCAATTTCTGCCATTAAAATTGATAGGTGAACGCGTTCTAACAACTCTGCTTCGACTTGCTTGCGATCGCTAATGTCAAAGATAGCTCCATCTAGCCAGAGTAACCGATCGTCTTCGGTAAAGATGCCTTGCCCCTTTTCGTAGAGCCAACGAACGCTGCCTTGGCTGTCAATAATTCGATATTCTATTATATAAGGCTGTCTGCAGACTAAACTTTCATTCACTAGCCGCTCAACCATCTCCCGATCTTCTGGATGGATAATGCTTGCCCAACTTCGCACCTGATTGTCAATAAATTCTTCAGCTTGATAGCCTGTAAGTTCTATAACTGCTCCACCAAGAAATTTCATTGTCCAATCACGATCGCAGTGGCATCGATAGACAATTCCCGAAAGGTTAGAGACTAAGCTCCTAAATTTTTCTTCGGATACTTGTAATAATTCTGTACGCTCTTGAATACGAGATTCTAGATGCTCATTAGCATTTTTTAGTTCGGCAAAAGACTGCTTTAATTGAGTTGCCATTTGATTGAAGGCTCGGGAGAGAAGGTTTAGTTCATTAATCTCCTCTGTAGGCACTTCGCGATCCAATTGCCCACTAGCTAGAGCTTGACTAGCTAATATCAAGCGACGTAATGATTTGTTGATGTATTGCGTGGTAAGAGCAGCTAAAATGATTGCTCCTCCTAGTGAGGCACAAGTTAGCAAAAGTGTTGTTTGGCGCTTTACCTGAATCTGCTCTGTAAAATCAGACTCAGGTATCACAACGGCAATTATCCAGTCAATCCCACGCTCATCCCGATATGGCAATACTTTAAGAAATACGTGTTTCCCTTCGGTCCAGAAATTTAGTTGCTTCTCTGTATTAATTTGTCCCAAACCTCCAATTTGCTGCTCCAGATAATTAGCTGTAGCGCGTATCATCGGTTGATTGCTCTCTTTGATTGGCAGCCTCTCTGGCTTTTGGGAATTATTATTAACTTTATATGGCTCTTCAGGAATTGAACTCGCTACCATTAATCCTGATGGTTCAACAATAAAAGCTTTGCCAGACTTGCCAATTTGTAACTCACGTAAAAACTGGCTAATATTCCCCAAGGAGAAGTCAGCACCCAAAACCCCAATCCTTTCTCCATTAGTATTGTAGACTGCAAGGCTAGCCGTAATCACCTGTTCAAAAAGAATAGAATCTTGGTAAACTGGACTCCAAACTGGTTTGTTGGTCTTTAAAGCAGCCTGATACCAAGGACGTTGACGGGCATCGTAAATCTCTGATGTGCCCTTAAGTTTGAGGCGATTGCCTTGTAGATCGAGGCTGTAATAAAATCTTTGCAAGCCATTAATGTTAATCGCTAGTTGAAGAGAGCGATCGGTATCTAAGCGAGTGATTCCAACGAATTCTCCAGTTTTTTCTCCCCCATAGTAGATCCAAGAAACGGCTGGAAAGTTTTGAATTTGTCTCCAAAGATAGCGCTCACTGTCTCGACCTTGCGGTTTTAATATTCCTTGCTGAACAGCATCAGCGTTGAGTTTATTAATTAAGTGTGGAGTTTCTAAATAAAAAGTCAACTTTTGTTCGATGCGATCGCTAATTTCATTCTGAAGTTGTCCGACTAAGTTTGAGATTGTTTCTTGTTCGCTCTGCCAAGATAACCATGCCATTAATCCTGATATACCGACAATCAAGATTGCAAACTGACTAACCAGAATAATTTGAAGTGATAACTTTTTAGGTTTGCTAGGGAGATCTGGAGATTGCAAGCGATCGCTCATAGAAATAACTTAGCTGCAAGTTTTTGCATTATTTCAAATTATTCTACCTTAGTGAAAACTTTCACTTAAATGCATGTTTTCTGTCATCAGCAAAACTTGCATTGCTATATAGATAGCAGTCCTAAATCATTTGTGAAAATATTGGGCTTCGACTTCGCTCAGCCAACGATTCTTATTGCTGGCTGAGCGAAGTCGAAGCCTCTTACATCTCATTTAGGATTGCTATATATCTATTTTGAAGTTGATAATACAGCAATTCCGACACTAATGAGGTGAAGATAAAAGGCTTAAAACCCCTGTTAAGCATAGGTTGTAGTGAAATTATGTGTACCTCACCAGATCCAAAATTGCTATAACTAATCTAATTGCTTGTGACGATGCTGCTAGAGTTGATAGTCAAAAATAAGCTAAATGTGTCCAAAAGTGTCTAACCGTGTAAGAGGATACACGATGTAATTTAGTTGCAGTGAGCTGTTTCTAGTATCCAAGGTGTCGGAATCGAACCGACATATCAACGATTATGAGTCGTTTGCTTTACCAGTCAGCCAACCTTGGGGATATTGTGATTATAGACGTAAGTATTATATGCTATCAAGCGAGCTACCTTGCAGGTTGCCAGATAGCAATTATTAGCTAAACAAGTTTGTTATGGCAACAACCCGACCTGAAAAGCGTTTACGCAAAAAAAAGAAGCCACCTAAAAAATTTAGGCTTAGCTATAGTTTACTACTGTTATTCGCCATGATAGTTGTGGGAACAGTTGCAGGACTAGTGGCATATAAATTTGGTAAGCAAGCATTAGAGGGCGTTAATCCCTCGCCTTCGGGGATAAAACTGCCTAAGACTAGCCCGGCACCTAAACCCAAAGAGTCGCCCAAAAGCCAAGATGGTAAAACCTCATTTTTACTGGATGAATCTGAGGTTATCGCTGAAATGAAAGCCCGATCGCAGCAAGAGTTGGGAGGGCTAACGCGACCAAATCCAGTTGCAAAGGCGAATATTAGCGATCGCAAAATCATATATGCAAGAGTTAACCGAGTCTATAACTCGATGCGCGATCCTCTAGCTATTTCTGCAAATGCCGATGAGAGAATTGCTGCCAGAATTGCCGAATTGCGTCAAAGAGTCTACATAAGCAGCCGCTCCTATGAGAGCTTTGAGCGACCTGTTGCTAATAATGCCAGCAATAGTAGCCTACCTTTATTGTCTTCCCCTATAGAAACAGCTCCTATTCACAGCCGATGGGAAGATCGTGATTCTGCTTTACTCAATCCCAGAAAAGGGAGTATTGAAGATTTAGAAGTGTTGCCAAAACCAACTAGTAGTTTTTTTATTCCTGACCGACAAATGCCTAGTAATGGTGATGGCAATCGTCGCTGAGCAAAGTTGTAACTTGTCTAGCTAGGCAAGTCTTGATTGGCGATTAGAGCGGAATGAAAATCTCTGTGGTGATAAGTTGCCACTACTTATCGCTTGTCTGATGGATTCGGCTCTTTCTCGCGATTTAGTCATGGCATTTGCCCCGCCATAGGTTTCACGTAGAACTAAGTAATTTTGAATGATTAGTGGCTCATTGTCAGTAGAGCTTTGGGCAACTTGAGCAGGCGTTAGGCCAGATCTCGCGATCGCATCAGCAACACAGCCAACTACATGACTGGGACGATTAACATGATGATCGAGCAATAAAGCTACTGCAAATTCTGAGTTTAAAATTTGCGAGAGGGCAAAACCTTGTAGTGTCTGAGATGGGCTAAAGTAAAAGCGATCGAGACGCGAAATCCCGTACAGTACCTGAACTGATTGAACGAGAGAATCCATGCCTGCGATGGCAAACCGCAAAGCCCAAATTGGCTGACGCATGAGATTTTTATCAGTTTCAGTGACAAGGCGAACGCCATTAAGCGAGAGCCAACCTGTGATGCCATCTAAAGAAGTAGCATCAATGCCAAACTGACCAAAATAATATTGAAATTCTGATGGATATTTTCTTTTCAAATTTGTGAGCAAGGCAGGTAGCTCGCCCTGCTGACCTGCTGCACCTAACGTCCATTGAAAGATGCCAAAACTCAGATACTGATTGTCCCATGTGTTAATGGCATCAAGGCTGCCTTCATTAGCTGCTGTTACTAACATGACATTAATTTCGGATAGGCTCATTTGAACTTGTTGGAGCAACCCTGAGCCATAAATAATAAAGTCTCGCAGTTTAAAAATGCCCAGTCGGTAAAATCCAGGATTTTTAGTTTTGGCAAAGGTTTCTTGCTGACCCGTATTAAGTAAATTGGCTATTAAATCACTGCCAACAGTGGTAAATGAAACTGATATTTTATTTGGCGGATAAACACCCTGTAGGGTGTTTTTGACCATAGCGACTTCAGGATTTTTAGCGATCGGTGGAGTAGCGTCAGTACTAGGAATGAGTAAACGCTGACCTATTTGCAAACTCGCTGGATTGGTAATGTTATTGATGCGAGCAATCTCGCGCCAATCACCATTTGCGCCCAAAAAACTTCGGGCAATACTTGATAGAGTGTCTCCAGCTTTAACAAAATATTCTTGTATAGCCATTTTGCAGCTCGTTTATAGCTCGAATTTCTCAAACTCTACTGGCTTAAAAAGCATATTGCGATCGATCGCTGAGAAAACTTTATTATTTGCTTTATCAGAACTTAAGCATTGACACACTAAGCTAGCAACATCGGCACGATGGATAATGCCCGATATGTTTGGGTCTTCAGTAAGTACTGCATTTCCTGTTGCTGCTTTCGACTTCAATCCGCCAGGACGAATGATTGTATAGTTTAAGCCACTGGCTACTAAATGCTGTTCTGCTTTTTCTTTCTCTTTGAGAATTGCGCCCAAGGTGAGCAAGACTTGAGGTGCGAGGGCAATAACACTGTTACCACTGCCAATTGAAGAAACCAGAATAAATTTCTTTACCCCGGCGCTTACTGCGATATCGATCAGATTTTTATTCCCTTCACAATCAGCCCGCTCGCCGCGATCGCTTGGCAAACCGCCCATCGTCGTAACTACCACATTGATCGCCTTGCCTTGGAGTATTGCTACTTCTAGCTCAGCAGGATTTAGGGCATCACCAAAGACTACTTCTGCCCCTAGAGCTTCAAGCTCAACTGCATAGGTAGGATTGCGTAACAACACTTTTAAATTTACTGATGGTGGTTCGTTTTCCAGTAAAAGTTTGGCAATCTCGCGCCCAACTCCGCGACTAGAACCCGCTAGAAATATATTTTGCATAATTTGGTTTCATCAAAAAGCCTTGTAGATCAAGGCTCTTCGATCGTGATGTGATTAGACTTTGGTGCGATCGGTAAAAATTTCATAACCAGTTTCAGTCACCAAAACCGTATGTTCAAACTGAGCTGAAAGCTGGTTGTCAACCGTTACTGCTGTCCACTTATCAGCCAAGATCCTCACCCGCTTTGAGCCAGCGTTGAGAATTGGCTCGATCGCCAAAGTCATCCCTGGACGAAACCGTACATTTGGTAGTTGATGTGTTCGGAAATTAAACACTGAAGGCTCCTCATGCAGATTGCGACCGACTCCATGCCCTGTAAAATCTTCGACGACTGTAAAGCCACTTGCTTTGACATGATCTTCGATCGCCCCAGCCAAATCGAGCATACAATTGCCTGGTTTAACCTGCTCGATCCCTTTGTAAAGAGCTTCTTCAGCTACACGCATCAATTTAGCCGCTTTCTCACTAACTGGACCAATTGCTACAGTGATACAAGAATCTCCATGAAACCCATTTTTAAAAGCGCCAGTATCAATTTTGACTAGATCGCCCAGTTTGATAACTTTTTTAGCACTAGGTATGCCATGTACGACTTCATTATTGATGCTAGAGCAAATGCTAGCAGGAAAGCCGCTATATCCTTTAAAACTCGGAACCGCACCCATTTCCCGAATGCGTCTTTCAGCGTGAGCATCGAGATCCATCGTGGTCATCCCAGGAGCTATTATTTCCGAAATTTCTTTAAGCACAGTGGCTACAATACGTGATGATTCGCGCATATAGTCCAATTCGCGCTGAGACTTGATTTCAATCCCTTTAGTTTGCTTAGGAGCCGATTGTTTAGAAGTTTTTTGGCTGTCTGCGCTCGGTTTTGATCGCAGTGCACTGAGAATATTCATTAATTATTTGAGGATAGTATTTACAACAGCTAATATATTTTTAGCCTATGAGGTAACAGGATTGGTTATTTTTAGGTCAAATCACAGAATTTGAATAGCAAAACACTCCTTATCAAACCTGATGTCCTATTACAGCGCTCTGCACTGTAGTCCAACTCAGATTCTTAATGCCAGTATCGCACAGCCGCTATCCTGTCATTAAAGGTCTATTTAGTAATACCAAATTGATTAAGAACGAGGTTCAACTATGACGCAATCTGGGATGCCTCCCGTACCACCACCTTCTTCTGGGGGCGGTGTGCCACAACAGCCACGTACAAATCCCGCCGCGCCACCACCCGCCCAGCAGCGTGTCGCCAATCCACAAATGCCTCCAAACCCTCAAGCTGCTCAAGCACGCAGTGCTGTACCTAATCCCGCTCAACAACAAGCGCAACTGCAACAGGCGCAACTGCAAGCTCAACAGGCTAGAGCGGCAGCGGCAGCCCGTCAAGCCCAGATGTCAATCCCAACCGATACACAGGTTACGAGTGTACCGCCACCACCAAATCCACGTCCTCCAATTCGTCCAGGTCCGCCTCCAAACCTACCAGGACTGGGTGTGCCAGCAATTTTGCAGCGTAGCTCAGGACAGCCAACGCTTGCCCAAATTGTCAAAGATGCTTACGAACAAGGATGTTCGGATATTCATGCTGGAATAAATGAGCCAGTTCGATTTCGTAGTCGCGGCTTGATGGTTACGCAGGAACAATATCCAGTGCCAGACAAGCCCACTTTTGACACTTGGCTGACTGAAATTATGGATGAAAAGCAAATCCAGCAATTTCGGGACACTCTTGAGTTTGACGGTGCAACTCAATACGAATTTGCCCGCTGTCGGATCAATATTTTTGATTCGTTGCGCGGTTCGGCAATGGTTTTGCGACTAATTCCCTTAAAGATTCTGTCAATCGATCAGCTTGGCTTGCCAGAAGTATTTCGGGAGCTTTGCTATACCCATAAAGGTTTGATCCTTGTAACTGGTCCAACAGGTTCAGGTAAATCGACCACATTGGCGGCGATGGTAGATTTCATCAACACCGAAATGCAGAAGCACTTAATCTCGATCGAAGATCCGATTGAATTTGTGCATCAAAGTAAAAAAGCGCTGATTAAGCAACGGGAAGTTGGCATTCATACACTAAAGTTTGATAATGCACTGAAAGCAGCTTTGCGTGAAGATCCTGACATCATTCTGATTGGGGAAATGCGCGACAAAGAAACTGTGAACACAGCGCTGAAAGCTGCACAAACAGGCCACTTGGTATTCGGAACCCTGCACACTAACAGTGCGGTTAAAACGATTGAACGGATTCTGAATCTATACGAACCCGAACAACAAGCACCGATGAGAATCCAAGTAGCGGAATCATTAGTGGGTGTTATCGCTCAATCGCTAGTGCGTACTACGGATGGAAAGCGGGCTGCGGTTCATGAAATCATGATCAATACTGATGCTGTGCGCGACTATATCAAGCGCGGTGAGGTAGATGAGATTGAGGCGATCATTCCTAAATGTACCTATGAGGGAATGGTTAATATGAATCAATCTCTCTATAAGCTCTATGAAGATGGTCGGATCACTGAAGAGACTGCTGTAGAGAACTCTCCGAAACCTAACGAAATGGCGCAAATGTTGCGCGGTCGTATGTAACTTTGTAGTTCTATACACTGCTTTTAAACTATATTCAGTGTTTTTATCCCCCCTTTTAGGGGGGATTTTATTTTGTTTTTTTATCAATGAAGTTTTGACATCTAACCCAAATATTGTGAGGTGGCGTGAAGCGCCACCTCACAATATTTGGGTTTAGATTTGTCCTAATACAAGTGACTATGGCTATATAACTGGCAGTAGTCCTCAATGATATGAGAAAGCTTTGAATCTGCTCAGATATTTGATTCTGAGAGGATTTGAGCCTCTGAATCTCACTAATGATTTGGGACTGCTATATGTGAAAAACATCATGATTTGATTATAAATTTTGCCTTATAATCAGATAACTATGAGCTTAGAGATAATTCCCACAGAAAATAACATTCATCTGGTTGAAGTTGCGGAGGATTTTGCTAAGTCTGAACGAATCGATCGCTTTTTAGCACATCATTTTAGCGATCTCTCGCGATCGCGAATTCAGACATTAATTGATGAAGGTTATGTCACCGTTAATGATGTGCTCTGTAATAACAAAAAGGATTTAATTAAGGCAGGCGATCTCATTCAATTAATTACGCCAGTTGCCACACCATTAGATTTAATTGCTCAAGAAATTCCTTTAGATATTCTCTACGAAGATGAGCATTTAATCGTAATTAATAAACCTGCTGGATTAGTGGTGCATCCTGCGGCAGGACATAGCGACGGAACCTTAGTGAATGCACTCCTAGCCCATTGCACAGAACTATCAGGCATTAATGGAACTCAGAGACCTGGAATTGTTCATCGTTTGGATAAAGATACTAGTGGTGTGATGGTTGTTGCTAAAAACGATCGTGCCCATCAAGATTTACAAAAGCAGATTCAATCTAAAACAGCACGTCGAGAATATTTAGGGATTGTCCGTGGTGTTCCTAAAGGTGAATCAGGGGTAATTGATGCAGCGATCGCTCGACATCCCAGCGATCGCAAAAAAATGGCAGTAACTGACGATGGAAGAAAAGCGATTACCCATTGGCAAATAAAGGAACGTTTAGGTAATTACACCCTCGTTAAGTTTGATTTAGAAACGGGACGCACGCATCAAATTCGCGTCCATTCAGCATATATGGGCTGGGCGATAGCAGGCGATCCTGTCTACGGACATCCCAATAAGGAGGTTTCGCAATACCTTGCTGGACAAGCACTGCACGCATGGCGACTAACCTTTACTCATCCATTCTCAGGCGAATTGATTGAGAATACTGCGATCTTACCCGAAGGATTTGAGAAATTATTAGTATTTTTGCGGCGGAGAAAATAAGTTGTGGCGATTCGCGCCGCAAATTATTCTTGTAAAGTTAGTGCTAACTGATAAATTTGGCGACGGGGTAAATCGGCGAGGTCTGCCAGTTGGCGACTAGCATCTGAGCGTGAAATACCAGAATCAATCAAATTTTGTAATTCTTTTAAAATTACATCTTCTGTCCATACTGGCTTTAAGCTAGGCTTAGCGCCTTCTAATACCAGTGTAAACTCTCCTTTAGGCGTATGCGTCGTAAAGTAGGCGATCGCATCTTGAATGGAACCACGCCAAAATTCCTCATGCAATTTTGTTAGTTCTCTGGCGATCGCGATTTTTCTCTCACTTCCGAGGCTTGCTGCTAAATCCTCAAGAGTTCGTAATAACCGATGCGGTGCTTCATAGAGAATCATTGTCCTTGTTTCCAATCGCAAAATTTCTAAGCGATCTTTTTTTTCTTTCTTATCAGTTGGCAAAAAACCATCAAAACCGAAATGTTGCGTGGCAAAACCTGAGGCCGTCAAAGCTGTAATCCCTGCGGTAACGACAGGGATTGGGACGACACGCACCCCCGCGGCAATACAACCTTGTACTAATTCCACTCCAGGGTCGGAAATTGCTGGCATTCCTGCATCGGTGACTAAAGCGATCGACATACCTTGCTGTAACTTTTCCACTAGCTCGGGTACGCGCTTATGAGCATTATGCTCGTGATAACTGGTTTGCGGTGTTTCAATTCCGAAATGATGTAAGAGCTTACCTGTATGGCGCGTATCTTCAGCCGCAATTAAATCAACCTGTTTGAGCGTGGCGATCGCCCGAAAAGTCATATCCTCCAAATTGCCAATCGGCGTTCCCACCAAATAGAGAATCCCTGAATCATCCATTAATTAGCGCCACTGCTTGTTTTCTAATTCTCGAACTTGACGTTCCAGACGATCGATTCGCCCTCGCAATTCATCCATTTCATTTTGGCGAGGTACACCTAAATCTTGCATCACATTCCGAATTTGACGCTGAATTAAAGTCTCCAGATTTCCTTGCTCTGACTTGAGGCGACTAGCAATATCATTGAGAATTTCTGAAGCTTGATCGGGATCGATCTTGCCATCTTTGACCCAATCTTCACTAGCTTCTTTTATTTTTTCCAAAACTATCGAAGTTGTGCCAACTCCAAGCATTAGTAGCTGCTTGAGCAAATTATTGCTATCCATAAATATTTGCGATCCTTAAAGCTGAATCTATTACTCCATCATACTAAACAAAAGCAGGGGCAATTTATGAATTGCCTCTGCTTTTGGGGTTTTATACCTTAACCGCCTTGGCGATTGCTATACTTTAAACTGATTTAAATTTCAAAAACTTTCAGGTAAATTTATTTATGATCCGTGCTGTAATGGAAACCGCCAAAGGGACAATTAACGTTGAGCTTGACGACCAACATGCCCCACTCACTGTTAAAAATTTCGTTGATTTATCTAAGCACGGTTTTTACGATGGATTGACTTTTCATCGTGTCGAGCCTGGATTTGTAATCCAAGGTGGAGATCCTCTTGGCAATGGTACTGGTGGATCGGGCGATCGCATCAAACTAGAAATCTGGGCAGAAGGTGATACTCAAGCAACGGTCGGTAACATCTTAACTGGCGGCAAGAAGCCTGTAATCAAGCACAATAAGGCAGGTGTCTTTTCGATGGCACGTACTAACGATCCAAATAGTGCTACAAGTCAATTTTTTATTACTCTTGGTGACGCATCATTCTTAGACGGACAATATGCCGCTTTTGGATATACAGCTGATACTGAAGTTGCTCAAGCGATTCGTCGCGGTGACAAGATTATCTCAGTCAAAATTGAAGAATAAGAAAATAAAAATTAAGCGGTGCAAAGCACCGCTTAATTACTTACGAAGCTACTAAATTTTGAATGATAGATTGTAAATCATTGAGAATTTGTGATGAACTACTGCCATTTGCCATAACTCCCAGATCCTCAACAGCGGCTTGCAGTTGTGGACGCAATGTATCGACAATATCTTGAACAGGACGTAAAAGCTGCTCTTGGGCGCTAATTTGTCCTAACAGCTCGGCAACGATTCTTATCCGTTCTTGTTGTTGGGTTTCTAACGCACGAATAGATTGATCCTGCTGTTGATGATCTTGAGTTTGTTTGGCAAGCATTTCTTGCTGTTGTTGTGTGTAATTTCTTACTGCTTCAATTTGACTCTCCATCTTTCGCAATTCTTGCTCTTGACGATTCTTTTGGGACTCAATTTGTGATAGGAGAGGCAGTAAACTTTGGACTGGACTAGCTTCAACCGAAATGCCTTTGCGTCGATCTAAAACTGCTTTTTGCTGATTTAGCAACGATAAGCGCTGTTGCATACTTACCCTTGTCCCCATCACGCTATCTTCAAGAACTTTGTACTGCTCTTCTGCAAATTCCTTATTGCTTTCTAGCTCAATGCGGTCAAATTGATCGGCAGTTTCTACTTGACTCTGCAAATCAGCTATTTCTCCTTCGAGTCCGGCTAGCTCATCTTCTTGGGCGCTGACATAATTAGCTAACTTGTTAAAATCAGCTTGTAAAGCCTTAATCGTTGATTCTAACTCCTCGATAGACATTGATTGTAAACGACTTTCTTCTTCTGGACTAAGCACCTCCATGCTACCTGGACCACCAAATGACTCGATCGCATTAGAGGTTTGCTCGTAAAGATCGATCTGTGCCTCAAGTTGCACTCTGGACATTGCCATATTGTTCTCTTGCAATTTCAGAATGCCACGTTGAGCTTTCAACTCAGCCTGCGCATCTGCTAGAGCAGTTTGAGTTTGCTGCCATTGATTTTTGCGATTGTTAAGCTCTTCTGTTGATTTGCTTAAGATTCCCTTTTGCTTTTCAGCTTCGTTTTTGAGTCCATCCAAATTTTGCCAAAATTTTGTCAATACTTCTTGACGCTTATTAATTAGATCGAGTGCGCTATAAATCCTATCTCTGAGGGCATCTGGATTCGTAAAACTTGTCGACAGCTGTTGGATCAGAGTTTTAAGGTGATCGGCTTGCTCTGAAGTTAAGGCTGCTGCCTTAGCTTCAAATTGACCGCGCTCTAATTCAATATTTTTGCGCAACTGCTCAATTTCATCGCGTTCCTTCGCAAACTTTCCTTCTAACTCCTCAATTTCCTGCCGTCTTGCATCAAGGTGCTCTAGTTCTACTTCTTTTTGTTCTAATTCTTGCTCGCGACGATGTAGCTCTTGGCTTTGAAAATTAAGAGACTGCTTCCATTGCTCGACTTCTTCTTCAGCAGATTTGTACTTATCCTGCGATCGCGAGTAAGCTTGCAAAAGATTGACGATTTTTTTGGTGGCATCTTGAATGCTTTGGACTTGGTTGCTACCCGTTACTTCAGCAATTAACAACTGACCGTCTTTAAAGTCTTTTGCCATACTCGAATCTTGAATTGGCAATACTTGTTCGTTAGTAATCGGCTGCCAAACATTTTCACCCGTATTACGTGCTAGTAGACGGACAGACGAGTTACCACCTAATCCAAAAGCTGCTTGAGTTTTTTGAAGTTCCGCTAAGTACTGCACGCTAAATATACTCCTATTTTGCTGATGCTAACTTTCAGATTGACATGACGAAAGAGCAAAAACCCGTCATAGAAAATACAAAATAGTCTAGATCCACATCTCATACTACCTAATTGCATGAGCATTTTAGAGACATATTTTAAGACTTTTTGGAGATTCTTCGGCTGCTACCATCTGAAATCATTCTAAAAGTTATTGCATAAAAAACTGACACCAAAGCCACTATTTCCCATCGTTTTTTTAAACCTTAAACTTCCTAGGGCAAACTGCCTAAAGCTTATTGCCTAATGTTTTTTGGGTCAAGGGCATCACGCAAACTATCACCTAAGAGATTAAATGATAGCACCGTCAACACAATTGCTAGCGCAGGAGCCCACACTAACCAAGGTTGAAGGATCACAATAGATGCGTTAGTAGACAAAGATAGCATATTACCCCATGAAGGATCTGGAGGCTGAATTCCGAGCCCAACAAGGCTTAAGACGGCTTCTACAACAATAAATCGGGGGATATCTAGGGTTGCCGAAATAATAATGAAGGTGATGGTCTGGGGTAATACATGATTCACAATAATCCGCAACGGGCTTGCTCCCGATGCGCGAGCCGCTAGGATAAAAGTTTGCTGTTTGATGGACAATACTTGCCCTCTGATAATTCTTGCTAGTCCTGCCCATGATACAAAAGAAATAATCGCAATGATTAACGCGAATCGTTGAGTATTGCTGATTTGTGGCGGCAAAATTGCAGCTAATGCTACTAATAAGTATATTGAGGGAACTGACATCAGGATTTCGACAAAGCGCATCAAAATCACATCAAGCCAACCGCCAATATAGCCAGAAATACCGCCTACAATGCAACCAATTACATAGGAAATAGTCGTACCAATAAAGCCTATGAGTAAACTAATTCTTCCGCCATGTAGTAGTCGAGTTAACTGATCCCGCCCTTGTTCATCAGTTCCTAGCAGGTTGAGCTTTCCTTGGCTGGTGGTTCTAAACAAATGTCCACCGTGAAAAAGCTGAATTTGTGATGGTTTTGTGAAATCAACTATGAGGGCGCGATCGCCTGTTTCGAGATCGACTTTGCCTTGGGAGGTGGGATAAACGTGAGCACCAATGAATTGCCCCTGCCGATCTTGCCAATATATTTGCGTGGGCGGGAGTAAAGCACCATTTTTTATTTGTTCGTTGACACCGTAAGGTGTGACGAAGTCAGCAAGTAGAGCCGCCGCGTAAAAAATTGTCAATATTGTAATTCCAATCCAAGCGAGAGGATTGGCTCTGAGTCTTTTCCACCAAGTCATTAGGAGCCTTTAAGTGCTTTAAAGAAGTTTTTGCGATAGTTGCCGTTCATTACGAATAGTACTGGCCATAGTAGTGCCAGACCGATTTGATTGCCCTCAAAATCCGTACGACGGAATCCAATCAAAAATTTCACAGCGCCGAATATATAGGCGGCTAGTACTAAAATTCCAATCAGTTGTGGCATATATCAATCTCCCTTGATTAATTATCTAATTTAGCAGACCCAGAGGTTGTAGAGGCGGCTGAAAACCTCATTTACCTGCTGCAATTACTATCATAAACTCCAGCCCAGATAGCCCATAGTTTATCGCCTAGCAATGCTCCTGTTTTTACAATTTCATAATTTTTGGCGTCTAAATTGATTGGTTCGCCGACTTCACCTAGATACGCAGCAGCCATTGCCCCTGACTGGATGGCGATTCGCAGATTATGCTTTTGGGCACGGTTGGTAATTAAGCTCCAACTGTGAGGCGTACTTAGCAAATAGTACAAACTGCTCGCGATCGCATCTGACAATCGATCGTCTAATTTAGGATCCAGCTGGTGAGCAGCGATCGTACTCGCACCTTCATCAACTAATTTTTGAGCAAGTTGCAATCGATCTAAACAACGAGTTTGAGATTCTAAATCACGACTGAGTGCTCTCCTCTTACTAAAGTCATGACAAACCTGATTAATAAATAATTGCGGTTGAAATTCTTGACGACACCCATAGGCGATCGCGTAAGCCAATACTAATTCTTCAATGTCGGCAGCACTACGAGACTGTAGTGCTAATACGCGCGATCGCACTTCCTGTAAGTCTTGATGCCAATATGCTCCAATAGCGATCGCAACTATGGATAACTCCAATTTATCTGTCAGTTCTAGACTACTAATCGAATCATCGACAACTGATTCAATTAATGATTCTAAACGAGTTGAAAATTGTGGCGGCGCGGTGAGTAGAATACTCGTCCAAATAGCCCTAAATCGGCTTTTCAGAGATTTCTGTGTTTGCAACATTAGCCCTTTAGGAAAACCCAAAACAACTTTTTTATACAATGTTAGGATAGGAAGAGAGCTTTTTTATTTTTTTAACTATGGTGATTGTAGTAGCAAATAAATAAGTGCAGCGATCGCTAGTGATAGCAGCAAGACATAGACAATAACACGTCCCCACACAGCTAAAAATAAACCTAGTAAATCCCAAAAGCTCGGTCTAGTAGTTTGATTCCAAGTTGGACGTAATCTGGCAATTTCCAATTTTTCGTAAGCATCTAGCTGCTTAAGGGATAAAACCCTGTAATGCAACCTTCCAAATGGATGTAAGAGTTTGAATTGCTGATATCGATGATGTGCTGTTTTCCAACGATTGCGTAAATTTTTAGCTTTCCCAACATACAATACAATCCACAGAGCGGTGATGTAGTAAACACCAGCATCTTGCGGTAATTCTTTGACTTTTGTAATTGGTTTGGATGGTAACCAAAAAATGCGAAGCCAGTCAGACATAGGTAAATTACTATCTTAGAGTGCAGATTCCCAAAAATTTTGTTACTTTCAAGCGATCGCAATCAGATTTGGGATATAAATAGATTGTTTTGCTTAAGTAATCTAAATCATCTAATTAGGTTTTGCTTATATGTCAGATTTTAATCGCGGCATCATGAAGTTTGAAAATGCCGATAGCCCTTTATCAATAGTGCTTTCTAGCGTTGTTGTTTTAAGTTCGATCGGATTCCTACTCTGGTGGGGCTTCCAGACTGCTTACGTCTAGTATTCTCTAATGTTTGGTATTGTAATTTCAAGGATGTTGGCTAAGCCAGCATCCTTAAATGTTGTTGGGGATATTTCATTTGCGCTCCTCTGAACTTGTAAGCTAAAAAAGTTTCCTATTAATTTGCTAGATAATGACCGACACTATTTCTCAAAATGAACAACTAGGAGCCGCGATCGGCGCTATTCCTAGCGGGCTGTTTATTGTCACATCGCAACAAAATGGCAAATCAGCCGCCATGCTCGCCTCATGGGTACAACAAGCTGGCTTCAATCCGCCCTCTGTAACCATTATTGTTGGCAAAGGTAGACCAATTGAGTCTTTTCTGTCAGTGGGTAGCCCAGTTGTAATTAATATTGCGGAAAAAGGGCAAGGCAAAATCATCGGACATTTTGCTAAGGGCTTTGCGCCCGATGCCGATCCTTTTGATGGTATTGAGACGGCAACAGCTCCCAGTGGTCAACCCTATTTAATTGATGCGATCGCCTATCTTGATGCGACTGTCACTGGTAGCCTTGATGCTGGCGATCACGTCGTCATTTTGGCGACTATATCCTCAGGCGATCGCCTCCGAGAAGGCGAACCTGCGATCCATACCCGCAAAAATGGCTTTAAATACTAAACATTAGAATGCTCATATAGGGAGCCTTCTAATGTTTCCACAGCAATTCTAATTATAAAAGTCGGTTTTCAAAAACCGATTTAGTTGTTTTCAGCGCTGTAGGCGCTGAAAACAACTAAATCGGTTTCATAGAATTGCTAATACTTCAAAAAAACAGTTGACATTTACAACTATGTTTGTCATATTAGTAAAGCGCTAAACGCAAGTGGTCGCAAAATGCGGGTGTGGCTCAGTGGTAGAGCATCTCCTTGCCAAGGAGAATGTCGTGGGTTCGAATCCCATCACCCGCTTAAGTTGATAAAGTAAAAGGGACGCGAAGCGTCCCTTTTACTTTATGGATTGTACTGATGCAATTTGACTTAAAATCTGCTTTATCTCTTATAGATTTACCCTTTGCAGAATGGATTGGCTTGCGCGAAGTTCGAGAATTTAATACTACCCGTTACGTTCGGGATTGCTATCCTCAGTCCAACGGGCGCAGCTCATCCCACGGTGTGATGATCGAAGTATTAGCCGATGGTCAGTTTGGCTATGCCAGTACCAATCATCTCGATTTAGTAAATATGCAACGCACTGCCGAAAAAGCCTATCTGCAAGCAAAAAATTCGGCGCAATGGGCAGTGCATCACTTCACGATCGCCCAAAGACCAAAAGCAATCGGGCAATACTTATCTCCATTTCTAAAACCATCGGATGCGATTACTCCGAAAGAAATGAATGAATTATTAATTGAGATCTGCAATACGTTAAAGGTATCCGATAAAATCGTAAAAACTAGTGCCTATGCCGTAATCACCGAAATTGAAACGAACTTTACTAGCAGTAATGGATCTGATATACATCAAAAATTTCTAGCGATCGCTACGGATTATGCCGCTACAGCCCAAGATGGCGCGATCGTACAGCGACGAGGTGATAATGGTCAACTTGCTCGTTGTAATCAAGTAGGAATGGAAGTATTCGATCGCAGTTCAATTTTACAAAGGGCACAAATCATCGGCGAGCAAGCAGTAGAACTACTCTCTGCCGCAGAATGTCCGACTGAAACTACTGCATTAGTTCTCGCACCAGATCAAATGCTGCTGCAAATCCACGAAAGCATCGGACATCCTTTAGAGATCGATCGTATCCTCGGTGACGAACGAAACTATGCTGGAGGTAGTTTTGTTAAACTTGAAGATTTTGGCAAAATGCAGTACGGATCTCCACTGATGAATGTCACCTTCGATCCTACTAATTCAGGCGAATTTGCTAGTTATGCCTTTGATGATGCGGGCATTCCTGCGACAAAAGAATACTTGATTAAAGAAGGAAAGCTACTACGAGGTTTAGGCAGCTCCGAAAGTCAAACGCGCTCGGGTATTGACGGAGTCGCGAATGCTAGGGCTACTTCATGGAACCGACCTGCGATCGATCGCATGGCAAACATTAATCTTGAGGCAGGAATACATTCATACGAGAGTATGATTGCCAATATTGAACGCGGTGTATATATGCAATCAAATCGATCGTGGTCGATTGATGACTACCGTAACAAGTTTCAGTTTGGCTGCGAATATGCCAGACTTATCGAAAATGGAAAGCTAACAAAAACGCTTCGTAATCCTAACTATCGCAGTATTACGAACCAGTTCTGGAATAGTCTCACTAAAGTAGGCAATCAGCAAACTGTCGAAGCATATGGCTCTCCCTTCTGCGGCAAAGGCGAACCCAACCAAGTAATTCGGGTGGGACATGCTTCACCTGTCTGTTTATTTGAAAATATTGAAGTTTTTGGCGGTGCTACCTAAACAAAAAAGCATCGCATGGCGATGCTTTTTTATTAATGAGAATAGAACCTTGTGTTAACTTTGCGTTCCTTCTTCACTTTTTAGCTACTACCCAAAAAGTTAGCCTAAGCCTAATTGCTTCATTTCTTGTTCGAGGATATTCAGCAAGTTAGTATCATTATTAGAGCGAGCAACTTCGATACGACGCTTAACTGAAGCCGATAGGTTTGCTTTGTGATTTGCGGCAGCTTCAGCTTTTCTTTGACCAATATTCATAACTAATACCCTAAGTAAATTACATACTATTTATATATGCTCACCATAACATATGACTATGGAAATGGTAGTATATGTTACTAAAGTTTTGTTAAATAAATGTAAAGAAAACTTGTAGCTGTAATTCTTTTCTTTCATTGCAATGCAAGTTTTGGACATAAAACCCAAATAAATAGAGCAGGTGCGAAGCACCTGCTCTATTTATTTGGGTTTTGATTTTTCCTAGCTATCTCTTGCATTGCTATAAGATCGGTGGAGTATTGCACCAGCGATCTTATTTGGGAGTTGTGTTCGGGTAATTTAACTAGCTGTAAGTGGTCGATAAGTCCTGTAGTTAATGTCAGGAAATATATTATCCATATACTCTACTTTCTCTAGCCAACCTGCATCAATTTTGCCAGACTCTATATCTTCAAATAACTTCTCCAAACGCATTAAATGCGATCGCGTCCTTCTAATCGCATATGGAACCATCGTGCCAGTTCGCATAATGAATGCCCAATCAGACGACTGAGCTAAAAGCAACTCGCGAGCTGCTTGATTCAAGGCTCGCCACTCTAGCTCATCGACAGGTTCACGGTAAGACAAATGAATCATGCGCTCCGCCCCTTTATGCAAATGCTGATAAACCCAAGAATTTGTCTCATTTAGCCAGTATTCATGGAAACCTTTGTAACCCCAACTTGATTGAGCAGGGCGTGATACCTGTTGGGTAGGATTGCCACGGAGATAATCAGCAAGATGAGTCATCTCATAAGTAGTTTGATCGTAATGAGATTTACGAATCAAAAAATCAATAAACCAAGGACCTTCGTACCACCAGTGGCCAAATAATTCCGCATCATAGGGTGACACTACAAGAGGAGGGCGACCCATCATGTCGTGGAGATATCTAACTTGACTTTCACGATTTTGCATGAAGTTAGTAGCATTTTCAGCCGCCTTTTCTTTAGCCCAATAGGGATCGTAAAGTTGCTTTGCGTCTAGCCCAAAATCACGCCCTGTAATACGGTGATATTTAATGCCAGTATTCTTACGCTGACCATTAGGCATGATAAATGGTTTGATATACTCATAATCAGCTTCCCATCCTAGATCCTTGTAAAACTCACGATAAACAGGATCGCCAGGGTAGCCGACTTTTGACGACCAGACTTGCTGAGATGATTCGTGATCGCGGGCAAATGCAGCTACACCAGTTTCTGTAAATACAGGTGCATATGTCCCAAATCGAGGACGTGGTTGACCATATAAAACGCCATGCCCATCGGTTAAAAAATAGCGCAATCCGACATCTGCCAACAATCGCTCTAAGCCATCATAATAAGCACATTCAGGTAACCAAATTCCATTTGGAGCGCGTCCAAACTCTTGCGTATAATGCTCTACTGCAACTTCAAGTTGTGCCCATACTGCTTCTGGGTACATTTTCATCAACGGTAAATAACCGTGAGTTGCACCACAAGTGATAATTTCTAGATTGTTTGTATCTTGAAATTGCTTAAATGCAGCTACAAGATCGCCATCGTACCTTTCCCAAAGTTCGCGAGTTTCCGCAAATTCTTTGACATAGTATTCAGCAAGATACTTGAGATGACCATGATGCTCATTACGAATTACCTCAAGCTCAACTAGTTGTTGTAACTGGCTAAGATGTTTGTCATAACGCTCTTGAAGTAGAGGATCTCGCAACATAGACACCAATGGTGGTGTCATACTCATAGTTATTTTGAAATTAATGCCATCTCGCCTGAGTCCCTCATAGACTTTGATCAGGGGAATATAGGTCTCGGTGATTGCTTCGTACAGCCATTCTTCTTCAAGTACATAGTCGCTTTCAGGATGGCGGACGTAAGGCAAGTGAGCGTGTAAGACCAGCGCGAGATATCCAATGCTCATAGATCTTCTGTTCCTAAAAAAGTCTTTAAATTAGCCAATATCGCTAAAAATGCCAGTATTTCAGAATTTAGGATGATTAGCATAAAACACCGTACATCTTAAAACTCCAGATCTACCAACTAGCCTCATAACGTTTTGTAAGCAAATTTAAGTACATTAAAAATCTACCCTTGCTAAAGACAGGGCAAAGATTTGTACCTTAGTTATGCTGAAATTCGCTATCTCTGAATGTCATTTCTTAAGGCATTTTTAAAGTAATTTTAAGCCATTGATGCACTTAGTGTAATTATGTATACGTATTTGCAGCAATTATCATTACTATGTAGACAATTTTTGGTGAAATTGCTTCCAAGATGGAGTTATATCAAAAACTACTTGGTTTTTTAATCGAGCAGGATACTGAAAACACCAAAATTCATCACTATTTAGCAACAATTCGGGTTAAGCTGCTTTAGCGATGAAATGTAGCCAAATTTATATTGTTTAACACGTGTTTTTGGGAAGCATCATCATTGAGTTGTGAAATTATTCTGAGCGATTGCATCCGATAAGAAGATACGAGTAATTCACATGTAAATGCCTCGCTTAAGTCTTTGCTTTATAGGACTATCGAAAGAATCAAGAATTTTTTTAATGTAAATTGTTAAAAAAAGGTTACATATATTGAAATTATGATTGGCTGCGAAAAACGCAGCAAATAAGATTAAAATAGAGCAATTAAGAGTTAGTCTCTATAAAAACCTGCAATGAGAACTCTTTATACATTTAAAAATCAGGTATATCTTAAAAATTTAAATCGAGCGAAATTAACTCATAGACTCAAATTCATCAGCAGCTAGAGCTAATTTATTCAAGAAAAAACTATCTTTTGGTAGAGATCTACTCCAGCTAAGCTTTTATGGATTTTGCCCAGTTATTTTACCGAATCGGTTGTTGACAAAGTACTCTAAAATATGCACTTGGTAAATTTATTGAATTGAATGCATGAAAGAGCATTTTTTTCTGTTCGTTATGAACTTGTTTTAAGGAAAAGATCGAGGTAACTTAAGACTCGTAATTGCTCCTTACCGAATGAGTGATTTATTGTTTTTACATAAGTTCACCCATACAGTTCGTCTTGTTCTCACACTTGATTTATTAGGAGCGGAGCTAGTTTAGAGGAGGCAGTTTTTTGAAAAAGATATCTTCCAAAGACGAGGATTTAACGACTAATGTTTCCCTGGCATTAGGCGAGAAAGTATCCTCTTTGAAGGTACGTCGTTCTCTCGCAGTGCTAGGGTTTGCCCTTTCTGCAGGAACCGTGGGGGTATTGGTTAACCAGCAGTCAGTCAATAACAGTCTTAAAGCTACGCCTGTTGCGGCATCGTCACGAACATTAACTGATGTGATGGCACAAAACCAAGATCGCAAGTATGAAATGGCTCGTACTGCGATCGCTTCGGGTGCATGGGATACTGCACAAGGCGTAATTATCCATGAGGTTCGTGAAGATGAAACCTTATGGAAATTAACTCAAGTTTATCAAGTTGACGCAGCAGCGATCGCCGCTTCAAATGGCATAAGTGCTAATACCGATCTACAGCCTGGGATGAAGTTAATGATCCCACCTGTGAATGGCTTAGTGCATAAGGTTAAGCCAGGCGATACGCTTGAAGCAATTTCTAACTATTACAACGTTCCTAAGAGCGAAATCATTAAGGTTACATCGCTGACTTCAGGAGATTTTTTGGCGATTGACCAGCCTCTTGTCATACCTGGCAACGTTACAACATTAATGCAGGTTAAAGAGGGTCACGTTAAAAGACAACTACTTGCTGAAAAGGAAAGACTCACTCAGCGCTTACAGGAGCTTGAGGGTAAGAAGGCAGTAGCTACTTTGGCAAGTACAGGTTCTAGAGCTAATGTTGCCGAGAATACAATCTCTAAACAGCCTAAATATGCCTCTTATAAGGTTCAGAATGGTGACACCATTGAGACAATTGCGCGTCGTTATGGTATTACCCAAAAATCAATCATTGAGGCGAATACATTAGAAAATCCTCAGTGGTTAGAGTTAAATCAAGAACTAAAACTCCCACAAGAGCGTAATTTGCCTGTTGTTCAGACAATTGCCTCTTCCAATGAAAAACCAACTAAAGATATATCTGCTCCTGTGAGCGAACTAGCACTAACAGTTAATGGCAGTAGTGCCATTAATCCGTCTTCTGTAGCCACTAAGGAAGCTGGACAGCAAGTGCGAGTTGTTGCAGCGACTCCAATAATTTTAGCTAACACACAAGCGACCAAGATTGCAGTAGCTAACAGGGTATCTCCTTGGAATGGACTTCTCCAGCTAGCTGGAACAGAAACCGCTAATTTGCCAACTGTTCCTGCCCAAGAGCAATCAGCTAGTTTGCAAGCGAAAGCTAATGCTATTCAACCGAGTCTACCTGTAGCAAGCGAACCAGCTCTTAAAGTTGCGGTTGCACTATTCCCATTTGCACCCGATCAATTGTTCAACGAGTTAGGTGGCAGTAATCTGAAGAAAAACTCTGCAATGTCTTCAACTGCTCTAAATTTGCCTGCTAGGTCGATCGCTACACCGTCAATTCCTTCGGTGAGTGCTTCCGAGCAGTACAGCACAACGCGCACAGCTCCAATTGAGGCAAATTCTTCGCAGCCAGTAGCTGAGCCTAGGGTGCAGCTTTCAGTAAAACTAGCTACGGCGCTGTCAATTCCTCAAATTCCCACGGCTCTTGTTTCTGAGCAGCGCGTAAGCTTACGTAGTACGCCTGCTGAAGTGCAAAATCAACCAGTAGCAGAGCCAAATGTTAAATCTGCTCCTGTAGCTGCGGTATTAGCGCCATCTATTCCTGCGATTAGAGCGATCGAGCAAAATATTAGTCCGAACTCTCAGCCTATATCCTCGGTTTCTCAGCCCGCCTCAGAGCCAAATGTACAAATTCCTGCCAAGTTAAGTGCAAACCTTGCACCTAAAATTCCTGCTACTGAGTCTGTAGAACTACAAACAGCTATCAATAGCAAACCGAATCAGGTAGCTTTATTACCCGATTCTGAGTCAAGAATGACTTCTTTGGAAGTTAAACGCTTGGAGTCTGAAGTAGATCGTCTGAATTCTAAGGTTCGCGATGCTGAAATTAAAGAAGCTGCCCGTAAAGCTGAAGAAGCTCGTAAGCTAGAGGCAACTAGAATTGCAGCAGCAAACTTAAATGGGGCACCAAATCCCGATCGCAGTTTTGACGCAAATCGTAGCGCGATCGCAAATCCTGGCGATCGCTCAGGTGTGACTCCGCAGTTACCGCAGTTAACCGCTAGTGCCTACCTACCAGATGTTCAAGATTATGGATTATCAACAGGCTTTATCTGGCCAGCTGATGGTGTTTTGACTTCTGGATTTGGATGGCGTTGGGGTCGAGTTCACCAAGGTATTGACATTGCTGCTCCGATAGGAACACCAGTTCTAGCAGCCGCAACAGGAGTTGTGGATTATGCAGGCTGGAGTGATGGCGGTTACGGTAATATGATTGATATTCGTCATCCCGACGGCACGATTACCCGTTATGGTCACCTCAATGAGATTTTCGTAAAGGAAGGTCAGAGTGTGGGTCAAGGGCAGTCGATTGCGGCAATGGGTAGTACTGGATTTAGTACTGGTCCTCACCTCCACTTTGAGATTCGTCCTAATGGAGGCAGTGCGATCGATCCGATGGCTTTCTTAGCTAGCGCTAAGAGATAGACTTGTCAATTAAAATAACAAAAGCCTCGCATAGCGAGGCTTTTGTTATTTTGGCTTTTAGATGCTAAAGTTAGGACAGAAAATTCTTCATAAATAAACGGAAAACGTTGATGGCAACGGACTTAGAGAGTTTAACAGCTCAATTGCAATCTCTTGCAGAAATCGCAAAAAAATCAGTTGGAGATGTGCAAACTCCTGAAGAATTAGAGCATCTAAGGGTCGAGTACTTGGGTAAGAAGGGGACTCTTTCGCAAATTCTTGGGGCTATGGGTAAACTATCAGTTGACGAACGCCCTCAAGTTGGTGCGATCGCTAATCAGGTTAAGCAAGCATTACAAACTCAACTAGAAGAGCGAAAAGTATCAATCCAGCAAGAAGTAATTACTAGGCAATTAGAATTAGAAACTCTTGATGTGACAATGCCAGGAATATTGCGATCGCATCAAGGTAGAATGCACCCCATCCAAAGCACGATCGATCGAATGTTGGATATTTTGGTGGGAATGGGTTTCACAGTCGCTCAAGGACCTGAGATTGAAACCGATTATTACAATTTCGAGGCTCTGAATACTCCAGCAGATCATCCTGCTCGCGATATGGCTGACACCTTGTATCTCAGTGATGGAAAGCTATTGCGATCGCAGACCTCTTCAGTGCAAATTCGCTATATGGAAGAAAACGAACCACCATTGCGGATTGCTTGCCCTGGTCGTGTATATCGAAAAGATGACATTGATGCCACTCATTCACCAATTTTTCATCAGATCGAGCTTTTAGCTGTTGAAGAAGGACTGACCTTCGGAGATTTAAAGGGAACAGTCAAAACCTTTGTTGAAGAATTGCTAGGAGAATGCCCGATTCGCTTTCGTCCCAGTTATTTCCCTTTTACTGAGCCATCTGCCGAAGTCGATGTGATGTGGAATGGACGATGGTTGGAACTTGGTGGTTGTGGTATGGTCGATCCCAATGTATTTAAAGCTGTTGGATACGATCCCGAAGTAGTTACGGGATTTGCTTGGGGATTCGGAGTAGATCGAGTTGCTATGGTTTTACATAAAATAGATGATATTCGCCGTCTGTTTACAAGTGACTTGCGTTTTCTACGCCAGTTTTAAGAATTTATTTTTCTTGAGTAACATCATATGCAGAAAGTCTTCACGTCTTTTCAAAGCCTAATAAAGGTTACTTATTTTTGGAAAGAAAATTATGTTTTTCTGCGAGAGTTTAAATATTTTTGGGGCATAGCAGTTCTTGCGATCATATTCTCCTTTTTAGGAGCAATTTTTGAAGGTGCAGCGCTAGCTGTAATCAATTCGTTCCTACAAGTTTTAACTAGTCCTGAAAAAACATCCATCAATTTAGGAATTGATTGGTTAAATGTATGGATATTTGGCTCAAAATCTAACATAAGCGATCGTCTTTCTCGGCTTGGCTTTCTAGTCGTTCTTTTAGCCTGGTTGAGATCGACTTTTGCCTATTTAGGTCCAGTTTACGCCAAACTAACTGACGCATCCTTTGCCGACCGAATGCGGAAGTCCATGTTTGAGCAGTTGATTAGTCTTAGTCTCAGTTACTATTCTCAGACGAGATCGGGAGATTTAGTCAACTCTCTAAATAATGAGATTGCAACTATTCAAAGAGGCTTTGGTGCTGCTTCAGCCTTTGCCATTAGAGGATCGACTCTAATTGTTTATATCGTTGCCATGTTTTTGATATCTTGGCAGCTATCAATTGTATCTCTAGGACTTTTTACAATGCTGTCCGTAATGATATCCAGCTTTGTGATAAGGGTAAGAGAGGCAAGTTTCCCAGTTTCACAGGCTGGCGCTGATTTTACATCTACTGGTATTGAATTAATTAGCGCAATGCGAACAATTCAGACATCTTCCACCCAAAATTTTGAGAGAACTCGCTTCTACAGCATTTCTGAAAAAGTTAAAAAAGCATTATTTAAACTGAATAAAGCAGTCGATCTGATACGTCCACTAGCTGAAGCAATTTCCACAACGATTTTAATCTGTGTGATTGTTACTGCCTATAACATCTTTGTGGTGAGTGGTCAGTTGCAACCAGCTTCGCTTCTTACATTTATGTTCATTCTATTTAGGATGATGCCTTTAGTTGAACAGGTAAATGGATTAAGAGTTGAAATAGGAAGCTATGGAGGATCGATTGCCAAGATTAAAGAGGTTTTAAGTACGGAAGACAAAGTTTATCTCAAAGATGGTGATTTAGAGTTTACCAGCCTCAAGAATTCGATTGATTTCTTTGCCGTTGACTTTAGTTATGATGCTCTGGATAAGCCTGTATTGCATGACATTAATTTGTCAATTAAGCGCGGTCAAACTACTGCTTTAGTAGGTACTTCTGGAGCTGGTAAAACGACCCTAGCTGATTTGGTGCCAAGATTATACGATCCTACCCATGGAGTTGTTTTTATTGATGGAGTTGATTTGAAGGAGCTTAGGATTAGCTCCTTGAGAAGAAAGATGGCTATTGTCAGCCAAAATACATTTATTTTCAATGCTTCAGTACGCTATAACATTGCCTATGGGGTAGAAAATGTTTCTGAAGATTTGTTGATCGAAGCGGCTAAGCAAGCCAATGCTTTCGAATTTATTTTAGATATGCCAAAAGGTTTTGACACGGTACTTGGCGATCGCGGCGTGCGCTTATCTGGCGGGCAATGTCAAAGAATTGCGATCGCGCGTGCGTTACTGCGCAAACCAGATATTTTGATTTTAGATGAGGCGACAAGTGCGCTTGATTCTGTTACTGAGAGACTGATTCAAGAGTCGCTCGATCAACTATCTAAAGGATGTACTGTAATTGCGATCGCCCATCGTCTTTCAACGATAGTTCGGGCTGATAAAGTAGTAGTTCTCGAAAAAGGACGAATCGTCGAGCAAGGCTCATATCAGGAACTAATTGAGAGAAAGGGAGCTTTGTGGAAATATCATCAGATGCAGAATTCTTCTGTGGAGATAGATTCCTAAAAACACGATCTAGATACGAGGAAAGGCGGTGCGAAGCACCGCCTTTCCTCTAAATTACTCAATACTTGATAGATTTAAATTTTATGGGTACTCCAAAATCCTCTTCACAAAAAGAACTAATAATCGAAGCTGGAAGGACAGAGAGCCAATATTGGAAAGATTTATGGCGTTATCGAGAACTGTTTTATTTCTTGGCTTGGCGCGATATTTTGGTGCGCTATAAACAAACTGCGATCGGGATTACTTGGGCTTTAATTAGACCGTTTTTGACAATGATTGTGTTTACTGTGGTTTTCGGTCAACTTGCTAAATTGCCATCGCAAGGAGTCCCTTATCCAATCCTAGTCTTTGCTGGTATGCTGCCTTGGCAGTTTTTCTCTAATGCCTTAAGTGAATGCAGTAATAGCTTGATCGGCAATGCCAATTTGATTTCTAAAGTGTACTTTCCTAGATTGATTGTTCCGACAAGTGCAGTAATCGTTAGTTTTGTAGACTTTTTGATTTCAGGAATGATTCTATTAGGGTTAATGATTTGGTATAACTTTGTCCCTGATTGGCGTATTTTGACACTGCCTATTTTTATCTTGATTTCTTGTGCAGCTTCGATGGGCGTTGGGCTATGGTTAGCAGCTCTCACAGTTCAATATCGAGATTTTCGGTTTGTGGTACCTTTTATTATCCAATTTGGGCTGTATGTCTCTCCAGTGGGTTTTAGTAGTAACATCGTTCCAGAAGAATGGCGCTTGATATATTCATTAAATCCAATGGTAGGTGTAATTGATGGATTTAGATGGGCGATTCTCGGTGGCAAGGCGACTCTGCATCTATCGGGTTTCTTTCTATCATTAGCTCTAGTCTTTTTATTACTTTGGAGTGGCATTTGGTATTTCAGGAAAATGGAAAGAACGTTTGCCGATGTAATTTAAATTAGAGGTGGCAAGTTGACAAAAATCTCTGTAAGAGATGACTTTGTGCACCGAAATGGAGATGTGTATAGGATGCATGAACTTGATACCTTTGCCAGCCTTCTGATGGATATTGCAAATGCGATTCATAGCCTTGCAGAGAATATAAGGGGCGATCGCATGACTCTGTTAAAGATGAGCGATGAAATTCATGTCCCCAAACCCGATCTCCTTTGTTTACCAAAGGACTATCTTGCAAGGCGATCGCTTGTCGATAGCCCAAGGTGAGCCGCTTTCCCATTTTGGCGGCTGTTGGAAAAATATTTACCATCGGGAAAGATTTATCTTCAAAATCCACAATGCGATCGCACAGGTACATTAAGCCGCCACATTCGGCATAGGTGGGCATACCTGAAGTAATAGCCTTGTGAACTGCTTCTCTTGCATTTTTATTTTCCGCTAATTCTGCCGCAAATACTTCTGGAAAGCCACCACCAAAGTATAAGCCTTGGATACGTTCAGGTAAGGTGCGATCGCTAATTGGACTCCAAGGAACTAATTCGGCTCCCATTTCTCTGAATAAATCAAGGTTGTCGGCATAATAAAAACTGAAGGCGCGATCTTGGGCGATCGCAATACGAATTTTGCCTTCACCTGCTCTCCCTATGGGAGAGGGAAGTAGGAAGCGAGCCTCCGCTTCTACGGAAGAGTGGTTGGGGTGAGGATCTCCCATCAATGGTAATAACTTCTCCCAATCAAAGCAAGTTTCACCTAGATGAGCCAATCGCTCGATAATCCCATCGAGATCGGACATTTCGGCGATGGGGATGAGTCCTAAATGGCGATCGGGAATGGCGATATTATCTTGACGACGGAGAACGCCGAGAATTGGTAGATTTAAAGGTTCTAGGGCTTGAGTTAATAGTTCTAAATGGCGATCACTACCTACGCGATTGAGAACTACGCCTGCAATCTGAATGCGCGGATCGAAGGTGCGATATCCGTGAGCGATCGCGGCAACAGATCGTGATGTACTGGCGCAATTGAGGATTAATACTACTGGTACATTTAGTAATCTTGCGATATGGGCAGTACTTGCGGTGTCATCCTTTCCTGTCGCACCATCGAATAGCCCCATTACTCCTTCAATCAGGGAATATGCAGCATTTTGGGAATGTTTAGCAAAGCACGATCGCACATAGTCTTCAGAGGTTAAGACGGGATCGAGATTGCGACAGGGTAGCCCTGTGATATAGGCATGGAACATCGGATCGATGTAATCGGGTCCAACTTTAAAGGATTGCACTTGATCGGATTGCGATCGCGCCTTCAGAGCTGCTAATAGCGCCAAAGTCACTGTAGTTTTCCCCACACCACTACGTTCACCTGCGATAATAATTGCCATTGCCTAATTTTCCTAGCCGAATCCAATAACTAATGCACCGTATTGCTACTATATCAGGGGGCTGGAACCAGTCCACCGACAGCGTAATTTTTGTTGAGCAGCAACCTGCGCCCATCGTGATCATTACTGCTGCCGATACTGATATCCAAACCCTAGCCGCCGCTACTGCTAAATTACCTGAGGATTTTCCGCAGATTCGGGTAGTGAATATATTGCAATTACTGCAACAGATAGCGATCGATACCTATGCCGAAGAGGTATTAGGAAGTGCCAAGGTAATTATTGTCAGATTAATTGGGGGACAGTCTTACTGGAGCTATGGATTAGAAGTCGTTAAGGAAACTGTGGCAAATACTGGCGCAGTATTGATCGTATTGCCAGGAGATGAGCGTCCTGATCCGAGCTTAACTAGCCATTCTACAACGACGCTAACTTTGGTGAATCAGGCTTGGCAATATTTCATCGAAGCAGGGGCTAGTAATTATCAGAATTTATTGAAGTTTATTGCGAAAGAATTTTTAGATATTGAATCGGAATACGAACTTCCGCAATCAGTGCCTCGGATTGGGATCTATGAAGCGATCTCGCCTCAATCTTCTGTCTCCGTTTTAGAGGTTGATCCCCCCCAGCCCCCCTTGAGAAAGGGGGGAGAAGAAAATGCTTCCTCCTTTTTAAGGGAGATTGAGGGGGGGCTGGGGCGAGTGGCGATTCTTTTTTATCGCGCTCATTATTTGTCGGGTAATACAGGGGCGATCGCAGCTTTGTGTAAAGCTTTAGCTGAGCGTAATCTTACGCCTGTCCCCATTTATGTTTCATCCTTAAAGGAACCTGACGTGCAGGCAGAATTAATTCGCTATTGCTTGCCTGAATCTGAGCAGAAAGTAGATGTAATTTTAAATACGACTAGCTTCTCTTTGGCAAGTTTAAAAACGGATACACCTCAAGTTGATCTTTGGGAAGCTTTAAATGTGCCTGTGTTTCAGGTGATTTTTAGTGGTGGACTGAAGAAAACTTGGGCAAATGGTACACAGGGGCTAAATCCTCGCGATATGGCGATGAATGTGGTCTTGCCTGAAGTCGATGGCAGGATTATTACGAGGGCAGTTTCTTTTAAAGCCATGCAGGGGCAGAATCTCGCCTTGCAAACGGAAGTATTGACCTATGAACCCGTGCGATCGCGGATTAATTTTGTGGCGAATCTGGCGGTGAAATGGGTGCAACTAAAGCATACCGATGTGGGCGATCGCAAGATTGCATTGATTCTGGCTAACTATCCCAATCGTGATGGCAGATTAGCTAATGGTGTCGGTTTAGATACGCCAGCGAGTTGTTTGGAGATTCTCAAAGCTTTGCGAAGTTCGGGCTATAGCGTTGGAGAAATCCCTGAAACTAGTGACGGACTGATGAAGTTATTAACGACAGGTGTAACCAACGATCTCGAATCCTTTGGGGTGCGTCAGGTATATCAATCGTTATCCTTAGAAGATTATCAAAGCTATTTCCAGAATTTGCCCGAACCCGTCCAAAATGGAATTCAGACAAGATGGAATCAGCCAAAATGTGAAACAGAATTTGCGATCGCTGGTATGCAATTTGGCAATATTTTTGTCGGGATTCAACCATCACGGGGTTATGACCTCGATCCTACGCTCAACTATCATGCGCCAGATTTAGAACCGACCCATGACTATATGGCTTTCTATCATTGGGTGCGCCACAAGTTTACCGCCCATGCGATCGCCCATATCGGCAAGCATGGCAACCTCGAATGGCTCCCTGGAAAAAGTGTGGCTCTGTCGGAAAATTGCTATCCTGAAGCCGCCTTTGGCGCGATGCCCCATTTCTATCCCTTTATTGTGAATGACCCTGGGGAAGGTTCACAGGCAAAAAGGCGATCGCAAGCTGTAATCATCGATCACCTTACGCCGCCGATGACTCGCGCCGAGTTGTATGGTGGTTTGCAGCAGTTGGAAGGCTTGATCGATGAATATTACGAAGCGGAAACTCTCGATCCGTCACGTTTAGGGATGATTCGCGATCGCCTGATCGAGTTAATCAAACAGGAAAATCTCCATCAAGACTTAGGGATTTCCCTAGATCGTTTAGAGGATTCGCTGAATACAATTCTCACAACAGCCGATGGTTATCTCTGCGAAATTAAGGAAGCGCAAATTCGTGATGGTTTACATATTTTCGGGCAATGTCCAGAGGGTCGGCAGTTAAGGGATTTGGTGGTAGCGATCGCCCGTAATCCTACGGCTAATCGGATGGGGTTAACTAGAGCGATCGCGCAGGATTGGCAGCTAGATTTCGATCCATTGACTGCGGATTTAGGTGAATTACTTCCATTAAATTCGCATCCACGCTTAGCGAATTGTCGGATTATTGGGGATGCGGTTGAAGTTATAGAGGAATATGCGGCGGAGTTGGTGGCACAGATTCTTGAAGAGATCCCTCCTACCCCCCTTGCAAAGGGGGGCGAGATTCCAATCAAAGAGATTTATGCTAGTAACCAGTCTGAAGTCCCCCTTTATAAGGGGGATTTAGGGGGATCTTTTAGAGATTTAAAAATTGAAGAGATCCCCCCTATCCCCCTTGCAAAGGGGGGCGAGATTGCGACTGAACTAATATGGATTTGCGATCGCCTTTTGCCATCTCTCTACAAAACCAAGCAAGAAATTACTAATCTCCTGCGTGGACTCAATGGGGAATATGTGCCTAGTGGTGCATCAGGTGCGCCAACTAGGGGCAGACCCGAAGTACTGCCCACTGGACGCAATTTCTATTCTGTGGATATTCGCGCTGTGCCGACGGAAACGGCTTGGGATATTGGGCGCAAGGCTGCGGACGTGTTGATTGAAACTTACACTCAAGAACATGGTGAATATCCGCAAACTTTGGGGCTATCGATTTGGGGAACTTCGACAATGCGAACTGGTGGCGATGACTTAGCCGAAGCTCTTGCTCTGCTTGGCGTGCAACCTGTTTGGGATGGCGTATCTCGGCGCGTGATTGATTTTGAGATTTTGCCTTTATCAATCTTAGGTCGTCCCCGTGTCGATGTGACCTTGCGGATTTCGGGATTCTTTAGAGATGCATTTCCAAACTTGATCGATTTATTTGATAGTGCGGTGAATGCTGTGGCAAATCTTGATGAACCTGCCGATCAGAATCCCTTAGCGGCAAAAGTCCAAGAAGAATCAGCACATTGGCAAGAATCAGGATTAACTTTAAAACAGGCGCAAGAGCGATCGCGTTATCGGGTATTTGGCTCAAAGCCAAGCGCCTATGGTGCAGGTTTGCAAGGTTTAATCGAGTCGCAAAACTGGGAGAGTGAGCAGGATCTAGCCCGTGCCTATATCAATTGGAGCGCCTACGCCTACACCAGCAAGTCTGAGGGTAAATCTGCGCCTGAAGCATTTAACCAACGCCTCGGGAATATGCAAATCGTACTACAAAATCAGGATAATCGCGAGCATGACATTCTCGATTCCGATGATTATTATCAGTTTCAGGGCGGGATGACGGCAGCGATCGCTTCCGTATCTGGCAATGCTCCAGAGGTATATTTTGGGGATAATTCACGGATGGCTCAGCCCAAGGTTCGTAAATTGAGTGAAGAGATTGCGCGAGTCTATCGATCGCGTGTCGTCAATCCCAAATGGATATCGGGAGCGATGCGTCACGGTTATAAAGGGGCTTTTGAGATGTCGGCAACGCTTGATTATCTATTTGCCTATGATGCTACGACTAACTGCGTTTCGGACTTCATGTATGAGGGCGTTGCGGAGGCATATATCTTTAATCCTGAAGTCCAGAATTTTATTAAGTCTAGCAATCCTTGGGCGTTGCGTGATATGTCGGAACGCTTGCTAGAAGCGAATCAGCGTGGGATGTGGCAAGATGTGACTGCGGATATGTTGGATCGCCTAAAGGCGATCGCTAATGATGCCGAAGGTGCGATCGAATCGCAAACAAGTTGATGATAAAGCTAAGTTTTTTACTAATGTTATATTTAAGTATAACTACAAGAAAAATTATGCACACCACAAATCTTCGTAAGGTCGGTGGCTCGATCATGTTAGCGATTCCCCCAGCCGTTCTCGAAATTTTGAACCTACAATCAGGTACAACTGTGGGGGTTACTGTTGACAATGGCAGATTGATTATTGAACCTCAACCGAAACCACAATATTCACTGGATGAGCTTTTGGCGCAGTGCAATCCGAATTCTCCGATAACGGAAGATGATTGTGTTTGGCTAGATGTGAAACCTGTGGGGAATGAACTGTGAAACGTGGTGATATTTATCTTGTTTCGCTTGATCCAACTGAAGGGCATGAACAACAGGGTACTAGACCAGTTTTGATTGTCTCTCCCGATAAATTCAATGCTTTAACCAAAGTTCCTATAGTTGTCCCAATTACATCGGGTGGGAATTTTGCGAGAACCGCAGGTTTTGCTGTTTCTCTAGCTTCTGCTGGAACCCTCACTAAAGGTGTAGTTCGTTGCGATCAACCTCGTCCTATTGATTTATCTGCTCGTAAGGCTCGAAAGTTGGAGAGTGTGCCAGATGAGATCGTTGATGATGTGTTGGCTAAAATTGTTACTCTATTTAGCTCTCAGTAATTTTGCGATCGCGAATAATGCTAAAGGTGCGATCGCGATCATAAAATTAATTATCCTAATCAATGTCTAAAGATTTTTGCAATGTATGGTCTATCTCCTTCACATAGATACCATGGAATATCATGGCGTTTGATATCCAAGAGTAAATAGGACAGTTCTTTCTAACTCGGCAATTACGTTTATGTCTAGCTGCCCTAATCTTTTAATCAAGCGAGTTTTGTCAAGTACGCGAAGTTGATGACAAAGTGCAACTGAGTCTTGGTTTAACCCGCCTTGACCACTAGAAATCAGTAAACAGCTTGGTAAAGCTGCACGCCGCAAATTAGTTGTGAGGGGAATTGTGATAATCGTGCTGGTGAATTTAGAGATTGTATTTTCTTGAAAGATGATAATCGGACGAGTGCCAGCTTGTTCTGAGCCTTTGGTGGGGTCGAGATTGGCTAACCATATTTCACCACGTTCCACTTTCATTTTTGTCCTCACTATTCAAGAGTTCCGCATATTCAGAAATCCCTGCTTCAGCTAATTCTCGATCTTCTTGAGCAAATTCTTGGTAGAGGTTAGCAAACTGGTTAACATCCGTTTTCTGGTGCGTAAATTTGGTCTGAAATTTGATAAATGCAATAAAATCTGCAACTTGTTTTAGTTGTTCATCATTGAAGTGGTCTAACTCTTGCTTGAGAGATTCTTTAGTAATTGTTGTCATTGATCATACTCCTTTGATTTTGTATAGCAGACAATTATCTAGTTTTATGAGTTATTGTTTTGAGTGATTATATGGTTAAAAATTTTCTCGCAAATAGCTTTAAGATCATCATTCAAAGCCCATTCACATTCAAGATTTTGCATAAATTTGATTGCATCATCACAGAATGTACCTTTAGACTTGATTGTTCCAGATCCCTCACTTTTTATCTTTGATTTGTTGATTGCCGCAAAAACAGTTTTCCCTTCTGGTATCGCTTTCAATAGACTATCGAGATATTTACCAATAGGAGTATCAAGTTTTGCATAGTCTTCATAATTGATATGCTCAATGTTGCCTTCGTACTCTTTAAACTTTTCAGCGACTACTTTCCGAAGTATTTCAACAGGTATAAGATTTTCAATTTCTTTTACTTCTAGAAGATAAAATCTATCACCTAGCATGTCGGTATACACTTGCTTACGATCGCCTTTTGTGGCTACATCACCATCGGCGATAAGAAAAGCATGGGCGCAAACATAACTAGCTTTAATCTCTTTTGTTTCTTTTTCATCTGGGTCGAAACTCCAATGGGTTAAATTTGCGCCTTGATATTCTACAAATGAGTAATGGTAGTCTTCTTTGAGTTTAATTAGCTCACTGTGCTTTTCATGGTCACTATTCTTTAACTCATCAATATATTTCTTCATGTAAGCTTTGAGATACAGACGATCTGTTTTACCTTCAACCCAAATTGTTGCGTTGGTAATAAATACGGATGAATTTCTTACTCCTAAGTCAAGTAGTATTTGTCTATCGCGTGGTGAGGATGGGCGAATATGAAACTGTGGCTGAGTATCTTCGTGTTTAGAGAAATGGAATACTGAGATATTGTCAAAATCAATTGTCATATCTAGAAAATGATTGGAATGTGAAGTGATGAAATATTGATGCTGATCATATTCTGATAACACTTCTAAGAATGATCTTTGCAATGATGGATGCATAAACATATCAGGCTCTTCTATAAAGAAAAGACACCTTTCTTTTTCTGTAAAAATATTAAATGTACAGATAATTAGATTTTGTAAGCCATCACCTAGTTGATAAATAGGATATTGAGGCTCATTACCAATTTTAATGTGGACTACCTTGGGGCTTTTCTCTTTTGGTATTAATGTAACTGGTTTACTTTCAAAGAAATTAGCTGACAAAAAATCTTCAAATTTTCTAACTAGTAGCCTCTCTTCTGGTTCACCAAGTAGTTTTTCTTTAAGACTTTGATATAGCTCAAGTCCTGTAAATATTTGCATCTTGTCAGTGAGAGAATCACTACTTCTAAAATAGTCCCACTTTGTTCTTTCTCCATAAAAATTTAGATGTTGATCGTCAACATCTAAAGGACGCATCCCTCGAAGTATAGGTAAGTAATAATGTTTCTCATTCTCCAGATTTTGGTTGATATTTAAATCATTAAATTTTTGCTTGAATTTTTTAGCGGACTTTTTAATACTATCAGAAACTGTTTTTGCTAAAGGAGGAATACTAGAATCTGAAAAATGCATATAATTAATAGTTGCAGTATGACTATCAATAAGTACTAGTTTCTCTATGATTGTCTCTATCGTTTTATATATTGGACTTTTCCCATCTATATAATTATCTAAATTTGAGGGTAATACTTCAATTATGTATTCTAGGCTTATCCCTCCAACTTCTGAAATACCAGAATGAAAAGCTTGTCTACACTCCATACTTAGCTCTGCTAGCAGAGAATAAAGATCTTTGTAGCTATAATGGTTTGTATTGTATTGAAAATCATTAATAGAAAATAGTGAACGAAGTAGTCGGCTTTTTCCACAATTATTTGAGCCTATGAAAATATTTACTAAGGATAGTGGAGCAAGTGATTTAGATTCACCAACTGAATAATTTAAGAATGGCTCTTCAGAAGGTAAAAGTATTTCTTTGTATCTGATTTTATCTTCCATATTTTTTTAAGTGCTAGGTTAATAACGCCTCAATTTTGCCGATAACTTCATCAATAATACTTACAGAAGCCTTCTCAATAAAATCAATCCTTCTCACTTGCCAATCTAAACTCTTAATCTGATCGGCAAGAATCACTCCCTTAGTCTTGGTATCCGTGAGTAGAACCTCAAACTTCCATCCCTTAGTTTTAGAAGTAATCGGACAAAGCAGAGCTAAATTTGACCTTTGGTTATAGGCGATCGGCGAAATTACAAAAGCAGGACGATGACCAGATTGTTCATGCCCAGCCTGTGGATCGAAATCTAGCCAAACAATATCACCACGATCTGGAATGTATGGCTTTACCATGCTTCATTACCAACAGAAACACCCGTAGAAATTTCTGTATGGAGATGCTCGGAGGTCATCTCATCAAGTAATTCATCTAGAGTATATTTTTTACGCCGATGAGGTGTCAAAACAATCTTGCCATCAATAATATCAATACTGATTTCGCTTCCTGCTTGAATTTGCACCTGTTCAGCTATAGCTTGAGGAATGCGTACTGCTAAACTATTACCCCACTTAGCGATCGCGGCAGTCATAAAAATCACCGTCAATGTATCTATATTGTATCTACATTAGCTTAATTCACGGCTGATATCAGCATTAGTAGAGATAAATTTACGATCTTTGGTTACTTTGAGGCGATCACCTTGCTAATTCGTGATGGTGGATTTAGGCGATCGCCCCATCCAAACATTTGCCTATAATGTAACAATTGCAACCCAAAACACTCTAAACAAATGGCACAGCTAACCATTGACATTCCAGACGAATTAGCCCAAAGGCTAGCCCCATATCAAAATCAAATCTCAGAAATCTTTGCGCGTCTAATTAACACCTCACTCCTCAACGAATCTACATCTAGCACCGAATTAGTTAGTAATCCTTTACCTACAGACTTCCCAACCTATCTAGAAATTCTTGACTTTTTAGTAAATCGTCCCACATCCGAACAGATTGCTAACTTTAAAGTTTCCGAGCGATCGCAAACTCGCCTACAGAAACTTCTACAAAAGAACCGAGATTCAAATCTGCTACCCTCTGAAATAGCTGAACTTAATCTCTACGAACAGCTTGATGTTTTAATGACCATGCTAAAAATTCGATCCTACACCGCAATACAAACTAAAAACTCCAGTATTTCGCATTCAGCATGACCTCCTACATTTCCAGTCAGCTTAGACAATTAGTAACTGATCGCGCAGGTGGGAAATGCGAATACTGCCTAATCCATCAAGATTTCTCCATTTATAGCCATGAAGTAGACCACGCGACAGCAGTCAAGCATGGTGGCTTATCGACAGAAGAAAATTTAGTGCTGGCTTGCCTGCCATGTAATCGATATAAAGGCTCAGATTTAACCAGTATCGATCCAATTACCAAACAAATTACAGTTCTATTTAACCCTCGATTGCACAAATGGAATGAACATTTTCAAATTGATCAAGGCAATATTTTAGGGAAAACCACTATTGCAAGAACCACGATATTTTTATTGAAGCTCAATGAGCCAAAGCGTCTAATGATCAGGCAAGCTTTAATATTGCAGAAACTTTATCCTTCATAATAAACAGCATAGGTAAATTTTCCAATATTTTTAGTCATGAAAAAAGTTCTTATTTTAGGCGGCACTGGTGATGCTGTGAAACTTGCCACCAAACTTGCCAGCATCCCTGAAATAGAAGTAATTAGCTCCCTCGCTGGGCGCACCAAAAAGCCATCCGCCCTAGTTGGACAGGTTCGCATTGGTGGATTTGGTGGCGCAGAAGGATTAGCGAGATATTTACAAGAAAATGCTATTGATTTCTTAATCGATGCCACCCATCCTTGCGCGGGACAAATTACGATGAACGGCGCGATCGCTTCTCAGACTGCCCAAATCCCTCACCTCATGCTCGTCCGTCCACAATGGGAAAAGCTCTCTGGTGACAATTGGATCGAAGTAGAAACTGTAGAAGCTGCTGCTCAAGCAATTTCTGAATCTATAAATCGTGTATTTATTACATCGGGTAGACAGCAACTAGAACCATTTTTGCAGCGATCGCAAACCTACCCAGATACTTGGTATTTAATGCGCTCCATCGATCCACCTGACATCGAACTTCCTAATAGCAAGGTCTTGCTAGATCGGGGGCCATTTAACTTAGAACAGGAACGGGAACTACTGCGCGAATTTCAGATTGAGGCGATCGTGAGTAAAAATAGCGGTGGTGATGCCACCTATGCCAAGATTATCGCCGCACGAGAATTAGGAATTCCCATTGTGATGGTGCAACGTCCTGCGATGCCTGAAGGCGAAAAGGTGTCAAGCATTGAAGAGGCGATCGCTTGGTTAAACTCCCGATAAAAACCATTTTAAAAGTGTAGCGAAGCAACATTTTTAAAATGGTTTTATTACTTGCCATTGCGTAACAGGTCGCATTGGTTTCCAGCCTAGAAAAGAACCGATCGCCTCGGCACGACTGATCGAGATTTGCGTAAGCGTACCGCCATATTTTTGCTGCCATTGAAATAATTTTTGCTCTCCTTCTAGGGTGACGACGTTAGCTACTAATCGCCCCTGCGATCGCAAATTTTCCCAGCAAGTCTCAAATAAATCTGGGACAGTCGCACCACCACCAATAAAAATCGCGTCAGGCGTGGGTAAACCTTGCAGAACTTCAGGGGCTTTGCCTTCGATGATTTTTAGATTGGGAGTACCAAGGGCGATCGCATTTTCAGCGATGAAATGGGTGCGGAACTTTTCGATGGCGATCGCTTGACACCGAGGATGAGTTCGCATCCATTCAATGCCAATGGAACCGCAACCAGCCCCCACATCCCAAAGTAATTCACCAGCATAGGGTGCAAGGGTAGAGAGAGTAATCGCTCTAACTTCGCGTTTAGTTAATTGTCCATCATGACAAAAAGCATCATCGGGAAGTCCTACCATTCGTGAGTGAATTGTTGCTTCAGGATTGGGAATACATTCCACAGCGATCGCATTAAGATCGGCAAATTCAGGAACGCTTTGATATTGATTAGCTACAGTAGAAATAATACGTTCTTTAGTTCCGTTGAGATGTTCTAAGACCGTAATTTTGCTATTGCTGAAATGGCGATCGCATAAAATCTTTGCCACAATCTGCGGCGTTTCTTTTCCTGAACTCAGAATTAGTAGTTTAGCATTTGGATAGATATAAGACTGTAAAAGCGAAGCAGGACGACCGCATAGGCTCAGGGTTTCCACTTCATTCAATGACCATCCTAATCGCGCACAAATCAAGCTAAAAGTAGAAGATGAGGGAATAATTGCAATTTCCTCAATAGGAATTCTCTTTAATAAAGTTGTGCCAATTCCAAACCAAAGGGGATCGCCACTGGCTAGGACACAGACAGACTTACCGCGCAAATTAATAATTTGCTGGATGGTTGACTCAATAGGCGATTTCCAAACTATGCGCGATCGTCGATCTTCTGGCAATTCTGGCAACATTGCTAAATGGCGATCGCCCCCTACTAATATTTCGGTATGATCAATTAGCGATCGCGCAGCGGTACTTAGCCCCACTAAACCATCTTCACCAATACCAATAATCTTTAGCCATTTTTCACTGGTCATCGGCACAATTTGTAAATCTATTAAGTATTTTTTCTCAAGGCAGTCAAATTATTGTAAAGTCAAAGACTGTTCTAGTTTTAACGGGGAACAGCCGTTAACAAATGTAATTGTTTCTATGACTTGGTTCTAAGCTTCTAAGCTCAAAATTCTTTTCAAAGACACAAAATGCAAATGGGGAAAGTTTGGTGAAAGTCCAACGCTGTAACGCAACTGTAAGAGCCTTTAAAGAAAAATAAATTTAAGTGCTTAAAGTCAGGATGCCCGCTAGAACTAGTTTAATTTGTCCATATCTGCGAGTTACAGAGTATGAATTTGTCTAAAATTTTCGCTTCAATTCAATCTAAAGCATTAGCGATCGCTTTTGCATTTAGCTTTTTAGTCTTTGCTAGCCCCGCATCAGCACACCACGCAATGGGTGGCAAAACACCAAGCAACTTTTTTGAAGGCTTTCTGTCAGGTTTGGCGCACCCCGTGATCGGTGTCGATCACCTTGCCTTTATCGTTACCGTTGGTTTATTTGCAGCGCTTAAGCCCCAAGGTATTTTCATCCCCTTGTCCTTCGTTTTGTCGGCAATGCTCGGCACGGGAATTCACTTGCTAGGCGTATCGCTCCCAGTGGTTGAACTTATTGTTTCAGGCTCAATTTTGCTATTTGGGATTTTGTTGGCAGCAAAGAACAGCCCCAACGTATTAGTCATGGTTGCTCTGTCGGCAGTAGCAGGACTATTTCATGGTTATGCCTACGGTGAAGCGATCTTTGGCGCACAAACTACCGCTTTAGTTGCTTATTTAGTTGGCTTTACCACGATCCAGTTAGTGATTTCGAGTGTTGCTTTCTTTGTCGGTCAGAAAGTCCTCAAGGGTGATTTTTCTCAAGTATCGCCTAACCTCAAGTCAGCAGGTTTAGTAATCTGTGGTATTGGTGCTGCATTTTTCGCCTCTAATCTTTCTTCTTTGATTCTCCCAGTGCCTAAGGGTTAGATTGTTTTGCGAAGTAGGGGCAATTCATGAATTGCCTCTACTTCGCGATTTCTACGATATGGGCTTTTAAAAAATTTTAGAGAAAATTATGGCAGCGAAAATACCTGTAACTGTGATTACTGGCTTTTTGGGCAGTGGTAAAACTACGCTCATTCGCCAACAGTTACAAAATAATCAAGGCAAGCGCATTGCCGTACTAGTAAATGAATTCGGCGAGATCGGCATTGATGGCGATTTGCTGCGTTCTTGTCGCGTGTGCGATGAAGATGGTAAAGAAATCACGCCGAATATCGTGGAATTAACCAATGGTTGTCTTTGCTGCACAGTGCAAGAGGAATTTTTGCCGACAATGCAGGAACTTCTGAAAAGGCGAGATCGCATTGATTGCATTCTCATCGAAACCTCTGGTTTAGCATTACCCAAACCCTTAATCCAAGCCTTCCGTTGGCAAGAAATTCGCAACGGTGCGACAGTTGATGGTGTGATTGCTGTTGTTGATTGCGACGCAGTTGCTAGCGGTAAATTGGTAGGCGATCTTGATGCTTTAAATGCTCAGCGTCAGGAAGATCCCAATCTCGATCATGAGACTCCGATTGAAGAACTATTTGAAGATCAGTTAGCCTGTGCAGATTTGGTTTTATTAACTAAAACTGATTTGGTCGATGCTGACGCTCAAAACAAAGTCCATTCATGGCTTAAGCAAGAATTGCGCGAGGGTGTTAAGGTTATTGCTTGTGATGAAGGCAAAATCAGCTCAGATATTCTTTTGGGCTTTAATGCGGCGGTTGAGGATAATTTAGATTCGCGTCCAAGCCATCACGATCATGAAGAAGAACACGAGCATGATGATGATATTAATTCGATTAATATTGTGACCGAGCAAAGCTTTGAGCCTGCTCAGCTACTCACATCGCTGAAACAAGCGATCGCCGATCAAGAAATCTATCGGATTAAGGGCTTTGTGAATGTACCCAACAAGCCAATGCGAATGGTGTTACAAGGCGTAGGCGATCGCCTCGAAACATCTTACGATCGCCTGTGGGCTAGTGGTGAAACTCGCCAAACGCGCTTGGTATTTATCGGTCAAGGGTTAGAGCGATCGCAAATTGAAGCGGCGCTAAGTTTATAGACATTGTGAAGGCGCGTTGCGCCTTTACAATGCGATCAATTTTTTGGAATTTTCTCAATTGCAATCTACTACAGCTATTTGTCCCAGTCTCTTTAATGCCGCCACAGCCCAAGACGGCATTCTTTCTCGTATCCGTTTACCTGCGGGATTAATTACCTCCACACAATGCGAAGTTCTTCTACAGGTCGTTAATCAATTTGGTAATGGCGAAATCCAAATTACCAATCGGGCGAATCTGCAAATCCGCACCGATCGAGCTTTGCCTGAAGAAGTGCTGCTAGATTTTCAGGATTATGGCTTAGCCTCTAGTGCCGAAAGTATGGACGGTTTGAGGAATATGATGGCTAGTCCCAGCGCAGGGATTGATGCCCACGCCAAAATCAACACAATTCCATTGGTTAAGGCATGGAATTTCTATCTATTACAGCATCCTGAATTAGTGATTCTTTCTAATAAATTCAGTATTTGCTTTGATGGTGGTGAAACGATTAGAGTTACCGATCGCCCCAATGATATTTGTTTAGTAGCTACTGAAATTAATGGCGAGATTTATTTTGATTTGCATTTAGGATTAGGCGATCGCGGCGATTCGCCAGTACCAGTTGGGGTGTTAATTCCTCAAACCCAAGTCTTAGAAGTTCTTGCAGCGCTAACAGAAGTTTATCGACAATATACGCAGCAAAAGCTAGAGCAGAAAACCCATTCGCGATCGCGTCCTCCGAGATTAAGAGAATTACTACATGATTGGGGTGTTGAAAAGTATCTTGCCTTAGTTAAAGAGAAACTAAGATCCCCCCTACCCCCCTTAGAAAGGGGGGCTTTGGATGATTTAAACAATAACAATAAAAACAAAGTCTCCCTTTTTAAGGGGGATGCCGAAGGCAGGGGGATCACATCTCTAAACGAAGCAATAAGTTCCCGCTTAGAGAGAGCGTCTTTTCAACACATAGGTATTCATCCTCAAAAACAATCAGGGCTTTTCTATATTGGTGTGGTTGTTCCATTGGGAAGATTAACTTCGCAGCAACTCGCAGGATTAGCAAGTCTTGCTAAACAATATGGTGGTGGGGCTTTGCGGTTAACCCCTTGGCAAAATTTGCTGATTACGGATATTGCGGAGGCGGATCTTGAGCAGGTAACGCAGGAAATCTTAAATTTAGGATTGCATATTTCGGCTCATCATCCCTATGCGGCGATCGCTGCTTGTTCTGGTTATAAAGGATGTAAGTCAGCATTGACAGATACGCAAGCCGATGCAAAAGCGATCGCCTCATACTTAGAAAAATGCATTCAACTAGATTATCCGATTAATTTGCATTTTTCAGGTTGTGATAAATCCTGCGCTCAGCACCATGCAAGCGATATTGCGATAGTGGGACAAGCATCAGAAACTTACAAAATTTATGTTGGTGATGGTGAAGTTGATTTTGGAAGAGAACTTTATGCGGAATATACTGCACATGAGTTACCTCAATTAATGGAACGCTTGCTAAATATCTATCAAAACCAACGCCAAAATCCCGAACAGAGTTTTCGTGAATTTGTGAATCAATGCAATTTGCAAGAATTAAGGGAAGCGATCGACCATGCTTGATTACATTCGTGATGGCAATGAAATCTATCGCAAATCCTTTGCTACGATTCGCGCTGAGGCAAACTTAGCGATCTTGCCACAGGATTTAGAAGTGGTTGCGGTGCGCCTCATTCATTCCTGTGGGATGACCGATATTGTTAACGATCTCGCCTATTCTGAAGATGTAGTTAAAATCGGTAGAGAAGCATTAAGAAATGGCGCGAATATTCTCTGTGACGCGCAGATGGTTGCGAATGGTGTCACTCGTAAGCGCTTACCAGCGAATAATGCTGTAATTTGCACCCTCAATGAACCTGAAGTTCCCGACCTAGCTAAACAAATCGGCAATACGCGATCGGCGGCGGCAATGGAACTTTGGCGATCGCATATTGCGGGATCGATTGTAGCGATCGGTAACGCGCCCACGGCGCTATTTCGGCTTTTAGAATTACTTGATCAAGGTTTGCTCAAACCAGCCGTTATACTAGGATTTCCTGTTGGTTTTGTCGGTGCGATCGAGTCAAAAGCAGCATTAGCGGAAAATAGTCGTGGTGTCCCCTTTTTGACCATTCACGGTCGGCGTGGGGGAAGCGCGATGTGCGCCGCCGCCTTGAATGCCTTAGCGATGGAGAATGAGCTATGAACCCAGTTGAACCAGTTGAGAATGAAGTCAGAAAAGGAAATTTATATGGACTGGGCATTGGACCAGGCGATCCAGAGCTATTGACGATCAAGGCGCATCGTATTTTAACCTCGGTGCCTGTGATTGCTTACCCGACGATGGAAAATGGTAAGGTCTTTGCTAGGGCGATCGTCGCTGATTTTATCCGTCCCGAACAGATCGAAGTGCCGATGCCACTTCCCTTTAGCGTGGAACGTTCATCGCAACCCTATTACGATATTGGCGCTGAAAAGATCGCCGAACATTTAGAGGCAGGTCGAGATGTTGCCGTGCTTTGCGAAGGCGATCCGATGCTGTACGGCTCATTTATGTATATTTTCAAGCGTTTGTCCGATCGCTTTCATACGGAAGTCATCCCTGGAATATCTTCCACCTTTGCCAGCGCGGCGATGCTGGGTGCGCCTCTGACTTTCCGTAATGATGTCTTGAGCATTATGCCTGCAACTTTGGAAGCTGATATTTTGCGCGATCGCCTAGCGGTTGCCGATGCCGCCGTAATTATTAAACTCGGTAGACACTTCGCCAAACTAAAGGCTGTTTTAGAAGAATTGAATCTCTTTGAACGCGCCTTGTATATCGAAAGAGCAACTTTACCAAATCAAGTAATTAAGCCCATCGCTGAAGTCGATCCCGATAATGTTCCCTATTGGGCGATTGTGATGATTCCCAGTCAAACTGATCCGCAGTAGTGTATCTCATGAAACCACCTGCCATCATTATCTTAGGAGAAAAGAGTATTGCGATCGCTCGACAAATCCAAACGGTAATTCCCAATGCCACGATTTATGGATTAGCATCGCGCACCCAAACCGCCGATCGCCAATACGATAAATTCAGCGAAACTATCAGCGATTTATTTAGCCAAGGTCACCCGATTATTGGTATCTGCGCCGCAGGAATCTTAATCCGATCGCTAGCACCTTTACTTTCAGATAAACGTGCCGAACCACCCGTAATTGCGATCGCTGAAGATGGTAGTGCTGTTGTTCCCCTATTAGGTGGATTGAATGGAGCTAATGAGATCGCTTGGTCAATTAGCAAAGCACTCCAAATCCGACCTGCAATTACCACCACAGGAGAGCTACGGTTTCAGACTTCGCTCTTAGCGCCTCCCTCTGGCTATCGATTGCTCAATGATGACGAACAAGCAAAGACTTTCTTAGCAGACTTATTGGCTGGAGCAACCGTCAAACTCATCGGTGATGCACTTGATGAGGCAGGTTGGTTGAGCGATAGTAATCTTCCCTTTGCTGATGATGCAAGTCATAGGATTGAAGTTGTATCTAGTGAATTAGAACCAGAGGCGATCGCCTCTAAACTAAGTTCCAATTATCTTGTCTATCAAGCGATTTCTAGCTCAAATCTAAATAACATTGGCAAAGTCTCGATTATCGGTACAGGACCAGGAGCGTCTAAGTGGATGTCTCCTGAAGTCAAAGCAATTTTGGAAGATGCTACAGATTTTGTCGGTTACAAAACCTATGTGAACCTAGTAAAAGAATTTACAAAGGGAAAGATCGTCCATGCTTCTGATAATCGAGTGGAACTCGATCGCGCTCGTCACGCTTTGGAACTAGCGATGGGTGGTAAATCCGTAGCGATCGTTTCATCGGGTGATGCTGGTATCTATGGCATGGCTTCCGCAGTCTTTGAAGTTTTAGATCGAGATAATCCTAAATGGAACGATATCGATATTCACGTTGCTCCTGGCATTTCCGCAGTCCAAGCTGCTGCTGCTGCGATCGGCGCACCGATTGGACATGATTTCTGCACAATTTCGCTCTCAGATATTCTCAAACCTTGGGAAATTATCGAGCAAAGGTTGGCTGCTGTCGCTCAAGCTGATTTTGTAATCGCGATTTATAACCCCATTTCCACACAGCGCAAATGGCAACTCCCAGCCGCTAAAGAGATTTTGTTAAAGTGGCGATCGCCTGATACACCCGTAGTTTTAGGTCACAAAATGGGTCGTAAAGGCGAAAATGTACGAGTGATTACTCTTGCGGAATTATCTCCCGACCTTGCGGATATGCAAACGGTTATTATTATTGGCTCTAGTAAGACTAGGACTTTGAAAATAGGCGATCGCTTAAGAGTTTATACCCCTCGTAATTATGATTAGAAAAATACTGAAGACAATCTAAAAGCCATTACCGATCGCAAAAAAAGCCGACCAGAAATAAGGATGTTTATAATTACCTGATTTAATCAAAGAAATTTGTGCTCTGCGTAATGCTTCCGCCGCAGTGACATCGCCTTTTTGAAGTTCACTGTAAAATGCTGCCATGAGCGCTCCTGTGCCAACATCATTAACCTTCCAGAGTGAGGCGATCGCATTTTTAGCACCTGCTTTCTGAACTTGATAGCCAAAACCTAAAATCTCTACCCCATTTCCGAGTGTGCCTGTGCCTGTCTGACAAGCACTAAGAACGATCAAGTCCACATTAGGAATTTGCCAATCACTGATTTCATTCAAACGGATTTTGTCACCATTACCAAAAATGATGAAGGATTTGTCAGGTACACCATTATTAAACTCAGCATGAGTAGCAAGATGGAGAATATTGTGATCTTTAAATTGGGATTCTACAGCTTGGCGACTAAACCCTTCTTCGATTAAGGTAACTGAGTTTTGGAATGAATTAGCGATCGCCTGTACTTCTGTAAGCGTGGCGGGTAACCCAAATTGTCCATACTTTTTCTCCCCTGCTTTGCCACCAAATGCTCCCGCGAGGATATTGGGTTTAGATTTGGGCTTAATTGAGAAGTCAAAAAGACTATAGGAAATTAGATTGCTAATTCGATATTTTTCGATTAGCCATTGTTTGCCGTCATAGAGGGCGGCAAGGGGGACATAGCGTAATATGCCATCAGGAGCATAGAGGATTGCATCGGCTTTAGCAGTAACAAGTTCAGTTTCAATGGGTTTAAGCAGAACATCATAGAGTGCTTTAGAGGATTCTTTAATATCTTCTGAGGTAGAATCACGGAGTTCTACTCTGTATTCAACAATTAAGGATTCGAGTTTGTCTTTGGAGATTTTAACGGTGCGATGAATTGGTAAAGTATTTGGTGAAAAGAGGATGATTTCTAGTCTGTCGCTAAGAATTAATGGATAAATAAGCACGCTTCCCTGTGGAATTTTTTGCAGGTATTCAGGGACTTTGTTAATTTCTGATTTGGGAATTAGCTGAATCTGAGTGGCAAGTTGGCTATTGATTTCCTTGCTATTGTCAAAGCTTATCCCTAACAGCTTATCGCTAAGCGCTTTCTCTGGTGCTAAAAGTAGGACACCTTGAGCGGATCTGTTGCTGCCTTTGATGTTTTTGAGATAGTCTTCGAGTTCTTGGACTTTGAGCAGGTCAAGGATTTGTAATGCTTCAATTACTCGGTCTTGCTTGATCAGTAGATCGGCAAGGTTGCGATAGGTATATTCGACTGTGGATAAATAGGATTTTTGGATGTCTTTATCGAGTTTGCGGATGTCTTTGCGGATCGCTTCGCGGACGTTTATCGATTGTTTGTAAAAGAGAATCGCCAGTTCGGGGCGTTTGGCTTTGGATAATACTTCTCCTAGATTTGCGAAAGCATAGCCTTCTAAATTGCGATCATCTATATCTATAGCAATAGTTAATGCTTGCTGATATGAAATCATCGCTTCTCGATCTCGATCTATCTCACCATATGCATCACCTAAATTATTAAGACCATACATTTCACCACTGAGATCTCTGATTTCTCTTGAAATCGCTAAGCTTTTGAGTTGGAACTCAATCGATTTATCATATTTGCCGAGAGAATAGTAAGAGTTTCCCAGATGTCTCAAAGAATTCGCCTCGCCGCGACGATCCTTGATTTCCCGTGAGATTTCTAAGCTTTGCAGTTGGAACTCAATCGATTTGTCATATTTACCGAGAGAATCGTAAGCAATAGCTAGGTTTCCTAGCGAATTTCCTTCACCACTGCGATCTTTGATTTCTTGGGAGATCGCTAAGCTTTTGAGTTGGAACTCAATCGCTTTACCATATTTGCCGAGATCAGAGTAAGTGATACCCAGACTTCTAAGTGACCATGCCTCACCGTAGTAATCTTTGATTTCTTTAGTAATTGCTAATCTTTGTAGATAATGCTCAATGGCTTTGCCGTATTTGCCTAAAGAATTATAAGCAAGACCTAAGTTTCCCAGTGCATTTCCTTCACCGAGACGATCTTTAATTTCCCGCGCGATTTCTAACACTTTTAGATAATAGTCAATCGCATTGTCATATTTACCTAGAACATAATAGGCATTTCCCAAACTTCCTAGTGACTGTTCTTCACCGAGACGATCTTTGATTTCCCGCGCGATTTCTAAGCTTTGCATTTGGAACTCCATCGCTTTGTCATATTTGCCGAGGGCATAGTAAGCGATTCCAAGATTTCCCAGTGCTTTTGCCTCACCGAAACGGTCTTTGATTTCTTGGGCAATCGCTAAGCTTTGCATTTGGAACTCGATATCTTTGTCATATTTGTCGAGGGCATAGTTTGCGTTTCCCAGATTTCTCAACGCATTTACCTCGCCGCGACGATCTTTGATTTCCCTATAGATAATCAAGGCTTGTTGATATGACTGCAATGCGACAACAAACTGGCTAATGCTATATTGCTGATTCCCTTGATCAATCAGCCGATCTGCCTCTGCTGTACTGTCTTGTGTCGTTTGCGCTTGCGCCGTCATCAAAGCCAAATCAGGCGGCGACACTATGCCCAAAATTCCAGTCAGAGCCACAAACATCAACGAATAAAACCGCGAAGCCATAACATCACCGTTGCGACTGCCTGACAATTGTATATTTTTATCCCAATTTTAGAAATATTATCCTAGGGCGCAGCATTCCCACCACTATTCACGCATTCCACCACAATCTATAAACACCACATAACGCAGATACAATTTATCTATGGGAGCGAAGAGGGCTTTGCATTTGCGTACAGAGATTTTTTGTGAGGAGTTCGGATATTGTGGCGCAAATGCAAAGCTCCTACAGTTCTCATTCGCTATCAGGATTGATACCTATAGCGCGCAAGCGATCGGCTAGGCGATTTGCCCTTTGCTCAGCTATTTGGAGACGGCGATCTAACTCCACTGACGAAAGAAATCTTTGCCCATCAGGACGCAATAGGACTAACTCTTCTCCTTTTACCCAATCAAAGCGAATCCCTAAAAGTGGACTTACCCAATTTGTCATAGTCGGGATTTTGATTAAGCGATCGCCCTGTCTCTGTCAATGTCAATGACTTCTATGAGAGAGGCTTCGGTTCCGCTCAGCCAGCTTAGACGACCGTTGGCTGAGCGGAACCGAAGCCCCGTACCTCGCTTACTTGAAAAACGCTATAGTTCGCTAGGATTTAGCTTTTCATATTTCTCAAAGGGCTGATGAATCCAAGGATTGTCTGCTAAGAAGTCCACATAATAATCGGGCTTAGCCACCGAACAAGCCTTAAACCACAAAACCGCCGATCGCACTTCCGTAATTTCATGTTCATCATGTTGAGTTAGCCATTCGAGAATCCGCGCCAGAGTCACCCCCGAATCGACTAAATCGTCAACTAGCAAAATCCTTTTGCCCAGTGTCGCCGTAGTCATCGTGATATTACTAGCGATCGTCAAGTTTCCCCGCTCCTGAAAATCTTTCCCGCCATAGGAAGAAGTTGAGAGTATCGCAAGGGGTTTGTCGTAAATCCGTGAAAGCACATCGCCAATTCGTAATCCTCCCCTTGCAAGACAGAGAATTTGATCAAATTCCCACTGGGACTGATAGATTTGGGCTGCCAATTTCTCGATGCTGGCGTGATATTCGTCCCATGAAACGTAAAGATCTGACATAGTGAGGGATTGAGGTTATAACCCAGAAATTAGGTGGCGATGTTTTAGCTGCACCTAATTTTTAGGTCTTGGTTAGCTACTTATAGTATCAATTAGTACATTCAATTGGACTTGTCGAAAAGTAAGCATTAAACTGGAGAGAGATGAAAATGAGATAGGGAGACAAAATTGTGGTAGCTGCTATTGAGATTCCTTCTACTAAAAAAGTGGCGGAGAAAGTATCTGAGCGCCGACTAACCATCCAAGTTGCCGAAATTGCGGCGGACACCACAACAATCCGATCGCTGGATTGGGATCGAGATCGCTTTGATATCGAGTTTGGACTACAAAACGGTACAACCTATAACTCCTATATTATTCGCGGCGAAAAACTAGCGCTAGTCGATACATCCCACGCCAAGTTCCGCGAACTATATCTCAAGACACTCAAAGAGCAGATCGATCCCGCGCAGATTGATTATTTAGTAATTAGCCATACGGAGCCAGACCATAGCGGCTTAGTAAAGGAAATATTAGAATTAGCCCCCAATGTCACGGTGGTGGCAACAAAAGTAGCACTGCAATTTCTCGGCGAGCTAATCAATCGACCTTTTAAGCAACAAGTTGTCAAAAATGGCGATCGAGTTGACTTGGGCAATGGTCATATTTTGCAGTTTGTGAATGCGCCGAATCTACACTGGCCAGACACGATGATGACTTTTGACCTTGGCACATCGATCTTATATACCTGCGATATTTTTGGAATGCATTATTGCAGTGATGCCACATACGATGAAGATTTAAAGAGAATTACACCCGACTATCGCTTTTACTACGAATGCCTGATGGCTCCCAATGCTCGATCGGTAATATCGGCAATGAAGCGGATGGACGACTTACCACAGGCTGAAATTGTCGCCAATGGACATGGTCCCTTGTTGCGCTATAACGTCAAAGAACTAACCGAAAATTACCGCCGATGGAGCCAAGAGCAAACTAAGGGCGAAACTAATGTCGTAGTTTGCTATGTGTCCGACTATGGCTATTGCGATCGCCTATCACAAGCGATCGCCCGTGGGATTGCTAAAACTGGTGTTGCTATAGAAATGGCAGATCTCAAAGCGATCGACCTACAGGAATTACGTGAATTAGTCGCCCATGCGTCAGGTTTAGTTGTTTGCACACCACCAGCATCAAATAGTCATGTGGAAACGGCGATCGGCGCAATTCTGGCGGCGGCTAGCGAAAAGCAAGTAATTGGCTTGTACGAGCCTCACGGCGATCAAGACTCATCGATTGATTTGCTCAATAACAGGTTTAAGGATCTGGGTGTGGTCACGGCTTTTCCTGCTATCAAGGTACGCGAAAATCCTAACGAAGCAACTTATCAAACCTGTGATGAGGCGGGTACTGACTTGGGGCAGTTGCTGACTCGCAAGCAAAACATCAAACAACTAAAAGCGATCGATGCCGATCTCGATAAGGCGCTAGGACGTTTAGCAGGTGGTTTGTATATCATCTCAGCCGCTAAAGGTGGCGCACGCAGTGCAATGTTAGCTTCTTGGGTTGCTCAAGCGAGTTTTAAGCCCCTCGGTTTTACGGTTGCTGTAGCTAAGGATCGAGCAATCGAATCATTTATGCAAGTGGGAGATCGCTTTGTCTTGAACGTACTCGAAGATGGCAATTACTCGAAATTGATGCAGCATTTTCTCAAACGATTTGCACCAGGGGCAGATCGCTTTGAAGGCGTAAAGACTCAAATCTCAAAATATGGCGCACCAATTCTCACTGATGCTCTTGCCTTTATGGAATGTGAAGTGCTTAGTCGGATGGAATGTAGCGATCATTGGGTGATCTATGCGATCGCTGAAGAAGGACGAGTTTCTAAACCCGAAGCGCTTACCGCTGCCCACCACCGCAAAATTGGCAATCATTATTAAAAACAGGAAGAGAAGCTTCCTGTTTTAGGGATTCGCAAACAGCAAGGGTTATAATATCTGTAAATTTAGATACATTTCAAACACCAAACTCTCATCGTTAGGAGTAAAATGTCATAGGCTTTTGACATTCTACTCCTAATTTTTTATTCATGTTGGATTTCCGAAAAGCGCGATCGAAATTGCAAAACTACTGGTTTAAACTCTTTGGCAGATGGAAAGCTTGTCCCCTAACCTGTCCAATTGCAAGACCTCATCACAAACATGTTTTTTGGAGTTGGTTTGGTAGTTGTTGCGCGATCGGTATCACTGCCTATCTAACTACAATCACTAACTCGCCTTTGATTATGGCTCCCTTCGGCGCTACCAGCGTTTTGATCTTTGGTATCCCCGATAGCCCTTTTGCTCAGCCGCGTAATGTTGTCGGGGGAAATATTTTAGCGGCGGTCATCGCCTTGACGATTCTCAATACTTTTGGTTCTTCACCTTGGACTATGGGATTAGCCGTAGCCACAGTAATTGCTACCATGCAACTTACTCACACATTACATCCGCCATCGGGAGCAGTTGCCCTCGTAGTAATGATGACCAAACCTAATTGGCAATTTCTGGTCACTCCAACTTTAGAAGGCTCAATTATTTTGGTGGTTTGTGCAGTTATTTTTAATAATCTGGCAGAAGAGCGCACTTATCCTAAACATTGGCTGTAAAAAAAGGCGCAAAGCGCCTTTTTTTATACCTTGCCAAAGCGGCGATCGCGTTCTTGATAATCAATCAACGCTAGATGAAATTCACTGCGATTGAAATCTGGCCAGAGCGTATGCGTGAAATACATTTCTGTATATGCCATTTGCCACAGTAAAAAATTACTCAAGCGCATTTCGCCACTAGTGCGAATTAGCAGATCGGGGTTATGGGTTCCTGCGGTATAGAGATGCTGTTCAAACAGATTTTCATCAATATTTTCAGGCTTAATTTCTCCAGATTGAGCGGCTTCTGCAATTTGACGACAGACTCTTACAATTTCGCGGCGACTGCCATAGTTAATCGCAACTGTAAAGTGAATTGCTTGATTGTTCGCCGTGGCAGCTTGCGATCGCTCGATTTCCGATCGTAAGGACTTAGATAGAGAGTCAAGATCGCCAACGAAAGAAATGCGAACTCCTTCGCGACACATTTCCTCCAATTCGCGGCGCAACATCCTCTCAAACAGAACCATCAAAAAATCAACTTCTTGGGCTGGACGACTCCAATTTTCAGTTGAAAAAGCGTAAACAGTGAGCGCGGCAATTCCCCAATCTTTGCAGCAACGCAATAAGTCTTTGAGGGCATCTACACCCTGCCGATGTCCAGCAATTCTTGGCATTCCCTTTTGCTTTGCCCAACGTCCATTACCGTCCATAATTACGGCGACGTGTTTAGGCAAGCGATGTCGATCTAGGTCTGTTGGCAAAGTTTGTAATAGCTTAGCAGTCATTTCTTTTCTGAGGATTTTCGACTTACCATATTTTTGAGATTTAAACCCGACCAGAGCCAGTTAAACCTTGGTACTGTTCTTCCTAAAGGAGTCGGACGATAATTACCCAGTTTAGTTTCTAATATTTCCCGTAACCTACTACTGGTAATTGGACGATCTAAGATGCCATTTTCCGCGATCGCGATCGAACCTGTCTCTTCAGAAACTACAATACAAAAACAATTTCTAACCCGATCCGTAATTCCCATTGCCGCGCGGTGCCGTGTCCCAATTTCTCGCGAGGCTGCTCGTTCGGAAATCGGTAAAATTACTCCAGCCGCCAAAATGCGATCTTCACGAATTAGGATCGCTCCATCATGCAGAAGCGTCGAAGTTTGAAAAATTGTATGCAATAGTTCTTTCGATAATAAAGCGTTAAGTTTGACACCTGGCACAGAAAAATCACGGTCATCAATTGGTTCGCCAGTCTCAATAATCATCAGAGCGCCCGTTCGATTTTGAGATAGTTCGATCGTCGCCTCAATAATCTCTTCAATTACTGAGTCAGTCTCAACGGTTGCCCGCCGGCTAGTTGTGGTTTGAAATAGGGAAAGCAAATCGCCGCGTCCAAGGCGTTCGAGAAATCGGCGTAGCTCTGGCTGCAAAATTACCGCCATTGCTACAGCCGAGCCAATTAATAATTTATCAAGAACAAAATTGAGCAATCGTAAACCTAGGCGATCGCTAATCACACTAGAGATTAGCAAAAAGATGATCCCGCGCACCATCAATAGAGTGCGTCGATCGTTGCTGAGAGACAACATGAGGTAGATCAACCCCAATAATGCAAGGATATCGATCGCCCTCATAATGAATGCAACTGAGTTGATATTGACAAACCACTGCATTCATAGCCCTCTCATTCACTACTAAAAAAACAACTACTTGCCTGACTATTGGCGTAGTCTCTCAGGCAAACAATCTTGACGCAATAGATCCTCACGAGTTTCCCGTTTGACGATCAAACTAGATTCGCCACCTTCTACAACCACAGCTGCCGCCTTGGGCAATCGATTGTAATTAGATGCCATGCTGTAATTGTATGCGCCCGTTCCAAATACAACTAAAATATCGCCTGGATTAGTCACAGGCAATTGAATATCTTTGATTAAAATATCACCTGATTCGCAATGTTTACCCGCGATCGTCACAGTTTGCGACAAAGAAGCGCTCATGTGATTAGCGACTACAGCACGATACTTGGACTGATAGGTGATTGGACGAGGATTGTCTGACATACCACCATCAACCGTAATGTACGTACGAATATCAGGAACAGTTTTGCTACCACCAATTGTATAGGCAGTCACGCAGGTCGAACCAATCAGCGATCGCCCAGGTTCACAAAGTAATTTTGGCAGGGCTAAACCTTCAGCAACAAAGGCATCAGTCACACCAGCACTAACAGTTTTAACCCATTCTTCAATACTAGGTGGATCGTCAGACTCAACATAGCGAATTCCCAAACCGCCGCCAATATTTAGCTCAGAAAACTTCAAGCCATACTTTTCGCCCGCAAGCTTGAACCACTGCACCATCACACCACCAATATCTTGGTGAGGCTGCAATTCAAAAATCTGCGAACCAATATGAGCGTGGATGCCAACGCAATTGAGGCTTGATTTTGATAGAAATGCAAATACTGCATCGATTTCATTAGGATCGAAGCCAAACTTACTGTCAATATGCCCAGTTTGAATGTATTCATGGGTATGACATTCAATTCCTGGTGTCAAACGCAGCATAATGCGAGGTTTAGATGTCTGCTCAAGAGCAAGGCTTTCCAAAGTTTTTAACTCATGCCAGTTGTCAACTACAACCGTGCAACCTGACTCTAGTGCATAGGTAAGTTCTTCTAAGGATTTATTATTTCCATGAAAATAAATCAGGCTTGGGGAAACTCCTGCGCGCAGAGCTGTCAGGATTTCTCCTGCTGAAACTACGTCAATGCCTAGCCCTTCGGAGCCAACGATCGCGCAAACAGCAAGACAACTCCAAGCTTTAGATGCATATAAGACCTGTGATTGTCCTTGGTAATGCTTAGCAAACGCATCACGATATTGCTGGCAAGCTGTTCTGAGACTAACTTCATCCAGAATATAAAGTGGAGATCCATATTGCTGCACTAAATCCACGACATCACAACCACCAATTTCTAGGCGATCGTGAGAATTAACAAGCGCAGTTAAAGGTAATAGTTGCTGATTCGGAGATAAGCTATCTAAGCTGGCAGCGTTAATTTGAGGTGAATTCGTCGAATTTACCGAAACAGTTTCTTGTTTTGGCTTTGATAAAGCAGTAGTCATGAAGTACCAATAAATTTTTGTAAAGCTATCTAAATCCTATTATAAAAAATAACAGCAATTTTATTTGTAAAGCCCCAGTAATGCGATTAATCAATGTTTAATCAAAACTAATTTTATTGTTTTCATTACTTACTCCCATCAAATTAGTTATTTAGCGATCGCCTCTTGATATTAAAGAGGAGAGGTGGCGCAAAGCGCTGCCTCTCCTCTTTCGGTCAATATCATAACAAGACTGGTTTCAGTTTTATAACGAGATTTACTAATATAACCATAGCCATTTCAGTTAGGATATAAAACCCAAAAGAGAGTTGCGGTGCTTCGCACCGCAACTCTCTTTTGGGTTTTTGGTTTGCCCTAACACTGGCTACTGCTCTAAATCACACGTTTAGCTTTCAATTTTTTCTAGATTTAAAGCTCTCTGCAATTCAGCAATTTCGTCCTTGTGGGCGCGTACTTTAAGTTTAGAATCTGGTAAAAGTTGCAAACTCACTCGATGTTCGCGGGGCACACCGCGCCAATAAAATACACCAGCGATCGGCGATACAAACGTAAGCCACAACCAGAGATTGTCTAAGTCTGGAATTAAAATACCTAAAACTAGTCCCAGACATATCAAACCTATTGCCGCTAATATTGACAGGAAAATCGCCAAAAAGAGGCTTGGCTTGACTTGACCTGACAAAATTGCGATATCCCTTTCTGGATCGAGCTCAACTACTCGATATGTTCTCTGTTTAAAATGATCGCGGACTTGCATTAATAGGCGATCGTCAGTGAACTTGTCCACAGAAAAAAGAGCATCTGTTGTCCGATCGCGAATCGAGCCACGTAAAAAAGAAATTAGCCCTAAAAATAACAGGATTGTTAAGAGCAAGGTGGAATATATTGTAGGGATTGTTGCAGGCATTCGGGCAGAAATTCTATGGGTTTGGGATACAATTTGCTCACTACTTATTAATTATAGTTAGCAACTCCGAAAGTTCATAATTATTCAAATCTTTAATTTGATATATTCTCTCGTTTTTGATATAAAGATTACCTGTTAAGCCTGTGACGATTAAAGCAAATTAGGTAAAAGTAAAACGATGAGTGAATATCCTAAAGCTATCTCTACAGGCAAGTACGTCGATGATTCGTTTAAACTTGCCAAATTTTTTCGGGTCTTACGCAAACGATGGATAGTCGTCGCAGCCGTATCTGTCACAGTTTTTGCTGGAAATGCTTATTACACTTTTTCCAGAACGCCTCAGTATCGCTCAAATGCCTCCCTGCTGATCAACAACTCCACGATCGCCGTATCTGACATTCAAGTTCCTGGGTTACCTAGCGCTTCACTTATTAACCTCGGCACTGAAATTGGCATTCTTAGAAGTCGCCCTTTAATCGAAGTGGCAGTTTCAAAGATGCGGCAATCGCCTTCAGCTAATACCTATAAAGAAATCGATGCTGGAACGATTATGGGTGGGTTAGAGATCCGTCCTGAAAAAGATGCACTGATTTTGCGCCTCACTTATACGGACAGCGACCCCAAACGCGCTAGGGAAGTTTTGAACGCACTTTCGCAAACTTACGTCGAATATAGTTTGAGCGATCGGCGCACTAAATCTAGTACGGCTATTAAGTTTATTCAAGATAAGCTTCCTCAAGTTAAGCAGCAGCTTGATAAGTCCGCTTTAGCAGTTACGCAATTCCGTAAAACTTATAACATTGTCGATCCTGAAACCTATGCCGCGTCGGTTTACAAAATGCGCGAGGCTTTAGAAGTCAAGGCTCAGGAATTGCAAATTCAAATTGCTCAGGTTCAACAGCAATATAAAGCACTTAGTCGTCAAGTTGGCAAATCTCCAGATGCCGCGATCGGTGGGGCGATTTTGCAACAAGACATTCCCTATCAATCTCTGGTTAAACAATTCCAAGATGTTGAAACTAGCTATTTCTTAGAACGCACTCGATTTCGAGAAGATCATCCTAATGTTCAAGCGCTTAAGGATCGACGCGATGAACTCTATAAACTCCTTGAGACTCGCGCTCAGTCAGTAGTTGGCGTCAGAGGTGGTAATGTTAATCTCACCAATGAGCCCAATAGCACCATCCAACAAAATCTGGCAACTCAGTTATTTGAAGCACAGACAACTCTTGCTGTAAGTCAAGCACAATTAGAAAGTATTAGAAATGCTCAGGCTGAGGTTTCCAGCGCCTTTTCAAAAATTCCCCAGATTCAGCAAAGATATGTAGAGATCCAGCGACAATTGGCTCTAGACACTTCAACTTACAATAAGCTCACCGAAAAATTAGAAGAATTAAGGATTTCTGAAGCGCAAGAGATTTCATCATGGAAAGTTTTAGAGCCGCCCCTGATTCCTACTAGACCATCATCCCCTGATATTGAAAAAGGTTTAATTGCTGGAGCTTTTTTCGGATTGGTATTAGGGATATCATCCGCTCTAATCTTAAATCGACTAGATCAACGCATTCGTGAGGTGGAAGAGGTTAGGGAAATTATTGATATTCCCTTACTTGCATCGATTCCTATGACTGAAGTTGCTTCTTTAAGCGCAATGATAAGTCATGGAATTTTGCCGACTAGTAGCTACTACGCATTTAAAGAGGCTTTGAGTTCGTTAGCTCTAAATTTACGTTATCTAGGTACAGACAATATGATGAAGGTGATTGCCTTCACTTCATCAGTACCGTCTGAGGGTAAAAGTACATTGACTTACAACCTCGCCACAATTTTAGCGGCTTTGGGGTATAAAGTCCTTTTAGTTGACGCTGATATGCGGAAGCCAACAGTTCATAAATTGACGAAACTTAGTAATAAAGTTGGCTTATCTACTGCGTTAGCAACCCCTAGTCCTTGGCAAGATCTGATTCAGGTAGCTGATGATAAGGGCAACCTTCATGTTTTGACATCGGGTTCCATTCCTCCCAATCCGATGTTATTGCTAGAGTCAGCCAAAATGACAGCACTTTTGCAAGAATGGCGACAAGAGTATGACTATGTCTTGGTCGATACGCCCCCAGTGATTGGTATAACCGATGCTCAGTGCTTAACTTCTAAAGTTGATACATTCATTCTTGTGGCTGCAATTAATCGTTCTACAAGAAGTGGAATTTCACGTGCCTTAGAAGTCTTATCGTCAGCAAGGGCAAATGTTTCTGGTTTGTTAATCAATATGATTGGTACTTCTGATAGTGAATATCACTATGGATATTACGATCAGTATTACCTGAATCCCACAGAAACTGAAGAAGAAGAACCCGAACCAACAGTAACAGCTATTGAGAGTTCTAAATCATAAAGAAAAGGAGCGCTTTGCGCTCCTTTTCTTTATGACGATCAAAAATCTACGCCGCGTTTGAGATCTACTCCTTTCTCAGCGTAATGTTTATGGCATACCATTTCTGAATGCACGGAGGCGAGGTCAAAATAGGCGGGTTGATTCAGACATCTTCCAGTAATGATTACTTCGGTATCGCGAGACTTCTTGAGTAAGGCTTGGCAGATCGGCTCGACAGGAAGTAAATCCAGATCGACAGTAGGATTGAGTTCATCCAAAATGATGGTTTTATAAAGTCCTGAAGCGATCGCTGCTTGAGCGATTTCCCAGCCGCGTTGCGCTTCGATGCAGTCCATTTCCTGTTGTTGACCGCGCCAGACGATCGCGTCGCGTCCACAGCGCTGATGATCGATGACATGGGGATAGCCACGTTTAAGGGCGGCGATCGCTGCATCTTCGGTATAGCCTGCTCCACCTTTGAGCCACTGCATGATTAGTACGCGATGCGATAAATCGCGACTGATGCCAGTACCGATCGCTTTTAGAGATCTTCCCAAAGCCGAAGTACTTTTACCTTTACCCGCACCCGTATAAATTTCAATTCCCGTCACATCATATTTCTCAGCATGGGCATCATCGTGCGATCGCATTTCCGAGTGTAGGTCAGCAATATCAATTAATGCTTGAGGTGCGCCGCGCCCTGTGCAGATGACTTCCAGATGGGGTGGTTTATGTTTTAAATCTTTAACAACGCGATCAACTGGGATTAACCCTAGATCGAGAACGGGATTGATTTCATCTAAAACTACTACTGAATAAAGTCCCGAAGCCATAGCTCCTTTGGCGATCGCCCAACCGCGTTCAGCTTCTTGGCGATCGAAGGGTGTAACATGTTCGGCATCAAAAAATTCAGAGCGACCAGTGCGCACATGATCGATTAAGTGGGGAAATCCTTGCTGTAAAGCGGAAATGGCAGCATCTTCAGAATATTCGCGCTCAGCACCCTTGAGAAATCGCAATAATAAAATTCTGGTGCCAAAGTGTGATGTGTCAGACATGCCTAAGCCAAGCGATCGCAGCACCACGCCCAATGCTGCCTGTGATTTGCCTTTGCCAGTTCCGTCATAAACATGGATTTGTCCGATCTCACGTTCGGGACGCACCTGTGCGGTCATGATGCCTATCGCTGCCATGTTTTTATCTAAGCTCTTTCATTTCTCATTCACTGTGATTATATCGAAAACCCAAAACTTAAAGGCAGCGCGAAGCGCTGCCTTTAAGTTTTATTTGGTTAAACAACGATAACTGCTGCCACGCAAAAAACAGGATAATCGACGGATTGTATCTAGGGGTTGAGTACGAGAAGATCTACTCGTAATGCATAATTATGTAAGTACGATCCCTTGTTACCTAACCTCTGGCAATCCATCTCAAAATTTATGACTCGAAACTGGGCGATCGCTATAGCTACAATTTCTTACCTAAGCATTAGTAGCGCAGCCTATGGTGATGATATCAAAATGTCTCGACGTGCCAACGATCTAGAGATTGATCGCCAAGTGATAGAAAGTAGCCCTGTTCTTCAGCGATGGCTGGAGAAGCCGCCCGATCTTTTAGAGGATATTTACAACCTGCCTAGTTTTGATACAAGGTTGAGAGTTGGCATTACATCGCGCAATAACTCATTTGGTGTTGAGGGTGGCGTAGAAGATTTATTTGTGGGGCGATCGCCTCTGACGATTAGCGGTAGCTATCAGTCTGAGTTTAGTGGTCGTGAAAGTGAGCTTCTGGCAAATATTCGTTACTACGTTTTGCCACTCGGTTCTTACTGGAATATTTCGCCAATCGTCGGCTATCGTCAATTTAATCAATTAGATCGTCCGCAAATTTCGGGATTAGATCTAGGATTACAGGGGATTTTAGTTTTATCACCTCATAGTTCCGATCTGCGGTTAAGTCATACTTTCACTTCTCCTAATAGCAATCTAGAAATGAGTACGACAGTGCTCTCGACTAGTTATGCAATTACCAAGAGTTTGCGCTTGGGTACCAAAATCGAATGGCGGCGATCGCCTTTAATCTATGACAGTCGTGTTGGCTTTTTATTAGAGTTAGCACTTTAGCAATAAATGATTAGCAATAAATGAAGAACTGCGGAGCAGTTCTTCATTTATTGCAATTTGGCAACAGGATAATCGGTTAGCAATTTACGATGTGCGACCAGATCGATCGCTGTTACTAGTAACTCGCGCTTTTCACTAATGCTAAATAAAACCTTGAGCCGATCGCAGTCGGGTTGACCGAGAGGATCGAGCATGGCGATCGCCTGCGGCATACCTTCACCATTGGCATCGGCTTGTAAAGGCTGGAAGGTCTCTTTCGCTTTTTGCCCGAACTGCATGACAATGCGATCGCCATCAAAGATCACCTCGGCTGCACCATTAGGACGGCTTTCCAGTTCGCCAATTGTGAGCGCGATTTCAGCTTGATTTGGTTGAGATGCTCTGAGTAACAACTCTACAGGATGGCGTGTGGGATAGATTTGTCCGCGTTTAAATAGAGGCTGATATTTCCATTGCTCTGAAGTACGATCCCAATAACGAATTGCATAGGAATGGAACAGATAGTCTTGAACGCTTGCTCCTTGGCTAAGCATCAACGCACCATGCGCGATCGCTTCAAACGGTTTATGACTATATACCTTCCCCATTTTAAAATAGTTCTCAATAAAGGAACGCACGGAAGGAATTAATGTGCAACCTCCAACTAAGAGAATATGTTTAATATCACCTTTGAGAATTCCTTTATTAAAAGAGCGATTGATTAACTCATCGATCGCTGATTGCAAGACTCGATAAAATCCTTTACGCTCTAGTAAATGCTCTAACTGTTGACGGGTATAGGTAATCTCGATTGCTGATTGCAAGGTCAGATCAAAAAATATTTCCGATGCAGTTTTTGTTTCCGAAAGTTTGATTTTGATGCGTTCCATTAGAAACTGAAGAATACTGAGATTATTAGCTATATCTACATTTTCTGTATTTGCATCCAGATTCTCTTTACGGCTTTCTAGATAATCTTGGACTAACCATTGATCGATATCTTCACCACCAATCGTATAACCTGTCTTTGCGATTGCCTCCGCCTTGTGTTCTGACCATTCACTTCGATTTACACCGATTTGGTCTCCCCACTTGGCTATATTTTCACTTTTAGGTAGCCGCACCAATGCCAAATCTAATGTGCCCCCACCAAAATCGATAACTAACACCAATATACTTGGGGCGATCGCTTCATAACCGAGAGCCGCAGCCGTTGGTTCATCAAGAATCCTTATGCGCGGCATTGGCAATGTCGGCAAATTTGGCGTAAATATCTCTGCGCTAGATTCCTCTAGCCAACGCAAATATTTTTCATAGGATTGCACGGGCGCAGTCAAAATTATTTCTGATGGAAAAAACTGTTGCGATCGCAGTTTTTGGGATAGTTCGCGCAAAAACTGACTACCCACCCATTCAGGAGTAACTTTAACTCCATCTAGTTTAGGAACATACCTAACATTGGCGACTAGCCGCCGCTTAATTTGATTGAATAATCTTGGCTGAGCGCGATCTTTACCGATATCGATAACCCGCTGACCGATTTCAACAATTTCCTCTTGAGCATTCTGCACATATACCAGCGATGGCACAAGCGTATTTAAAGGTGCGGGACGATTAAGACTGTCAAAATTTAAAGTTTCAGGTTGGTTGGTAGCGATATTCCATCGTGCAATCACGGTGTTACTGCTACCAAAATCAATAGCGATCGCATTCATAATTTATCTAGTGCATGATTTGAGAAACAACCATACAGTAAAGGGAATGTAATTTTTCTAGATTGAGATGAATAGTAGTTTTTATCTAAATATCCTATTCTTGATTATCAATACCAAGCGATCGCAACTTTGCCAATAACAAATCAACTTGTTCTTGTGCAATATTTGCCCGTTGGCGCTCTATATCAGCCTGCTCTTCGGTTGTGAGATAGCGATTGCCCTTTCGATCGAACCAGCTCAGAACTTCACGGCTAAATCGATCATTTGGCAATACAGCGCGTCCAATTCCTAACCCGATCTCTGACATCCACAATGGCTCACCAATCTGTAATTGGTAATCGCCATCAACTAATTTATAAACCTCAAAGGGCAAATGTCCATCTCTTCGCCAGAACTTAGGATTGTAAATCACATAGTATTTGATACCTAATTTGCGATAAATCTCTAATTTCTTTTCATACTCATCACCATAGTTGTGAGATACAACTTCTAAAGTCAAAATCGGTGGCGTATAGTCCTCTTCCCACATCACATAGCTACTACGCGATCCACTATTTTTACGACGCTCCACACCTAAGCTCAAAAATCCATCGGGAATTACTGGCACTCTCGGATTTACGCCAGTGGTGTGATAGATCCCCATATCGACACCAAAGTACCAATCATCGCGACTTTTCCAAATATATTCCAATAAAAATAATAGTAAATTCGGTAAAAAATTCTGGTCTTCGTTATCCACAGGCGTATCATCGGAATCAGGTAATTCGTCGCTGGTGGGCAGATGTTTGAGATCGATTTGTAGCATCGGAATCACCTCAAAAGTATCTTAGCTATCTAGCTGCAATTATAAGCGATCGCCCTAAGGTCAAAGCGATTGATGAAAAATAAACAAAATAAACAAAGATTTTATATGATTCCTTACTTTTTACGTCTAAATACCAATTAAGTGCAATCAATTTGGTATCTTTTTTACCCATTTGATAAATCTACCTTGAGTATGATTGGCTAAATTCAAAAATACTCCTTAAAAATAATCATGAGCGGAAACGAGTCGCGCATTCAAGCCATTTATCAGATCACCAATCGCGAACCACTGCCAAAAAAAGCACCAAAGCGCTTGGAAGAAATGTGGGCGACCGATGTGTTTACTCTGAGCAAGATGCAAGAATGTCTTCCTAAGGCAGTCTTTAAATCGATCAAGAAAACGATTCTAACTGGTGAAACTCTTGATAGCTCAGTAGCTGACGCGATCGCATTAGCAATGAAAGATTGGGCAATTTCCAAAGGTGCATTGTACTACGCCCACGTCTTTTATCCTTTGACCAACATTACCGCCGAAAAGCATGACGGCTTTATCTCAGTTCAGGGCGATGGATCGGTAATCACCGAATTTGCTGGTAAAGTCTTGGTACAAGGTGAACCCGATGGTTCTTCATTCCCCAACGGTGGAATCCGTTCTACCTTTGAAGCACGTGGATATACAGCTTGGGATGTAACTAGTCCTGCTTATATCATGGAAACTGACAATGGTTCTACCCTCTGTATTCCTACAGTTTTCGTGTCTTGGACAGGTGAAGCTCTAGACAAGAAGACTCCATTGTTGCGATCGAATGCAGCAATGAACAAAGCTGCCACCAAAGTCTTAAAACTTTTGGGTGAGAAAGAAGTTGCTCCTCTCAACTCTAGCTGTGGTGCTGAACAAGAATATTTCTTGGTAGACGCTAATTTTGCTAATTCTCGCCCAGACCTTTTGCTAACAGGTCGCACCTTGTTTGGTAAGCCATCTGCTAAGGGTCAACAGTTTGACGACCATTACTTTGGCGCAATCCCTGAGCGCGTGCAAGTCTTCATGCAAGATGTGGAAGAGCGTTTGTATCGCCTTGGCATTCCTGCCAAAACTCGCCACAACGAAGTTGCCCCTGGACAATTTGAAATCGCACCATTTTTTGAAGCTGCTAACGTAGCTACCGATCACCAACAAATGATCATGACAATCCTTCGTTTCACTGCGAAGAAGCATGGTTTTATTTGTTTACTCCATGAAAAACCATTTGCAGGTATTAATGGTTCTGGTAAGCATGTTAACTGGTCAGTTGGCAACTCTACTCAAGGTAACTTGCTCGATCCTGGTGATACACCTCACTCCAATGCTCAATTCTTGGTTTTCTGTGGTGCGGTCATTCGTGGGGTTCATAAATATGGACCTCTGCTTCGAGCAGTAGTTGCAACTGCTGGCAACGATCACCGCTTAGGTGCTAATGAAGCTCCTCCTGCGATTATCTCGATGTATCTAGGTTCGCAACTTGAGGATGTATTCGAGCAAATTCTTCAAGGCGACCTGAAGAGTTCATCGGCAAAAGGTTCGATGAATATTGGCGTTGACACCTTGCCAATCTTGCCAAAAGATCCAGGCGATCGCAACCGTACTTCACCTTTCGCTTTCACTGGCAATCGTTTTGAGTTCCGTGCTGTGGGTTCTAATCAATCCGTAGCTGGTCCTCTCGTCGCTATGAATACCATCCTTGCTGAATCTCTCGACTGGATGGCTGAGAAGCTTGAAGGAGCAATGGCTAAGGGTGCTGACTTGAATGCTGCGATTACTACAGTTCTCAAAGAAGTAATGGAACTTCATGGCGCAGTAATTTTCAATGGTAACGGCTACTCTGAAGAATGGCATAAACTCGCAGTTGAACGCGGCTTAGCAAACCTTCGTGCTACTCCTGATGCCTTGCCTGTGCTCAAAGAATCTTACATTGAAGAATTGTTTAGCAGAGAAGGAGTTTTAACTCCTGTTGAGTTGGCTAGCCGCTTTGAAACCTACTCTGAGCAGTACATTCTCTCGATTGAGGTTGAAGCTAAGTTGGTCATCAGTATGGTTAAAACTTTGATTTATCCTGCGGCAACTCGTTATCTTGCCGATCTGTCTAATACTTCTCTCAGCTTGAAGGAAGTCGGCGTTGATTTTGATAAAGAAAGTATTGAGAAGGTTGCTTCTCTTACCAAATCGATGATGGATTCAGTTAGTAAGCTCAGTGCTGCATTAAGTAAGCATGATTTTGCTTCTTCTGAAGAGCATATGCAGTTCCTTTCTGGCACCGTACGTCCTCTGATGGATACTACTCGCACCTATGTGGATGCGTTGGAAGGTGAAGTGGCTGATGATTTGTGGCCATTGCCCACATACCAAGAGATGCTGTTTATTAAGTAACCTCTATTTTTTAATCCCATAAAAAAGTGGCGCAAAGCGCCACTTTTTTATGGGATTAATTTCATTATCCAAATCCAAGAAAAGAAGGGCTGCGCGCAGCGCAGCCCTTCTTTTCTTGGGTTGACGACAGCTATAGAATTAGCGAACATTATGATTCAAAATGCTTAAGGCGACAGCTTCTGCTACTTTAATTCCATCAATACCTGCTGATAAAATGCCTCCTGCGTAACCTGCACCTTCACCAGTTGGGAAAAACCCCTCTGTATTTAAACTTTGATATTTTTCATTGCGTTTAATCCTGATTGGCGAAGAAGTGCGCGTTTCTACACCAGTTAACAATGCATCTTCCATCGCAAAGCCCTTAATTTGTTTGTTAAAGACTGGTAATGCTTCGCGAATGGCGGCGATCGCATAGTCAGGTAAACTTGAGCTAAGATCGCCCAAATGCACATCTGGAGTATAGGACGGATGCACTTTACCCAGTGCTTGGGAAGGACGATTAGCTAAAAAATCCCCAACAAGTTGTGCTGGAGCAGCATAGGTTCCACCGCCAAGTTCAAAGGCATGTGATTCGAGACGACGTTGAAATTCGATACCTGCAAGGGGATGTCCTGGATAGTCATCGGGACTGATACCGACGACGATACCGCTATTGGCATTCCGTTCATTACGAGAATATTGGCTCATGCCATTGGTCACTACACGTCCTACTTCAGAAGTTGCTGCTACAACTAAGCCCCCAGGACACATACAGAAACTATAGACAGAGCGACCATTCTGGCAATGATGAACGAGTTTATAATCCGCAGCACCTAAGATTTTATGTCCTGCATAATCACCAAATCTAGCGCGATCGATCAGATCTTGCGGATGTTCAATCCTAAAGCCAATAGAGAATGGTTTAGCTTCAATATATACACCGCGATCGTAGAGCATTTGGAAGGTATCGCGAGCGCTGTGCCCAACAGCTAGAACGATATGATTGCTCGCTAAATATTCCCCATTAGCAAGTGTAACTCCTTTTGCTTCACCGTCTTGAATATCAATGTCTTCAACTCGGCTTTGAAAGCGAATTTCCCCGCCGAGGGATTCGATTTTGGCGCGGATATTTTGGACAATACCGACAAGTTTGAATGTACCGATATGGGGTTTATTAATGTAGAGGATTTCGGGAGATGCCCCTGCATTCACGAATTCGGTAATGACTTTGCGCCCATAGTGTTGGGGATCTTTGACTTGGCTGTAGAGTTTACCATCTGAGAAAGTGCCAGCACCACCTTCTCCAAATTGAGCGTTGGATTCAGGATTAAATTCGGCTCTCTTTTTCCAGAAATTAAAGGTGTCAGCAGTGCGATCGCGTACTGCTTTACCACGTTCTAAAATAATCGGACGAAATCCCATTTGTGCCAACATTAGTCCAGCAAACATTCCTGCTGGCCCCATACCGATTACGATTGGTCGAGTAGTTAGAGCGCTAGGAGCTTTCGCTACATAGTGATAACTCATGTCTGGGGTCAGCAGCACATGGGGATCTTTTTTAAAGCGATCGAGAAGTTGCTGCTCTTGTGTCGTTTCTAAATCGACAATATAAACTAAATAAATATCTGCCTTCTTTCGCGCATCATAACTACGTTTAAAAATTGAATAGCTAATTAAGTCTTCTGGCTTTATTTGTAGCTTTTTGAGAATTGCAGATTTAAGATCATCTTCAGAATGATCGAGTGGAAGTTTAATTTCAGTAATTCGTAACATAATCTATATCGTAACTTTATTACAGCCTGTTTAGGCTTTATGTAGTACAAGAAATTTTTTGAAAGTGTTGCAAAGCAACACTTTCAAAAAATTTCTTGGGTTTTGAGAAAGCGCAAAGCGCTGTAACTTAGTCGTTATTGCTTAATCAAACCGCTTTAACCTCAAAAATAAAAGTTTTCGCATCTGAGATCGCTCTGTTCGCAACTATCTCATCAGCTACGGAATATGATTTTGACACTTTAGTATCAAGCTTAATATAGCTCGTACTTCATTAACTGACAGGGTAAAGCTCCATTAAGTACAGCCGTTCGTTCGGCGCACTTTAGCCCAATCGTCTGCGATAATTGCTTATTACCGCTCAAAACAAAGGCAGTCCATCCCTTAAAGCGCTGTTTGAGAACATTCCCTAATTGCTTATAAAAAGCTCCCAAATCACTATCCCTTCCTAACCTTTCTCCATAGGGAGGATTGCAGAATAGAACTCCAGTATCGGCTGGTGCGACTACTTCCGCAAGGTCTAGTGCCGAGAAATAAACATGGTTAGCTAAGCCGCAGTTTTTGGCATTGACGATCGCTTGATCTACCACCTCAGGATTGCGATCGCTACCCCAGATTGGCACAGGTAATGCATCTAAACGATTATCATCAGCTTCTTGAATTAATTGGGCTAACAGATCTTGATCGAAATCCAGCCAAGTCTCAAATCCAAAATGATCGCGAAACATCCCTGGGGCAATATTCAGAGCTTTTAAGCTTGCTTCTAAGGGCAAAGTTCCAGAACCACAGAGAGGATCGTAAAACATCTGGTCTGGTTGCCAACCTGACATCTGAATCAAGGCGGCAGCTAAAGATTCCTTAAGTGGAGCCGCGCCCACGGCAGGACGATAACCACGACGGTGCAGACTATTTCCAGAACTATCAAGGCTAACTGTGCAGCCATTGTCATCAATATGAACGCCGATTCGCAAATCTGCTTCTTGCACATCCACATCCGATCGCTCGCCAAATCTATCCTTCTGCTGATCGACGATCGCATTTTTGACTTGTAGCGCGGTGAAATGTGTGTGATTAAGCTGATCGTTTTTGCCTGTGGCATTCACCGCCAAGGTCATTTCAGGGGTTAAATATTCTGACCAATCGATCACTTTAATCCCTTGATAGAGATCGTCAGCGTCAAGGCAATCAAACTGTTCGAGATGCATTAAAATGCGGAATGGTAAACGCGCCCAAAGGTTAACACGATAGAGTAAACGTCGATCGCCCTCAAAGCTGACACCACAAAATCCCGCCTCAACGGAGTGAGCGCCTAGTTGTTCTAATTCTTGTGCTGCAAGAACTTCTAAGCCTCTCGCCACAGTCGCAAAATATTGATTCATCCACTTATCATATCGTCACAGCGCAAAGCGCTGTAACAAAATCCAAGGAATTTTTTGAAAGTGTTGCAAAGCAACACTTTCAAAAAATTCCTTGGGTTTTGTTTGCAAAAGGCTGTCTATCTCAAGTTTGTAAATCTTGCAATTTCTGTAATGCGGCTCCACTGCTAATAATTTCTTGGGCATGGGCGATCGCCTCGCTAATTTCACCATGCAATCCATAGAGCCATAAATAAAACCCGCTATTCCAGAATAGTGAATTGAGATATTCGGAAGGTTCCGCTTTGAGAGCAGAAACGATTTTCGTCGCGATTTCGGATGCATCTGCGATCGCAGGATCTTCAGAGCTAAATCCATAGTTCCTTGCCGACAAAGTTAAGCGCTCAAAGTGCGCGCTGCGATTAATGCCAATAATGCCAGTGCGCGATCGCGGTAAATCTACACTACCCTCCCAGCCCTTAACAGTTGCAAATTCTGTAATCCCATGCATTGCAAAAGCTTCACGAATATTCGTTTCCGTGGGTGGATGTACAAAACCTGACACAATGAATTGATTACCTACATAGGGTGACCACATTAGCTCAAGGGTGGCGAAGGGGGGGCGCTTACCAATTTGCTCACGATAGGGAACGAGACTTTGGGCGAGGGGAAAATGCTTGGGTAAATAGACAAATCCAAGATGATGCTGTTCTAAATTTTGTTGTACCTGCGCGATCGCCAAATCCTGCCAATCTAGTCCCAATGCTAGCCAAATTTCGATAAAGGGCAGCCCTTCCTTCGTCGGCATCCGATCGCCGCCATGCATCAACACTGGAATACCCGCCGCCGCCAAGACAATCGCACTTGCAGGACTGACTGGCGCGGTCTTCGATCTCCCATCATAGGGCGATCCCAGCACGAGGACTTTTTTATCATAGGCGATCGGAGCTAACTTTGCTCCTAGAAGTTTATATGCATCCAGCATCCCTGCTAATTCCTCACTGGTCGGACGCTTAATCCGATGAGCAATCATAAATGCTCCAATCTGAGCGGGAGTCGCCACTCCCTGCAACATCATAAGCGTGGCAGTCTCTGCCTCTTGGCGCGTCAAGCTTTTGCTGGTATGTGTACCGCTACCAACTTTACGCAAAAATTCGCGAAATTCTTTACTCATTACTCTCTGGGTGAATTTAATGCAAAAGTTGGCTAAAGGTTGAATTATCTCACTATCTAACAAAATCTAGCTGTTTTTAAGATTTTATAGCGAACTTAATAGCTTGTGAAAGTAAGAGGCTTCGGCTCCATAAACCAATCAAATTATATTTTTTAGAATTAATGGCTGTCCTCGCTGAATCATTTCGGCAGCAAGCTTACAAAAATATTGAATAGGCGGGATTTGAATGCGATCGCTGGTTGTCACTAACACTATTTCGCGAGTCAAGGTAGGTTCGCTTAGCGACTTGACTACTAAATCTGGATCGTTAGTTAGTTCTACTAAAAATGTTTCTGGCAAAAGAGCTACTAAACTCCCTTGTTTAACAACACCACGAAAAGCTTCGAGAGAGTTAAGTTCGAGGACAGCATTTAAACAAAGCCCTTGCCGATTGAACTGGTCTTGCACAATTCGCTGTAATCCATATCCATCCTTAAATACTGCCTGCGGACAATTGTGTAAATCCTTCCAAGTTAGAACTTCTTTTTTACTTAGCGGATGATGTACGGGTAAGAGTAGTTGAATTTTTTCTTCATAGAGTGGCTCAACCACCATTTCTGAACTAGCCGTCAAAAATGGATTATTCATGACGATCGCAATATCGATCAAGCCATCTTTGAGAACTTTTAGAGCGCGATCGCTCCCTAATGTCGTTATTCGCAACTGGACGTTTGGATAGGCTCTTGAAAAAGTTTGTAATATTGGGGGTAACTGGTAAGCACAAGCCGATGGTATGCCCGCGACGCAAAGCTCAGTTTGCTTCCCAGATTGTAAATCTATTAACTCTTGCTCCGCTATTGCCCATACCTGACAAATTTTCTTAGCATGGGGTAACAAGCGATCGCCGCCGAGTGTCAACTTAGCATTGCCTTGACGGTGAAACAGCAATAGACCGACAGTTGCTTCTAAAGATTGCACCTGTCGGCTAATAGTTGACTGGCTAACGCCGCACTTTTGGGCGGCTTGCTGAAAGTTTCCTGTTTCTACAACTGCCAAAAAAGCTTGTAACTGTTCCAAACGCATGAAAAATTAGCGATCGCTGATTAGGTGTGAAATCATTAAGCAACTTCTAGGGTTTTGGAAAAGTAGCATGGGTAACAAGCCTAAACAAAAACAGGTATCACACGAAGTGTGATACCTGTTTTTGTTTAGGCGAAACTAGCGATCGCTAGGCTAAATGACGATCCTATTCGTTTACTTGCCTTAATTAAACTTAAAATAGAATCTGAAGTAACTTGCCATCGGTGTGTTGCTTCAGGTTCTATTTCTTAAATTCTATGTACGACAACTTAAAGCAACTGTTAGAAACAGTCGCAAAGGGGGAGCTTAGTCCAGAAAGCGCTTTAGAAGAATTGAAATATCTCCACTATGAATCTGTGGGGGATTTTGCCAAAATCGATCACCATCGCACTTTGCGGACGGGGTTCCCAGAGGTAATTTTTGGATTAGGAAAAACACCAGACCAAATCGTACAAATTATGCGGGTGATGGAATCCAAAAATCCCTTGGTAATGGCAACGAAGATATCAGAAGTTGTTTACGAGCAAATTCAGCCATCTTTGCGGGGATTGAGATATTTTCCGATCGCCCAAATTTGTTGTCTTGGTGAATCCACTATGCAAAAGCAAGGCACGATTACGATCGTTACCGCAGGAACTGCCGATCTCCCGATCGCCGAAGAAGCTGCTATTACAGGTGAATTATGCGGATTTACGGTTAAACGTCTTTGGGATGTTGGTGTTGCAGGGATTCATCGCTTGCTCAGTCATCGTGATGCGATCGCTGATGCTGATGTAATTATTGTGGTTGCAGGCATGGAAGGAGCGCTAGCTAGTGTAGTGGCAGGTTTAGCAAACTGCCCCATCGTAGCAGTGCCGACTAGTATCGGCTATGGTGCTAGTTTTAACGGACTCGCACCACTGCTAACCATGCTAAATTCCTGTGCAACAGGCGTAGGTGTAGTGAATATTGATAACGGTTTTGGAGCAGCAATGCTGGCGGGTAAGATTTTGCGATTAGCTATCAAAAATTAACTAGCAATCTTAACTGGCAATACATAAGGCAGCAGCATAGCTGCGATCGATTTCTAGCTCTGAGCTAATTAGTTTTAGCGTCCATTCTCCGATTTGGAGTGTCGAGCTAGGCATCTCCAGTAATGAGGCAACATCCACAATATCAAGTCCATTGGCTATGCCCTTTCCCGTAGCTTTTCCGTAAGCTTCCTTCAGAGTCCATGCGCGATAAAAAGCTAAATATTGCTCATGTTTATTGCGATCGCCTAAATCTTTAATCGTTTTTTGCTCTGAAGGCAAAAAGTAGCGTTGAGCAATACGATCGACTTCACATTCAAAATTAATATATTCCAGATCGATCCCCACCTCGCGATCGCCGCATACTGCATAAATCGCCAAATCTTGAGAATGCGCTAGATTAAAATACGTACCCTCAATATAGGGCTTGCCGCGATCGCTATAACTAAACTGAATCTCATTTGGCTGACAGCCTAACTTCTGCGCCAGAATGATTCGCAAATTGCCCCTCGCGGCAACAAAGTTACGCTTGAGATATTCGCGTTTGAACCGATCTGCACGCGATCGCTCGTCGGCTGACAGAAATTGCCAGAGGCGATCGACCTCAATTTCGGCAATATCAAGCTTGACTTGGTAAAGTTGCAAGTCTTTGCTCATCATGAAAACTTGGTAATGATTACGATCATGCCAAAATCTAATATAGAATCCGAAATGTTTTTAAGCAGCACCCTCTTTTGATGAGCTGCATAAGAGCTTAGAATCTTTGCATTTGAGATGGGATTGAAAAACTCTATGAACTTGCCCCTAGTGATCGGCGCATTAATCGTATCGCTGCTGCTGTTATGGTGGTTGCTCAGCGTAATCAAAGCTAGCTTCAAAACTGCTTTTCTTGTGGTTGCCGTTATTTTTACGATCCAAGTTTTAACTGGGGTCGGACCTCAACAAATTTTCGCGCAAGTTGGACAATGGTTAGGTGACTCGATGGGTGGTTTGGGAAAATGGCTACAAAATTGGGGTGGCAAGAGCAAAGAGCCAGATGTCAAAAAAGAGGCGGCTATTTGGATGTTTCACATTGCTACCGAACTGCTTAGTAATATTTAAAAATAAAGGCGGTGCAAAGCGCCGCCTTTATTTTGGGGATTAGCCGCCTGCGATCGCGGGGATGATGCTGACTTCATCGCCATCATTAAGAGGTGTATTTGGCCCTTCGAGAAATCGAATATCTTCGCTATTGACATAAAAATTAACAAAGCGGCGGAGATTGCCTTTGTCGTCGCAAATGCGAGCTTTGATGCCCGGACAATTGGTTTCCAACGAGTCAATTATTTCTTGAACCGAAGCGCCAGCGCATTCTACGGTTGCTTGGTTATTGGTTAGTTGTTGGAGTGGAGTAGGAATTAGAACTTTAACAGCCATATTTTTGTATCAATTCGGGGGACTTTAAACTTGAACTTTAGATTTTGCCATACTGACCAATCTATATATTAACGCGCCATGAAATTTGATAACTTCGCTCTACAAGTCTCATCCTGTATGGCAAGCAATCCTGATATTAGTATGGGCTTCGACACTTCGGCAAGCTCAGTGCATCGATCCGCTTAGCCAGTGTAGACTGCTGGCTGAGCGGATCGATGCCTCTTAATATAGCTATAGCCAAATAAGTTAAGACATAAAACCCAGAAGAGAGTTGCGGCGCGAAGCGCCGCAACTCTCTTCTGGGTTTTGTTTTTGTCCTAACATAACTGGCTACTGCTATAAATCATTTCCTTAACTAGCGTCTTACTTTGCCAGCAAACCCTGAAGCCTTAAATTGCTTTAACTGGAGTGGTTCGGGCTGATCTGCAGGAATACCAACCATAATTTGAAAATCGCTCTTGCCAACTGGAAATTCTTCAACAGCACCTAATCTAGTCCGCTCTGGCATCGCATCATTACCATTTGCATCATAAATACGCCCAAAAACATCGGCATTGTAAACAACTTTACCAGAAGCATTATTGGCAACACCCTTGACCATAAAGCAATTCGCTGACATGATGCCGCCGCCTAGCACCATATTTTTCCCAGCATCACCCGTACATTTTTCATAAGTAAGGTCAGTCAGTTGTATCTGAATATTTGCCCAAGCAGGAGCGCTAAAGGCAAATGTAAGCAGACAAAGCAGGAGGGACAAAGTGCTAATTTGGAATGTTTTTAAAAGATTTTTAAAATTGACGGCTAGGTAATTCGCCGTGTTGTGTTTTGCGATCGCCATATATAAACCTATTGATAAAAATTCAGTAGGTTAGAGTGGGTGTTTTTGCACAAATCACTCTAGCCCAAAATAAACTCTGAAAAAGAATGTCTTCTTTGACGTGGTAAGATTCATCTTAGCTCTTGAAGGAGGTCTGTTTTTAATGCAATTTTGTCTAGTACTCGCAACGTTACCAGAAGCGTATAGAATTTTCGATCCACTGGTAAACGTACTTCCCGTGATTCCTGTTTTCTTCTTGCTATTAGCTTTTGTATGGCAAGCAGCAGTCGGTTTCAAATAGGTTTTAAGTAGGTTTTAATTTAATAAAAAACTTATAAAAACTTTTTAGTACATCTCGTACATTTATCCTGACTCATTTATAAAAGAAAAACGATATAAACAATCGGGGTAACGGCAACGTTACCCCGATTGTTTTAAAAACGCCTGCGTTTTTAAAACCCAAACAAAGAAAGGCAGCGCGAAGCGCTGCCTTTCTTTGTTTGGGTTTTATGTCCTAAGCTAAACTTACATTGCTATAGATAAAACATTATTATTTT
>QBML01000012.1 GCA_003242085.1 Pseudanabaena frigida | reverse complement strand
AAATAAATAGAGGCGGCGCGAAGCGCCGCCTCTATTTATTTGGGTTTTATGTCCTGCGCAAAACTTGTATTGATATAGTATTCCTAAATCATTTGTGAAATTCATGATTTTGACTTTTCGACGAGCTTGGTAACGGTCTGCACTGGCTGAGCGCAGCAATGCACTGAGCTTATCGAAGCGTCGAAAAGCCTCTCTCATACCATTTAGGATTTCTATAGAGTAAATGTGAAATCTCTCACTAACATTCCTGGAGCGAGAATACCTCCAAGAGATCGCTTTTCGTATGTGCTTGTATTGGGAATAAATTCACGAAAGTTGGTCAAGGCTTCTAGGTTATTACCAAGAAAATCATAGAGACTGTCATCAAAGCGTAGATTTGTAATTGGAGCAATAAATTCGCCATTCTCAACCCAGAAGCAAGCATAACGAGTCATTCCTGTAATTCTGCCACCCGTGCGATCGCTCCAATTAAGATAATGTAAATTTGATAGATAAAGCCCCGTATCTAGTTGCTTGAGAATATCATTTTCGGCTAAATTTCCTGCGGCGACTTCAGGCGATCGCATTGATTCGCCGCCACTTGCCCCATTCGACTCTTTCCCGTACTCTTTGGCACTACGAGAACTAACTAGAGTATTAACTAACTTTCCATTAGTTATCACTGATAAATATTCAGGTGCTACTTCTCCCAATCTATTGAAACGCGGCACATTTCCATAGGTGAAGTTTTCGTTAAGGGATAGTAATGGAGAAAGTATTCTTTCTTGCTTTCTTAATTTCAAAAGAGCGCTACTACCCTGCTGTAGACTAGACTCACCCACACTACCAGCTAAAAAGCTCAATAGGTCTGACGCAGCAACAGGTGCAAAGTAAGTGTGATATTGTCCGCGTTCTACGGTTTTGCTCGGTCTTTGTAAAGCTCCTAATTGTTGTTGAGAGCGATCGACCTGTAATTTATAAGCTTGTGATTGCCATTCCTTGCCTGCATAAATGCCTTTGACAGCTTTTTCACCCGAACTCGTCTGAATGAACATTGAATAATCAACAAAAAAAGAATCAGTGGCAAACCAGTGACGTTGTCCTGCCGAGTTGGCACTGGCGCGAATGACTGAACCCGATGCATAAAAGCCCGTAAAATCGATGCCATTTATAGGAGCGAGAATTGTAGCGATCGCTTCTTCTGGCGCTAACAAATCTCCTTGATAAACTTCGCGACTCGAACCTTGATTCTCAGGTAATACGAGATAAGGATTTTCGGGTATTTGGGTAACTTCTTGACGTAGATAATCGAGATTTTCTATAGCGCAGACAATATCTATTTCAAGATCGCCTGTAAGTGGAAACTCTGCATATGCTTCACGTTGATTAGAAATCAGCGAAATTGTCACATTCCCATCAGCAACGACCCCCGATTGTCGAACCTTAGCATTGTTAAATCTGGTGAATTGGCTGCTTTCACTATCTAAGTTAATAGTTAGGTGCTCTCCTGTATGGAGGCTATCAATCAGGCGATCGGCTAGTTGATAAAATGCATGTTCTAGATTTTGTTCTTCTAGGTGTCTGCCCATTAAAAAGTTAACTCTAAATAAAGTTTATTAATGTCAAAGATAGCATTTCAATTTAGATTAGGCTTCGACTAGTCTCAGCTATCAGCAATTCTCATTATGAAACTGATTTTGTTATTTTCAGCGCCGTAGGCGCTGAAAATAACAAAATCAGTTTTTTGAAAGCGTTGCGAAGCAACGCTTTCAAAATTTTTCTTGGTTTGGATTTGAGCGCAAAGCGCTGTAAGACTATAGCAATGCAATGGAGGATAAGACTAAGAATCCCAAAAATAAGCACATAAATATTCAGTCAAAGTCACAACTGGAAGTCCAACTCTTTGAGCTTCACTATTAGAGACTTGTAGTTGCAAAATAGCTTTACATTGAGGCAAAAATTGTGTCTTTTCTGGAACCTTAGCCTTCAGTTGCTTGAGCTGATTAACAACATTGGGACTGACATTGCTTGCCGAGGACTCTGCCCTCTGTTGGATTTCTACCCATTTGGTAATTTGAATCAACTCAGACCGATATCCTTTAAGAAGCTTTTGGGCATCGCCATATAGTAAGGAGTCAGTCGGAATTTCGGCTAGTATCTTCAGAGCTTGTTGACGTTTTTCTTGGGCGGATTTCCAGATAGTTGACTTATGGGGCGGATTTTGAACCAACTTGGCTGCTTCAAGTGTGCTATTTTTAGCGAATTCTAGCTTTTTGTTGGATGACTGCTCGGTATTGATTTTACGATCGAATTCTTCTAATTTTGGGCGTAATCCTGCCAACTCTCCCTGAGCATCTTCATATAGCGAAGTAGGGCGATCGGGAATTTCTTCCAATTGTGAAATTACAGTTTGTAATTGATTGCGCATCTCGGCAAGTACATCTAATTTTGTGATTGTCTTAGGGTTTAGGGTTTGATTATCCAAATTACGGGCATTTTCTAAATACTTTTGCTGCACAGAACGATCCCATACCAACCAACCACAAACCCCCAAAGCTGCGATCGCGATTGCAGCAAAGATGCCAGATAAAAGTATTGACTTCTGGCTGGGGTAAGCAGTTTTTTTAGGCTCAGCTATTGTCTCTATCTCCTCAACTACCACCTTATTCGTAGAGCGTCTAGTCGGTGGTAGTGGTGGTGGCGGCGGCAGTGGCATAGGCATAGCGATCGTAGTTTGATCTTGTTCTATGCTGAGATCTTCTTCCATCCACGCATTTTTGGCTGCAAGCCGCCGATCTTGATTATTTAATTCAAAATTTTCTGGAGTAATATCATCCAGTTCGAAAGTATCTTGGTTAAGCTTATCTAGCTTGAACTCTCCTAGATTTAGATCTCCTAAGTCAAAATCCTCAGCTATATTATTGCCATTTGCTTTATTTCGATTCGCGAGAGAGGCAGTCCTCAGGTCATTCTCGATGCTGTTTGCAAAGTTATGTAATTCATCAGGAATATCTGGCTCCAGATGATCGACTTGAATCTCAGTTTCATCGCCAGTATCAGAGAATGTTAGATTTCCGATTTCACCGATACCACCAAAGTCTTCTAACTCATCTAAATCTAATTCAATTAGTGGTAAAGGTGGCTTAATATCGGCACTTTTCTGCCATTCAGGATGCTTTGCCCCAGATAATCTACCATACACAATTAGGCTGTCTGCCCCTTCAATTGGCAGCTTATCAATACGGCGTTTCACAATATCATAGAGAGACCCGTAGTTAAGCTCATCACCCTCTTCTCTAGTGATTAGGACATGCAACTGAGATTCCTTGCGGCGGATTTGGGTTTTTACCTTATAGTTTTGAAGGTCTTCCTGTAGCGCACTGACAATGCTTGCCTCATCCATCTTGAGATCCTCATCCTTGCGTTTCGATCGCACATATTAAACGAAAAGCCATCCAAATACCTAACAAATGCCTACAAAAAGATGAACTTTTTGCTTCAAATTTACACTACATCACGACGTTGGTGGACAGAGTTTTCATTACAAACAAAGCTAATGGCTCTGATTACACTGTTGGTTTCTTTGCTGATGAGTGCGGTTACCTTTTGGGCGGTCAACGACATTCAGACTGATGCCCGCCTCAATGATACGCGCTTTGGCAAAGATTTGGGATTGTTACTTGCTGCTAATGTTGCCCCCTTAGTTGCCAAAAATGACCTAGCAGAAGTGACGCGCTTATCTAAAGAATTTTACGATAGTAGTTCTAGTATTCGCTATATTCTCTATGCCGATCCTGATGGGGAAATTTTTTACGGAATTCCTTTTACTTCTAACGAAGTACAAAATTCTTTAAGCATTAGGCGGCGGATTCAGTTACCTGAAGATCCGATGATGCGACCCGATCGCCCTTTGGTAAGGCAACATATTACGCCACAGGGTGAAGTTACCGACATATTTGTAAATTTGCAGCATGATGGCAAGTCTCTAGGGGTGATCGCGATCGGGATTAACCCCAATCCAACCGCAGTTGCCTCTTCGGGGCTGACATTGGATGTGACGACGGCGGTATTTGTATCGATCTGGGCAATGGTGATTTTGGGGGCAGCCTCGAATGCCGTGACGATTACACGTCCGCTGAGAGAATTGGTATCGGGGGTACAAAATATTGCTAGTGGCAATTTTAAGCAACGAATCGATTTGCCCTTTGGTGGGGAACTGGGTGAATTGATCCGCAGCTTTAATGAAATGGCTCAAAGGCTTAAAACCTATGAAGAGCAAAATATTGAAGAGTTGACGGCGGAGAAAGCAAAGCTAGAAACATTAGTTTCAACGATCGCGGATGGGGCGTTGTTACTCGACTCTGATATGCGGATTGTGCTGGCTAATCCTGCGGCAATCAAGATTATGGGTTGGGATCAGGATTTGGAAAAAAATGGGTGGCAAGGCAAAAGTATTTTGAATATTTTGCCAGAGCGACTTAGTGCCGATTTGGGGCGATCGCTGATGCAAATTGCCACTGGCGATCGCGAGGGTGGTGAATTTCGGATTATGGCTTCGGGGGATAAAGATTCGGTGCTTGCCCATGCCTTTAGGATCTGGATTACCAGCGTTTTAAGTTCGAGTAATGCCATTAAAGGGATTGCAATTACGATTCAGGACATCACCCGCGAAGTGGAGCTAAATGCTGCCCAGAGTCGGTTTATTAGTAATGTCAGCCATGAATTACGTACGCCGTTGTTTAACATCAAGTCTTTTATTGAGACTTTGCACGAATATGGCGATGAATTAAGCGACGATCAGAAAAAGGAATTTCTCGGTACTGCCAATAGTGAAACTGATCGCCTAACGCGATTGGTCAATGATGTCCTCGACCTATCGCGTCTGGAGTCAGGTCGCCAATATCATTTCTCAGCGATCGATTTATCAGAGACAATTGAGCAAACGGTGCGAACTTATAAGCTTAATGCGTCTTCTAAGGGGATCGAGCTAATTCATGATATTCAACCGAACCTCGAGCGCATTTGGGGTAATTACGATCTAATTTTGCAGGTCTTATCAAACTTAGTTGGCAATGCCCTCAAATTTACTGAATCTGGTGGCAAAGTCATCATTCGGATCTATCCGTGGCAAGACCAAACCACTACTCAACCCCATCGAACTGTCAATTATGTGAGAGTCGAGGTTGAAGATACTGGTCGGGGTATTCCTGCTGAAGATTGCGATCGCGTATTCGATCGGTTTTTCCGCGTTGAGGATAAAGTCCATACCCTTGAAGGCACGGGCTTAGGTCTATCGATTGTTCGCAATATTGTCGAAAAGCATCACAGTGAGATCCATATCAAGAGTGAGGTCGGTGTTGGTACTACATTCTGGTTTGACTTGAGTGTCTATCAAGATCGTTGTGAGTTACCAATAGCTGGAACGATCGCTGAGTCTGTTCAAGCAATGTCGGTTTAGATGATTGGTAATTGATGATGGACTTTAGTTAGGCTGATAAAATAAATTACCGAAAACTTATGACCATTTTCATTACCCATTACTAATCATTCAACTCCTAAATTTTCAATGACCAATTCCCAATTCCCAATCCTCAAAGCTGAAAATATCTCTAAATCCTTTGGCGGCATTCATGCCGTTAGTAATGCTCAGATTGAAGTCCCTGCGGGAAGTATCACTGGATTAATTGGTCCCAACGGGGCAGGGAAAACTACATTTTTTGGATTGCTCTCTAATTTTCTCAAACCCGATCGCGGTACGGTGCAGTTTAATGGAATGCCGATTCAAGGAAAGCCCCCCCATGCGATCGCCAAACTTGGGATGATTCGCACTTTCCAAGTACCTCGTGTGCTGTCACGACTATCGGTGCTAGAAAATATGCTGCTAGCAGCACAAGAGCAAGTGGGCGAAAAGTTTTGGAATACTTGGTTTCAAGGGCAAAAAATTGCGACTCAGGAACGGGAAAATCGCGAGAAAGCGAGGCATATTCTTGAATCAGTAGGCTTAATCAGGATGGCGGATGACTATGCAGGTTGTCTGTCGGGTGGTCAGCGCAAATTATTAGAAATCGCTCGCGCCTTAATGACTGACCCAAAATTAATCTTGCTAGATGAACCTGCGGCGGGAGTAAATCCTGCTTTGATTGAAGAGATTTGTAGTCTTATCCACAAGTTAAATCAAGAAGGCTTGAGCTTTTTGATTATCGAACACAATATGGATGTGATTATGTCCCTATGCGATCGCGTCTGGGTCTTAGCCGAAGGTCACAATCTCGCCGATGGCTCACCCTCCGAAATTCAAACCGATCCTAAAGTTTTAGAAGCATATTTGGGTTCGTAGATATGTACAATGTAATGTAGATGTAATCACAAGGTGACTAGTTATGAATGCAGTTACTTACACCTATGTTCGAAACAATCTAGCGAAAACATTAGAAAAGGTTTGTGATGATCACGATCCTGTAATTGTGACCCGCCAAAATCAAAATTCGGTGGTGATTATGTCACTTGAGGACTACGAAGCTCTTGCTGAAACAGCTTATTTGTTGCGTAGCCCAAAGAATGCTCAGAGGTTAATTAGGGCGATCGCCGATCTAGAATCTGGGAAGGGCAAGGAGAGAGAACTTGTCGAATGACTATAACTTTCTCTGATGATGCATGGGAAGACTATCTTTACTGGCAACGTACCGATCCAAAAATCCTTAAACGCATTAATACACTAATCAAGGAAATTCAACGCACTCCTTATGAAGGTATTGGTAAACCTGAAGCTTTAAAACATGGGTTTTCGGGATATTGGTCAAGACGTATTACTGACGAGCATCGCATTATTTACAAAGCTGAAGCCGATTCTTTGCTAGTTGCTCAACTTCGTTATCATTACTGAATTTCATGCAGCTACAATCTTTTAATGTCTTACTACTAGTGCCGACGGGTATTAATGCTGCAATTGGTGGTTATGCGGGGGATGCATTGCCAGTGGCGAGAGCGATCGCATCAGTTGCTGATAACTTAATTACGCATCCCAATGTCTTAAACGGCGCGAGTTTATATTGGTCGATGCCAAATGTTTTATATACAGAGGGTTATGCGATCGATCGCATGGCAAAGGGGGATTGGGGATTGCGTCCTGTGAGATCGAATCGGATTGGTGTGATTCTCGATCGCGGCATGGAACCAGATTTAGAATTACGCCACCGTCAAGCAATATCAGCAGCACAAGCAACATTAGGTTTAAACATTACCGATGTATTAGTTACCGATCTCGATCTGGGAGTGGAACTGCGATCGGGAGATTCGGGTGCGACATGGGGAACGATTGCAAATCTCGATAGTTTACTCAGAGCTGCCGAGAAATTGATTAAAGTCTCTAAGGTTGAAGCGATCGCAGTCGTGGCAAGATTTCCCGACGATCCTGATAGTGAGTCATTACAAAACTATCGTCAAGGTAAAGGCGTTGATGCTCTCGCAGGAGCCGAAGCTGTAATTAGTCATGCGATCGTGCGGGAATTTGCGATACCCTGTGCCCATGCTCCGGCCTTGCAACCATTACCCCTCGATCCGAGTGTGTCGCCCCGTGCGGCGGCAGAGGAATTAGGCTATACATTTTTGCCTTGCGTTTTAGTAGGTCTAAGTCGCGCTCCAAAAATTATTGCAAATCGCGATTTACTTAAGTCAGATGATATTACGGCTGATGATATTAGTGCGATCGTTACACCTTACAGCGCCTGCGGTGGTGCAGGTTTACTAGCACTAAATCCACTTCCTCATGTGCAGACTATTTTTGTTAGAGAAAATCAAACTGCGCTAAATGTTACGCCTGAAATGTTGGGATTAAGAGGGATTCAGGTGAAGAATTATTGGGAAGCGATCGGGGTACTTACGGCTCTAAAAGCAGGAGTTAACCCACACAGCTTAAGATAAACTCAAAAAGTAAAGGCGGCGCGAAGTGCCGCCTTTACTTTTTGAGTTTATTTGGTAAATTTATAGGCTAGTTTTATGTAATACTTGTAGATCGCACTTTTAAGTAATCTCACAACTAAAAAAATGGCTAAAAACAAAGGTGTCCGTCTCGTTATTACGCTAGAGTGCACCGAATGTCGCACCAATGCCAATAAGCGATCTCCTGGAGTGTCTCGTTATACGACCATGAAAAATCGTCGTAATACCACTGCAAGATTAGAACTCAAAAAGTTCTGTCCTCATTGCAACTCTCACACCGTTCACAAAGAAATCAAATAGTCCGTTAATCCCATAACTAAAACCGCATAATCCCATCATGGCAATGAACTCCTCTTTTTACCGTAAGCGCCTCTCCCCGATCGCGCCTGCTGCCAAAATCGACTATAAAGACGTCGAATTACTGCGTAAATACATCACTGAGCGCGGCAAGATTTTGCCCCGCCGCATTACAGGTTTAACTGCAAAGCAACAGCGTGCATTGACGACAGCAATTAAACAAGCTCGTGTAGTTGCTTTGTTGCCCTTCATCAACAAAGAAGGTTAAAAACAAAAGGCACAAAATGTCTTTTGCTTATAACAATAAAGAGAGCCGCTTTGCGGCTCTCTTTATTGTTATAAGCATTGTTCGATGACACTAATTACCGATCGCGACAAACTATTAAAGTCATATCCACCTTCTAAGCCAAATAAAATCTTAGGAGTTACCTCTAGGCAGAGTTTCGTAAACGTACCGAAATCCTCTGGTTTTAGCAAAATACTTGCTAAAGGATCGTCAGCATTTGCATCAAATCCTGCGCTGACAACTAATAGATCGGGATTGAAATTTCGCAAAAACGGTACGATCCGATTCTCAAATACAGGTAAATATTCGGCGATTGCCGAATTTGCTCGCATCGGTATATTCAAAATATTGTTATATGAACCCGTTTCATCCTTGCGACCTGTCATCGGATAAAACGGTGCTTGATGCGTAGAGACATAAGCAATGTCTGGGCGATCCCAAACCGCGTCCTGCGTCCCATTACCATGATGCACATCCCAATCAAGAATAGCGACACGATCGAGATTTAGGCGATCGCAAGCAGACATCGCCGCGATCGCAGCATTCCCAAAAATACAGAATCCCATCCCTGAGTTAGCGCGCGCATGATGACCGGGGGGACGTGCCAGCACAAAAGCAGGGCGACCAGACTCTAAAACAAGATCGACACCATCGAGCCAAGCACTTACTGCTAAAAGTGCAACATCATAAGTCCGTTGTGAGGCGATCGTGTCACCATCAATATAACCACCACCTTGCTCAGTGAGATCTTGCAAAGCAGCGATATATTCTGAACTATGAAAGCGGCGCACTTCTTGTAGGATGTTTTGTCTAACAGTTGGTTCTTGCCAAACTAAATATGGGGCGATCGATGAGTTTTTTAATGTATTAACGATTGCGGTTAATCGACCAGATTTTTCAGGATGATAAATGCCAGTATCGTGTTCCAGAAAACTTTCGGAATAGATTATCGGAAATTTATTAATGGATGTTGAGGCGCTCGAAAAGTTAGATGTAAACATACGTACTTTGGCTTATCTCCAAATCTGATTAATAGTTGTTGTCTCCATAGAGACTAAGGTTATACTTTTAAAATTACGGATTTGTTCGAAATCTTGCATAATTCCACAGCAATTTTACTTGGGTTTTTCCTGTGGTCGATCCCTCGCTATCAAAACAGCAATCAGATACGGAAACGCTAGCCGTACCAAATGAGCTTGCGTTAATTATCCGAGAGATTATTAATCTCTACCAATATCATCTCAATAAAAAAGAGATAGTGGATGCTCTAAGACATCTAATTTCTACTACCAAAGAAGGTATAGATTATTCATCGTTAAAAAATCAAGCTTTAACAAACTATCCAGGCAATTTAGAAGTAGAAAATGATGCTGACTTTCTTAAAAGTTGGGATGATATTTTTAATGTCCAAGTCTATATTGACACTGATATTTACGGTGAGTTAGATCCACGTCCTCCTGCTCTAGTAGAAATTGAGCATAGCAATGACAGTGAAACAGTAATCCAGCATACTGAGGCAACTGAAGCTTATGTTCAAACATGGAAAGAACTAGCTCAGAGTATGTCCTCATTCCCAGACGATTTATTTACTAGACTATGGACAACTATTGAAATCGCTAAAATTTTGGAATGTTCACCAAGTAGTTTACGACGCGCTCGAAAAAATGGACGATTGCCAATTAGGATCAAGAATATGATTCTTGATTGCATTTCCCATGATGGTAAGCGAAGTTTATGGTTTGTTCGTCCAGCATAAATAGATTGAAGGAAGAGCCTAGATAAAATTCTGTTTTACAATTTTTTATTAGCGATTAACATGACATCAAGGTAAGATGAGAAAAATTCTTTTTAAGTCTAAGGTTTTGTTGCACTGGCGATATATCAATGTCTTCTCATGGCCTCAATAAACGGTTTTTAATGAATAGTACATCCTTTCACTGGATGTTACTCATTCCTTTCTTGGTGCAAGTTGTTGGGCTAGTGGGACTCATAGTCTATTTTTCTTATTGTAGTAGTCAGTTAGCAGCCGAGATTCAAACAAACATTAATTTTATAGTTCTATTATGTGGTCTGATATTAATTGTTTCAGCAGGAACTGGCTTGTCAATCTTTCGATGGATTACTCGCCAAGAAATTGAACTCACTCTCAGAGAAAATGAGTCAAGATTGCAGACTTTGCTTGATAATGCGCCAGCTGTTATCTATATCAAAGATCTAGAAGGCAAATACATCTCTATTAATAGAGAATTTGAACGAGTCTTGGATATCACTCAGGAAAAAATTTTAGGTAAAACTGATTATGACTTCCTCCCTTTCGCAGTTGCCGAGAATTTTCGGGCAAACGACCATCGAGCAATTTCCCAAAAATCTACTATCCATATCGAAGAGAGTCTAGAGTTTTTCGATGGAATCCATACCTTCTTTGCAACTAAGTTCCCTCTTAGTAACCTCCAAGGTGAAATTTATGCAATGGCTGGGATCTCTCTAGATATTAGCGATCGCATAAAGACGGAAACTGACCTGCGAGAGAGTAAAGCTCAACTTAAAGATGCCTATACTGAACTGAGTATCATGTTTAGGGCGCTAACCGATGTGGTCTTAATTCGTAATTCAGAGGGACGTTGTCTAAAGATTGCGACCACTAAGAATGTGAATTTAAAGGGAACTCGTGAAGAAGTTCTGAGTAAGCCAATTTATGAAGAACTGCCAGAGCAGGCAGCGAGTATTATTTTACAAACAATTCAAAAAGCCTTATTGACTAGGCAAATCGTGAGTTGTGACTATAGTCTAGAAATTGATGGTAGAGAAATATGGTTTGGTTCAAATATTTCGCCTTTATCTGAAGATACAGTTATTCAAATTTCACGGGATATCACAGAACGTAAACTTTCGGAAATTGCATTGGCGAAAGCTAAGGAAGACGCAGAATCAGCAACTAGAGCTAAAAGTGAATTTCTAGCCAACATGAGTCATGAAATTCGTACGCCAATGAATGGAGTTTTAGTCATGGCGCAGTTACTTGCGACAACTGAACTTACAGAAGACCAACATGAATTTGTCCAAACTATTATCGATAGTGGTGATGTCCTTTTGGCAGTGATCAACGATATTCTTGATTTTTCTAAAATTGAATCGGGAATGTTAAAAATAGAAAAGAGGGAATTTATTTTAGGAGATGTCTTGGGTTCGGTTTGCAGCTTGATGAATAGCCAAGCTAGAGATAAGCAAATCAATTTACAATGCTTGATTGATCCCGATGTGCCTTTAAAGCTCATTGGTGACAGCTCTCGGTTACGTCAAGTGCTTATAAATCTGGTTGGTAATGCGCTTAAATTTACACCACAGGGAGATGTCCTAATCTCAGTTAGCGGGAACCAATTAAGAGAAGATGACAAGTACGAACTCAAATTTGCAGTTACTGATACTGGTATTGGCATTCAAGGCGATCTCATAGCGCAGTTATTCAAACCATTCACTCAAGCTGATGCTTCGACTAGTCGGAAATATGGTGGTACTGGCTTAGGCTTAGCAATTAGTAAACGACTAGTCGAACTAATGGAAGGGAGAATTTGGGTTGAGAGCTTTGGGTATGTTGGCGGTGACCCTCCTCTAAATTGGCAAGCTGATACAGTTACCCAAGGAGCAACATTTTATTTTTTAATTAAAGTGAATAAATAAAAGCACAAGAGGTGGCGCATTGCGCCACCTCTTGTGCTTTTATACTTTTACACAGTAGGCGTAAGATTTAAGGCGATCGCATCTTTAATGCGCTGAATCACAAAATCTTTCTCCAAACAAGACAATAAACTACCGGCCTTTGGACCCCGCTCCTTATTCAAGAACGTGAAATAAACTGCTGCAAAAGCACTCTTCTGGGAGATTTCGATTTGCTTAGATGTGCTAAACAGTAATGTTTGCAGTTCCTCACCTTCCCAATTAATATCAGCTTCGAGATTGGTTACTAATGCTTCAAGATAATTTACCTGCTCGGGTGTGAGGGTATTGACCTTTTCGGGCATTGAGTCAAGATAAAGAACCAGCTTTTCTTCTTCATCAGCGTAGTCCTGTAACCATTTTTTGCCAACTCTGATGCGATCGCGGACTACTGCCCAATCGCGATCGCTTAAGGGGTTTGTGCTCCTTGCGGCAATCTCAGCTTCGAGATCGAGGTGTGGAATTTGTAGAAGTGAAATCAGAGTACTAAAGTCAAAGGCTTGATAACCTTCTACTTTCTCGTCAGTATTCAATTGTGAGTAGATCAGAGGAACTAGTTCTTCTTGAGCTTTTTCATCTTTAACTGTGTCTGACTGATATTTGTCAATCAAAGTATCGTAATCGCGGAAGAGGCGCGTCACTGTCTCATAGTTGGGCATGAAGTTGATCACGCTGCGAGGTTGAGTTCTCAGGATTAGGAATCGTAGTAATTCAGGCGGCAAAAGATCGGCGATTTCCTTAGCGCTAGAACCAACACCCTTAGAGGAACTCATCTTAGTTCCATTTACCAAAATAAACTCGTAAGGTGCATGGGTTGGTGGATTTTTCTTGAGAACTTTGCGACAAATAGAGTTGGCGACATCGCGAGAACCACCCTTTTGCGAGTGATCCTTACCAGCAAGTTCAATTGATACGCCCACGACTTCCCATTTTGCTACCCATTCTACTTTCCAAGGTAATTTGCCATTTCCATCAAAGGGTGACACCCAGCCTGTATGCCCACAACCTTTGACATACTCCATTGCATTTGGCTTACAAGTGTAGAAGACCTTACCATCTTTGTAGTCGGTCACAACAGTAGTAGCAATTTTGCCACAGTTTTCACAAATGGTCTGGAAAGGATACCAATTATCGGGGCGATCGGCTTTGCTGACTTCTTTGTAAGCTTCGCGCACGAGGTGAGCATTGTTCAAGAACAAATCAATATATTGATTCATTTTGCCCGAACGATAGAGGTCGCGTAGGTAATAAATTTCTGGACGCACGCCTAAATGCTCAAATACTTCTAGAAACTCGCCCATGAAGTACTTGGCGTAGTCGGGGGCAGTAGCTTCAGGTGAAGGAACATTGCAGAGAGGATAGCCTAAGTAGGGGGCAAATTTTTCTTGGTCTAGATAATGGGGGACGGTGTCGAGAGCGTCGTAGTCATCAACGCCGTAGGTAAAGGTGACGGGTTTGCCTGCGTGTTTGAGGGCGCGATAAATGGCATCGTGAATTACTACACCCCGCAATGAGCCTACATGCACTCGCCCAGAAGGGGTTTTGGAATCGTTAACAATAATGCGATCGCCGCTTGCATCTGCTGCAATTTTATCCGCCCAAAACATAGTGGTAAATATCCGAAAGTCTTTCAAGTGTTAGGTTTGGTGCATGAAGTTGTGGGGTTACACAATTTCGCACAATAACTAGTCTAACAGCAATGTTAAGTTGGATTACATTATCCTTACAGCCGCTTGTAAAATAGGCGATTTAAATTTCAAAAAACTTAGCCTGTTGAAATTACGCGATCGCAATGACTCTGTGTTGAGGCGATCGCTCTATTCTTTCGTTAAAAATGGGGTTTGATAAATTCTATCAACTTCAAAATCTAATGTAGTCACACCATCTTCCCAAACTAGTCGGCAAATTTTAATATCGGCATGAGCAAACCAATTATTATCGACTAATGGAATTGGCACATCTATCGGAATAATTCGATAGCCTTCTTTGCGAGCTTGATATCGTTTGCCCTTCTCAAGTTGTGCGGGATATCCCTGAGATGGCTTTAACTTGAGAATACTATTAACTTCACAAGGCATTCCCATAATCTGATTCCCTCTAAATAATTGAGTGTGTTTTAGGCGCTATGCTTAGAATAATATCTTTTGTCAATTAGTTCTCCATTAACAAGTTCGTAACATTTTCCATCTGTTAATGCTATTAGTTCGGCATCTGTCCAGATTTTCTTAGTTGTTGGGGTTGAGAGTGCGATCGATGACATATAAAACTCCTGCTTGCTTATGTCAAAGGAAGGCTTGCGAGAATTAGTCTGTTTCGTAATCTTTGAGGATCAAACCTTGCCTCGTTCATTTTGCGGATTGTTTGCGCTTGATTGTGCCTTTTTTGTAAATATGTTTCAACTTCTTGCTGATGATTGAGGTAAAAGCTAATTGTGGTGTAGACATCGGCTAGTTTCAGTGATGGATAACGATAAACAATTTCTTCAGCCGTTGCACCATTCTGAAAAGTTTTGATGACTGTATCAAGGGTGATGCGGGTTTTGCCAACGCGCACTACGCCATCGGCATCAGTTTTGAGTGGAACTGGTTCGGCAGTAACTACTAACGTCATAATGTTTTAAAGTCTTACTACTATTCATAATACTGGCAAGATTGCTCTCAGGTGATTTAGTCTAATTTTTCTCAGATATCGTTACAATAAATAGAAAATCAAGTCTAGTGGTTTAAAGCAGCTATGCATATAGAAAAGTTGCGGATGCAAAACTTTAGGGGCTTCAAAGATGTCACTATAGATTTTCCATCAAATCTTGCAGTTTTTATTGGTGTGAACGGTTCTGGTAAATCAAGTGTTCTTGATTGTTGTGCGTTGTTCTTGTCTATACTTACCACATCAATTAGAACTTTCCGTGATTTAAACAATTCTGAACCTCCAAGCCTTTTAGAGATTGACATTAAAACTGGCTATAATGAGACTCATAATCAAATCGATATTGCCTTTAATTCAAAAAGTTTTAGGTTGCCATTCACACTAGCTAGAAAGTCAGCCCAAGAGAAGTCCGCTTTAACAAAACTTCCTACTGAAGGTGTACCAAGATTTATATTTCACAATCTAAACTATGCTGAATCAAACGATGCCCTTATGAAGGTGACTCAAGAATTTCATCAAATTCTACTTGAGAAATTCTCTAGCGATCCTAATCATAGTTTACCCATAATGATTTACTATCCAACAGATAGAATGGTGTATGAAACCCCATTAGAAAGTGATAAAGAATATTTAAATCATCAATTGTTAGCGTATGATCGTGCAATAACTAAAAAAGTTGATTTCGCTGATTTTTTTACATGGTATAGAAATCAGGAAGACTTAGAAAATGAAATTAGACTAGATAATGATACTAATTATATAGATCATCAATTGCAAACTATTAGAGATGCTACACCGTCATTTTTACCCCAATTATCCAATTTGCGAGTAAAACGATCTTCTCCTATTCGTATGACCATGACAAAAGAAGGTGAAGAAATAACTGTTAATCAGCTTTCTAGTGGAGAAAAGAACTTATTTGCAATGATTGCTGATATAGCTAGAAGACTTGCCCTTGCTAATCCTAGTCTTGAAAATGCATTGGAAGGTGAAGGGATTATTCTAATTGATGAAATAGAATTACATCTGCATCCTCAGTGGCAACGTGACATTATTCCACGCCTTACAAGTACTTTCCCAAATTGTCAATTTATTGTTACAACACACTCACCTCAAGTTCTTAGCAACGTCAAAAAAGAGAACGTATTTATTGTTGAAGATTTTCAAGTTTATCCTGCTGATGCCTATACTTTTGGGCGTGATAGCAACTCGATTTTATCAGAATTGATGGGGGTTTCTGAAAGACCTATAGACGTTCAAAACAAACTAACAGAATGCCTATACAAAATTGATGATGGTCAAATCGAAGAGGCAAAAATATTACTGCATGAATTATCTGATTTACTCGGTCATAACGACTCAGAAATTGTTAAGGCAAATACTCTGATTAGTTTTTTATCTAAGGTGAAATGAAAAAGATCATTAAACAATCAGAACCAAGATCTCTTGTAGAACATCGGATAAAACAACGCGCAAATGAAAATGCTAACTATGACAATTATCCAGACAAGGATAAGCTCAGAGAATCTTTGCTCAAAGAACAAGGATATCTGTGTTGCTATTGTATGAGCCGTATCACATTAGATCTAGAGCGAATGAAGATAGAACATTGGAAACCGTACACCAAATATGAATCTTTACGATTGGACTACCAAAACCTTTTAGGTGTTTGTAAGGGCAATGAGGGAGCGCGTCCTTCCAAACAGCATTGTGATACCAAAAAAGGAGATAGTGAACTCACTATCAATCCAATAGAAGGTGACAAAAACTGTGAAAACCTAATCAGATATCGTCCTGACGGTAAAATTTACTCCGATGATGTATCTATCAATCGTGACTTGAACGAGACTTTAAATCTAAATCTTGATTTTTTGAAGAAAAATCGAAAAGCTGCTCTTGATGTGGTAATTCGGAAACTTGATGAAAAATTTCCAAATAAAACTTGGGCTAAAATTACAGTGCAGAAAGAAATAGATAGGTTGAATACAAAAGATGAAAACGGATTCTACGATGAATATTGTCAGTTTATAGTTTCATACTTGAAATCCAAGTTATAGCGATCGCTAATAACGTGTAAGTTACTCGCTTCTCTACAAATTGTTCTTAAGCATCATTCATCATTCATTCTCCTGATTGTAAAATCACTATTCCATTTCTGTGGATCGGGCTCATACACAGCCATGATTTTAAGCAATGGACTGCTGGGATAACTACATTGCACATGAATAGCTTTTCCAGTACTACTCAAGCCGCAAATGAGATAACTAGGCTCATCATTGTCATTTGGGAAATCTTCAATGATTTGACCATTGGAGATCGCCTCTATAATCTCATTCAATCCGATTGGACGAGAGATTGGCTGCTCGATAGCATTTTCAGAAAACTCAAACTGATTGTTGGTAATTTTGCTTTGAATATCTTCAATTATGAGCGAGTAATCTTCAGGCTTTGGATCTTGCCTGTAATTATTTATTAATCCTAAGCGTTGACCAAGAATCTCAAAGTAAGTGTATGCAGATCCATTCGTGGAATCAAACCAACGGGCTGACGTAAATTCTTTAAATCCCTCATCACGATCGTCCCCAAAAGTTAGCGCCAGATTTTTTTCGGCTCGGCGAGCTATATGAATTGATGTCATTTGGCAAAGAATGACTTGAACGACTAAAGGATTTCCCGTAAAAGATAAAAAATAAACAAAATACAAACTTATTGGGGCAAGTTGATTTGTCATAAACCATTTCTAATCCTATTGTTTTTAGCTATTTTTTAGCTTAAAAGTAAACATTGATCAATATATCTAGACATACTTCAGCAATGCACTAAAAGCTTTAGAACAGCTTTAAATTAGACTAACAATTAAATTCTTTAGAGCTTTATGACTAATGGGCGATCGCCTAAAAGCTATAATCAACCGCAAGTCTATAAATTTTTGTAAATATGTCGTCTCCAACCCCTGACGTACCAGCGAGCGAGTCTCGCGAAGCCCGTACCCGCCAAATGCTCGGAATGAAAGGTGCGGACGTACAAGGAGCTTCAATCTGGAAGATCCGCCTGCAACTGATGAAACCGATTACATGGATACCCCTGATGTGGGGCGTACTTTGTGGTGCAGCTTCCTCTGGTGATTTTACTTGGTCGATTGAGAATGTATTTAGATCGCTACTTTGTATGCTCATGTCAGGGCCCCTACTGACAGGCTATACCCAGACGATTAACGATTACTACGATCGCGAAATTGATGCAATTAACGAACCCTATCGTCCGATTCCATCGGGAGCAATTCCCCTCAATCAAGTCATTGCTCAGATTTGGATTTTGTTTCTTGGCGGTATAGCGGTAGCGGCAATCCTCGATATCACTGCTGGTCATGCAGACTTCATCATGACCAAGTTAGCCCTTGGTGGCTCATTGGTTGCTTATATCTACTCCGCGCCACCTTTGAAACTCAAACAGAATGGTTGGTTGGGTAACTATGCTCTCGGAGCCAGTTATATCGCCTTACCTTGGTGGGCTGGTCATGCACTCTATGGACATCTCAACTGGACAGTCGTAGTTGTCACTTTGATTTACAGCTTTGCAGGTTTAGGGATTGCCGTGGTTAACGACTTTAAGAGCGTTGAAGGCGATCGCGAATTGGGATTGAAATCTCTACCAGTCATGTTTGGTGTACAGAAGGCTGCACTTTTATCGGCAACTGCGATTGATGTCTTCCAAATTGGCATCGCCGTTTATCTAGTTACAGTTGGCGAACAACTATTAGCTAGTTTGATCGTGTTGTTGGTAATTCCGCAGATTACTTTCCAAGATATGTACTTCTTGCGCGATCCACTCAAAAATGATGTGAAATATCAAGCTAGCGCTCAACCTTTTCTCGTAATTGGGATGTTAGTTGCTGGTATTGCAATGGGACATGCGGGAATTTAAAGCATAAAGAGGGGGCGCAAAGCGTCCCTTTTTTATGCTTTCTATGAAATAGCTCCTATAGGGTGATTTATCGAAAATTTGTTTATTGCTATGGTGGTGAGAAAATTACTTTTTCTGTGGCTGTAAAATGTAATCCCATCGCTTTTTAGTCAGCCGTACAAATTCAGTGATGATGAATATTGCAGTCATCAATACGCAAAGAAAATCGACACATCAGAGAGTTTGCCAATATTCATGATTAAAAGCCAAGTCCGCAGACAGCGATCGCCGATCGCTATATTAGATAAATCATTGAGCAAGGCATTAGGTGCTGTAATTGGTGTTTTGCTAGTTTCTTGTTCAGCCGCGCCTAAAAGTGGCGGGGTACGTGCGGTTCCTGTACCGATCTCGACTGTTGAGTCAGGTATAGTGACTGACAGTTCAGATTACGTAGCTAACTTGCAATCGCGCCAATCTGTGACATTGCAGCCAAGGGTTGATGGCTATGTGCAAGAGATTTATGTCAAAGCTGGCGATCGTGTGGAAGCTGGAGCACCCATTTTGCGAATCGATCCTGCCAGACAACAGGCTGTCGTGCAACAATCGGTAGCACAGGTAGCAACTTCTCAAGCTGATTTTGAAAATGCTAGAGCCACCCTTGCTCAATTACGCGCCAGTAAAGAATCGACTTTATCCAGTCTTGATTTTAATCAAAAAGAATACAAACGCTATTCTGATTTGACCTCACAGGGAGCGATCGCTAGACAAAAGCTTGATGAGGTTTCTAATAATTTAAGAAATGCTAGAGCTGAGCTAGGTAAAATTGATGCCCAGATATCGGCTCAACAAGCAAGTATTAATAGTGCTGCTACAAGAATAGAAGCATCTCGTGCTGGTGCAGTTCAAGAAGAAGTGCAACTAGACTTTTACACAGTGACAGCTCCCTTTGCTGGCATTATTGGCGACATTCCGATTAAGGTTGGCGACAATGTGAATAACACCACACAGCTAACAACAGTTACCCAAAATCAGGTATTAGAAGTACAGATTTCGGTTCCCATTGAGAATGCCCCACGTTTGAAAATGGGTCAATCAGTGGAGTTATTAGATTCTCAGGATAAACCCCTTGTAAAGGGAAGTATCGCTTTTATTTCACCGAGTATCAATGCTCAAACTCAAGCTGTTTTAGTAAAAGCTAATTTTAATAATGGAACCAATCAACTAAAAGCAAATCAGTTTGTAAGAGCGCGATTAATCTGGTCTTCTCGTTCTGGTGTATTAGTACCAACTTCAGCAATTTCACGCCTTGGCGGTCAGGACTTTATATTTGTTGCGGAGACTAGTCCTACTGATGGCAAGTCCCTAATTGCCAATCAAAAGCCAGTCAAACTTGGCAAAATTACTGGGAACAAACAAGAGGTATTAGAAGGTTTAAAGCCCAACGACAAGATCGTTGTTGCAGGTATTCTCCAATTACAGAATGGCGCACCGATCGCACCAATGCCTGACGCTCCTCCCAAATAAAAAGAGGCAGCTCATCGCGCTGCCTCTTTCCTAATCTCTAGTTTAGTCTCTAGGAAGTATGTAGAGAAGCTTAATTAGAAGTTTTTGGAAGCGTTGATATTGCTGGTCTGCTGTAAAGATGCAATTTGCTGCTGTACTGAAGGAGAATACAATCGTAAATAGTTCCAGTAATTACCCAAAACCTTGGACACGTAATCTCTAGTTTCTTCGTAAGGAATACTATTTACAAACTCATCAGGATCGCCAACGCCGCGACTCTCTACCCATCTGCCAACAGCCCCAGGACCTGCATTGTAGCTAGCCACAGCAAGCATGGAGTTATCACCGTACCGACTGTGGGTATAGTCCAGATACCAAGTTCCAAAACTGATATTGTCATCAGGCTTGTCAAGATTGTAATTATTTACGCCTTTTTTATTAGCAATCCATGAGCCTGTTTCTGGCATGATTTGCATCAAACCGATCGCCCCAGAACGCGAACGGATTTGGGCTTCAAATCGTGACTCTTGACGCATGAGACCAATTACGAGGGCGGGAGATAGTTTGCGTTCGCGTGACCAATTGGAAATTAAATCCCAATAATGGAAAGGATAGAGCGACTGCATATAAGCAGGATGCTGTTTGAGTTTGGCAATTTCTGCTTTTTGAGAAATGGGAACATCAATCAAATCTAGGCTTTCAAGAGTTTTGATCCCAATAAGATTGTCTTGAACAGCTACACGCAAAACCCCATCAGTGAAAATTTCATTGGGTTCGAGATTACGCTTTCCATGTAATTCCGTCCGCCACTGCGATCGCGCATCTCGATCGAGACCGAGAATATACAGCTCTTGCAGTTTTGGAGAACCCGCAGGTAAGGTTTGCCTAGCGCTAGGTATGGAGATTGCAGGTGTGGTATAGCGGGCTGTGGTGAAAGAGCCAACTTGCCAACCAAGTGAAGAAGCCGATCTCCAAGCGTAATAAGAATCGGGATGTTGACGAATTGCAAATTCAAAAAATTTCTTGGATTTAGCCTTGTCTCCGATTTGATTAGCCCACTTGCCTGCCCAAAAACTAGCTTCAGCAGCAGCATCACTATCGGGGCTACTTGCAACCAATGCATCAACAGTGGCGATCGCATTATTTATTTGTCCACTTCGCCCTTGTCCTTTAGCAATGCGCCAGCGCAATTGTCCTGCTGCCGCACTGCTGCCATAGCGATCTAGTAACAGATTCTGTGCGCCACTTGCTGCTTTAGGGCTATCGAGCTTATCTTCGAGAATTGACGACTTAATTGCTAGTGCTTCGCCTGCTGTATCGGGATAATTTGCCACAATCCGATCCGTAGCCCCGATCGCTGCCTCAGGCGAGTCAATTTGCGTAATCCGAATTAGGGCGCGAGGAGCTTGAGGACTTTGAGGAAACTGCTGGACTACGCGATTGTAAGCCACGATCGCCGAATCAATTTGTTTGCCACGATGTAGGCTACGCGCATATTTGTAGGCAGTAAGTGAATTTACAGTAGCCCGCGTATAGGCGTTAGCAGATTTACTAAATTCAAATTTGTCGTAATAGGCATCAGCGATCGCCCACCATTGCTCGGCAGTCAGAGAGGGAGAACTAGCGACTAAACGGTCTAAAATTGGGACGATCTCTTTGTAGTCACCAAAATAAGTCGCCATTAGCGCCATTAGATCGATTCGATTTGGCGATTGAGCTAATAAACGTAGAGCAACTTCTTGAGATCGGGGATGGGCAGGAAATTTATCTAAAAGCTCTTGGTTTTGTCCTAATATAAACAGTGCTTCTGCCGCCGCAGGAGTATCAGGGAAGTTTTTTAAAATAGTTTCCCAAGTTGATTTTGCAGATTGCAGATCGCGAAGTTGGGTTTGTGCTTGTGCGCGCTTGAGTAGAACATAATCAGCCAAAATTGGATATTCTATTTCCAATTTATCAAGGACGGCGATCGCTTCACGGGACTTGCGATTATTGAGATAGATATCGGCCAGAACGAACCGTGCGCGGAATCGATCGATATTAGGATTCTGTTGTTGAGATTGAGTCTCTAATTTTGCAAGTCTTTGATCGATTGGAGTATAGGTAAGAGGATCAAAGGTCTTGTCGTCTCGGTTATTCGCTAAGCTTGCGTTTAAAGCAAGATCGGACTCAGAAGAAGCTGTAATTAGTGGGGCGCTAGCACCCACTAACGTAGCACTGAGCATCAGTACAATTGACCAACGCATTAATTTTTTCATCCCGATACGTTCTTAATGCCAAGAATATTAACATTTTTTAAGTGTTATGGCTTACACACCCAAAGCAGAATCCTTCTGTCAAGTGTTCTACAGCAGTTATCCAACAAATGAGAAGTGGAGTTTTTTGCCGCTTTTTATTTGTTGGATTTCAGGGTTTATTCTACTAGTAATGGTAATAATGTTACGTAACTGAATATAAATTAAGGAAAACAAAAAATCGCATCAATATCTAGTAACAATGCATCGTTATGGTTTCGTTTTTTCTAGAACAAAATCACTTAGTAGTCGTTGCACTGAAATAATCGGGATTTGGGCGATCGCTTCCGATGCAAAAGCATAAGTGAGCAGATTTGCCGCACTCTCAGCATCGATCGCTCGACTTTGTAGATAAAAGATTTCCTCAGCATCTAGCTGACTGACAGTTGCCCCGTGAGCACACTTGACATTATCAGCAAAAATTTCTAATTGAGGCTTTGTATCAATCCGCGCTTTGCTAGATAGCAATAAGTTGCGACTGAGTTGTGCTGAATCGGTTTGCTGCGCGAGTTTTGCAACTTGAATCTTGCCATTAAAGACGGCATGAGAACGTCCATTAGCAATACATTTATGTAATTGCTTACTCGATCCATGCGGATAGTTGTGAGAAATGCATGAATGCGTATCAGCTAACTGGTCGCCATCAATAAACGCCAGCCCTGTTAATGAAGTTTCGGTTTGTTCTGCCATCTGACGTACAACTAAATTCTGGCGCGAGATTTTTGCTCCAAAGCTAATTGATTGGTTCTTATAAACACTGTTTCGAGCTTGAGCGATCGCTGTCGTATTGATATGCACAGCCTCATTCCCTTGCCACTGTACCTTTGTATGATTTACTTGTGCGCCCTCAGCAAGCCAAACTTCTGTTACGGAATTTGATAAATAGGGGTGATTGTCTTCACCAACAAATGTTTGAATTAAGGACAAGTTGCTATGGGTTTCGGCAATTACTAAACAGCGCGGCTGATTTACTAAATTTGTATCCGTAGTTTGAGGTGCAGATATAAAAAGAAGTTGAACGGGATTTTCAACTACCAAATTTTTAGGTGCGAGGATAATTGCAATATCTGCCATACAGACTGTATTGAGGCTAGCAAAATAATCATTAGCATCAGGATGTTGGGCGAGATGCGATCGCAACTTTGGCAAAACGCGATCGCCAAGGGTTGCTAATGTGCCTATAACTAATCCTTGTTCTGTAGTAGTTGTATTTGAGAACTTCTCGCTATATTCTCCATTCACAAACACAATCAAGTTGCCAGAAGCTTCAGGGGCAGAGTGCTTAGCAATTAATGCTTCTACATCTACTGAAATAGCTGCTTGATTGGCGAAAGTTAAACTTCCTAGAGAGGAAATATCGGTATATTTCCATTCTTCGTCCTTAGTTGTAGGAAAAGAAAGTTTAGATAGGCGATCGCTAGCTACTTGTCTTAGCTCGCTGACAAACTCATTGGTGTCTGTACCGAAGCTATCAGTATTGGGACGTAAATTAACAATTTGTGAAATAAACTTATTGCTATCAACTGCCAATCGACTGCGATTGCTGGTAGCACCCTTAAATTCTTGAGTTAGATCTTCCAATTGTTCGGAAACTTGAATAGCCATTATGCCAACACCGCCTCTTCTTCTTTAAGCCAGTCATAGCCTTTTTCTTCAAGTTCTAAAGCCAAGTCCTTGCCACCTGTAAGGATAATCTTGCCATTTTCCATTACATGGATAAAGTCAGGGATGATGTAATTTAGCAAGCGCTGATAGTGAGTAATTACCAACGAAGAGTTGGCGGGAGTTGAGAGTTTGTTTACGCCGCCAGCTACAATTCGTAAAGCATCAATATCTAAGCCCGAATCAGTCTCATCAAGAATCGCCAAAGTCGGATCGAGAATTGCCATTTGCAAAATCTCATTACGCTTCTTTTCACCGCCCGAAAAACCTTCATTGACACTACGGCTTAAAAATGAAGGATTCATCTCTACGATTTCTAGCTTCTCTTGGATAAAGTCATTAAAATCAATAAGATCTAATTCTTCTAAACCCTTATGCTTCCGCAAGTTGTTATAGGACAATCGCAAGAAATCAGAATTAGTCACCCCTGGAATTTCTAGAGGATATTGGAAAGCTAAAAATATCCCTTCTCTAGATCTAACTTCAGGTGCTAAATCTAATAGATTTCCCCCCTTATACCAAATCTCACCACCAGTTACGGTATAAGCGGGATGTCCTGCTAGGACTTTCGAGAAAGTACTTTTACCAGATCCATTTGGTCCCATGATTGCATGGACTTCACCAGCCTTTATTTCTAAATTTAGTCCTTTGAGAATCTGGACTCCATCAACTTCCGCAGTCAAATCTTTGACTGATAAAATTACTTCACTATTTTCGACAATCATTTCTTTTTTCTTAACAGTTAACTTAAATTGTAATGCTTTTAGATCGATGTAGATACGTAATCACTAAAGAGAACTATTTAGCATTTGCGTAGCCTCATCGAGTATTGCATTTTGATTCACCATTTTGCCAAGGGCGATCGCATCATAAGCACCACCAAAAGCTTCTAGTCGAGCATTGTCTAAAGGGCGATCATATGCATCTTCGAGGATTTCTCTAAGTTCGCGATCGCTTCGGCAACAGAGCACACTGTGTATCTCCTTTCTGAATTAGCGATCGCAGTTCTATGAGTTCTTCCATAATTCTGTAATACACAAATAAAGTTGACTCTGCGTCAACTTTATTTTAACCCACACTATTCTCCAACTTCAAAGCCAAGAGCTTATCTGCCTCAACTGCAAATTCCATTGGCAAAGCATTAAATACTTCTTTACAGAAGCCGCTAATGATCATGGAAACTGCATCTTCAACCGCAATACCGCGTTGTTGGAAGTAGAAGAGTTGTTCTTCGCCAATTTTAGAAGTTGATGCTTCATGCTCGACCCTTGCCGTATTATTTTGGACTTGGATATAGGGAAAAGTATTTGCCTGTGAGCAATCACCGATCAGCATTGAGTCACATTGAGAATAGTTTCTCGCACCTTCTGCCTTTGGTGAAATCTTGACTAGTCCGCGATAGCTATTCTGCGAACCACCTGCGGAGATACCCTTAGAAACGATTTTGCTGCGGGTGTTTTTGCCAATATGCACCATTTTAGAGCCTGTATCGGCTTGTTGCTTGTTGTTTGTAAGCGCTACAGAGTAGAACTCACCAACAGAATTTTCACCGATGAGGACGCAGCTAGGATACTTCCAAGTAATTGCGGAACCTGTTTCTACTTGAGTCCAAGAAATTTTTGAGTTTTTACCCTGACATAAGCCACGCTTGGTTACGAAGTTATAGATGCCACCCTTGCCGTTTTTATCGCCAGCGTACCAATTTTGTACGGTGGAATATTTGATTTCAGCATCTTCTAGAGCAACTAATTCCACAACTGCGGCGTGCAGTTGATTGGTATCAAACATCGGTGCGGTGCAACCTTCGAGATAACTAACATAGCTACCTTCCTCAGCAACGATTAAGGTGCGCTCGAACTGTCCTGAATCGCCATTGTTAATGCGGAAATAAGTGGACAAGTCCATCGGACATTTCACACCTTTAGGAATGTAAACGAAGGAACCATCGCTGAAGACAGCCGCATTTAGGGCTGAGTAATAGTTATCAGCGATTGGGACAACACTACCTAAATACTTTTTGATTAGTTCGGGATATTCATGCATCGCTTCCGATATCGAGCAGAAAATTACGCCGACTTTTGCTAAATCTTTTTTAAATGTAGTCGCTACAGAAACGCTGTCAAAGATGGCATCTACAGCAACGTTAGCAAGGCGCTTTTGCTCCGATAGGGAAATGCCCAATTTCTCAAAGGTATCGAGTAGTTCGGGATCGACCTCATCAAGACTTGCCTTCTTCTTTGACTGCTTGGGAGCAGAATAGTAAACGATATCTTGATAATCGATCGCAGGATATTCGACATGTGCCCATGTTGGTTCTTGCATTTTTAACCATTGGCGATACGCTTTGAGGCGGAATTCCAGCATGTATTCGGGCTCGTTTTTCTTAGCCGAAATCATGCGGACAACATCTTCGCTGAGACCGCGAGGAATAGTGTCCGACTCAATAGACGTAACAAATCCGTATTTGTATGGTTGGTTGACAAGTGCTTGAACCGTTGCAGTCATGTCAGTTAAGGCTCCTGATAGATAAGGCTCGATCAATGGCACTTAATGACATTGATGAAGAAAATATTATTAAAACAACTTACTTGTTTCTTTACTAATTGTAGGTTACATTAACAACATACAAGTTGTCAAAGTCATTTTTTCTCAACTTGAGCAAAGTCTACTGCCATCAGGAGCTAATTCCATGAAAACTCCCATCGGCGTTACTGAGATGATTACGCCAGACTTAAAGCTAGATATTAAAGTCGATGCGAAGCATGAATCCAAACATGACACTAAGCAAGATATCTTGCAGCATTTGCTAAAGCGTGGCGAAGTGACAGCCCAAGATTTAGCAGAAAGGCTTGATATTAGTCCTCAAGCGATTCGTAAGCATTTAAAGGATCTTGAAACTGAAGGGCTGATTTATCACACGGCTGAGCAGGTAGGTATGGGGAGACCTCAATTTGTGTATGCGTTGACGGTAGCGGGACGCGATCGCTTTCCCGATAGTTATAACCAATTTGCTGTAAATTTTTTAGATACGCTAATCGATACATTAGGCAAAGAGCAAGTAGCTGAGGTATTGCATAAGCAATGGCAGCGCAAGTCTCAGCATTATAAATCGCAGCTTGGTATTGGTTCGCTCAGGCAACGATTAGAAAAATTAGCAGAAATTCGTCGGGCTGAGGGTTATGTAACGGAGTGGTTTCCTGTGGATGGGACAGATAAAGAAAATCAAAGTTTTATCTTTACGGAATATAACTGTGCGATCGCCCATGTTGCCGAATCATTTCCAAGTGTGTGTGGACATGAATTAGAAATGTTTGCCACAGTGCTAGATTGTCCTGTGGAGCGGACACATTGGATGGTTGACGGTGAGCATCGTTGTGGATATTTGATTCAGAATAATTGAGAACTAACGCTTCGCGTTAGCTCTCAATTATTCTGCTAGCATAGATAATTAGTAGTCTTGTAGATAAATAAAGGAAAAGATATGAGTTTGACTCTTACAACAGAAAATGTAGAGAATGTTTTGGACGAGTTGCGTCCCTACCTAATGTCTGATGGTGGCAATGTGGAACTAGTTGAAATTGAAGGGCCAGTTGTTAGATTGCGTTTACAAGGAGCTTGTGGCTCTTGCCCTAGTTCAGCAATGACTTTGAGAATGGGTATTGAACGTAAATTGAAGGAAGAAATTCCTGAAATTGATGAAATCGAACAGGTTTTCTAAACAACAATGGGCTAAAGCAACGCAAGTTTTGCTTAGAACATTAAACCCAAATAAATAGAGGCGATGCTTTGCATCGCCTCTATTTATTTGGGTTTTGATTTTGTCCTAGCTATTTCTTTCATTGCTATACGCTGGCTGAGGGGAGACGAAGCCTCTCTCAAGTGATTTAGAATTACTATTAAGTCAAGTTATGATCGCCTAGGCGATGTAAAAACTCCCTTAGTAGTTTTAAGATTTCGGTAAAGCGTCTGGTGATAGTTTTAGTCTGAATAGATTTTTGTAATGTAAAAAATCTGAGGAGTAGACGATCATGGCATCACTTCACCAGCCACTATGGGCGTTATCCTTTGAAGAGGTTTATGAGTCTTTAGGTACTGCTGCTGACGGATTATCGCAGGACGAGGCACAAGCTCGATTAGAGAAGTTTGGCGCAAATGAATTGCCTGAACCCGCTCATCGTCCATTGTGGCTGAGGTTTGCCGATCAACTAACTCACTTCATGGCTCTATTGCTTTGGGTCGCAGGGATTCTTGCCTTTATTTCGCGAACACCCGAACTTGGCTGGGCAGTCTGGTCAGTAGTCTGGATTAATGCCATCTTTAGCTTTTGGCAGGAGTTTCAAGCGGAAAAAGCTCTGTCTGCTTTAAAAAAAGTCTTACCGATGCAAGTGAAAGTCTATCGCGATCGCGAACTCAAGCAGATTCCTGCTAGAGAACTGGTGCGCGGTGATGTTATGCAATTGGAAGAAGGCGATCGCATTTCCGCAGATGCGCGTTTGATATCAGCAGAGAGTTTATATCTCGATGTATCGGTAATGACGGGGGAATCTTTGCCTGTAGCGCGAAGTCCTTATCCTGTGAGGTTACGCGAAGCGGTTTCGGTACGTGGGGGGAAAACGATGTTGCGGCAAGGCGAGCAACCGATGCAAGAAAAGGTAAATCCATCGGAAATTGCCAATCTCGTATTAGCTGGTTCGACTGTGGCAGCAGGAAGAGGTGTGGCAGTAGTTTATTCGACGGGTGCAGAGACTGAGTTTGGGCGGGTAGCGCATTTGACTACGGTGGTGAAGCGCGAACCGAGTACCTTAGAAATCCAAGTGACGCGGATAGTGCGAATCATTACCGCGATCGCCGTCAGTATGGGCGTAATCATCTTTTTGCTGGCATATTTTTTGGTAGGTATAGATGTAAAAGAAAGTTTCATTTTTGCGATCGGGATCATCGTCGCCCTTGTACCAGAAGGACTATTACCAACCGTCACCTTATCATTAGCGATCGGTGTGCGACGGATGGCACGACGGAATGCACTAGTAAGGCGGCTGTCAGCCGTGGAATCTCTGAGTGCCACAACGGTCATTTGTACGGATAAAACAGGCACATTGACCAAAAATGAAATGACGGTGCGTTATCTATGGCTACCCCATCAACCAGATCCTACGAATCCGAATCCCGATCCATTAAATGACAATCTAAATAAAGCCTTGATTGAAGTTACGGGAGCAGGCTACGATCCCACCAATGGGAAGGTGAATATTCCCTCTGATTCTGAAATTGCTTGGAAAGCCAAAGTTCTGTTGATTGGTTCGGCACTTTGTTCTAATGCTCGATTGGTGCATCTCAATGCGCCGAGTCGTTGGCAAGAAATTGGCGATCCCACGGAGGCAGCACTATTAGTAGCGGCAGGAAAAGCAGAACTGAATTTAGAAGATCTGCAAAAGCAGTATCAACGCTTGCGGGAAATTCCCTTTGACTCTCGCCGCTTGATGATGACGGTGGTATTGAATTGGCAAGATTCAGAGCTATGGTCTAGTACTTCTCCTAATCTTGCCTTTACTAAAGGCGCACCATTGGAAGTGCTCAAACATTGCCACCTGATTTTGTGCGATGGTCAATCTCAGGAGCTAACCCATGACTATTGGGATGAAGTCGTTAAAGCTAATGATGATTTAGCAAGACAAGGATTTCGGGTGCTCGGTTTGGCGGCGCGTCAGGGAGGACAGGAGTTGCTCGATCTCAAGGCTCAAGAGTTGGAGCAAGATCTGATTTTCATCGGGCTAGTTGCCATGTTCGATCCACCACGTGAAGAAGTGCCAAAGGCAATAGCCCAATGTCACCAAGCAGGGATCAAGGTGACGATGGTGACGGGGGATTATGGACTAACTGCTGAGGCGATCGCTCGTCAAATTGGATTAGTTAGCGGCAAGGTGCGCGTAGTTACGGGCGAAAGTATGGGGCATCTCTCAGATGCACAACTACGACAGGTGGTGAAATATCGCTTTGGTTTAGTATTTGCGAGAATGTCGCCCGAACATAAATTGCGATTGGTGCAAGCCTATAAAGATATCGGTGAAATTGTTGCTGTCACAGGTGATGGAGTGAACGATGCTCCCGCTTTACGCGCCGCAAATATTGGGATTGCGATGGGACAGAACGGAACGGATGTAGCAAGAGAAGCTGCCGATATCGTGCTGACCGATGATAACTTTGCCACGATTGTCGTAGCGATCGAGCAAGGGAGATCGGTATATCAAAATATTCGTAAGTTTATGACCTACATATTGGCGTCTAACGTTGCCGAACTCGTACCATTTCTTATGATGGTGATCTTCAAGATCCCTCCTGCACTGATCATCATGCAAATTCTGATCGTTGATTTGGGTACTGACATTTTACCTGCGCTAGCGTTAGGAACCGAGCGTGCCGAGTTAGGAACGATGCAATTACCGCCACGCGCAAAATCACAACAATTACTCGATCGCTCTTTGCTGTTACGGGCATATTGCTTTCTTGGATTAATCGAGGCAACATTGGCGATGATTGGCTTCTTCTGGGTTTGGCGAAGCTATGGGTATGATTTTGCATCATTACAAGCGATCGCGCCCACAATTCTTTCTCGTACTGCTAATCCAGAGATTACTTTCATTTACGCTCAAGCCACTACGATGACTTTAGCGATTATCGTTGCTTGCCAAGATGGAAATGTCTTTGCTTGTCGCTCTGAAAGAACTTCAATTTTTCGATTAGGATTCTTTTCCAATCCTTTCATCTGGTTAGGAATTGCAACAGAATGGGTTTTGATCGTATCAATAATTGAAGTTACTCAGTTGCGGCAAGTCTTCTCAACTTCACCACTAACAGTATGGCAATGGTCATTTCTCCTAATCTGCCCACCAGTTTTACTTGGTGCAGAAGAGCTTCGTAAATTATTCCTTCGCAATCGACGACGGAGTATAGCAGTTTCCACATAAGCAAATTAGAACAAAAAACTAGGAGTGTCGCAGAGCGACACTCCTAGTTTTTTGCATAGCAATGAAAGTTTTGCTTAGGACATAAAACCCAAATAAATACAGGCGGCGCGAAGCGCCACCTATATTTATTTGGGTTTTGATTTGTCCTAGCTATCTCTTTCATTGCTATAGAAATCAAAAATTAGATTGTTTACTGGTAGAAATTATGTGAATATCAACATTTTTAAGTAGTCGTAAAATCCTTTGGGTTAGCGATCCCTTAAATAAAATTTGCCAGCGCGACTTCTGACTTTCACCCATAACAATCTGTGTAATCCGATAGTTCTGTGCAGTTTGCACGATCGCCTCTAAAGCATGACTATCGCGCACCCGAATAAAAGTACCTTCAAACTCTTTACAGAGACGCTCGCAGGTTTCAATATGTAAGCTTTCGGCTTTGGTCAAGAAGCGATCGGGATTGTCCACAAATAAAACATAAAGTTGAGCGTGCATATATCCTGAGATTCTCGCTCCTCTTCGCAACAATTGGAGCGAATTTGGATAGGTGGAAACGCAGACTAACACCCGTTCGTGAATATTGCAAACGAGCTTTGCGGAAGAGTCTGACCGATCGTGAGCTTCTAGATCGCCTTCAATATTGTCAGCTATTTCTCGCAGGGCTAACTCGCGCAATGCAATCAAATGGCGACGCTGAAAAAAGTTATTGAGAGATTGATCGATCTTTTCAGGTGCATAGATTTTGCCGTCACGTAACCTTTCTTGAAGAGTCTCAGGCGTAACATCGACAACTACAATTTCATCGGCAGCTTCTAAAACGCGATCGGGAATTCGTTCTCTTACAATGACTCCCGTAATTTTGGCTACCGTATCGTTGAGACTCTCGATATGTTGGATATTCACAGTGGAATAGACATCAATTCCTGCTTCAAGGAGAACTTCCACATCCTGATAGCGTTTTTCTCGTTCTGCATTAGGGACATTAGTATGGGCTAATTCATCTACTAGAGCTAATTGTGGCTGTCGCTTGAGGATAGCCTCCGTATCCATTTCCGTAAGTGTGACTGCTTCCAAACTAATTTGTTGGCGTGGAATTAGTTCTAATCCTTGTGCTTTTGCCGCAGTCTCGGCACGATTATGAGTTTCTAATAAGCCAATCACGACATCAATCCCTTCAGAACGCAGTCGATGTCCTTCTTCTAGCATCCGATAGGTTTTGCCTACACCAGGACTCATGCCAATAAATATTTTATGCTTGCCGCGACGATGGGCTTTGATCATTTTTTATGATAGCGAAACTACTAATTTAGACTGCTCAAACATATACCCAATGGCAGATAAAAGGAGTTTTAGATTTTGAATAGTGTATATAGTAGCTTCCTTAATGAAGTAGCTGGTGTCAAGTATACCAAATTCCCAAATTACGCCATTAGATACAATTCCAAAAATTGGAGCAAAAGTGGATTCATGAGTTGATATGCGATTGCTTCTACGCGCAGCCATCATATCGGAAATACAATCAATCCATGCCTCTTCAAAGTTTTCATGTTTGACACCAGTAATTATTAGGCTTGGTTTATCTAAGAAGATATTGCCCATGTGCGATCGCCTGGCAATTAAATAATCTGGAACTACAAAGTAGTTATCGTCATAATGAAGGGGTTGATGACTCCATAGTTGCAAATCTTTTTTATAAAGTTTCCAAATCTCTCTAAGGACGGGATAGATTAATGTTTCACCGATCGCTGATTCTGAGCTTTTATACAATCCTTCGCTCAAGGTTAGTTCGATCTCAGATTCAAAGTATTCGGAAACTTGGATCTCTGACATTTGCACAAAGTTGTGTTCAGCATAGCTAATATCAAATTCTCGAAGTACTTCATCAATCTTTTTGTAATTGTTATATGACATGTTTTGATTGTAAATACTTGATTAGTCTCATTATTTAGATAAAGGCAATTCATAAATTGCCCTTACTTTGCTCTAAGCTTTTGATAAAGAATCTAATGCTAGATTTAACTTCAATACATTTACTCCATCTTCGCCAAAGATACCAAGAAAGCGGCGATCGGTATTTTGTTGAATGAGTGATTCTAGTTGACTGGGTTCAACTTTGCGAGCTAGAGCGACTTTTTGAATTTGAGCTTGGGCAGCTTCAGGAGTGATATGCGGGTCAAGGCTAGAACCAGATGTATAAATCAGATCTGCGGTTGGTTTGATTCCTGCTGTTTGTAGTCTTGGCAAATCTCCCACGATCGCCTTGCTAGGATCGGGATCGGATTTGCCTTTGATGCGACTGAGGAGATCGGAATTACTTGGCGCTAAGTTACTTGCTCCTGAAACGCCTGTTTTGAGAATACCAGCATCATCTTTTTTAGGATCGGCGGTGCTGTAGCTAGTGGTGCTAGGACGACTGTTGAAATATTTGTCACTGGTAAATGGTTGTCCAATGAGAGCCGAACCAACTACTTGTCCTTGAGCATTACGGATCGGGCTGCCATTAGCTTGATTTGAGAGGAAGGGCAATTGCGCGATCGCCAACATTCCAAAAGGATAAATCACAGCAACGAGAACCCAGAGAACAAGAGTGGCGCGAATAGCTTTAATAATTTCGTTCATAGTTTTTAGGTAATTCGTAATTCGTAATTCGTAATTAATTTAAAATTTTTCAGGTTGAAACATCACGACAAATAGATAAATCGAGAAGCAGACTGTGACGATTCCTAGAAGTCCTAATGCATAGGCTTGTGTGCGAGTAAAGCTATCAGCATTAGCGGCATAGACTGCGGGAGCGACAATCAAATTAAAGCAAAGCGCGAGAAATAGATATTTTGGATATTGCTTTTTATTTGAGAGTTGCCAAAGCCCTTTCAGGTCTTCGATAGGAAAATCGGTGGAAACATGGGAGAGAGATTTTTTCATGATTAAGCAATTGGCAATAGAATATCGATGAGTTTGATCGCGATAAATGGTGCGATAACGCCGCCTAGACCGTAAAGCAGAATATTACGCTGCAAGAGTTGATCGGCGGTGAGAGGACGGAATTTCACTCCTTTGAGAGCTAGAGGAATTAGTGCAGGAATGATAAGAGCGTTGTAGATTAAGGCGGAGAGAATTGCTGATTGGGGACTTTTTAGACCCATCACATTCAACGCCCCAATCCCTGCGGCAGCGAAGATCGTAGGAATGATTGCAAAGTATTTAGCGATGTCGTTAGCGATCGAGAAAGTAGTTAAGGCTCCGCGTGTAATCAGTAATTGCTTACCGATCGCCACTAGATCGATTAACTTCGTTGGATCGCTATCCAAATCCACCATATTTGCAGCTTCCTTGGCGGCTTGAGTACCTGAGTTCATCGCTACACCGACATTTGCCTGTGCCAGAGCAGGAGCGTCATTTGTACCATCGCCTGTCATGGCTACCAACTTACCCTGAGACTGTTCGCGGCGAATTACTTCGATTTTATCTTCGGGTGTGGCTTCAGCAATGAAGTCATCGACACCTGCTTCTTCCGCAATTACGGAAGCCGTAATCTGGTTGTCCCCCGTAAGCATGATCGTGCGAACGCCCATCCGCCGTAGTTGATCGAATCGTTCGCGCAAACCTGGTTTGACAATATCTTTGAGATAAATTACGCCGTGCAAATCGCCACCTAAACACACTCCCAAAGGTGTTCCACCAAGTTTAGACACTTTCTCATAGGCGGCCTCAAACTCTGGTGGCACTTCCCCAGAACGCGATCGCACAAAACCTCTGATAGAATCAACTGCACCTTTGCGAACCTCGATATCATCGGGTAAATCAGTGCCACTCATGCGGGTACGTGCGGAGAAATCAATCCCTTTGGCTAGAGTGCGATCGAATTTAGTGACTGCTCCTGATTGTTCGGCTAGCTGGACAATTGAGCGACCTTCGGGCGTTTCATCAAAGATGCTTGCCGCAAGAGCAACACTAGCGACTTCGGCGAGGGAATGTCCATTCACAGGGATAAACTCATCGGCGAGGCGATTGCCGAGGGTAATTGTGCCTGTTTTATCAAGTACTAAAGTATTGATATCGCCGCAAGCTTCGACTGCGCGACCTGATGTGGCAATCACGTTAAACTGCGCGACCCGATCCATGCCTGCAATGCCGATCGCACTCAGCAGCCCCCCAATTGTCGTCGGAATTAGGGCGACTACCAGTGAAATCAAGATGGCGATCGTTGTCGGAGTTTGGACATAATTAGCGATCGGTGGAATCGTCGCGACGACGATTAGAAATACCTGTGTAAGCACAGTCAGCAGAACCGTCAAGGCGATTTCGTTGGGTGTTTTTGTGCGTTCCGCTCCTTCCACAAGAGCGATCATGCGATCGATAAATCCTTGTCCGGGGTCAGCCGTAATTTTGATCGTCAGTTCATCAGAAACTACACGAGTTCCGCCCGTAACTGAACTGGAAATATCCGTCCCTGGTTGTTTGAGAACTGGAGCCGACTCTCCTGTAATCGCTGACTCATCGACTGAAGCGATGCCAGCGATTACTTCCCCATCGGAGGGAACTAATTCACCGATCTTCACTTTTACTAAATCGCCACGACGTAATTCGGTGGAACTCGTTTCCTGAATCGAACCATCAGGCAAGACTTTACGAGCGATCGTATCCGATCGCGTAGTTCGCAATGAGTCTGCTTGGGCTTTACCACGTCCCTCAGCGATCGCCTCTGCAAAGTTGGCAAATATTACTGTAAAAAAGAGAATTACGGTAATCAAGCCATTGAGTGTGCGCTGGGAATTAGGATCGGCTTGTACGGTTCCAAATAAGTTGGGATCGATGGTGACGAGTAAGGTGACAATCGTACCAACCCAAACCATAAACATGACAGGATTGCGAACAGCAATGCGCGGATCGAGTTTACGGAAAGCATCACGAACGGCGCGTTGATATAGTCCAGACATAGATGCTTTTGGCGTATGTCTACGGGATTCGCGAGTGCTGCCAAGCGCCTGTTTGGGTTGAGATGACAAGTTGCTTTTTGTATTGTTGTTCATAGATTTTAAAAGAGAACTATTGCTGCCCTGTAGCGCTTTGCGATCCAACTCTAGAGAATTTTTATCGAAACTTTGTTTCATAAAGACTTGAAAGATCAGCCGCCTCTGGCGATCAGAAATGCTTCGGCAATTGGACCTAGCGCAAGTACGGGAAAAAAAGTTAATGCACCCATAACCACAATCACACCTGCGGTGACAGTGGTAAATAGAACTGTATCGGTGCGAAGTGTACCTGTCGTCATGGCAACTGGCTGCTTGCGCGACATTCCATCTGCTAATAACAGCAAGGCAATAATTGGGACAAAGCGACCACCCAACAGACTAAAGCAGGTACTGAGGTTCCACCAGAGTCCTGTTGCGGCGGGTTGACTATCAGCTAAACCTTCAAAGCCAGAACCATTATTTGCCGCAGCTGAGGCATACTCGTAAACTACTTGAGAAATTCCATGAAATCCAGGGTTACTGATGCCTGCCAATTGGTCGGGAAATGCTAAGGCGATCGCCGCAGGAATCAGAATCACAATTGGGTGAACGAGCAGAATTAAGAAACTGGTTAAAACCACCTCATTTTTCTCGATCTTCCTTCCTAGAAATTCTGGTGTTCTACCAACCATTAGCCCTGTCACAAATACCGCCAAAATCGAGTAGGCAAATAGATAAGCGGTTCCCGTTCCTTGTCCACCCCAAATAATTTGTAGAAACATATTCGATAGAGTGACAAAACCACCGTTTGGCATAAACGAGTCATGCAAAGAGTTAACTGCGCCCGTCATGGTTCCAGTAGTTGTCACTGCAAATAGAGCAGACTGCGCCCAACCAAATCTAACTTCTTTACCTTCTAAATTCGGACTCTGCGTGCCGAGCAAGGTATTTACAAGGGGATTTCCCTGATATTCTCCAATCCCTACAACAATAATGAAAGCAACATAGAGAATAAACACCATGCCAAACAATAGCCAAGCTTGTTTGCGATTATTGGCAATTATTCCATAGGTATGAATCAACGCCGTTGGAATCGAGATCATCGCCAAAGTCTGAAGCAGATTAGAGAAACCATTGGGATTCTCAAAGGGATGGGCGGAGTTAATTGCGAAAAAGCCGCCGCCGTTTTCGCCAAGTTGTTTGATGAACTCGAAGTGGGCAACTGGCCCCAAGGCGATCGCCTGACTAATATTAGGATCTTCTAAAGTCGGCACGACTAATGGAGCTGAAAGAGTTTCAGGAACACCTGCGGCGATAAAGGCGATCGTGCCGATAATACTAATTGGTAACAGAATACGAGTAATTGATTTGGTTAGATCGACGTAGAAATTACCTAAAGCCCTACCAGTTAAACCGCGAATAAATGCGATCCCCACAGCCAGCCCTGTTGCTGCGGACGTAAAAAACATGAAACCAAGTCCCAGCGTCTGTGAAGCATAACTGAGCGTGGTTTCCCCTGAATAATGCTGTTGATCGGTATTTGTGATAAACGAAATCGTGGTATGTAGCGCTGTATCCCAAGTTGGTGCGCTCAGAGATGTTGGGTTTAGCGGTAACGCTCCCTGAAACATGATGAGCGAGAATACCAGTATTGACATAGCAAAACTGCTATACAAGACAGCGCGAGCATATTGCCATCCTGTCATTTGGCTTTCAGCCTTAACTCCACTGAGATTGAAAATCAAACTTTCCAATGGATTTAAAACTGAGTCTAATATTGTCTTTTGTCCTAGAAACACTCGTGCGATATAGCTGCCAAAGATTGGAGCAATCGCTACAATCAGCACCAGTGTCAGTCCAATTTGTATCCATCCCTGTAGCATCGATAAATTCCATCTAGAAATAGCTTGGATGAATAAATCATCGGTTGTTTTAGAAGCTTTGTACAGGTATAACTTTGCGTTTAGGCTGATTTATCTTAATTAGCAATACTCTCAGTTAGAGGCGTTTAGAAAACGTTTAGAAAGTGTTTAGATGGCTTAAACACTTTCTATATCTCAGATATATTGATTTATGGAAATTTGCAGTGCTAGAGTTTGACACATCAATTGAGTAGGTTAGCCCAATTCAGTGCTCCCTGACGTACTTATGCTATGTATATCTGCTCTTATCCACCTCTCAATAGACATCCATCTGGGTATCCATTGATAAGCGACAATCATTTCCCTTTCAATCCATCTAATCTAATCCGCGAACGCTATCGTATCCTCAATCTTCTAGGCGAAGGAGGATTTGGTAGAACCTTTCTTGCTATTGATGAGCTGCAATCGCCGCTCCTCTGTGTTGTCAAACAACTTCTCCCCAATCATTCAATTCATCGACAAAAGATTCAAACGCTCTTTCAACAAGAAGCACAGCGACTTGCTCAATTAGAGGAACATCCTCAAATTCCTAAATTGCTGGATAGCTTTGAGCAGGATGGAGAAAGTTTCATCGTGCAAGAATGGATCGATGGATGGACATTACAACAGGAGGTTGCGGGTACTATTCCATTCCATGAAATAGAAGTGCGAAAGGTCTTGCAAGAGATACTACCTGTTTTGCAATATCTCCACGATCGCCAGATCGTACATCGCGATATTAAACCTGACAATATCATTCGACGAAAGTGTGATCGGCAACTGGTTCTGGTTGATTTTGGTGCAGCCAAACAACTCATTAACATCAGACCGATTTATACAGGAACGATGATCGGTAGTGTGGAATACGCGGCTCCCGAACAAATCAAAGGTAAAGCAGTCTTCGCCAGTGACCTATACAGTTTAGGCGTGACTTGCTTGTATTTGTTAACGCAAACCTCGCCATTTGATTTGTATGACATCGTGGAGAATGACTGGAAATGGCAAGCTTATCTATCGCAGCCTATCAGTCCCGACCTAAAAGCTATTCTCAATAAATTGTTGCAACCATCCATCAGGCGGCGTTACCAATCAGCAACTGAAGTATTAATCGATCTCAATGCTTCATCAATGACTGAGGGACAGGTTAAAAAGAATATTCCTATAAATCTAATATCCTCTGTAAGCAACATAGAGAATTCAGATCGGAGTACAACGATTCCAAGCAAATCAAATTTTTCGGTCAGTCCACTACTTCTAGCAGACGATACCGCAGATCAAGAAATTCCACTATTCGCTGACGATCTAGATTCCCTTAAATCGCTTCCCTTAGTGCAGCGTGTGTTGATTGTAGGTATCGGTACTTTTTTCGGTAGTGTGGCGATCGCTAGTCTATCATTTTGCTTGAGCATCATCATCTTTACGCTTAGTGCGCCTCGTTCTTCAGGTATTGATTCTGCAAAGAACAATCAAATAATTCTTGGCTTGACTGCAGGAATAACAGGCTTAGTGGGGTTGGCAGTTTTAGAGAACAGGCGAAGAGCCATTTTAAAAAAGAATGATGATTTTCAAAATAGTGACAAAGATGAAGATGAAGATGAAGATGAAGACAACTACTTTGGCTAAGGTCATTATTACCAAAATAAGCACAGAAACAAATGATCACTAAAGACAATTTTTTATGCCCGCGATCGCGTTATTACGGTCACTTCACCCCTGAGAACTTGTTGTTTAACGACAATTTACAGGAATTTGCTAATCGTGTTGGCTATATTGCCAGTTTAGAAACGGGCGGCAAAATCTCTCCCGAAGATTCCTACGAGCAAATCAAAGCTCTTTGGACAAAATTCGAGTCAGCAAGCCAACAGCTACACATTACCGAGCAAACTTCCTAACTCCACGAATAAAGACCTGATGGTTTGGTATGAGCATCGCTTATTTGAGAAATCGGGCAAAGGAACTGCGCCATACTCATTCAGAAGCAGAATATGAAGAACTATTGGAAAAAATTGCTCACTACTTGAATATTATTCAAGATGGGCAAAGATTCACTGTAATTCACAAACAGAAAGTTCTCAACACGCTACGACAACTAGGAATTAAAACCCACCGTATAACTCAGCAATGAAACCGAAAGAAACATTTTTTGTCATTCCCACCTATCGCTTGAGAGATGTCGCCGAAACTATCGAGGAATACGATCGTAATTTCTGGGCAAATGGACATTCTCCTAAAATGATCATTTTTGACGATTCAAGTTTGGTTAACTATAAGAAGTACTATCCACTTCTAGAACAAACCAAAACTGTCAATGACATTTTTTACGTTGGTCCCCGTGAAAAAGAACAGTTTATTACGCTTTTGAGCGATCGCTTACGCGATAAAAAGCTTGATTCCTTAGTCAGAAATCTATTCCGTCCTAGCTATGGTGGCAATCGTAACTTTACGCTGAGGTATACCCTTGGGCATTTGATGGTCAGTTCTGATGATGATATGCGACCTGATGCCCTCATCGAAACTAGTCCAGAATCCTTATCCAGCGATGAAATTTGCCGAGGTAAATTGTTTCGTAAAGATGAAAGCGGATATGTGCATCGCTCCTTTGATTTACTCACAGCCTTTGAAGATGTCTTGGGTAAAAAAGTCAGCCAAATTCCCGAGAACTACGAGATTGGTGAGCTTGTTGTGGACAGCACAATGGATCTGGAAACCAACACTACCAAAGGTTATTTTCGGGAAAGTTCGCTTCTATTGCGATCGGGACATATTTCCGAAGATGCGATCGTAAAAATGGCTCAAACCTTCCGTACAGGAACCAATGACATTGACACTTTGGACTTTGTACAGATGTATCTCAATAACGACAGCCAAATCAATCCAGATGACTTGAATGAATTGTATGTTCTAGTCAATTTTCGACCCGTTATCACTAACAAAAACTGGCGCATGGATTGTGGTGTCGCTGGCTATGACAATCGACTGGGTTTACCTCCATTCTTCCCGACCAGATTGCGATTTGAGGATTACATCTACAGGCTTTGGATTCAGCAAGAAAACGTTGTGGCGGCTCATGTCGATGCCGTGCAAAATCACAATCGCAATAACTATATGCGTAGCCCCTTGGTGAGTGAGATTTTTAATGAGGAAATCTCTAACTTGCTGAAGCGGAAGATTAAAGATAGTCTTTATCACCTCGATGATTTAACGATCAAATTTGGCTATAACGGAGATGTGACTTTGCAAGACTCCGAGGAAATCTTACAAAAAATTACGGCGACCCATACCGAGATCGTCAAAGCTGCACAAAAGGCTCAAGATCAAGATCGTAAGGAATCGCTACAACTCTTTGCCGCAAATTTATCGAGAGTCTTCTATGGATTCGAGCCAGACTTCTTTCAGCAAAATGTTTCCAGAATTATCGATGATGTCGTGAGTCAGTTTCATGCTGCTCTAGAGATCTGGCCAACATTGGTGGAAATCTGTTACTTCCAAAAAGATAAACAGGATTTACCACAGATTCGAGTTGACAATCAAAAGCTCAAGACCAGAAATGGTGCTAAATCAGTAAATTAATTCATTGGCTTACGCAGTGAGTAGATGTCGAATCTTGCGTCACATCTACCTAAAACCTAAAAGTAGGGATAATCAAATGTTTGTTTTAACTTCAGACGAAAAGCTTGCTAAAGTAATATCTGTAGACAATATTTCCGATCCCACGCTCAATTTACCCCAAGGAAAAACATATAAATTTCAGCGTCAGGAATTAATCCAACCTTACAGCAGTTCCTTATGGTATATCAGCAAAGGGATAGTTCGAGTTTCTACTCTCGATGAGGATGGGATCTTAATTTCATTAGGATTTTGGAGTGCTGGGGATATTGTTGGTAGCAGGCTTTCTGATATTGTTCCCTATCAAATTGAGTGCTTGACAGAAGTTGAAGCAACTATTCTCCATCCCTTTACAGCTTGTCCAACTTCTGCATTACTCGCGCATGTCAAACGAATGGAAGATTTTCTTCAGATAACGCAACAAAAAATGGTCAAAAAACGCCTGATCCTTTTTTTGAAATGGTTGTTTTATCGTTTTGGACAGGATACTAAAGAAGGAAAGCAACTCAATTTACATTTAACCCACGATCAAATTGCTGAGGCGATCGCCACATCACGAGTTACTGTTACTCGACTGATGAAGCAACTGCATCAAGAAGGTTTTTTGTGTTGGTCAAGGCAAAGTCATCTACTGTTAAGGTAATGCAAATCTTCTCCTTCACACTTTATAATTTTGACTTTATTAAATATCTGGGTTCCCGCCAATAGAGAAATTCACGCTTCAATGGAGGTGAATCGTGTGGTGACTATATTTGCTTTGATCTTGACTGGCATTTTAAGCGATCGCCTCAATCATTAACAATCTCAGTCCAATCTGAATCCATTCTTTTAGTATGGTGAAAATTCTTCTTTTTAAGTCGATGGCGATCGCTGAGTTTTAGTGAGCCGATAATCTTGAACTTTAATGTAGATGGATGCTGGTCGTAAAAGAATTGAGTATATCTAAGTTGATGCTATTTACCTTTGTGCTAAACGTTATAGCTATCTTTCTAGAATGTATTTATCTGGTAAAATTAAAATTTAGAGATTTTTATGCCAGTTATTAAGAAAACAGAAACTATTGATGGTGAAGAAATCACTATTTTTGTTGAAGTGGAGCAACTTCCTGCGGCGGCGAGTCCCTACGATGATCTACGAGGTGGAGATGTTGCTAATAAGGCAGTGGAGGCAGTTGTTGATACGTTTGGTGATGCGATGCAGTTGGTTCGCGTCTGTGCGGTGAAGGCGGTATCGGGGATCAAGTCAATTAATGAGGCGAGCCGTCCTGATGAGTTTGAGTTAAAGTTAGCGATTAAGTTGGACTCTGAGATGGGTGCTGTAATTGCTAAGGTAAGTGCGGGAGCGCAGTTAGAAGTAGTCATGAAATGGAAATCAGAGAAGAAACCATGAGTCAGCCAACAATTAATCAGGTTTTGCCTTACACGCGGATTGTGGGTCAGAGGGAATTAAAGCTTGCCTTGGAACTGGCTTATATTGCGCCGCGTATTGGTGGTGTGTTGATTAGTGGTCAGCGGGGTACGGGTAAGTCAACGGCGGTGAGAGCTTTTGCACAGATGATGCGTGGGCAATTGCCTGTGACTTTGCCGATCAATGCTACGGAAGATCGGGTAGTGGGTGGTTGGAAAATTGATGAGTTGATGAAGGGTAAACCAGATTGGCAAGATGGTTTGCTGGTGGAAGCCGATCGCAGAGGGTTGCTGTATGTTGATGAAGTGAATTTGCTGGACGATCACATTGTCAATATTATTTTGGATGTGACTTCAACGGGTGTATTAGTGATCCAGCGTGAGGGGAAAAGCGAAGAAGTATCTTTAGCATTTACGTTAGTGGGAACGATGAACCCAGAAGAAGGTGGTTTGCGTCCTCAGTTGCTCGATCGCTTTGGGTTGATGGTTAGTGTAGTCACAGAAACAGAGATAGATCGACGGCGCGAGATTTTAAATACGGTATTGGCCTTTGATGAGGTTTGGTCTGAGTTGCGCGATCGCCCATCTTATTCTTTGCCTGAATTGCTGACAAAAGCTAAGGTAGAAGATGAGGCTTACAAGCAAAGGCTGGTAACGGCAAAGAAGAAATTTTATGAGGTGAAGTTACCTGCTGATGTTGTGGAAAGCTGTGTGAAGTTGACTAAAGAGTTTCAAGTGCAGGGTAATCGCGGTGACTATGTGATGGCTTTGGCGGCTCGTGCCTATGCTGCATTACAGGGTGAAGGGCAGGTGACTCAAGATCATGTTTGGGCAGTGGCGGCGATGGCGTTGCAACATCGTCGTCCTGAAGCATCTCAGGGTAATGAGGTGATTTGGACTAATGCGGACAGTGAACAAGTTGCTTCAGTTTTAGGTTTAGAAGCAGTTTTAAAGGATGGCTGAGTCTGAAGGTAGGGTAACGGATTTTTTTTACGATCCTCTGATGCGGGGACTTGCTTGTGCTGCGATCGCGCCGAGTCTGCGAAGTGTGTTGGTATTTGATGCCGATCGCGCAACCTTGCAATTTGCGGCTGAGGCGATCGCGAAAATGTTGGAAGTGGTAACAAGCCAAAAAGTTGAGAAAGTGACCTTGGGGGCGATCGCTTCTGAGGACGATCTGTGGGGTAATTTAGGGCTTCATGCTAACTCTGATGGATTTCCGTTTGAGTGGCAGTCAGGCTTGTTGGTAAATCGAGATCGTGATTTGCTCTTAGTTGTGATTCCTGATTTGACGCGCTTGAGTTTGGCGGCGACTAGGGCTTGTGTGATGCTGATGTCTGCGGATGTGGGACATTTAGAGCGTTATGGACAGCAGCAGTCTTGGCAACCGAATTTGTGTTGGTTAGTGGGCTGCGATCGCAACAAAGTAGGGATGGTGTCAACCCATTTGCTCGATCGCTTGGCTTTGCGATTGCGGAGTGGAGTCGCGCCAACTGTGGAAACGGATGCTGCAAAAGTAACACGCTTGTTGGATTGGCTGAGTAGCGATCAAAATTCAGAAGATTTGGAGCATTCTGTTAAATTACCTGATGGGCTGATTGCTCAAATACGGGCGGCAGTGGATGTGAGAGCTAAACTAACAGGGGAGGCTAGCGATCGCATTTTGGAATATGTGACGGTTTCGGATCGCTATAGTCCTCGTCGCGATCTGGCTTTGGCAAGGTTGGCGATCGCTTTGGCGCGGTTGGATGGGGTGACAGAAGTAGCGATCGAGCATGTGGATCGGGCGGCTCAGGTGATGGGATTGCAGACTTTGCGATCGCGTCCTAGTTCATCATCGACTGAGCGAGATCGCACTGAGTCTAAATCTACACCAATTCCAGAATCTCAATCCAATTCCGATTTTGATAGAAATTTGGATAATTCATCGCGTGATTTTGGAACGAATGAGGTTAAAGAGCCTGTATATCAATCAGACACGATCGATGCAGGGGATACGGAGTCGTTTGCCCTTGACGATATTGGCAATTCGACAAAGCCCTATCCAGAAGATACTGCACCTATAGAACGAGAGGCGGGTTCGTTACGGTTGCCGATGCAGCGTTTTAGGACGGCAAATGCGGCGCGAGGTGTGGCGATCGGGGTCAAGAGGGCTACGGATGCTCGTGATATTGCTTGGGTGAGTACGATTTTGGAGGCGGCGAAGTTTCAGTCTATTCGTCAAGGTTCAGCCAATGGAAGTAATGGTTTTGTGATCTTGCCAACGGATTTACGGAGTTATCGTCGCGCTCCTGTTGCTGAGCAAATGTTGATGATGGTGTTGGACTATACTTGTCTGCGCGATCGCAATTGGCAAGAGTCTTTGCTGCCCTATTTGACTTGGGCGTATGTGGAACGGGCTTGTATTTGTCTGATACAGGTGGGGGCGGCGGATGCGAAGCATGAGTTACGGGCGGTGCGGATTGAGGCGCAGAATGTACTTGTGCCGCGTATTAATGCTGGTTTGGAGTCTGGAATGGGAAGGGCTACGCCGTTGGCGCATGGTTTGGAGTTGGCTTTGCAAACTTTGCGTCATGCTTTGCAACATGGACGGAGTAAGGTGAAACAGGCTGTGTTGGTGGTAATTACAGATGGAAGGGGAAATGTGCCACTAGAGGCAAGTCGGGTGGGGGATATTAAGGCGTTTTTGCCTGTGAAGCAGAGGGGAATTGAGGATGCTTTGCAGGTAGCGGCGCAGATTGGGGAGTTGGATGGGGTGAAGGCTTATTTACTCAATCCGCAACCGAAGATTTATGCTGATTTGCCTTTGCAGTTGGCTGAGAAGTTGGGGGCTGGGGTATTGGTGATTCCAGAGAAATTGGTGGAGGTGAAATAATGCCTGAACCTAAGAAGTCATGGTTTCAAAGCATATTCTCTGGTGGGATGCCTAAACAAGGCAAATTACCTAATCTAGGTAATAGTCAATTTAATGCATCAGTTATTGCTGAAGCTGCTAGCGCATCAGTTATTGCTGAAGCTAAAGTAACCGAAGCGGAAATATTTCCACATAGCAAGGTTTATATTACCGAAAAATATCCTAATGAGGTTGCAATTCTGTACGTTCAAGTAGAAGGAGATAATAGCTTTAAACTAATGGGTGGAAATGCTGAAATCAAACTGGATGTAACAAAACCTTTTATGAACCCAAACATTTCTATAGGTAATTCAGTAGCGGGAGAAAATGGACGTTTAGAGCCTAACGATATTCGTGTCGATATAAATTATTTTTCTGGTGAGCTTGAAAGAAATAATATAGAAATTTTGGATTGGTTGAATAAGTTATACGAGAAACATGACCGTAATTTATGTCTGATTATTGTTGACCAGACAAGTTATGAAATTCCTTGGGAAATGTTAGAACTTTTACCTAGTAAGGCAGGCACTAAATATTTAGGAGCTTTGGTTACAACTGTGCGCTGGCGGCAAGTACAAAAGAATGGGAAGAATGGAGATTTTTTGACATTGGATATGAAGTCTGATAATAAATCGGACAAATGCACTGGTCGTTTAATTGCTTATGCCAACAAAGAACTCAATTTAAAGATAGAACAATCAATATTCGAGCAACTTAGTGTAACTCCTTACAACGACATTACGAAATTTCAAAATCATTTACAAGAGGAGGATGATAAAGAATATGGGTTAATTTATATTGCTGCACATGGAAAATTTGGTGAAGGTCATCAAAATATTTCATTCGGCTCACTCAATGATACAAAACAACAACTGAAGCTTAGTGACTTATATTTTTGTGATCTTAAGCTCCTTGAAAAGTCTTCTGGAATTGTTTTTATTAATACTTGTCATTCTGCGAGACAGAAACCTCATAGTCGTATTTCTAGTTCTAGCAATTACCAAATTGGGTTTGTCGAGCTTTTTTTGAGAAAAGGAGCTAGAGGTGTGATCGGTACTTTAGGAGCAGTAGGAAACGAATATGCAGCGAAAATCGCTGAGAATTTGATTCAGCCATGTATAGGCTCTTCTAGTTTGTCTGTGGCGACTTTACTACGAAATATTCGTTTTCAGGTTGCAGCAGATTTAGCAAACAAAGACACTGAAGCCAATCGAGCGGCTTTCATATACACTTTTATGTATGTCTATTACGGTAATCCAATGACCGTACTCCGACTTACGCCATCAGGAGGACAGACCGATGACTGATAATTTACCGCTATCGATTCAGCCTGTGATTAGCTACCCCAAGGAGGCGGAGGTTGGCAAGACATATCTGATGGAAATCGATTTGCAGATGCCTGAGTCTGGGTTTGAGTGGCAGTATGAGGAGGAAGAGTATCTAATTTACTGCATGGTAAATGCTGGGAATCTCTTTACTGTTACATCTGTTGGTGAACCTGCGATCGTGTTACATCGGTTTGGTGGGACTTATGGGAATGCAAAGTTTTTGCTTGAGGCGGATACAAAAGAAAGGGATGGTTCGCTTTCAGTAGTTTTTGTAAATCAATGGGGAACACCTATTAGGTCTGTAAGTTGTGAAGTGACTCTACAAAAAAGAAATATTTATCCACCTCTTCCCATCATATCTTCAATAAATAGATCTTTATCTTCTCAATATAAAGAGTTGATTAAACTTGCTTTAGAAAATAACTCTATAAGCCTTGATTTGTCTAATCAAAATCTAACAGCTTTTCCAGATGAGATGTTTGAGCTTCCTAATCTACAATTCATTGACCTAAGTAACAATAGTCTCCGAGAGATTCCAGAAGCCATCTCAATGTTTACTAATCTGCAATCCCTTAACCTTAGCTTCAACAGTCTCAGCACTATTCCAGACTCGATTATGAGGTTAACCAATCTCCAATCCCTTAACCTTGGCTACAACAGTCTCAGCGCTATTCCAGACTCGATTATGAGGTTAACTAATCTCCAATCCCTGAACCTTGGCTACAACAGTCTCAGCGCTATTCCAGACTCGATTACGAGGTTAACTAATCTTTCCTATCTAAATCTAGATGACAATCCGATCGAAGAGCCTCCCTTAGAAATCGTCAAAAAAGGCATCGCAGACATTCGCCAATACTTCAAACAATTAGAAACCGAAGGCGTAGACTATCTTTACGAAGCAAAACTTCTGATTGTCGGTGAAGGTGGCGCAGGCAAAACTTCCCTTGCTAATAAAATCATTAACCCCGATTACCAACTCTGCGAAGAAGACAGCACCAAAGGCATCGAAGTCTTACATTGGTCATTTCTCCGTAGCGACGGCAATCAATTTAATGTCAATATTTGGGACTTCGGCGGACAAGAAATTTACCACTCCACCCATCAATATTTCCTTACCAAACGCTCCCTCTATCTCATCGTTGCCGATACCCGTAAAGAAGACACCGACTTTTACTATTGGCTCAACGTCATCGAACTCCTCAGCGACAACAGCCCCATTCTAATTATCAAAAACGAAAAACAAGACCGTCAACGGGAAATTATTAATGTCAACCAATTGCGCGGAGAATTTGGCAGTTTTAAAGATGTCCTTGCCACCAATCTCGCCACCAACCGCGATTTAGATAAAATCCTGACCGAATGTCAACATCAACTCAGTCAACTCCCCCACATCGGTCAAACCCTCCCAAAAACGTGGGTCAAAGTCCGCCATGCCCTAGAGAACCATCCGCGCAACTACATCAGTCTCTATGAATATGTTCAAATCTGTGAGGAAAATGGTTTTAAAGAACGTAAAAACGCATTGCAACTTAGCGACTATCTCCATGACCTCGGCATCTGTCTACACTTTCAAGACGATGAAATGTCGCCCCTCTATCAAATCGTCATCCTCATACCCAAATGGGGAACCGATGCCGCATACGCCGTTCTCGACAATCCCGAAGTAATCCGTAACTTTGGACGCTTTAGCAACAAAGCCCTTGCTCAAATCTGGAGCGCAGAAGAATATACAGGAATGCATAGCGGCTTACTAGAACTAATGAAAAAGTTTCAACTCTGCTACGAAATCCCGCAAGAAAAAGGCAGTTACATCGCCCCCCAACTCCTCACCGAAAACCAACCTGAATATGCTTGGGATGAATCCGAAAACCTGATCCTGCGATATACCTACGACTTCATGCCAAAAGGCATCGTGCGTCAGTTTATCGTCGCCATACACGAAAACATCGAAGCCCAAAATGTCTGGCGTAGCGGCGTAATCATCCATAAGCGCGAATATCCCCATACCCGCGCTGAAGTCATCGAAAACTACGGCAAGCGCGAAATCAAGATCCGCGTCTCTGGCAAAAACAAGCGCGACCTATTAACAGTAGTCACCCACGAACTCGACAAAATCCACAACTCTTACAAGCGCCTCGCCGACAAATATCAAAAGCTCATCCCCTGCAACTGCAACACCTGTGGAGGTAGTCAAAATCCCCATTTCTACGAATTCGCCAACCTCAAACGCCGCTACGAAAATCGTGTACGCACTATTCTATGCGAAATTAGCTATGAAAATGTCGATATTCTCAGTCTGATTGACGATGTAGGCGAAAGGTCAAACCTGTACGTTAGAGATGGAGATAGACAACAAAGCCAACCATTTCCCGTCAATATCAATATTACGAATACGCCAATTCCAGAGCAAACTATGAGCAATCAACAATACAGCTTCGGGGGCGACTATGTGAGCAGCGATAAAATCGGTCTACAAACCAACAATTCTCAAAACCTTGCCGAAGCCGCCAAAGAAATCAAAGAGCTACTCGATCAACTTTCTGAAGAATACAATCCCAATACCGAAAAGGGGCAAAATCTAATGAAAGATGAAGCTGTCAATGCAATCAAAAAAGATTCTCCACTTCAGCAAAAAATTGTAGAAGCTCTCAAAGAAGGTAGCGTTACCGCATTAGAAGAAGCGATTAATCATCCAGTTGCAAAAATTGTAATTGCTACAATCAAAGGTTTTCTAGAAGGTTAGTGATTAAGATCCTCAACTTTTCTTTGCGATCGCAGTTTACGGGAAGCATGGATAGGTGATTGAGTTTGTGGTCAGTGTGGGGTGATCACTGTTTGATTTGGGAAATAAGAGATCCTTGGTTTGTGGAATGAGAGGGCGATCGCTTTGAACATTTAGCTTGTCTGAGTAAATAGGCGATCGTTGTTTGATTTGAGATGAGTTGCATTCATTTGGTTTGTGGGGTGAGAGGGCGATCACTTTGAACATTTATTGGGTCTGAGGAAATAGGCGATCGTTGTTTAATTTGAGATGAGTTGCGATCGTTAGATTATGGAATGAGAGGGCGATCGCGTTTCTATTTTTATTTGTTAAGCTGCCCAATTTTCTACTTGTAGATTTGGCACTTTATCAAAATCCTTTTGATTGCGAGGTACAACTATCCCATTTACAGACAAAGCGATCGCCGCAATGCGTAAATCTTGAGTTCCAACTCGCAACTTTTGACGTATCAAACTCTCAAAAGTTGTATGAGCATTTTGGTCAAATGGCAAAACTTGAACACTTTTGAAATAGTCGAGAGTGATTTCTAATCTCGAATAAGCAGTTATCAAAGAGATAGCGGAAGTAGCTTTCTTAATTTCACTGAGTCTTCCATACATCTGTTCCTCAAGCGAAATAACCGTAACCGCTAGATTTTTGGAATTAGCCGAACTCAGTCGATTAATGACATTCAGATCTCCTCGCTGATACAAAGATATGTGATCGGTGTCAAGAATCAATAAAGTCATAGAACCTGTTCCTTAGATTCTTCCATCTCAATTTGATGATAGTAGCTCTCTAACTCAGCATCCTTTTCGCGACGATACTCAGCTATATCTTCTTGCATTCGATCAAAAGACTGATCATCCTTAAAAATTCCTGCAAAACGGAGCCAAGGATTTTCAGGTTGAGGGATTTCGATTTCTAATGAAACAACTTCAGCACCTATAAGCTTCGCTGTAACTAGTTTTTGTAAATCAGCCAGAGCAGATTGGCGATCGCGACTTTCTACGCGATATTCTGGCAATCCCAAGACCATAGCACTAACCTTGCCATTAGCTTCACTTTTTACAAACACATTTACTGCTGATTTTACTACCGAGCTAACAGTGAGATCCGCTTCTAAAACTGGAGTACTCATAACCATACCCTCCTGAATTTCATTAAACTCATTATAGCTGCGTAGAGATATTTATGCGATCGCCTTGCTAATTCGTGATGATGGATATAGGCGATCGCTGTTTGATTTGAGATAAGTTGAGATCGTTGGTTTTTGGAATGAGAGGGCGATCGCCTTAATCATTTAGTGTGTCTGACAAAAATAGGCGATCGCTGTTTGATTTGAGATAAGTTGAGATCGTTGGTTTTTGGAATGAGAGGGCGATCGTTTTAATGTGTCTGAGAAAATAGGCGATCGCAGTTTGATTTGGGATGAGGTGCGATCATGTTAGAGAAACATAGGGCTTAATATATGTCCAAACAATTATTAGAACCATCTTGGCGATCGCCCTTCTTTTGGATAATTGCAGGGCTATTTGGAATAGTATTTACTTTAGAATTCTCCACCCCGCCAGACTATGTAATGAGTTATCTCTACGTCAGCCCAATCTTGATCGCTAATTCTCGATTGAGCCGTGTTGCTATATTTCAAATCATCTTAGCTGCGGTAATTTTGACGTTACTCAATATCTGGGTTCCCCCCAATGGGGAAATTCACGCTTCAATGGTGGTAAATCGTTTGGTGACTGTATTTGCTTTGATCTTAACTGGGATTTTAAGCGATCGCCATCACCTAACACTGCAAACCTTGGTAAAGCAACAGGCAAAACTACAGGCTCAAGAAAAAATCATGAATGTGCGTGAAGATTTTGCTTCTACTTTAGCCCATGATTTAAAAACGCCCTTACTAGGTGCGATCGAAACTCTACAAGCCTTCGAACGCGAACAGTTTGGGAGTATTCAGTTTAAACAAAAAATAGTATTAGCAACGATGATTCGCAGTCATCAGAACAGTTTGCGCTTAGTTGAGACCCTTCTTGATGTCTATCGCAATGAAACGGAAGGCTTGCAATTGAGATTAGCTCCAATTAATTTGGCAACTTTAGCAGAAGAAGTGGCCACCTCACTGCTTCCACTATCGACTAGTCGCAGCGTTTATTTGACTTTACATTATGGTGATTCTGAATTTCGTAAATTTCTTTGGGTGAATGGTGATGACTTCCAATTGCGGAGAGTCTTTTCAAATCTGCTCGCCAATGCCATTAATCATTCACCGAGGGGGGCTAAAGTCGAGGTAGTACTGGAGACAGAGTCATCGCATCAGATAGTCCAAGTGATTGATTTTGGTGCGGGGATTAAACCAGATGAAAAACCATACTTATTTGAAAGGTTTTATCAAGGTCAAAGCGATCGCCAAGCTAGCGGTTCAGGACTGGGCTTATACCTATCCCGCCAAATTGTCGAAGCACATGGCGGTACAATCTGGGCAGAAAATCGTACTCCTCAAGGTGCAATCTTTGGATTTCGTTTGCCTGCTTTGCCCTATTCATCGCAAGATATCATATAGAGTGAGGTGCTTCGCACCATACTCTAATCTAAAAAATGACCTTAGATCGCATCAAAATCCTTTTAGTTGAAGACGATGAGCTATTTCGTCTGGGCTTACAAGTGCGATTGCAACAAGAAACTAAAATTGAAGTTTTGGCTGAGGCAAATGATGGTGAAACAGCGATCGAACTTGCAAAGCAACAACCCTTCGATCTAGTTCTACTGGATATTGGTTTACCAGGACTGGGGGGTATGGAGACTTGCCGTCAACTCAAACTCAATCATCCCAACTTACCAATTTTGATCTTAACTTCGCGCAACGAGCGATCGCTGATTTCACGCTTAGTGTCTGTGGGCGCACAGGGCTATTGCTTAAAAGGAGTTGCTGCCGAGACATTAATTCTTGCCATGCGATCGATAATTGCGGGTGCTTCTTGGTGGGATGCCACCGCTACTGCTGAAATTCATAATATTTTTCAAAATCAGACAAATGAACTAACCGTCGATGATTCAGGTGGGGCAAAAGTTAATACTTTGACTCGGCGCGAGAAAGAAATCTTGATGTTGATGTCTGAGAACAAAACCAATCAAGAAATTGCCGATTTGCTCTATATCTCTTCAGGTACAGTGCGCGTACATATCCATGCAATTTTGCATAAGTTTGAAGTAAGCGATCGCAAACAAGCGATCGCGATCGCTATGCAAAATGATTTTCTATAAAGCGAGCAGTGCGAAGCACTGCTCGCTTTATAGAGCAATGAAAGTTGATATAAAACCCAAATAGAGGCGGCGCTTCGCGCCGCCTCTATTTGGGTTTTAATTTTTCCTAGTTATTATAGGATTTGGCATTGCGGACAAAAATGCGTCGATCGCCCACCAAGCTTCATCCGTGAAATTACCGTGCCACAGATATTACAAGGTTGCCCCGTGCGCCGAAATACCCAAGCCGTATCGATGTAGTTTCCTTTAAGTCCAGCCACATTTTGAAAAGAGCTAAACGTAGTCCCACCTTTGGCTATGCCATCACTAAGCGAGCGAATAATTCCTTGATGTAAATCTTTGACCTGCTCCGAATTAAGAGAATTAGCCGCTTTTTGGGGATGAATCTTGCCAAGAAATAACGACTCATCTGCGTAGATATTGCCAATCCCTGCAACGGTTTCTTGATCGAGTAATACCGTTTTAATCGGGCGACCAGTGCGGCTGAGTTTAGATTCTAAATGCTGCGGTGTGAACTCAGGAGCAAAAGGCTCTAAACCTAACTTTTGCAACCCCGTAATCACCGATTCTGTAGATCGATCCGATGGAACTAACCACATTTTGCCAAAAGTTCTTTGATCGTCAAATCTCAGCTCTTTCTGGCTGACACCTTTTTCCTTTTTCCTTTTTCCCTTTTCCTTTACAAACAGCCTCACGCGAGTGTGTTTGCCCACAGGTGCATCGCGATCGCACCAGAGCAAACTCCCCGTCATCCGTAGATGAACTCCTAGTTGATTGCCCTGTGAAAGTTTTGCAATTAAATATTTCCCCCGTCGCTGCCATTCTGTGAAATCAGTACCAATGACAGCAGCTAAAAAAGCCTCTGGACGATCGGGATAGGCGATCGCGCGGGGTAGTAATATTTCACCACCTTCAATCTGCCAACCCAACGTATTTTGATTTAAACCAATACGAACTGTCTCAACTTCTGGTAATTCGGGCATTATCTACAGCGCGTTGCGCTCACATTAAAAAAGGTACAATCTTTGCGTAGCAAAGATTGTACCTTTTTTGAGTTAGAAGAATCTAGGCGACTTCTTCAACTTCGTCGATCGCAAAGTTATTGGTTGCGATGTTGGAGTAGTTTACGCTGTCAAAACGAACGATCACTGGATAAATGATGCCGCTCTTATCAACAGAAGCCACAGTACCGACTTCGCGATACCAGTAGGACTCTTTACGCAAAATGCGAACCTTAGAACCACGTGCAACTGCCATAGTTTTATCCTTATTCCTAAAGACTGTAATGAAAAATAAAATGATTACAGATATCGTCTCTAGGTTACTGTGAGGCGATCGCCTCTGTCTATTTCTAACTCGTTAAGTTTTATTTAGCAAAAGGGGATGCTTTGTATCCTTTTTTGCTAACGGACGACGACAGTCGTACCCACAGAAGCCCACTTATACAGCCAAGCTGCATGATCGGGCGCGACATTAGTACAGCCATGACTGATGGGAATCCCAAAGCTACGATGCCAATATGCCCCATGAATGGCGTAGTTGCCACTGTAGTACATTACATTCGGTACATCAGGTACGTTATAGTCCTCACCCTGCATTCTTGCGGTGGGATATTTAGCTTGAATGTTAAAAATGCCTGTAGGCGTTGGTGTATCACTTTTGCCAGTAGAAACAATCACTGCATAAACCTGTTTATTGCCTTGCCATGCTGTGAGGGTTTGGCTACGCCGATTAATCTCGATCCAACGTTGTCCCGATCGCTTTAAGCGCTGAATATCTCGACTATTAACATTACGAGTTTGGGCGATCGCTCCATCTAAGTTAATTAAATTAATCCAACCGCCAACTCCCGCTAGTAATAAAGCGGTGGCGAAAAGACTGGATATAGTTTGTCGATACTTAACCATATTCATTGGAAGGTTGCGTATCAGCAAGTATGCCCAAAACTTGGCTGAAATACGCCAAAAGGCTGTAGATAACAAAAAGGTTCATAAAGCAAACCTTAAACAACCCATAGAGAGTTGCGGCGCAAAGCGCCGCAACTCTCTATGGGTTTTGGGTACTTATAAAGTTATTTGTTATAAAAATAGGCGATATCTTTGTCTTTAAGTGGGGCAAAGCCTGCGTCCAACAATTTTTGATTGAGTTCATCTTGAGGGATATGCTTTGCGCCAATACGGACAATGCGCGATCGCATGGTGTTAGTTACGCCACTGCGCTGACGACCTGCTTCAAGCGCCATAACGCTGCTATAGAGATCGAGTTTTTTCGGATCGATCGGTGTGCCATCAAAATCAATGCCCTGAGCGATCGCTACGTCAATCGCATCAGCACCTGTTGTTGTTGAATTATCAGCCATAAAAATAAGTAAAATACGAATATTTGTTAAAAGTAATGCTTTGCATCACCTTCAACAAGCTACCACTGAACGCGGTACATACAAGACAGTAAGCCATCTTTTTTCGCAGTAATTTTGCCACCCATCGACTGCACCAGCTCAGTTATTTCACTAAGCGCCGTTAGAAATACTTCAGAGCCTAAATAGGTTTCTAAAATCGCCCAATTTTCCGCAAATTCTAAATCTGGAGCGATCGCATCAAAAATCAATACCCCATTTGGTTTTAATACCCGCTTTGCTTCACGCAAAACTAATTTCCAATAGTCCAAAGGGTAATAGCAACTAAACCCAGTTGCAATCACGCGATCGAAAAATCCATTCTCATAACTTAACTTGTGCGCTGCCCCAAGCTGAACGCCTTTAAACAACTTGGAATTAAGCTGCGAACCTCTTGAGTTAAGTGCTTCTTTAGCCACAAAACTTATTTCCTGCCCGTAAAAATATACTTCCCAGTCGCGCCAAGGATAAATTAAAAAGCTGACCCCACAGCCAATGTCTAAGCAACGCTGATTTTTTTGAAATTGGGCTAATTCCCAAAAAGGTGAAGCAATTTTGCTAGCCAAAGTATGACTCACCCATTCTCGAAACAGTGGCATCGACTCGACCTCTGCTGGCAAGTCAAAAGCCTCATTCCGATATTCGCGATCGTAGCGCTTCTGCACCATAGCGATCGCCTCTGTCCATTCATCAGCCTGAGAAGTAAAAGCTTTATTCATTTAAACTCAACGCCTTCATAAAGATCTGCCAAACTAACTTCAACACCAATCGATGCGAGCATAAACCGATCGTCTAAATGGTCATACTCGATAAACAACCATTGATTTTCCGATTGCTTAATGTAACGCTCTACATGGGGTTTTACCTGATCGATTAACAAATATTCCTGAAAGCTAGAAATTGTGCGGTAATCGCTGAATTTTTCGCTACGGTCGTAATTTTTTATGGAATTGGATAATACTTCAGCGATGAAAATTGGTTGAGTCACAGTATCTTTTCGCCCTTCTTGTAACAAAATCGGACGAGGTACAACCATTGCATCAGGATAAGTATGGATTTGACGTTCAGGAATCCATAGGCGTTGATCGGTTACAAATACTTGTAATGGTTTACCTTTGAGCGCCAGCCTAAGAATTACGGTCAAAGCACCAATAATCTCGTTGTGTGTGGGTGTGCCACCAGTCATCGGAATGATTTCTCCGTTGCGATATTCGTTACGAGTTGTTGCTGTAGTCTCTAACTCTAGGTATTCTTCAGGTGTGTAAGTCTTAACAGGAGTAGCAATCATTAGGTTGTTTCCCACCATGTAGGTTGACTAGATTCGCTTATTAGAAACTGCTTGTTGCTTTTGAGCTTTGAGATAGGCAAATACTGATTTATCGCCTATGTCTGAGGGGATTTCTTGAGTTGCTTTTCGAATCGCAAAGATCGCAAACAAAACCGCCCAAGCAGCTAAGAAACCTTGCTCGATCGCTACAGGTAAAAAATTCACTAAATGCCCAAGAATCAGTACAGGGACTAAAGGTACTAAAAACTTAGTTTCAAAGCGATTAAAACAAAAAGTCTCTTTGAAAAAAATGCCTGTCAAAGCAGCAAAACTAAAACCCACACCAATTAACGCGATCGGGTGTTCGTAAATAGTGATCGCCAAAGGTTCGGGGAAATATAAAGCAATGCCCACTGAAGCGATCGCACCGATCGCCCAAAAAATCTGCAAGACACGATGTAAAAGCTCCAAATAAATATGAATCGTCCATAGAGCTACACCTAAACCGATGGAAAAGCCAACATATAGCCAAGTCAACCAGTTTACAAATTCGGGATTACTAGGCTGCAATAGGACTAAAACCACTCCTAAGCTAAAACATAAAGCAGCGATCGCCAAAGCGCTGCGATAGATAATTACGCTAAGGCGATCGTCTTTGGTAATTGTGAATTCTCCAAACTGACCTTGATAAACTTCAGGTGCAATTTCCATACATCTCTCCGTCAATAGCAATCACTAAAAGTATAGAGGACTTGAAGCTGCCTCCATATTTTTAATGATTGCCAAAATTACCATAATGCTTTAATATCTTGCAGTCAAAATCGACAAAAATCGGATGACGCTGTACCGAAAAACAAGTAGGCAGCAGAGGAACTTTTTATGCGTATCTATTACCTAGCTGGCGTGATTCTTAGCGTTACTACAATCCTTAGTGCTTGCGGTGGTGAACCAACCGAATGTACGATCAGCACTACCAGAGAACTCAGGCAAGGTGTCACTAAAAGTGCAAAATTTGCCTCAGGTACTGATTGCGAAGCGATGAGAAGGCTTGCGGAAGAAGGTAAGCCTCTGCCTACCATTGCTGATGTAACCACTACAAATGCTCCACCAAAAGCTGTAGCGACTCCTCCTCAAGAAGCTTTTAAGACTCCTTTTGTCGCTGGACAAAAATCGCAGGAGCTTATCGCTACAACTGATAAACAAGCTAGAGTGCAAGAGCTTGAGAAAAAAATCAACGCTGATTCTAAACAAGCCCGCGACCCTTTTACTAGCACTGTAATTAACCCAGTCCCAAAATTGGAAACTCTTTTGGCTAAGCCCAAAGAACCACCAAATCTAAGAGCAGCCGTGGTTGTTAGAACATCTAACCGTACGGTTTTTGTTCCACCTGACACTAAAGCTGCTGAAGGGACGCAAGTTACTGGCACAGTTGAGGTCACAGGCACAGTTTATGCCATCTTAAAAGCTTCTGGGGAGTCATCCTCACGCTATGTTAAGGCGGGGCAGGTGATCTCTAACGGTAGAGTATTAGTTAAGCGAATTGACACAAATTCTGAACCACCGATTGTTGTATTGCAACAAAATGGAGTTGAGGTATTGCGCCCAGTAGGCGCACCTGTAGTTGCATCTACAGACGGCAGTCAAGCTGCTCCTCAACCAACTGCTGCTCCTCAACCGACTGCTACTCCGCTGAACATTCCATTTCTAGTTCCTCCTCAATAAACTCATTGACACCAAATAGTGAAGGCGACGCGAAGCGTCGCCTTCACTATTTGGTAAGGATAAAAACCTAGGTAGTGGCGTTGCACTTTGTGCTGCACTGATACCTAGGTTTTTACGTAAACTATTTCTTAGGAGCCATCAACATGGTAATGTTTCTGCCTTCGCGCTTAGGATACTGCTGAATTTCAGCAACAGATTCTAGATCGCTTGCCATTCGATTGAGTAAAACTTCAGCGAGATCGACGTGTTGAATTTCGCGACCGCGAAACATTACAGTTGCCTTGACCTTATCACCTTCTTTTAAGAATCGCTCGGCATGATTGATTCGCACTTTGTAATCGTGCTCTTCAATTTTGTAACGCATTTTTACTTCTTTGACATCGGAAGTATGTTGTTTTTTGCGAGCTTCTCGAGCTTTCTTCTCTTGCTCAAACTTAAACTTGCCGTAATCCATAATCCGACAGACTGGAGGATCGGCTTTGTCGCTGACTAATACTAGGTCTAGCTCTTTTTCCTCAGCCATTTTCAAGGCTTCTTTGGGGGTCAGGATGCCGAGTTGCTCCCCCTCCATATCAATGACTCGAATTTTTGGATATCTGATACGTTCGTTGATTTGAGGGAGGTCTTTAATTGGCTTTTTAGTCATGAAATCTCTGTTGTCTAGACTCTTTGGGGTATTGGTTTAAATTACTAGTGGTTTACAAAAATATGTCTATGCTAGGCTTAAATGTTTGAATCAAATGTTTGAAATATTTAAGCTTAGCAAACTTTTTGCTTGACATAAACGTTTAAGTATAGTACGAACTAGCCTTTGATGTGTCAAGTATTATGCCAATATTTGTCGTAAATTTTGTTTAACTATGTCTGAAGTTACCCGATCGCTAAGGGTCACCGATCCGATCGCTGTCGGTAAAATGAAACGAACTTTGCCAGCTTCAACTTTTTTGTCAGTTGATAGAGCATCAACGATCGCATCAAGATCGATATCTTTAGGTAAAGTTTGTGGCAAACGGGTTTTAACAATAAGTGTAACCTGTTTGGCTTGATCGTCAGCAGTCCATATACCAAGATCGACAGCGATCGCTCCTGCAATTAGCATCCCTAAACCGACGGCTTCACCGTGATTATAAAGTCGATAATTGGTAACAGACTCGATCGCATGACCGACTGTATGTCCATAGTTGAGAATGGCGCGAAGATTACCTTCTTTTTCGTCCTTAGAAACGACTTCGGCTTTGGCTTTGGCACAGCGATACAGGATAGTTTGCAGTAGTTTCGATGAAACATCGCGTAACCGATCGAGGCGATCGCATTGAGTTAATAAATCAAATAATTCGCGATCCCAGATTACGGCGTACTTGATTACCTCTGCCATTGCCGAGCGAAACTCACGGGCAGGCAAAGTTTTTAATACTTCAGGATCGACCCATACTAAGCGCGGTTGATAAAATGCTCCAATTAGATTTTTGCCCTGTGGATGATTGATCCCCGTCTTACCGCCGATCGCCGAGTCCACCATGGCAAGAAGTGTGGTAGGTACTTGAACCAGATCGATTCCACGCAACCAAGTTGCTGCTGCATAGCCCGACATATCGCCAATAACACCACCACCGAGGGCAATGATTACCGATGAGCGTTCTAAACGATGTGCAAGTGCTGCGTCATAGATTCTTTGGAGTGAATTTGCTGTTTTAAAGCGTTCACCTGCTGGCAAAATCAGTTGAGCTATGTCAAAACCTGCTTTGCTTAGGGATGCCTGCACGGTCTCGCCATAATGCTTATAAATGACTGGGTTCGAGACAATTAGGACTTTCTTGCTTTTTTTGCCTAAACCAATTTCTAATAATTTATCACCTAAGTTTTTGAGACTATGAGCGGCGATCGCAATGTCATAACTGCGATTTGGTTGGCTATCACTATTGAGTGCAACGGTAACTGTTGCGGAATATTCGGACATATTTCTGGATAAAACGTCTGTCTTTTATCGTAACAGCGATCACGTTATCAAATCTTGTAAAGCTAGATTTATAATCTTACTTTGCCATTGCCTGACATAACTCAACGATTGCGGTTTGCAGCGTCGCCGTTTCCTCTTTACCATGTTTGAGATCAGCTTCAAGGCGTAACAAAATACTTAGCGATCGCATTAGCTGTTGGCTATTTAATCCTTGCACTTCCTGTTTGAGAAAATATACTCGCTTCGGGTTACCAATTTCAGCAGCCTCAGCGATTGCTTTATCATCGCGCTCACCCGATTCTTGCATTAGCTTAATCCATAGCCATGTCCGAAACTGCCCTACTAAAGTTGCACAAATCCGCAAACCCACTTCATTATTCCTCAGTAATTCCGCAATTAATGAAAGTGCTTGACTAACATTTGCGGTACGAATTGCACTAGCTAGTTGCAAACTATTATGAGCAGACACTTGCACAAGTGGTGCTATTTCCTTTGCATTAAGAGGATATGTTTTTCCATGATGTAATAGTTGCAATTTTTGCAATTCCATCGTTAAACGACGTGTATCATTACCAATTGAATCAACCAGTAAATCAACTGCATCAGATGTTAGCTTTAAGTCAATTTCTCCCGCAGCTTGTTTAACTAGTTGAGCAATCACGTCAGTTTTCCAAGGTGGAATTAAAGAAAACTCTAGAGTCTGGGCATACTTCTGCAATAATTTGGTAGATTTGGCTCTCCCATCTGGTTTATTTGATGATGTAAACAAGATGTAAGAGTTTACAGGCAAGTGATTAAAAGTTCTTTCTAGCTCTACTAGTAGAGCTTCAGAGCATCTTTGGGCAATCATTGTGTCTACCAACCAAGTTAATCGATTACCCATTCCAAAGGGTGAAGTTACAGCTTGGTTTAGCCCATTCATTACCTCAAGATCCCCATTAGCATTGATTTTTACATAGTTAAAATCGCGCCATATGGGATCAACATAGGTATCAATTAGTTTTTTGACTGCTTGTGCTATTTGGTAGTCGTCATCGCCCCAATAAAAGTAGACAGGCATTGTATGATTAGTTCAACTATGTGGTGTGGTGTAGAGATTTGATGATTACTAGAAGCAAAGAAAATAGTCAGACTAGCCTTCATACAAAGAAATCAGTAGTAAATCGTACAGATCATTATGCAGTTTGGGGAAAAAGAATTTTTGACATTGTGTTTGCCTCAATTGTTCTAACCGTATTTTCTCCACTTTACCTAGCGATCGCGATATTCGTTTTCATTAGTTCGCGTGGTTCAGTTTTATACATTCATCCCAGAGTAGGTTTAGGTGGGCAGGAATTTAACTGCATTAAATTTAGAACGATGATCAATGGGGCGGATCAAATTCTGGAAGACTATTTAAATTCTTGCCCAATTAGTCGTGCTGAATATGAAGCATCTTTTAAACTTAAGCACGATCCTCGGATTACGAGAATTGGTAAGTTTTTGAGGACAACAAGTTTAGATGAGTTACCACAGTTTTGGAACGTTCTAGTTGGTGATATGAGTGTGGTTGGACCCCGACCATTAGTTCAAGCTGAGCTAATTAAATACGGTTCAGCGATTGATCGAGTACTAAGTGTTCGTCCGGGAATTGCAGGTTTATGGCAAGTTTCAGGGCGGAATGATATTCCTTACTCAAAGCGTATCCAAATGGATGCAAGCTATGTTAGGCGCATGAGTCTTTGGCTAGATGTTAAGTTGATTTGTAAGACAGTTCTAGTAGTGATTTTTCCTAAAGGAAATGGAGCATACTAATAAAAAAAGAAGCGGCACTATAAGTAGAGTGCCGCTTCTTTTTTCAACCTCTACGACTACGAGTTGTTGGTCGGGAAGATAAATCAAACTCTAGCGCGGCTGCCATACCCCATAAAATAAAGGCAAGAATCCAAAAGAATTCAGCAGGTTCTCCACTTTGATATGGTTTAGCCTTGCAAATATCGGCAACATTGATGCTGTAGTTAAATAACAAATCACTTAAAAACATCGAAATACCAGCACTACCAAGCAATCGCCAAGATTGTGCCGCCTTACCACCCCAAAAAGCAAGTAAGAGAATTGTTGCGACAACTAGCAACCAAATATCTCCCAAGGCATAAACAATATTTAAGATTTTCCCAGTATCTAGGGTGAAACCACCACCTACTGCAAAAGTTACATAAGCAGCAAGACCAACACCAACAAAACCGACTGCGCCAACAATTGCCCATTGCTTAGGATAAAGATTTAGTCGCCTTCCAATTACAGACATTGCCATGCCCCATGACAAAAATACGTAGGTCGCAGTGAAGAAAATATCAGCGATCGATGGAAAGGTTTTGACAAGATCTTTAGCGCCTTTAGCTCCACCTGCGATTAGACCACTTTGATATTGAAAATCTAGATAACCGAAAATTAAGTTTCCAATACCCCAAGACAATATCCCTAATCCTAATCCCAGCCAGACGTTGCGACCGCTAATAATTTTGGGACTGCGCCAGTTTCGCAAGCATAGGATTCCCGAACAGGCGATCGCCACAGTCTGGAAAATATAAGTCCCATAGCGATACCAATTTGGTCGCACAATGAATTCTTTTACTACCTTGTCACATTCTTCAGGCTTGACAATGTGTGGCCCATCAGTAGGAGCGCTAAGAAATAGATAGAACATTAAGGCTATAGCTGCCCATCCGATCGCTGCCCAAACAATAGATTGTGTTGAAATCCCTGATGGGGAAGAAGATTTGGCTCTACTCATGTATATTGAACCTTGGCTACAACCATAAGAAATGCAGTATTAAATAACGAAAAATAGCAACTAAACTACAGTAAACATTTCGACAACAGCTATAACATCAAAAGTAAACAGAAAAATAAGGGCATTATAATTATTGATAATTATTGCCAAAGCTTACCTTTAGGCGTTTTTTTCAGCCAAGCGGTTACAGATACTGATTCAGGCAGTTCATTTAGAGCCTCAAGCGCACTATCAACAAAACTGCTATTCCCAAAATAGGAAGATGCTAGCCGATGTAGTTCACCTAAAAGAAGTTGCAATTTGCTTTCATCCCAGTTGGGAATTTGCACACTGTTAAGTGGGTTAATTGACAAAATTCCTTCTAGAGATTTAATTGATTCGCTTTGGGCAAACTTACCCTGTTGCATAAACTTGAGTAAATCTTGCTTGAAAGAGCCTGCTTGCCTTGTGCCAAGTAGATCTTCAACTTCAAGATATACAGCTTGCAATATCAATAAACAGCCCTGTACGAGATGTGTACCCGCAGAAGAACTTTCAGTTGCTACGGTTTGGATCTGGTCGAGTTTGACCCTTCCCCATACGCTAAAACGCTGAGGCTCTTCCAATAATACGCAAGCTTTTCCTTTGTTATCAGTTAAGTCACGCCAGAGTGCTAAAGCCTCATCTCGATTATCGCCAAACATGTTGAGTAACCGAAATGTTTGCCCCTGATACTGCAAAATCGGTATTTGTTGATCTTTGTTTTGTGGGTTTTGGACGTTGACAATTTCAACGTCGTGGCGCTTCAGGATGAACATGTCTCTACTGTTGACTTGACTGATGTTACCAGTAGCAACAAATCGTGGCTACCTAATGCCAAAATTAATAATAATCCCAAAATCACATTTGCACCTTGAAAGTTAAATTATTTATAGCAAGCGAAATAAAGATTAAGTCATAGAACGGAAAGAGTAGAGTTTGCGAGAAGCTCTGCCTATGCTTTCTGGCATTTTTTTAGAGAGAGTTTGCTAACAAAAAAGATTTTGGTACTGGGAGAATAATTATTAATACGATCGCAATTAAGATCATGCCAAGTAGATCTCGATTTCTGCCAATTTCTATACTTTCATTCAAAATGAGTGGGCGAGGAGTAGGTAATAAAAATAACAATAAGCTATAAATTCTCAGCCAAGGCTGGGTAAGGAAGGCGATCGCTAGTAAAATTAGCCTTGAGATGCGAGCGATTTGGACTGCTTGACGATGTCCAAACATGGCGATCGACAGATTACCGCCATCAAGTAAATCAAAGGGCATTAGTTGTAAAGCGCTCAAAGCTAATCCCGTCCAACCTGCTAATGTGAGAGGCGAAAAGCCTGGAATGGAGTCTGAATTACTAATTCCAGTAATTCCTGATTTGCCTAAGTTAGAAATTGCTTGCAATATGCCGTGAAATATATTTGTGAAAATAGAGGTTTTGAAATCGAAAGTAGCTAGGTTGGGCATGAGTATAGATGGGGCTATTACAGGTGCGGAAAGCGCTGGAGTTGTAGGAATCAATACCCAATTGCCTAAAATCAATAAAATTGTTGAGAGCGTTAAGCCCACGATGGCTGGTATTGCTACTAGATCGAATAGGTTTTTTCGCTGATTTGAATGGTTTTGCTCTGCATTTAACTCTTTGCTAAAGTTGGTATTTAAGATACCTAGTAGACCAAAACCACCGATACAGGGTAGTAAAAGCGGTGGATCGATTTGCTGGCTGTTTTTCTTGGCGATGTAGTATTGAGCGATCGCCCTCGATATCAATATGCTAGCTACACCTAAAAAGTAGGGAAATCCTTTTTGCAAGTTAATCAAACTAAGATCTTCTGGTCTATGGATATTTGCACCTACAGCCAATAAGGTAAAAGCTGTCAGGATTGCTCCAATCGCACTGGTAATCCAACTATGCCAATCGTCTGGGATTGAGGAGGTTTTGGGTAATGACTGGAGGCGTTCGCTAGAAGGGATCAAATAAAAACAATAGTTAGTATTATTTGGACGATCGTTTTGAGATTCGCCAAAATTTGTACCTAAATTCTCTAATCGGCTTTCCTTTAGATAGCAAACAAACCGATCGCCAAATGCTTTTTGGATATTTTGATTAATCGTGTCGTAGGCATATTTGTGATTTTGCGATCGCAGGTTACCGCGACAGTAGATTTCTTGCGGACGATACTCTAAACCTTTTAATTGGTAAATAGCAGATGGGAAGCAATCTTTAACTTGTTTTTCTTCACTTGGAGTTAGGTCGATCAAGTTGGTGTTTGCGTCGGAAGATGGCTGCCAATTGCGATATATCCATACATATAAAAGAAAGCCGATCGAGATAAAAACTATTGGCAAGGGTGCTTGATTGAGATTTGTCCATGCGATCGCTAAACTTGGTAAAGCGACTGCCAAGATCCACAAAAATATTATTTGCAGCCGATCTTTTGATAGCTGGAGCGATCGCTGACGATAACTTGCTATACAGCCCGCTACGACAAAAACAAATGCTTCCTCAAATCCCATATCAATTACTTATCATTACTACCTGCACTATAGCGATCTCCAACCCAAAATAGTAGGGGGCGCAAAGTGCCACCCTATTATTTTGGTCTGACGCGATCTCCAAATTCAAAGATAGTGGCATGGAGACTGCCTTTACTTTTTGAGTGAAGCATTATGGCAATTAGAACCTAAGATTATGAATGCACTTGAAACTAGCCTCTAAATTTCTAGGCGTTTTTCCTAAGCATCTGGGCGCAATTAAATATAAAACCTAAAAACCTGTGGCGCACGCGCAGCGTGCGCCACAGGTTTTGAATCTGGTTTTTTAATTATGTCTAGCTACTTAGATAGTCAATCAGTGAGCAAGTATATGAGTAAAGAATTTGAATCTATCAGCGATCGCTTGCCCCCACAAAATATTGAGGCAGAGGAGGCTGTCTTAGGTGGGATCTTGATCGATCCTGAAGCGGTTTCGCGAGTGCTCGATACCTTGCGTCCCGAAATGTTTTATGTGGGGGCACATCAGGAGATTTTTCGGGCTTGCTTGATGTTGCATAATCAATCGAATCCCACGGACATGATGAGCTTGACTACATGGCTCAGCGATCGCGATCTTCTCGAAAAAATTGGCGGTCAATCTAAAATTGCCCAACTTTGCGATCGCACTGTGAGCGCGGTCAATATTGATTTTTATGCTCAATTAGTTGCCGATAAATATGCACGGCGCAAACTTGCTGAAGCGGCAAGAGGTGTGGTCGAGATCAGTTACAGCAACGAAATTGAACTTACGCAACTCCTCGATCAATCTGAACAAAAGATTTTTGCGGTTACCCAATCGCGAGCGCAACAAGGATTAGTCCCCGCAGGCGATATTCTTACCAAAACTTTCTACGAACTCGAAAGTCGGTTTAACTCACTCGGCACTGGCAACACTACGGCAACGGGACTCGTGACGGGTTTCTATGACTTTGATGCCATGACTAACGGCCTACAGCGATCAGATCTGATCATCATCGCAGGTCGCCCGTCAATGGGGAAAACTGCCTTCGGTTTAGAACTAGCGCGAAAAATGGCAGATATCCATCGATTGCCCGTGGCAATTTTTAGTTTAGAAATGTCAAAGGAGCAATTGGTTTATCGTCTATTAGCTAGTCAATCAAAAGTGCGTTCTAGTGATATGGGCATTGATAGCAATCGCTTACGCACTGGGCAGATTAGCGAGAATGAATGGGGAACGGTTGCTATGGCAATTAGTGGACTCTCGGAATTGCCATTATTTATTGATGATACGCCTAATCCACCAATTACCGAATTAAGATCAAAAGCACGTCGATTACAATCAGAAAAAGGCGGCTCTCTTGGGTTGATTTTGATTGATTATTTGCAATTGATGGAAGGTTCTGGTTCCGATAATCGGGTGCAGGAGATTTCTAGAATTACGCGATCGCTTAAAGCTTTAGCTCGCGAATTAAATGTGCCTGTAATCGCTCTATCCCAATTAAGTCGTGGTGTAGAAGCAAGAACTAACAAACGTCCAATGCTATCGGATTTGAGAGAAAGTGGATCGATCGAGCAGGACGCGGATTTAGTAATTAATCTGTATCGCGATGAATATTACAACCCAGAGACACCCGATCGCGGTGTCGCAGAAATTATTATCGCCAAGCATCGGAATGGGCCTGTCGGTACGGTCAAATTATTATTTGAACCTCGATTAACTAAATTTGAAAATATGGCTTCTAGCCGCAGTTAAATTAGAGGATGATGTTTTGCATCATCCTCTAATTTTGGGGATAGTCTTTGAAGTTTTATAATTAAGTAGCTGAGCATAATTAAAAACCAGAGCCAAAACCTGAGGCGAAAGCGCAGCTTTCGCCTCAGGTTTTGGAGGTTTATATTTAATTGCGCCTAGCTACTTAGTTACAACACAAAGCTTTGTCCACCAATTAATTTTTAGTGGGAATTCTATGCAGGCACCTAGACAGCATTCAGATCCGATTACTTTGGTTATCTCAGAAGTTGTTGAACCAAATCTCATAGAAGAATATGAAGATTGGACAAAAGGGATCAATCAATCAGCCCAACAGTTTGAGGGATTCATGGGGGTTGAAGTAATTCGTCCTCGCGATCGTCAATACCCTGAATATGTGGTCATCGTCAAATTTGACAATTACGAACATTGTAAAGATTGGCTCACCTCATCTGTTTATCGCCAATGGATGCAACGATCTCAAGAATTTATTTCTACGCGATCGCAACAGCATCAACCAAGTGGACTAGAGCTTTGGTTTACCTTACCTAAAAGTACATTGCCAAGTCCACCACAGCCTGCATATTACAAACAGGTAATTATTGGTGTGATCGCCGTGTATCCCCTAATACTACTGGCTAATTTAATTCTCAATCCATTTTTACAGGGACTGCCAGCTCTATTAGGCTTATTAATTTCAGTGATTTTTATATCAATGTTACTGACTTATCCAGTGATGCCATATCTAACGAAGATATTGAGTTTTTGGCTGTATCCATCAACACCTAAGCGACCTAAAAGAAAAAGAAAGTAAATGGCAAGGGTACGAATATTGGCTAGTTTATTGTTTTAGTAGCGATCGTTATATTTCAGCTTTATAATTGCGATTGATTTAGAGATTAAAGCATTCAGTACAAAATGCCATTTATTCTAGTTTCTGAAATTTTGCCCTTCTTAACGCTACTAAATAATAGGATAGGTGGCGCTTCGCACCGCCTATCCTAAACCCATAGCACTACCAAATAAATAACTTGAGGAGAAATAAATGGTAAACATTGGCTATCATTCAGCGAAAATTCAAGGAAACTTTCTGAGATCTATTTATAGATCTAGCCTTTCAAGTTTAGTTAGTTTTCCTGTGAAGCAAGATCGGCAAGTTCCTATCAAAGTCTATGCTCTATCCTGCGAGCGCGATTTACCCGAACAAGTTGCCAGTCTGCGTTCTTTCCTTCGCCATGTTGGAATTCCTGATGCATTTGTAATTATGTCTGATGGAAGTTATACCAATGAAAGTATTGAGCTCCTAAAGAGTATTCATCCGAGTGTTGATGTTCAACTCTTAACAAAATTTCAGAGAAATGACTTGCCGGGAAGTGTTTATGAATATGCATCTCAGCAAGCCATGGGTAAAAAACTTGCAGCTTTGATGTCAATCCCTATTGACGGTGCAACACTTTATACTGATTCCGATATTTTGTTCTTTCAGGGAGCTTCCGATCTAGCTGATTTAGCCACTTCTAAAGATTCTCATACTTATTATTTACCTGATTGCAAAAACTCTTTGGACAAGCGTCTTATTTACGAGGATATTGAGATGCAGGAGCCGATTAATGCAGGGTTTATCTTGTTTAAAAAAGCCCTAGATTGGAGTGATTCCGTGCAAAGATTGGCAAATCTTGCCGATGCTCCGAACTATTTCTCAGAACAAACTATTGTTAATTTGACGATCAAGCGCAATCACGGTATTGCTCTTTCACAGGATAAATATATTATGAACGTTGACGATCAGTTTACTTATCCAGATAAATTTGCCTCTAAGAGTATTGCCATGAGACATTATGTCAGTGATATCAGGCATAAATTTTGGCTTTCTACCTTCTTTAGTCCATAGATTAGGCTACAGAGTTTGCTAATCAATTTATTCAAAAAGTATCTGAATAATTTATCTATATGACAGAAATATTTAGCTTTGATATATTCGATACGCTTCTTACTAGATTGGTTATCGAGCCAACCGAAATCTTTAGAATATGTGGCGATCGCGCCCTACAATTTGGATGGATTAAATTCTCGTCTGAAACCTTTAGAAACATCCGTATTAATGCTGAGAGACAATCGCGCTTGTTCTATGAAGGTGGCGAAGTTAGTTTAGATGAAATCTATCGTGAAATTGCTAATACCCTAGAAATAGATTTAGAAATAGTAGATAAGCTCAAGAAGCTAGAGATAGAAGTCGAAACAGAATATCTAGTTGCCGTACCCACAGCCCATCAACTTGTTGAGAAAGCGAGGCGATCTCATCCTCATGTTTTATTCCTATCAGATATGTATTTGCCTGCTGACTTTCTTGAAGAAAGGCTCAAACAGCATGGATTTTGGCAAGAAGGCGAGCGATTATATTTATCTGCTCAATGCCGAAAGTCTAAAGGGCAGGGAGATTTGTTCTTGCAAGTACTTGAAGATTTGCGTTTAAGCCCCCAAGCTCTGGTTCATACAGGTAATAGCAAGCATACTGATGTTGATAAACCTAAATCTTTGGGTGTTCGCTCTATTGGATTTAATGATGCCAATCCCAACCGTTATGAATCAATACTGCAAAAATATTCTCATAATACAAATGGAATTACTTCGCTATGGGCTGGGATTGCCCGCTATACACGCTTAACTAGAGATGCGAAATCGAATAAAGAAGCCGTTCTCCGCGATATAGCTGCTTCTGTCGCTGCACCTATTCTAACAGCCTATACAATCTGGATTTTGCAGCAGGCAAAAGAGAAGCAACTAGCAAGGATTTATTTTTTAGCAAGAGATGGCGAAATCTTGTTGAAAATTGCCAAAGAACTTGCACCTAATATTTATCCAGAAGTTGAACTTCGTTATCTTTATGTCAGTCGTCAAGCATTAAGAATGCCTGGACTCACTAAAATCAATAAGGCCTTTTGGGAGTGGATGTTTGATGATACGGATATTTTTACGATTGATAGTTTGCTAGCAAGAATGTGTCTCGATCGCCAATCGGCTCAGCCAATTTTTGAGCCATTAGGTTATCCGTGCGATCGCTGGCAACAGAATTTATCATCTAAAGAGAGACTATCGCTACGATCGCAGTTGGAAAAAAACGAACCTCTCCAAGAATTAGTTTTACAAGTTGCCAAGCAAAAACGTGAAGTTTTAAAGGCTTACTTGCAGCAGGAAAAAATGCTGGATGGGCAAGCCTTTGGTCTAGTCGATGTGGGTTGGCGTGGTAGTTTACAAGTTTCTCTTGAAAATGTTTTTGAGTTATTTGGTACGAGGATGCCAGTTGGCTTCTACTTTGCTTTGGATAAACCAACTGGAGGACTGAAGCACAAAGGAGAAGCGATCGCCTTTTTCTTTAACTTAAATAACTCTACTGGACTCCGTAACGATATCGATTATCGCTATGTTTCGGCTATGGAAGTTTTTTGTGCTGGTTGTGAAGGTACGACTCTTGACTATGCATTGCAACCAGATAATAGCGTCTTGCCAGTTCTTAAACATGTTAACAATCAACCTGCGCTGAGTTGGGGGCTAAAACCTTTTCAAGAATCTGTAATTACTTTTGTTCGCCATTTAGTCGAGCGATCGCCTGCCGACTTCCCTCTCTCCATGTTCTCGACGATCTCTCCAAAGTTACTCCGCGAAGCCTTAGATGAGCTTTTTCTGACTTTTAACAACTCACCGACTAAGCAAGAAGCAGAAGCTTTTATGGATTGCCCATTTTTTGACGATCCTAATGAGCTTTATCACTTTTATTGGGCGATGCCTTTTCGCCTAGCTACCGTTCTTAAATATGCGATCGCTCGAAGTGCTGGTATTACTGTGCATCGCAATGCATGGTACGAAGCCAGCTTACAAGTTAGTTCGCCCCATGTTAAAGTACTAGTGCCCATTGCGATCGCCCAGCGAAAATTACTGCAACGGCTCAAAAAACTGGTTATGTCCATCAAAACTAGAAATTAGAGATGCTGTGCACCTAAACCCGAACCAAGAAAAATTTTGAAAGCGTTGCAAAGCAACGCTTTCAAAATTTTTCTTGGTTCGGGTTTGCTTGGGAATTACTGTAAGTGATTAACTGGTATGAAGCATTGTAAAATTTGATCATGAGTGCATCGATTCAAGTCAAAACTATCGAACCAAACCTTAGTAACGTAAAACAACGCTTGGAAGAAGGCGGAGCATTACTGCCAGATAGCCATGACAACTTGCTAGAGGTTGTTGGCATCCTTAAAAGTTACGGTGTTGTACTGGGTGAGTATTATCGGAATCTCACTTACATATCTGAATATCAATTTCTCGAAATTTTTCCATTTTTCAAATTCTTTAATGGAAAATTTTCTCTCGGTAAGCTCGGTCGTCATTGGTGGCACGATCGCATTAACCTAGAATTTGCCGAATATTGCATGAAGGCAATGTTTTGGCATGGTGGTGGTGGGTTAGATACTTATTTAGATTCCGATAAATTTAAAAAACTTGCTAAAGACGCGATCGCTGCCAAAGTTAAGCGCAGTCCATTATTGCTGTTATTGAATCGTTTATTCCCAGATTTTTTGCCAGAGCAAGTACGTTTGATGACTTACTACAGTGCTCTAGGCTATTTCTGGTCATTCATGTCGCCGATGTTTTTAGAATTGAGCGATCGCTACGATCGTGGTGAAATTAAGAGCATCCCTGATGTAGTTAAACATATTCAGGATGGTCTAGTTAATTCTGCTAGCGTGCCCTACATCTATAAGGTGGAGATCGGCGGCGAATATTATGAAATTGTTCCAGATTCCGCTAATTTGACATTTTTAATGGATACGGCAGTGCCCTATGTAGAGGCTGTCTTTTTCCGCTCCTTCCCATTTCGGGGCACAGTTTCTTACAATGCGCAAGCTCAGCAAATTTCCTCAGAGATTTCTCAGTTTAATTACGGCGTACTTTATGCCGATCCGTTACCAGTAGGTGGGGCTGGGATTCCACCCACATTACTTATGCAAGATATGCGACACTATCTTCCTGAATATTTACATAAATTTTATCAAGGAGGCGATCGTGCCGAAGAAGACTTACTTGTTAAGATTTGCCTTTCTTTCCAGAAGTCAATGTTTTGTGTAACGACTGCTGCCTTACGAGGTCTGGCACCTCACCCTTTAGAAACACAAGATCCCCAAGAAAAGCAAACCAACGAGAAATTTTTAGCGCCTTGGTTAGCTCGACTATCGCGATCGCGTTTAGATACACTCCAATAAAGAAAAAGCTTGCTAATAAGCAAGCTTTTTCTTTATTGGGCATTAGGATATGGGCTTTTGCTTCTGGGCTTTGAGAGAGAGTTTGCGTAGCAAACCCTCTCTCAAAGCCCGTTTTAAATTATCCCGAACTCACGTTTGCTTAGGATATGAACCCCAAACAAATAGAGGCAACGCTTCGCGCCGCCTCTATTTGTTTGGTATAGAAAGGCGACAGGCATGAGTTGTATTTTTTGAGATGTTCAGTAAAATGTCTGATGCTACAAATCGATCGGGTTAGTTAGGATTATAGAAATTTTTCAGGCTTTGATTGAGGTTTTAGATTGTTACCACTACGATCGCGGACCAATTCTTTGCCCTCAAAATCAGTGATGAAATTGATGAGCGCAGCGAACATTGGTAATCAGTCAAACTTTAATCTTGTCGCCGCACTTCAAGCAGCACAGGATATTTCGCGAGAGTTAAATGTTGAAAAGCTTGCTAATCTAAGCCTTTCAGTATTACTCAACCTTTCGGAGGCGCAGTCTGGCGCTGTGATTTTAGCTGAAGGGGAAGAATTTAGCATTGCTGCCATGATCTCTGAACGATCGTCAAACTTAGAAACAGTGCAGAGATTATCCCTTGCTTGCACCGAAACAACAAGCTTGCCAATATTGATGGCGCGCTATACCTTGAACGAGCGCACAGAATCAATCTGGAATCAAGGTAATCCCGATCTACATTTTGCTGACGATCCCTATTGGTTGGTTAATTGTCCTCAAGCAGCACTATGCATACCTCTATACGAGGAAGATCAATTACTAGGTGCAATTTATTTAGAGGAGCAATCCAGCGCAACCCTACTTGAACCTGAATGCTTACAAGTTGTGCGATCGCTATGCCAACAGGTTGCAATTTCGCTGATAAGGTCGCGGGAATTGGCTGAGATTAATCAACGCAAAGAAGTTGAAGAAGCATTGCAACGTAGTAATTCACTTCTAAAATCTCAGCGTGAAGCCTCGGTGGATGGTGTTTTGGCAGTAGACGAGCAGGGACGCATTGTTAGTTATAACAATCGATTTTGTCAGTTATGGCAGATTCCTGAAGCAGTACTGCAATCGGTGGAATATGGAGGATTACTCAGTCTGTTGCAACATCACCTCCAACTACCTGAAGGACTGGTTGAAGCCCTTGAAAATGCTTATGATTCTTCTGAAATATATACACAACAAGAGATTTATCTTGCCGATCGCCGCGTGTTTGATTGTTATTCAGGACAAGTACATTCGCCTGAAGGTAAGTTTTATGGAATGGTGTGGTATTTTCGCGATGTAACGGAGCGCATTCGGATCCAGCAAGAACTGCAAGCTGAGAGGGATCGCTCTGAAAGTTTATTACTAAATATGTTGCCTGCGACGATCGCCAAAAAGCTCAAGCATAGTCGAGCATCAATGGCAGATGGCTTTGAAGAAGTATCGGTTTTATTTGCCGATATAGTTGGCTTTACCGAACTTTCCAATAGCATGTCTCCCACTGAGGTAGTTGGTTTGCTCAATCGCATTTTTTCCATATTTGATAATTTGTGCGATCGCCACAAGCTCGAAAAAATCAAAACGATTGGTGATGCTTATATGGTGGTTAGTGGATTGCCTCAACCCAGAGCCGATCATGCGGTAGCGATCGCCAATATGGCTCTGGATATGCAAAAAGCGATCTCGCAAATTAAGTGGCGCGAAGGTACGCAAATTTCGATGCGAATTGGGATTAATTCGGGGCCAGTAGTTGCGGGCGTAATTGGAACCAAGAAATTTATTTACGATCTATGGGGTGATACGGTCAATGTTGCCAGCCGCATGGAGTCATTGGGCATAGCTGATGCGATTCAGGTTACGGAAGCCACCTATATCCGTATCCGCGATCGATTTAATTGCGAGCAACGTGGCATGATTGCGGTCAAAGGCAAAGGCGAAATGATGACCTATTGGTTAAGTAGCAGGAAAGAGTTTAGTTCAAAGCTCAAAATAGCTTAGATCTTAAAGAGAGCCGTCGCTTTGCGGCGAGATCGTTTGCTATAGATGTACTAACCACGCTCGTTGTATTGGCTGCACGATCGCCTGTACCAGTGGCGACAAGCGCGCAATATCCTGTAAACCCTGTTCGGTCTGCACATTGATGCCTTGTTTGTAAATGCTGTAGCCTTTAGTCCGTGCTACCCGAATCCCGCAATAGTATTTAGGCTCTAGTCCTTGGGCGGTTAGTTTTTCGCGCCAACTTTCGAGACTTTCTTGTTGCTGAATGTCATCCAAATGCGAAATATCGGTAGCGCGCAATAAATCGCGATCTAAAAAGCGTCGGCATAAATCCGCAAGAATGCGATCGCCACTATCGCGCCATCGGTGGATGTGATAGGCAAAAACTACGTCATCGGAGGCGAGATATTCCTCACAGGTTAGAGATTGTGGATCTTGAGTTAGCCAAGGTAGCATCGTGCGATCGCTAAATATTTGCTCCGTAAGTTCGGTATCACTCGCCGCAATCAAAGCCTTAGCACGACGAAAAATTCTTTCTAATAAAAACCTGGCGGCTAAGTTTTTAGGGTGGTTATAAACTTGCAAATACATAAAGTATCGCACTGTCAAATAATGCTCGATCGCCACCATTCCTTTACGACCGATTACTAGGTTTTGAGATATGGGATCGAAGCGTAAAGCTAATAAAATTCGATCGATATCTAACTGACCGTATTTTGCTCCTGTAAAGTAACCGTCTCTTTGTAAATAATCAAGGCGATCGCAGTCGATTTGACTAGATACTAATTGATATACAAATGGCACAGAATATTGTTTAGAAAATACCTTTTCTAAATCAGAGATGAGAGTAGGAGAAAAGTCGTTTAGAACCTCAGTAATTTTGCCGAACTTTAGCAATCGCAAAGTCCATATTTCGTGATTACTTCCAAAAACCTCTTCCGATGCGTGGCTATAAGGCCCATGACCGAGATCGTGAAGTAGGGCAGCGACTAAAACCACAGTACGGTGCGGTGTAAGGTAAGGATACTTAATCGTAATCGCATCAAAAGCTCGGCGGGTTAATGCCATTACACCCAGAGAATGCGTAAATCGAGACCCCTCAGCACCATGAAATGTGAAATAAGCGATATCAAGCTGGCGAATGCGTCTCAATCGTTGAAACTCAGGCGTATCAATCAATTGAATCAATAACGACTCAGTGCGATCGTTGCCATTAAGAGTAATCGCGCTATGAATTGGATCGTGATATGTCCGAGACTTTCCAAGTAACATTTAGCAAAAACCTAGTAGAGTTTTAAGAGGGCTTGATTTACACTTTACTGGTTTAAGCTGTGACACAAATCACAACGTATTGCATGTATACGTCATAAGTTAGTATTCAGATTTAAGATTTTTGATAGCACCTCAAAAAATATTTTTCTGGCTTGAAGTAAATTAATATGAATATTCTGGCTATCTGCTTAATGGGCTGAGCAGTTGCTGTTTTATTAGGCAAATTAAAACAACCTAAAAAAGTCAAAGAGAAATAAATAGTTGCTACTTAAAGCTTTTTTGTATGGGCATAGGTAGTATGAAAGGCAAAATGAATGGTGGTAGTTATCTATCAATTGCACAGTTAACCGATATTCACCTATTTGGAGATATCGAAGGCTCTTTGGTGGGGATTCAAACTGAAGCTTCTTTTCAAGAAGTTTTACGGGAAATCAAACGAGTCGTACCGCAAATTGATTTACTACTTTTGACTGGTGATTTAACTCAAGATGGTAGTGTCACATCTTACTCGCGCTTAAGACGATCTCTCGATCGATTTGGCATTCATGCATATTGCTTAGCAGGCAATCACGATGATTTGCCCCGAATGCAAGCTTATTTGCCTAGCAAGTATGCTCATCTGGATCGATCGCTAGATGTTGGTAAATGGCGAATTTTAATGCTCAGCTCTGTTGTGGTTGGAGCGGTACATGGGTGTTTAGCGGCTTCAGAATTAGCATGGCTCGAAGAAACCTTAAAATCACAGCCCGATCGCCCCACTTTAATCGCTTTTCACCATCCTGCCGTACCACTTGGTTCGAAATGGATCGATGGTATTTGCTTAGAAAATCAAGATGAGTTTTGGGAAATCTGCGATCGCTATCCTCAAGTAGAAGTTGTCCTGAATGGACATGCTCATCAAGATTTTGACCAGATTTATGAAACTCCGCATAATTCTGTGCGCTGTTTGGTAACGCCTTCGACTTGTATTCAGTTTGAACCACATAATCAAAAGTTCCAAATCGATAATCAACCTCCAGGATTTCGGCACTTGCGACTTTATCCTGACGGCTCTATCCAAACGGAGGTGTATCGCCTCAAAGTTGGCAGTTTCCATCCCGATCTTGCCGCGATCGGTTATTAAAATTCAATTTCCTGATAGGATCGAGAGTCGCTAAGCGATATCCTTCCTTATCTTTAGAGCAAATGCAACCGCAGATCATTGTTATCAAAATTGGCACGTCTAGTCTCAGTCACCCTGAATCTGGAGATCTCCAGCTAGCGACGATTGCCAAGTTAGTTGAAGCGATCGTGCATTTGAGACGGGAGGGACATAGTGTCGTATTAGTTTCTTCGGGCGCAGTGGGGATAGGCTGCGGTAGGCTCGGACTGAAACAACGTCCGCGCAAAATTTCCAAAAAGCAAGCTGTTGCTGCGGTCGGACAAGGTCGTTTGATTAGAATTTATGATGACTTTTTTGGCTCGCTACAACAGCCCGTTGCCCAAGTTTTATTGACCCGTGCCAATCTGATTCAGCGACAGCACTATATGAATGTTCATGCTACATTTCATGAGTTGCTAGCGATGGGGGTAGTGCCAATTGTGAATGAGAATGATACGGTGGCTGTGGATGAGTTGAAATTTGGGGATAATGATACGCTTTCGGCTTTGGTGGCAAGTTTAATCGAGGCAGATTGGTTGTTTCTCTTAACCGATGTCGATCGCCTTTATTCCGACGATCCGCGTCAAAATCCTGATGCTAAACCCATTGAATTTGTCGAACATTCCGAACTACAAGAACTAAGACAAGCGATCGGTGAGAAGCAAGCTCTGGGAGGACAAGGTGGTGGTACGCAGTGGGGAACTGGCGGTATGACCACCAAACTTGATGCAGCCAGAATCGCTTCGGCGGCGGGAGTTCGCACTGTAATTACACGCGGAGCTTTTCCCGATCGCTTGTCGGCAATTCTCAATGGAGAGAACTTTGGCACTCAATTTGCTGCTCAACCAAAGACTGTTAATGCTCGTAAACGCTGGATTGCCTATGGCATGGTTCCCTTGGGTAAGATATTTTTAGACGATGGAGCCGTGACTGCGGTTATTCGCAAAGGGCGATCGCTCTTACCTGCGGGAATTACCCAAGTAGAAGGTAAGTTTGAGGCAAATGAATCCGTAAGTTTATGCGATCGTGATGGTAAGGAAATAGCGAGAGGTATCTCTAATTACAGCAGTAGTGATATTCTTCGCATTCTCGGTTCTCAATCGGAAGATATTCCTAAACTACTCGGCTTCGATGGCGAAGAAACTGTAATTCATCGAGATAATTTAGTGAGCCTTTAAAAGGAATGGCAGCAATTCCTTATTTTAAAGATTTAAAGAGAGTTTGTTCTCGATAGAAACTCATCAATTTCGATCGATTCTTGCAGACTACGCTTTATGCAATCGCCTAGAGCTACACCGCCGATAAAATTAGCGCTGATGTACAATCCTTGAGATTTTTGTAATTCTGCTTTGATGGTTGCAAGGCGTTGTAAATGACCGATCTCGTACTGTGGAATTGCCTTATCCCATACATGAACGGCGATCGTCTTTGGTTCCACTTGCGTATCAGGACGGAGAATTGTTTTCTTGAGATCTTGATGTACGGCTTGAATGATTTCAGATTCCGAAAGTTGAGCTAGAGCAGGATCGAGCGTACCGCCGATAAAGTTAAGTAACAGTTGCCAGCCATCGGGAGCGCGTCCAGCAAATAGACTTGATGACCAAATTGTGCCGAGAGTTCTCACGCCTTGAGTGCGAGGAATCAAGTTGCCAAAGCCTTTCATGTCATAGGCAAATGCACTCTTAGGATAAGCAAGCACCACGCAAGCAACAGTGGGATAAAAAATCTCGCTCAACGCTTGACTGGCAGCAGGCAAATAATCTTGCAGTAGTTTGGCGGAAACATAGGCTGGTGTACTGAGAACCACAGACTTCGATGTGACGACCTCTTCACCCGTTGGCGTATCGAACTTAGCGATATAAATTTCATCTTGCTTCTGGAGCGATCGCAACGTCCATTGCTGCTTAACTGGTGTCCCTTGCGCTCTTAACTTAGCAGCGATCGCTTCGGGTAGCATTTTAATCCCTTGGCGAAAAGAGCCAAGTTCACCAGCCTTAGTTTTGGGAATATTAGGGTCATTGAGCTTTTGGGCTTTCCGCTCTTTGCTCGACAATATTGCTCCTGCGAGCAAGCCTCCATAGGTTTCGAGTTTGGCAATTTTGGAAAAGGCTGCCTTCGCACTGAGCCGCTTCGGATCGCCTGCATAGACACCAGAGATAAAGGGGGCAACCAATCTTTCAACAGCCTGTTTCCCCAATAAACGCGAAAAGAATCGATCGACAGATTCTTCGCCAGCCATCGCTGGACGCGCAAAGCCAAGAGCACCTAAAGCTAGACGGATTTTGCCTCCCCAACTCAAGATCTTGGAGGCGATCGCCGTCGGTGGACTCATTGGTAGAGCATTTAACTTGCCATTGAGAAACACGAATCTTGGTAATTTGCCATCTGCCAGTACCAATTCATCTTTAAGCCCAACCTCTACCGCTAGGCGCAATAGTTCGGGTGCAGGTTGAAAACTGTTGGGCCCTTCTTCCCAAAGATAACCCTCGTTATTGCTAGCCGTGGTAATCGCACCACCCACTCGATCCTGTGCTTCAGCAACTAAGACATGTCTGTGCTTAGCGATCGCCAGTTCGTGGGCGATCGTTAAACCCGATATTCCTGCCCCAACGACAAGAACATCTAACGGTTGACTAGCTTTAGTTTCTTGAGAGGTGGTCATAGCTTGAAATGGTTAAGTCGATTAATCAATTCTCAGTCTAGTACAACGTGAGTTCCTATTTTCTATAGCTGTGTTAAGCGGCTGTGAAGTGTTCAAATTGAACTTAGATCGAATGCTGAAATAAGGCATTCAAGTACACTTTAGCGGTGCTGCGATAACTATGGGTTGCGCCACTACGATCGCTGCCACCATTTTGCAACAAGAACAGGGATAAAGCGGCGGCAAATACGCGATCCTGATCCCAGTCAGGGTGTGTCTCTAAATATGTTTTGAGGGTTTCGTGCAATTCCTCAGGAATTTCTGCCAAGATGCTGATGGTCGTACTCATGCTGAAACCTCAACTTTTAAATAAGTTTTATAGGAATGTCGCAACCATTTTCATAGGTCGGGACTTAATTGTGCGTTCAACTAGCAGTTCTTGTCAACGTAACGAAAAGTTAAGTTGAAATAATATATAGCTGAAAACTACTTGGACTAATCGCAATTTTAATGCGATCCCCTTAACTTATCTTTACAAAAAACAAGTTTAAAAAAGTTTCCCCAGCTAGGTTGTCTCGTTTATTAATGAATCCTTAACCAGTAAGGAGAAGGCATCATTTCTGATTAAACAGCCTGTGGAAAACTGTAGTTAATCTGTGGAAAAAAGCGCTATATCTGTGGATAACTCTGTGGAAAACTTTGAGACTATTGATTAGAAAATTATTTTTTTTTAATATTTATCGCAATAAACAATCTTACAAAAAGTGGCAATTTGCGACACTTACAACCTACTCCTTTAGCCAATTTTCAGGTACGACTACAAGTGTATTTCCTTGTCGCCTCAGAATAATCACTTTTTGCTGTGTTGCGATCGCTACATTAGGATCGTCACATCTTGCTTTCCAAGAAACTCCTTCATGCTGGACTCGTCCGGTTTGTCCTGCGGGAATTTCAGTGAGGGTGATACCTTCACTAGCTTCTTTAAGTTGGTGAGAATCTCTAGGAATGAAGCGGCGCGATAAGTTCACTAAAGCACCTGATATCAGCATCCAAGCTAATATTTGTAGCGCTGGAATAGGAAGTATTAGGGCGACAGCTGACACTAATATGGCGGCAATTCCCATTGCTCCAGCTATCAAAAAAGTTGGCAATGGAACTAGTAACTCGATAACGCATAATGCAATACCAATAATTAGCCAAACTTGACTAGGTGGTAGGTTCATTGCTTATTCGGACTGTCAAAATTCAAAATTTCTAGTGATGATGTTGTCTCCGACTTACCAACTGTTCCACTTGGTTTGGGGCTATTAATTTTTATCTTTGGAGATTCAATTGATTTGTCTTTTTGGGGGCGATCGCTGTTAGCAGGCTTGATGATTTTACTGCGAGCAACTTCTACAGGAATAGACGAATCGCTAGGACGAGAATTACTAGCAGTTGATGTGATGTCAAGATTTGGTGCAGTAGAAAGCAACCCACCTAAACCATTAATCAAGTTGCGAATATTATTACGAATCTTTGGATCGCCAGTTAACTCATCGAGATCGGCAGTAATTTTTTTGGCATTGGCAAAAGTAGCCCGCGCCGAGTCAAGAGTCTCACGCAAGGAAGCAATTGTTGAGGGGTCGTTTAATTCACCTGATACTTTGCGAAGATTTGCCGAGGTCTCGGCGGCATTTTCGGATAGCTTTTGGAGATTTTCAATGAACTTGCCATCATTCAATAGCGGTTTTGCCGTCGCAAGCAAGGCTCGTGCTTCTCTAGAAGCTGCGGCAATCCCATCTAAAGTTTGTGCTAATTTTTCACGGTTGACCTCGATTAGATCTTGGGCACTATTTGCGACATTTCCAACTTTCGTTGCTGCTCCACTAATTGCATCCGCCGTATCTCCAAATTTAACAATTTGACCCTCAAATGTACTAACAACTCGATTAGCAGAGTCAGTTAATTTTTGGATACTACGAGCTGTAGCTTTTGCGGAAACTAAGGTGTCGTTGAGATTGTCAATCAAGTTTTGGTCATTGATTTTGCGGAGAGCCGTACTCGAATCCTTGAGTAAAGCAATAAAACTTACACCTTGAGATCCTACAACTTCTCCACCCTGACAGATGATTAATTCACTATTGCAATCTTTAGCTAGAGGATCGAGTTTGGAATCGATCGCTAGTTTCTCCTTGGGAGGAAAAATATCAATATTGGTATTACCCAAAAAACCACTTTGATTAGTTTCGGCAACCGACTGCTTCGGAATAACTAATTTTGAGTTTTCAATACTAACTTGCACATCAACACCCTCGGTTTGTGGTGTGAGCGCAATTACACGTCCAACTTCTACCCCGCGAAACCTAACTACTGAACCAGTATTCAATCCACTGGCATCGGGCATCTTAATCGTAAAAGTAAACTTAGAACTACTTAGTTGCAGGCCACGTAACCATAGTAATGCGCCCCCAAGTGCGACTACTCCACCGATGATAAATAAGCCAAGCGCACCGTCGCGTAATGTTTTTCGCTGCACGAGCCTCATACCTCCTTAGTCAAAAGTTGAATCGGACCTTCAATGCTGCCGCTAAAAAATTGTCTGACATACGGATTGTCTGCCGTATCAATTGTACTCACGTTTCCTGCATAGCGCACCGATCCGCGATAAAGAACCAGCAGGCGATCGGCTGTACGTCGGATCGTGCTGTCTTGGTGGGTAACGACAATATAGCTATCGCAAACCTGTTGCTCCCGCAGCGATCGCATCAAGTCTTCGATAATCGTTGATGCTACAGGATCGAGACCTGCGGTGGGTTCATCATAAAGCAACACTTTTTTAGTTTGAGTCTTTGCTGTCGGATCGTCCATAATTGCGCGAGCAAAACTAACTCGTTTTCGCATCCCTCCCGATAGCTCGCTCGGATAGCGATCGCAAATGTTCTCCAGCCCAACTAGGGCAAGCTTATGTTCGACAAGTCGATAAATTTCGCGGCGTGATAAATGGGAGTGCTCGAATAGAGAGAAACCAACATTTTCAGCAACAGAAAGCGAGTCAAACAATGCTGCATTTTGAAACACCATGCCAATGCTCAGTCCATAGCTATCCTCTTGGATATCCTCAGTGTCTACAAGATTGCCATTAATATATACTTCACCTTGGTCGGGAGCAATTAACCCACAAATAAGTCGCAAAATGGTTGACTTACCTGTGCCAGATGGCCCAATAATGGCGATCGCTTCACCAGTATGCACAGTTAGATCGATACCATTAAGGACTGTATTAGCCCCAAAGCTCTTGTGAACTCCACGTAGTTCTAGTAACGGTGTAACAACACTGCTGCTATTTTTGATCAGAGATCTGACTGGCTCCATCGGTATTTATTGCTGATTAAGAAAAATCACTTTACAAAAAACTAACATCTTTTCAGAAATTTTCCCAAAAAACAAAAAAACAGTAGCGGCGATCGATGAATTGCCGCTACTGTTTTTTGCTGTTTGTTTTTAGCCAAATCTACCGCTGATATATTCTTCAGTTGCGGTTTGTTTGGGACTACTGAAAATTACTGAAGTGCGATCGATCTCCACTAGCTTACCCGTACGTTGTCCGCGGTCATCTAGTTCGGTATTAAAGAACCCAGTAATATCAGATACCCGTGAAGCTTGTTGCATGTTGTGAGTAACGATCACAATCGTGAAACGCTGTTTGAGTTCTGTCATCAGTTCCTCAATTCTCAAAGTAGAAATTGGATCGAGAGCTGAACATGGCTCATCCATCAAAATCACTTCTGGCTCCGTTGCGATCGCACGGGCAATACATAACCTCTGCTGCTGTCCACCAGAAAGTGCTAAGCCGCTTTCCCCTAACTTGTTCTTAACTTCTTCCCAAATAGCAGCTTGTTTTAGCGATCTTTCGACAAGATCGTCCATATCACTTTTGCTACCCTTAAACCCATTGATGCGAGGGCCAAAGGCAATATTTTCATAAATAGATTTTGGAAATGGATTCGGACGCTGGAACACCATGCCAATACGACGGCGCACTGCGACAGGATCGATTTTAGGGTCGTAGAGATCGTGCGCTCCAAAGGTAATCTTACCTTTTACTCTTGCGCCAGAAATTAAATCATTTAAGCGGTTAAAGCAGCGTAAAACGGTACTTTTACCACAACCTGAAGGGCCAATAAAAGCAGTGATTTGATTAGTATTGATTGCTAGATTAACTCCAGAAACGGCAAGATGTGAACCGTAATACACTGCGACGTTATCTGCATTGATGATTGCGTTTTCCATAGAATTTGAAGAAATGTTTACTTCGGTAGATTTTAGGATTTTAGGTTGGATTGAGATTTACCAAGACTCAAAGTCTTTATTTAGTTTCGTAGAGATATGCCTGACATCTCAGAAGATGCCTAAGAATCAATGTCTAGGATGTTTTTACACACTTTCTAGATATATAAGTTCGCAACAATTACTAATCAGGTTATTACTAGAGCAACATAGACTCAAGAATCGCAGCAAACATTGATATAAATGCACCCATGTCATTAAGTTCAATAATGAGATCAAACATAAAAATTACTTCTTGAATTCTTCTAAATCAAAATTAATTAAATGTAGAAAAATAAGTCTCGTAGGTTTTAGTGTATTTTTAGAATAAATTCTCTATACCATTAAGTATTACAACTTCTATCAATAGGTTCGACTAAATACATTGGATCGTAATGAGACTTAGTTAAAAATACTGTATCAGAATAGAACCCAGTACGTCACGTAGAAACATACCTAACAAAATATATATCACCAAGGTTGCACTTTAACAAAAAATATTTTAATAGTCTTAAAACCTTTGCCAATTAAAGGTTTGATCCGTAAATACAGATGCGATGACAATGTAGAAAGCATGGGTTTTAGTTTAGATATTTACAACTCATTAATAACATCGACACTTTGTTTTTCTCCTTAACCTTCTCTTTACCTTTGAGGTGTATTATCTATTTTGTTTGATGTTAAAAAACCTTGTATTAGCTAGTAACTGTTGATTTTATAAATTCCAAAATTATTGCTACAGAGCTATACAGTTAATGGTTTCATTAGAACAATGCTTTGGTATCTAAATCTAAAATTTTCTGATTGAAAAATTTTATTTAAGTACCATCACAACTATTATAACGTTTCACCACATCATCACTATGCGTCCTAGCTTGAAACTATCCCGCCGCAAGGCTCTCTATCTAACTCTCGGCGGACTTGGCTTTGCGATGGTATCTTGCAACTCGCCAGCACCCACCCCAGAAGCAACTAAACCTGCTGCTACAGCTACAGCTTCTGGCAAGCCTACAACTGATGCATCTTCTTCACCATCAGCACAAATAGCAGGTGGTAAACCCGTAAGCCTCAGCGGCGCTGGAGCTTCATTCCCTGCTCCCTTATATCAACGTTGGTTTTCGGATTTCAACAAAAAAAATTCCAACGTACAAATTAGCTATCAATCTGTTGGAAGCGGTGCTGGTGTAAAACAGTTTACTGCTGCTACTGTTGACTTCGGTGCTAGCGACACTGCAATGAAAGACGATGAAATTGCTAAGGTAGCTAAAGGTGCAGTATTAATTCCTGTAACTGCTGGTAGCATTGTTCTTGCTTATAACCTACCTGACGTTAAAGAAGTAAAGCTTAGCCGTGAAGTTTATAGCAGTATCTTTTTAGGCAAAATCACAAAATGGAACGATCCTGCGATCGCTAAGTTGAATGAAGGTACGAAGCTTCCTGATACAGCTATCTCTGTTGTTTATCGTGCTGATGGAAGTGGTACTACAGGCGTATTTACCAAGCACTTGAGCACAATTAGTGCTGACTGGAAATCTGGTCCTGGGGAAGGTAAGTCCGTTCAATGGCCAACAGGTACTGGCGCTAAGGGTAACGAGGGTGTAACCGCTCAAGTTCAACAAACTGCTGGTGCAATTAGCTATGTTGAATATGGCTACGCCGTTCAGAACAAGCTCTCCTTTGCAACTATCGAGAATAAATCTGGCAAGTATATCAAGGCAGATCCTGAAAGCGGCTCAAAATCTCTTGCGTCGATCGAGCTACCTCCTAGCTTGATCGCTTTCGATCCAGATCCTAAGGGCGAAGGTGCTTACCCAATCGTTTCTTTCACTTGGTTGGCGTTTTACAAGAAGTATGACGATCCTAACAAGGCTGAAGCAATCAAAGCGATGTTGGAATGGGCGATCACCGAAGGACAAAAAACCAGTGCGGAATTGGGCTATATTCCACTTCCTGCTGATGTTGTCACTAAGATCAAACCTGCGATCGCATCTATCTCATAGTATTCATTCTTCTATAAGCAATCGCCCAAAAGGCTAAATTGTTTAAGATAGGGCAAAGTTCTGAGATACAAATCTCGACCTTGCCCTATTTGCTTAGATTTCATGATTTTATCCTGTTCATCATTAATATTCTGAATAATGAGTTCTGAAACTTTAGTCCCTGAAATCAGCTTGCCCCATCGCTCTAATGCAGCTCGAAATCTTGACAATGGCTTTGTCTGGCTTACCCGAATTTTTGGCATCGGTGTAGCTGTAATCCTAATCTCCATGGTAATTAAGGTAGCGATCGATGCCTTGCCTGCAATTAGTAAATATGGAATCGGCTTCTTGTTTTCTAGTGACTGGGATGTCACCAGAGATGCCTATGGAGTTTTACCCCAAATCTACGGGACTGTAGTTAGTTCTTTTATTGCTCTGCTGATCTCAGTACCAATTGGTATCGGTGTATCGGTTTTTTTGAGCGAAGAATTTGATTTTTTGCCCGTTAAAGTACAGGAGATTCTCGTATTTTTAGTTGAGCTATTGGCTGCAATCCCCAGTGTTGTCTACGGTCTGTGGGGTATTTTCGTTTTAATCCCCATTATCAAGCCTGTTGGAGATTTCCTTTATGGCAATTTCAAATGGTTCCCACTATTTAGTACTCCACTAAGTGGTACGGGAATGCTCCCTGCGGCAATTGTATTAGCAATTATGATTTTGCCAACGATCGCGGCTATTTCTCGCGAAGCATTGATTGCGGTTCCCAAAGATTTACGTCAAGCTTCAATGGGCTTAGGCGCAACAAGGTGGGAGACAATTATCAAAGTTATATTACCAGCAGGATTTTCAGGCATAGTCGGTGCGGTAATGCTAGCTCTCGGTCGAGCCATGGGCGAAACTATGGCTGTAACCATGTTGATTGGCAACTCTTCAAAAATTAATTTCTCGATTTTGGCTCCATCCAACTCAATTGCAGCAAAACTAGCTAATGAATTTGCTGAAGCTGCCGATTTGCAAATTTCCGCCTTGATGTATGCGGCGCTAGTTTTGTTTGGGCTAACTTTGTTTGTCAATGTTTTGGCAGAGTTGCTCATCATGCGCGTCCAAAAAATCAAATAACTCTGATTCTTTTATTAATTTGTCATTGCCAGTTCTCTGTAATTTCCTGACCTAAATCCACTGATTTTTCTTGTCCTATGACATTTGAACCTCAAAATTCAACCGCAAGTAACATCCCTATGGGGAGCTTGGTACGAAGCGACTCCTCGCCTCGTACACTTTTTGGCAATATGATGACAGTGCTTACTGTCGGTGCGGCGGCGATCGCCTTGCTGCCACTAGTAGCTGTACTAGCCTACGTAATTATCAAAGGCGCAAGTCGAATAGACTTGGGAGTATTCACTCAACTACCGCCTGCCCCTGGCATTGCGGGTGGTGGATTTGCTAATGCCATCATCGGAACCCTAGTTATGGTAGGGATTGCTGCATTAATTAGCGTTCCATTCGGAGTAATGGCAGCTATCTTTGTATCTGAATTCGGTGGTAAGAAACCAATTGTTTTTTGGATTCGCTTTGCTACTAACGTTTTAAGCGGCGTTCCTTCAATTGTAGTAGGTGTATTTACTTACGGGATCATTGTTGTTAAGGGTGGTTTTTCCCTAGGTTTAGGGTTCTCCGCCTTAGCAGGTGGGGTAGCTTTATCAGTATTAATGCTTCCGATTATTGTTCGTACTAGTGAAGAAAGTTTAAAACTTGTACCGCAAGAAATCCGTCAAGCTTCCGTAGGCATTGGTGCGACTAACTTTCAAACTGTATTCTTTGTGGTTTTACCAGCAGCCTTGCCAGCAATTATCACTGGTGCAATGCTTGCGGTTGCCAGAGCCGCAGGGGAAACAGCTCCTTTAATCTTTACTGCTTTGTTTAGTCAGTACTGGTCAAATGGAATTTTAGAGAAAACAGCTTCCTTAGGTGTACTTGTCTATAACTTCTCGATTGTTCCTGGAGGTCCTCAATTTATAAATCAGCAACAACTTGCTTGGGCGGGTGCTTTAGTTTTGGTTGTAATGATCTTAGTAACTAGTATCTTTTCTCGTTTGGCAGCAGGAAAGCGCACTTATTAGAATTTTTTCACCCTGTCAAAAATGAACCATTACATAAGGAATGCTATAAATAGGGCTGTTGTAAATTTCACAAACTTAGTCTCTATTATTTCTGAATCCATTCTTTGCTTAGTGAAAATTTGTATTAATCTCACTTTAAACCCAAATAATATAGAGGCGAGACCACTTGCCACATCTATTTATTTGGGTTTTGACTTGTTATAGCTACATCTTGCATTTCCATAACACTTCAATAAATCTTTGGTGGTGCTAAAGATAGCAAGATTTAGAGGTTAGTATAGGCGGCGCAAAGCGCCGCCTATACTAACCTCTAAATCACTATCAAATCTCTAACTGGCTAAGTTTGTGTCTTGATTGGTTTTTGGAGAGTAATTGCCCAGATTTCTATGTATTGCTTATTCTTTAGACGGAACAATTGTGTCATAGTTTTTTAATACTTTAGGTAAGTGACTATGATCGGGAGCGTCTTAGGGACAACTAAAATTTTAGGGGTGATGGGGTTTCCCGTCAGTCACAGCCTTTCGCCTGTGATGCACAATGCGGCGATCGCGGCGATGGGGCTTGACTACGTGTATGTCCCTTTCCCGATTGCTGTGGAGCAGCTATCTACAGCGATCGCAGGACTAAAGGCAATTCAGTCAATACAGGGTTTCAATTTGACTATTCCCCACAAAATTGAAGTGCTCCCCTTGCTTGATGAAGTCACACCGATCGCTAAAGCTGTGGGCGCAGTAAATACAGTTAAGCGTGTTGATGATAGGTGGATTGGCACAAATACTGATGTTGCAGGTTTTTTAGAGCCACTCAAGCAACTTCAATGTGATTGGAAAAATATGCCTGCTGTGATCCTTGGTAGTGGTGGCGCAGCTAAAGCTGTTGTCGCTGCTTGCTTAGAATTAGGCTGCCCAGTAATTCATGTCGTCGGACGCGATCCGAAGAAGATGAAAAAATTTCACGGCACGATGACTAGTCAACTTCACGATTATAATTTGCGAGTTCATCCTTGGGCATCGATTCCCCATTTGCTAGAAGTAGCAGGAATTGTCATCAATGCAACGCCGATAGGTATGGCAGGCGATCTAAATACTCCGATTTCCGAATTAGAAATCGCGATTCTACCCGATCGCGCGATCGCCTACGATTTAATTTATACACCACGCCCAACTAAGTTTTTACAACTTGCCACAGCCAGAGGGCTTAGAGCGATCGATGGTTTAGAAATGCTGATCAATCAGGGGGCGATCGCTCTTGAATTTTGGCTAGATCGGACTGTTCCAATTGAAACTATGCGACAAGCTTTACTTCAACATCTTGCTTAATTTTTCATGGGAGCAAAGTTTAGGCTCAAATCTATCTCATAATTAAAGCTCAAAAATTAGTCTAGGATAATTTTTGAGCTTGTGTGCACTTAAGTCATAAACACCACTTTTAAGTGAATTTTATATAACTTTTGTATAACTTCACGCATAAAAAATTAAACTAGACGGTGCTATATTTTTCTCAGTGAAGCAAAAGTACGTTTAGTTAATCTAGATTCTAGATCGAGCTTACATTTGATTCTCTCAACTAAAGAAGCTTAGGATTCTGCTTTTTTCTGGGGGAGGGATTAGAACAGAATTCTAAACTTCTTTGATGACTATGCCAAAATAAATGAAAGTATCTATAAAATCGCTTTTTTAATACAGCATGGGAATCAAAAAGTATGAATGCGGCTCAAAAGTTATTAGTATCAGCGATCGGTCTATTTGCAGTTTCATCACCCGTGATTGTTAATCCAGCAGAAGCCGCTTATCTTACTTATTTTGGCGAAGACCAAGGACAAGGAGAATTCGCCCGATTGTCTTCTACTCCCAATGCTAATTTAGCTCGCAACGATTTCTTTTCCAATCTAGTAAATGTTGGCGATGAAACATTCGAATCTAAAGCCAATGGTTCTTCTTCACCGATCGCTGTCGCTTTTGGCGTAGATACTGCAACTATCACTGGTTCTGGAAGTATTGCAACAGTTATATCTGGCACAAATGGGTTTGGTCGCTATGCAATTTCTGGTAGCAAATATTATGAAGTTACAGGTGTTTTTACACTTACTTTTAACACCGCTCAAGCCGCTTTCGGGTTCTATGGAGTTGATATTGGTGACTTCAATGGAAAAGTTACATTAACACTTACAAAAACAGATGGAGGAACAGAAGTCTTTACAGTTCCTACTACTGGAACTCAAGGTGGTGGAGCGCTCTATTTTGGTTTAATTTCTACAACCCCTAGCGAGCAATTTACTTCTATTACTTTTGGTAATACCAATTCTGGCACAGACGTTTTTGCCTTCGATGACTTCAGTATCGGTAGACAAGAACAGATTCGCGCTGTACCAGTTCCTAGCTTTGCGGCTGGAATTGTTCTAGCAGGTGGTGTTTTTGGTGCAAATCAAATCAGAAAGCGAAAGTCTCAAGCAAAATAGATCTTTTTAAACCCAAAAAACAGAAGCGTGTGTCGCCTGCAAAGTGGGCGATACACGCTGAGTTTATTTATGCTGAGCTACTTATAGATAATTATGCAAGTTTGGATTGCTTCCATTTCCAAATGATGCCTGAAAGTGAATTGGTAAGAACATGAGCCAAGATCGCGGACAAAAGATTGCCCGTATACATGGTGATCGCTCCAAGCATCATACCAACAGCGATCGCCCAAACTGTATAGGATAAATGCTTGGCACTTGCCATATGCAGTGCACCAAACACCACACTAGTAATAATCAAAGCAAACCCATTCATACCGAGAGCGGGTAAAGCAACACCGCGAAATAACATTTCTTCGCTCAAACCTGGCAAAAGACCTAACCAAATCAGATCGATTGGTTCTAGTGGTTTGAGTACCATTTCTAAATATTCTTGGGCAGCAATGCGGTAGCTTTCCCACACTTCATAAATTAAACTACTGAGTAATGCTACTCCCAAGCCAATACCAACTCCGATCGCTGCATGTTCTGGTTGCCAATAGAGATGCACCATCGGTATACCAGTCAGGTAAACCCAACCTTTGGAAATCGCTAAGAAGATAATTGCCGTGACTGCCATCGCAATCAGCACTTGAGATCGTGACAAAGTATCACTTTTTTTGTCTTGGGTTGGTCTAGGAGCTTGGGAAAATAGAGACATGGCAGGAGCCTTATAAGTATTTGATTAATTAAGAATGGTAAAAAGTAAATATGGCGCTTGGCGATTGATTGGTTTTAAGCAAAGGTTTCAATGATTGAGATAAGGCGATCGATATCAGAAATAGAAGTTAGATAATGGACAGAAGCCCTTAAGCAATCTGGGTCGGGAAGTGCGCGGATAAATATTTGATGTTCGGATTCCAATTGTTGGGCGATCGAAGAATGGGACTGTTGGGCGATCGCACTTTTGGATATTTCTCGATCGACTCTAAAAGAAACCAAACCTGATTCTGGAGGCAGTTGACGAATGCAGGAAATGTGGGGCAAATCATTTAATCGTTGCCACAAAATTTGACTTAGTTGGCAAATACGTTCGTACCGTTGCTGCTGTGTGCCCCAATTATTAGCATAGGCGATCGCAATTCGCATCGCCTCATAGAGTGCATAAGTAGAACTTGCCACCTCAAACTTAGCACCATCTTGTCGCCATTGTGGAATTGGCGTTTTGCCAGTCAGTCCACGCCAACCTACAAATACTGGCTCAATTTCATCAAAAATTTCGGGGCGAATATACAGAGCTCCTAGTCCCAGAGGTGCACACCACCATTTATGTGTTGTAAATGCATAAAAGTCCGCAGCAATCTCGTCAAGATTGAGAGGTAATACGCCCACAGATTGGGCTGCATCGACGGCAACTAGTACATTTCGAGCGTGGCAAGCCTTGGCGATCGCTTTTAGTGGCAGCACTTGCCCTGTATTCCAGCAAATATGGCTGAGCATCACCATGCGGGTGTTGGGCTGCAAATGCTGCAATAATAGCTCTACAACTGCTTCGCTACTTTTTCCCTCTGCGCTGGCATTGTGAGTATTAGTTAAGGGAAAATAGTCTATTTCAATGCCAAACCGTTTTTGAATTTGGACGGCACTAGCAATAATCCCTGGATGCTCGCAATCTGAAAGTAACAGGCGATCGCCTTGTTGCCAATCTATAGCCCATAATGCAATATTGCAGCCAACAGTTGTATTTTCGGTGAGGGTAATTGTAGTTGGATCGACTTGAAATTCTTGGGCGATCGCCACTTTGGTTGCATTATATTCAGACATCATCCAATGCCCTGCTGCATTTGAGAAACTTCCCTGTGTCTCAATATGCTGGAAATTTCTAGCGATCGCATCCAACGCGGCTCTGCATAAAACGCCTTGACCACCAAAATTAAAGTAAGAACGATTTTTGACTTCTAAAGCAGGAAAGTGCGATCTATGCGCGAATAAGTCCAATTCGCGATCGCGCTCTAAAGTATCAGAAAAAGCTGCTGAAGAAATCAAAGCCAACTCCTGCAAAAAATATTCAGCTATACCCTATTCTATAGCTACTTGCAACCACGTATCCCCATGTTTAGGTCAGATGACTTCAGGATTCAGCATCTCTAAAGTCAAACTAAAGTACAAATATGTAAAAAAGCGTCACAAAATACAGCGATCGACCTAGGATGTAGTGGATGATCTTTGATAAAAGCTTAAAGATTTATGGAGTTAAGTCAAATGACTGAAAGACTCGCTCTAATCAGTACCAAACTGGTTAACCCTCAGTTAATCAGAAAACTCAGATTTTTGCCGTATGTGCTTATAGGGGGAGTTGTGTTTGCTTTGAATGCTAGCTCAGACTCTCATCCCTATTTGCAAATTTACATAACTCTACTAGAAGCCAAACTTGGAGCGGTTTTGGTATATTTATTGAGCAAGAAGCTAGAGAATCATAGTAAAGAAAAGCATTCAACTTAGTGAGACTCTATTTTATTGTATGAGCCATGTATAACTTAAGTGTAATTTGCAGCGCTTTGCGCTTAAATAATTGGGTAATCAAGTCAGATGTAAAGCCATCTATATTTTAGTCCTAACTTAGAAGTAGCGCTCAATTTCGAAAACAAAAAATAAACAAAGGAAATGGTTATGAAGACTAGAACTAATACAATTCTTTGGTGCTTCTTTCTTGGGGCATTTGGGGCTCATAAATTTTATCTTGGGCAAACTGGCTGGGGGGTACTTTATTTATTATTTTGTTGGACTGGAATCCCATCAATCGCAGCTTTTATCGAGTTCATCATGTTGCTAGTAATGTCTGAGGAAGAATTTAACCGTAAGTTTAATGGCGGTGCAAATACTGCTACAGCATCAGTTAAAGACTCGACCACAGCTCTGGGTGATCTAAAAAGGCTTTATGATGACGGTGTAATCACTGCTGAAGAATACGAAGAAAAACGTAAAAAGCTACTTAAGAATATTTAAAAAAATATTTAAGATTATGTCTCAACCTTCGTGGTTTGACCAAACACCGCAATGGGTATGGTGGTCTTTCTTCCCAGTTCTAGGAGGTGGCGCGATCGCCTATGCTGGAGTAAAGTGTGGCTCCAATATTTGGATTGGGATTGGGGCAGGATTTGTTGCGACAGCGATCGTTTTGCCTTCTCTCCCAGTTCTTGCTAGCTTTACAACACTTGTTTGGATTGCTCAAGTTGCTACAGCATTTGCTCTCAAACGTGAATACTTAACCAAAACCTATCCTAAACATCTCCCACTTCCTGAAGACCCTCAATTATTTGCAACGATCGCCGCTAAACGTCCTAAGATCGATATCAATAGCTGCTCTAAAAACGATTTGGTCAACGTTTTAGGCTTACCAATTGTCTATGCTAACGACATTGACTCATTGCGAGCTGAGGGGCATATTTTTACTAGCATTGAAGAACTACACGATATTTTGGAAATTCCTAATATCACGCTTCAAAAAATTGAGCCAATGGTTGTATTTAGCTATGACTATCGCCAAGAGTCGGGTTATTCGTGGAAACGGATTAACTCAATGACTGCGGATGACTTAATAGGCTTAGGGATTGAGCCAACAGTGGCAGCAGCGATCGCTGAAGAGCGGCAACGACGTGGAGAATTCAAATCCATCATGGATATTAAAAAACGCACGGGAATTCCTTTTAGCGCCTATCGACATCTTACGTAAACATAAAAACTAGATGCGATCGCGCAAACTGTAGGCTTCTCTGGGTTTAATTTCATCACAAGAGGTCTATCATGGCACTTTTTAGATCGTCCCTAAAAGAAAGCATAGCTAAACACAAGCTATGGCTAGAGAGCGATGGAGAAGAAAGTCAACGATTTAGTGCAGCTGGAGCTAGCTTTGAAAAAATAGATTTGAGCAACGCCAATTTGAGTAAAGCTAACCTTAGTGGAGCTAACCTCAGTGGAGCGAATTTAAGTAACACTAATCTTAAAGAAGCAACTTTATTTGGGGCAAAGCTAATTGGAGCAAATTTTAATGGAGCAAATCTGAGTAGTGCGGCGCTTAGTGGAGCAGAACTGCAAGGAGCGTCCCTCCAAAACACTATTCTAACTGATGCTCTGCTTTGTGAAGTAACCCTTACTGGTGCAAATTTGAGTAATGCAGATTTGCACAAAGCTAATCTCAGCCTAGGCGTACCAGAATTTATTAAATCTAAAAATATTCAGTCTATTCTCAGTGGCAATGTTATTTCATTGATTTCAATTCGGCAAACTAATCTCCAAGAAGCAAATCTGAGTGGAGCAAATTTGAGCGAAGCTAATCTTGATTTTGCCGATCTTTTTGCCGCAAATCTCAGTGGTGCAAATCTAAGTAAAGCTAAGCTATTTGCTGCAAATCTAAATAAAGCTAACCTAACGAATGTAAATCTTTGTGGAGCAGATTTATTTCGAGTTAAAGCTCTGAATGCGAACTTTAGTTCCGCAGATCTCACGGATGCTTGTATTGAGGACTGGATAATTGATTCTGATACGAGATTTGATGAGGTTATTTGTAAATCCATCTATCTGAAGCATATTCTCCGTAGTTTTCCCGATTATATTCTCCGCAAATATCGCGATCGCCGCCCATTTAATCCCCATACAACTTTTGCTCAAGGCGATTTTGTGAAATTAGTTAGTAAGGATAAAGCGGCTATAGAACTAGAAAATCGAGGATCGGATATTCTTCAAGAGCGCGTTATTATCGAAGAAATGAGCCATATTTTCGATAATTTGATCGACCAATATTCTCAACGTTATGTTGATGCTTCTGAAAGCGATCGCTTAACGCTTTTAAAATTAGAAATTAGTTATCAAGCGAACTTCGATCCTGCTTTTAAATTACGATTGCTTGAAGCGATCGGTAAGCCAGATAATCAGGACTTAACTAAGTTATTAGCTGAGAATACTTTTGTCAGTGTTTCACAGGAAATTATCCAAAAATGGCTGATCGCAGAATGGAAGGGATAGCTAGGACAAATCAAAACCCAAAAGACGAGTGGCGGCGCTTCGCGCCGCCACTCGTCTTTTGGGTTTTATATCCTAAGCAAAACTTGCATTGCTATATCTATTTTCAGGTGTGAAGGGAGTAGAAACTAAGATCCAAACCGAAGAGATGGCAGGTTGTGACATCTCTTCGGTTTCACTTGAAGATTAGGAGGCTTGTAAAGTCGGATAATCGGTATAACCCTTCTCATCTCCGCCATAGAAAGTGTTGCGATCGGGCTTATTCAAAGAAGCTCCTACTGCAAAACGCTCTACTAGATCGGGATTGGCGATGTAAAGGCGACCGAAGGCAACTAGATCTGCATTGCCTGAAGCGATCGCTGCATTTCCAGTCTCAAAAGTATAACCACCTGCGGTAATAATCGTTCCATTAAAGATAGGACGGAAAAAATCTGCACCGAGATCGGGTTGATCTTCAGGGGAGCCAAATCCTTCAACTCTGGGTGCGACTAAATGTAGATACGCTAGATTAAAGCGATTCAATTCTTTGACTGCGTAGCCAAATGTTACGGCACGATTAGAATCATACATGCTATTAAAAATGCCACTCGGAGATAGTCTCACGCCAACGCGATCGCTACCCCAGACACTAACCACTGCTTCCGTTACTTCCAATAATAGACGTGCTCTATTCTCTACTGAGCCGCCATAAATATCGGTACGATGATTAGAATTATCTTGTAAAAATTGATCTAATAGATATCCATTAGCGCTGTGAATTTCCACACCGTCAAATCCTGCTTCCAGTGCATTTTTCGCGCCGATACGATATTGTTCGATAATTTGGGGAATCTCTTCCAATTCTAAAGCACGCGGTGTGACATAGGGTTTCATGCCTGTGTAGGTAGCGACTTCACCTTCTGGGGCGATCGCTGAAGGTGCAACTGGCAAATCGCCATTGGGTTGTAAATCTGGATGCGAAATTCTGCCCACATGCCAGAGTTGCAAAAAGATTTTGCCGCCCTTAGCATGAACTGCATTAGTTATTAGTTTCCAGCCTTCGATTTGTTCTGGCGAATGAATGCCAGGTGTGTTGGGATATCCTAAGCCTTGTGGAGAAACCTGTGTTGCCTCAGATACGATTAATCCAGCCGAAGCCCTTTGTTCGTAATGTAATGCCATTAGAGCATTGGGAATATTATCCGTAACCGTCCGATTGCGAGTTAGAGGAGCCATCACAATTCGATTTGGCAATGTGTAGCGACCGAGTTTAACTGGAGAGAGAAGAGGTGCGCTCATGGGAGTTATGTACTGAGTAAGACAATTGAAATTTCTATAGTTCGATTATATGCGAACTATAGAAATATATGCAATAACATGGGATAATTCATACAAGATTTATATCTTTTGAGATAAATCTTGTATGAATTTGTTTACAGCAGTTTGTAATGCGTCAATACCAACATCCCGATCGCGAAAATATTTCTTTAACAGGAGTACTCTATGGACTCAGCGATCCGACGCGCTTACAAATTGTCAAAATGTTAGCGACTAGGGATGAGATTACCTGTGGAGAATTTTGTTTGGAAATGAGCAAATCTACTCAGTCTCATCATTTCAAAGTTTTGCGCGATACTGGAATCATGTATACGCGCTTAGAGGGAACTCAACATCATAATTCTTTGCGGCGCGAGGATTTGGATGCGCGGTTTCCTAACTTATTGGATGCGATTTTGAATGGTATAAATTAAAGGAAGCGCTAGGCGCTTCCTTTAATTTATCTTGTGGAACCGCGATAGATGCGATCGGCTTGTTCGGGGGACATCCATGATGGCAAATCACCAGCATTTTTGGGTTTGACCTGTTGCGATCCATTCTGATATGCAGATGGAATTGGTGGGGCATCAGTATGGACAAAATGTTCAGTGGGCGTACTGGCTAACAAAGTTTGGGGAACTTCAAACTCATCAGTCTCAGGATTATAGGCGAGTACTTCACCCGACTCAATGTCAAAAATCCAACCATAAATAGACATCTTGTTTTGATGCAATTTAGATCGAATCACGGGATAGGTTTTCAAGTTTTCAATTTGGGTGACGACATTCTCCGCCATCGTAATCGTCATCAGTTCTTCGCCTTTAATGTCAGCATAATTTTCTTGAATCAAGCGGCGCGTTGACTCGGCATGTTGTAGCCATTCATAGACCAATGGCATCTCGGTTCTCAGCTTTTCTAGCTTGAGCAAGCCTTTCATCGCCCCACAGTTAGAATGTCCGCAAATAATTACTTGCTCAATACCAAGAACATGGATCGCATATTCGATCGCAGCGCCTTCACCACCATTGGCAGCACCAAAGGGCGGCACTAAATTTCCTGCATTACGAATTACAAATAGTTCGCCAACACCTGACTGAGTAATGAGATGCGGCACAATCCGCGAATCGGAGCAAGTGATAAACAATACTCGCGGTTTTTGTCCTTCAGCGAGTTGTTCAAAAATTTCTTGATTGGCAGGGAAATAGGACGACTGAAACTTGTGTAAACCCTTTAGTAGCTTTCTCATATACCGATGTTGACGAATGATGCCGCAATTTATTGCTTACTTTTAGTGTATAGCGCTTTGCGCTCTAGCCAAAAGCAAATAAATATTAGAAGCCTTGCTTTGCAAGGCTTCTAATATTTATTTGCAAGCGATAGTTAGGATAAATTAAAACCCAGATAAAGGAAGGCGGCGCGCTTCGCGCCGTCTTCCTTTATAAGCTACCTTGTATTGATAGTTGATAAATTAGGTAAGGTCTAGATTTAGGGGAATAGATACAAATTATTACTTGCTAGAAGTGCTTCTACTGCCTCTTGGCTAATGGGTTTCGAGAAGAGATATCCCTGTCCAAACTTATAGCCAAGATTTTGCAATCGGTGTAATTGTTGCGGTGTTTCTATTCCTTCAGCGATCGCATTAAGTTCTAATTGGTTGCTTAGGGTCGAGATCGTTTCGACAATCTGATGGTTTTTTTTGCCATCTTGCATTTGACTGACAAACGAGCGATCGACTTTGAGGTTGTCTAAAGGTAAACGGTGGAGATAGTTTAAGGATGAATAGCCAGTGCCAAAATCGTCAATGCTAATTTGAATTCCACGAGTTTTTAACTGGCTAAGCAGTTTAATCGTAGATTCAACATCATCAATCAGCATACTTTCAGTAATTTCTAGAGTCAGACATCGACCATGCAAATTTGTTTGGGCAAGGATGCGATCGACTTCCTCGATTAGCGCCGATCTTTGTAAATCTTGCGCTGAGAGATTTACGCATATTTTGAGGGAATGTAGATTAGGGAAAGTGGTTTGCCAAGTTGCTAATTGATGACAAGCTTTCTGTAGTGCCCAATGGCTTAATTGGGAGATGAGTCCAATCTCTTCAGCTATAGGGACAAAGTCATTGGGATATTTGAAGCCTTGATACGGATCTTGCCAACGGATCAGGGCTTCAAATCCAATCAGATAGCCATTGTCCAGAGAAACAATCGGCTGATAGTACATCACAAATTCATGGCAATCGATCGCACGTCGCAGATCGTTTTCTAAATGCATCCGAATTAGTGCTTGCCTGTGCATTTCCGCATCAAAAATTTCATACCTTGCTTTGCCGCTATTTTTGGCTCGATACATCGCAATATCAGCATCTCGCAAGAGGTGAGAGGCTTGTATGTAGTCTTGCGTACCTAAAACGATGCCAACACTAGCGGTCGTGTATACTTCGCGTCCTTCAATAGTCAGAGGGAGCTTTAACTTGCTGAAAATCCTTTCTGTAACGTGAATAGCTTCCTGAATATCCTCGATCTCATCGAGCAGGATCACAAACTCGTCACCACCAAATCGAGCTACAAGATCGATCTCTCGCAGAATAGTTTGTAGTTTTTGGGCAATAGCAATGAGTAACTTGTCTCCTACTAGATGTCCTAAGCTATCATTGATGACTTTAAAACGATCTAGATCTAAAAATAAAACTGCAAAATGATAGCTATCGATGCGTTTGGCTCGGTGTATAGAGAGCTCTAATCGCTCCATTAATAGATGGCGATTTGGCAATCCTGTTAGCGAGTCGTGAAAAGCATCGTATTCCAACTGATTTTGAGCTTGGATTCGTTCAGTTACATCGCGGGAAGTTGTTTGCAGTTGGATAACCTGCCCCATAGCATCCAAAATCGGATTGGTCAGAGTCTCAAACCAAATATATTTACCAGACTTCTGGCGCATCCGATAAGTAATCGGATTAGCTTTCCCCTCGATCGCAGACATATGAGCTTCCTGTCGAATGCGATCGCGATCGTCTGGATGGAAAAAATCATAAGGAGACTGTCCCAACATTTCATCATCCCGATAGCCTAGAAGTGTTTCACAGGAAGGACTTACATAGAGATATTTACCATCGTAGTCATGAAGACAAACAAGATCGTTAATATTCTCAGCTAATAGTCGATAGCGGGCTTCACTCTCTCGCAAAGATATTTCTGCTTGCTTTCGGTCAGTAATATCGCGAATTAGGATGGTAGCTTCATTGTTACCACTAACAACAATCCTAGCCTCTTCATACTGCCATCTTCCATTAATCTGAATTTGGTACTCGTGAAATTGAGTTTCCCCAGTTTGAAAAGCACGTTCTAGGTAATACATTCTTTCTTGTGCGCGCTCTGGGGGAAGAACATCCAAGATACATTTGCCGATTACTAGATCGAGCGGATAAGCAGCCTCAATTTCGTCCGAAGGAATCGCATCAATATAATAACCATCTCGATTTACACGTAAAATTAGATCGGGGATCGTATCGATCAAGGCTTGATTTTTCGCAACAGCTCGACGTAACTCTTCTTCTGCTCGTTCTCGATCGCGTAGTGCGGTTTGCTGCTCGCTCAGGTCAATATCCACACAATATATTTCATGCTCACCTTCAGGAGTGATCAGCATGATGTGGCTAGAATAGACTGCAACCCTAGAGCCATCTTTGCGCATTAAACTCAATTCCGAGGCGGGAATTTGCTCTCCCTGTGTGATCCAAGTTTGTATTGCCTCGATCACGCCTTGTCGCATTTCTGGAGGAATAATCAGATCTTCCAATTGTTGTCCGATGGCTTCTGTTTTGCTATAGCCATAAAGCTTCTCACTAGCTTCGTTCCAGTAAATTACCTGCCGATCGCGGTTGTATCCCTGAACTGAGATCATTGGAGTGGACTCAAACAACTTACGAAATCTTTGTTCGCTTTTCTCTAGAGCCGCTTTGGCAAGTAGGCGATCGCTAATATCTTGAAATACGACGATCGCATAAATCACTTGTCCACGATCATCAAAAATCGGTGTAGCCGAAACCTCAAAGGGAACCACGCGATCGGGACGATGAATTTCTAGATCGTCAACTTTGACGATTTCTCCAGCGAGAGCGCGAGTACTTGGCAGCTCATCAATCGGATAAGGAGATTGGCTTTTAGCACGATAAACTTGGAATGATTCAGAAAGTCGATCGGTCTCCGCATCTGAGTTGCGATCGGTGCCTAGCAAATCCCGCCCAATATGATTGATATAAATTAATTTCCCTGTAGCGTCGTGGACGGCAATTCCCAAAGGATTAGCGTCCAAAAACTGAACTAGATGACTTTCGCTCTCTAATAATGCAACATTTGCTAGTAATGAATTCACCAGTTGTTTAACACTTTCTGGTGTATTTCCCCAATTTTCGAGAGATATTTGCTTAGGCAACATAGGATGAGTCTCTTGCATAACCTCTACATCGCGAATTCTAGTAGTTGGTAGCCCTCTTAATTGTATATCTACTGCCAAATTGACTGGTTATATAGCAGTACGAGTTTTGCTTAGGACATAAAACCTAAATAAATAGAGGCGGTGCAAAGCGCCGCCTCTATTTATTTGGGTTTTTATTTGTCCTAGATATCTCTTGAATTACTATAGTTGAGTTCTCAAAATTTAAATGGATTGCCAACCTTTTTAAACTTGAGGAATCGCGCACCATATCGATCGCGTTAGCTGAAAGCCGATTTTTACCGATAGTCGTTCTCCATTTATTAAATGCTGGTTAGTTTTGTTCAAAATTTCTTGATTCGCACAATATATTCTCGCCACTGCATATTTACGATTAGGTAGCAGTACGCGCAAAAGCAACATTGTGCCGCTTGACCAAGCGATCGCCCGAAATTTAGTATCTTTTTTAGGGGCAATCCACTGAAACTTTCTACCGCTAGCCTTCAAATATGCGCCAAAATCGCTAAGTACTACAGGTATATTTGTCAGCATAAAGTTCAATAATTAACTTGATTATGTGGATTTCTGCAAAATATTCATTGATTATCCACTAAAAAACAAGAGTTTTTTAGCTTAAAAGTCAGAAAGTGAGAAGGGCGCTTTACGCCGTTCTCACTTTCTATGTAAGTACGAAGCTCTATAGCTTAGGGACAATTTTTAGTGGCGCGGCGAAGCCGCGCCACTAAAAATCTGGATTTTTATTAATAAGTAATTTGCAAAGTTACTGAAGCTTCGACTTTTTGCTCACCTCCTAAAATCGGCACTGAGTTGGCAGCCTTAGCAAAAGTATCCATACGAGGCTGTGCTACAGGATAGGCGATCGCCGAATCACTAATTTGGATTGTCTTAATCGTCTTAGGAGTAAATCCTAATGCATTTAAAACTGTCCCCGATTGAGTTTGGGCATCCTTGATCGCATCTTGGAGGGCGAGTTGCTTGGCATCATTTAATGCTGTATCGGTAGCTATAAAACTAAGCTGTTCAATTTGGTTTGCACCTGCATCAACTGCGGCATCAAGGGTTGCACCTGCTTGCTCGATCGCTACTAAAAAGCTGACACTAGTTTGTCCAGTGAAACCTTCTTGACGCTGACGATTATTTTCATAGACATACTTGGGACTAAGTTGAATGCTGGTAGTTTGCAACTTCTCCACGCCAAGTTGCTGCAAGCGCGAGACTATACTGTTAGCTTGTCGCGCAACTTCCGCTTGAACTGCGATCGCCGTTTTACCATCAGCATTTACACCTAGCTGAATTCGGGCTTTGGTAGTTTTCACAGCTCTTTCGCCACGACCTGTGACAGTTATTACACGCTCATTTTTAATTGCTTGAATGCTTGATGAACTTTCTTGAGCTTTGGCGGAAGGGGCGATCGCAGCCACAGAGGGAATACAAAAAGCGAGACTGAGAATGAATGTAGTTAATTGACGCATATTCCTAAATCCTTGAAATTTTATTTCATGATATTTTCATTTCTACTGCTTTTAAGATATCACCTAAATAAAACAGGATTTAGCGTGGTTGCATTTTCAGAAACGACTAATTACATAGGTTCCCATTCTCTAAAGAAATAGTGCAAAGCACTATTTCTTTAGATTTTGATATCACGGCGCGTAATCCGACCATTGGGCGCATCAATATAACGTGGCAAAGTACTCTGATCGACAACCTTGAGTGTATCCATATCGTAGGTCGTATAAATTGTTTCCGCAGTTTCGATCTTAATATCAATCACGGAAACAGTGCGATTTGGCGTAATGTCACCCGTTAGTAAACGGCGGGGGCCATCACCTAAAACACCAGCATTGAGCAATTCTAACTTCCCCTTGTGGGCGGGATAATAGGCATGATCGTGTCCGCTGATGTAGGTGTGAACGTTATATTTCTCAAACAATGCTCTCAAGCGATCGGCATCTTCTAAATAATTACCAGATGTTTCGCGTCCTTTAGCAACAGCATAGAGTGGCAAATGTCCGATCGCAATCCGTAACTTCGCTTTTTGTGCGGCTTCACTCGCGAGACTTTTCTCCGCCCATTTCAGTTGTTCTGATGGAATCTCGGATGTCGATGCATCCCAAGTTAAAAAGAAAATATCATTTTGAGCAAAGGTGTAATAGAAGGGAAATCCTGCGCGATCGACAAAGTTTAAATTAGCATCATGTTTTGGATCGCTCCAATATTTGATTACGGCATTGCGATCGTTCTCAAAGGTTGATTTGCCGCCAAATGACGATCCTGATGCATCATGATTTCCAATCGTAAATCCAAAGGGAAGTTTAGCTTTGCGGATTGGTGCGGCAATATGTTTATCAAATCCTTGCCACATTGCTTCTATTTCAGAAGGTCTAAGACTGTTATCTTGTCCAGCCACCATATCACCGCCACACAGCACTAAGTCTGGTTCCCAATCTGGTACAAAGGCGATCGCCTGTTTTACCTGAGCGAGATAATCCGTAGAACCATAGGCACTATTGAGATCGCTGATTAAGACAATCCGTACATCCCCGCGACTTGGGGCAAATAATCCTTTTGGTGCGGGATTTGGCGAACTTTTGACAGTTGATAATGATTTGGTAGGTTTAGGATTATTAGCAGTAGTTGCTTTGGGATCTGTGGGGGAGATCGCTTCAGGTTTACGGCTCAATATTCCCGAAAAAGCTGCGCCACCTATGCCGCCACCAATCGCCAATCCACCTAATATTAATAACTGCCGCCGTTTGATTGCCATAGGAAATTAACTGTCCATTTGCCAATATCTTATAGCAAACCCAGATATTTAGAAGAGTAGGTGTTTATTTATCCAGCGACTAGATCGCGCGATCGCTAACTTAAAAAACCATGCAAGAATAAGAAAATCATCCTGTTAACTAGACAGGCGATCGCTTATGTAATAGTACTTATGCAATAGATATGCATACATGAAGATCTATTTGCAGATTTATATCTAAGCCCATAATATTTTTTCTACTCTAGAAACAACTTGATAAAGTTACAAATATGAATAAATTAGCTCGGAAATGGATTTTAGCAATAATCCTAATTTCATTCATATTATTAGTACAGTATTTTTCTAACTCTCAAGTTATAGCTAGTATTACTCCAAGCAACAATGCTCCCTTAACATTACAGAATGATATAGATCGATACTTAGTGGGCAAATCTTTAGAGTTTGCAACCGATCCTGAAGCTACCTTTGATAGCAACGTATCGCCTGAATCCCCAGCGATCAATTTAGCTTTTACTAAAAGCACTAAAGACACGCCTGCTTTGGGTTTTACGAAAAATGCTTACTGGGCAAGATTATCGCTACAGAACAACAGCCCAATCACAGAATGGTATTTGGCGATCGGACCAGCTATTTTAGATCGCGTTGACTTGTACATCCTAAAAAATGATCGATGGCAAATTCATCGTAGTGGACGTATTTATCCATTTTCGCAAAGAGAAGTGGCAGATCACAATTTTGTGTTCCCGATTGAGATTCCCGCTAATGGAGAGATTACTGTTTATCTCCGTTTTGCTACAGCATCCACTCTATTGATTGATGCGAATCTTTATAGGTCTCAAGCTTTTTGGCAAGAACGATATAGTAGTCAGCTATGGAATGGTTTTCTGTATGGCATTCTTGTGTTTACATTGATTTATAATCTCTTTCTTTTTGTGTCATTAAAAGATCGCAGTTATCTGTATTTTGTGCTTTCAACTACCGCCTTTATTCTCCATATTTTGGTTGCAGATGGTTATGGGATGCAATATCTTTGGCAAAATGCAGTTTGGTGGAACCGTATTTTAACATCTATTTCTGTGTTTCTAGCTATTGGGGCAACCTCTTATTTTACGATTGAGTTCCTACAAACACATCTCATCTTACCAAAGCTACACCGATGGTTGCTTATTCTGAGTACTTATAGCTTCACAATGGTATTAATTTGTCCATTTTTACCATATCGCATCTCAGCTCTAGCTCATAATAGCTCTGTTTTAATTGCTTTTATAAGTTATATAGTAATTGGTATAATTGCCATGTGGAAAAAAATCCATATTGCACGTTTATTTTTGTTAACATGGAGTGTCTTTCTTGTAGTAATTATAATTTATTTGATCGTGGATATTCTTGCTATTTTACCTTTGCAAATATCCATGATTAACGTTTATCGTGCCAGTTTTATAGTTACACCAATCCTATTATCTATAGCTCTTGCTGATCGCATTAATCAATTTCAGAGCGAAAAAATCCACAATCAGCAGGAGAAATTGTATCTTAAGGACAAACTCAATGCCTCTTTGGCAAAATCTCGGGATGAACTAGAAAAAATTGTGACTGAACGTACAAGAGATTTACAGAAAGCTAAAGAATCCGCCGAAATTGCTAACCTAGCCAAAAGTGAATTTCTCTCTAATATGAGTCATGAATTACGCACACCTCTAAATGCCATCTTAGGATTTACCCAGCTTTTACAACTGGATCCATCAATGGATGATTCTCAACAGGAAGAATTGGGCTATATGGCATCAAGCGGAAAGCATTTACTGGAGTTAATTAATAGCGTACTAGATCTATCAGCAATTGAATCAGGAAATCTTGTATTACAAGAACGCGAATTTTCACTGACGTCTCTCTTGTTGGAGTTACAAGAGAATGTCAAGCTTAAGGTTTTTAATAAAGGACTCACTCTAAATATGATAATTGCTGAAGATTTACCTGATCAAATTTTAGGGGATGAACTCAAATTACGCCAAATATTAATTAACTTAATTAATAATGCCATTAAGTTTACTGAGAAGGGAAGTATTACCGTCAAAGCTACTAGCCATAATCTCCAGAATGATATGTGTCAACTCAGTTTTGCAGTCGAAGATACAGGTGTTGGTATTAGTCCCCAAAATCTCAAAAAACTGTTTACTCCTTTTTTCCAAACAGAAGAAAGTCGACAACAGGAAGGAACAGGTTTAGGATTGTCCATATCCCAACGTTTAGCCAACGCGATGGGTGGAGAAATTACTGTACAGAGCGCTTTGGGAGTTGGGACTACTTTTACTTTACAGGCATTGCTATTCCCAATCATCGACGCTATTTCGGAAGAGGAAATTATTGATGAAACAGAGCTAGTATTACAACGTAATATTTCTCCTCTGCGCCTGCTTTTAGCTGAAGATAATAATATCAATCGCAAAGTCATATTGAATATGTTAAAAAAGCTAGGATATAAAGCAGATACAGCAGAAAATGGGCGTGAAGTACTAGAATCTTTACAAAAATCGTCCTATGATGTCATTCTTATGGATATCCGAATGCCAGAAATGGATGGAATCGAAGCAACTAGAATAATTCGTGATAACCAAGCTATTAAAAATCGTCCTGTGATTATTGCCGTGACTGCCTCTGCATTAAAAGAAGACTGCGATCGCTATTTTTCCATTGGTATCGATGATTATATTAGCAAGCCGATTCGACTAAATGAGCTAAACCGAGTACTACAAAGAGCTTCTTCAAAAGTAACTTAATTGCTTGCAAAAGATTTCATATAGTAATTTCAGAGAATTAAATATAAAAATTCGTGGAAACGAAAAGTCTGTCGATAGATAACAAACTTGAATAAGAATTTACCTACTTGTCTTCCATTCTTTTCTCAGTGTTTTTGTATCTTTTTCTCTGACTTCATTCTCTCTTATATTATTTTGGATTGTTGTAATACATCATAAATTATCTATCCATTCTATAAACCTATCCAAACAGTCTTGATCGATTTAGCTGTTGAAAAAGTATTTTTTGCCAAAAAAGTTTCTAAAGTATTTACACCTATATCTGGTGCGTTATCATTCAAGACAAGTAGCTAAAAAATCCTAGAGAAAATGTAATAAGGTAATCAAGATGACAACTGAGCCTATTGATAACTCTAAACCTATAGAAGAAGTTCCCAACATAGATTCTGCAATTACTACACCTATAGCCAACCCGAAGAAAGGAAGATGGGGAAAAGTATTTGGCGCAGTTTCTGGAGTAGCAGGATCGGTAGGTAATGCAGTTGGTGGTGCAGCTAGTGCGGTTAGTGGTTCTATGGTTGTGGCGGGAGATTCCATTAGTAATGCCGCAGGAGCTGTTGGCGGTGCTGTTGGAGCATTGTCTAAAACCGTTGGTGGTGCTGTAGTTGGTGGTATATCAACAGCAACCAGTAGTACAGGACAGGCGATCGATGCGATCGGGAACAACTTTTTAGTTAAAAAAGTTGCTCAAACCTTCAAGGCTGATTGGTTGCTGCAAATACTAGATCGAGTTGATGTTAGCAAAGCAGAAGCTGAGGTCAAGCGACTCCAAAAAAAGTATCCCTACGATTCCGCCAATCAAATCGCCCAAAAGATTATCAAACAAAAGTCAGTATTTGCAGGTGCAACTGGATTTGCGTCATCGATTGTCCCAGGGGCGGCGGCTATTTTTTTTGCGGGCGATCTCATTGCCACAACTACACTTCAAGCGGAAATGGTCTATCAAATTGCTAGTGCCTATGGAATGGATCTTCAGGATTCGACTAGAAAAGGTGAAGTTGCCGCAGTATTTGGATTAGCTTTTGGAGGCAAAATGGCAATCAAAGCAGGGTTAGGAATGCTTAGAAATATTCCCGTTGCAGGATCGGTGATTGCCGTAAGTTCTAATGCAGTGATGCTTTATACATTGGGGCAGGCGAGTTGCGCGTTTTATGAAGCTAAACTCAATCCTGTCGACTTTGAGGAGCAAATAGAAGCGATTCAGAAAGATAGTGAGGAGATCTTAAAAAGTGCCATTCCACAGGAAGAAATCATCGATCGGATTCTTGCCCATGTAATCTTGGCTGGCAATCAAGGCAAAAATAAGGAAGAGATTTTAAATGATTTGAGAGCCGCTAACCTCAAATCTGAGGCGATCGTATCGATCGCCAGTTACATTGATGCGCCAATGCTCCTTGAAAATTTACTCAATGATATCAAACCAGAGCTTGCGTTATTTTTATGCGCTCAATGTCAAAAATTCGCGATGCTAGATGGGATTGTAACGCCTGAAGAAGCTAAATTAATCAAAACGATCGAACAAAAATTGGAGAAGATTTCGTAAAAATACTGAAATAATTAGCGGCGCGTGGATTCACCACGCACCGCTAATTATTTCAGGGAATAAATTTTTAAGCAGATTTAAACAGGTGTTGAGAAGCGGATTTTTAAATAATCATCTTCCATCTTTGCACCAGAGGTTTGCAGAATTGACAAAGCTTGAGGTAATACCAAGTTACGGCGATGATTACCAATACGGATATTTAGCTCATCACCAGTCTTAGTTAACTCGATCTTCTCTTTGGGTACACCTGGCAAATACAATTCCAAACGATACTGTTTGTTCTCTTCCACCACCCGCATCGTATTTTCTTTGTAATAGACCTGTGATGGATCTTCATCACCGTATAGAGTTTCTTTCAAGCGTTCTAGAGCAGCAATTCCGCACATCTCTTCAGCATAGAGTGGAATCTCTTTGATTGGTAGAGGATGAAAATCACGGTGAATTTGTTCGCAATATTGCTTCTGATTATCTTTCCAAGCCTTGAAAAATGGATCTTGCACTTCTTCAGGGATAATTCGATTAGCAATCACCATATCTGTAGCCACATTGTAAAGACTGAGATAGGAATGCGCTCTTAACGACTCATTGATTACCATCTTTTCGGGATTGGTTACTAGCCTTACGGTTGTAGTTGTATTGTCTGTAAGAATTTTTTCTAGAGCTTCCAGTTCTTCATAGAACTCATAGGGAGCATCCATTACTTCTTTATTTGGCAACGAGAAACCTGTAACTCGCTTGAAAATCGGCTCAAATACTGGACTTAAAACCTGAGCCATGCCTTGCAACGGCTTATAAAATTTTCGCATATACCAACCCGCAACTTCAGGCAGTGATAGTAAGCGGAGCGCAGTGCCCGTCGGAGCAGAGTCAATCACTAATACATCAAATTCCTTTTCGTCATAGTGACGTTTGACACGTACAAGTCCAAAGATTTCATCCATTCCTGGTAAAATAGCTAATTCTTCAGCTTGTACTCCTTCTAAACCTCGTGCCTGTAAAACTTCGCTAATGTAACGCTTGACTGCTCCCCAGTTCCCTTCTAGCTCGCGTAATGCATCTAGTTCTGCCCCCCAGAGATTTGGACGAACTTCTTTAGGATCGTGTCCCAACTCAACCATAAAGCTATCAGCTAGAGAGTGAGCAGGATCAGTACTCAAAACCAAAGTTTTATAACCCAATTCAGCACAGCGTAAACCTGTTGCTGCTGCTACGGAAGTTTTACCAACTCCGCCTTTTCCTGTCATTAAAATGATACGCATGGTCGATTTGACTCGTCTTGTTTAATTGTCTAAAATCCAAGATGAACGGAGCTTAGTGTCGTCTATCCTAGTAAAATATGAATAAATAAATGTCTTTGCAAAACTTTACATTTAAGACATATTCTAACATTGATATCGCGATCGCTAGTACAAAAAATAGAATGCTTGTAAATTGTGTTCTCTGTACTTTGAGTTTTTTGACTGCATATGTGTTAGTTTAGCCACGTATAGAGCTATGAAGTTAGTTAAGTGCTGTAAGGCTATCAACCTATATGGATCGCAAATCGAACTCTGCTATCGATCTAGAACAACTCAATCAAATTTCAGAAGGAGATATAGAGTTTGAAATTGAGGTTCTGCAAGTTTATATTGAAGATATTATGCAACGGATAGATAAAATTCGTGGTGAGTTTTCTAGCAACGATCTTGCTCAAGTTCTGAGAGAAGCCCATCACATTAAGGGGGCTAGCAGTAATGTAGGAGCTCTGCAAATGCAAGCTTTAGCCGAACAAATTGAAAAATTAGATCTTAACTGTGATTCAGAAAAAATCTTAACTATCCTCAATGATATGCTTGAAAAAATGAAAGATATTGAGCTGTTTGTTGCGGAAAAAATGGCTGGTTTTTCATCCTGAACTATGTAGCAGTGTGAGTTTTGCTTAGGACATAAAACCCAAATAAGTAGAGGCGGCGCGAAGCGCCGCCTCTACTTATTTGGGTTTTGATTTGTCCTAGCTATCTCTTTTGTTTTTACAGTAATTACCGATCGAAGGAACCAGAAGAAAAATCGCTATGCCATTAAACTTTGAGACTAATAGACTATCAATGAGACTATACTAGTGACGAAGCCTAAGTATGTTTCTCATGGATCTCCCATTTTCTTCGCCTGAACTGACCTCTAATAATGCCTACGAGCTGATGGATGTGGATGCGATCCAGAAAGCTTTGGGGCGATCGCGCGCATCTGTGTATCGCTATGCCAACACCGATCCAACTCAAGGATTACTCAACTTACCTTACGATCCAACTAGGCTAAATCCTGAATTGCGTCAAAGCGATCGCGAACCATTATTATTTCATCCGACTGAAGTGTCGAGGTTTGCGCGGGATGTCCTGAAAATGAAACAAGTAACGATTCAAGTACAAGAGCCGACTCAGAATGAGACTAATCGATTATTGCGCGAGATCTTGCAAGAGTTGAAGTCACTTAATCAAGCGATTGCCTCTCTTCGCCAGCCATAAGAAAAAAAATTCACGTAGTGAATCTTTTTTCTTATGGTTTGGCTTTAGCTAAGATAGGTGTAACCATTTAAGCAATGCTCGTATTTTTGCAAGAATAGTCTGGCTTCATCGAGAGTAATTTGCTTGTCTTGGAGCGCACGTTCTGTCTCTTGGCGAATATTCTCTAGCATTGCATCACGGTTATATTGCACGTATGCCAAAACCTCGGTCATAGAATCGCCTTTAATCACATGTTCGACCTTGTACCCAGTGGGGGTTGTGTGAATGTGTACGGCATCGGTGTCACCAAACAGATTATGCAAATCACCAAGAATCTCTTGATAGGCTCCACCAAGAAATAGAGCCAAGTAATAAGGTTCTTCAGAAATGAATGGATGTAGTTCTAGAGTAGATTTGACATCACGCAAATCGATGAAGCGATCAATCTTACCATCGCTATCGCAGGTGAGATCGGCGATAGTGCCGCGACAGGTTGGTTCTTCATTGAGGCGATGGATCGGCATGATCGGGAAGAGTTGATCGATCGCCCAACTATCAGGTGCAGACTGAAATACTGAAAAATTACAATAGTAGGTCAACGCCATTGCCTTTTCTAGATCTTCGAGATCGTCGGGGACATATTTGAGTTTGCGCGTTACCTTGAGAATGCGATCGCAACATTCCCAAAAGAGGCGTTCGACTCTGGCTCGCTGTTTCAGCGATAGATTTCCTAAAGTAAATCGCTGTGTTGCCTCTTGGTTGAACTGGACAGCGTCATGATAAATCTCTTGATAATTGTTTTCATTGATATTTTCTAGAGCTTCAAAGAATTTGCGAACGATTAAATGTTCGTCTTCCTTTAATGGTTCGATCGCTTGATTAGGAGTACCACTAATGCCAACTACATCAAAAATTAAAACTGATTGATGCGAGGCGATTGCCCGCCCGCTTTCGCTTGTGAGGGTAGGGACGGGAATGCCCTTTTCAGCACAGGCATCCTTAATCTCCGCAACGATATCGTATGCGTAGTTCTGCATACTGTAGTTTTTGGAGGCATAGAAATTAGTTTTGGAACCGTCATAGTCAACGCCTAACCCTCCGCCTACGTCAAGATGTCCCATTGGTGCGCCGAGAGCTGCAAGCTGCACGTAGATTTGTCCTGCTTCGCGCAGAGCATCTTTGATCGTGCTGATGTTGCTAATTTGGGAACCAATGTGGAAGTGTAGAAGTTTGAGCGAATCTAGCATGTTTGCCGCTTCTAATTGCTCTACGGCTTCCAAAATCTCCCACATGCTCAAACCAAACTTAGCGCGATCGCCTGTTGAGTCTTCCCAATGACCCAAACCTTTGGCACTTAGTTTAGCGCGGACACCGACCACAGGTGCAATTCCCAACTTAGTGGAGGCACGGATGAGCATTTCTACTTCTTCTAATTGCTCGATCACAACGATCGTATTTTGTCCTAGCTTCCGAGCTAGCAAAGCCGTCTCGATATATTCAGCATCCTTGTAACCATTACAGATTAATAGTGAACCAGGGGTGCGTAAAGTTGCAAGAGCAATCAATAATTCAGGCTTAGAACCTGCTTCTAGTCCAAACTGAAAGGGTTTACCATACTTAGCAATTTCCTCTACCAATTGCCGTTGTTGATTGACCTTGACAGGAAAAACGCCGCGATAAACGCCATTGTAGTTATAACGCGCGATTGCTTTGGCAAAAGTGGCGTTAAGCCGCTCAATGCGATCGGCGAGAATATCGGAAAATCTTACTAAGATTGGCGATCGCAGTCCTCTTTGCTTGAGATCGTTTACCAGTTCAAACAGGTCAATACAGCCACCGCGATCGCCCTTTGGTGAGACGGTCACATGCCCTGCTTCGTTGATACTGAAATAAGGTTCCCCCCAGCCATTAATCCGATAAAGTGCTTCACTATCTTGAATAGTCCACTTTTTGACATCTGCAACAACAGGTAATTGAATCTCTTGCAACATTTTTAAACCCTACAAACCTTGATCTACATACTGGGACGGGCGGCACTTTAGGCTGACCGTATCAACTTTAGCACTACCAACTAATCTAGTGGTTAATATCGAAAATAGTCTAGATCTTTTTGAACAAGTTATTAACTAATTTTGAATTACATCCCCAAAAAGGTTGATTATAATTACAGTTACCCAAAAGAGAGTTGCGCTGCTCCTCGCTGCAAATCTCTTTTAGGATTTCAATGTTAAGCTACATCTAAATTCAGTGCAAATTTTCGCACGGGATATTGCTATCTATGGAAAAGTCAGCCAAGCTCAAACATTCTCAATCATCAAGGGGAGAACGTATCGCTGATACCGTGACAGCCACTGTCGGCTCATGGAGATTTATCCTGATCCAAAGCTTTTTACTGGGAGTATGGATTGTCTTAAATATTATTAGCTGGATTAAACATTGGGATGAATATCCTTTCATTCTTCTCAATCTTGCTCTTAGTTTCCAAGCTGCCTATGCTACTCCATTCATCCTGATGAGTCAGAATCGTCAATCTGAGGTCGATCGAGATAAAGCAAAGCAAGACCTTGACGTTGATATGAAAGCAGAAATGGAAATTGAGTCTTTACATCAGAAGATCGATAGTTTAAGGGAGCGGGAGATCGCTGAACTTCGGCAGATGCTTAATGACCAGAATCAGACAATTCAACATTTAGAAGAAATGCTTGCCCGTGAGATTGCAGCTAATCATCCCATTCCGCCTACTGCCGAATGAATAAAGCGCTCTTTCGTTGTCACTATTGCTATAGTTTGTTGTAGATTGTAGGTTGTAGATATTCTAGCGTTTTACTCACGGCTTGCTGATCAATGAATTTTGAAGCTGACTTAAATCTCACACTCCGCGCTCGCTATCCCTTGATTTACATACCTTCAGCCGAAGAAGAACGAGTCGAAGCCGTAATTGCCAACGTAGCGAAATCTCTTGGACGCAGCGTGTTTGTGTGGGATTTTGTCGATGGCTATCAGTCCAATCCTAATGATGCAGGGATGGGTAAGCGCAATCCTTTACAAGCTCTAGAATTTGTCGATAAAATCTCTAAAAGTTCCGTGTTTGTATTGCGAGACTTCGATCGCTTTTTGGAAGATGTCGCGATCGCCCGTAAGCTGAAAAATCTGGCGCGTAAGCTCAAAAGTGAAGCCCAAAATATTATTGTGCTTGCTTCACAGATTAATATTCCCGACAGTCTCAGTGAATTTTTCTCGATCTTAGAATTTCCCCTTCCCAATCCGAGCGAATTAAAAACAGAAATTACCCAAATCGCCAGCTCTACTAACTCAGGGCATGATATTCAGTTAGATAAACAGGCGATCGATGATCTAGTACGTGCAGGACAAGGTCTTTCTCTAGAGCGAATTAGAAGAGTATTAGCGAAGGCGATCGCCGAAAATAGTTGTCTCCGTCCTGAAGATGTGGAATTAATTCTCGAAGAAAAACGTCAAAGTATTCGCCAAACTCAGATTCTAGAGTTCTATCCATCGACCACAGAAATTAGTGATATTGGTGGTTTAGATAATCTCAAAGAATGGCTATTGCGTCGAGGTGGAGCCTTTAGCGATCGCGCTCGAAAATACGGGCTACCCCATCCCAGAGGTTTATTGCTAGCGGGGATTCAAGGTACAGGCAAGTCGCTCACGGCGAAAGCTATTTCCCATCATTGGCATTTACCCCTATTGCGCCTTGATGTTGGTCGTCTCTTTGCGGGACTAGTTGGCGAGAGTGAATCCCGCACCCGTCAGATGATTCAGTTAGCCGAAGCTCTCTCTCCCTGTGTGCTATGGATTGATGAAATCGATAAAGCTTTTGCAGGAACCGATGGTCGAGGGGATTCGGGAACAACTAATCGCGTGTTTGGTACGTTCCTGACATGGATGGCAGAAAAAATTTCACCAGTGTTTGTGGTCGCGACTGCGAATAATATTCGGACTTTGCCACCCGAACTATTACGCAAGGGAAGGTTTGATGAGGTGTTTTTTGTGGGGTTGCCTAATCAAGAGGAGCGATCGCAGATCTTCGCGGTACATTTGAGCAAATACCGCCCTCACAATACTCGTGCCTACGATATCGATCGCCTCGCCTACGAAACACCAGATTTCTCTGGAGCGGAAATCGAGCAAGGCATCATTGAAGCGATGCATATTGGCTTCAGCCAAAATCGCGACTTCACCACCGATGACATCCTCGAAGCTGCCAGCCAAATCGTGCCATTGGCGCAAACTGCTCAACAGGAAATTCAAGTTTTGCAGGAATGGGCGGCTTCAGGAAAGGCAAGACTAGCTTCACGCCAGAATGTGTTTAGAGGATAAAAAACTACTTTAGACTTCGGTTATAAAACGCGGCAACTTTATCAACGTAGTTCTTAGGGTTAGAGCTATAACTTCCCGCATGTTCTTTAGCATTGGTTTCCCAATATTCGGCTGATGGATATGCTGCTTTTAGCTGACGGGCATTTTCTACGGGCGTGTAAGGATCGATTGCACTATGAACTATCAAAACTGGTCTAGGAGCAATTCGACTAATCTCATTAACAGGTCTGGAAGAAGTGAGGTCGTAGCCAGTCCATAATTGCCCAAACATCATCGTAGAAGGAAGGAATATGTCTGGAAGTCCAGAAGCTGTCTGCCAATGTTTTTGAATGACAGGATAAACTTCCGCGTAACCACTATCCACAACAATTGCGGAAATATCAGGATTTTCAGCGGCGGATCCAATCACCGATGCAGAACCCATAGAAACTCCTAAAACCCCAATCTTATTAGGCTTAAATCCTTTTTGTTTGACCCAATTCACCCCCGCAATAATATCTCTCCTTTCTATAATTCCAAAAGTAAGTCGAGAATCAGCACTCAGTCCATGCCCACGAAGGTCAATCATCAGGATAGAAAATCCCTGCTTTTGCATAGCAGAGCCAAATTCAGTAAACCTGCCAGCGAACTCAGAAGTACGATTTGAATTCAATCCATGTACTAAGATTAAGACCTTGTCAGAATTTTTTGATGGAATAAACCATCCTGAAATTTCTAAGTTGTCGGATGTCCGAAATCTTACCTCTTCAGGAGGATTTATAAAAATAGATGCCTTTTGAGAATCGGGAATTATTCTATTGGGTGTGGAGAGGGTGTGACCAGCAAAGGCAGAGATTCCTAAATAGGCGATCGCTAAGACAGACGAGATACTGATTACCGCCTTGATGAGAGTTTGTCTTTTTAGGTTCATTTTCTCTCCTAAAGGTGATCGCGATTTCTAAATTTACAGAGGCTAACATAGAAATCGTGAAAATTACAACCGCTTAACTTTACTTTTGAGAATCTTCTCTTCAATCTCACTGGTTTGTACTTCTCGCAATCGCGTTGCATAAGAAGGAAATGAAAAACCAACTAGCAAAGGTGATGGAACTTCGGGCTGATGGATGAACATACTGCCAGACTTTAACAAGAGCGATCGCAATTTTTGGTTATGAATTAAATGATCGCTGATTTTATCTATTAAGCTCTATTATTTTTTGACTTAGCGATCGGCAATATCGCTAATATAGATTAAGCTATCACTAAAAAAGTTATGCAAAAACTGACATTAGAGCTACCTGAGCCACTTTTTCAACAGTTGACTCGCATTGCCGAGCAAACTGCTCAACCTTTAGAATCACTAGCTTTACAAAGTATTACAGGTAACTTGCCACCCTCAGTCGAGAACTTGCCACTAGAAATGCAAGCTGAATTATCGAAAATGCAATTATTAAAGATTAATCAGTTATTAGAAATTGCCCATAGTCAAGTCTCAGACGTACATAGCGATCGCCACCAGTATTTGCTTGAGAAAAACCAACAGTCTGAACTTTCAGAAACAGAATATCAAGAACTCCAAGATTTAGGAAAGATCGTTGATCGGATGATGTTAACCAAAGCTCATGCATGGGCAATCTTACGGTGGCGCGGCTGGCATCCACTTTATTAGTTGTAATTTTTGGTGACGAGTTTAGCGATCGCAATTACAAACGCTTAACTTTGTTTTTGAGAATCTTCTCTTCCATTTCATTGATTTGTACTTCACGCAATCGCGTCGCATAAGCAGGAAATGGAAAACCAACCAGCAATGGTGATGGAACTTCGGGCTGATGGATGAACATACTGCCAGACTTTAATAAGAGCGATCGCTTCCGACAAGCACCTGTCAAGAAGTTATATTCAGGACGCTCTACCTCGGCAGAATCAAGACGACCAACTACGCGCACCGCCGCCTGTCCGACGACGCGACGCTCCACCTCCGAGGCAGTTTGTTGTGCGCCAATTAAAATGATGCCAAGCGATCGCCCCCGTTCTGCAATTTCCACTAACAAGTCTTTAATGGGGCTGCGACCTTCTTTAGGTGCATATTTATTCAGCTCATCGAGAACGATAAAGACTACGGGATATTGACCGCGCTTTTCCTTTTCCATGAAGAGTTTTTGTAGCAATACACCCACCACAAACTTTTGGGCTTTACTGCCAAGCTTATTGATATCGGCGATCGTTAGCTGATATTCGGCAGCAAGGGGATCGAGCTTGTATTTTTGCAACTCTTCCGCAGGAAGATCGCCCCGTACCAGATGTCCCATTTCATCGGCAATTCCCCATAAACGGCGGGTAAGTGCTTCCGCAGTGGCAGGAGCATTGCGTCCCAACCATTTCTGATCGGGATTCTCAACTAATTTATCTTCGAGAAATTCAATCAAATCGCGGAATGTTTCTACCTTATCCTTGCCATCTTCTCCATAGGCATCATCAAGGTCTAGACTAGCTCTAGGCATAAATCCTAACTTCTTATCATATTTGTCATTATCCGCCGCTAATCTCGCCAAACGCTCCTCGACAATACTTGCTAAGAATCCAATATTTCCGCGCTCTAAGTCGTCTCCTGCAAACAAAAAACGAAATAGGCGATCGCGACAAAATTCACGCATTCCCCAAACATATGCCGAAATATTATCGGATCGTTGATCGAGATGGGGTTCTATCTCTTGAGTATTTTTCTTTGGAGCTACGCAAAACCGCACATCTCGAAATGGCTCTACAGGTAGATCGAGTGCATGATAAGTAGCGCGATCCTCTTCGCGCATTTTATTATTTGACTTATCGAGAAAGAATAAATCTTCGCCCTTGACATTAAAGATTAATGCTTTGGTATTCGCTCTTTTAGAACCAAGAGCCGCCGAATTAAAGATGGAATGCAGTAAAAATAGGGCAAAAGAGGTTTTAGTCGCTACCCCCGAAATTCCCGAAATATTGACATGAGCGCCCTTTGTACCGTCGATAAATTCATAATTCAAATAGGCAGGACTACCATTTCGCATGATTCCTGCGGAGATGCGCTGTTCCATCCCATCAAAATTTAGCGCAAATCTGAGGTTCTCATCTTCAGCTAAATAGACAGCATCGCTAGGCTGTGGTGGTAAATATTCTTCGGGCTCAATGCGCGTGACTTGGATATGGGCAGCATAGGACACATTCACGGGCATACTGCCACTAGTAACTAAGAATGTATCCGTATCAAATTGGGTTCCTTCGTGGATAGTTCGTACGTGATCGACTACACCATAAAAGTTGACGACACCTTTTTTGTCGGGGCGATCGGTTTTGACTTGCACGACATCATCAAGTCGCAGGACTTTGCCATCACTGACTGCCACCCAAAACTCAAGTGGCGTGGCATCTTTGGTTCCTAATATGTATCCAATCGGCTCGATCATGTCATTGTCTCCACATTATTCTCAAAGTAGATAAATACCCAAAGTACGACTACCTACTAATCTCTTACTGATACTGCTAATACTATAGACGCAGCTTATTAATAAGAACATAGACGCAAACTATAACAGGTTTAGTTGGCTTGTGCGGATATGTTTATTTCAGATTTACGAATATATGCTAGCTTCTAATGATAATTGTAATGAAGTAGGACTTAGACCTAACTTTTTGCATATTATCTACTTGAGCTTCCAATCAGCAATCAAACTTTTATAATTACCCTATTCCCATGATTAAAAGCATTTCCTTAAAATCAATCTATTCTATTTTGGCAGCTATAGCGATCGCTACAATAGTTTTTCCGCATATGTCCACTGCACAAGTATCAAATTCTTCTTTACCTAAGCAGGCTAAACCAAATCAAGTCTATTCTATAGAACAAAATTCGATCTTGATTGAGGCAGTTAGAGATGGGAATCTAGCTTTAGTCAAAGCGGCTTTGTCTCAAAAAGCTGACCCAAATGCCATAGATGAAAAAGTAGAAGAAGAGGCGCTTAAGGATAGACCAGCCTTGCAAATTGCGGCTGACAACAATAGTCTTGAGATTGCCAAAGTGTTGATCGCTTATGGTGCAAACGTAAATGGTGACGATCGCTATACATATACTGGGGGAACGCCATTATCAACAGCCGCAGCCAAAGGACATATTGAAATCGTCCAACTGTTAATCAGCAAAGGTGCAAAAATCAATATTTCTGCGGATGGGGGATATACGGCTCTTGATGAGGCGATCGCTGAAAATCGTGCTGAAGTCGTGAAGTTCCTGCTAGAGAATGGCGCAACTCCCAATCGCTATGTTGACGGATATAGCCCGCTCTATTTTGCTGCCGAACTTGGATATACCAAAATCGTGAGTATCCTGATCGAGCATGGTGCAGATGTTAATTTTGGAAACAACTTTGCGAAACCTTTAGCGATCGCTATCCAAAAAAGTCATTTGGAAATAGTTGATATACTCAAAAAGGCAGGAGCAAAATAAGAAATTAGGACTTCTTCTTAAAGAAAGGTAATGCACCTTTGAGTAATTCGAGAACGCTCTTATCTTCTAAATTGTTTACTTTTTCCCCATCTACAGGATATTTAAAATCTAGAAGAAGCACAATTCGAGTTTGAGAGCCGCGATTCCATGCCTCATGTTCGCTTGTGTCATCAAATACGAGCGTTTTTCCCTCTTGCCATCCTCTCGTTTCATCACCAACCCTCAAAGCACAACCATCGCAACCGATCAATCCTAAATGACAGCGCAATACGCCATCAGGATAGCCAGTATGTGGCTTGATATGAGTCCCAACCTTAAGTGAAGAAAAACCTGCGGTGACGAGATTGGGAATTTGTTCGACCAGTTTAGTTGTTTCGGGGCAGAGTTGACAATTTTTATCTAGCTTCATCCCAAAAGCGTATAGACCGAATATATCCCAGCCATCTTTGTAGAGATGCTTCTCTGGCCATTCGACAAAACTGCGATCGCTTAATTGTTCGAGTTCATTGCGGACAGTGAGCCAATTGGCTTCTAAATTGGCGGTAAAGGGAAAATCTTGAGAATTTTTATACATTTTTATAACATTTATGCAAGGGAGGCGATCGCCTGATTATCGATCGCACTAGTGACATCAATTAATTCTGCCTCAAAACTGACTTGGGCGCGATTAGTTTTGCCCCCGACATAAAGGCGATCGCCAACCTGCAAAGCCCATACCTGTGAATGACTGATATAGCTCATCATCACCCCTAACATCAACAAGCCAAATCCCGTATAAACAATCGGAATTCCTGGGTCAGCTTTAATTTGTAAACCCGTACTACCGATCGCTTCTTTTAGCGTAAAGGTGATGCCATTGACTTCGGCGCTGCCATTGGTGCGCACTGTAGTGAGTAAATTCCCTTTCTCGTCATAGATTAAGAAAGTTCCTTGCAAATCTGGTGTGATTAAAGTAATCCCTGTGCTCAGATCGGGTTTAGTCGGAATCCATGTTCCCCAAACTTGACGACCTCCATTCTGAGATTCCAATTTGTTTACTGGCAATTGCAAAATTGGACTGTTGTTGAGCGTAAATCTGATCGCGTGAATATCCCAGTTAGCTTGATAAAAGCTGACTCCTTTGTATTTGAGCGGCTTATTCACATGAATAGTTTGGCGATCGACCTCTTTCCCATCTTTATCTAGAACTGATAAATCTGAATAGAACTGATCGATGCTTCCCTTAGGGGTGTAATCAATCCAAAAGCGATTGACTCGTACTGACCAATCCTTAGGAACTTGCGAAGCAGACCATGCCCCCGCTTCGGTAATGTTTTTGACTTGAAAGGTATCGCCACTAGGAACCATTTCCTGCGCGATGAATCCAGTCTGCGAACCCCAGATCGAACCAATCAAAACGATCAACATGCTGGCATGAACAACAATTGGCCCAATCCTGCCTACTAGTCCTTTACGAGCATAAAGGCGATCGTCAGCTTGATAAACCTTGTAATTTTTACTTTGCAAAGACTGTGCCAGATTAGTCAGATTGCCGCCGACAATTTCAGTCGCAAGGGGAAGTTTGGCAAAACTTTGGGGCTTGGTGTAGTAGAACCAACGTTTGGAAGCTTTGAGAATTGGTAATTGGCGATTGAATGTGCAGGCGGTGAGACTCGTACCAAACAGAATCAATAACGTGAGAAACCACCAGCTCCCGTAGACATGCTCTAACCCGATCGCCAAGATCACCTTAAACGATAAAAACCCAAACAGAGCTGGATGTTCGGGATAGTTTTCGCGATAAAAGTCGATGGTTTGCCCCTGCTCGATCACCGTGCCGAGAATGCTAAATAGGGCAATTAATAATAGTAAGGCGATCGCTACTTTGAGATTGGCAAGGAGCGCCACCACCTGATGCCGCCAGATTTGCTTTGCTTGGAATCGGATTTGTTGAAACACGTCACGTCTATGATTACTACTTCTAGACTCGATCTTAGCTTATATGGCTGTTGTTACTTTTGTTAAAGCCCAAATAGTGAAGGCAGCGCTTCGCGCTGCCTTCACTATTTGGGCTTTTAAGCTGAATTTACGTTAAAGTTAAGCCAGATATTTAGGATCATTGGACTATGTCACAAGGCAAAGAAACTACAGTGTTACTGCTGTCATTGCTAGTCACGGCGGGTATTGCAGGCGGTGGCTACTTTTTCTTTTCGCAACAGTCAAAAATAGGACAATCCACTACTGCAACTGCGTCACCCGATCCATCATCACCAACAACACAGTCACCGTCTGGGACTCCGACAAACGCCCCAACAGCAACTAACTTGAATTTCGATACATCTCTGCCAAATCCCAGCGTTTTGGAAATTGACGGCAGCACGACAATGGTGACATTAGTTAAGGAATTGCGGAATGCTTATAGTCAAGCTAACCCTAACATCCCAACTACATTTGGCTTGCCTGATGGGAAGCCAAATGGTTCTAGTCAAGGTTTACAGTATCTCATTGGTGGATCTATATCGATCGCTGCAAGTTCGCGTCCTCTAAAAGCTGAGGAAGCTAAATCAGGCATCCAGTTAGTGCCAATCGCCAAAGATGCGATCGGCATTGTAGTTGGTATAAACAATCCATTTAAAGGGAATTTAACTAAGGAGCAAGTCCGCGATATTTATCAAGGCAAAATTACTAATTGGTCGCAAGTCGGAGGTCCAAACTTACCAATTAAGGTAATCAACCGCGCTACCTCAAGCGGCACTAGAGAAGCTTTTCAAGATATTGTCCTACTAGGTCAAAGCTTTCCACCTGATAGTGCTAACTTCATCACATGGAAACAAGATGAAACGACAGCTATCTTACGCGACTTAGGCGAGAACGGCATCGGTTATGCCACAGTCTCACAGCTAGAAAAGCAAGAAATTGTGAGAATTATCTCGATTGATGGTGTAAGCCCTACTGATATTGCAGCAGTCAAAGCTGGTAAGTATCCGATCAGCCGCAGTTTGTTTTTGGGAGTAAAGAAAACAACTAGTCCTGCCGCCAAGCAATTCATCGAGCTTGCTCTCTCGCCGCAAGGACAACAAGTCGTGCAGAAATTAGGATTTATTCCTATGTTATAGCTGTCGCAGGATTTAAAACCCGACAGAGAGTTTCGGTGCTTCGCACCGAAACTCTCTGTCGGGTTTTAAAATAATTTTTAGTAGATATAGGCGATGCGATCGCAATTGAAAATAGCAATAATAGTAATAGTGGCTTTAACCAAATTTCCTAAAATGTGGAAACAAGAGGCTTAAACTTCTTGTCTAAATTGGTATTAGCTGCAAACAAAAATGACTGCGCTTGAGGATGGTTTTGTGAAAGAAGGAATACAAAAAGGGTTTGTAAATTTTGTGGCATCTAGCCTCGTTTTATGTGGCGGCATGAGTGCGATCGCCACTCTTCCTTTTGTCTCAAATGACCCAGTCCAAGCTCAATCAGACGAAGACACTAATATTCGCGTTTATAAGCTAGCTAGCCCTGCGGTAGTATCGATTCAATCACAGCAAGGTAGTGGCAGCGGATCGATTGTCGAGGCAAAGGGATTGGTATTGACTAACTGGCATGTAGTACGTGGTGCAACTACAGTAAATGTCATCCTCAGTGATAAACGACAATTTCGTGGTGTGGTTATTGCTAGCAGTCGCAATCCCGATCTAGCGATGATTAGATTAGAGGGCGTGACCGAAAACCTACCGACAATTCAGATTGCTAATTCTGGTGGAATTCAAGTTGGACAGCGGGCTTTTGCGATCGGTAATCCTTTTGGTCGCTTTGCAGGCACACTTACCACAGGTATCATCAGTCGGATTGACCTTGAGCGCAAACTCTTACAAACCGATGCTGCCCTTAATCCCGGAAATTCAGGAGGCCCATTGCTGAATAGTCGTGGGGAATTGGTGGGTGTGAATACGGCAATTTTTACGACAAACTCGACCAATAGTGGCATTGGCTTAGCGATCGAAGTGGATACGGTCAAGAAATTTATTGCCGCCGTAAATCAAGGGACAATCACTAATACCCCTACCCCAAATATCCCGCGTGCCAGCGTTCTTACTCTCGATGGTAAGGCAATTACCGCGACACTCAGTCGTTCTGACAATACGTTACCCGATGGCAGTTATTACAAAGCCTACCAATTTCAGGGTCAAGCGGGACAATCAGTAGTAATTGAAATGCGAGGTACTGGCATCGATCCCTATCTAGTGCTATTTGATCCGAATGGGCGCAAAGTTGCTGAAGATGACGATGGCGCTGGTGGCAAAAACGCAAAAATTGTGATTACTTTGCCAACCACGGGAAAATACACCCTCTACGCCAATTCCTACGAAGTTGGCGAAGCAGGCTCTTTTACACTCTCAGGAAGTATAAGCAATAACTTTACTGCCGAATCAACAAGCGATCGCGGCATCCTTTTACAGAAAAATGGAGTCTTAGGAACACAAAGTCGTGTCTTTGCCAGAGATGGCAGCCTATTTGACACGTTTAGCTTTAACGGTCAAGCAGGGCAAGTTGTTCAAATTGAATTAGTTAGTTCTGATTTTCACCCCTATTTGGTGTTATTTGCACCAAATAGTAAGGTATTGAGCGAAAATAATGGTCTTCCCAGCCGCAGTCAAGCAACGATGACGCTTGAGCTTCCTTTTACGGGAACATATCGGACAATTGTGAATGCTTACGATCGCTCAGGCAAAGGCTCATACAAACTTACGATCAAACGAGTGAAATAGAATTCCAGATTTAGAGAGGGAAGATTTGTCATGCGTCAAAAATATCTAGGGTTGGGGATTGGCATGGGAGTGTTATTAGCAATAATGCCACCATGCGCTTTTGCAGTATCACCAGCATCGGTTAACCAAGATGCCAATGTGCCTTGGTCGAGTGTTATTGAAAATCCTTTTGATGGCAAACTTGTTTACGATAAGCACTTCACCGATGATTTTGCTTTCGTCACTAGTTGGTCAATGCAAGGAATCAAGGCAACTTATACCCAGTATTGGTCGGAAGTTGTTGGTTATCGTAATATTCGCAAAACTCGTCGGGTTTGGCACAACGATCGCTATATAGATGAGCGTTATTTCGACCGCGAGCCAATTCGCGAAAGGCGATCGCGATCGCAATCGCCAAAAGCTCTACTCTTTGCGGTGAATGGAGAAATTTATACTTATACAAATGGGGAAGTCGAACCCGAACTCGCGGCAATTCTTGCTAATGCCCCTGCTGGAAATATGACTATTCGCGCAGTTTGGAGAGATGATTCGACTACCGATTTACCGATTGGTGCGGGGACTGTCGAAGCATGGAAAACAATTTTTAAAGCTTTGCCTAAATAATTACTAAAAAGGGACGCTTCGCGTCCCTTTTTAGTTTGGATTAGAGAGTTTGCTCGTTATTGGGACGAGGACGTACGCGGCTCGGAGTCGTATCTGGCTCAGGCAGAGGCGTATACTGATTGCCTGTAAAATCTTTGCTGACGCGCAAACGTTGGCTGGTGATCGTGATGCCAGACTCACGTACTAAAACTACTGAGATCCAGCGATCGCCTGATGCGAAAGGTGCTTGACCAATCTTAAACAGTCCACCAGCCTTGAGAGGGCGCAAATTAATTGTATTTTCGTTCAGAAAATTCTTAGCTTCGACAGGTTCTTCGATCGCCGCACCTAATACGAGACTTGTGCCAAGTGGCTCAGTAACGATTGCATCAAGGACGTACTGACGACCTACACCAATTAGTTCGGGCACTTTCAGCTTTACTGGTGGCGGCGCATCACCAGTACTAAGCGAAGATTGTTCCGCCAGAATTTGCTGTGACACAACCTGTAACTGACCGTTAATAGTTTTATAGGTCTGTGTGGAAATCAACCTTGCATCTAATTTGAAGTTGTCGTTTTCCGCCCCCTTCATGCCCTGAACCATTGTTACTGTTTCCGCAGTAATCAGGTCACCTTTTTTTTCCCATTTTGAGATTTCGGTGCGATAGCTAATATTTTTATAACGCTGCCAGAGTTCGCGCAATACCTGTTTGTATCGATCGCGATCTAGCCCGTCTGAGTGATTAAAAGTTGGGGCATAGTATTTCATTACAGCTTCGATATCTTGCTGACTGGCGGCTTTGTCCAGAGCAAAGACGATATTTGAAAGCTCAGCAGGGGCAGGTTTCGATGATTGGGCAGCAAGCGTGGGATTGGCGATCGGCGCAATCGTAGCAACTACCGCAGAAACAAGTAACAGAGTAATTCGTTTGAACATGCGTAACTCTAATCAATAACCTGTAACGATACTAACAAATGACTAAGAATGCGACAAAGTGAGAAATTGTTTTTCACTTATACGTCCTGATTGGTACAGTGTCTCATTTATTTCCGAGATTTTTAACACCGCATGGGGTGAATATCCACTTTTTTGGAGGCGATCGCATACTCCTGCCTCATGATCGATAAATACGACGATATCACGTACTTTTAAACCGCAGCTCTCAATTTTTTGCGCTCCCTCAATCGCACTCTTCCCCGAAATCAAAATATCGTCCACAACAACAATAGTCTCGCCAGATTCATAATTACCCTCGATCAAACGTCTTGCACCGTATGCCTTAACTTCTTTGCGCGGGAAAATAAGCGGGAAATTTAGCCTTAGCGCTAAGCCTGAAGCGGTTGGTAAGGAGCCATAGGGAATACCAGCAATCCGATCGAATTCAAGTTGTTGCAAGATCTCGGCATATGTGCCAATCACGGCATCAAATACCTGAGGATTGGAGATAATCCGCCGTAAATCGATGTAATAGGGAAAAACTTGTCCAGAGGCTTGTACGGTTTCCTCAAAGGTAATGCAGCCAATATCAAACAATTGCAAAATTAAATTGGCATGGGGATGTCCTTGTCGATCTAGCAGACATACATTGGGCATCCAGAGATCGCAAGTGGGGCGTTGATTGGCAGTTAAGGCGATCGCTTGATTGACTTCATCCCGTAGCGATCGCACTAATTGTGCGGGTTCGCCGATCGCCAAGGCATCTTGATTTACAGGCAAAATTAAGCCGCCACCATTGCTATCTAATCCAGCTTGGAGAATTGCGGCTAGATTTTCGATTCTTTGTCCCTTGGCTTGACTATTTGCCCAAATACTTCGCGCCAAAATTAACCTCTCAGGAGCCAGCGATCGCACTTTCGCCAAGGCTTCGGGAACGGCTGCACCAACTTCTAGTGCTAATTGCTCTAAACCTGCCCATGCTTGGCAATTTTGCACCACGCTTAAATATAAAGGTCGATCAAGGCTAGGATATTCCTGAAAATCCTGCGCCGTTGTATTCGATGAGTAGCAACTCACAAAAACAGCTTTGTCGGGATACATCAAAAAACGTGCCGCCAAATCTTGTCCCATGTAGGGACTTAAAGTAATCGCATCTACGCCCCATTGCTCAAAGGCAGTCTTTGCCATGACTGTGCTGCTATTGAGATCGGCATGTTTAGCATCGAGAATAATCGGAATTTCAGGCGGAATTGCCGCTAAAGTCTTTGCCAATAGCTCTAGTCCTGCTGCGCCCATCGCGGTATAAAAGCCCAAAGTCGGTTTATATGCACAAACCAAATCGGCGGTTGACTGAATGATAAAGTTCATCCATTCCCACAGAGAGGCAACAGCGCGATCGTGATATATCGCAGAGTTAATTTCAGAGTCATATTTCGCTTTATATTTGGCAGGCATCACTTCAGGATTTGGGTCTAGTCCCAAACACAAAATGCTCTGATTGGTGGCGATCGCTGTCCTGAGTTTTGATGTAAAGCTCATAATTTGGAAGCCTAATTTGGAGAATCTGCAACAAATATAGCGCTTGCATCTTCATGAAAACTAATTTTGTCCTTGCAACCCTGCATGTATAGTAATGAAAGTTTTGCTTTCTAAGCTGACAGCCACTCGAAAATAGCGATCGCCTAATTCTGGAAAACTAAGGCAATCACGAATGAGGATCTTATTGGTTTGTAGTAGTTCCTTCCGAAGTTGGATCGCATAGCCGAGTCTCAATGCTGGTAAGCTGTAGAACTTAGTCAGCGATCGTATACTCCTGCCTCACGATCGATAAATACAAAGTTCCATCGTACGCTTAAATGGAATTTGACAGAATATGATAAAGTCCTGAAATACGGCGAATATAAAGGCTAAGATAAGCGGCGATAACCTCAGCATCACACTCAGGATCTCTCGCCCGTCCGCGCTTCATCGACTTGTTAGCCTACGGCAATTACACCTGCACTTTATAAGGCTATCGTCGTTGGATTTCTTCGAGAGGTAGAAACAGGGTATCTTCGATGCTCTCTCTCACTTCTCGATTGACATAACAGTCACTGTAGAGGCAATCAACGAGAAGTTTATTAGCATTGTAATACTGTTGTAGCTGCTGCTTTTGTTTGTCATTAAATTGCCAATCGTATCCAATTTGGCGGTATTCGTTTATTACTTGCCGAAACCTAATGACCCAATGTTCCCCCTCTGCACTCCATCTGGCTCCTGTCTCATATGATCCTCTTTTAGGTAGCTCTTCGCCAAGCTGGTTAAGTATTCTTGATAGCTCTGGAACAATTCTCGAGGCAGTATGGACAGCATTATCAAAATATCCCTGTGGTGGAAAAAGAAGTGCTGTATCGAGAGTTGTATAAAGTTCACGGTCAAGTCGCAGAGGCGGGAGAAGACGGCTCAGGTTAACTAGGGCACGATCTAACTTCCAAGCTAAACTGAGATCGTGTTCGGGATTAAGATCAAAGTCGCTAGATAATGTCATCTCATGCCCTAGATAAAAGGCAGCTATAGCTTTAGGAGAGTAAGGTGCTTCAATCAAATCAGATTTTTGATTAACCCACTTTAGAAATTTTTGCAATTTCTTATCTGAAGCTAACTCGTCAATTTTTTGCTTCATCAGCAATAAAAAGCTATCAGCATTAATCATCAAACTCACTGTAAGCAGAAAAACTTCTCTCCATCGCTTCTCTGATACATGGTTCATTAATGAATTTAACAAATCGTCAGTCCAATTTTCTTTGATATACCGAGCGGCAAAATATTCTTGAAATGTTAGATGTGAGAACGAGTAAATTCCTTTGGCTCGTTCAACTAATAGCCCATGCTGTGCTTCAATAGATCGTAATATAGCAACTCCATCTAAGTTAAGCACCGTCTCATCTGAGCTTGCTAAGGACAAGTTGCGAATAAATTCAACGATAATCATTGTCACTCGTTGCTGCTTAAAAAAGTACTCGCTTTGCTCAAAAAAACTGTACGCCAGATAGCTCAATAAATCCTGTTTCCGCTTAGGCGATAAAGCTCTGTAAATCTGGTCACGCTCAATGTTACGTTTAGCATCCCACTTCTTCAACAATACATCCAATCCCTCTTCATAGAGTTCCGCGCGATTTGCTGGGAAGTCTGCTGCTTCACCAAATATTAAACACAGCAAGGTTAGCAATAACGGGGTCGCTGCTAACTCTTGAATTGGTGGATTCTTCTGAAGCTTTTGCAGAAATGTTTCTGCCTTGATAGGATCATTTTTAAAGGTGAACCATTTGGTAGAAAATTCTTGAATTTGCTCTTTGTTAAAATCCGCTACTTCAACTTCAGTAAACTGTTCAAAAGTGTAGTCTTTAGCAGCAATGCGACAGGTGATAACAAATGAGTTTGCATGATATCTAGTGGTAAAATCTTGAATTTGCTGGATGACTCGTTTAGTGTCAGCTTCACGCACTTCATCCAAACCATCCAGTAAAATCAAGGCACGTCCATGTCTTAAAATTTCGTGAACATCGCTTGTTGATGAAGATGAAACAGTCTGAGTAATATACTCCAACAGATCCAATCGCCCTTCTGACTCTGCCCAGTCCTTGAGTGTAATGAAAAACGGTACTTGGCTAGGTTGAAATTTACCTGCACTACATAGTGTTGCTAAACGTTTTAGAAAGGTCGTCTTTCCCGAACCAGGTTTGCCCAGAATCATAATCTGTTGGTACTTTTGCACAGCTACTAAGCCATCGACTTGTTCTTCTCTAATGGCAGCTAAACCTATGCGATCAAATTCATCTGGATTACTCTCGGTCAGTAGATCGGCAATTTCCAGTCTCCTACGTCCTGTGATTTTTTCTAAAGTGTTCACATTAATGTAAATCGCACTTAAGCCAATAGGCTGTTCCATATCCAACACACGCATTGTGCCGCATCGTTTTTCAATTAATGGTTGAAGTTGTACACGAATTTCCTGGCATTGCACAAAAGAAAGATGAATCAAGAAAATGAAGGAATCGATTTGTACTTA
>QBML01000011.1 GCA_003242085.1 Pseudanabaena frigida | reverse complement strand
GAAATAAATGTGAAGTCGCCTCTATAACTTGCTTTTGTTTCCCGACAAGTCTATTACGTAACAATCGCTTCAGCCAAAAACTTATTTTTAATTAGATCGACGCATTATCATTATTATGGATGTCAAACATCAAGCGAATTAAGACCTGAAGTCCAGAAAAATTAACGATCCACCATTTTCATCTTTAATTCCTGACTTTGTATTTGATAATTCATTACGGTGATTGATATACCTGATACTAAAGTTAATGAATAGAAGTAAGATGGTAGTGAGTATCTACACTTTCTCTATACAATCTTGATAGCGATCTAGAAAGTATGATAGGCGGCGCGAAACAACACCGATCCTAACCATAAAGTCCTGATATCCTTAGCAATAACACAATTTTTAAGGTAAGTATGATTTAGAGTCTAATTACTAGAAAGAGTCAGGAGTAGACGATTAATCTGGTAAATCATTAAATTTTCTGCCTAATCACAAGAGTAGATTAGACACTGTTCCCAGAGATTCTATAAATAACTATGTAGATTGGTAAATTCAAATATTAAGTTCATTAAGTTCAACCCGTCCAAGATGTTCTAAAGATAGCAAAATGCAACTGCTTGAAGCCGTCCCTAGCAAAGAGTACATCTTAGTTGTAGATGATACACCGCCCAACTTACAATTACTGTTAACCATGCTGAAGCGTAAAGGCTATGAAGCTCATGGGGTAACTGATGGCTTAGTCGCATTGTCTGATATAAAGAATAAGCTTCCTGACTTGGTGCTACTTGATATTAATATGCCCAACATCAATGGGTTTCAAGTTTGCCAACAATTAAAATCCAGCGATCTAACTAGTGAAATTCCAGTCATCTTTATTAGTGCCAGAGATGAAGTGTTAGATAAAGTACAAGCATTTGCAGTGGGCGGCGTGGACTATATTACAAAGCCCTTTCAAATTGCTGAAGTATTAGCACGTATTGAAAATCAGCTCACATTGCAGAGATTACAAAAACAGTTACAAGAACAAAATCATCGTCTAAAACAAGAAATTAATAGTCGCATAATTGCCGAAACTCTGCTTCAAGAAGCTAATGAGAAGCTAGGCAGATTAGTTAATTTAGATGGTTTAACTCAACTTGCCAATCGTCGCTGTTTTGATGAGTATCTCGAACAAGAATGGCAAAGATTAGCAAGGGAGCAACTACATTTATCTTTAATCATGTGTGATATTGATTTTTTTAAAAACTATAACGATACCTATGGACATGTTGCTGGTGATGATTGTTTACGGAAAGTCTCTCTTTTGATCAAACAAGCAGTGCGCCGTCCTGCTGATTTGGCCGCCCGCTATGGTGGTGAAGAGTTTGTACTAGTCTTGCCAAATACTGATGTAGATGGAGCAATACTAGTTGCAGAAGTTATTCGCCAGAAACTATCAGAATTGGCGATTCCCCATGAAGATTCAGTAGTTAGTGAGTTTGTAACTCTCAGTATAGGGGTAACGTCTTTAATCCCTAAAACGGATTCTTTACCTTCAGTATTACTTACATCTGCTGACTATGCTCTTTATCGTGCAAAAGAGTTAGGCAGAAACCAAACCTATAAAATTGGTTAATTTGACTAAAACTCTCTAGACATCACCATTAGAAATTAACCAATCAAGTCAATCGTTAAATCACAAATCATAAACTCACTTCATTTTTACTAACAATTAGATTGAGCAAACTATCCAGTAAGCGATCGCGCTCTATCGGTACAAGATCGCCGCTTTGTAAGACATCACGCAATATTACAAAGTGAATCAAAGTGCCAATAAAAACACGAGCCGTCACTTCAGGATCGGCTATTTGGAGTTGTGGATGATTGGTTAAATATTGAGTGAGAAACTCAAGCCCTACTTTCTCGATGTTGATCACAAAAGCTCTTGCTAGTTCGGGAAAACGTCCTGACTCACCAACAATAATTCTTAAAAATGTCAGTACTTGGGGATCTTCAGCAACATTATCCAACATTTTACTGGCGTATTGTTTCAAAAATACGCTTGGAGATTCTTCAAAAGATTGCTGGCTTTGAAGCTCAAATATGGTCTTGCGACATGACATCTGCTGGATGATCGCGGTAAATAAAGCCTCTTTATCAGGAAAATGTCGATAAACGGTCGCCTTGGAGACTCCTGCTGCCTCCACAATGCGATCGATGCGAGCCCCTGCATAGCCATGTTCTAGAAACTCTTGCATTGCCCCTTCAAGGATTAATTCAGTTTTCTTAGAGGATAGCTCTCGTTCCACAGGTTTTGCTTTAGTCATTATTGGGGCATTCATATACTTTTGGAGTGAACTAGAATCGCGCAAAGCGCGATTCTAGTTCACTTGGATAAATTATTTCGCAAGAGGCGAAAAAAGCGATCGCTTTTTTCGCCTCTTGATATTTCTATCATACCCCTTGACAAACTAGACGAAACTGTTTAGTTTAGTTTATAAAAGAAAACGAAACTGTTTAGTTTTATTAGGGTGTCGCCATGCTGCAAAGTTCTTCTGATGGTGGTTCGGGTATTAAGCCTCAACGCTGGTTTGGGGTTGCGGCTGCGGTTGGTGTGGTGGTGTTTGGAGGGGTGGGTTATGGAGTATGGCGATCGCAGGCTAGTCCATCAGCAGTGAGCCAAACGGTAATTGCTCCCGTTAAAAGTAATACGGTGACAGCATTAGGTCGCTTAGAACCTCAGGGAGAGGTGATTAAACTCTCGGCAAACTCGACTAATAGCAATCGGCTAGAGAAATTGCTAGTGCAAGAAGGCGATCGCGTACAAGTCGGACAGGTAATTGCGATTCTCGATAGTTGCGATCGCTTGCAGGCTGCCTATGAACAGGCTCAGGAAGATGTGCGAGTAGCCCAGTCAAAGCTGGCGATTACTCAGGCAGGGGCAAAGCAGGGAGAAATTAATGCTCAACGGGCGGAAATTGTCCGTTTGCAAGCTCAACGACAGGGAGACGTAGCAGCACAAGCGGCAACCGTCGATCGCCTAAATTCGGAATTACAAAATGCGGAACTGGAATTTAATCGCTATCAACAGTTAGCAAGGGAGGGGGCGATTTCCAACTCGACTCTTGATAGTAAGCGATTGACTTTAAATACGGCTCAGCGCAACGTACAGGAAGCCAAAGCTGTATTAAATCGGATTCAGACTACTAGCCCTGCTCAAATTTATCAAGCGGAGGCAAATTTAGCACGGGTGGCGGAAGTACGGGCAGTGGATGTGGAGGCAAATCAGGCGGAGGTCGATCGCGCGATCGCGGCGATGAAACAGGCAAAGGTAAATCTCGATCAAGCCTATATCAAAGCGCCAATTGCTGGTGAGATTCTAGAAATCCATACTCGCGCTGGTGAAGTTATCTCCAGCGATGGCATTGTTTCCATTGGCAAGACGCAGCAAATGTATGCGATCGCGCAGGTTTATCAGAGCGATATTCAAAAGGTCAAGCCCAATCAAAGGGTGAAGATTGTTAGCGATTCGATCGCTGGGGAATTGCTAGGTAAGGTCGAGCGTATTGATTCGCAGGTGAAGCGGCAAACTATTGTCAATAGCGATCCAAGTACAAATATTGATGGTCGAGTTGTGGAAGTCCATGTCGTACTGGATCGGGATTCGAGTCAAAGGGCGGCGAAGTTTACGAATCTGCAAGTGACTATGGAGATCGAGCAATGAGCATGATCCAACAAATTCAACGCCGAACTCCCTTGGGATGGTTGCAACTGAGTCGCGAACGCGGGCGATTGGTGGTAGCGATTGCGGGAATTGCCTTTGCTGATGTGCTGATGTTTATGCAACTAGGCTTTCAAAGCGCTTTATATGACAGCAATACTAAGCTCAGTCGCTCCCTAGATGCCGATATTGTGTTGGTCAGTCCTCAAGCTCGGAATACCCAAAATTTGAGTACATTTTCACGACGCAGGCTCTACCAGTCTAAGGATATTACAGGTGTAGATTCGGCTGAAGCCTTTTATTCCAATATCATCACTTGGAAAAATCCTGATAGTCGCAAAGAAACTTCTGTACAGGCGATCGCCTTTAATCCTGAGAAGCCAGCGTTGAATTTACCTGAAATTAATCAGCAACTCGACAAAATCAAAATTCCCGATCGCGTGCTATTCGATCGCAAGTCGCGGGGCGATTACAAACAGGCAATCGCGATCGTCGAACAGGGCAAGCCCGTTCAAACCGAAGTCGATCGACGTAACGTCTTAGTTACAGGACTGTTTAGTCTGGGCGCATCCTTTGGAGCTGATGGCATTTTGGTGGTTAGCGATCAGACTTTTCTGCATTTCTTTCCCAAACGCGACGCAGCAAGTATCAGTTTAGGACTAGTTAAAATCAAGTCTGGCTATGACCCTAAGCAAGTCGCGACCGAATTAAAAGCCTATTTGCCGAACGATGTCCGTGTTCTCACCCATGCCGAATACATTGAATTTGAAGAGAGTTTTTGGAAGACTGAAAGCCCGATTGGATTCATTTTTGGTTTGGGAACGGCGATGGCATTTGTGGTGGGGGTGGTGATCGTTTATCAAGTGCTATCCACCGATGTTAATAGCCACATTAAGGAATACGCCACGTTTAAAGCGATGGGCTATCGCAATCAATATTTGCTAGCGATCGTGTTTGAGGAGGCGATCATTCTCGCGTTCTTAGGATTTATCCCCGGAGTCATTATCCCGATTGGGTTATATAGCCTTGCCGCAGGTGCGACCGCCTTACCGATCGCCATGACTACAGCAAGAGCTACAACAGTTTTTATACTCACTGTCGCTATGTGCATTCTTTCAGGAGCGATCGCTACGCGCCGCCTGCAATCTGCTGACCCTGCCGATATGTTTTAAAGATTTCTAGCTTTTAAGGATTCACGATTATGGCATCATCCCTATCCTCGCTAACTCAAACTCATTCAGTTTCCTATCGCTTTAAACTTTCGGCAAGAGAATTTGAAGTGCTTGCCATGATTGTCGAGGGCATGAGTAACCCTGAAATTGCTTCTCATCTCTATCTCAGCACCAATACGATTAAGTCCCATGTCAATGGCATTTTCAACAAACTGGGCGTAAGCGATCGCGTGCAAGCCGCAGTTTTTGCCGTTCGCAACCAATTAGTTTAAAACCAGATTTTTGTCACCCTATAGTTCTATATAAGCCAATGCAAACATTAGTAGCCAATGAAAGCGATCGCGCTACGACCAAAGATCCTGTGATCACTGTCCAAAATCTCAATCATTTCTTTGGGCATGGACAATTACGCAAGCAGGTTCTATTTAATATTAATTTGGAAATTAATGCAGGGGAGATTGTCATCATGACAGGTCCTTCGGGTTCAGGGAAAACCACATTATTGACCTTAAGCGGCGGCTTGCGTTCAGCTCAAGAGGGAAGTTTAAAAGTCTTAGGACAAGAACTATGTGGAGCCAGTGCCGAAACCCTAACCATCGCTCGTCGTCAGAATGGCTATATTTTCCAAGCCCATAACCTGCACCATAGTTTAACGGCTTTGCAAAACGTGAAGATGGGGCTGGAATTACATAATCATCTTTCGCTACAAGAAATGCGCGATCGCGCTGCTACCATGCTCGATCATGTGGGGCTGGGCAATCGCTTAGATTATTACCCTGACGATCTATCAGGTGGACAAAAGCAACGGGTAGCGATCGCACGTGCGCTCGTCAGCCATCCCAAGATCGTGTTAGCCGACGAACCGACAGCAGCACTAGATAGTAAATCTGGGCGCGATGTAGTGAACTTGATGCAAACCCTAGCCAAGGAGCAGGGCTGCACGATTTTGCTCGTCACCCACGACAATCGTATTTTAGATGTCGCCGATCGCATTGTGCAGATGGAAGATGGCAAATTAACAGGTAATTCATTAATGGGGGCTGAGCTAAGTCGAAGCCCCCATTAATGAATCGGTAGCTGAGTGAGGGGCTTCGGCTTAGCTCAGCCAACAGGAAATAATCGGTAGCTGAGCTAAGCCGAAGCTACCTCCAATCATCATCTGATTCTGAGTCTTGATTAGTATCGCGTCTTAGTAAATCATCAATCTCTTGCCAATTAATCAGACTCGCTTCAGCATCCTGCACTAATTCTCCCTTATGCAGACAAATGAGGCGATCGCACCATGTTTGGACTAGATCAAGTTGATGGTTAATCATCACTACGGTGACAGGCTGGGGTAGTTGCGTTAGCTCAGTTAAAGTATCTAACAACAAATGCGATAAACCTCGATCTAATGCTGAAGTCGGCTCATCTAGCAAAAGTACCTCTGGCTGCATGATTAAAGCTCTGGCGATCGCAATCCATTGTCTTTGACCGAGGGATAGCTCTAGCTCTGAGCGATTGAGTAACTTGTGATCGATTTGCAGTTTGTCGATCCATTTTTGCGATCGCGCATCAATTTCACTTTGAGGTAAATTTTGGAGCTTGAGAGGATAGGCGATCGCCTCCTTTACATTCATGCTTAGTAAACTCGGCTCCTGCGGTACGAGCATCACCCGTCGCCGCAGGGTTTGGATGGGAATTTCTTGAATATTTCTGCCTTTGAGAGAAATAGTCCCAATCGATGGATCGGTTAAACGATTGAGTAAGCGCAAAAATGTCGTTTTTCCCGAACCCGTTGCGCCAATTAGCGCAGTTTTGCTTCCTTGGGCGATCGCTACTGAAATGTTCGTCAGAAGTGTGCGAAATTTAGTCTGATAACTAACTTGATTTGTAGCGATCGCCGCATTACTGGTGATGACCTCGGATGTTGGTGAAACCTTTTGCATAATGTAACTGTCTTTGCGATTAGCGATCGAGAAATTGGGACGCAGCCTTCAATTCATTAAACCCTGCCTCAAGCTCAATAAGGGAGAACGATTAGATATGTTTTTATGGGATTTTTTTCAGAGCTTTTTCCGTAATTTTTTTAAAGAGTCTCAACGGCAAAAGCTAGTTGCATTATTCTTTGCAGGTTTATGCATTTTCGCTTTAGCTACTCCACAAATTGCCCCAGCATCTGCACAGGCGACCCAAGCAACTGTACAGGAAATCCTTGATGGCAATCAAGTTTTTATCCAAAACCAGCGAGCCTCTCTCAATGATGTGGCGAGACAGCAACAGCAAGTACGTACAGGTAATTCAAGAACTGCGCTTTTGTTTAACACAGGTGCGGTGGCAAGACTATCTGCTAATTCTGTTCTGAATATTGGTCAATGTGCTCGCCTTACTCGTGGAACAATTTTAATCAATGGAGCTGTTAATGCTTGTTCCTCTGGCATTACTACGGGCGTACGCGGCACAACCTATTTGTTAGAAGTGGATGAGTCGGGCAATCAACAGGTGAAGGTGCTAGAAGGTGAAGTCGTTGTCAAACGAAATGCTACACCTCTGACTGATGAAGATGATGGTTCAACACCTAGTACCAAACCCACTACTAAGCCAAATCAGAACCCAAATACTAGTTCTTCAAGTACTACCCAAAAAGGTAAGCAATTTGCAGTGCCATCAGGTGGCAACAGGCAGTTACCTGATAATCCTCAAAACTCACGTCCTGTAGCCCCTCTAACTCCCTCTCCAGTTAATGGTAAACCAATTCTCAAAGTCGATCCTAGCGCACAGCCTACTAAGCAACCAGAAGAAGTTGTCTTGAAGGCTGGTGAAAAAGTCGAATTTGATAACGGTGGTGCATTAGGAATAATTCAGAAGCTTTCCGAAAATGAATTTGTTAATCTCCTCAAAGGAAACTTATTTGAAGGATTTACTAATCAAATCCCAGGTATAGACAAAGTTCGAGCTGTGTTTGACGGACTATTCCCAGGTGTGAATTTCCCAATTTCGCTCCCTAGTATTCCTACACCGAGTATTCCAATTCCCAGCTTACCTAGATTTCCGTTCTAACGTATAGCGATCGCTGTGTAAGCCCTATACTTAAAGAAAAAATCACCTTTCAGGTGCTTTTTTCTTTAGGTTACTTAGGATTTTGATATGCACCGAACTTGTTTGCTCTACCAAAGCGATCGCCCGATTCCATATCTAACTGCATGGCAATGGCAAAAGGATCTTGTGGAGGAGCGCAAACAGGCAAGACGTGAGGGGATAAATTTACCTGATGTGTTAATACTGGTCGAACATCCTACTGTGTATACGCTCGGTCAGGGATCTAGTTTAGAGTTTCTCAAATTCAGTCCCGACGATCCTAATATTGAGTGTCATCGCATTGAGCGAGGTGGTGAAGTTACGCACCATGCGATCGGGCAGTTAGTCGCCTATCCAATTCTTAATCTCGATCGCCACCAGCACGATCTGCATTGGTATTTGAGGCAACTCGAAGAAGTAATTATTCAAGTTCTAGCTAAATTTAATGTTCTTTCAAAGCGCATTCAAGGATTAACAGGCGTTTGGATCGATAATGCTGGTCAGAATCAAAAAATTGCTCAAGTTGGAATCAAAGTAAGCCAATGGATTACGATGCATGGCTTTGCGCTTAACGTAAATATGGGCTTATCAGGCTTCGATCGCATTGTTCCCTGTGGAATTACTGATTGCCAAGTATGTAATCTTAATCAGTTTGTCCCAGATATTGAGTTTGTAAAAGTGCAAGAGGCGATCGCGCAAACCTTCGCTGAAATATTTGATTTGGAAATAAAATTGCAAGCAATCGCATGACAGAGAAATTTGTTTGTTATTTTTTATGTAATCTGAATCAGTTCGCTCCTAATATTGATTTTGTAAAAGTGCAAGCGGCGATCGCGCAAACCTTCGCTGAAATATTTGATTTGGAAATAAAATTGCAAGCGATCGCATGACAGAGAAATTTGTTTGTTATTTTTGTCGATTAACCCTTACAAGCTGTCCTGAAAGAGATGCAAAAGCTGTAACTGTTTCATGGATTCTTTGCGCGATTTGCTCCCAGTCAGAATTGCTTTTACAAATAACGATGCCTTGATGCTGTGGATTTTGTTTGTGTAAGCGAATAAAATCATGACGATTAAGGGTGAGGACAGCACGATCTAAACTGATGGCATAAGCTAGAACCTCATTGTCAGGAATTTTCTGTTCAGCTTTGTTTGCCTCTTGGACAGTTAAAATATTATGTCCTAAGCTTCTCAAAATTCTCACAACAGGCAATGGAAACTGTTCATCAGCATAAAATCGAGCCATTCGCTAATCTTCCTCATTTCTACGAATAGCTATTTCAATTTCTTCGGGATGGGATTCCGCATACATCCACGCATTGGCTAAATCGATCGCTGTTAAAGAAGGATATGCGTCTAAGATTTTTGCGTCGCTCGTTCCTTGCTGGCGATAACTGACTAGGAGCCATACGGGAATGCGCGTGCTACGAATACAAGCATCACCACCACATACGCCCGCCGTTTTTTCGATCCCTTGTAAGTTATAGCTAAGATTTTGAAGTAAAAATTGAATTGCTTGGGCTTTTTCTACCGAGGAAAGAGCAAGTAACTGGGGTTGTAATTCTTTTAAAGTCATTGCTTTAGCCTCTTGTTACCAACGCTTCTGCGATCGCCAAGTATCACTCGTTAATTATAACTAAGGCGATCGCGCAAACCTTCGCTGAAATATTTAATTTGGAAATGAAATTGCAAGCGATCGTCTAAAAAATATAATTGCCTATTTCTAAACGTTGATAAATCACCAGATAGTTTTGATGGGATACTGTGAGATCGCACCATCTACTGTTATCAGCGATAAGTCTTCAACTAAACTTTGGGCAATCAATAGGCGATCGAATGGATCTTTATGGAAGTTAGGTAAACTGTTAATTCTTAAAATGTGAGACATCTGGACGGGGAGGATCTCAAACTGATTAGAGGCAATACGACTGGGAATATAGATTTCTGGTGGTTCAGATAGAGAAAGTTTTCCAGTACCAACTTTGATAATAATTTCCCAAGCACTGACAACGCTAAAGTAAATTTCGTTATTTGGATCGCTAATGATGTCTTTGGCATTGACAGATATTTGTGGATCATCAGCAACCCACCAAAGAAAGGTATGGGTATCAAGTAATATCTTCATGCCTATTAGCCTAGAAATTCAGCAAGAATTTCATCGGGTAATGGAGCATTAAAGTCGGGAGCGATAAAAATTTTGCCCTTGTCTTGTCCTGCTAAGCGAGGTTGACGTTTCTTTTTGCTAGGTGTGATTGTGGCTACTGCTATGCCGTTTTCACAGATGATGATTTCTTCGCCAAGCAGGACTTGTCCCATTAGTTGAGAAAATTGTTGACTGGCTTCGGGGATGGTGACGGTGATAGTCATATTATTTATTAAGAGCTTTCTTCAATGGTGATCGCTAGTTAATAGGTAGTGTATTGTTCATATAGTTGTGAGCATTAGCTGTGATGCAATTTGAGCAACACAGATCGTAAACTTTGAGATAAGTAGCCATTGCGATCGCCCATCTCAATTTATGAATTTATACATGATATTAACCTTCTAGAATATTCATTGCAAAATATTAGCGGCTAACATTTTTTGTTTGTTTCAGTATAAACGCGTCTAAAATAACAATAGTATTAACATCTAAAAATAATCATTTATTTTAAAATGCTAGCCTCCAAAAAGAAGTATTGCTACATTCTTTCTTACGGATTACCTCCTGATTCAATTTTGCGAGAACTTTATATAAAGGATGCGTTACTGGATAATGAAGGGCTTGTAAAACTCTTTGAGATTAATGATTTCCAGATTTCAGTAAGACTTCGAGAGGAAGGAAAACTTGATGCATTTTTTTATAAAACTGAACATTATCAAGAAGAAATTAATATTGATGCTTTCAAGCAAAAGTCATTAAAAGTAGTCATTAAATCTTTAAATCGGTTGCAATTTGCTTTCATGGATTTATAAAATCAGCGTAGATATACACCATTCGAAAGAAATCGTCATCAATCTAATATTTACGATATTGAAGTGTTAGATTGTGAAACGGGAAATAAGATATTTCAACCTGCTGCAACAATATGTGAAATAGGGTGTGAAATGTCATTTCTTGGGTTTCCCAGAAATATACCTCTGCAAAAAGTTTGTGAAGTCTTAGAAATCCAAAAAGATAATATCGATGAATACTTTGATAGATTTTTAAGTCTTGAGAATCTAAATAGCGATCCAGTTCTACACTTTGTTACTTTATATTCTCTGTATGAATATATCAATAAAACATCGGAAAACCGTTTAAAGGAATTATTTACTAACAAAGGACTTGAGAAAAAATTTAGAAATACTAGAAATTTTGCTGCTCATGGAAAAGTGGAAGGTCAAGAGTTAAAAGAAGTCTTAGAAAACTTTTTGGGCGTTTCTCCGATAGGATTTTATTCATTTGATCGATATAATCCATCTCATGTAAACCTAATTAATGAAGTCATTGGTGAAGCTCAACCTATAATTCAGAAGTATTTGAGGGGAGAATTAGGTCTCAATCAATAACTTTTACCTGAAAATATTTTCAAACCAATAAAAAAGCGCCCCTAGGGACGCTTTTTTATTGGTTCTGCTACGAAGTAGCTAGCGTACGACGCTTAGTGACCATGCGGAAGGCTTCGATAATATCGCCCTCTTTCCATGTCGAGAACTTCGCTAGTGAGACACCGCACTCAAAACCAGAGGCGACTTCTTTAGCATCATCCTTGACCCTTCTGAGAGATTCCAGCACGGCAGAATGCACAACTTCATTGCCACGTTTGACGCGGACATTGCAGTTACGGAGCAACTTACCATTCTGGACATAACAACCAGCCACAGCACCCTTACCAATCGTAAAGATGGCACGAACCTCAGCCTGACCAAGGTATTCCTCAATCATTTCAGGATCCAGCAAGCCTTCCATCGCATCTTGGATATCTTCCAAGAGCTTATAGATGACGTTGTAATCGCGGAAGTCAACACCCATCTCATCAGCAGCCTGTCTAGCCCCTGGAGCCATCGTCGTATTAAAGCCCAAGACTACAGCCGAGCTAGCTGCCGCCAAACTGATATCGTTTTCGGTGATTTCACCAGGAGCCGATAAGAGAATACGCAATTGGACTTCGCGCTGAGGCAGTTGAGCCAAAGCTCCAAGAATTGCTTCGAGAGAACCTTGTACGTCCGCCTTGAGAATAATATTGAGTTCCTTGAGATCCCCTTCCTTGACCTTCTCGGACAAAGTACCAAGGGTGACACGACGGGAAGCCATCGCCTGTACCAATCGAGTTTGACGTTGATCCATCGTTCGCTGGTCGGCGATCGCACGGGCAAGTTTTTCGTCAAGATAGACTTCAAACTCATCACCTGCCGCAGGGACATCTCCCAGACCGAGGACTTCCACCGCAAAGGATGGTGAAGCCTGACCGACACGAGCGCCGCGATCGTCCACCATCGCTCGAACTTTACCAAAGGCAGCACCAGCAACGAAGATATCGCCAACACGCAATGTACCATTTTGGACAAGCAATGTGGCAACTGGCCCCTTCGCCTTATCAAGGTGAGCTTCGATGACCGTACCCTTAGCAGTACGGTTGGGGTTCGCCTGTAAATCTTCGACTTCAGCAACCAGCAAGATCATTTCTAGCAAGGTATCAAGATTTTCGCGGCGAATTGCACTAACGGGAACCATGATGGTGTCGCCGCCCCATTCTTCAGCAACCAGTGAGTATTCTGTTAACTCTTGGCGGATGCGATCGGGCTGAGCTTCAACCTTGTCAACCTTATTAATAGCAACAACAATTGGCACTTTCGCTGCGCGAGCATGGCTGATTGCTTCAATGGTTTGTGGCTGGACACCATCATCGGCAGCAACTACAAGTACAGCAATGTCAGTAACCTTAGTACCACGCGCTCGCATGGCGGTAAAGGCTTCGTGACCGGGAGTGTCAAGGAAGACAATCTGTTGTTTTTGTCCGTTATGTTCAACATCAACGTGGTATGCACCGATATGCTGAGTAATACCACCCGCTTCGCCTTGAGCAACCTTACTCTTCCGAATTGCATCAAGCAATGTGGTCTTACCATGGTCAACGTGACCCATGATCGTCACAACTGGAGGACGACGTTGTAGCTTATCAAGGTCACCAGATTCGATCATCTCGGTCTTGACCGCAAGCTCAATAATCTCAGGGGCATGGACTTCATAACCTAGCTCAGCCGCCACCATCTTGGATGTGCCCACATCCAATGTTTGGTTGATATTTGCCATGATGCCTTTCATAAACAGGGTGCGAATCACCTCTGTCTCCGAAAGTGCCAAACGATTAGCTAGTACGGCAACGGTCATGCCCTCAGTAATTTCGACTGAGGTTGGTTTTTCGGGAATGACTTCGACTTGCTGATGACGGCGATCGCGACTTGGTGCTGATTTTTTCTTGGGCTGTGTTGGCTTGATATCGGCAGCCATAGTTGGCTTCGATGGCACAGTTGCTGCTTTAGGACGTGCTGTAGGACGTGCCAAAGACAGACTGATCTGAGCTAGCTCAGCAGCAGCTTCAAGGTCAGCAGCATCATCATCTTCATCATCAAAGTCACGCAAATAGCGCTTAGGCTTATTCAGGCGGTTCTTTTCTTTAAGTTCCAGTAAATCCTTTTCTTCTTCTTCTTTAGATTTACCCTTACGCTTACTAGCCTTATTAGGCAGGGTTGGTTTTTCTAAAAGCTCAGGCAAATTAGGATTGAATCCCCCCGCAACTTCAGGTTTCTTGCCGCTCTTATCAGCAATTACGGGCTTCTCAGGCGCACGCATCAGGGTGGGCATCGGCGGACGCAAATTGTGCGGTGGTTCGGTTGGAGCTGTGATCCCCCGCTCAATCAGTACCGAATCTTTAACTAGTTTGGGACCACGACTTTGTGGTCTGCCGCCAGCAGGCACCGTGGGTTGTTCGACAGGCTTATTCAGCTTTGGTCTTTCAGGCTTGTTTGTCTTGACAACTTCATTTTTCGGAGTTGCGGCAGGACTATTACCAGCAACATCATTACCAACTTTGAGATCGCTTTTTGGCTGCTCCCCTTTTACCTGTTCAGATTTACTCTGATTGGCTCTAGCGTTTACTCTTGACTCGTCTGAGGGTTTTTCTGCTGGGGCTTTAGGCGCGACAGGTTGTTTTGGAGAGACTGTAACAGCAGGCTTAGGACGTTCTGGAGCAACAGGCTTGTTTAACTTGACTTGTGGAGGTGATACGCTTACCAAAGATTGCTTTGGTACAAGCGGACGCTCTGCTTTTTCCAATAGTGAACGATCTGCTTTGGGGGACTCTTTGCGTGGTGCTTGTTCTTTAGGAGCATTCACGTTTGCAGGTGAGCCGACCGAAACATTCATCGCCTCGCCGCCAACTTTCGCAGAATTAGGCACGGTAGCCTTACTAGATGATTGGGGTGGAACTGTGGGCACAATTAATTCTGCCTTAGGCTCTGATTGCGAAACTGTTTGAGTTTCTTTGATCGCTTGGGGATTTACAGGTGAGGTCAATGCTGTTTCTGAGGTCAATTCAATTTTGGGCGCAGGGGTGGTTTCGATCTTGGGAATTTCGCCATCTAGGATAGAAGGACGACTGGGAGGCTTAACTAATGAGGAAGCAGAGGGCATGGGCGAGGGAGGATTAACAACAGCAGTTTTAGCAGAGGGTTCTGAGCTAGGCTCAGAGATCGTCGCATTTGGTGGATTGTTTGGAGCTATAGCTCCTACATTAGCAGAGACAGGTGGAGAGGTGAGCCGAATAGTTGGCTTACTGACGGCAAGGATTTGCTGCTTAGCAATACGAGCTTCAGATTCTTTGGTCTTTGTCGCCACCCCAGCTTTCTTATCAGGAGCTTTTAGGTCGGCAGTTTTAGGATAATGTTGAGGGGCTTTGGCTCGCACCATTTCCGCCTCTGATTCTGTAATCGTACTACTATGACTTTTGACAACTATATTTAATTCCTCACACACCGCGATGACATCTTTGGTGTCAAGGTCTAGCTCTCGTGAAAGTTCATAAAGTCGAACTCGATTGCTTATACTCATTGCTTACTCTGCCCTGCGTAACTGTTGTACACGATGAAATTGAATTTACATAGAAGTTGCTTCCTATCTTTTGCTAGGTTGAATTACATTGACTGAATTACATTGACCATAGTTAATCTTAGAAGCGCGTAGCTATCCCTGATGAGCAGGCTAGCGAGTATGTTTCAATTTTAAATGAAACTACTATAGCTATTATTACTCATACAACTAGTAATATGAGAAGTCAGCGAACTTAACTCGCAAACTTTGGCAAAATCTCATTCAGTTTACTAGCTCTTGTACGTTAACTCTAAAAAACACTTTAAATACTAATTTAAAAATAATTTTTTGTGTATGGCAATCCTAAATGAATCGTGAGAACTTCAAGCTCATAATTAAGAGGCTGAAGCTCCTTGGTTTTCTTTATAAATGATTTAGGATTTCTATATTTAGATGATTAGCAAGCTTACAGTTCTTTACACTACTTTACTTTAAGGTAGGATCGAATAGTTTCGCAGTCTTTTGCACACCATGTTTTGCCCCATAATGTTTTGAACTATGACCAACGTACCCGTCTCTCGCATTCGTAACTTTTCAATCATTGCCCATATCGATCATGGTAAGTCCACGCTTGCCGATCGCTTGCTGCAATTTACAGGCACGGTTGCGGATCGAGATATGAAAGCGCAATTTCTCGACAATATGGATTTGGAGCGAGAGCGGGGAATCACGATTAAGCTGCAAGCAGCAAGGATGAACTACAAAGCGCTCAATGGTGAAGAATACACGATCAATTTGATCGATACTCCTGGACATGTGGATTTTTCCTATGAGGTATCTCGTAGTTTGGCGGCTTGTGAAGGGGCTTTGCTCGTGGTGGACGCATCACAGGGTGTAGAAGCGCAAACTCTCGCTAATGTCTATTTAGCATTAGCCAATGATCTAGAGATTGTCCCCGTACTAAATAAAATCGATTTACCTGGTGCAGATCCCGAACGCATTGCCAATGAAATTGAGCAGTTAATCGGCTTAGACTGCTCGGACGCAATTCGGGCATCGGCGAAAATGGGTGTCGGGATTCGGGAGATCCTTGAGGCGATCGTATTGCAAGTACCTGCACCAAAGGATACGGTCGATCAACCTCTAAGGGCTTTAATTTTTGATAGTTATTACGATGCCTATCGCGGGGTGATCGTCTATTTTCGGGTAATGGATGGCACGGTCAAAAAAGGCGATCGCGTTAAATTCATGGCTTCGGGTCAAGAATATGTAATCGATGAGCTAGGTGTCCTTGCCCCTGGACAAATCCAAGTTGATGAATTACATGCGGGTGAGGTGGGTTATCTGGCGGCAGCGATCAAGATGGTTGCCCATGCGCGGGTTGGAGACACGATTACTTCAGCGATCGACTCGGCTCCAGAACCTTTTCCTGGCTATGAAGAAGCCAAACCAATGGTCTTCTGCGGTATGTTCCCCACTGACGCAGATCAGTTCGAGGAATTACGTGAAGCTTTAACGAAGCTCAAACTTAACGATGCTGCTCTAAATTATGAACCTGAAACATCAAATGCGATGGGATTCGGTTTTCGTTGTGGATTTTTGGGAATGCTACACATGGAAATCGTGCAGGAAAGACTCGAACGTGAATATAACCTCGATCTAATTGTGACTGCACCATCGGTAATTTATCGAGTCACAACAAATACCGATGAGATCTTAATGATCGATAATCCCAGTGAATTACCACCACCAAATTCAAGAAAAGAGATTGAGGAACCCTATGTCAAGTTAGAGATTATGACTCCTCAATCCTATATTGGTACTTTGATGGAGCTATGTGTGGCAAGACGTGGCGTATTTGTTGATACAAAATATATCACCACTGAACGTGCAACTCTAATCTATGAACTTCCATTAGCAGAAATGGTAACTGATTTCTTCGATCAGATGAAATCACGAACTAAGGGTTATGCCAGTATGGAATATCAAGTTATTGGCTATCGTCCTAATGACTTGGTGTTAGTTGATATCTTGGTAAATGAAGAGCCAGTTGATGCTTTGGCTTGTATTGTTCATCGCGACAAGTCTTACAATGTCGGTCGGGCATTGGTATCTAAGCTGAGAGAGCTAATTCCACGCCAACAGTTTCAAATTCCCATTCAAGCGGCGATCGGTTCTAAAATTTTGGCGCGGGAGAATATTTCGGCATTGAGAAAGAATGTTCTCAGCAAATGCTATGGTGGCGATATTTCACGGAAGAAGAAGCTATTGGAGAAGCAAAAGAAAGGCAAGAAACGCATGAAGTCAATTGGTACTGTAGAAGTTCCGCAAGCAGCGTTTATGGCAATTTTGCAATTGAACGGCGATTAGAAAAAGCGATGTAATCAGTCACAGTAATTCTCATTATGAAAACGATTTTGTTGTTTTCAGCGTCGTAGGCACTGAAAACAACAATTTTTATAACAATGAAAGAGATATCTAGGACAAATCAAAACCCAAATAAATAGAGGCGGTGAAAAGCACCGCCTCTATTTATTTGGGTTTTATGTCCTACGCAAAACTTACATTGCGATACAAAGACAATAAGTTTATAAAATATTAGGTATGATAAACCTTACCCAATTTCCCATCTGGCAATGGATCACTGAGCCACTTGCTTTAGAATTTATGCGAAATGCCTTGATTGCAGGTGGTTTAGCGGGAATTATTTGTCCCGCGATCGGCTGCTTTTTGATCGTGCAACGCATGGCTTTGTTGGGAGATGTGATGACCCATACGGTGATGCCGGGGATGGCGATCGCCTTTTTTTTGCGCATTGATGTGGCGATCGGCGCATTTGTATCGGGTATTGGTAGCGCCTTTTTGATTGCATGGTTGCGATCGCAAACTCGCGTCAAAGTCGATGCGGCGATGGCGCTAACCTCTTCTAGTTTCTTTGCGATCGGCATTTTGCTAATTTCGTTGCTGAAAATCAAAATCGATCTGCATGGCTTTTTATTTGGCGATATTCTTAGCGTTTCCCAAACCGATACGATCCGAGCAGGGATAATTACGGCGATCGTGTTAACCGCGATCGCCATGTTTTATAAGCAATTACTGTTTTACACCTTCGATCGGATTGGGGCACAAGCGTTGGGACTGCCCGTTAACTCGATCTATTTAGCATTGATGGCAGGGGTGACTTTGACGATTATTGCCAGTATGCAGACTATGGGCGTGGTGCTGGTGGTATCCCTATTAGTTGGTCCCGCGATTACTGCCTACTTATTAGTCAAGGAATTGCACCAGATGATTTTTGTGGGATCTGGTTTAGGGGTTTTGGCAAGTGCGATCGGCTTATATGCCAGTTATTATCTAAATTTGCCTTCAGGCCCTGCGATCGTCTTAGCGGTTCTAGCTTTGTTTTTATTGGCGTTGGTTTTTAGTCCCAGTCAAGGCTTACTAACACGCTCAACAAAATAAAGGAGGCGCAAAGCGCCTCCTTTATTTTAATTAGGGTTATGCAATTTAATAAGGAACCGATTTTTGATGGCGCGGCGAAGCCGCGCCATCAAAAATCGGTTCCTTACTTTACAACGAAGTCCTTATGCTTCGGTTGCTTCTTCAGATGCAACTTCTTCAGGTGCAATTTCTTCAGATACTTCAGCAATAACTTCTTCAACAATCGGCTGAGGTTTAGTAGGCTTGGGTCCTCTCACTAAAGCGAGATTTACAGGTTGCTTTACTTCTTCGTCGCGGGAGCCTCTTTTATCTCTTTTGTCTTTGCCGCCGCTACGGGTAGAACGTTTTTTGTCGGAGTCATCAGACCGTTTAGCGCTGGGTGTGCTTTCGATAGCTTCTGAGCTTGGCTGACGGTCTGCTTTTTTGATAGGACGTTCTACCATTGTTAGTTCCTGATGATCGCATTACTTACTGTGTATATATGTATCCTAGCCTGTTTAGGTATAGAAAAGTAGAGGAGATTTGCTGTCTCGGTTATCACCACAGGAAACCTAAAATCTAAAGACTGCACTTTTCGCCATCTTTAGATTTTAGATTTATAGCAACGCAAGAGATATCTAGGACATAAAACCCAAAGGATGAGTGGCGGCACTTCACGCTGACACTCATCCTTTGGGTTTTATATATTGCTATAGATACTTTTTACACTATTGATTTAGTTAGAAGTGCGAACAGCGATCGCCTCAAAATCATGGATATATCTTCCATCCCTAGCGTTATCACTAGACTTAGAAGTTTCGTAGTTAGGAATACAAAATTACAGTTTGGCTAGCACTTAATCTCAAATCATTCTAAGCAATAAAGAAGAAATTAGCCAATGACAAATCACTATCCCGTTGTAATTGTTGGCGGTGGTCAGGCAGGTCTATCCATAAGCTATTGCCTAAAGGAAAGAGGGTTAGATCATATTATTTTTGAGAAAAATCAGATCGCTAATGCATGGCGATCGCAACGTTGGGACTCCTTTTGCTTGGTAACTCCCAATTGGCAATGTCAGCTTCCTGGATATCATTATCAAGGGAAAGAGCCAGAAGGTTTTATCAAAAAAGATGAAATAGTTCAATATATTGAAAGTTACGCCCGATCCTTTAATCCACCGATTCAGGAAGGTGTGGAAGTGCTTAATTTGAGAAGAGGCGATCGCGGTCTGTTTGAAGTGCAGACAACCATCGGCGACTACACTGCTGAGCAGGTAGTGGTTGCCTCAGGTGCTTATCATCAGCCAAAGATTCCTCAGATTGCCGAGCGCTTACCAGAACGTATTTTGCAAGTTCATTCCTCCAAATACAAAAATCCTGAATCTTTACCCGATGGTGCAGTTCTAGTGATCGGCACAGGGCAATCTGGCTGTCAAATTGCTGAAGATTTGCATCTGGCAGGACGTAAAGTTCATTTATGCGTCGGCAGTGCACCGCGATCGCCACGTCGCTATCGTGGGAAGGACGCTGTGGAATGGCTGGATCTGATGGGATATTACGATTTATCGATTGATCAACATCCGCAAAAAGAGAAAGTGAGAGCTAAAGCTAATCATTATCTGACTGGACGCGATGGTGGACGAGAAATTGATTTGCGCCGCTTTGCTCTAGAAGGAATGCAACTACATGGCAGATTGAAAAATATCGCTAGCAATAAGTTGGAATTTTTTAGCGACCTCCGACAAAATCTGGATGGTGCGGATGCTGTTTCTGAAAGCATTAAGAAAACTATTGATAACTTCATTGCCAAAAATCAGATCGAAGCACCGATAGAACCACCATATCAACCTGTTTGGCAACCAGAGATGGATATTACCGATCTGGATTTGGCTGAGGCAAACATCAGTACCGTCATCTGGTGTACTGGATTTAAATCAGATTTTAGTTGGATCGAGATTCCTGTCTTTGATGGTAAGGGCTACCCAGGGCACGATCGCGGTGTAACTGAAGTCAAAGGACTTTATTTCTTGGGTCTACCTTGGCTCTACACATGGGGTTCAGGCAGATTTTCGGGAATTGCTAGAGATGCGACTTACCTCGCTGATTACATCATGGCTCGACGCAAGGTTGCCCATGTGAGCGATTGGACTGTAGTTAATGAGTTCCTCCTAGGTTCGTGACACCTATTGATTTAGATAGGTGGGCGATCGCAATTTGATAGTTTTTTGAAAGCTGACGATCGCATTCCTATTGATAAAGATAGAGTTCTCTTTTTCGTAACCAGAGATACAAAATAGAAGCTTGTCTAGCACGTAATCTGGCTTTAAGTTCAGCTTAAAGCTATTAGCCTTTAGCTCACAGAGATTTATCGACAGTACAATTCCATTCAGCTTTTTGAGGAAAAATAATGCCTGAAGTAACTACTCCCGCTCATCAGACTGGCGATTTCTTTGTCAATTATGAAGAGAAAGTATTTGAGGATGTCAAAGCCGAACCAGGGGAGAAAGCCCTTGTCACATTCCATACTGTCGCTTTTGAAGGTTCAATCGGTTTTGTAAACCTCTTGCAAGCCACCCGCTTACTTCGGAAAGGTTTTGAGACTTCGATTTTGCTCTATGGTCCTGGTGTGACTCTAGGCGTACAGCGTGGCTTTCCTAAATTAGGTGATGCTGCTTTCCCCGGTCATCAAAATTTTAACGATCAAATCTCGAAGTTTATGTCTGAAGGTGGCAAAGTATATGCCTGTCGCTTTGCGCTACAAGCTCTTTATGGACATGGCGAACCTTCCCTCATTCCCGGTATTCGTCCCATCAGTCCTCTTGATGTTTTAGATATCATTCTTTTGCACCGTAAGGATAACGCCTTTATTTTAGATACTTGGACTCTTTAGGAACTTAATAAATCGTGGATTACTCACGCAAAGTTAGAGCGGCTGCTATCCAAATTAGTCCTGTTTTGTTCAGCCGCGATGGTACGACCGAGAAAGTATTGCAAGCGATCGCGAAAGCTGCAAAAGAAGGCGCTCAGATCGTTGTCTTTCCTGAGACTTTCGTTCCTTACTATCCCTACTTTTCCTTCGTGCAGCCACCAGTACTAATGGGAAAAGAACACATGCGACTTTATGAAGAAGCTGTTGTTGTTCCTAGCCCTGTTACTGAAGCTGTCAGCCAAGCAGCGCGATCGCACAGCATCGTTGTGATATTAGGTGTAAATGAGCGGGACGGTGGTTCTCTCTATAATACGCAATTGATTTTCGACGCTGATGGTTCGCTATTGCTAAAGCGTCGCAAAATCACCCCCACTTACCACGAGCGTATGGTCTGGGGACAGGGTGACGGTGCTGGTTTGAAGGTAGTAGATACTGCGGTTGGGAAGGTTGGCGCTCTTGCTTGTTGGGAACATTACAATCCTCTCGCTAGATTTGCGTTGATGTCACAACACGAACAAATCCATTGCGCTCAATTTCCTGGTTCTCTAGTCGGTCAGATTTTCGCTGACCAAATTGAAGTCACAATTCGACATCATGCGCTGGAGTCTGGCTGCTTTGTGATCAACTCCACAGGTTGGCTGTCAGCAGAACAGGTGAGTCAAATCACTAGTGATGAGAAGCTGCAAAAGGCGTTGAGTGGTGGCTGCAACACAGCAATTATTGGGCCAGAAGGAAATCATCTATGTCCGCCGATCACTGATGGTGAAGGTATGGCAATCGCTGATTTAGATTTCTCACTGATTACCAAGCGCAAGCGGATGATGGATTCCGTTGGACATTATGCCCGTCCCGATCTATTGCAAGCACATCTGAATGCTGAGCCATTTTCAGGATTTCAGATAAAAAATGGAGATAAGGAAATGATTGCGCCTCTGTTTGAATACAGATTAAAAGATTACGCAGATTCTCAGCCATAAACAAGGGGCTTAAGCCCCTTGTCTGCACCCGATCAAAAGTCTCGATGGGAGCATCATCCTTAATGAATAAACAGCAATTAATTACCGAATTACAGACTAAGGGTTTGCAACTAGTCGATCGCCAAATTGGTGCAAACGCCCGTAAAGGCGGTGCTGGTCCCTCCGATCACAAGGCGATCGCCATAGATGGAACGACGGTAATGGTTCCAGTTTTCAATAGTTCGGCAGCGCAGTCTCCCTATTCTGTAAATATGAATCAGGGTATGGAAGAGATGATTTTGGAATTAGAAGAACAAGCGATCGCGCCAATTTCTTTTCCTAAATCTCCTCAGTTTTACGAACTCACCACTAGCGATGGCATCCCCTATTGGAAAATCGCTCTATTGCACAGCCATGATGTCCTCGCGACAACGGTTTTACAAACCTGTATGCGCTATAACAATACCGACACTTCTTGTCAATTTTGTGCGATCGGACAATCTCTAGAAGCGGGTCGAACGATCGCTCGCAAAACTCCTGCTCAACTTGCCGAAGTCGTTGAGGCAGCAGTAAGTCTTGATGGCGTAAAAAATATGGTGATGACGACAGGAACGCCAAATACTAGCGATCGCGGTGCTGCGTATTTAACAGAATGCGCTAAGGCGATCAAAGCGAAAGTAGATATTCCAATCCAAGCCCAATGCGAACCGCCCGATGATTTTATCTGGTTCGAGCGCATGAAAAATGCTGGTGTTGATACTTTAGGAATGCATCTCGAAGCCGCCGATCCCCAAGTTCGTGCCAAAATCATGGCTGGCAAAGCTAGTGTTCCGCTTGAATATTATTTCGAGGCGTTCGCAGCAGCCGTGAAAGTATTTGGCTGGGGGCAGGTCAGTACATATCTATTAGCTGGTCTAGGCGATAGTTTAGAAACATTGGTCGAAACTTGCGATCGCCTAATCAAAATCGGAGTCTATCCTTTTGTCGTTCCCTTTGTGCCAATTAGCGGTACGCCTCTCGCCAATCATCCCGCACCAACAACTGAGTTTATGTTTGCTGTTTATGAGCAAGTAGGAGCTTTGCTGAAGCGATCGCATATGTCCTCAGCAGATATTAAAGCTGGATGTGCAAAGTGTGGAGCATGTTCAGCGCTTTCTCTCTTTGAATAACACTATCCCATATCACCTCTCCTATCGGTAGATGCTGTGTATATGCAATTTCTGTCTACGTTTTAGAGTGTAGATCCCCCCAGCCCCCCTTAAAAAGGAGGGAGAATTATATTCTTCCCCCTTTTTAAGGGGGATTGAGGGGGATCTTTAGCAAGTAACGATATAGCTGATAATTTGTGTGTACACGTTAGCCTATCGGTAGAAGGGAACAAGAAAATTTGCAAAATAGAAATAATCATAATGACTACTCCTTCTTACATTTTCAAACTAGCCTCCACTCGTCAGGAAATCGATGCATACTTTGATTTACGAAAAGCAATTTTTGTAGAGGAGCAGTATGTATTTGAAGAGAATGATGTCGATGATATTGATGTGATCGCCTATCCGATTGTGGCGATCGAGACAGAGACCGATCGAGTCGTAGGCGTGGTCAGAATTTACGAAACCGAGAAAGGAATCTGGTACGGCGGTAGATTAGGAACCCATAAAGACTATCGACGGGGTTGGCAGATTGGGAAGGGCTTGATTTATAAAGCTGTCACTACTGCGAATACATGGGGATGCGATCGCTTCTTAGCCACAGTCCAAATCCAAAATGTGCGGTTTTTCCAACGCCTACATTGGGCATCTCTGAAAGAAATGACCATCTGCGATCGTCCACATCATTTTATGGAAGCCGATCTCAATTTTTATCCCCCCAGCGATGAAGTTCGTCCCACATTCTTACCACAAATCTGCGAGGCTTCCTAAATGCTCGCTGACCTTGCAGCTAAACTCAGGCAATCTATGGGCATCTTGCATAAGCAGGATATCCAGATTGCGGCAAGAGGACTAGGCGATCGATGGAATACGGATAATATTCTCTTAGGTGATGACTGTGCAGCGATTCCCGATCGCGATGGTTACTTGTTACTAGCTGCCGAAGGAATGCTACCGCAACTAATTGAAACCGATCCTTGGTTTGCGGGTTGGTGTTCGGTAATGGTCAATGTCAGTGATATTTATTCGATGGGTGGCTATCCGATCGCGATCGTCGATACGCTCTGGAGTCGCTCTCCAGACTCAATTCAAGAACTTTTAGCAGGTATGAAAGCCGCCGCGATCGCGTATCAAGTTCCAATTGTGGGCGGTCATACAAACTGTCGTAGTATCTATAATGCTCTATCTGTAGCCATCCTTGGACGCGCTCAAAATTTGCTCACCAGTTTCAATGCTCAGCCCAATGATCTGTTACTAGTAGCGATCGATATGCGTGGTAAATTTCATCCCGATTATCCATTTTGGAATGCTGCTACTACTGCCAATCCGATTCAACTACGAGAGAATTTATCAATTTTGCCTTACCTAGCAAAATCAGAACTATGTGATGCTGCTAAAGATATCAGTATGGGTGGGATTATCGGTACATTATTGATGTTCATGGAGACTTCTAACTGTGGTGCAATTTTGAATTTAGATAATATTCCTTGTCCTGAGAATATCGATCTAGAGCGATGGCTGATTTCTTTTCCTAGTTATGGATTCCTATTGAGCGTTCGTCCTGACAAGGTGGAAGCAGTACAGAGCCTATTTCAGGCTCAAAGTTTAGCATGTGCAGTAGTTGGAGAAGTTCAAGACAATCAACAAATAATTTTACAGGGGTACGCATCAGGTAGAGAATTTCAGTCAGAGTCAGTTCTATTTTGGGATTTTGCTCGGGAAGCTTTAACGGGGTTTTCTGCCAATTAGGGTTCTTCAATTTAGATTTTTGATGGCGCGGCGAAGCCGCGCCATCAAAAATCTCTTCCTTATTAAGTCCTATTAGAGTTATAGCGTTTTGCAAATGAGTGTGTACTCATTTGCAAAACAAAAAACAATCAGAGTAAGGGTTTTGAGTTTCATTTTGCCTACGGCAAAATGAAACTCGTTATACTTGTTTTTCCCTAAGAAGGTCTTTGCAATGCACCACCTTGTCTAGACTTGATCCTTTGCTCCGATCGCGGATCGATTTTTAGATTAATTGTTTGGTGTTTATTGCGATCGACTAAAGGGAATTGAGTCTGCCAATTACTAATTATATGAAAATAGTTTTCAGCATCTTCTAAACAATATTCATAAATCTCATTAAGAATCGTTTCATAACCTTTTTCTTTTCTTAATACCTTAATACCGTTCCGAAACACGTAGTATCCCTTAATTCTTTTATAGATAGGAATCCCTAAATATGCAAATAGATTATTTAAGCCTTGATTTAAATCAGTGCGCTGACTTGTTCTCTGTAAATCAAGAATTCTAATACTTTCGACTTTAGGAATAAAATCTAAAGCATCTATTCTTTGACGTAAGCAGAACATATCGCTCGTTGATAGACCATAACCAACGAAATATTTACCTTGTAAGCTTTGCAAATCATTTAATATGTCTTGAATTATTTTCTTCTCTTGCGTACTTGATTCGATAAATTGAATTTTTATGTACTGTTCATTACTATCTTCTAAAATGCGCGTAAGTGTGTATCCAAAAATTTTTTGTACTAATCCATCTTTATGAAAATCGCGACACCATTCTAAGTCGAGAAAAACAAGATCGTAAATTGAACCATCGTAGAAATTGTTTATATATTGACTTGGAAGCTTAAATTCCCTTTTATACATAGAGTTTGTCTTAGAGGTGGGCTAGTAAGCAGATAAATACCATCTATACATCGTAACGGTAATACTCTGCATACGATCGCTAAATTAGCGATCGTATGCAGCTATTTGCACTGAAATAAGAGTGAGCACTTTTATTGAAAGTGTTACTTTACAGCACTTTCAACAAAATCTTCTTGGTTGTCTGCAAATATTATGTGTTGCTCGGCAATACTTGTGAATTGCAGGTTTAGATTTCAAAATTAAACCCATTTTGTTTTAGTTGTAAGTATTTGGACTCATCAAACTGATAAAGTTTGGCAGCTCGATGTGATACACCTTGCTCGACTTCTCCCGAATCGATCAATAATTCCATACTTAATATTTTTTTGCGGAAATTACGTTTATCAAGCGGATGGTCTAATACGGTTTCGTAGAGCTTTTGCAGTTGTGAAAGTGTAAATTTGGTCGCTAATAGCTCAAAACCAATTGGCTCATAACGGATTTTTCCGCGCAATCTGGCGATCGCAGTTTTTAAAATCTTGTCATGATCGAAGGCTAATTTCGGGATCTTTGATAGCGGAAACCAGCTAGCATCTCGCGCATCGGTTGAGGCTTTGATTTTTTGCTCAACTAGGTTAATTAAGGCATAGTAGGCAACAGTGACAGTGCGATCGCGGGGATCGCGAGCCAAATCACCAAATGTATATAGTTGCTCTAAATAAACGTCATAAATTCCTGTTTCCTCTCGAAGTTCGCGTAAAGCTGCCGCCTCAAGGGTTTCATCAATTCGTACAAATCCGCCTGGAATCGCCCATTGACCTTGAAATGGAGGAATATCTCGCTGAATCAGCATAACTTTTAGTTCTTGTTGAGCATCTAGTCCAAATACGATGCAGTCAACTGTGAGCGCAGGTCGGGGGTATTCGTAGGTGTGCATTTGGAGATTGGGTAATTGATAATTGCAAATTACGAATTACGAATTATCAACTCGTAATTCGTAATTCGTAAATTTTTTCTGATCGTACTTGACATAGTGTAAAAATAACACTATATTAGTTTGTGTAGTTAATACACTATATCGTCATGCAAGAACAAGATGAACTTTCTAATTTGAGATCGCTGCAAATTTCCGATCTATACGATCGGTTTAATTATGCCAGTGGTTCGATTATTGGTCGCAATCACGTTCTTGCTAACAAAAATAATCAGGATGCCTTTCGAGTCGTTAGACGATCGCAATTTATGGCAGCAGTAGTCTGCGATGGCTGTGGCAGCGGTAACCATAGCGAAGTTGGAGCAAAACTTGGTGCGCGAATGGTGATTGAGACGATCGCCGATCTACTTAATCAAGACCTAGCGATTGGCAATCAAGATTTCTGGAATATCGTTCAAACAAACTTATTACAGAAGTTGAAAGGCTTTGTAGCGATCGCACAGGGAGATCTGGAATTTGCGATGGAATTTGTCAATGATTATCTATTGTTTACAATCGTGGGTGTGCTGATAACACCAAGTGAAACTGTCACTTTCTCAATGGGAGATGGAACAATCGCTATGAATGGAAAACTCAATCAAATTCCCACCTATCCCGATAACGCACCTCCCTATTTAGCCTATGGTTTGTATCGTCCTGAGTTTGTGAGTTTTGCGATCCGCGATTGCCTACCAACGTTAGAATTAGAATCAATTCTGATTGCTACAGATGGAATTGATGATTTAGTAAAAGTTGAAAACATCAATCAATTTTGGGAAGAAGATCGCTATTTCAAAAATCCCGATGCCATACGTCGTAAGCTAGCAATGCTCAATCGAGAAGATGTCAAACCTGATTGGAATCAAAGAGAGCTAATTAAGCAATCGGGTGTTTTATCTGACGACACAACTTTAGTAGCAATTAGAAAAAAGAGGTAATAATTATGTTAGGTGCGATTGTTGGCGATATCGTTGGTTCCATTTATGAGTTTAACAACCATCGCTCGAAAGACTTCCCTCTTTTTAGTGAAGGATGCAATTATACAGACGACACAGTATTAACAGTCGCAGTCGCTGATTGCTTAATGAGAAATAGTAGCTATGGAGAATATATCAAACAATATGCGCGTCAATATCCACAGGTCAAAGGAAGCTATGGTGGAAGATTTACTCAGTGGATTCATTCTGAAAGTATGGAGCCGTACAATAGCTGGGGTAATGGTTCCGCAATGCGGGTTAGTGCTGTTGGCTTTGCCTATGATGACCTAAAATCGGTTGTTGCAGAATCTAAGCTATCGGCAGAAGTTACCCATAATCACCCTGAAGGAATTAAGGGAGCGCAAGCAACAGCTGTGGCGATTTATATGGCACGTAAAGGTCAGAGTAAAGAGCAAATAAAAGCAGCGATCGCGAAATCTTTTGGCTATGACTTAGATAGAACTGTAGATGAGATTCGCCATGTTTATGTATTTAACGAATCCTGTCAAGAAACTGTTCCTGAAGCAATCATCGCTTTTCTCGAATCAAATAGTTTTGAAGATGCAATTCGTAATGGGATTTCCCTTGGTGGTGATAGTGATACGCTGACCTGTATTACAGGTGGCATAGCTGAAGCTTTTTATGGTGGCGTACCGAAAGATATCGCCGACAAAGCCTTGAGCTATCTAGATGCTGATATGCGTAAAGTTGTGGAAGAATTTAGAGAGAGGTATGGATTATGTTAGGCGCGATCGCTGGCGATATAATCGGTTCGATTTATGAAGTCTCCAATCACCGATCCAAAGACTTCCCTCTTTTTAGTGAAGGATGCCGATTTACTGATGACACGGTGTTAACTGTGGCGGTAGCAGATTGCTTAATGCATCAAGGTAACTATGCCGAATATATTAAAACCTATGCTCGGCGTTATCCTAATAGAGGTTATGGTGGACGTTTTATAGAATGGATGCAATCTGACGATCTGCAACCTTACAATAGCTGGGGAAATGGCTCAGCAATGCGAGTTAGTCCAATCGGCTTTGCCTACGAAGATTTAGGTTTAGTTCTACTCGAAGCAAAGCGCTCGGCGGAAGTTACACATAATCATTCTGAAGGAATTAAAGGCGCGCAAGCAACAGCAGTTGCAGTCTTCATGGCTCGTCAGGGTCAGAGCAAAGAGCAGATTAAAGCAGAGATTATCAAGTCATTTGGTTATGATTTGAGCCGATCCTTGGATGATATTCGTCCAACTTATAAATTTGATGTGTCTTGCCAAGGAACTGTTCCACAGGCTATCACCGCATTTCTAGAATCAACTGATTTTGAAGATGCAATACGGAATGCAATTTCTTTAGGAGGCGATAGCGATACACTAGCTTGTATTACAGGAGGCATAGCCGAAGCTTATTATGGTGGCTTACCAAAAGCGATCGCCGAAAAAGTCTTTACTTACCTCACACCAAGAGTTCGCCAAGTTGTAGAAGAATTTATGACAAAATTTGCACTTCCCATATCTCCCTAATCCCCCTAGAGAATTGGTGTTCTAAAATGGAAGTTTATCTCAATCAGAAGCGAATTAAAGTTAATCCCAAAAATGCGATCGGTAAGGGAGGCGAAGCAGATATCTATGACTTAAAGAATGGCAAAGTTCTCAAATTATTTAAAACCGTCGATCATCCTGATTATCAGTTACTTCCACAAGAGCAACAAGCTGCAAAATCGAGATTAGCGATCCATCAACAAAAACTACCTGCTTTTCCCCAAAATCTGCCAGTGAAGGTGATTAAGCCTGAAATTCTTGCTACTGATAAACAGGGCGCAATACTAGGCTATGCAATGCCATTTTTGCAAAATACGATACCTCTATTGAAATATAGCGATCGCAATTATCGCAACACAAACGGCATTTCTCAGCACCTTGTCACTAGCTTATTTCACGATTTGCATGAGACAGTTCTGAAAATCCATCAAGCGAATGTCACGATTGGTGATTTTAACGACCTGAATTTATTGGTTTCTCAAAATCAAGTAAATCTCATTGATGCGGATTCCTTTCAATTTGGACAGTTTCCCTGTCAGGTGTTTACAGCGCGATTTGTCGATCCAATCTTGTGCGATCGCAACGCTAATCAGCCGATTTTAACCAGTCCTCACAACCCTGATTCCGATTGGTACGCTTTCACGGTGATGCTGATGCAGAGCCTCCTCTATGTCGATCCCTACGGCGGCGTATACAAGCCCAAATCGCAAACAGCAATGATTCCCCACAGTGCTAGACCACTCCAAAGGATTACGATATTTAATCCCGATGTCCGTTATCCCAAACCCGCAATTCCTTACAAAGTTTTATCCGATGATTTGTTAGACCATTTCCATAATTGTTTTGAAAAAGATTGGCGCGGAATTTTCCCTCATTCACTTCTTACATCAATGCAATGGAAAAAGTGTCAACAATGTGGAATTGAGCATTTAAGGAATACTTGCCCAATCTGTACGCCTTTAATCGCAATTCTCCCCTCTAGCTCTGGAAGAGGGACAGGGAGTGAGAGCAAGTGTCAGGGTATCCATATATTCCAAACCGAAGGCGTAATTCTTCAGGTCGCTTTGCAAAATAATTCTCTCAATTATCTCTATCACGCTAACCATGAATTTAAACGCGAAGACAACGCAGTTTTATTGTCAGGAGAACTTGATGCTAATATTCAATTCGCAATCTTTGGTAAGTCCACAATCGTTGCCAAACAGGGCAAAGCAATTACGATCTCTCAAGGTCAAACGCAAGCGATCGCCGCCGCTCTGATTCGAGCTAATTCCTTTTCTCGCTATTGGATCGATCGAGGTCAATTATTACGCGATGGCAAGCTAGGCAATGAATACATCGGTGACATCCTCGAAGGACAAACTCAATTCTGGATTGGTGAAAACTTCGGTTTTGGATTCTATCGAGCTGGCAGTCTTAGTGTCGCCTTTACCTTTGATGCTAAGCGGTCTGGCATCTGCGATCGCGTTCAAATTCCTCCAATTCAAGGAGAACTAATTGATGCAAATTGCGTCTTTAGCAATGACATCTGCTGGTTCTTCACCGCCACCCAAGAACAAGGCAAAATCATCCATCGAGTTTCTATATTGCGTCCAAATGGTGAGTTAGTGGCAACTCTCGCTGTTCAAAAAGGCGATCTTGCATGGTTGACGAATATTCATGGAGGCAGTGCGATCGCTAATTGGCTATTCGTTCCCACTGACGAAGGTATTGCTAGAGTTGAGGCACTAAATGGACAAATTATGATTACGAAAACCTTCCCCGAAACCGAACCCTATGTTGATAGTGGCTGTTCTCTAATCATTAACTCACAAGGTATCTATGTGATTCACTCACAGAAAATTTTGCAGTTAAAATTAGCTTAGAATAAATCTAAGACTACTTCAACAGTGATTTCTGTAAACAGGAGAATTTCTAAACATGAACTCAGTAAAGTTATTTGAGAAACTAGCATCCTATACTTGGCATCGTATTCTCTATTCAGAGGAATTTAAAATTTCTCAGGGCGAAGAAACAATAACAGATCTAAATCTTCTGGAAATTGCTATGTCTCAATATTCAGGAGTCAAAGTTATAAAAGCAGCTAAGTATGATGAAAAAAATCAAGGTACTGACTGGGAGTGGTGGATTGGGAATAGCAGTATAGGCTATCTTCGTTATGCCGTTCAAGCAAAAAAGATTGATAAAAAATTCATTCACTATAAATCTCTTGGTCATAAAGTAGAATCAGAACGTCAGATCCACATTTTAGAAAAATATGCCCGAAAATGTGGAGCAATTCCTCTTTATTGTTTCTACAACTATTCTAAAAATACTGATTTAAATCCATATTGGCATTGTAATTTGCCACCAGACGACAAGAAGCCTAAGCAGTTTGAGCAACTTGGCTGCACTGTTACTCCGTTAGAGAATGTTAAAGAAGCGCTTGATCAACGAGGGAAAAGGACATTTGATTATTTACATAAATTTGATAATACAAAACCTTGGCGATGTTTAGTTCAATGTCCTTCGTTACTTCGTTTTTATAAAAATGCTAAAAAAATAACTGATACTCCATGCCTCTCATGGGGTTTTGACAATGTTGATGCTTATTATGAAAATCTGCCAGATTGCCTATCCTTGGCAATTGAACATGATTTAACATTAATGCCTCCTAATTACCGATTTAACACCTCCACAATTCAAGAAGAATTGAAGTCAAGAGATCGCAACGAAAATTTTGTCTGGCGTGAAGATAATTTTGTCTACTATGACGATAATTTTTACCGAGATTCCTATCCCAAGCGAATCATCGTTGCAGATTACTTAGGTGATAGTCTTTAACAAATTTATTTTTTAAAGTCGTGCTAAGTACATAGCTAGTGTAACAAACAAATTACTTCATAACATAATAGGTGATACACGATGTCATATAGCGAATTTACTTTAGAATCAGTTCAGACAGCCTTTGACCTCACGATTGGTGAAAGTGCTAATTTACTAAACGATTCTCCCATAGCAGAATCTAGTGAATTCCTAAACCAACTTCTTAAAGAATTTGTCCCTCTAGCGCTGGCGATGAATACCGAAAAAGCGCGGTCAGAATTAATTATTGCGCCAATTTTAGTAGAAGTTCGCAAAAAATACTTAGACAAAGCCAGTTTATTTTCAGGTGTGGAGTTAAACATTGATCGTGATTCTGGATTAAATGGTGTTTGTGACTTCTTATTAAGCCGATCGCCTTCACAACTAATGCTCAAAGCGCCTGTAGTGATTGTAGTTGAAGCAAAGAAGGAAAATATTAATGGAGCTTTAGGACAATGTATTGCGGAAATGTGGGCAGCAAAACTCTTTAATCAACAACATGAGAATGATATTTCTGTAATTTACGGGGCGGCAACTACAGGCAACGATTGGAAGTTTTTACGCCTAAGTGATCGCCTTGTAGAGATTGATTTAACTGAGTATCAACTCAGCAATATCGACAAAATACTAGGTATTCTTTCTCTCTCTTTTCAATAATTTTAAAACTGGAGAACTCTAACCATGACTACTCAAATTGTTACGCAACTTCCTATTCCTGCTTTCTTTGATCGCCAAAAAGCTGGTTCAGTATGGCGTGTTCCCTATCAAGATCGCGCTAACCAAGCTGAAGCGTGGGCGAAACAACATGGTATCGTACCTGCCGCAAAGGATCGTAAGAAAATTTGTCTGATGGCGATCGATGTGCAGAATACCTTTTGTATTCCCGATCATGAGCTATTTGTCGGTGGTCGATCTGGTACTGGTGCGATCGAGGATAATGTGCGCTTGTGCGAATTCATCTATCGCAATTTGCACCACATCAGCGAAATTGCCCCCACGATGGACACTCATACTGCTATGCAAATCTTCCATCCAATCTTTTGGGTGAATGATACAGGCGAACATCCCATTCCAAATGCCACATCAATTACCCTAGAAGATGTACAGCAAGGTAAGTGGAAAGTAAATCCTGCGATCGCCTATAGCCTCGCCAAAGGTAACTACATGGCAATCCAGCGCCACGCCTTGCATTATGTGCAGAAACTCAGTGATGAAGGCAAGTTTCCGCTTACGGTTTGGGCTTATCACTCCATGCTTGGCGGCATCGGTCACGCTCTAGTTTCGGCGGTTGAGGAAGCAATGTTTTTCCATAATATTGCAAGGCATAGTCAGACTAACTTTGAGATTAAAGGTGGTAATCCTCTCACTGAGAACTATTCCGTATTGCGTCCTGAAGTAATGGACGGAGCCGACGGCAGACCGATCGCGCAAAAGAATACGCGCTTTTTGCAAAGGTTATTAGAATTTGATGCCGTAATTATTGCAGGACAAGCTAAGAGCCATTGCGTAGCATGGACAATCCAAGATCTGCTTAGTGAAATCCTTATTCACGATCCTAAACTCGCGAAGAAAGTCTATCTGCTCGAAGATTGCACTTCACCTGTAGTCGTTCCCAATATTGTGGACTACACCGATCAAGCGGATGCTGCGTTTCAACGCTTCGCGGATGCAGGTATGCATTTGGTGAAATCCACTGACGCAATGGAATCTTGGGCAGATCTTAACCTTGCTTAACAAGTTGTAATGCGTTTCGCGCATTACAACTCTCAGTAAATTTAGTTTTTGGAGGTCAATCCTATGATGAGTATCAATCTTGACTATGAAACAGAGAAATATCTAGTAGCAATCCTTGCGAAAGAAAATACCACCAGTTCAGAATTGATTGAACGCCTGCTCAGAGATTACCTAGAATCTATTCAACCAAAGAAAAACTTCCTTGAACGGTTGTTATCGACATAGGGGCAAAGCATTCCCGCCACAATTTATAAATTTTTAGATCGTTTTGATTTGGGAATGCTTTGTCAAACATCTCACAACGCAGGGACAATTTATCTGTGAGCTCAGAGGGTTTAGCATTTGCGAATCGAGGTTTCCGTGGCGTGTTCAAAATTGTGACGCAAATGCTAAACCCCTACAGATCAATCATCAATTACCAATCACTAATCACTAAATAAAATGACTAACATTAACGATCTATTTCAATCTGCTTTAGATGATGGAAGCCTTTCCAATGAATCTTTGCAAGCACTTACTGTTTATGACTTAGGTGCACAAATCCAAGCAGGACTTGGCATACATGTTGATGACGTGATGTCCAGCGAAGTCGTACTTGTGACGATTATGCCCGATGACTCTGGCTCAATTCAATATGCGGGTAATGCTCAGGCTGTGCGGGGCGGACATAACTCCGTAATTGACGCTCTCACATCTTCGCAACAGCAAGATAACATCCTTATTCATAATCGCTATCTCAATGGCACGATTCTCTATCCCTACTGCCCGATCGCGCAGGCAATTCGTATGGATACCAAAAACTACTATCCGAATAAAGGTACACCCCTCTACGATCAGACAGTAGTACTATTGGGAACCGTCTTGGCGAAATCTCAGGAATTTTCGGATAATGGCGTGCCAGTGCGGACGGTGACATTGATTATTACCGATGGTGATGATTGCGGTTCGGTACGTCATGGCGCTAAGGATGTGGCAGCGATCGCTAAGGATTTACTAAGAATGGAAAATCATATAATCGCCGCGATGGGAATTGACGATAACTCTACGGATTTTCGAAAAGTATTCAAGGAAATGGGAATTCGCGATGAATGGATTCTCACACCTGCTAATAGCGATGGCGAAATTCGGAAGGCTTTTCAGGTATTCTCGCAGTCAGCAATGCGTGTGAGTCAGAGTGCAGCTAACTTTAATTCTTTAGGAGGATTTGGTGGCTGAGAAACTTAAACTAGACAAGGGGCTTAAGCCCCTTGCTTTATCGACTGGCGACATAGACTTAAAGTGTCTCTAGCTCAATGTTTAGAGATTCTAAGATGGATTCTATGTTCCATGCTTGAATTCCTAAAAGTAAAGGATCGGAAGGATGAATAGTACTGATGAGATTTACTCGTCGATCTAATGCCGCCCATGCGATCGCAGATTGAGAGAAACCATCTTCAATCCATACAATTTTAGGATTATTTCCAGAATGATAGATAACAGCAATAGTTTTACTATCGTCGATTTCATCAAGTTCTAATTGTTTCCTATACCTACTAATTACATAGTTTATTTTAGCAAAGGTGATGGGATAGCCAACAGTCCAAGGGGTAATGCCAGCCCAGCGATTCCAAATATTTGAGTGTTCCCGCCAGCCCGAAGATATCCAGAAAGGTTTGATATGCTCTGCTCGATCTATCGCCTTGAGTAGTGGATTGACTAAAGGTGATGGGGAGCCTCGGAGGTCTTTGTCTTGATATGTACCAAGAAATTGTGAATCTGCGTTGATGCTTGTGTTAACTACGCCATCAATATCAAGGAAGAGAAAGATTTGTTCCATAGATCTAGGGAGTATTCATAATGAACATTATCAGAAAGTAGAAAATTGTATTTACTTAGTCGATTTCGTTAGAGAAGACAGCGGCGATCGCCTGTTTTGCATCAGTCCGAAATTCTTGCACATTCACCCGACTAAGTAGACTTACCGCAATAATCATAACGGCAGCTTCGCAGACAAATACAAAACTATAAGCATAAGTGGAATTGCTGAAGATTTTCTTGCCAACATCAAGCACAATGCCACCAAAGAGCGTGGCTATCCCTCTAGCGATCGCCTGAGATAATCCCCAAGCTCCGATAAATGTCCCTGCGGTTTCAGCAGCAGTTAGATCGAGCATGAGGCTCAAAGCACCTGAAGTCGTAATCCCCGATGCAAATCCAAATAGAGCTAGTGCAACTTGCAAGGCAACAGTTTTTTGGATAAGCCCTGAAATCAGCAACAAAGCACAACTAGCTGCAACTAGGTAACATCCTAATTTAGTGGAATTTTCCTTGCCGAGGCGAGGAATAATTAAAAATCCTGAAGAACTTAAACCAATTAATGTACCCGTTCCAAAAGCAGCATTAAGTTGCGTGGTTGCACAAATGCTCATACCAAATACTGCACCACCAAAGGGTTCCATAATGGCATCTTGCATGAAAATACCAATAGTCATCATTAGTAAAAATGAGAAGAATAGACCAGTTTGTTTGCTAGCAGTTAATACCCGTAAAGCTCTGCCAAGACTTAGGTTCTCTTCGGATGTAGTTGCATTGAGAATATTGTTTTGAGCGACACGTAACTTATAACGTGAATATTTTTGTTCAATACCATAGGTAGCCAAGAAAGATAAACCAACCACAGCTATAGGAATAATGGTAAATACAGAATTAATCGCTTTCTGTAATTGTGCGAGGCGATCGCCATTGGCATAAATTGACACCTCACTGGGTGGTGCACCTGTGCAGGGTAAGAGTTTGGAAACAGCGATCGCCCCAATCACAATTCCCACCATTAACATTGACCAGACTATACCAACTAATTTAGATCGTTCCTCTTCGTCAGAGATATCCACTAACAATGCTGCAAAGGGAGTGGAACTAAAACTAATTGCCATTCCATAAATGGCGAACATCACACCAAGAAAGATTGCCCATGCATAGGTGATTCCATTCCAGCCCACCTCATGAACACTGCGCCCTAATTGCCACATAACCTGAGTAGTCAAAAAGGCTGCTAGCGCAAATACCACAGCCCCAACCCAGACATAGCCTGAGCGATGGGTTCCAAATATTGTTTTGGCATCGGAGGTCTGACCAAACCATACTCGCGTAGGTGAGACAAACAGTGGCATCGCAATAAAACCTGCGGCAAGGGTAGCAGGAATTATCAGTTCATTAATCATGAGGCGATTTAGTAGCCCTGCGATCAGCAGAGACATAATCCCTAAGCCCATCTGAAATAAGCCGATCCGAAACATCTGGAGTAGTGGCAACTTCGGCGGCATTGCATCTATGTTTGCGATATCCACTTGGTTATTCATCGTTTGTAATTGAAATTAAAAAATCAATAAAAAGACTATTATCAGGCACTTTATGGTGATTTACGATGAAGTAAAGCTTAGATTTTTACAAACCTCCGCAGAATTGCGCTAGCCGATCGCCAGCCAAATCCATAGACTCTTATCAACTATTCGGCATTTATAGCAGTAGCCAGTTATGTTTGGACAAACTCCAAGCTCAGAAGAGAGTAGCGCCGTGATTCTCTTCTAGGTCTGGGCTTAACTCTCTTGGTTATAGCGATCTTGCCAAATGTATTAGTTGCATTGTGGATAAGTCTATGAATTCTTTTTTGAGAAGCACGAGTTTTGTGTTGGTTTGTAGTTTAGTACTCTGCATTAGCACCAATGTCTATACAGGTGTTGATGCCAGCGAGTTACCGCAAAGTCCTGCAACACAAAGCGTTAAACCAATCAAACAAATTAAGCAAGAAGAGGCTAAACAAAATCCAAATTCTCAATTATTAACTGCTGCTCAGAATGGAAAAGTTGAAAGCGTGCGATCGCTACTTTCTCAAGCGATCGATGTTAATGTCCGTGATGAATATGGCTGGACACCGCTGTTATGGGCAGCAATGAATGGTAATGCCGATCTTGTGAGGGTCTTATTGGCGGCGGGTGCAAATCCCAATACACGCAACAAGTATGGATGGACACCACTAATGTGGGCAGCGGGTCAAGGTTATAGCGAAATCGTGCGATCGCTGATTGCCTCAGGTGCGCGACTCAATGCTCAGGATCGCAATGGCTGGACAGCAATTATGTGGGCATGGGATGGCAACCACAAAAACACAGTGGCAATTTTGAAAAGTGCTACAAAAAATTTCTAAAATATATCAATGCAAGGTTAAACCCATGTAAGGAAAGGCGGCACAAAGCACCGCCTTTCCTTAACTTAATGAAGGTGTTATTCCAAGACAAAATTAAACCTTTGTAATGCCTCTAAAATGCCGTTGGCATAAGCATTTTTAGCAAAATAGTGATTCTTATCAGCATGGGCTTGATACCATTCAATTAACTCAAGCTGAGCATTGTTAACAATTACCCCAAATACAGGCTGTTGAAACATACTAATATCATTACCCGAGTCACCACATACTAAAGTTCTATCTGCGGTAATCCCTAACTGATGTTGAATATATTGCACAGCATTTCCCTTGTTAGCATTTATAGGCAAAATATCAACATCGACATTACTGCTAAAAATTACTTGAGCCTTTAATTTCATGGCTTGTAAACCATTAACTAGTTGATCGATAGTGCCATTTTTAGGGTGATCGCTGGTTGTTAGGGTCACAGAATGTACATTAGCTAGGCATTCAACATATCCACGATTGATTTTACCTACCGCCTGCAATTGCGAGATTGACTCAGTAACTGAGCCTAACAAATCAAAACTTAATTTCCAAGGATTTTGCTCTTCCTTTACTTGGAGTTTGAGTTGGGGAAATCGGCTAGTAACAAAGGACTCAATTGATTCTCTTTGCCAGTCGGCACTAATTTTATTTGCCCAATAAAAATCTAAACGGTCTTGATAATATATCTCTGTACCAACCCCCGTAATCCAATAGTTCGGCTCAATTAGCTCCCGATCAATCATTAACTGTTTTGCTGAACTGTAGGATCGCCCAGTCGCGTAAACTACTACAAAATTTTGCCGATGGGAGCAAAGATATTGATTTAACTTCTTTGTAGCAATATCATCACCTACAAGCGTGTTGTCTAAATCAGTAATCAAGAGAAATTGATTAGGAACGTTCATTACAAAGTAGGTTTTAGCAAATACTATTAACTAAAGCATTATGGGTAATCATCACGACAAATTTTGGGGAGTAGTCGGGGGGAAATCGGGGGGAATTAAAATTGCTTCAGTCTGTAACCTAAGCCATGTACTGTTTCAATGAGATCGTCGGGTGCATCGATTAGTCTAAATTTTTGGCGGAGACTGCGAATATGTGACTTGACGGCTTCCTCGCTAGGCGGCTCATTCAGTGGCCATAAACGCTCAATAATCCCTGGACGACTGAGGACTCGACGACCATTGGAAACTAGTAATTCTAATAGTTGATACTCCTTAGGAGTCAGAGATAATGGTTCGCCATCATAGGTAACTTCGTAGGTACTACTATTGAGAGACAAAGCTCCCCAAGACAACATTGCACTGTTGCTCTTGCCACCACGTCGTATCAGCGCTCTCACCTGTGCCATTAGTTCTCCCATATCAAAGGGCTTGACCATATAGACATCGGCTCCTGCATCTAGTCCCAAAATTTTGTCGGCGATCGTATCCCGCGCCGTTAGCATTAACACTGGAGTATTCGCATTATCGTCTAAATTACTTTCGCGCAAATTATGACATAGGCGTAAGCCATTAATTTTTGGCAAAGTCACATCCAAAATTACAAGCCCATATTCTAATGTTTTCAGGTAATGCCATGCCATCTCACCATCATTAGCAACATCAACTATAAATTGTTGATTGGTCAGAGCTTCAGTAAGCATATCGGCTAACTGGACATCATCTTCAACTACCAATATTCTCATGTTATGAAATGGAACTTAGAACGAAAACTAATTGCTGGAGGCTTGTGTGCTGCTCTTTTAGTGATGGGATCGATGAGTTGGATTTCCTACCAAAATGCAATTCAACTAATTAGAAGTACAGAGCGTATTAAAAGAACCTATTCTACCTTAGAGCATCTTGCCGACATTCAAGCAACTCTCAATGAAGCAGAGTCAGGTCGGCGTGGCTATTTACTTTTTGGGACACAATTTGAGTTAGATCGTTACGATCTGGCGATCGCCAATTTAGTAAAAATCCTTGACGATCTCGATCGGTCTTTGAGCAGCCAAGCCCCTCAAAATGAACACTTTCAACAACTGCGATCGCTAATCGATCGGCGACAAAAACTATTTCAGACCTCAAACACTCTATTTCGACTTAATCCTAGTCAACTATCGGCAAATCATCCACTAGTAATCGCGAGTAGAAAGAATCGCGAAGCTCTACGGCAAGTATTCATCATGCTCAAAGCCGAGGAACAAAGAGACTTAGAAATGTGGATCGCTCGATCTAGCAATAATATGCAGTATCGTCTCGCGATTGAAAGTTTTGGCACATTGATTAGTTTTACAATTTTTTTGAGTGTGTACATCATTCTGTATCAACAATTGTTAAAGCGTCAAAAAGCAGAACGAATGCAGCAAAAGTTGGCTCAAGAGAAAGAATTAAGCGAACTCAAATTAGAATTTCTTGCTTTAGTTTCCCATGAGTTTCGGACTCCGCTAAGCGTAATTTTAGGATCGGCACAGTTGCTCAAAGATAGTTTGTCCAATCAAATTGAGCGATCGCGATTACGCAGTTTGACTCGCATTGAGTCTTCAGCCAAAACGATGAAGCAGATGTTTGCAGATGTCCTAACCATTGCCCGTGCTGATGCAGGAAAATTAGAATATCAACCGAGTTGGTTAGAATTGCAATCTTTTTGTTTGAACTTAGTGGAAGATATGCAGTTGAGCGATCAGCAGCAGCATGTAATTAGGCTAATCGATCTAGGCGATCGCACCCATGGTTGGTTAGACGAAGCATTGATCTATTCAGCCTTGAGTAATTTGCTATCAAATGCGATTAAGTACGCACCTGTAGGTGAAAATATCGACTTTATCCTTGATGGCAAAATCGATATGATTACCTTTCAAGTTAAGGATCGAGGTATGGGTATTTCTCCAGAGGAACAAGTTACTATATTTGAACCATTCAACCGTGGCGCAAATGTTAGGAGCATTATCGGCACAGGGCTGGGTTTAACTCTAGTTAAGCGATGCCTAGATTTGCATCAAGGCACCGTTACAGTTGATAGTGAAGTTGGGGTGGGAACAACTTTCACAATTCAAATTCCGCAACCTCGACAGGAACTGTAGGCACAAGGCTACCATTCTGTATTTCCGACAAACACAGTTTCACCGCTACTGAGACGAGAATCTACGCAGGCATCAGCGATCGCCTTGGCAAAATCGGCAACAGTTGGTAAGGAGCCTGCCTGTTCGCGCCGTTCATTGATAAATCCTCGGTTTGCGCGTTCCATCAGTTTGGGAGTAATCGTACCTTCGATTAAGTCGCCGCTAACGACCACAAGACTAATTCCCTTGTCTGTCAGTTGTGGAATGCGATCGCGTAGTGATTTTTCTCCAGCAAATTTACTTGCCGCAACGGTTTCATATATTGCAGTTACAGGCTTTTGTCCATAGAAATGAGCCAAGTGACTGGTTACAAATACAATGCGCCCACCATCTTTCATTAAGGGGGTTGCCAGATCTGCCAATCTCTCTTGAGCTGTAAGGTTGAGAGACATCGCATAGTCAGAAGACTTATCTTTTTCCATCCCCCCACTGGCATTAAGTACTAGTAGGTCTAATTTTTTAAAGTTATTACTGATGTTCTGCATCATCTCGCCAACTTCCACCTCATTGGTAATATCAGCCTGTGCGAGAATCGCACGGCGACCAGTGGCGAGAATATTCGCGGCAATTTCTTCAGCACGGTGCGCTTTGCTGCGGTAGTTAATGACGAGGTCGGCTCCACGCTCAGCTAACTGTTGAGCAACAGCCGCACCGATGCCTCGCGATGCGCCTGTAACTAGCGCAACTTTTCCAATTAAATCAAGCACGATGCGGCTTTACTCCCATAAAATTTAAACTGGATCGTTTCTTAGTCTCATTTTTCCGTAGGCATCATGAAATCAAAAAAGCTTGACTAAGATTGATTTTTTATTTTCAAATGAGTGCATACTCACCTGAAAACCACTATAAACGATAAAGTAGTAAGTTCCTAAAGTAAAGTAGAAACCATCTGGTAACCAAGCAACCCAACTGAAACTGCCATGACAAAATCAGAGTCTTGTTCGATGGAAAGTCTTCTAAATCAGATCTCTGGAACTTGGACAACTTATATCCTTTGGTTCCTTCACAAGCATGGTTCTCTACGTTTTGGAGAACTTCGACGGAAGATTGGAGATATTTCAACTAAAGTTTTGACTGAAAGATTGAGAATGATGGAATCAATGGGAATTATTTTTCGACACTATGAGCCAACGATTCCACCAAAAGTTACCTACGGATTGACAGATCGCGGAAAGGAACTAACTAAGGCTCTAACTCCTCTATACAAACTCGCACTTCGCTGGAATGCCTCAGAGTAAGAAATAGCAGCTTTTATGGTTCGATTAACTATCCGAAAGTGACCATCCAGTTTATAGCGATTTACTTTCACATTTCATTTGTGACTGTGCGATCGCCTCTAATCCCACGATGTCACAAATCGCTGCAAATATTGGCTAAAATGTTGTAGTGCCAAAATTGATTGGCGATCGCTTAAATTATCTAGCGCAAACGATTATGCTACAGACAGTTCAAGGAATATATCGGAACGGTAAGATCGAGTTAGCGGAAATCCCTCTAGACATTACGGAGAGCCAAGTTTTTGTGACTTTTTTTAAGCCTGAGCCAGTTAGTCGCGCTAGTCAGTTTATGTCGTTTGGGATGTTTTCAGGTTCTCAACAATCGACTGAAGCTGATTTTAGGGATGCTGAGTTTAATGGTGATATTGACGACGCTCTTGGTTGGGCTTGATTCTAGCAATATGAAATATATTCTTGATACCCATGCTTTAATCTGGTTTTTGGAAGGTAATGCTCGTTTAGGGCTGACTGCTAAAGAAATTCTTTCGGATTCAAGTAGTGAATTGATTTTACCTGCGATCGCTTTGGCGGAGGCGGTATGGATTGTGAGCCGTGGCAAAACTTCGATTTCTTCTGTTGAGGCTTTGTTAAAGGTAGTGAAGCAAGATAAACGAGTCTCTATTTATCCACTAGATTCTGATGTGATTGAGAAAAGTATCAACTTCACTTCTATCAATGAGATGCACGATCGCCAGATTGTATCAACGGCTTTGATGGTAGAGGGGCAGGGAAATCGGGTAGCTCTTCTGAGTTGCGATCAGAATATTTGTACTGCGAATTTGGTTAGGATTGTTTGGTAGTTTGACTAGGGCGATCGCTGTCTCGTCCAAAATACAAGTACGTTCAATCGTTAAGGCTAATTTCTCGAAAATCAGGATAAGTGCTACAAATTGTTCAGCTTTTCCAGTATCTCATCTTTTTCTTTTTTTAGATTTTTATTAGTAATATCAATAGCTGGCTGAAAAATATTCATATCTATTTCAAAATGATTGAATTCATTGAGTAGCGTTTTTCTGGAAAGAAAGAATACACGATTTTCCGTGGCAGAGAGATTATTTGCGTCTCTTGGAAATGCTGCATCAATAATATCGGTTAACATTTGGCACCTATTAGTATTTATTGGGAATTTATCTACAAGTTTCCTTTCTACTGAAAGCCTTAAAAATAGATATGTTAAGGTGTGCATTAATGTTTTATTGAGCAAAGGGAACCTATCAACTTTTAAGATTGTTTCGGCACTATCTACGTCATAGGAAATAATATCCATTGCTGAGATACTATAATCATTCTCAATTACATCTGTTTCAAACAGATCATTGTATATACTTGCAATATTAACAGTGTTATTATTATATCCATGCATAAGTTTTGTCAGTTCATTCTTTAGTATAGTATTTCCAATCATTTGACAGTAACCACGCATAAAAGGCACAATTGCAATTAGAAATGCACTCTCATTTACAATATATCCTCTGATATCACCTCTCAACAAGTTGATAAATTTATGTAGATACAACATGACTTTTTGATCGTGTTCATTAATAAAAATAAAACCATTTTCTTCACTACTTGTATTGTTTAAAAAATATAAATTGAAACAATTCTTGTGTTGGTGTTCTAAGAGGTTTATTAAATCAGTATTATGTGTGAGAACTATAGTCTTTTTTGAATCAAGAATTCGCAGGATAGAATATGCAATTTTGTTTTTATATATTGAATCAAAGCTAGAAATTGGATCATCAAGAATGATAAAGTCTTCAGAAACTTTTTTGGCTTTCAATAACTCAAATGCAAGAGAAAGAAAGTTTTGTTCGCCATTACTTAACATTAAAGATTCGCGTTTCTCATTTAGAAATTCTCTGCCTCCAAAAAGTAATTTCAAATTTTCATTTTCATCCCTTTCTAACGAGATTCTTTTGTCGAGACAATCATTCAGAAACTTCTCAATAAAGATAATGTCTTCATCAGCGAATCTTGGTCTTTCTTGTACAAGATTATTGTATTCCTCAAAAATGGCATTGAGATTGCTTTCTTTTACTTTATTAACAAATAAGTTGGTGAGTAATATTCCATATGCTTTCTTATAGTTCTTGATTTCTTCATATACCTCTCTTACTCTTTCAACTGCACAATTTTTTAACGCTTCTTTCAAACATGAATTGATTCTGAACAAATCATCATTATCATTATTTTTTTGAATAATTTTTTCGATGATTTTTTTTGCGTGTTCAGTTAAATTTTCAATGAAATGCCTTTTTTGTGCAGCTTTTTTCTCAATAAGCACTAGTGTTTCAATTTGTGTTTCACAAACGATACATTCATTTGAGTGTTGGTACTTTTTGAGAATGCGAATTGCATCATCACTTTCTTCTATTTTTTCAATATTTTCTTCTGTTGTAAATAAAGATAAATCAACTTCTGCACAGAAACTCTTAATAATTGATTCATTATTTTTACTATAGTCACTGATAAATAATGCTAGTTTTTCTTCCGTAATTGGTGGGATTTCAATTTCTTCAAGACTACTAATATGATTTAGAAAATCATCTCGATCAATAGTTTTACCTTTTGATCTTGAATTAGCAATATCTGAAATATATCCTTTTAGTTTATCGTCCGTTACTAACTCCTCAAAATCATGAGTCTTAGTCTTAATTTGATATTTGGATTTTAATTCTGTTACTAATGAGTCGAAAAGATTCTTAAATCCTTCTTCAATCTGCCTTTTAAGTTCGTATTCTCTTTTTATGTTATCACCAAGAATAAAATCTTCCGTGCTACCCTGAATTATGTTCCGACCATTTTGGTCGTTTATAACATGAAATACCTTTGAATCTCTCTCAGTGTGTGTGTTGCCGTTAATTTGAATGGTGTATTCGGCTTGTTTATCCTGATTCAATACAAGTGCTAGACTGGTTTTTCCTGTACCATTGGGACCATATATAACAACAAATTTCTTTGAATCAAATAATATTTCATTATTTATCGATAAATCCCTGAAATCATCGGTAAATATGTTCTCTCTAATAATTTTTTTGATACCTATTTTCATTTAAAACCTTTTTTACTTAATAATATGCGAGTATTTGGCGATTTGAAATTTCAGTTCACAAATTTTATAATTTAATTGCAAACACGTCAATCAGGAAGACTTCTCTAATACCAAGCTTATTTCCCGTAATTACTAGAGATCGCCCTAATTTTCCTGAAAACTAAAACAGTGACTACGCCAAAATCGTATCAAGACGCAATCGCTGAAAACTTAATTTCAACTTTCTGATTGAGAGCGCCAGCGATTTTTTGTAACATTGATAGCGAATGCCCATCATAATCAGCATCCTCAAGCCTAGCGATCGCCGATTGTTTAGTACCAACGCGAGCGGCAAGTTGTTTCTGCGTCAAACCTCTAGCAGTTCTTGCTTCATAGATAAGTTGAGCCACGATCGCATTAAGCGAAGCTTCCCTAATCAGATTCTCCATTTCAGAATCATCACCCGTCAAACTATCAATGATTTTAAGTGCATTACTAGTCTTAGCCATTATCTAAATCCTCTTTATAAGTATGGATACTTGGATTCTTCTCAAATAGACACTTGCGCCTAATCGCCCTATCAATATCAGCGATCGGTACTTGATCGGTATCTTTAGTAATGGCATGAGCAAGAATTGCGATATTTTGACCATCAAAAAAGTACAGGATGCGATACTGAACATGAATGTGCTTAGCCCGAAGTTCATAGATTCCATCACGCAGATAATCTGCTGCTGGGCGGCGTAGTTCATAACCTGTACTCGCAAGCTGCTGAATTCTAGCCACACAGTTTGCATAACCTTTGCGGTCTTGCTTGAGCAGAACTTTCAACCACTCTAAAACTGGAGCAGTACCAACTTCATCTTGATAGAATATAACTTGTGCTTTTGGCACATCTGTCACTACAATAACCCTATTACATTAAATCACAATATTGTGATATCCAAGTATTTTGTTGATATAAATTGAGCTTCGATTAGTTTAACGGGAGGCGATCGCTATTAATTTACTGAGAATTGAAATAACGATCATTTGCTAATATGTTAACCGCAAAGTTTTGTAGAGCGACTAGATATAGCAATACAAGGTGGAAAATTTAGCAAAAAAACAGTTTCCCTCGTAAATATAGGCAAAAAATAAAGGATAGAGCCTTTACTAAAATCCGCCATTAAAGCGATCGCACCAGTCATCAGCCATAGACGGCTAACCCTACCTCAATCTTGGCTTATCACAGCGATCCCACTGCGATCGCTGTGATAAGCTAACAGTGTTAGTGTCATTAACACGAATAAACATGGATCGACCTTCTCGCTCTGTTCCCCAAGCCGCACAAGCCGCCTACTCAGGGGATTCGTCATACGGACGCACACCGCCGCCTGACTTACCTTCGCTACTGCTAAAAGAGCGGATTATTTACTTTGGGTTGCCTCTTGTATCTCCCGACGAATACAAACAGCAGCTTGGTGTCGATGTCACAGAATTGCTCATCGCCCAACTTTTATATTTGCAATATGAAGATCCTGAAAAACCGATCTTCATGTATATCAACTCCACGGGGACATCTTGGTACACTGGCGATGCGATCGGCTTTGAGACCGAGGCTTTTGCCATTTGTGACACACTCAACTATATCAAGCCTCCTGTTCATACCATTTGTCTCGGACAAGCGATGGGAACAGCAGCGATGATCCTCGCCAGTGGAACCAAAGGCTTCCGTGCTAGTTTACCCAATGCCACAATTGTCCTGCACCAAGCTCGTCGCCAAACCAGAGGACAAGCTTCTGATTTGCAAATTCAGGCAAAGGAAGTCTTGACTAACCGCGAGGCAATGCTAAGAATCTTGTCACGGACAACAGGAAAGTCACCCGAAGTCCTTACTAAAGATATGGATCGGATGTTTTACATGACTCCTGAGCAAGCCAAAGAATACGGCATCATCGATCGCGTCCTCGAAAGTACAAAAGACTTGCCTAAGGCAGTTCCTGCACTTGTTTAGTTACGAATTACGAATTATCAATTCGTAATTCGTAATTCGCAATTTGTAATTCATAATTCCTAATCCCTAAATTAAACCTATGCCTATTGGTGTTCCTAGAGTTCCCTATCGCTATCCTGGCGACTCATATACGCAGTGGATTAACATCTATGAGCGTTTGTCACTGGAGCGCATTATGTTTATGAGTGGCGAAGTTACAGATGGTATGGCAAACTCAATGATTGCCCGTATGCTGTACTTCGACTCAGAAGATCAAACCAAAGATATCTACATGTATATCAATTCCCCTGGTGGCTCGGTCTCGGCGGGACTTGCAATCTTTGACACAATGCAACATATCAAGTCCGATGTGACTACGATTTGTGTCGGATTGGCGGCTTCGATGGGTTCGTATCTACTGATGGCTGGTGCTAAAGGTAAGCGTTATGCTCTGCCAAATGCACGGATCATGATTCACCAGCCATCGGGTGGGACAAGAGGGCAAGCTTCTGATATTGAGATTGAGGCAAGAGAAATTATTCGGATTCGCCACAAGCTAAATGAAGAGTATGCCAAGCGGACTGGACAGCCATTAGAAAAGATTGAGCGAGATATGAACCGCGATTATTACATGTCTTCTCAAGAAGCTCTTGAGTATGGACTGATCGATCGCGTACTCGATTCGCCACAATAAAACAGAAGAGAGGGCGCTGAGCGCCCTCTCTTCTGTTTTGGATGATTAATTTCAAGTATCCTTACGAGAGGATACTTTTTTATTGTTTTAGAGCGATCGCAGCTTCTACAGGAATTCTCGATCAAACGAACCATAGGAGATTGTTTAACAGTGTTGCAAAGCAACGTCTTCAAAAATCTCTTGATTTGGTTTTGACACAAAGCGCTGTAGTTTTCATGGCGACGAGTATTTAGATCTAATATTACGCCTTGGCAGCCGCGCTCTATATGGGCATATTTAAGTCGATCAAGGCATTTCCGATGTTGGCAAGAATTCTATTAGCTACTTGTTGCTAATAGAATTCTTGCCAAGTAAGTTAAGACATAAAACCCAGAAGTGAGTTGCGGCGCTTTGCGCCGCAACTCACTTCTGGGTTTTGCTTTTGTCCTAACATAACTGGCTACTGCTATATTTGCTTCAAACTGACATTCTTATAACTTTTGATTTGTTTTGGCTATGACTTTTACTATTCAATCTATTAAATATCAACCTTATCAACTTGCTTTTCGCGAACCATTTCCAACAGCGTTAGGCATACTTTCCCATCGTAAAGGGTTTGTGATTGAGATTAGCGATCGTCAACTTCATAATGGAACTTGGCGTATTGGCTTAGGTGAATCCGCACCCCTTGATGGGTTTGGGATGGAATCCCTTATTGAAACTGAAATGCTTCTTAAAGAAGCTCAGCGATCGCTAATCAATGCCAAAATTGAAAATCTGAATGACATAGATAAACTACTTTCAGAATATAACCACTCACCTGCTACTAAACATGGAATTGAACTAGCATTACTGGATTTACTATCACAAAATCAAGGGATATCAATTTCTCAATTATTAGCAAATCTCTCTTCTGGAAAAGTGCGCGATCAAATAGCCGTTAATACCGTGATTGGAGCAATTGCTCCAGAACAAGCAGCAGCAAGAGCAAAAGAATATATCCAACAAGGTTTTCGCTGTCTCAAAATCAAAGTAGGAACTAGCAGTTTTGAAGCAGATTTTAAAAGAGTCCAAGCAGTACGATCGCAAGTTGGTAACGATATCCAAATTCGTATTGATGCCAATCAATCATGGTCAGTAAATGAAGCGATCGCCAATTTAGAAAAACTAGAATTTCTCCAAATTGAATATGTCGAGCAACCCGTCACTGCTTTAGATTTGGAGGGCATGGCAAAAATTCGGCGATCGCAACCGATCTTAGTTGCTGCCGATGAATCGGTAAATAATCTCGCGCAATTACAACAAGTAATCAATACTCAAGCCGCCGATATTATCATTCTCAAACCAATGGCTCTAGGCGGAATTATCACCGCATATCGTGCAGCAGCGTTCGCCTTGGAATCAGGTTTAGATGTAGTAGTGACAACGACCATTGATGGGGCGATCGCCAGAAAAGCAGCTTTTGCTTTAGCCGCCGCTTTACCAATTAAGAGAGCTTGCGGCTTAGCTACAGCACATCTACTAATAGAGAGTTAGCGCTAAGCGCTAACTCTCTATTCTATTTTTCACGACGAGCGGAGCCAGACTCTTGGAAGATCTGGACGGCATTAAGAGGATCGCTGCTAAAAGTCCCAGAGCGGTTAACTTTCTGCGGAGAAGCGTTGTAATTACCAGGGATAACTGGCTGGATACCCTCAACATCAAGATTGATATTTTGAATTTTGAGATTAGAACTTCGCAAATCTCGGCCTAACGAAAACTGATCGGTATTTGTAGGCGAAATCGGTTGCCCCTGAGCAGGTCTTAATCGATCTGCATCACCTTTGCGGGGCTGATTTGATTGTGCCGAAGCAGGGCTGATGGTAGTGCTAGCGATCGCCACGATTGCCATCATGGAAAATTGAGAAATGTATTGATAATGTCTGTTCATAGATTCCTCGCATTAGCAGTTTATCGATGGTATCTGCATAATTTTCATTATATTGCCAAGTATAAGGTAGTGCTTTACTTCCACCTTATTCCTTATACTTTCGGCTTAATCGCATTTTTGAAGCCTAAGACTAGCAAAATATTAGTCATGGTTAAAAATGACTCAGCGCTGCCATGCAACCAATCCACATTTGCCAGAGCTTCACCATATTGTGACTGGGCATAAAGTCCAGCAGGAATCGTAATCGCTACAAAAACTAATGTGCCATAAAAGCCCCAAAGTCCCAGCTTGGGAAATTGACCCGATTTAGTGGCAAACCAGAGAAAGGCAAGATAAGGGAATAGAGATAATCCGAACAAGGCTTCTTTGGACATATAGATTTTGACAATTAGCTCTTGGCAGCTAGCTTTTTTACAAATTTAAAGAATTAGACTTGGGAATGAGATCGCGATATTTTCCAAATAAAATAAGCGGCGATCGCTAAGGTGCAATTGCCAATCAAAGTCAATGCTGCTTGAACAGTGACCAACCATTCCAACGAAGCTGCGTTATCAAAAAAGTGCCAAGTTACAGCACACATGGCACTAACTAAAGCAGGAAACATCGCCCATGCTAAGCCGCCCCAGCCACGATGTGGATACTGCTTGTTATATGTCCAAATGAGCCAAATAGCTAAAGTCCACTCTATGACACTTGAGATATGAATTATCCATGTGGGAAAAGATAGAGAATGCATTTGCTAATGTTTTGCCTCGCGCATAGCTAGAAATTCGCGTATTTGCCGATCGCTTGGTTGCCCAGAGATCGCCCCGACATTTAATGTAGACAAAGCACCTGCGGCACAAGAATAGGCGATCGCGCTTTCAGCAAACTGAGCATCGAGCAAATTTGTAAGCGGACGGTGATAAATCTTATGAATAAATGCTGCCAAAAATGCATCCCCCGCACCAGTTGTATCGGTTGAATACACAGGAAAAGCTGACTGTTTGCCCTGCCGCTCTCCTAAATAATAGCGGCACCCTTTATCACCATTAGTAATAATGATGCCTTCAAGGTGGTTATAAGCTTGGGCGATCGCGGCGGGACTAGTTAATCGGAATAACAGTTTGGCTTCTTCTTCGGTCATTTTGACAAAATCTACATATTTAATCAAAACAGGTAATAGATGAAGTATTTGTTCGGGATTTTTCCAGAACATCGCTCGCCAATTGATATCGACCACAACCCGCACAAAATGCTGCTCGGCAAGCTTCAGTGCTCGCCCGATCGCCCTAGAGGTCTGGGGACTAGCTAAACCCAATGTACCTAACACCAAAAATTTGGCATCGGTAAATAAATGTTCGGGTAAATGCTCGGCAGACATCAAGGTGTCTGCAAATACAGTCTTCTCATCGCCATTAAAACGACGAAAACTGCGATCGCCTTGAGCATCACGATTTACGTATATTTCCCGCGTGGTAGCTTCAGGGTGCACTTGCACGCCTGAGGTTTCCACACCTGCTGCCCCCAACTGCTTGAGTAAATCAGCTCCAGTGGCATCTTGCCCCACAGAACTGATTAGACTTACAGGGGTTCCTAATTTTGCTAGCCCACAGGCAACATTAGCTGGGGCTCCGCCAAGATATGAATGCCAAGAACTAACTTGGTCATCAGATACGCCAATATCTTCAGCAATTCGATCGATTAAGACTTCGCCAAGGCAAATTACACGCGGCATAGGCGGACTTTACGACATTTTGGACTTTCGCGATTCAATGATACCAATAGCGAGATCCACTTTGTCAGGAAATACCACAACTAAACTACTTTGAGGGGCAATATCCAAGGCGGCTGTGAGTGCTTCTGCTTCATCAAGAATTGTAATGCAAGGAATATTGCTATTTACCTCTTCAATGCCCTGACGCAATAGGTCGGCAACGACGCGAGGGGCACGTCCGCGTAAATCTTTATCCTCTTTGATAAAAACACGACTAAACATATTTGCTGCCAATTGTCCTAGCTCGATGATATCCTCATCGCGGCGATCGCCAGGTGCACCAATCACGCCGATCGCTTCGCCTTCCCATTTCTGGATAAAATCAGCGATCGCCTTAAATCCCGCAGGATTGTGAGCATAATCAACCAGCGCGTGATACTTGCCCAAATCAAACAAATTCATCCGACCTGGGGTTTGTGCGCTAGAAGCCACGAAGGTCGCTAAACCTTGGCGAATTTGCTCGATCTGCACATCTTGAGAGAAAGCCGCCAGACTCGCCGCTAGAGCATTTTGAATATTAAACGCAGCCCGACCACCAAGAGTCACAGGCACATTAACTGCCTCTTCTATTCGCAGTTTCCAATCGCTTTTCAAAATAGTTAAATAGCCGTCTTCATAGACTGCTGCTAGTCCACCTTGTTCGACGTGTGACTTAATCAGAGGACTATCAGGATTCATGCTGAAATAGGCAACTTGCGCTTCAACCTCTTGTGCCATTGCTACCACTAGAGGATCGTCAGCATTGAGGACTGCATAGCCGCTGGGTAAGGTTGTTCTAACAACTACACTCTTAAGTCGAGCTAAATCTTCAATTGTGTCAATGTCGCCAATACCAAGGTGATCGGCTTGCACGTTCATCACCACACCCACATCACTACCATCAAAACCCAAGCCCGATCGCAAAATACCGCCTCTTGCAGTCTCTAAAATGGCAACTTCAACAGTAGGATCGCGCAGAATTACCTGAGCGCTATAGGGGCCCGTAGTGTCTCCTTTCTCAACTAAACATTCGCCGATATAAATACCGTCAGTGGTGGTGTAGCCAACTCTTTTACCTGTCTGCTTAAAAATGTGAGCGATGAGGCGAGTAGTTGTGGTTTTGCCATTTGTCCCCGTAATTGCCACAATTGGCACGCGGGTGGGCGATCCTGGCGGGAATAGCATGTCGATTACAGGTGCGGCGACATTGCGGGGAGTGCCGATACTTGGAGCAGTGTGCATTCTGAATCCAGGAGCAGCATTTACCTCAACGATCGCACCATCAGTTTGGCGCACAGGTAAGGAGATATCTTCAGTAACAACATCAATACCCGCAATATCCAGACCAATAATTCTGGCAACTCGCTCGGCCAACCAGATATTTTCAGGGTGAATCTCATCAGTACGATCGACTGATACACCACCAGTACTTAAGTTTGCAGTTGCCTTGAGATAGCAGATTTGTCCTTTCGGCGGTACTGAGTCTAGGGTATATCCTTGTCTGGCTAAGATATCAATGCTGGTGCGATCGATTTCGATGCGAGTCAACACATTGTCATGACCATCGCCTCGGCGCGGATCTTGGTTGGTAATTTCAATTAGCTGCGAAATCGTGGATACTCCATCGGCGGTGACATTTGCAGGAACGCGCTCGGCAACAGCAACAAATTTGCCATTGATTACTAGTACGCGGTGATCTCGCCCAGTATGAAATCTTTCAATAATTACTTCTTCAGATACTTCTTGTGCCATATCAAAGGCGGCGATCGCCTCTTTGACAGTTCTCACATCAATGGTGATCCCACGTCCGTGATTACCATTTAAAGGCTTAATCACAATTGGGAAGCCGCCAACTTCAGTAATTGCATCTTCCAAATATTTCGGCGATCGGATTGTTGTTCCCCTCGGTACTGGTACGCCTGAATCTCGTAAAATTTGCTTTGTCCCCTCCTTATCGCAAGCTAGCTCCACGGCTAGAATGCCTGTTTTGTTTGATAAAGTTGCTTGAATACGGCTCTGATGCACGCCATACCCAAGCTGAATCATGGCGCGGCTACCAAGTTCTAACCAAGGAATCTTTTGAGCTTTAGCTTCGGCAACGATTGACTCAGTACTTGGACCTAGCTGTCCATCAAGACGAATATCTCTTAAATCCTTGAGATCTTCTTGCAGTTCAGTAGTGGCATAGGTTCCTGTAGCCAAAATACTAGTGCAAATCCGCACAGCCGCTCTTGCAGCATAACGACCAGCTTGCTCAGTCTGATATTCAAATACAACTTGATAAATATTATGCTCAACGGTGGGTCTGATTGCTCCAAAATCCACCTTCATCCCGATATAGCCTTGCAGGGCGATCGCAATATCTTTAATAACCTCAGCTAAGAAGTCTGCATCACTAATATCCGTGCGTTGAGCTAGATCGTTACCCGCTAAGCTAGGCAACACTTTGCATAGGTTTTGATAAAAGCTAGCACGCTGTAATTGAAAATCCTCCAAATCTAAGCGCACAACTACAAGTTGATGTCGTTGAATACTCCAATAGTTTGAACCACGTAATGTCTGGATTTTGAGAATTTTCATAGTCAAGCTTTTTAAAGGTGCATCCAATGCCTAAATGTCCAGTATCTAATCCTAGCGATCTTGTGGATCGGGATTTTGTATAAATTAAACCAAAATTAGGTTGCTTAACCATAATTTAGTAGCGCAATTCTCATTATCAAAAACAATCTTTTGGTTTTGAATATTACAGTCAATCAAAACCTAAGGATTGCTCCTCAATATAAAGCAATTACTGAAGTGATTCATCAGTATGTTGATGTTGATTCAGCGTCTCAATTCTGCCTGGGATCGGCTTTTGATTGGGTTGCAAACTGGACAACATCCGCGAAAGTTGTAAGCCATCAAGGACAGGCTTAGTCTCGCGAATTTTGTGCCATACAGATCGTGCCATCAGTAAAGAATGGCCTTGACGGTGAGCCTGAATACCTTCTAAATAATCTTCGCGTTCGGGTTGGTAGTCTGCGGATGATAGCTGCAAACTGATCGTATTAGGAGATTTCTCAGGAGATTGTTTAATCACAATCCGAGCAATTTGTGAAGTCAGTTCTGGATAGAGCCAAGTGTAAGCAGGATGAACTGTAAGCTGACAATGATGAACTAGCTTTTCGTCTGGCTGATTGACCGTAGGACGCTGTAATAGCAAGTAAAAGTAGCCAATTGCAGCTTTACGCTGTGGTTCGTAGACGTAGCCTGATACATCTTGTAAATGATTGATCAGCAACGATCCGTGGTTAACGAGCTTATCAACTGTCTTTGTCCGAAAATCATCGATATTCAGGTCGTAAACTTGGCGAATTTGCGGAGGCATTGCGGCTGTATCAAGTTGATAGAGCAAGCTAGCATCAGCATTACTGACGGGCATTAAATTTGGTAGATCTGGAGAATGCTGAGCTAGTTCATTCAGACGCTCAGTACCAATTTCCCAGTCAGTAAATTGAGCAAGGGGTTGAAATCCGTTTTGACGGTAAAGGGCGATCGTATCCTTTTGATTGATGTCAACTTGTAATACCCATGTCCGCGCTTCCAAACAGGACTCTAAGCAATAGCGGATCAGTTGTGTGCCGACATTGTGCTGTCCATTTTGGGCTTCAGGTAAGACAACAACGCGATCGATCTGCCAAGTGCTGCTGTTGTTGTTAAAAGGCGAAACTCTTATAAAACCTTGAATGATGCCGTTGAATTCAGAAACATAGGCCCGTACGTAAGGCTTGAGTAGGGTTTGAACTGGAGCAGGCAACCAACTAGCTAACTGATGCAAACTAATTTTTTGACGACTGCGACAACCGCTAAGGTCACTGACTGCAATTTGGGCAAGATCGCTAGGTGAAGCAAATCTTTGGATAAACTCCAAATCTCGATGTTGGAGGGGACGTATCGTATTACCAAGCACAGGAAAGGATTGCATAACTGCTCGTGCTAGAAAGGAACTTAAAAAACCAAGAAAAGATGCGATCTGTTGATTATCAAATTATAAGCTCAAAAAGAAGAAGGGGACGCTAAGCGCCCCCTTCTTCTTTTTGAGTTTTAGCAAGAAAAAGTGCGATGTTGCAGACAAGGCATCTGGCGGCGAATTTGATCGATGCGTGATGGTTGGATTTCAGCGATCGCCACGCCTGTGCGATCGCCTGCATCAGCGAGGACAATCCCCCAAGGATCGACGATCATGGCATGACCATGGGACTGACGGCGCGGTGTATGCATTCCTACTTGGGCAGGCGCGATCACATAGCTAGTATTTTCAATCGCTCTAGCTTGCAGTAAAACTTGCCAATGATCTTTACCTGTAAAGGCGGTAAAGGCTGCGGGAACAAACAAAACATTTGCGCCATTTTGGGACAAATGCCGATATAACTCAGGGAATCTTACGTCATAGCAAACTGACAAGCCTAAATTTCCATACTTTTCAGAATGGTATACAGGTGGAGCCTCTGATCCTGCCAAAATGGTTGCCGACTCGTGATAGGTATTACCATCGGGAAGATTTACATCAAATAGATGCATTTTTTGGTAGCGAGCTAGCTCTTCACCTTCACGGCCAATCAACAAAGCTGTGTTATACATCTTGATTGCCGATGAATTACTGGGAGTAGGTACTGGTACAGGAAAACCACCTCCGAGTAACAGAATTTGATAGCGTTGAGCAATCTTGATCAGGAATTTTTCGCTCTTTTCTGAAATTTCCGTAGAAAGTTTTGTCTTTTCACTCTCGTCGCCTAAAAACGAAAAGTTTTCAGGTAGACAAACTAATTCTGCACCTCGATTCACTGCCAGTTGGATCAAATCTTCTGCTTGAGCAAGATTTTTGTCTACATCCGAGACACTGGTCATTTGTACGGCAGCCGCCAAATATGACTTCATTTCAATCCTTAAAACTTTCCCACATAAATTCCAATGTGCTTTAAAGCACTTACCTTAGATTACCCTGCTATAGCGCTATACGATTACTTAAGCCCAGATTATTTTTAAAACTATATAGCAATGCAAGTTTTGCTTAGAACATAAACCCCAAATAAATAGAGGCGGCGCAAAGCGCCGCCTCTATTTATTTGGGGTTTGATTTGTCCTAGCTATCTCTTGCGTTGCTATGCTTAGCCAAGCTTACCAGTAACAATATAGGCAACTCGTAAACCAACATTAGTTGCGTGATCTGCCATACGCTCCAAATGATGAATTGCCAATACCATAAGCATTACAGGCTCCATTGCTTCACCAAATAGACGTTGTGAAGTCAGTAATTTATAGATCTGTTTGTAATCATCGTCCACTGCATCATCTTTAGCTTTGATTTGTAAGCCAATATTTTCGTCAAGATTAGCTAGCGCTTCTAAGCTCATAGCAAGCATGGCTCGACAACGATTAGACATAACCTGTAATTCACCAAGATAAGGTGATGGGGGATACGGGAAAAGTTTAATAGCAATTTCCCCAAGATTTTCGGCATAGTCGCCAATTCTTTCAATATCACGAATTAATTGCATCAACGCACTTAATAATCTGAGATCGCGAGCAACAGGAGATTGTAAGGCGATTAAGTTAATGCAATCCATTTCAATTTGGCGATAAATCAGATCGACTTGTCTGTCTTGGGCATCAATACGAGTAGCTGACTCAAGGTCTCTTTCAAATAGAGCTGCATGAGCTAGGAGAAATGAGTTTTCAACAAGAGCCCCCATTCTCAGAGAGTCTTGCTCTAGGCGGTGCAGTTGGCGCTCAAAATCGCTTCTTGTGCGTTTTTGACCTTGATATGATGTTTCTACCATGGACTCCCACCAAACAAAATTGGATAGAGAGAAAGAAATATATATTTCACTTACTTATCGTACATATTTACATATGTTTAAGTGTTTGAAAGTATTTCCAAATACTATTGTCAGCATCTCATAATCACTTTCTCAATATTTAAAAAATTTAAAAACCAGAAGAAAAAAGAAGGATATTGGAATACAGTCAATTCTAGCTTGGTTTTAATCTCTAATTTGATGAGGGAATTGTTGATTGAGTGAGCTCAGAAGTCTTAAGTTGGCGATCGCGATTAAATTCACTATTGAATAAAATTAATGTGTTTGAAGAATTTTGCTCAAAGCCAATCTGTTCGTAAAACTTTTGCTGGTGAGTAGTCATTAAATAAACGCGTTCGACATCGCAAACATTGGGATGGGCTAGTACTGTTTGTACTAACTTCCGACCTAAACCTGCGCCTCGATAGTCTGGATCGATCACGACATCCCAGATTGTGGCTCGGTAAATGCCATCACTAGTAGCGCGTGCATGTCCAATCAATCGATCGCCATCCCACACAGTCACAACTGGTTTGGAGTTAGAAATGGCGATCGCTAATCCTGCCAAGGTTCGATCCTTTGCCCAAAATGCCCCAATTCGCAATAATCCTTGCAACTGTTCTAAATCGACTTCTTCGTGGCGATCGCTAAAGCGAATGTGGCGATTATCCATATGCTTGATTTCCCGCATTTACTAATCTATCCAGACAGGCTGACACATTGCCGATCCCGTCAATGTATCCATTTTTGCTACACATAATCGAAAAAGAAAAAAGGGCGCAAAGCGCCCTTTTTTCTTTTTCGATCGCTTACTTGCTGGGCTGCCAAGGTTCAGCCAAGTAAACCTTCTTTGCTAAGCCAAGAGACTGAAGTAAATTGATCACTCCCCAAGTTGGATCGATTTCCCACCATTTCAAGCCAGAACGTGCCGACTTCGGAAAAGCGTGGTGATTGTTGTGCCAGCCTTCACCATAGGTCAAAATTGCTGCCCACCAAAGGTTTGTAGAATGATCGGGAGTCTCAGCAAAATTCTTGTAACCCCATTTGTGGCAAGCCGAGTTAATCAACCAAGTACTATGCCAAAGAGCTACGGAGCGAACTGCCATACCGTAAACCAAGAAAGACATCCCCAGACCAGAGAATGCAGTTTCGCCAATTACATAAAGTAATATTGCGAGTGGCACTTGCAATAGTAGGAAGTAAACATCTAAAAACTTGTAGTAAGGATCGTTGGCAAGATCGGGTGCAAACTTACAGTAGTTGGAGCGCTGAAAATGCTCGGGCTTAGAGTACATGATCCACATCATGTGGCTCCACCAAAAACCCTTGTTTGCCGAGTAGGGATCTTTCTGATTATCTTCTGTAAAACCGTGATGCTGACGATGTCCGCCCACCCAAAATACTGGACCACCTTGCAGGGCTAAGGCACCAATTGTGGCAATAATGTATTCCAACCACTGAGGCACTTGAAAGCTACGATGGCTGAGTAATCGGTGATATCCTAAGGTGATGCCAATACTGCCAAATAACCAATGCAAGAAAACTGTAAGAATTACAGCTTGCCATGAGAAGTAAAAAGGCGCAGCGAGGGCAGCGAGATGAAAAGCACTGAAGAAGGCAACATTTGTCCAGTTCAGATTTTTTTCTTTTGAGATGGCTTCAGTAGTGGCGGTCATGAAATAACAACTTAAGGGGTGGTGAGGAGATGCAAGTATCACTTACAGTTATGTTAAGTCTAACTGTTTTTTAAGCAATAATGCAAGTAGCACTTGCAAATCATCTCAATGGTACATGCTCTCATGTCTGTATCTCGAATTCCTACTCGTCAGCGTATTGTCAACACAGCCCTAGAGTTGTTTGCTAGCAAAGGAATCACCGAGACAACCACACGCCAAATTGCGGACTTCGCACAGGTCAATGAAGTAACATTATTTCGACATTTTGGCAATAAACATGGTTTATTGTTAGCGGTATTGCAGGAATGTCTGCAAAAATATTTGGTGTTGGCTCAAGTGGGAGAGTCATTCATGGTGTCTGATATGTCTACCCAGAGCGATCTACGCAGATTTCTGAAATATTACATCCAGAGTTCTTTACGGGCACTCGAAAGTGTCCCTGAATTGATGCGATCGCTGGTTGGCGAAGCGGGACAATATCCGCTAGAAAGCCGTCAAGCGCTTGCCCAAGGAATTAATCAAGTCAATCAAACAATCGCGACAGCGATCCATGATGTGTTGGTAAATTCGCGATTGCAATATTCTTTGCCACCCATCAAATTGGCTAACTTGTTAAATACGTGCATCTTGGGCTATGCCGTGATCACCTTAACAAGTGATGTCCAAGCGATCTGGAGCGATCGCGATGAGTTTATAAGTACTCTCGTTGATATGTTTGTCCAAGATGTTAGTCCGCTGACTCAAGCCCAACCAATTATCGATATCCCTGCGGAGACTGTTCGCGAAATTCTTTTGCAAGCAAAAAAATGTGGTGCCAAGGACTATGCGATCGCTTATTTACTATTTGGGGCAGGGATTTCAGCAATCGATATTACACGACTACGCTTAAAAGATTATCAAATTCAGTCAAATCACGGAATTTTAAGCACTAAAGACGCTACTGGTAATACAAGATCGGTGCCGATCAATCAAAAAATTCTCGGTCATCGCTATGGCTCAGCAACCAATAATCCTCTCAGTGTCTATCTCAAAAATCGCAAAAACGATCTGAAGAACGATCTGAAAGATCGAAAAAATGACGATATTGAGACTATGTTCGTCAGCGGCGATTGCAAACCACTATCTTTAGAAGAGATCGAGCAAATTTGGGAACGCTGGACACAGCCCTATCGCAATCTCGATGGTTCTCCGCTAACGATCAACCAAGCTCGACATACATGGTGTATTGAAATGTTAGCCCGTGGGATTGATGCTGATAGTTTTTGCATTATTAGCGGCATCAAACCTAAAGAGTTACATGCTTATCAAATACGCCTAAATGAGAAACTAGCAATTGATAAAGCGATCGCTCTTGATTCTTAGTAATGCGATCGCCAGATCGGTTTATTTATTGCAATACCCAAATAAATGAAGGCGGCGCTTCGCGTCGTCTTCATTTATTTGGGTATATGTCCTAAGCCAACCTTGCATTGCTATAAAATATAAAATCTAAATGTTTAGAAGTCCTGCAAAGCATTGCATCTAAGATATTTGATTAACTAAGATGAAGGCTATAAAAAACTTTTATAAATAAAATTTATTGGTTTTATTTAGGTATTCTCACCAAGTTAATTATCTTAGTGTATAATTCGGGCGTTCAATGTGCTCAAATTTTTAGGTACATTGAAGCAAAGATTTGTACTTTAGGTACGGAGCATCTTTTTTGAGAGGCAAACAGGTTGGCATTATCGGCGTTCAGATCGGCATTTCCAATTGAAGTTTTGGGTAGAAAAGCAAAGTGAGAGTTCCCCTAGACTGTTACCGCATTCTTGGTCTGACACATCTGTCAGTGCCAGAAAAGATACATCAAGCCCATCGCGATCGCCTGCTCTCTATGCCAAGGCGCGAATATTCTGATGCAGCGATCGCCTCTCGCAAGCGGATTATCGATAAGGCTTATGAAATTTTAGTTGAACGCGAGCGTCCTAGTGTTGCAACTGCCGCTAGTAACTTGGATGAGCCAGTTAGCGATCGCCCAGTTGCCACATTACCTGCCCAAATTGAAGCTGACGAAAAAGACTTTGCAGGGCTATTACTGATTTTGTACGAGCTCGGCGAATCCGAGAAAGTTCTATCCCTAGCCAAACCCTATTACGACCCCGAAGAAGCCGAGCACCAGTCGGCAAGAATCTCGCCCCACGATCCCGATCTACTGCTCTCGGTATCTCTATCCTTCCTAGATATTGGTCGCGAATATTGGAAACAAGGACAATATGAATCGGCAGCCTCGGCTTTAGAATCAGCCCAAGAAATCCTACTACGTGAAGGTTTGTTTCTCAGCATTCGCAGTGAAATTCAAGCCGATCTATTTCGCCTCCGTCCCTATCGCATTCTGGAATTGTTAGCATCTCCTGACAATCATACCAACGAGCATCGCAAAGGCATGGCACTTTTGCAAGAAATGCTCGATGCGCGGCGCGGCATTGATGGCTCGGGTAATGACTATTCCAGCCTCGGTATTGACGACTTTTTGCGATTTATTCAGCAATTGCGTAGCTATATGACCGCGATCGAGCAGCAAACTTTGTTTGAAGAAGAAGCGCGGCGACCATCTTCAGTTGCTACTTATTTAGCCGTATACGCTTTAATTGCCCGTGGTTTTTCGCAGCGCCAACCTGCGCTGATTCGTCGTGCTAAGGGATTGCTGGTTAAGCTCAGTGCGAAGCAAGATATTTATCTGGAAAAAGCCGTCTGTGCTCTATTGTTGGGACAAACCGAAGAAGCAAGTGCGGCGATCGATAATAGTTCTGAAGAAGATCAGATAGCATTCATTCGTCAAAATTCTGAAGGTGCACCTGATTTGCTCCCAGGATTATGTCTCTATAGCGAACGTTGGTTGCAAGAAGAGGTATACCCACATTTTCGCGATCTGATGAGTCAAATCGTATCTCTCAAGGATTACTTTGCCGATGAGCAAGTGCAATCGTATTTAGAAGAGCTCCCCAATACTGGTTCGCTGTCATCAGACTGGACTTCACCTGTAGGTGGCGATCGCTTAGGTTTGAGTACATCTCTAGACGATTTTTCACCAGTTAAGGGCGATTTTGAAAACAGCGCCAGCAACGAACCGAGACTGTCTACCTATGCACCTGAGACCCCAAATCGGTTTCAGCGCTCTACAGTTCCAGTTCTCGAACGTCCATCCTCCTATTCTCAGTCCAGTAGCAATATCAATGCTTCACGAGATTTGCCAAAATCTCGCCGCCCCAGCAATGTTCCACCTACAAGAACTTCCGCAAAGGGTATTAATGAAGCTGTTAAAGAAGTCAAACGACATGCTCATACGCCAGTTCATTCATCACAGCCAAAACGCAAATTTAATTTAGGTCGTTTAGTAATTGTAATCGCTGTAGCGATCGCCTCAATTGGTGCATCTCTATGGCTAGTTGTCTGGGCTTTTCGATCGTTAATTGGTTCTTCACGCTCGGAGGCATTTGTGCCTTTAGAGAAGCCGATCGCCTCCTTGATAGAAGCAACTAAAGTTACAACTAGCTCTGTAGCAACTGCTCAAGCTGGCCCCTTAAATAAAGAGACTGCTACTAAAGTGATTGAAACATGGCAGTCAACTAAGTCAAAGGCACTCGGCAAAACCTACGAAGATAATCTCTTAGAAGAAATTTTAGATGAGCCTGCATTGAGTGATTGGAAAGGAAGGGCAAAGGATCTTAAAGCTGGCAACTCCTATTTGCAGTATCAAATAAAATCTAGTGAAGTTGATAAAGTTATTCCTGACGGTGATAGTAAAGCTAAGGTAGTTGCGAAAATTTCAGAGTCACGCAATTTCTTTAACAATGGCGAGCTAGATCGCGGAGCCTCAAAAGAGGATTCTAACTATACAGTTGAATATGATTTGGTGAAAAAAGATAACAGATGGCTAATTCGCGAAATGTTAGTTTTCTAATCATATTTTTTAATCATAAAAAAAGCTTGCAATGCAAGCTTTTTTTATGATTAAAAAAGGAAAGCTTACGCTGCTTTTCTAGAAATCTTCTGGTGGGACATCATCATCTTCAGGCTCAATTTCTTCAGGCACGACTTTGGTTGCTGAAACTGCTACACCTGCGGAGAGTTTTTCTCGGACTTGTCTTTCTACATCTTGAGCAAATTCTGGCTTGTCTTCCATATACTTGATCGTGTTATCCCTTCCTTGTCCAATGTTGTCGCCTTGGTAACTATACCAAGCACCCTTACGGACAATGATACTCATTTCTTCTGCAAGATCGACAAGGCATCCGACAGTAGAAATACCCTTACCGAAGATAATGTCAAATTCAGCAATTCGGAAAGGTGGGGCAACTTTGTTTTTGGCAACTTTGACCTTGGCACGAATTCCATATTCTTCTGTACCTTTTTTTAGAGTTTGGATACGACGAATGTCTAGACGTACCGAAGCATAAAACTTCAGTGCGGTTCCACCTGTAGTTGTCTCAGGACTACCGTAGGATACGCCAATTTTTTGACGCAATTGGTTTAAGAAAATAACAATGCAATTAGATCTGCCGACATTAGCTGTAATTTTACGCAGAGCCTGACTCATCAATCTCGCTTGTAAACCAACATGGGATGCTCCCATTTCGCCTTCGATTTCTGCACGAGGGACGAGTGCCGCAACTGAGTCGATCGCGATAATATCCACTGCCATCGATCGCACGAGGTTATCGACGATTTCCAGCGCCATTTCCCCTGAGTCGGGCTGGGAAATTAGCAAGTTATTAATATCAACGCCCACGCTTGCAGCGTAGGTAGGATCTAGTGCGTGTTCAGCATCAACGAATGCAGCTACACCGCCACGCTTTTGTACTTCCGCGATCGCGTGTAGGACTAAAGTAGTTTTACCAGAGCTTTCTGGCCCGTAAACTTCGATCACTCGTCCTTTAGGTAATCCACCACCAAGGGCGAGATCGAGGGGTAATGCGCCACTAGGAATGGTCTCAACGCGCATATTAGTGGCATCACCCAAACGCATAATCGAGCCTTTGCCGTGATCCTTCTCGATTTTTTGCATGATTGCATCAAGCGCCTTCTTTTTCTCAGGGCTGATGCTAGATTTGGTCGCTTGGGCGATCGCAGCAGTCTTATCAACTTGACTATTTGCCGTTGCAGAAGAATTTTTCGCCATTGCCGTTCGAGGTTTAGTTCGTTTAGTAAGTCTGCCTCATTATGACACTAAGCTTCTGCATTTGAGGTGTTAAATTTATAATGAAATTTAAGCGATCGCCTTGTATTTACTTGCATTTAGATATTTGTACTAAAAATATTCAATAAAAAACGCAACATTTGTACGATCTCTTAATCATCAAATTTAGTCTAGTTCGAATCCCGATCTTCAACCAGATATTTGTACTGACATGAATATGAGTTCGGCGAATTTTCTATAACTTAAAAAACTATTTTTTAAAGTTATTGTTCTGTCTTCTGTCAATTCTTAAAGACTAGGAATCTACCATATGGCTTAGTCATACTAATCTTCTCCAAAGACTTTGGTATATCCTACATAACCTATTAAGAGAACTATTGCCAAAATTATTAAGAATGAGTTGAAAGGCAAATATGAGAAGAAATATAAATGAATCCTGCTAGAAATCCACGATAAAAACATGAATACTAGGGACATTAACATCAAGCCTTGGATAAATTTAAAGGCTGGAATCCGACTAAGCGGTATTCGTTTTTTTGCAAGAATAATCGAGCAGATGACATGATAAGGGGCAGATAAAAGCAACAAAATATCCGCTTCTTTTCCTAATTTCCCCCAGCCTCCAGTATTGCTGGCATAGGCTATGTAGCCTGCAAATACAATGGCTACAAATGCAGATACGCTCAAATTTACACTTAATACGTAGGGTTCCTCTTTAGTCCCCGGAACAACTAAGCAAATGTAGTAGGCAATCCAAGGAGATAAAAATATTAATAAAAGAACGGGTATTTTATAGAGTGTTAGAAGGCTTTCTATGGTCATAAAATTCTCCTTGATTTAAAAATTCCTCTAACTTCTTAGTTGTAAATCTCAGCAAAAATAACTAGGCTCTATCACAGTCTAATTCTGCAAAATTTGCATAATTATGGAGTTATTAGGCGAATTGTGCCGAGATTATTTTTAAAATTACCCCATAATTTAAAAAAAATGTCAAATTTGCTAATGATATGGCAGTAGCCATTTTAGAACCCAAAAGATGAGGTGCGGCGCTTTGCGCCGCACCTCATCTTTTAGATCTGAATGCAGTCTATAGCAACTAATTCATGTATGGAAAAAGTACAGGCTTCAGCTTCGCTCAGCCAACGCTGACTGTTAGCTGAGCGAAGCCGAAGCCCCATGTATTGTTTAGGAATGCTATACAGCGCTTTGCGCTTTCTCAAAACCCAAATAAATAGAGGCGGCGCTTCGCACCGCCTCTATTTATTTGGGATGTCCTAACATAACTGGCTACTGCTATATGTGATATTTAATGTGATATTTGATCCGAGACAAATGCAACATTTGTAAAGTCTAATGTCAGAATTGAAATAAGTAATTCTAACTAGCGGTCTAATACTATGTCTTCGGAACATCCACCAGTTATGTTGGTGGACGCATATAACGTGATTGGGCTGTGGCGACATTTGCAGGAAATGAGAGATCTGCAAGGGTTTGACATTGCGCGATCGCATTTAACCGAGACGATGGTCAACTTCAGCGCTTATCACGGCTATAAGACAACATTAGTATTTGATGCTTATGTACAAGCAACCCCCGCAAAAGCCGAAAAGATTACCAAAAACCTGAGATTATATTTCACCGATCATAACGAAACTGCGGATACTTATATCGAGCGTCAATGTGGAAAATACCGACGCGATCCTCTGAGACATTTAAAACGCATTATTGTCGTCACTTCCGATCGCGCTCAGCAGCTTACCGCAGTCGGGTTTGGGGCTGAGTGGCTATCGGCAACAGCATTAGAACAGGAAGTGGAAGCAACTCTGCGATCGGTGCAAAGTCGCCAAAAAAATCAAAAGGCAAATACTAACAATCTTCTTGGCAATCGTATAGATAGCGCTACTAAAGATAAACTAGCCAAGTGGAGAAATAGGCTGAATTAATCAAAGTTTAGTCGATACAACTTAATCGCCATTTCTTTGCCTTTCACTTTCACAGATTCGTCAACTATATCCAAATTAAAATCCTCTGGATGTTCTAAGGCTGACACAACTGCATCAGTGATCAAAATTTCACAGTTATAATTCTTAGTTAAACCCTCAACCCGCGACGACACATTTACGGCATCACCAATCACCGTTGAATCAATACGGGAAGTGAATCCAACAGTTCCCATTACCACTTCACCTCGATGAATTCCAATCCCACTAGCGATAGTTCTCAAACCTAATTGTTCTCGCTTTTGATTGAACTTTTTGAGCGCCAACTGCATGGCGATCGCTGCTTTTAAAGCACTATCTGTATGATTTTCATCAAATAGCGCCATCACTGCATCACCGATGTATTTGTCAATAAAGCCGCCATATTCATCGATCGCATCGCCGACATAGGCAATATATTCATTTAGAAACTTGAATGTTTCTTCAGGAGTTTGAGATTCCGATAGCGCCGTATATCCACGAATATCTGAAAAAAGAATTGTGATATTGTGCTTGGCATATTCACCGACGGCAATGTTTTCAATGCCTCGTGGCGCAATCACCTGTAAAAATTTTTCGGGGACAAATCTCTCAAAGGAGTCTAAGGTTTTTTGGAGCTTTCCAAAAGAAGCTTGTAATGAATCCGACATATCGTTAAACGATCTGCCCAATGCCCCTAGTTCATCTTGGCTAAGGATCGTCACGCGGTGATCTAGCTCTCCAGACGCAAGACGCGAGGCACTTTCACGTAATCGCAAAATTGGTTGACTCAAGATCCAAGACAAATAATAAGCGGCGATAATGCCTAAGAATAAAGCGATCGCTCCCACTGCCAAGGTCTTAGTAACTGCATTGACAATTTGATCGTCCATTTTCCGCAAAGTAATTCCCACCCGAAATGTTCCATTGACTGCCTCAAGCTTGTAGTTATCAGGAATATCGATCGCCGCCTCAATGATTCTCTCTCCTCTTTTCGCTCGTAATATATTTGGGGGGAAATCGATATCACGTAGCAAATATGTTTCAGCAATTCTTGCCTTGAGGCTAGTTATGAAGTTTACTTGTCCGTAGTGAACTGCGGCTTTACTCACAGAAACTGGGACTAGGTCGGGCATAAACTGTCCTGCAATTTCTGCTGGTGCGGCGGAAACAATTTGATGATTTTCACGGCGATCGCTGACAATGACGTAAACAAAATCCTCATTGCTTTGCATGATCAAATTCATCTTCGTCCGCATATTCGCCCAATTCCTATCTCCTAACTCTAACTGGAGAGTTTGACCAAAGGCAGCAGCAAAAGATTCTACTTGTTGAATTTTTTGCTGTCGATAGAATTCCGTCTCATTGGTTGCCCATAACCAAATTATCGCTGTGACGACTAGCAAGATTAGCAAAGTAATTGCTGTAATCATCCGCGTCTGAATCGAACGAAATAGAATTAACTTTTTCTGTCCTAAGCTTTTTTTGGCGCGTTGCTGGAACTGCCAAAATTTGGGTTTGGATGCCGTAAGTTTCATAGCTTTGTTTCCGCAGACTCGACTGATATAGATTCGACAAAGGGCAGCCAAGCTAGATTCTTGACGGCATCACTAGGGCAGTTGTTACCATAGGCAAGGGTTATCGGTCCACCCTTGCTAGCAGGGATACTTTGAGCATCTGTCCCCCACTTGTACGCCAGCATTACGTCACAATCATTAATTAAGTTTGCGGGAATCTTTACAGATTTTTGCGGATCGAGGTCATCCATAGACTTACGACGCACCCTCACAACCGATTCATTAGGTATAACCACATTTTGGCTGCGGAGAATATCTCGTAGTTTGACCCCAATCAGGTCAACAGGTTCGTATTTCCAGCCAATCTTGTATCCAACTAGCATCGTTATCCTGTGGGTTGGAAGTTTCTCTAAGTCGGCAAGTTCTATAGTCTCTTTTTCAACTTTCAACCGTAAAGGTTCTGTTCCTACAACTAAGTGCGTTACATAATGCACCCAGCGTTGTTTTTTGATTTCTTCTTGAGGCAATTGAGCGTCTCTAAAATATGCTAGATGGATTGGTCCACCTTCATTGCGGCGAATTGGTTTACCAGCTTCTAAAATTGTCAATAATCCTTGATTGCGATATATATCTTTGAGAGTAATCGTGGCGTAGTAAGCATCCGCAGCAACAATTGTCAGATCCTCAACGCCAGAGTTGACGATCGCTTTTTCTAGTAACTTTTGAACAGAAATACCCTGAAACTCATGTGGGGTAGTGAGATCGCCCAGATGAGCATTGATACTGTTGAATTTAGTGTCAGCAAGAGCTTCGATTTCTTTCCAATTGAGGGTGATTGGTTTCTGAACTTGCCCTTGGACTCTAACGATCCAATTATCAGTTAAGTTGGAGCCGTAGGTTTCAGTGAGGCGCGAGTTCTCAGCGATCGCTTCTTTATACCATTGATCTAACTGAGCATCGGAGACTTGGGCTTGACATCCCATCAGTCCAACCAAAACTATACATAGACTAATAATAGAGACAATCCAATATCTGATAGTTTTGAAGTTTGCTAATCGGCTCATAAAATTTATGTAAATCTAGAACGACAAAACCTCAATTACAGGACATAAAACTCTAGAGACAATTAGCGCCGAAAATCGTCACTAATGGATTTTTAGGATTTTATGTCAACCTAAGTGACTATATGCATAGATGTCTCTATCGTGACGAAACAGTAAGTTAATCTGTTTCACAAATAACAACGCAAATCTTACTGCTTTAAACTTTTCTGTTATAACGACCATATTGCTTAACAAAACATTTTTTACGAGCAATATGGAACAGAATTGCCGATTTTTCGACTATTGGGATGTATGTAATTTTATAGCTGAGAAAAAGTCTGTATGCGCTACAGAAAAACTGCGATCGTAGCTCTCGTGTTAATGCTCCAAGCCTGCGGTATGTCTTCTACTAAGGCTTTAGACGATAACAAAATAGTAAAGGAATCAACCGCAGTTTCATCAGGCAGCAACGATCGCGCTACTAGCAAACCGCCTATAGGTCAGAGCAATCTGAGTCCCGATCGCGCTAAAGAGGTAAAAGTTGACACCCAAATCAATGCGGCTCTTCCACAATCATGCGCGACAGAAGAGTATAAAAGCTTTTTTGAGCAATTTGTGCGCGGTAAAGATAATCCAGGCAATGACATACGCTATATCTATACTTCACCATATGTACAAGTTAGAGATTACCAAGATCCAAGTAAGCTCTTAGAGGTCATGAGTAGAAAAAATGATGAATTCAGCATTGACCTCAGAGACTATAAATGGGTACAACTAGTTCCTTCACAAGTTGATAATAGCCCTTACACCAGACTGAAGATAGACATCCAGAAAGTTAATGAAAAGACATTTCGAGTGGATTACATTAAAGCCCAATATCGATATGCAGGAACTGATAAAGATCTAGAAGAAACCCTTGTTAAAACCTATGGAGAACCGAATGCTTACATTTTTGAGCATCGCAATGGATGCTGGAATCTGACCCAAAAACTACAATCTCAACCATCTTTGCGATCGCAGATCGATAGCAGCGAAGCCTCTGTAGCAGCAATTTTGACGAAGCAAATGGCTTACGCAGATTTACGAAGTGCCTTACTAAAAAATAATTGGCTACCTACAAGCAATCCGAACTGCAAGAACAATGTTGGCGGCAAAGCTCCGATCTGCGGTGAAATCCCTGAATTAGAAGTATGCAGTGGTGATGGCTATTGCCTCATGAGTTTCACGAATCAAGCCAATAGTTCAAAACTAACTATCACGACCTACGGAGACTATCGAGATTGGAATATAACTGGACGAGAATCTAGATTGCAAGTAACTCAATGGCAATTTGGCAAACTCTGAATCCCTACTTGGGAAACCAAAATCGCCAATTAGTATTGGGACTTGCTGGTGGTTTGTATAGAGCGGAGTTGCCCGTAAATAGAACCTCTGCAATCAAAGGGAAGCTCTCCGTCTGGCTCGGTGGGCAATTCCAATCTGGATGATGCCATTCATTTAGCCGCAACACTTCAGTTAGTCCTTCTGGAAGAAAGACTTGATATTCATTGTTAGAAGCAAGTAAATCTTCGCGGTAGTTTTCTAAAAGCGCGATCGCTATGGCAATTTCATGCTCAGTAAATAAATCAGGGTGAGGAATAATATCTAATTCGGAAATAGGAATAGCTTGACCGCGAACGCTCACATTGTAGAGATTGAGTAGTTCGTCATATCGAATTTGACCAGTAATAAAATAGCGATCGTTGTCAATTCCCTGCCTACCATTTACACAATTGCCAACACATTCCACCAACGTCGTCAGCCCTTCACCTGCAGGACACCAAGTAATCGAGTTAAACAAGATCATCCAACGACTATCATCGAGAAAAGCAATTAGCCTTGAGAAAATATAATCAACATTCATATTTCTCAAACAAGGCATCTCAATCGCAGCAAAACGGCGATCTAGAAACTCCAAAATTTGTTGCGGCGATTCCATAAATATTAACAGAAGATTGCATTAAAGAGCATCTATAGCAATAGAAAGCCAAAACCGACAATAGCTAAAGCAATTAAAATATCACAAACTAGATGTACATCTAACAACTATAAGAAACAAAATATTGTCACGTTAACTACGAGCTTTTATAAAGCAGATTAATTAATTAAAATTATATTAAAACCTCTAACAAGATCTAATGATAATAATACCTAACAAGAAAAATAATTGACAATCCCAACAAAAAGAGAGTAACATTCAAAAAATACTTTTTTATGCAATGCATAGTCAAGAACTACATCACGCTAAAGAAGAGAAGGATTCGGGCAATTACCTAATCCTATTAGTTGACGATAACATTAGTAATCTTAAAGTTTTGTCACTAATGTTAGCCAACAAGGGTTATCAAGTCAAACAAGTTATAAGTGGTATAGAAGCTTTAGATTTTATCGACAAACAATCGCCTGACATAATATTGCTTGATATTTTAATGCCTGATATTGATGGCTATGAAATATGTACCATATTAAAAGAAAACCCTTTAACCCATAGCATTCCAGTCATTTTTGTTAGTTCATTAGCAAATCCATCTGAAAAAGTTAAAGCTTTTGAATCAGGGGGAGTAGATTACATTTGCAAACCATTTTATTTAACGGAAGTACTAGCTAGAGTAGAAACACATTTACAGCTAGGTCTATTACAAAAGAAATTACAATCAAAAAACGAACAATTACTATTGTCAGCTTCATTGCTATCACAATCGCTAGAGCAAGAACAAATCATCAGTCAGACCAAATCAAGCTTTGTTTCTTCTGCTTTACATGAGTTTTGTGCAACCCTCACTACCATTCAGAGTGCGGCGGAATTACTCGGATATTATGAATGGACAAAAGAAGAAAAAGTCGAGCAGTTGCAGCAAATTCAAACTGAAGTTAGTAAAACGACATTATTAATGGAAGACGTGTCATTCCTTAGTAGTATTAATGCGAATAGGCTTGAGATTAATTCTACTGAGTTCGACGTATTAGGCTTCTGTTGTCAATTACTATGCCAAATACAAATTGATTTGGATAAAAACTATAATCATACATTGCAAACATCTTTCTCAGTACCTTCCGAGAACATATCGATTCATAATCCTCACCAATTGTCATCACTACCATCTGCGATCGTGAGAATGGCGAAAAAGCTATTCAGCTTGATTGTTTGCAATCTAATTATCAACGCCAGCATCTGTTCGCCTAAAGGAAGCAATATTGATTGTCAATTTATAATCCATGATGGACATATTGATATTGTGGTTAGCGATCGCGGGAGCGGCATTGATAAAGATGATTTAAAGAACTTATTTAGTGCGTTTAATAGTGGAAAAAATACCGATATGCTATCTGGAAATGTCTTAGCGCTCTCCATAGTTAAAAACTGCGTGGATCTACACAAAGGGGAAATATCTGTAAAGAATCGATTAAATGTTGGTACGGAATTTACAGTAACTTTACCTACAGAATAATAGACATCTTGTAAAACTAAAATTAAGCCTACGAACACAAGGTTTTAGAAGCAGGAAGATGCTCACCATGTTTGCTTACTCGCTATAGCAATGAAATAGATAGTTGGGATACTTGCGGTGCGAAGCGTCGCAAGTATCTCGTAGTTTTGATGTTTGTCCTAATTTGACAATCAATGATATTGCTTCGTAGAGAGTTGTCCAACCATCTCAGCCCGCGATGAAACCTCAAGCTTACGGAACATTCTCTTTAAAGCTTGCTTTACCGAATTTTCTGTAATCCAAAGCTCAATCCCAATTTGTGCATTTGTTCTGCCAAGAGCAACCAGTTCCGCAATTTGTAACTCGCGAGGCGTTAAGCGATCGCTGCTCATAGATTGACGCTGAAATGTATTTGTTGCTAGCAAAGCTGATAAATGCAAACAGATCGCGCTCAAATCGGCTAAGTTTTGCGTATTAAAGCTAGTCATTGCCTTCTCACGAGTGCAGCCAACTGCGCCCACTAATTGACCGCTATTTACGATAGGGCCTGCCATTACATGCCAATGATCGAGACGGGGACAAATTAATGACCAGACTTTGGGCGTAACGACCAAACCTTCATGGGCAGGAGAATGGTGTTCGACGATATAACGCGCAATGGGATTGTGCTCAACCGATAGAGCTAAGTTTACAATTCTCTGAATTTCTCTATTTTCTAAATGCAATTGCTCGAAGTAAAAGATTGCCGATCGCTTAGCTAAAAAATATTCGCCAATTTTTGGTGCAATCCGCGATCGCAAATCATTTTTATCCATAGCCTGATTGATTTCTGAAAATAGAAGCTTTAAGGGGCTTGTCATAGCTCAAAGTTTCCGCGAACTGTACTCGATCGAGGTCTAGAAAGATTAAAGCACTCAACTTAATATTAACCCTGAAGTCTCCACAACAGCATGAAATGAAAATTATTCAAGAGTCTATTTTTAGCCCATTCTTTGCGATGGTGTTTTTAACATTATTAGTCTGGATCTACATGTATATTCGGCGCATCAACTTCATATCAAGCAAAAAAATTCGCCCACAGGAGCTAGCAGCAAATAGTGCGGTACTGGCACAGATTTCTCCTGTAAGTGTATCCAATCCATCGGATAACTTCAAAAATCTATTCGAGATGCCAATAATTTTTTATGCCCTTGTTCTCTATCTTTTTATCACAAAGCAAGTAGACGCAGTATATGTCAATGCTGCATGGCTCTTTGTGGCATTTCGGATATTACATAGTGCTGTACATTGCACATTCAATCAGATCTTACTAAGATTTTATCTCTATCTAGTTTCAGCGATCGCCCTATGGTTTATGGTAATTCGTGCATCTCTGACACACTTTAACTAATAGCCACCGACTCATTAGCATTTAGAAAGTCTAATTTGATTGCCTTGAGAATCTATACTTTGGCGAAAGCCTTTATTTCAGGCTCTTTTCGGTTCTACAAGAGTTCTAACCTGCCCGATCATCTGCATGATTTAGACCTATTTGAGTGGATTTATGATTTTATTAATCATTGACTCTTGCGACTCAATGCTCTCAACTAGACGAAACTGCACTAGCGATCGCAAAAGATTATGTTCGGGATATTTCACATGGAAGTAGATATTTCCTGCGAGATAATCGGTAAAAAAACGCAATCCCAACTCAAACGTAATTACACGAATTGCTTCATAAATATAGACATAGTCATATTCCGTCAGAAATGATCTCGCCATCGAGAGATATCCCTGCAAAACTCCTTGACAGAGTTCTGTTTCAAATCGCACATTTTCCCAATCTTCATACTCTTCACCCACAGGGTTGCAACCCGATCGGAGGCAATCACCAATGTCATAATGCACCAATCCCGATTTGACAGTATCGAGATCGACCACACTCATCGCTAAATTTGTTTGCTTGTCAAATAAAATATTATTTACTTTTGGATCTCCATGCATTGTTCGCAAAGATAACTTGCCCAAAGCTTTCGCATCTTCTAAAACATTTACCAAACCTTGACGAGCACTCACAAACTGCAAGCAATAATTAACTTCAGGCGATCGCTTCCCATCAGCTAAAGAAGAGCAATTTGCTAAAACTTCTTCATACTGCTGTAAGTATCGCGGCGTAACGTGAAAGCCTTCCAAAGTATCTTCTAAGCGCATTGGCGCTAGATCGCTAGTCAAATGATGGAATGTTCCTAGCGCATAGCCAACTTCGCTTGCTTGCTCGAGGCTTTCCATTTTGTCAAAAGATTGAGAACCTTCGATAAAACTCAGCGATCGCCAGAATTCACCATTTTCAGCCTGAAAATAATCCAGTCCCTGCGAAGTTTGCAAAATTTGCGGTACTTCCCATTGGCGATCTAGAGGATTTTTATGGAGGCGATCGCGCACGTGTTCTGCATAGATCCTCATATTCTGCATCACCAGTTTTGGTTCGCGGAATACCTTAGTATTTAGGCGCTGCAAGATAAAAGGCTTTGCTGCTTGCAAAGAAACTAAAAAAGTGTCATTAATATTGCCACTGCCAAAGGTCTGTATATTCGCAATTTGTCCTTGCTGGCTGAATTGATCACCTATTTCTATAAGCTGGTTAAGTTGATTATTTCGATCCATAATTTTTGATAATATTGCGGTTCTCCTATGACCACTTGGCAGTTAACGACTCCAGTTGCTCTAATAATTTTTAATCGACCAGATACAACCCGAAAAGTTTTTGAGGCGATTCGTCAAGCGAAACCACCCAAGCTGTTAATCGTAGCCGATGGCGCGCGGGAAAATCACCCTAGAGATCGCCAAAACTGTGCTGAAAGCCGAGCCATAGTCGCCGAAATTGATTGGGATTGCGAGGTGTTAACAAATTATAGCGATCGCAACCTAGGTTGTCGCGATCGCGTAGCATCTGGGCTTGACTGGATCTTCGCCGAAGTTCCCGAAGCGATTATTTTAGAAGATGACTGCTTGCCGCACCCCACCTTCTTTCGATTCTGTGAAGAACTATTAGTAAAATATCGTCACGATCTGCGAGTTATGCATATTTCTGGTGATAATTTTCAAACACAAAAGAGTCGAACTACTGATAGTTACTACTTTTCTAACTATAACCATTGCTGGGGTTGGGCAAGTTGGCGACGTGCATGGCAGCACTATGACGTGGACATGCGCTTATGGGATCGGATTCGTGATGGTGATTGGCTACTAGATATACTTCAAGATCGCTCGGCTGTAAGGGAATGGAATCAAAACTATCAAAAAATCTATGACCGCATTACCGATACTTGGGATTATCAATGGACTTTTGCCTGTTGGTTACAGAGCGGTTTGAGCATTTTGCCTAATACTAATCTAGTCTCAAATATTGGATTTAATCAGGAAGCAACCCATACATTGCATAGAAATCTATTTGCGAATTTGCCTGTCCAGCCAATGGAATTTCCTTTGAAACACCCAGTTGCAATAATTCGCGATCGGCAAGCAGATACTTTTACCCAAAACCTCATATTTAGTCGCAGTCTCATCGCCAAGCTACGCCGTAAATTTTGGCTTAGTTCTACTAGAAATATTTTTATAGCAACGCAAGGTTAGCTTAGGCTATAAAACCCAGATCAAGAAAGGCGGCGCTTCGCGCCGCCTTTCTTGATCTGGGTTTTAATTCATTTAGGACTGCTATATATACACAGAAAATGTTAATGTATGCCTAAATTTATACGTCTATTAGAATAAGCTCTAGTACAAATTGCATGAATGTCGAAACAACAGCAATTCCTGACGTTTTACTAATTACCCCTAAAGTTTTTGCAGATGCAAGAGGATTTTTCTATGAATCCTACAATCATCAGGCTTTTGGAGAAAAAACGGGACTAAATATCACCTTTGTTCAAGACAATCATTCGCGATCGCAAAAAAATGTTTTACGGGGATTGCATTATCAAATTGGCAAACCTCAAGGCAAATTAGTTAGAGCTTTGGTAGGAACAATTCAAGATGTTGCTGTCGATTTACGTCAAAGCTCGCCAACATTTGGTAAATCAGTTAGCTACATCCTAAGTAGCGAGAACCATCAACAACTGTGGATTCCCGTAGGATTTGCCCATGGATTTGCGGTCTTGTCAGACATAGCAGAAGTTGCCTATAAAACCACAGATTACTATGCACCTAGTGAAGAGCGTTGCTTATTATGGGAAGATCCTGATGTGGCGATCGCATGGCAACTTGACGGACAACCAATCTTGTCTCCTAAAGATGCTGTTGGTAAATCATTAAAAGAAGCAGAGTTATTTGTATGAACCCAGAAGAATCTTCAAAGCCATCTCCAGAAACATTTCAAAAGGTACTCGTCACAGGTGGAGCAGGTTTTATTGGCTCTAATTATGTGCATTACGCCCTCGCCAATCATCCAACTTGGGAGATTGTGGTCTTAGATAAGCTCACCTATGCAGGTAATTTAGATAATCTCAAAGATGTCAGCGATCACATTACCTTTATTCAAGGCGACATCGCCAATCCTGAAGATGTGGACAAAGCCGTAAATGGTGTCGATGCAATCCTCAACTTTGCTGCTGAGAGTCATGTCGATCGCAGTTTGCGCGACCCACTTCCTTTTATCCGCACCAATATCGAAGGCACATTACTACTATTGGAAGCGGCAAAGAAACATCAAATCAAAAGATTTCTGCATGTCTCTACTGATGAGGTGTATGGCGATCTCGTCGGTAGCGATCGTCATTCACTTGAAACAGATGCTTTATCACCACGCAGTCCCTACGCCGCCTCAAAAGCAGGGGCAGAACATCTAGTATTTTCCTATGGCATTAGCTACGGATTAGATGTCGTGATTACGCGCGGTTCCAATACCTACGGGCTGTATCAATATCCCGAAAAGATTATTCCACTCTTCATTACCAATGCTCTGGAGTCAAAATCTCTACCCATCTATGGTGATGGTTCCGCCGTCCGCGACTATCTTTACGTTGAAGATCACTGTTCGGGCATTGACACGGTTTTACACAAGGGCAAAAGCGGCAATGCTTATAATCTCGGTGCAAGAATGGAAGTCGATGGCATTGAAGTCGCCAAAACCATTTTAGGATTACTCGATCGCCCCGAATCCCTAATGCAATCCGTCAGCGATCGCCCAGGACATGACTATCGCTACTCCGTCGATCCTAGCGCCACTGAAGCATTGGGATGGCAACGCCAATGGGATTTTCAGCATGGCATGACACAGACGGTTAATTGGTACAAACAGAACTCGGATTGGTGGCAAGCCGTTAAAGACAAAAAAGTATTTCAGGAACATTACAATCAGTGGTACGCCCGATGAGTCAATCCCTCAAAGTTGCCCTGATTGGTGCAAATGGACAATTAGGATCGGATATAGTCAATCACTTTTCGCAGAGCGATCGCTATCAACTCACAACCTTAACTCGCACCGATATCGACATTAGAAAAGCTGATGACGTAGATCGGATCTTAACTAGTCAAAAATTTGATGTGGTGATTAACAGCGCCGCCTATGTGCGTGTTGATGACTGCGAGCAAGAGGTCGAGACTGCCTTTAACGTTAATGCGATCGGAGCTTTGCATGTGGCTAGGGCAAGTCGGGATATTGGGGCCTTGTGTGTCTATATCAGCACCGATTACGTATTTCGCGGCGATCGCCCAGATCCCTATACCGAAGATGATATGCCTGACCCCATTAGCATTTATGGGACATCAAAACTTACGGGCGAGTACCTAGTCAAACAAACTGCACCGCGATCGCTAATTTTGCGAATATCGAGTGTGTTTGGTAAAGCAGGTGCAAGTGGTAAAGGTGGCAACTTTGTAGAAACGATGATTAAAAAAGCCAAGGCAGGCGATCCGCTCAAAGTTGTCAATGACATGTTTATGTCGCCAACCTACACCTACGACGCTGCCATACTCTTAGACGAATTGTTAAAGGCTGGCACAACAGGAATTATTCATGGAGCCAATTCTGATAATTGCTCATGGCATGAGTTTGCCACCCAGATTCTGAGCCTAGCCAATATCGATCATCCGATTGAAGCTATACCCGCATCTGCGTTTCCGACCAAAGCCACTCGACCGATGAATTCCGCACTCATTAGCGATCGCCTAGGTGACATTACCAATTTTAAAATGCGACCTTGGCAAGAAGCCCTTGCTGCCTATTTAGCAGAAAAATCATACTGTTAACTAGGATTAAGTATCGTTTCGCGCTGCCAGTTCTAGCAATCACTACACAAACACCAAAAACATGAAAGCTCTAATTCTCTCTGGTGGCAAAGGCACAAGGTTACGTCCCCTCACCTACACAGGGGCAAAACAACTAGTACCTGTCGCTAATAAACCTATTCTTTGGTACTGCATCGAAAGTATTGTCGCCGCATGCATTACCGATATTGGCATCGTCATCAGCCCCGAAACTGGTGAAGAAGTCAAAAGCAAAACAGGGAATGGCGATCGCTTTGGGGCAAAAATCGAATATATTCTTCAAGCTCAACCCGCAGGACTAGCCCACGCTGTCAAAATTGCCCAGCCATTTCTCGGCGACTCCTCGTTCATCATGTTTCTTGGAGATAACCTGATCGAGTCGCAACTTGATATCTTCTTGCACAATTTCAAGCAAAAGCAACTAGATGCGCTGATTTTATTACGTCAAGTTCCCGATCCTAGTGCCTTTGGTGTTGCCACGGTTGATGCAAACGGCAAAGTGATTCAACTGGTCGAGAAACCGAAAAATCCTGCGTCTAATCTAGCTCTAGTCGGTTTGTACTTTTTTAAAGCAACAATTCACGAGGCGATCGCCCAAATATCTCCATCAGCTAGAGGTGAACTAGAAATTACTGATGCCATTCAAAAATTAATTGATACTAACAAAAATGTTGAAGCATCGGAACTCGATGGCTGGTGGCTAGACACAGGGAAAAAAGACGACATCCTCGCCGCTAACCAAATTGTGCTTGATGCCAGACTCAAATCAAAAAATTTAGGCGAAGTCGATCCGACCAGCGATATTAGCGGACGTGTTGAAATCGGTATCGGCTCTCAAGTGACTAACTGCAAAATTCGTGGTCCCGTAGTCATTGGCGAAAATTGCCACCTCGATCAAGCCTATATCGGCCCCTATACCAGCATCAGCGATCGCGTCACCATCATCGACACTGACATCGAACATAGTGTAATTTTAAGCGACACCAAGATTATCGGCATTCATCAGCGCATTGTGGATAGTGTGATCGGTCAAAGAGTAAAGATGCAAGTTTCGCCCAAACGTCCCCAAGCATTACGCTTTCTCGTCGGCGATGACTCTCAACTTGAAATAATGTAGGAAGTAAATGTGTAATTCCCCCTAATTCTTTGCTTGCAGATGTTTATGACCTTGGCGCAAATGACAATGGCTAGGATTTGTTACTTTTGTAATTTATACTGAGTTGCGATCTCTAGATAGAAAATATGCTTGTTCTAACAAGACAGGATTGGAAAGTCTAAATCCTCTAATTTAGTAGATTATTCGTCATATAGTTACAAATTACAATGATTTACTTAGACAATCACTAAAAATCTTAAGTCGTCATCAATGCTTGGTCTCATTCACTTAAATTTTTCCAGACTCTTGCTTATAATTCAGGTACTATTAGCACCTAAATCAATGTCCTGATTCTTGAAACAATTTAGGACGTAAGCAAGTCGCATTAGAAAAAATTTCTGATGGTTTTAGAAGTATTTCTATAAGAGCTCTGGCTTCCTTTACCTTTATAAACTTAATTCTCGTATCTATTATCTATGAAATCTCATATCTTGGTTACAGGTGCTTCAGGGTATCTCGGCTCCATTCTTTGCGAACATTTACTTGCGGCTGGGTATAGAGTTACAGCCCTTGACAACTTGATGTTTGGACAAAATTCTTTATTTCATTTTTGTGCCAACCCTAACTTTGAGTTTGTGAACGGAGATGCGCGTGATGAAGACTTAATCAAGGGATTGCTTAAGGATGTTGACGCAATTATTCCCTTAGCGGCTCTCGTCGGAGCACCTGCTTGTAATCGCGATCCGTATTTTGCTAAGTCAGTGAATCTAGAGGCAATTCAACTCATCAATCGCCTACGCAGTCCACAACAACTTGTAGTTTATCCAACCACCAACAGCGGTTACGGGACAAAATCAGGCGATACCTATTGCACAGAGGAAACACCCCTTGAACCAATTTCTCTATACGGCTTGACTAAGGTACAAGCGGAGCAAGAGGTTCTAGGAGCGACAAACACGATCACATTGAGGTTGGCAACTGTATTTGGGATGTCGCCTAGAATGCGTTTAGATCTTTTGGTCAACCACTTTGTTTATACAGCAGTTACAGACAAGTACATTGTGATTTTTGAGAAGGATTTCAAGCGTAATTACGTCCATATTAGAGACGTTGCAGACTGCATGATTTATTGCATTGAAAATAGCGATCGCATGGTTGGTCGTCCTTTTAACGTAGGACTAGATGCTGCTAACTTGTCTAAAGAGGAGCTAGCGCTGAAAGTGAAGGAATACGTACCTAATTTCTACATCCACTTTGGGGAGATCGGTAGCGATCCAGACAAGCGAAATTACATTGTGTCCAACCAAAGGTTGCGTGAAGCAGGCTTCGAGGCAAAACGCACTTTAGACGATGGCATTAAAGAACTGATTAAAGGGTATCGGATGATAGGACGAGGACAATTTAAAAATTATTAAAAAATTAGGATTTGTAGTGACACATTGCAGATTGTAAGGATTCAGTTGGTTGCATTTATTTAAGACGCTTTAGCTGATTTGCTTTGTAGATTTAAAAATGAGGTGCAACATCATGACTTATACGCCCAAAATCATTTCGAGCAATGTAAAATTGCTTCTAGTGATATGTATTAGTCTGAGCAAATGTTGCACTTCAAAAACTTAAATTGGCAGATTTTAAGATATAGTTTCACATGTTTGAATTCTCAAAACTTTATTATCAAATCGCTCCAGTTTAGAATTTTTTTATGCCAAACCATCTAAGAATTATAAAATTCTCACTAACTCCACCACAGATTGCATGGCTTTCATTTTTAATTTCACTTATAGTTTTTTTTGCTATTCCTAGCGCGACAAGTTTTTCTTTTGTACCACTATTATTTTTAATTACTTCATTCATCATAGCTATTAACTTGACTATAAGTGAATCAACAGTCAATATGCTCAATCATCTAAAAATCGTAAAATTCTTACTAGCCCCATCACAGATCGCGTGGCTTTTGTTTTTGCTTTCACTTATAGTTTTTTTTGCTATTCCTAGCGCGACAAGTTTTTCTTTTGCACCACTATTATTTTTAATTGCTTCATTCATCATAGCTATTAACTTGACTATAAATGAATCAGCAGTTAACAAACAAAAGATAGGATATTTAATTAAAAAAATGTGCTTCAAAAGATAGTTCAATCGAAATAAGATAAGACGAGGTTGATGGGCAATCTTACTTGTTTTTATCTTCAATTCAGCTATTACAAGTTTAACAACAGGCATACTTAAATGGGAATTTTAAGACTGATATTAGCTCTTTCCGTATTGTTTTGGCACATGCCAAATCATAATTTTTTAATATTTCATGGTGGAATAGCAGTCATAATTTTTTTCATCATATCTGGATTTTACATGTCATTAGTAATTAATGATAAATACTCTGTTGGCTTAGAAGAAAAATGGATAGGAAAATTTTATTCCAATCGAGTTTTGAAGTTAATGCCAGTTTATCTAGTTTTTTGTTTCATAGAATTTATCTGGTACTTAAAAACAAACAACCCCACTGTATTTACTCATGCTCCTGATCTTAATCTACAATCACGTATTGTATTGATATTTATGAACTTGTTTATAGTTGGACAGGATTTATGGCAAACAATACTTACACAACAAGGCTACCAAGCAAATATTCCTCCTATAATTGGACATATAACTAATTTTTTTGGAGAAGAAGCATTCAAGCAAAACTATTTATTAGTTGGACAAGCTTGGACTTTGGGAATAGAAATAGTATTTTATCTGCTTGCACCTTTTATTGTTAAATCAAAAAAGACACTAATTGTTCTTGCAATCTGTAGCTTACTAGTTAGAATATTTTTTGTCATGAATCCTGAGGTTTATTCAACGCCAGCTTGGCTTATGCGATTTTTCCCAAGTGTTTTATTGTTTTTTATACTCGGTTGCTTTTCATACCAAATCTACAAATCAATCAATGCAATTTCGGTGAGAAAAAGAAATTTTATTGGTTGGGCATTGATTGTTGTTGTAGCGGTATTTATTGTGAGCAATGTAGTTGTTAATCATGGTGTTTTTACTCATAATCCTTATGAAAACTACGACACTCTAGAAGAATGGTTGTTCTATATACTAATAACCGTTACAATCCCATTTTTATTCAATTTAACTAAAGGATCGAAAATTGATAACTTAATTGGACAGCTATCATATCCAATGTATGTCATACATGGATTGATTATTGGTATTGTTATAAACTCAACTGGTTATAAAACTAGTACTCAAAGTATATTGATAATATTTTGGACTATTTTATTCTCTCTTGCACTTGTCTATTGTATAGAAAAACCTATCGATAAAAAATTCCGAAAAATGCCTAAACAACTGCTTGAAAAGATTTCAGATTAATGTTGGAATCGGCATTTTTAGTAAATTGAATTATGTAGGATACGACTATCTTTGATACTATTTTAAATTCGATACGCTAAAACTCATGTCACTTAAACATTTTGCTGTATTCGATCGCGATGGAACGATTATTAAGGAATGCCATTATCTCTCCGATCCTGCATTGGTAGAGCTTTTACCCAGCGCAGCAGAGGGAATGCGTCAGCTACAAGCAATGGGGCTTGGATTGGTCGTTGTTACCAACCAATCCCCAATCAACAGAGGCCTTTTTGACGAAAAGCGTTTAGAGGAAATTCACCAACGCCTGCGCTTACTACTAACAAACGAAGGAGTACATTTAGATGGAATCTACTACTGTCCTCATTTACCAGAAGAACGCTGCGCTTGTCGCAAGCCGAATTCAGGTATGGTCGATAGAGCAGTGCAGGATTTAGACTTTGATCCGATCGCCAGTTTTGTCATCGGAGATAAGCCTTGTGATATTGAACTAGGGCAACAGATTGGTGCAACTACTTTTTTAGTCCGCACGGGTTATGGCGCGAAAGTCGAGGCTGATGGTTATGCTAAAGCAGATTACATTGTTGATAATCTAAAAGACGCTGCTCAAAAAATTTCTCAATTAGTCGAATGAACCCACCTACTGACCCAACTCTAGAGGATTCATTGCAGGATTCTCTAGATCCACTAAAGCGATCGCCAAACTCGTCTAAACACGAGAAAATTGTGCAATCTCGCCTTCTAGCTAGTGCTGAACTAAAGCACCAAGTCTCAAAACACTGCTTGAAGGAGATTCTGGCGGCGGCTGAACTGATAGCAGAAAGCTTGCGCTCTGGCGGCAAACTACTCCTGTGCGGGAATGGTGGCAGCGCCGCAGACTGTCAGCATATTGCAGCGGAGTTGGTTAACTGGTTGACCAAAGACTTTGAACGCCCCGGACTAGCAGCGATCGCACTTACAACCGATACCTCATTCATCACTGCTCATGCCAATGACTGTGCCTTTGAAAGTGTCTTTGCCCGCCAAGTACAAGCGATTGGCAAGTCAGGTGATGTTTTACTAGGCATTAGCACGAGCGGCAATTCCGCTAATGTCATGCAAGCTGTAGTATTAGCAAAATCTCTCGGCATCGGCGCGATCGCTCTTACAGGTAGTGGTGGTAAGCTAATGCAGTTGGCTGACGTAACCATTGCTGTTCCCAGCACAAATACACAGCACATCCAAGAAAGTCATCTCTCGATCGAACACATCCTATGTGAGTTAGTAGAGTGCCTCTTGTTCCCCGAACGAGATGAAATATCAACTGCTGCCAATACTAAATTCATCTAGTTTTTGCAATCTTAACCAATGATGTATACCCTCAGAAAAGCTGACACCCATACACTCGTAAGAGTGGGTGTTGGCGTTGTAGTACGCAATCAACAGGGAATGATTCTTCTAGAAAAACGTAGTGACTGCGGCATGTGGGGACTTCCAGGTGGAAGGGTAGAAGCAGGCGAGTCTTTAGAGGATGCAGCAATCCGAGAAGTAAAAGAAGAAACTGGGCTCACGATAAAAGTATCGAAGTTGCTAGGGGTTTACTCAGAACCGGCCGATCGCATTGTTACTTTTCCTGATTGCGTCGTTCATTTAGTGGATATCGTCTTAGAGGCGAGCATTTGCGATGAAGACGTGCAGCTAGTTTGTAGTGAAGAAAGCGAAGATTTGCAGTTTTTTGCGCTCGATCGCTTACCCTTAGATATCGTGCCACCAGCTAGGTCGCCTTTGCGAGACCTAGCTGGCGATCTTTTTGGCGTGATTCGGTAAACAGATGTCTAGTTCTTATTACCAGCTCAAATGATTGAATTGAAGGAGTAAAGATGATTATCAGCAGAACCCCATTCCGTATTTCTTTTTTTGGAGGTGGTACAGACTACCCTGGCTGGTACCGTCAACACGGGGGAGCTGTCCTAGCTTCTACAATTGATAAATATTGCTATCTATCCTGTCGCTATCTACCGCCATTTTTCGAACATCGGATTCGAGTAGTCTATTCAAAAATTGAGAGTTGCCAGACTGCTGCGGAGATTTCACATCCTTCTGTTCGCGAAATTTTGCAGTATCTAAAGATAGAGCGAGGCATTGAGATTCACCATGATGGTGACCTTCCCGCTAGAAGTGGCATGGGTTCAAGTTCTGCCTTTACTGTGGGCTTACTCAATGCGCTCTATTCTCTTACAGGACGGATGCCTAGCAAATCACAGCTAGCTAAGGAAAGCATTTACGTGGAGCAAGAACGCTTGCAGGAAACGGTTGGTTCGCAAGATCAAGTCCTTGCAGCCTATGGCGGATTTAATCATGTCAACTTTCTCAGCAATGGTGAAATTTCGGTCAGACCGATTACGATCGCACCTGCTCGAATTGAGGAATTAAATTCACATTTAATGCTGTTTTATACGGGTATCAAACGTACTGCCTCAGATATTGCTACTAGCTATGTCAATGATATTGAATCCAAAAAACGTCAGTTACGGATCATGAAAGATCTCGTGGATGAGAGCGTATCTATCCTTAGCAACAATCACGATCTACATGGTTTTGGCGAGCTTCTTCATGAGGCATGGCAAACAAAGCGCAGCCTCAGCGAGAAAGTATCTAACGCACAGGTGGACGAACTATACGAACATGCTCGCAATGCGGGTGCGATCGGTGGCAAATTAACTGGTGCTGGTGGTGGTGGATTCTTACTTCTATTTGTACCGCCCGAAAAGCAAGCAATCGTCCGAGAGCAACTCAAAAATTTAATCTACGTTCCCTTTAAATTTGAATTTTCTGGTAGTCAGATTATTTTCTTTGAGCCTCAACAGGACTATTCAGCGCTAGACCAAATTCGCTCCGAGCAGACTGTAGTGCCTTTTCGAGAGTTAAATCCTCACGACAGTTTTATAGCGATGGGCTAATTTTTAACAGATTTTTTAATTGTAAGGAGAGAATTGTGGAAAAAAATGCCAAGATCTTTGTTGCTGGACAGGATACGCTGATCGGTTCTGCGATCTTACGTCAGCTTAAAAGAAATGGATATGTTAATTTGATTGGGAGCGATCAGGATATAGATCTCACCGATAATGCTCAAGTTAAAGCTTTCTTTGCAACGTACAGCCCAGACTATGTATTTCTGGCTGCTGGAAAGTCTGGAGGGATTCGAGCAAATCAGAAATATCCTGCCGAACTCATGATCGACAACCTATTAGTTGCCAGTCATGTGATTCATCAATCCTATTGTCATAAAGTTAAAAAACTTCTCTATCTTGCCAGTTCCTGTAGCTATCCAAAACTTAGTCCGCAACCCATGCAAGTTAGTTCTTTATGGACGGGGGGGCTGGAAACTACAAATGAAGCTTATGCAGTTGCGAAACTAGCAGGCATTAAGCTCTGTCAGGCTTATCGCCAGCAATACAATGCCAACTTTATTACGGCAATTCCTGCCAATGCCTTTGGTTTAGGTGATGACTTTAGTTTGGAAGACTCTCATGTCATTCCCGCCTTAATTCGCAAATTACATGAAGCGAAGGAAGGCAAGGCTGATAGCGTAGAAATTTGGGGAACAGGGAATCCCCGCCGCGAGTTTATATTTGCTGACGATCTTGCTGATGCTTGCCTCTTTATCATGGATCGCTACAACGAATCTCAACCAATCAATCTCGGTGGTGGTGAAGATGTATCCATTCGTCAATTGGCGGAATTAATCCAGTTGATTGTTGGCTTTGAAGGTAAATTGTACTTTGATGCTACCAAGCCTGACGGAATGCCCCTAAAGGCTCTAGATGCCAGCGAATTGCTTGAACTTGGATGGAAATCGCAAACTTCACTCCAAAATGCGATATCGTCAACTTACGCATATTTTCTTCAAAGCAATCGGGAGGTTGCATATGTCTAATCAAAACGAATTATCCGAGCAAATATATCATTCGCTTTACCGAATTCGTCGCGTTGAAGAAGAGGTAGCGCGTGTATATCCCACCGATAAGATCAAAAGCCCCGTCCACCTTTCAATTGGGCAAGAAGCAGTGGCTGTTGGTGTATGCAAAGCATTGCAACCTGAAGATGTAGTATTCGGTACCTATCGCAGCCATGCGGCTTATTTAGCGAAGGGTGGGAACCTAAATAGTATGGTCGCTGAGCTTTATGGTAAAGCGACAGGCTGTTCTAAAGGAAAGGGTGGCTCAATGCACCTGATCGATGTTGCCCATAACATTATGGGTACTTCGGCAGTTGTGGGCACGACGATCGCCAACTCAATTGGCTATGCCTACGCCTTAAAATGTCAGCGTAAATCTGCGGTCGTGGTGAGTTTTTTTGGCGATGGGGCAACAGATGAAGGTGTATGGCACGAGAGCATGAACTTCGCCTCGCTGAAAGGATTACCAATTCTATTTATTTGTGAAAATAACCGCTACGCAATTCACACCCACCAACTGCAAAGACAACCCCTAGATAATCTTTGCGATCGCGCGCGCGCCTATGGCATTCCCTCCGAACGCATTGAGGATGGCGACGTTTTTACTATCTACACTAAAACTCAAGAGGCAGTGCGATCTCTAAGGACAGGAGATGCGGGACCCATTTTCTTGGAATGTATGACCTATAGATTGAAAGAACATGTCGGTCCTGGTGATGACTATCATATGGGATACCGTACCAAGAGCGATGCAGAGCCTTGGATCGAGAACGATGCTGTACAAAAGGTAGGAGCACTTTTACCTGAAAAAGTACGGCAGCAGATCGAGGTGGAGATCGAAGCAGAGATTAAAGCTGCGTTTGAATTTGCAGAATCTAGCCCATTTCCCGAACTTTCTGAATTGTTTACGGATACTTATAAATCCTAGATAAAAGAGTCTTCTCTAAGCTCTACATTCCAACTACTAACTTACGTACAGAAACCATCCAATCCCTAATCAGTGACTATGTTAAACCCACGCATCTTGAGCTATGTTGAGGCAGTATGTGAAGCAACTGACCAAGAAATGGCAATCGATCCCTCTGTAATTGTGTTTGGTCTAGATGTCGATGACCCCAAAGCCATTCAAGGAACAACACGAGGATTGTTAGAGAAATATGGGAAGGAAAGGGTTTTTGGTACCCCCCTTGCAGAAGATGCAATGACTGGTGCGGCGATTGGCATGGCGCAGGCGGGATTGCGCCCGATCCACGTACACATTCGCATGGATTTTATGATGCTAGCGATGAATCAATTGATCAATGTCGCCGCCAAAAGCCACTATATGTATGGTGGACAGGTCTCTGTTCCAATGGTTGTGCGATCGATGATCGGTAAAAGTTGGGGACAAGGCGCACAACATTCACAGGGATTATATTCGTTTTTTATGAATATTCCTGGTCTTAAAATCGCCGCCCCCACTACTCCCTACGATGCCAAGGGATGCCTGATTGCAGCAATTCGCGATAACAATCCCGTTATATACGTGGAACATCGAATTTTGCATTTTCAAAAAGGATATGTGCCAGAAGCTAGTTATACAGTTGAGCCAGGAAAAGCAAGGATTGCCACTTCTGGTAGTGACGTAACATTAGTTGGGATTTCCTACATGCAAATCGAATGCTTGCGTGCCCAGAAATATCTAGAAGAAGTCGGTATTAGTGCTGAGGTTATCGATCCAATCTGGCTTAGCCCCTTAGATATTGATACGATTGTGGAGTCTGTTCTCAAAACAGGAAATCTATGTGTTGTCGATAATGGTTGGACGGCTTGCGGTGCTAGTGCTGAAATTATTGCCTTGGTCGCAGAGAAATTGCAGGGCAAGAGAGACGTTCGCTTTAAGCGCATGGGGTTCGAACCAGTTACCTGTCCGCCAACTCCTTACCTAGAAAATCTGTATTATCCTAACGGGCAAACTATTGCTGCCGCCGTTTTTAAATTGGTTAAAGGCATAGAGAACGTTGATTCAGAATGGTTTCCTGCTGAGCGACAAGATTTGAAAGATATTGAGTTTAAAGGGCCATTTTAACCTCTAAATTCATCCAACGAGTTCAGAAAATATAAGTTTAGTAATGATGACTTAATGCTGTCCTTGAGTCATAAAATCAAATATATTTAACCAAAGAAGTAAACAAGTACCGCGCGGAGCGCGGTACTTGTTTACTTCTTTGGCACTATTCTAATCTCTAGAGATATTTGCTTTTATGACTTGTTTCTTCAATTCAAGCCAAGCTAGTCGAATCTGCCAAGCTTGAGTTTTTTCAATTGTTTGCACAATAGTTTGCAGTTGATTTATATCATCTTCTGAACTGAAACGGTTGTAAAACTCCTTATCTTTAACCGCTAAATTTATCTGCCTCTGTCTAGGATCTAAAACTAAACCTAGTTTCCAGAATTTACTAGTTTGCATCCAAAGGATTTTGTCATGTAGTTTTTCCAATTCTTGAAGTTTCTTCTGTTGATATAATTTCAATTGGGTCAATTGAGTTTTAAATGAATCAGGTTCGATGTTTGCACTAACTTGATCCAAACTAGGTTTGAGTGGTAACGATGGAATAGATTCCAATAATTGAATTTGGCGTTTAATTGGATTGATTTTTCTTGCCAATTTTTCTAATTGTGGATCGCTAAAACATTGATGTGCTTTCAAAAACTCTAGAAGCATCCAAGACTCTATAAAGAGGATAGATTCTGAAGCCAACTCAATTAATATTCTCCCTGCTTCAGTATTATCATTCAGCAAATTTCTTTCAATTAACTGCTTGGCATAGTCAAATTTGTAGTAAGGGAACTCTGGATCGAGAGTAGTTGCTTGGCGAAAATAATCTAAGCTAAGCGAATAGTATCCCTGATAAGGAGCATAAAACCCATAATAGTAAGACAAGGAGGCCAAAATTAACCGTTGTAGGTCAAATTCCACTGACTTACCCGTAGTTAAATGTTCTGTAACTAGATCGAAATAGCTCCGATAGTTAAAAAAGCGATCGCAAAAGTCCCAAGGGAAAACATCTTCCATGACATCAACTTGCCAGCGATCGCGATCCTCCTTGAGTATTTCCAGTGCTAGTTCCAACACTTCTGAGACCTCAGAGGGTTGACCGAAATGTAAAACCGCACGGATATAATTAAACCTGAGGACAAGAGATTTAGGGAATTTTTCTAAACCAGTTTGATAAATTTTAATTACCCCAGCGAACCACTCTTGAACTGGGATCAAATTGTAAAGCGCCCGATGGTAATTATAAAGAATTGATTCTCGCGCTAAATCAATAAACAAGTGACTAGAAAGATTTCCAGAATTAAGTTGGGATTGTAGCACTTCCTGATTGGAAATTCCAATGCACTTCAGAACTTGACTATGGTTTAAATCATAATTAGGCAACCATCCCTTTTGCAAGATCGTACGTTTTTGCACCAATTGCTCCAATGGTTGTAACTGTCTTTGCCCTCTCGGTTTAGCTGCCAAAAAAGTCAAAAAGCGTAGGGATTGGGAAGCAACTCGCGAACACACAAATTCTTTGCGAATGATTTCTGCTCCTTTCCTCGCTCTTATTTCAAATTCCGGCCATTCCCTTACAATTCTTTGAATCGCTATTGCTAAGTTATCAGCTTCCAGCTCGTAAGTTAAAACCCCTTCAGATTCTCCTGCAAAGAGAGTTAAGACACTATTTTTTTGCACAACTAAACCGCAGCCCATACTCAAAGCTTCTAATCCCCTAGTTGGCATAGCTTCTGAATGTCGAATATAAGTAAAACTTACTTTAGTATTTGCGAGGTTTTGATAATAATCTTGTTCGCTAACAAAGCCATTGATAATCTTACAGTTTAGGTTAGGAATGTTAATAATTTGGTGTAGAAGTTGAGCTTTATCAGGATGATAAGGGTGGGTAACAGTTCCAGATAGTGATAGGTCGATATTTCTAGATTTTTGCGGAATTGGTGGTAAGACATCAGAAATCCCAAAGGATTTTGGGAAGGTAGAAACTGGGACTTTAACTAACTTTTGTACATCCTGCCATTCACTAGGATCTGTCACCAGAATTTCATCAAATAACTGTAGCCATGGATATACGGTTTGAATGTGCAAGTCGTAATCACCAGTTTGACCAAAAATTGGACAAGGTAATTCTTGTAAATTAGGCGGAATAAAATGCCATTCCACCATTTTATTTATGTAAAAACTTGGAGGATGACTGGGGTCATAGAATTGATGAATATCAGCGTAGGGTCGATTGGGTAGGTCTTCTGGATGAAAGCTTATATTTTTAACTTTAAATTTCTGGTCTTGGTCAATAGCAGTTAACAAATCAGAACCACCCGATCTAGTCCAAGGTAATTGTGCTAAAACCAGAATTTGAGGTTGACGAATCAGTGCCAACAGATTTTGGGCATGAGGGGTGGAGATTTTTTCTAGCATCGTTGCGGCTTGCTCCTCATTGCCGTCGATCCAATGAGTGACAGCTAAATAGAAGACTGCTTCGGGAAGATGACTGAATCGACTTAATCCAGCGATCGCCTCTGAGGCTTTGCCGATTAATCCCCAAGCTGCATAGGTTTGCCACTCTCGATCGCTCCCACTCCTAGCTACAGCGGCATAGTTACCTGCTTGAAAAAGTTCCGCTGTTGAGTTTTGGGGATTAAACATAGGGCTTTATAGGGATTCCGAGGATACCAAATAGAATAAACATTTTTTATAATGATAGACATATCAAAAATAAAAGAGACTCAGCTAAAGTCATCAAGCATAGTATTGTAGTATTTTGGACTAAAGTTGTTCTCTAATACATCTATAGTGATTGATACAAATATCAAATTTCACTGTTATAAACCGACAAGTTGTTTTAACTTGGACAGTGCTTGGCGAATTTTCCAAAATTTACTATCCTTAATTACCGTAATTGTTGATTGCAGTTCTTCTACTTCCATCTGTAGTTCAATATGATTTTGAACTATCATTTTGATCCTTTCAAGAGATATATCGATAAAAACTCCTCTCAATTTTAAAATATCATCTGAATTTAGATCTACGTTTCCCAATGATTTAGGAAGCCCGTAGTAGAAGCCTTTCCATGCAACAAGGTTGTATTTGCCAAAATCTTCTATCAAAGTAGGATAAGGATAAACCGCGTCCAAAAGATCTAATCCTATTTGACTTTTCAGAATACTATTTGTCGAGTTATCAGATTTCAAACTCAATGACAAAGAATTTTGAATTGTGAACTTTAGTTCCTCAATTGATTTTTCTTGGAAGACTCCTTTCAATTCTGTTAAGTTCGATAACCTGATATCAAGAGAACCTAATGATTGGGGAATACCATAATAATCTCCTGCCCATGCAACAATATTGTAACCTTCAAGTTCTTCAATTAGTTTTGGATGACGATATTGAACATCTGGAATGTTGAAAAAATTAGTTGCCTCGCTGTAATCAACATTTTTGGAATTAATGCAAAATAGATAATATTCACATTTAAGACATACCGTAGAATCTCCAAGAAGAACTCTTCTAACCCTCTTAGCTTCTTCACCATACCAAATATCCACTAAGTCTTGTTCGTAAATATTACCTATTTTGAATAAATTTTGGCAAAGATAGACATCGCCATGATAATTAATACTGACAGCCTTAAATGGAGATCGACAGCCTACATGCATTCCTGGATAATCACCGTTCTGAAAGTAGTCTATTGGTTGAAATGGAGATCGAGATTGAATATTGCTAGATTTAACATAGCCATCAATAAAACTATTGGGATAAGACTCTTTTAAAGATGATGGTTGATTGAATGCAGCTGAACCGATACTAATTTTGTAATTTTTTTCAATAACCCTTCTAGCAGCGTCGTTCAGCAGCTTATAGTAAGCATCCATTTGTTTAGCTAAACTCTCATTTGCTAGAATTTCATTTGAGTCTCGAACGACCATAGCTATAAAGAACAAGGCATTAAAATCCATTGTCTCCCAAAAGTCAACAGATTCAACGACCTCATTCATATTTCTTTTCATAACAGTATTATTAACCATAAAAAACACATCATTTTTTACAGTATTTTTAAAATCTAAAATTCTTGAAATTGTCTGTTCATAGTTAGCATTTCTACGAATCGATTCATAGGTTTCTTTTCTGCATCCATCAAATGAAATTGTAACCATTTCGAAGTTGCAATCAGCTATCGTTTTTACTAAATTAGGCGTTAGCAATGTTCCATTAGTTGTCATGTTTACTTTCATATCTAGATCTGACAAAGAAAGGACAAGGTCACTGAAACTTGGATGCGCAGTAGGTTCATGAGTCGCACCAATATCCACCCACTTACCTTCTAGCCCTTTCAATCGTTTGGCTAGTAAAGAAACGTCGATTTTAGCGTTTGTCAATTTTTCGTAACTTACATGGCACATCACACAACGTAAATTACAAGTATGTATCGGTTCAATTCGGATAAGCTCAGGCAAATCAAATTCAGTCAAAGATTTAGTTGGTCTATATTTATTAGCTTGTTCACCATACCGAGCTTCCAAAAAGTCTTTTTGTTCAGAATACATATTGTTTTTCTTTTGTTCAGCCAATATCGACGTTCAGAAACTTTCTGCTGTTGCAGATTATGTACTTATATGTTACCATTGGTCAAGATTATCGGCAAAACAATTATATATGTCTAAGTGCTTTTAAATAAGGCTTTTACAATCTTAAATCCGACAGTCTAACGATAAATGTTTGGGCAGAAATTATCTGGATGTAGATTTACTTTTTATTTAAGGAGTGAGCTGATAGCATGAGTGCAGATTCCATTTTGGTTCTTAAGAAACTAAATCCAGAAACTGAAAGCAAGAATATTGCTGACATAGAGACAATATCTTCTCTTGGGCAAATTAGAGAAGATGATTTTCATTTCGTCAAGGCAAGCAAAGTATTTTTTTCTCCATATTGTTTTTTGTTTAATGGTAGTCTTAACCAACGGGAACAGAGACTATCATTGCTAGTTAATATTCTCTCAAAACTAGCCGACACTATCATATTTGCTGAACATCTGATATATCAAAAGATGATTAACACTACTCCTGCTGGAGCAATTGATCGAGAGAGCATTATAGAAATTAATGTCAGATACGATGTCCCAACAAGTGAAGAAATCGGTCAGAAGTTAGACAATTATCTTGAGAATACGTCAGCAAGTAGTCGTGTTTTAGTTTTGATGAAAAATCAAAGCTCTATTTTTAAAGTTCAAGAGTATGTCAATCAATTTGCCAAGAAACACAAGAAGGAATTGTCAGTAGTTGACATCATTTCAGTGCTTGGCATCGAAGGCGCTAACAATCACCTTGACTGCTGGCTCCCTCTGCCATACAACATCTATCCAATTGATTTACCAGACATCAAGGTTGAGGAGAACTTGGATGTTTTATTGTTAGACTGTCCAGCTCGGAACTTGTCTTTGATGCCCAATGGATTTGGATATGTCCATAATGTCTTGAAGCAGATGGATGTCAATTCCCAAACCTTTGACCTAGACATTGTTACCTATCATAGATTTCACGTATCTAGAATTTATGATTTGGGTGGCACTGTCACCCTAGACTCTGGAAGGGAATTGCCTCTAGATCCTTGGAAAGCAGAACACTATGATTTATGGTCAGACGAGGAAGTTATTTCTTACTTCATGCCAATTATTGATGAAATGGCAGATAGGATTATCACTTCTCATCCTAAGATTGTCATGTGTTCTTTACAAGCGAACAATGAGACTTTTACCAGACATTTAGTTAATAAAGTTAAAGCCGCTTTGCCAGAAGTTATTTTCACTGTCGGTGGATTTAGTTGTTACAACGCCGATGTTGGTCTAAGAGGTTTTCCTGAGTGTGACTACATGTTTATTGGCGAGTCAGACCTTACCATTGAACCTCTGATTAGCGATTTAATTCAAGGCAATCGACCAAAGAATCTACCTGGTATTCTCTCTCATCATGACGATCCAGATCGTTTGTTTACTCCCGCCCCTATGCCACACGAACTGGATGTACTAGAGCCACCTAAGTATGAATGGTTCGATCTATCAGTATATAGGAATCAGGATAACTATCAACTGACTCCAATTATTGCTAGCCGTGGTTGTCGCTGGTCTCGCTGTACTTTCTGTGCCGAGAGATTTTATTGGAGAATTCGTTCCGCAGCTAACTTCGTCGATGAATTGGAATGGTTCATTGACCAAGGTTGCACTCTATTCATGTTTAATGAGAGCGATCTGAATGGCGCTCCTGAAAGGTTACTTGAGATTTGTGATGAAATTATCAGACGCAAACTTAAGATTCGCCTCACTGGTCAGCTAAGGATTCACAAGAAGAGCGATCGCGCTTTCTTCCAAAAGCTAGCCGAAGCCGGATTTGTGGCATTAAGATTTGGCGTTGATGCTTTCTCTCGTAACGCACTTAAGTTGCAAGCCAAAGGCTACACCCCTGAAACAGTTTCTCAAAACTTAAAAGACTGCTGGGAGGCAGGGATCTACACGGAAATTAACTGGGTGATTGGCGTTCCAGGAGAAACAATGGACGATGTCCGTGAAGGCATCGACCTAATCCTGCAAAATCGCAATTACATTGGTAGGGTTGCAAATATCAATCCGCTAATGTTAGTAAACGGTAGCGTCTACTGGATCAATCCAGAAGGACATAATATTCATTTTAAAGAACCTAAGGAAGAACTATATAAGAATCACACGCGAATTATTCCTTCCGATCTTTGGTACAGTACCGAGCCGTATATCGATAGCGTAGTACGGAAGCAATACTTTGATACAATCATTTTAAGTCTGCATGAAGAAGGTTTCCCTCTTGGCGATTGGGCAGCCCGTCTAGTAGAAGATGTCAAGAAAAAGGTTCATGGCGGTGTTTCTTCTTCTGGAACAGAAAATAAAGGTAGTTTTTACAATCCTACTGCTACCGAATAAACCGCAATACATGGTTTAGTATCCGCATCCGCATTAGTTAACGAGATAGACAAACTAGATAGCTCTAGGGAAATTATGCAAGAAGACCACACAAATAAATACGTAAGCAATCCTAATGATTTAGCAACTCTAGTTAAAAACTACAAAGGATTTAATGTATTTTTTGTTGAGGAGCGCTATTACGCACTTACATCCGATTATGGAGAACTTGTTTTGCGGAAGGTTGCCGTAAATCAATGTAGTCTGTCAGCCTCTGCTCTGTTGCAGATGGAAGATGAAATAGAAGAAGCGATATCCTTTTCTAATTCTAGAGGAAACTTTGACAATAGGTTTCGCCAGAAAGTAAAAGGCGCTTTAATGAAAGCGGAATCAGTTCACGACAATCAGTTAGGTGATAGTAATATTAGTCCTGCTTTGCCATCAGGTAAAGTTATGTACGTCAAGGAGTTGGATAGTTACTTTTTTGTTACTCCTGACGAGTTACCTATGCAGAATCTAAGTGACCTCGATTCGACTATTGTTAATGCTTACTATGCCTCGTCTCAACCAGAATTAATTTCCACCTTTGGCAACTATAACCTCGTATCCTTTGATACAAAAATGTTTGCTGTAAAGCAAGGAGTGCCGATTGATGATATTGATTGGCGTTCTGGGGCGATCGATAATAAGGTAGGAGTCCGTTGTTTTAGTAATACCAAAGATGCCATTGCTTATATCAAAATACAACTAAAAATTGAAGGTGCTGGCACTGCTGACACTAACGAGGAATCTTCGTCTGCTGCACCTGTGGTGCTCTTAACAGATGACACCTTAGCAATCAACTATGTTTTCTATGCGGGGCTTTACTATGCCGTTCCATATAGTTTGGGGCATAGTAATCTAGAGAAGATAATTTCTGAAATTCCCCAAGGAGTGATATTTTCAGACTCATTAGATGCTTTAAAGTCATTTGCTGAACAACAAAGAATAAACGAGCCAAATTACGATCGACTAATTGCTTCTGGTGGATCGGATGTTCCAATATTTCTTAGAGCAGAGAGCGAATACAATATTGTCTTTTTTGGTGGGTATTACTTTGCAATTCCGCAATCTTTGGGTCCTATAGATCTATTAGAGATAGACTTTATGAATGTGCCTGAGATTGTTCGTGATGTCTCTCTATATGTCATTGAAGATTATATTGCTGAAAAGACCAGTCAGCCTAAAAAAACCAAAGATTCTACTCCTCAGACACCAGTTGGCACATCTCAAATGCAGCACATTAGAGATGTGGTAGTTCGACAGCAAGATGAATTGAAAAATATTACACATACAAACGAGCAGCAACAAGTCCAACTGCAAAAACTACTTACTGAATTAAATAATGCAACGGCAAAAATTACTGCAATGGAGTCTAGCAAGTTCTGGAAACTTCGTGGCTTATGGTTTCGTGTAAAGAATGTGCTAAAAAAGATTAAGGCTGTAGTAAAGCCTTCTAAACAATAAACAAGATGGAAAAAAGAACTTTAGATATATTTATTACCCACGCATGGTACTTTCATGAAGATTGGAACCAGCTATCACAGGTTTTAAATCAGGCTTTGGGAAAGAAATGGCGAAACTTCAGTGTGCCTTGGCACGATCCTGCAATGGTTCCTCACACTGAAGTTGGAAAGCAATTCATATTAAATTATCTAGAGTCCCAAATAATTCCATCCGATGTAGTAATCTTACTACATGGTGTTTTTGCCAAGTCAAAAACATTTCGCAACTGGCTAGAAATTGAAGTGGAAATGGCTAGAAAGCATAACAAGCCAATTATTGGTATTCCTGCTGCTAATGGTGGAAATATTGATGATATTCCAGATAATTTAGTCGATATTAAAGTAGCTTGGAATAGTGATGAAATTGTGAATGCTGTTTACAAGGTAAGTGGAGTTTCGTTGAAGGTCTAGTACGATTGTAGTTTCGATGTTGTAAACATCGAAACTAATTACTAATGTTGTACATTACTTATTTTGTAGTGTTCTTCAAGCGTAGCCACAATGAACGTAGTTTCCAAAACTTGCTACTTTCTATTATTTGGATTTGCGATTGTAATTGCTCCATTTCCAATTGCAATTGAGAGTTTTTTGAAACTAAATCCAAGATTTCGATCTCTTTTTGAACCTCCCTAACTGAAAGACCTGTTACGACTCCTTCCAGAGATAAAACATCCACTTGAGAGAAATCGATCGCTCCAAGAGATTGCGGAATACCAAACACCATATTTTTATAAGCAACAATGTTGTAGTCTTGTAAAGACTTGACTAATTGTGGAGATTCTGAGTCAAACAACTCTAGTTCTTTGCTATCTGCAAGATGGGCTTCTAACTTTTGAAGGCGCTTTTGCAAGATTTGTATTTTAAGAAGTTCAGGGGACTCTGCTATAAGTATTTCTGGTAGTTGACTACAATCCTGAGAAGTGATGTCAAGGCTACCTAATGATTGAGGTATTCCATAATATATATCTTTCCATTCCAAAATATTGTAGTTATTCAACATTTCTATTAGAAGTGGCTGCCAAGGGAGATTCAGCTTAATCCTACCAGAAATATTATTACTCCTCCCCGCGATAATATCGTCCGATACCGTCTTATCTAAGATTTCTTCCATAATCAGACGCATTGGTAATTTCTGACGATACTGCTCAAAAGCATTTTCCGCTTCTTCTTTCCACGTGCCATGAAGTAGCTCTAGCGCAAAATCGACAAAATCAGACCCATCAGGAACGGTTTTCACTAATGCACTTTGACGAGTAGTAACTCTAGTGCGCTCAGCAGCAATACCTACCCTTGCATGGAGTAAGCGTCCTAGTCGAGTGGGAGAAGGAACAGGCCACTGATCGGACTGCTTAAAAGATAAGCCAATTTTAATATGAGACATAAAGTCTTGAAGCTGAGATGTTGAGAGAAGTTTTTGCGGCCATTCGACCCGTACATACTTCTGTAATCTCTCAATCACTGACAGTCGATAGGGTGTTGCCAGACCCCAAAAGCCAAAATCAATTTCTCGTTGAGATGGTTTTAACAATGGTACTAGAGCTTGAGAGAAACCAAGCTCCATATACGCTGTAGGTGCAAATTGGCTATAAAATGGAACTGTTTCTTCTACCATTGTCCATATAAAATCTGCTCCTTCAGCAGCTTCTGAGAAACCCTGCCATCTTTGACACCATTCGCCATCTCGCCGCCAATTAAATCCATCACCATCAGGAATTTCAGTAGCAACAATGCCATAAACTACACCTGTATCACGGATGGCTTTCCCAAATCCTGGCAGAAAGTACTCCCATAAAATATTAACGGCATTAGGATCTAACTGGCTATCACTACGAGAAACCTGATGCCCCAATTCTAATAGACCACATTCGAACCAATCTGCCATATCGAGGAGAGTCTGTCTGCCCATAGGATTATGATTGGCAAAACAAAGATGAAATCTCATAGGATTGAGTTAATGAGGTAAAAATTTCAAAGGATGCGTTATTGATGGATGGCAAGCTTTAGTATCTCACGATCTTGAATATAAACTTTCATTTCCTCAATATCATCGATATACATAATATATTCACAGCACTTTGCAAATCTATTATGTACAAGGCAGTTGAAATTCATGAATTTCAACTGCCTTTATAATGTCCAAATTTGAAATAAAAAATTGGACATTTATAAAAGCTGCTCTTTTAGTATCTCCAACGACTAAAACCTAAATTTTTCGTTTAGATGTTTGTCTAGATAACTTTTGAAGGCTCTAAATTTATTACAAATATTTCATAATGAGAATTGAAGTTGTAGACTTCTTTTTTGCCAAGTTTTTGATTCTTAGTAAAGATATGCGATGCTATGTGATGTAAATATTTACCGCTAGGAATTTATATTTTTCATAAGGGTGTTCAACTAAGCTATGACCAATTTAAAGACGCTGAATCTGCCATTAATGCAAAATAACATTACGAGAGAAGATCTCGATGTTGCGATCGCGTTCTTGCAGCAGGACGATCCGATCTTGACCCAGTCAACTCAGGTAAAAGCATTTGAACAGGAATGGTCGGATTGGCTGGGTGTAAAGTACAGTGTTTTTGTAAATTCGGGTTCATCGGCTAATGTTATTACGATGTGTGCGCTCAGAGAGACCTACGGGCTAGGCGAAGTAATCGTCCCGACTTTGACTTGGGTTTCCGATATTTCTTCAGTTTTGCAGGCGGGTTTTAAACCTGTGTTTGTGGATATCAATCCCAGAACCCTCGGCATGGATGTCGAACAGGTATTACAAAAAATCACTCCTAATACCAAAGCCGTTTTTCTCACGCACATACTCGGCTACAACGCTCTTAATCAAGAGCTTCTAGATGCATTAAAAGCCCGTAATATTCCGCTAATTGAAGATGTGTGCGAATCCCATGGGGCGACATTTGAGGGACGCAAACTAGGCTCGTATGGTCTGATTTCTAACTTTTCCTTCTATTACGCTCATCATATGAGCACTATTGAAGGAGGTATGGTTTGTACCAATGACAAAAATATCTATGAAACCTTACGCATGTTGCGATCGCACGGCATGGTTAGAGAGTCTACTTCAGATGAGCTGAAAAAGTCATACTGGGAAGCTTACCCCGATCTTAATCCCGACTTTATCTTTGCGTTTCCTGCCTACAATGTTAGAAGTACAGAAATTAATGCTGTAATCGGGCGATCGCAACTCAAACGCCTTGATAAAAACAATGAACTGCGAACAGAGAATTTAAAGCTATTCCTCAGCAATTTGGACACAACCAAATATCAAACTGATTTCGAGATCGAAGGTAGTTGTAACTATGCTTTTACACTAGTGTTGCGACAAGCAGATCAAATCCTTTATGAAAAGGTAACGACAGCACTACGCGAACATAAAGTAGAATTCCGCCGAGGAACATCAGGAGGAGGCAACCAACTGCGGCAGCCATACCTACGCAAGCTATTCGGTGAAGAATATAGCAAATACCCAAATGTCAACCACATTCATTTTTACGGGTTTTACATCGGCAACTATCCCACTCTAGAAAAGTCAAAAATTCTAGACCTCTGTGCATTACTGAATAGTCTGTAGACAGGATTACCTGTATAAGGCAGTTTTAACTATATAAATGATTTAAATCATTTATATAGTTAAGGTGGAAGAGCATCATAGTTTCTTAGAACACATACAGATGTCTCTAGGTTGTATATTTAAAGCATTCATAAAAAAACACTTTGCAGTTTTTTGTGAATTCTAGAGGTTTGTTTAAACTTCTAGATATTTCAAATGTAATTAAAATTAGTGTCAAAGTAGCTGGAGCAAAGGAGATCTTAATGGCAATCAAGTCACAGCTGGATTTAGTACTAGTTAATCCTGGCAATCGCGGACAAATTTATCAATCGCTCTCCACAGGTATATCCGCGATTGAGCCACCTGTATGGGCTGGTCTAATGGCAACCTTTATCCGCAATAAAGGCTTTACATTACAAATTGTCGATGCCAGTGCTGACGAACTAACCCCTAGCCAGACCGCGGATAGAACTGCTGAATTAAATCCGCTCTTAACAGCCGTTGTGGTTTACGGCCAGCAGCCTTCTGCCTCAACGCAGGTGATGGCAGGGGCTAGTGCTGTGTGTACAGCAATCAAACAACAATATTCCAACCTTAAGGTGTTACTGTTGGGTGGGCATGTGGCATCTCTACCTGAAGGAACCCTACGAGAAGAAGATGCTGAATTCGTGGCAGCAGGTGAAGGTTTATACACTCTGCTAGAACTAATCCAAGCTCTTAAAACTGAACAGCCAGATTACAGTAAAGTTCGCGGTCTATGGTACTGGGAAGGCAAAACAGTCAAATCAAACGCTCCTGCTCCTTTGCTCATGAATGTAGAGCAAGAAATGCCTGGAATTGCTTGGGATTTACTGCCTATGTCAAAATATCGCGCCCACAATTGGCACTGTTTTGATGGTTTACAGCGTCAGCCCTATGCCGCAATTTACACAACTCTTGGCTGTCCTTTCCATTGCAGTTTTTGTTGCATCCAAGCTCCGTTTAAGAGTGGCGAACATGAGCTTGGCTATCGAGAAGTTACAAATAGCTATCGCTTTTGGAGCCCTGAGGCGGTAATGCGAGAAATTGACATCTTAGTCAATCAGTATGGCGTACGAAATATTAAGATTGCTGATGAGATGTTTGTGTTAAATCCTAAGCACGTACTAGGAATTTGTGACGCAATTATCGATCGCGGTTATGACCTAAATATTTGGGCTTATGCCAGAGTCGATACCATCAAGGATGAAATGCTTGACAAATTAAAGCGCGCAGGTTTTAACTGGTTAGCTTTGGGCATCGAAGCAGCCAGCGATCGCGTACGTGACGATGTACAAAAGGGCTTCGATCAGGAAGATGTCTATAAAACCATCAAAAAGATTCAAGATGCTGGGATCAATATAATCGGTAACTATATCTTTGGCTTACCTGAAGACGATCTAGAAACGATGCAGGCAACTCTTGATTTAGCGCTTGACCTCAACTGCGAATTTGCCAACTTTTATTCAGCAATGGCTTATCCAGGGTCTCAACTCTATAACAATGCGATCGCAGATGGGTGGGCATTACCTAAAACATGGTCTGGCTTTTCTCAACATGCGGTTGATACTTTACCACTACCGACCAAACATCTGACTGCCTCAGAAGTGTTAAGTTTCCGCGATCGCGCTTTTCAACAGTATTTTAGTAGTCCCAAATACTTAGATATGATTGAGAAAAAGTTTGGCATTGAAACTATGCAGCACATCAAAGATATGGCTGCCCATAAACTGGAACGAGTATACGCCTAAAAAAAGGGTTTCTGCTACGCCAACTTTAATGCCTATAGTATGGAATGCAAGCTTTGAGCAGATCTTTGTGCGTGCTTAGAGTTAGCATTCCATATATTTTGTATAGTCTGCAAGTTATATTAATAAATCGACTAGCTCGCTTTACCGTAGATTATTGAGCTAGAAGGAGTGGTACTTTTACGATCACTTAGTATAATAAACTATCAAAGAATAATTTGTAGCCTGTAGAGATCTTAAAGAGTGACTCTGTCATTGAAAAATAATTTGAATATGCTGGCAGTGCACCGCTATGTGGAATTGCTACATGTTTTAGTTTTTCGCAATTTAAAAGTGCGTTACCGAGGTTCATTTCTAGGAATGTACTGGTCATTGCTCAATCCACTTATTATGACAGGACTGTACACTGCCATTTTTGGAGCAACATTTTCCTCTTATTATGGTCATTCCATCTCCAATTATGTGCTAGCAGCATTTACAGGATTGGTCGTTCTCAATTTTTTTGTTGCTTCAACATCTCAAGCACTTGTTAGTGTTGTTGGAAGTGGTGCTTTATTAAATAAAATTCGACTACCAGTTAGTATTTTTCCATTGTCGATGGTTGCTGCGAATGTATTTCAGTTTTCAGTGGGTGCACTGCCCTTATTAGCAATCATTACTTTTATTAATTCTAAAAGCCTATTAAATGTGTTAGCTCTCATCTTTCCTTTCCTAGCACTGATTTTGGTCAGTACGGGTATTAGTTTTTTGGTGAGTGCACTATACGTATTTTTTAGAGACTTACCTTACTTTTATGAACTAATTACCTTTGTGATTTGGCTGAGCAGTCCTATATTTTATCCAGCGGCGATTGTGCCAGACAAAGTGAAGCCATTTTTGAACTTAAATCCCTTATCACCAATTGTTGAGAGTCTTCGTCAGATTAGCTTGTCTGGTTCACTACCAGACTTAGGACTGATCTGGGGTGCTCTACTGAGTGGAATGATTATACTAATTGTTGGTTGGTTCTGTTTTCACTCATGGCGACATCAGTTTATGGATTTGTTGTAAATGGAAGAAGTTATTCGTCTAGATCGGGTTTCTTTGTGGAGAAGAACTCAAGAAGAGTTTTCTTATGATCTTAAGAAGACTGTATTAATGGCATTGGAGGGGAAATATCGTCAACCTGCTAAAAAGCTAGTGCTTGACAAGGTTGATTTAGCAATAAATTCTGGCGAAAAAATTGGCATTATTGGGAGTAATGGTGCAGGCAAGTCAACCCTATTAAAAGTTATTTGTGGGATTTTACAGCCGACAAGTGGGAATGTACGTGTACGTGGCAATATTGCTCCACTAATTGAACTGGGAGCTGGTTTCGATCCAGAGATTTCTGTAGTGAACAATATTATTTTCTATGGAGTATTACTGGGATTTTCTAGATCTCATATGCAAGAAAGAACACAATCAATTTTAGAATTTGCAGAATTGCAGGAATACTCTCAAGCTCCAGTAAAAAGCCTGTCATCAGGCATGGTAGCTCGGTTGGGATTTGCGATCGCTACAGACGTACAGCCAAAGATTTTGATATTAGATGAAGTACTATCAGTTGGAGACGAAAGTTTTAAACATAAATGCCAAAAACGTATAGATCAATTTTGGGAATCTCATGTCACGATATTAGTTGTTTCTCATTCAATGGAGTTTATTCAGCAGTCCTGTAATAAGGCAATTTGGTTGGATAGAGGAAGTATTCAGCTAATGGGAGATTCTGATAAAGTAGTGAAATCCTATCTTGAAAGCGTCTACTAGTAAATTATTTACTCCTTACAATAAGATTTCAGTAGATTGCGATATAGTAATTTCTAAACCTTATTATTCAATTTTATATATCTACTGAACCAAAATTTACTCTATTTAAAATCTCTTCTATAAACCCTATTTAACAAGTACCTAAAAGGCACAAAAAATTTTTCTCTCAGGAAATTCTTAAATATTGTAGTAAATTGAACTTGCTTTGTAACTTCTTGAATAATAATAAGCCTATTCATGGATAATTCTTGTGTATCTTGACAAAATTTTTCTAGATATATAATTTTTTGCTGCATATTTCTAATTCTTCTTTTCAACCAATACTCAGTTTGAAACATGGGCGCATTATCAATAAATTCATATGCTGCCTTCAACGTAACTTCTATATCCCTAGATGATTCTCCACACATGGAATAAGAGAAAATTGTTCGTGGGATGTAGTAGAAATATTTTGCTTCCCAGTACGCAAAAACCTTAAGAAACCATTCTAAATCATTAGCATAGACAGTAGAAATATTGAAATAACCTACAGTAGCAAATACTTTGCTACTGTAGTAAGAAGCACCAAGGAAAGGGTCTATGTTTAGAGTGATATTATCAAGTAAGTCATCTGGAGAAGGGGGCTTAAATATAGTAATATCGTTTGATAATTTTGGGTTTGGTCTGATCTCAACATCTCCATAGAAAATCAGACAGTTTCGATTGCTATTTATTGCTTCTACTACATCTTTTACAACATTACTATCAACAAGGTAATCATCAGAATTGACAAAACTTATGTAGTCTCCTGTTGCTACCCGAATTCCCTTGTTCAAGGCATCACTCGAATTCCGATCTGGTTCACTTATATAGTAGTGTATGCTATCTCGATATTTCTCAATAATCTCCTTAGTTTTATCGGACGAGTTTCCATCAATAACAATGTATTCTATGTTTTTATAACTTTGAGAAATTACACTTTGCAAAGTTCTTTCAAGAGTAGCCTCTGAATTTTTGCATATAGTTATAAGTGAAATCTTTATTTCCATAAACTTTTAGTAGATAACATTGTATTGAAGGAAAAAGCTAGGATAGCTCGAAAACAAGATAGAAAACTAGGTATAAAGAATTCTAGGATCTTTAATGAACTAGTAAATTCGGCTTCAAATTAGGACAGGAAGATTTTCTGATAACTATACCAAAGGATGTTGTAGTAAAGCCATCTAATAGTAACTTTAAATGTGCATGTAGTTCTTCTGTATAGGGAGGAATATCAATAAATTTATCCAAGAAACCAGTTCCAATATCAAAATCTAAAGGTGCAACTTGATGTCCTTGAGCAGTTAACTTTTGGAATAGTTTTGTAAAATCTTTCTTTCTAAATAGAACTGTTCTCCAATTATCAATAGTCTCCTCTTCTTCTAAATAGTTAAATTCCGTAGTATGGATACTAACCCCTCCAGCCAAAAGCGTATTGAGAGAGTTCTCAATAAAATGAAGACCATTTTCAATACTGCCAAGATGTTCTAATGCACATGAAGACCAACAAAAATCATACTTTCCGTCCAAATCAGTAGGAATATTGTTCATATCAACATACCTGAGACTAACATTTTTTTCAAACAATTCTTGCATGCACAATTTAGACCGCCAAATCTTCTCTTTAGAGGATGCATTTTGATTAGTATCGATCCAACCTTTTGCCGATGATTCTTCAGGATTTAAGTCCGTTACAGTAATTTCTATGTCATAAGATACAAGTAAGCTAGGCAAAGGTTCTTCCCCACACCCAAAGCCAATTCCTTTAAGTCTAGGCTTCAGTAAATTATACTCATACATTACTTGAAGAATGTAGCAGTGCTCCCATAATTTACGTTGATAAGCTACAGTAATTCCCATCTGTTGACTCCAATAAGCCAACCACTCTGATTCAATATCTTGCTGCTGACAAGCCTTAGAGACTAATCCTACTGTTGTAAGCGATAAGTTATCCGGAATTTTTAAACTTTTTTGCAAACTTCGAGCATACTCATCGCCTAGAGCCTTAATATTAGAACGTAATGTATCTGAGCTAAATAGAATTCTTTGATTAATGACTGTAAGGTTCGGCCGTTGATTTTCTGCTGTTCTTTGTCCTTGAATTATTTCATCTGTTATTCTTCCTATCAACTTTTTCTTAAATTTACTATTCATTATCATCAGAAAAAGTTTTCGCCATAAAACCTTTAAATGGGAGAAAACCATACGGACTTTCCTATGTAAGTTAAAATCGTTTTGGACTGTGCCCTAATTTTACAAACTCCAATAGACAAGAAGGAATTAAGCTCATTAGATGAGATTTTTTAATAATTCTTATACTAACAAGCTTTTAAGGTTATCTAATCAAAAGATGTAGTTTAAATGAGTACCTCAAGCTTGATATTGCCATTCTGAAGTAGTTTACGGTAATTATGACTTTACTTAAGAAAATCTACTCTTTTGAAGAGCGTTCATATACTTGCAAGTTTATTTCCTCTAACAAACTTGGCTTAAGAATGTAAAAATTGTAGCTTGGTGCATCGAATGCCTAAAGTAAATCGTCAAGTTCTGAATAGTCGGGCAGGGTAGTATCGATCGCAACGCCATTTCTAATTACAATGCGATCGCTTTGAGGGCGAGACAGTAATTCACTATAGCTTCGAGCTTTAAATAGAACTAAATCCGCAGGTTGACCGATACTAATTTTACCGATATCCGACAAACCCATTAAAGCTGCAGGACGGGAGGTTACAGACTCAATCCAGTTGTCGTAAGGTGTGTCGAGATGACAAATTTTTGTACCCATACTAAAAACTTGCAACATATCATGATCGCCAAATCCATAAAAAGGATCGCGGCAATTATCACTAGATAGAGCCACACTTACACCCGCGGCATCCAGTTCGCGGACAAGCGTGACTCCACGCCAGCGGGGCGTTCTCTCCGCAACACGATCTTGTAGATATAAATTGCACATGGGTAGGCTTACAATCCCAATACCCGCTTGCTTAACGAGAGCGATCGTCTCCTTAGCAGTTTCTTCATCCTGTACTGCCAAACTACAGCAATGACCACAAACAATTTGCGAACTAAAACCATGTTTTAAAGCAGTTTCTGCAATATGATGTAGCGTCCGTGATTCTGGATTATCATTCTCATCAGCATGAAAATCAAGGCAAAGATTTCTTTCTTTAGCTAATGTGAAAATGCGATCTAGATAACGATCTAAGTCTGGACTCATACGGACAGTTCCACCCATAATCCCGCCGATATCCGCAATCATATCGGCAAACTGTTCTCCCTCTTGAGTTTCAAAATAAGCAAGTTGAACTAAGGAAACTGCTTGAAGGGAAACCTTCCCTTTCCATTTTTCTCGTAATTCTCGAAATATTTGAAAACTAGTTTTAATTTGGTGCGGAGGGCAATCCAAATGAGTGCGAATTGCTTTCGTCCCATGAGCGTAACTACATTTTAGACCAAATTCCATACGACGATAGAGGTCATCATAGTTCCAATTGCGCTGTTCCGCGCAATCCCGATGTACGGCTTGGAGTGCACCTTGAAATGTACCATCCAAATTAGGATTACGTTCCCATAAATGTCCTTTATCAAGATGGGTATGTAAATCTACAAAGCAAGGGATTATGATTCCTTGCTTTGCATCGACAATTGGTAGATTGGTTATGGGAATTTGAGAATCTTGAAAATCTGGGACGAGCTGTAATATTTGACCATCACTAATTTCAAGATGGCAAGGGAATAGGCGATCGCGTTGCAATGTTGTCGAGAGATTACTTTCTAAATTTTGTTCTCGAATTGCACTATCAATAAAACAATCAGGAATCCGAACATTAATAATCCAATAATGCGAAGGTACTGGCATAGCTTTAACTTACTCTATTATGATAAATCTAAAAAATACTAACTGACAATCCAAATACTCTAGATAATCTACAAACTAATTATCTTCCTCTTTCAAGACGATCAATTGCGCTTTCATACAATAACTCTTCTAACTTGTCAGGACTACGTAGACGTTCATATTCAACAAGCCGTTTAAGAGTAGATTCATCACCATGAACTAATTGCAATAATCGTTTTCTCTTAACATTTAATTTGCTTTGAAGTTTCTGTTTATATAATTCACGAAGTTTGATGACATATTGATTAGCAAACTGATACTCGGCATCTGTTAAATAACCTAAACGATGACCTGGGCGATACTGATTTTGTGCTGGTTCCCTTCTATATCCAGTAAGGAAGATTTGACCAAAACCACAGATAAACATACATAGATCGGTATAACGTTCATTAAGATAAAAATCACTGTAACGTATTCCTGAATTTTCTAAAATATAGTGACACGCTTCATGGGCTAAGATCGCGTTTGCTGCTAATCGATCATCAAAGAAGTTAGGGCTTATTTTTATTGTTACCCAACCTTCTTCATCTACTTCAAACTGACCTGCTGCCGAAGGCATTGCTTCTACAATTGTGCGGGGAATCAGATAAGGGACATTGAATTCTGGGGAAAATTGTCTAGCATGAGCTAATAAAATTTCGATAACTTGTGCTGGTGAAATCTTGTTACTAAGATCGTTACAACTGAGTGTAGGTTTTGAAATCCAACAGGTTTCATCTTTTGCCCAACCAATCTTGGCAAGTTCTTCCAACTGTAACTCTAAATCACTAAAATCTTGATTTTCTGTGGTCGAAGATAAAGATATTTGGGTTAAATCTGGTAATGATTGTAAGACAATTTCTTGCTCCTGTAACTTTGATGTTAGTGCCTCTACCCGTGGCTGAGAGTTTTGCGAATCTGCTGAATGATATTCTATATATTCTTTTTTAAGTTTTTGCCAATATGCGATCGATAAACCTAAAAATAGCAAGATAGCTAAAATCAGCCAAATTACTTCCATGACTAGTTTTTTATTTCAAAACAAAGTGCTGTAAATGAGCAACTAATGCTCGTAATCCTAAACGATAACTCTCAGCGCCAAAACCACAAATCTGCCCGATCGCGATCGGGGCGATAAATGAATGATGGCGAAACTCTTCGCGTTTGTGAATGTTGCTGAGATGCACTTCTACGGTCGGGATATTCACTGAGGCGATCGCGTCTCGTAGTGCCACACTTGTATGTGTAAATCCTCCAGGATTGATCAAGATCCCTTGCTGTACTTGAAAAGCAGCATGAATCGTGTCGATCAGCACTCCCTCATGATTGGATTGCAAAAAGCTTAAATCTGCACCCAACTCCCGAGCATCTTGAGCTAGGCGATCGTTAATTTGCACTAATGTCGTCGTGCCATATACCTCAGGTTCACGCAAACCTAGCATATTCAGGTTTGGCCCATGCAGAACCAAAATTTTCATTTTCTGCCTTTGTTTTGTGGTTATTTTTTATAAATCCAAAGAAATAACTTAGCGAAATTGCCTTAACGAAATTGTTCTAGTGCATCGCTAAAGCGCATAGTCTTGGTAATTACTTCAACATTGGCATGGGGACGAGGAATTACGGTGGCGGAAAGAAATAGAGCTTTATCCTTAGAACTTAGCACTTCAATTTGTTTGGCAGCTTCTACCCCTGCGGCTACAGCCTTTTGCACATCGCCAACGGGACCGCGCACGATGATGGTTAGGCGAGCGCCACTAACTTTTTCATAGCCAACAAAAGTAACATTTGCAGCTTTAACCATTGTGTCAGCGACGGAAAGTGCGGGAGGATGCCCCAGCACCTCAACCAAACCAACTGCGATTCCCATAAAATTTCCTTGAGCCTGCAAATAAGCTAATTAAGTAATCAAATAACGCTTTTTTATCAAACTCCATCATAAATCTCAATGGTATCGATTGAATGATACGTATCGTTTATTTGCGATATAAAAAAAGATAAAGAGTTCACGAAGTGAACTCTTTATCTTTTTATCTTTTTAAGAGTTGCTTTGCACCTTTTTGGGTGATTTAAGCAAGCTGGGCACGAATAGATTCGATACGATCGCGGTTTACACCAAGATCGGATTTGCCCAAACGTGAGGCAGAGCGGACTTCGATAATGCCCTTGTCAGAATTTATATAAAACTCAACGTCATCGACGTAACCCATCAGAGAGCTGGTAAACTCTGCGTATAGGTAGTTATTTTCGGCTGTGATAATTTTGGTGCGGGGCAAGCTGGAAATTACGGCTTTGAGATCCTCTAAAGCCTTTGCAGGATCTCCTGTATAGGTCAGAGGTGAAATCTTATGTTCTGCATCGGTACTTTGACTGGAGACGCAGTTGGGAGAGTCGGGACAAGCCAGCAGTTTGCCGTCGGTTACGCCCAGATTGCTAGGACGTGTGCCAGAAAAAGAAAATAGTGCCATAGGTGTTGCGATCGCAGAATTGAGGGAGTGAGTAAGTGAATGTGCTGATGCAGCAGGGACAAATCCGAAATAAGCAAGAGTGACAAAATATAGACTCGCGGCGATCGCGACAAGTTTAGACATAGTTCTAGTTACTAATTTCGCTGAGTATTAATACGCATTTGATTATTGCATTTACACTCACTTTAGTTCTATCCATCAAGTTGAAGAGGTTCGTCAATTTTATAGTTAAAGCACCAGAAGAGAGTTGCGGCGCTTCGCACCGCAACTCTCTTCTGGTGCTTAGTAAGGCTTCGGCTTCGCTCAGCCAGCACTGGTGGCTGAGCGAAGCCGAAGCCTACCTTTTAAGCAGGAAAGAATAATCCGCGCACGAGGTTGAAGAGTGTCCCAAACATAAGTGCAAGGGTGGCTAAAGAGGCGATCGCGTTTCCTGCGGCTCGTTTATTAGCTTCGATGTAATATCCCCAAGCGTAAGCAATCCGCCCCACAATCCACGCCGCACCTAAAATCGCGCCCCAGTTAGGATTTACAAAAATGCTGAATAGCCAGAGGCAAGGCAAAAAAATCACAATTTGCTCAAGGGTGTTTTGGTGGGCGCGATAAACTCGCTCAAAGTCCTCGTTGCCTGTGGTTTGTGGCGGCATGATTTTGTACTTAACGCGGGCAACACCTACACCAATACCTAAGCCAAAGTAAACGAGCAATGCGCCGATGGTAGCGATCGCGGGAAATACGAGTGTTTTGATGTCCATTTAGTTTTTAGTTGTCAGTTTATGGCAGGTAGAAGGGGCACAAAGCATCCCTTCTACTCCTAAGCATTATGATGATTGCTATATCTGGTTTTATGTTATGCCAAAGTTTCAAATCTATATCGGAATTGCCGCGATCGCGGGTTTAGTTGTGAGCTGTCAGCAGACTCCATCAACACCCCCTACTTCAACACCAACCAATAATCTTGCTACGGAAAAGGCGATTACTTACCTGCGATCGCAGCTTAAGCTGTCGCCAAATGTGGCGATCGTGGCGGAGTCCCAAAAGCCAAATCCAGCCAATACTAGCGATCTATGTCAAACGACTGCTCCGACTCAAGATGGTTTTGAGATCGTACTGATTGCGGAGGATATGCGCTATACCTTGCAGACCAGTCAAGACGCTAGCAAAATTGAGGTTTGTCGTTCTGAGGATGCCAAGCCAGAGACAACTGGTAAGTATACGGGCGCGGGTTATATTTTGCGATATCCCTCCGATTGGAAGGCGATCGATCTCGGTTTGGAAGCTTCGGGTGCAAGTACGGTAATTTTTACGCCCAGTCGCGATGTTAATTTGGCTGGTGATAACAATTTAGACAAGCTTTTGCAAAAGCTGCAACAGAGCCAACAGGTTTACGTAGTCGTAGAAAGGCGCGCATTTGATAGCAAGGCGATCGCTACCGATGGTTCCGAAAATGCGAAAGATTTGGTCACAGTTCCTTTTGATGCGAAGGTGAAAGGAGCAAAGTCGGGATCTAAGAAGGAATTTACAACGGCGATCGCATCAAACAACTGGAAAGTGCAAATCTTAACTCTCGAAGCTGACAAATTCCTCTATACAGTTCGCTACTATCAACCTGTTGCTAAGAACGATCCGAATAGTCCAACGGCAAAAGCTTTTGAGCAGTTTGCCAATAGTTTCGCGCTTATTTCTCAATAGGGAAGGTTAAAACTTTTGCAGATGTTGAGCACAATTCTCGATCGCAGTTTGAATTTGCCCGATCTTAAACGGTTTTGTCACGTAATCATTCATGCCTGCTTCTAGACATTTTTCGCGATCGCCTTTCATCGCATTAGCCGTCATCGCAATAATCTGAATAGATTTTGGAACTGCATCAAGATCTGTGAAATCTGTTTGAGACAGTCTCTCCTTAGTGCGAATCTGTCGGGTTGCCTCTAAGCCATCCATTTCAGGCATTTGGATATCCATAAAAATGAGATCGTAATTCTTTTTTGAATGGCTTCGAGTACTTCTACGCCATTTATTGCCACATCAATGTCATAACCCATCTTTTCAAAAAGTCGATTTGCTAATTTCTGGTTTACAGGATTATCTTCAGCTAATAAAATCTTGAAAGGTAGTTTATCCGCTAATTTTGGAACATTACTAGAAGGTGTTTTAGATAGATGATCTTCGGGAGAATGCGTTAGTCCTAAGTCTAATAAATGATCTAATTTATCAATGACTGGAATAGAATGACTGGTTAAAACCTCCTTGTCTGCGGGATGATAGGCGATCGTAAAGGCAAAGGTTGTACCTTCACCCGACACACTCTCCACCCAAATATCTCCTCCCATCAACCTTGTCAGGTTTTGAGAAATCGCTAAACCTAAACCAGTACCGCCAAATTTGCGTGTTGTAGAGGAATCTACTTGAGAGAAAGGTTTAAATAGTTTATCCAATTTATTAGAGGGGATGCCAATACCTGTATCTTCGATTGAGAATAGGAGCTGATCTTCGTTGTACTTTTTAATGTTTACAAAAATTTCCCCTATAGCCGTAAACTTAATCGAGTTACCCACGAGATTAATCAAAACCTGCTGTAAACGGTTAATATCTCCTTCAATGAACTGGGAAACATTAATATCAATAGAATAATGTAGCTTCAATCCTTTTTCATGGGATTTAGGGATAAATAAACTAAAAACTCTTTCTAGACATTCTTTAAGTTCAAAAGGTTGTACTTCCAAATCAACCTTGCCAGCTTCAATCTTTGAGAAGTCTAAAATATCATTAATGATCATCAATAGAGATTCACCACTTGTATTGATGGTTTCTACATATTCACGTTGTTCTGAATCTAGAGCAGTGCCAAGCAATAGATTCGTCATGCCAATTACTCCATTCATTGGCGTGCGAATCTCATGGCTCATGGTGGCTAAAAACTCCGACTTAATCCGCGCAATCTCTTCGGCAGTTTCCTTTTCTTGTTGCAATTGCAGTCTTAAGATATTAGTTTTCAATAAATCCCGAATTGTTAGGAAGCCGATTTTGACGACCATGTAAACAAATAAAGCACCAAAGAAGAAGATAACTCCTGTCAGAACTAAGATTAACCACTGTATTTTTAGAGGGAATAGTACAATTACTCCCAAGTATCCTAAGAGAAAGAAAATCATCAGCGCTCTGAGGATGTACCAAAGCTTTTGATATTTACTGTCTTTGAGTAAGTCTAGAATCCGTTGTGTCTCTTTGATAGAAAGAAACATGACGAATCCGCCAAGGGCGATTAAAATGACAGTAAAAATGTCGATCATTTTCATGTAAAGCTGAGCAGATATTATTATATAGCCTTACTTCTCACAGTCATCATGCGATCGCTTTTTAAGCCCATAATTTGCCTATAATTCAAGCCGCAACACTATTATCCGTCTATGCCTAAGAAATCTTTGCCTAAGAAATCCTTTGAAGAGAGATATCCAAATATCTCTCGTTGGGTGAATAGAGAGAATGGAATCATCGAAATTGGCTGGAGAGATAATGGTTATACCAGTGCGTTTGTTCGTGCTTTTGATATTGGTGGAACCTTTTGGGAAGGTGAGGATGAGTATGATTCGATGGATGATGCGCTTTTAGCTTTGGAGGGCGGTGTACAGATCTGTATGAGGGAGATTCATGGGGACTCATGGGAGAGTGCGTAATTTTTAGCCTTAAGGCTGGTAATTTTAGCGATCGCAGTTTTAGCTTAGTTATGCTCTAGTTTCAATGAAAAATGTAAATCTAAAATAAGTAATTGCACATATCTAGAGCAATTACTGGTAAAACTGTAAAGAAAGCAAATTTTCTTGAGGTTTTGACTTAAAGGCAATGTCTAAGCTCTTAGCAACACTTCCAGATGGTAAGGTCTGTGATTTCATAGATCAGAAAATCCGTAACGATACGCCCGAAGAGTATGTTCGTCAAAACATCGAGCGTCGTTTGGTGATGGAGTTAGGCTATTTGCCAGAGCAGATCGAGGTTGAGTATCCAATTAAACAAGGTAGTAAGACTGTTCGAGTCGATCTGGCTATTTTCCGTGAGGGCGATCAACATAATCAGGAAAATATTTGGATTATTATCGAATGCAAAAAAGACTCGATATCGCCATCTGCTAGTAAAGACGGGATTGAGCAACTTCGATCTTATATGGCGGCTTGTGATAACTCTGAATGGGGAATGTGGACAAACGGCAAGAAAAAAACTGTTTTGCGCCGCATTAGAACAGAGGAAGGCATTGAGTATGAAGAGCCTAATGATATCCCTTCCAAAAATGGCAATGTTGAGGAAGTTGATCGCCCAACTCGTGACGCTTTAAAGAATGCAGTTGGCGATAATTTACTGTTTTCTTTTAAGATTTGTCACGATCATATTTATGTAACTGACGGGCTACAAAAACAACCTGCTTTTTTTGAGCTTTTAAAGGTTATTTTTTGCAAGATTCATGATGAGCGCAATTTTCCTAATCCCTTAGAATTTTATGCAACGGCAAAGGAAAAAAAGAGTAATGATGGTCGATTAACTGTTTTCAATCGTATTAGTAAAATTTTTAGTGCAGTTAAAAAGCAATATCCTGCTATTTTTGATGCGAATGATGAGATTAAACTTCAACCTCGTTCTTTAGCCTATATTATCGGTGAGCTTCAACGCTATAGCTTTTTGAGTACGAATATTGATGTTAAGGGGAAAGCCTATGAAGAGCTTGTTGGCGCAAATTTAAGAGGCGATCGCGGTGAGTTTTTTACACCAAGAAATGTTCAGAAAATGACAATTAGGATGCTTGCGCCAAAAATCACAGATAGGATTCTCGATCAATCCTGTGGAACGGGTGGATTTCTGGTAATCGCAATGAATGAAGTCATTGAAAAATTAAGCCAACAAGCTGGAGTAAATGAAAAGTCAGATGTTTGGATGAAGGATGCACTAAATTCAAAAATTAGAGATACGGCTAAAGTCAATTTCTTTGGAATTGATATTAATCCAGATTTAGTTAAAGCTACCAAAATGAATATGGTGATGAACAATGACGGATCTGGAAACATTCTTAGACAAGATTCTTTGTTGCATCCTCATCAATGGGAAGATAGTTTTCGTAAGCAGTTTGCTAAAGCCTTAGACGTTGACCCTAAAGAGCTACGCAATCCCAAGGATTTAGCTCGTTTTGATGTAATTGCAACGAATCCGCCTTTTGGTTCAAAGTTACCCATTAAGGATGAAGAAACCTTAAAGCAATATCAGCTTGCCCATGTTTGGAAAGAAACTGAGTCTGGTTGGGAGCCTACAGAACAACTTCAAGGCTCAGCATCTCCCGAAATCCTATTTATTGAACGATGCTGGCAATTTTTGAAGCCAGAGGGACGGATGGGAATAGTTTTACCTGATGCAATTTTGGGCGCTCCTGGGTTGCTTTATGTGCGGTATTGGTTAATTAAGCATTGCCGAATTGTTGCTTCGATTGACCTGCATCCTGACACTTTCCAACCGCGCAATGGAACACAAACTTCGGTTTTGATTCTTCAGAAGAAGACTGAAAAGGAAATCGATCAAGGAACAATGCCTGATTATGAAATATTTATGGCGCAGGTGAAGGCGATCGGGCATGATAAGCGAGGTAATATCACATACAGACGTAATGAGGAGGGTGAGGAGATACTGGTTCCTACTAATCCAAATTCAATCCCTTTGATTGAGCGAACAGCAACGGGTGAAGGTGTGGCTAGACCGCTACCGCGCCAGAAAGTTGAAGACGATGATACGGATTTGGTAGCTAATGAGTTTATCGATTGGAAGAAAAAGGTGGTACTAGGATGGTAAGTTACGCTTTTAAACCTGATTACACGCCAGAGATACCTGATGATGAGTCGGAGAAATTGTCAACGACTATCAAACTCAGTGAAGTATTTGCTGCGGGTGTGCGATTAGAGGCTTCTGCTTTTAGCATTGAGGCTCATAATGCAGTTACAGCTTTGACAAATAGTGGTTTACCTCTCATCCCTCTTTATGGTGAAGGTGGTCTTTGTCAAGAAGCACATAACGCTTTTCGTTTCAAGAGAATTTATGTAGACGCTGAACATGGTATTCCGTTTCTTCTGGGTTCAGACATTATTAGTATACGCCTAAGAAATGAACGTTTTTTAAGTCGTAAATATACACAAAAATTAAATTATTTACTAATTCAAAAATGGGATGTTTTAATCTCTTGCTCTGGAACAATTGGAAACGTTAGTTTAGCGGGAGAAATATTTACAGGAAAAGCATTATCTCAAGATGCAATACGCTTACGGTCAAGCAATGCTGATATAGCGGGCTACATATCAGCATTTTTAAGAAGTCGATATGGCCGTCCACAGTTAGCTCAAGCTACTTACGGTTCAGTTATTGTCCATATTGAACCTAAACACCTTGACAGAGTTTTAATTCCAGATTTACCGCCAATCCGTCAAATTGAGATTGGACGATTAATGTGTGAAGCCGTTAAATTGCGTGATGAAGCAAATCATTTGTTAGATGAAGCCGATCGCTCTCTCCATGAACGTTTAAACTTACCTTATCTCAAAGATATTGCTCCGCGTGGTAGTGCGTCTTTTACGACTACAATCAAAGCCTCACAATTGATGGGACGCTTAGAGGGCAGTTTTCACAATCCCGAAGCGATCGCTGCTGAAAAACAATTAGCGAAATTACCTGTTGAAATGACTAAAATTGGCGATCGGCGAGTTACCAAAGAAGTTAGAGCAATTACAAGATTCCGAGCGCGAACCTATGTCGAAAAAGGTGGAATTCCGCTATTAAGTAGTAAGCAGCTTTTTCAAGTCGATCCAATTGATGTTAAAAAGTTAGCAAAAGGCGCACATACAAAAGACCTGCCCGAAATTCAGCTCGAAGAAAATATGATTGCTGTTACCTGCTCAGGCACAATTGGGCGAGTACAAATCATTCCTAAGTACATGGAAAACTGGACAGCTAATCAACACGCTAATCGTTTGTTAGCTTCAGATGATATTAATGCTGGATATCTCTATGCTTGGTTAGCTTCAGATTACGGATACAGTCTCATGACTCGTCACGCTTATGGTTCAGTAATTCTTGAATTTGACCGATTTATGCTTGCTTCTGTCCATATTCCATTACCTAAGCCAGCTATTAGAAATGAAATTGGCGATCTAGTTCTCAAAGCTAACCAACTACGCGATCAGGCTTGGCGCAATGAACAAGAAGCAATTTCTAAATTAGAAAAACTAATTTCTTCTAAATCAAATACACCTATGAATAATCAAACACCTATCGAGAGATTCTCTTTAGCAAATATTAAATTTGACTATAATGCAGAACCAATCTGGGAATTAGCCGCCCGACTGTCTGCCAAAGTTCCCAATGAAGAATGGGCAAAACTACCAAAAGACTTAGCCCAAAACTTTGACCATTATCAACAGCAACAGGATAGTTAGTGAGAGTCGTTTTCGCCGATACAGGTTATTGGGTTGCCCTACTTAACCCTAGTGATAATTTGCATAAAAAAGCTGCTCATCTATCAAAAACATTGCATCCCGTCTACATTGTTACCAGTGAAGCCGTACTCATCGAAGTTTTAAACGACTTCTCTAAGCGCGGTGAGTATTTTCGTGACTTAGCCATAGAGCTAACTCAAAACTTGCGTTCTAACCCTAATGTTCGCATTGTTCCCCAAACCAGTGAGCAATTTGAACAAGGCTTGAGGTTATACCAACAACGCAAAGACAAAGCATGGAGTCACACAGATTGTGTATCGTTCAAAATAATGGAAGATATGGGAATTTCTGAAGCTCTTGCCTACGATAAACACTTTGAACAAGCAGGTTACAATCCTTTGATGAGAAATTGATAGTTAATGTTGTGCGATCGACTTGTCGATGTCCTGATAGGCGATCGCATAACCACAAATAAATTTGCGCTTGGGATGCACTTAGAGCATGATTGAGAAAAGATAGCTCTATTGTCCGAGGATATCCGAGGAGAAATTATGAATTCTACATATAACCAATCTTGGAAAGCATTTTGGCTAGAAGACGGCAATCTCGTGGTGATTGACCAGACTCAACTTCCCTTTAGCCTAGTGACCAAAACCCTCAAAACTAGCGCCGATGCAACACTCGCCATCAAAGACATGACCGTGCGCGGCGCAGGCGTAATCGGCAACGTTGCCGCCTTTGGCGTGTACTTAGCCGCTAGAGAAAGCAAAGGCGATCTTGCCAAAACCAAAGAACTTTCAGCAGTAATTCGTCTTGCGCGTCCCACCGCTGTAAATCTAATGTGGGCAGTCGATCGCCTCATTGCCGTATTAGAAAAAGCCGCAGCCCAAAAACTTGACTTAGTAGAAGTCGCCCTCAAAGAAGCGATCGCCATTTCCGATGAAGATGTGATTGGCACGCGCAATATTGGCAAATATGGCTGCGAACTAATTGAGGCGATCGCCAAAACCAAGCCCAAGGGCGAACCCGTAAATATTCTCACCCATTGCAATGCAGGATGGTTAGCGATCGTCGATCGTGGCAGTGCCTTAGCGCCAATTTATGAAGCAAGCGATCGCGGGCTTAATATTCATGTATGGGTCGATGAAACCCGTCCGCGTAATCAAGGCGCAAACTTGACCGCATGGGAACTCGGACAATCAAAGATTCCCCATACATTAATTGCCGACAATACAGGCGGACTCTTAATGCAATATGGCAAAGTCGATCTCTGTATCGTCGGAACCGATCGCACCACCCGTAGCGGCGATGTTGCTAATAAAATCGGTACATATCTCAAAGCTCTCGCTGCCTTTGACAATAATGTTCCCTTTTATGTTGCCCTGCCAAGTTCCACTTTTGATATGCAAATCTCGGATGGAGTCAAAGAGATTGCGATCGAAACCCGTAGCGCAGATGAAGTTCTCTATATGCAAGGTCTTCAGGCTGATGGTGCGATCGGCAAAGTGCGCGTTGCACCGCTAGAAACTACAGCTTTAAATTATGGATTTGATGTTACTCCTGCCAGATTAGTTACAGGTCTAATCACCGAGCGGGGCATTTGCGAAGCAAATGAAACTTCAATATCAGGGATGTTTCTCGATCTCATTCCATAAATTAGAGGCGGTGCTAAGCACCGCCTCTAATTTATGGAATGAGATCTTTTTTACAGTCTCACGAGCTTCACTGGTTGACGATCGGCTTGTATAGTCTTTCCATCTGGCAAGAGTGTATAGGATTGAGTGGGAGGAAGCTTTGCAGGTTTTTTCCCATTGATAGTTTCTATTTGAGAGAACACCTTACCATTGACAACTGAAACTCTTCCTGAGGTTTTGATTGTCTGTGATTTACCACTAGCCACAATGGTATATACAAAAGCTTCAAATATGCCATTAGGTTTGATCGTCCATTGTCCTGAAATCGATTGCACTCCTGATTTTTTAGAATTAGCTAAAAATTCGGGAGTAAAAACAACTCTATAAGTCCCTACAAGTTTAGCAACTCCTAATTCAGCTTGTTTTTGCTTTGTGACAACTGTTGACGCTTCAGATGCTTGAACTGATTGCAAAGAAAAGAACGGAACGTAATTAGCGATCGCCATCGTGAATGAAGCGATCGCACCAAATAAAACCAAGCTAAATTTAGAAGAAAGTTGTTTGTCTTTGTCAATATTTGTCATCATAAATCTCACATAAATTGCTAGAAAACCATTTCTGCTTATAGAATTTGGAAATCTTCGATTTCTATTACATCACCGATCGTGGCGATCGACATTACATCATCACGAATTTTAGCAGTCACACTCACCTTCAATCCTTCTTGCAAAATCTCTTCTGGTGAAGGTTGCCAGATCTCGTACTGCTCATCAGTATCGGTCACGATCGCCCATGTCCCCGTACCAATATCGATATATTCCACTGTGCCGACAATTTGAATATCCATATACTTTAATTACGTTACAAAAGATTAAGGGTGAGAGCTAATCTCTCACCCTTAATCTTAGATACTAGCAGTCTCCGATTTAATTGATAGATAGGCACAACCAAAGCAAAGTATTGCATTAACGCTTAGGAAGGCGATCGCAGACATGCCATCACCAATCCACATCATCTGTGGCGAAAGAACTGCACTCGTCGCCAAGCAAGCGGAAGTCCCAATTGATGCACCAATTGCAAACCATTTCCATTGAGGATGTCCCAGAAGAATTAGCAGTAAGCCAAGAGGCAATAACACACTTGCCGTAATTGGATTGAGAGCATTAGTATTTGAGAAAGCATTACCTAACTCAGGCAGCGAACTTCCTGCAATACGGAAAGGAAGTTGCGTGATATCAAATACATAGAATCCACGCAAGAAGAACAGACCAGCGCCACCAAAGAAAACTCCATTAGAAAATGACCAATTCCAACGGAAAGGAAACCAGCGGTTGAGCAGCCATGCTAACAAGTAGGAACCAATAACCATAATCAATTTGGGAATTAAAGCCACAGCGCCACCATCAATCCAAAATCTGGGACTCAAATAGCCATTATCGCGCGCCCACCGCAAGAAGTCATTTACCCCAAGTTGACCTGCGGATGCAATCTTGACAGCTTCTGCCGCATTCAAATGACCAGCCCCATAATAGTTGAGCGTATCATCAGACACTTTGCGCGATGACTGTTTGAGAACTTGAAATACTTTTTCAGGATCTTTAACACCCGAAGCTTCGATCAATGCCGCTACACCTGAAACATGGGGCGCTGCCATACTCGTTCCTTGGAAAGAACGAAATACTGACTGCTTATTTTTTGGATCGATCGTATTTTGTAAAATGCCTCCAGAAGTATCCGCATCTTTACCCTTAGCGATCGCTCCCCCAGGAGCTGCCACATCAACACCAGCACCATAGTTGGAATAGGGAGCTTTCTCACCCGTAATACCTGTAGCCGATACCGCAATTACTTTGGGATAACGGGCAGGATAAAAAGCAGCATTACGGTTGGAATTACCTGCGGCAGCGATGATGGTCACACCTTTCTTATAGGCATAGTCGATCGCCTCTTGCATGAGTTTGCTTTCACCGCCTCCACCCAAGCTCATATTGATAATATTTGCACCATTGTCCGCCGCAAAAATAATTGCCTCGGCAATATCAGAAATCGTGCCACCGCCAGATGCTGACAGCACTTTGAGCGGCATGATGTTAGCTTCGTAGGCAATACCTGCCACACCGAAATTATTATTAGTCGATTGGGCGATCGTCCCTGCTACATGGGTTCCATGCCCATTATCATCACTAGCATCTTCTCGATCGTTGACAAAGTCGTACCCCTTTACAAAGCTAGTATCTTTCAGATCTTCAACACGACTTACACCCGTGTCGATCACCGCGATCGTAATTCCCTTACCTTTCGTTTTTTGCCAAGCCTTTTCAACCTCGATCGCTTTCAGGTTCCATTGATCCTTATACATCGGGTCGTTAGGAGTCGAGCCACCGATAAAATCCATCGAATATACATAATTCGCCTCAACATACTCAGTCAAGTCACGAATTTCTGGCAACTGTTTCAGCTTTTCAAGTTCTTGAGCATCACCTTTGACAATATAAAGACGATCGGATTTAGAAAAAGCACTATTAAACTTGGGTTCAATGCCATATTTTTTGGCAATTGAAATGAGTTCGAGATCGACCTGAGCGGGTGACAGACTATCACGAAAATTCAACACCATTGAGTCATATTGCCCTTCGACTGCCAAACCTTTGTAGGTCGAGAGCACCCAAAATAGACCCGCAAAAAACAAGCAAGAGAGCAGAAATTTTTTCATAACCCTAAGACCTCAATCTCAAGTCCTCAGTAGCTTTTTTTATCATAGCTTTTAGATTTTTTTTGCCATACAAGCCCCTAAAAGATAAAGAGGCGAGACAATGTCACCTCTTTTCTTAATTTTTTATGAACTAACTAATACTTGTCCCTTATCAATTTTGGATGCATAGCGTTGAAGTGGTGTTTTAGCAGGTCCCGCAATAACTGCGCCATCAGCAGCAAACTCAGCATCATGGCAAGGACAAACATATTGTTTTTTATCGGATTTCCACTTCACATCACAACCTTTATGGGTACAGACAGCATTAACAGCCAAAACCTTATTTGGGTCTTTAGGATCGCGCACTACTAAGATTTTGTTAGATGCCAACTTGCCTTCTTTATCGAGTTGGGCAACAGAGCCAATTACCTTAAAACTACCAGCAGGCGCAGCGGCTACACTTTCGGGTGCTGGTGCGGTTGTTGACGCAGGAGTTGTAGCAGTATCTGACGTTGACTTTGATTCAGTACAGCCAACTAACGAAGAAGGAAGAAGACTCACTACCCATCCCAAACCAAGAAAGTAACTTACGTCGATCCATATTTTTTCTCTATGTGCTAGTTAAGTATTTGTCAAAAATATCAAATCTATAACTCTATCTTTTCCAGACTGTAAAAGAGGATTGTAGAGTTTAAACCAATCAAGACAGATCGAAGCCTTCTTAATTCTATAGCGATCGCCATGATGCTGAAACCCATGAAGTCATAATCACGTAGCGATCGGTTATTAATTTGTATAGCTACTGTCACAAAACCTCTAAACAAAATGCATTTTTTTCACTGCCTCTTGTTTAGCCATAAAGCATCGAAGTGCTCTTTAATACCGCAGGTTCGCACACAAGGCACACCGAATCAAGTTAACAGTTAAACGGGGCTCTAGCTCAATGTAAAGACGTAGAGTATAGGCAGCGCTTCGCGCTGCCTATACTCTAAATCGCGCCATCTTTAGCACTAACGATGCAGGTATATTAATGACTTTCTTTTCTGAGCATAGAATTGAGCTCCTAAGATTGGAGAAATATTTTCTTACTTTGAGTTTCATTTAATTTTATGAAGAGGGGAGAACCTCGTGGGAAAATAATTAGAGTTTGTATTCTTTAACACAATCCGAAATGATTGCTAGACCATTTAAGTCATTGAGCAAACATTGACTTTTACGCAAAAACCTACAGAGAGAGTTTGGTTATGTTGCACTCACTTTACTATTCCATCGGCGCTATTCAAGACGAAGCAAGACATCTAATCGAAAGTGGAAGGCTCACTCGCAGCCAACCAATACATGCCCTTTGTCGATTCTTCCGCGATCGCGAATGGTGTCAAATCGAGCGAGAATTGGAAGATAATCATTACCTACTTCGCGATCGCATTTGTGATTTAGTAAGCCATGAATGCTGGCAAAGTGATTAATAAATCTAGAAAGTTGAGGGGGCATTTTACGACCTCTCAACTTTCTCGGTCTAAAGTCATTATATTTTGATGAGGTTATAGCCTTTAACAACATAAAAGCTATACAATTCAGTTGTGTATAGCAGCTTTGCTAAACATGTAAGCATCAATGGAGGTAATTCAAACCATTGGGGAGTCAACAAGCTAAAAAAACGAGTCAAGGTGTTAGCCTAATCGATCGCCTAAAACAATTTGTTGACCAATCTGCTAATATGCTGAATCTAGACGAAGATGTGGCGATAGATAGGGGCATGACTCAAATTATTAAGTCGGCGGTAATGGTAATTGGTGGTGGAGAGGACAAAGTCCAAGACCGCAAGATTCTCAAAGCCTTTGTAGAAAATTCTGGCGGTTCCCAAGCACGCATTGCTATAATTCCTTGCGCCTCGAGAGAGCCCGACATTATCGGACGAATTTATCATGATATCTTCACCGAACTCGGTGCAAGTGCCGTTGAGGTATTAGACATCCGCGAACGTCCTCACTATGACTATCCCGAAGCCGAAGCTTTAGTAGATAGATTTACAGGTATTTTTATGACAGGTGGCGACCAACTCCGCCTGTGTGGACTGATCGCCGATACTCCCTTTGCAATTACGATCGCCAAGCGGATTGATGAAACTCGTTTGGTTCTTGCTGGAACTAGTGCGGGTGCAGCTGCAATGGGTTATCACATGATTTCAGGTGGTAGCAGCGGCGAGTCTCCTCACAAAGAACTTGTCAATATGGGCACTGGCTTAAATATATTGCCTGAAATCATTGTCGATCAACATTTTCACAATCGCAATCGGATGGCTCGTCTAATGACTGCGATCGCTGCTCATCCTGATAAAATCGGGATTGGCATTGATGAAGATACTGTGGCGATCTTTGAGCCAAATAATACGATGCGCGTTCTCGGTCGCGGCACGGTCACCGTAGTCGATCCTGGTGAAGTTTCTTATAGTAATCAACTATGGGTTAGCGGCTCTGCACCACTAACAATCCACAATTTGCGCGTGCATATTCTTGCCGCAGGTTGCAAATACCACTTACTTAAACGCATTCCCATTAGTCCATCGGTATAAACAAAAAGGCTCGCTTCGCGAGCCTTTTTGTTTACTTAGTCCAATCACCCGTCTCTGGGCTATCAACTATTGATTTCAAACCTTCTAAAGTCGAAGGCAGCGATCGCGGATCCATAAACATCACTTTGCTGCTACCACTGGAACCGATCGTCGATGCCATGGAGATATAGCTTTGGGCTAGCAAAAACTGCAAGGCTTCTTGAGCTTGGGGATTACCCTTCATAGATTGTAATAGTACTTGCATTGCCTGAGCCGTCCCCTGAGCTTTAAGTACCTGTTCCTGCCGTTCCGCCTCAGCACGCAAAATTCGTGACTGTTTCTGCCCCTCTGCCTCTAGGATCGCCGCTTTTTGTGACGCTTCAGCGTTAAGTAGCTGGGAATCCGCTAAACCTTTAGCCTTGTTAATCGCTGCCTCGCGATCGCCCTCAGATGTGAGAATTGCGGCACGTTTTTTGCGCTCTGCGGTCATTTGCAGTTCCATCGACTCTTGAACAGCCTTTGCTGGCAAAATATCTCGCAACTCTACTCGCGTAACCTTCACACCCCAAGGTTCGGTAGCATCATCGAGATCTCGTAACAATAGTTCGTTGATTTTATTTCTGGCGGTGAATGTCTCATCAAGCTCTAGGCTACCTAATTCAGAGCGGATCTGAGTCAGCACAATATTAACGATCGCTTGACGCAAGTTCTCGACGCGGTAATAGGCTTTTTCCATATCGACAACACGCCAATAGACAACCGCATCGGCGGTAATTGGCACATTGTCGCGGGTGATGCATTGCTGGGCGGGAATATCTAATACTTGCTCTTTGATTGAGCCTTTGTAGCTTATGGTGTCAATAAAAGGCAGGATAAAGTGGGGGCCCGGTGGCAGTTTGCGTTTGTATTTACCAAAGGACGCAACCAGTGCTTCTTCGCCTTGGTTAACGATTTTAAAAGATGTACTTCCCATGCCAAAGAAGACACCTGCACCAATCACAAAACTCCATAAGTCCATAATGTTTTTCCATTGTTGGTTGAACTCCCGTTAATGATAGCGCGATCAATCTTAGATGCAGGTTAAGTAAAAGCAAACTATGTAAAAACTCTGCATTTGCCCTATTTCGCAAATTTTGTAATTGTCGTAGGGTTGTCGCGGAATATTAAAAATTACCATCACATTGGGGGCAACCCGCAATCTGGCAAAATCCTACACGTAATTTAAAAATCGATTGGTAAGGATAATAAGCGATCGCTCAGCAAATTTTCCTGCTAAATAATTGCCCAACACCGCCACGGTCACGATAATTGCATCATTGATTTTAGTCAAAGCTCAAACAATGCGATCGCACCGACAGCAGGGGGATTTTAAAGATATTTTTTAATTATGGCGATCGCGGCAAATATACAGAGCTTCGATGCGATCGCTGAAAATGTTAACCTATTAAGATAAATTTACAATTCCTCAAGCCTTGTCTTTAGTGGCTTATTCCTGATGGCTAAATGTGTAATTAATCGCCGAGCCGAATTTTCTGCTAGTCATCGCTACTGGCTGCCCGAAATCCCAGACGAAGAAAATCTGGCGAAATTTGGAGCATGTACCAACTTCCCGCCCCACGGTCATAACTATGTTCTGTACGTTGGGATGCAAGGAGAGATTGATAACACTGGCATGGTACTTAACCTCTCAGATGTCAAGCACACGATCGCCCGTGAAGTCACGGCTCAACTTAATTTTTCCTATCTCAATCAAGCATGGGAAGAGTTTCAACAAACATTACCAACTACCGAAAATATTGCCCGCATCATTTGGCAGCGTCTAGAACCATACCTGCCATTGGTCAATATCCGCTTATACGAACATCCTGAACTCTGGGCTGATTACAAAGGTAACGACATGCAAGCATATTTAACAATTAGCACTCATTTTTCGGCTGCTCATCGCCTCGCTCTGGATGCACTCTCACTCGAAGAGAATACTGCAATCTATGGCAAATGCGCTCGCGTGCACGGTCATGGACATAATTACCACTTAGAAGTGGCGATCGCTGGCGAAATCGATCCGCGTACGGGCATGATTGCCGATTTGAGCGACTTTCAAAAAGCTCTCGATCTCTACGTTCTCGATCCGATGGATCATACTTTCCTTAATAAAGATATTCCATACTTCGCCGAAGTTGTCCCAACAGCCGAAAATATTGCTGTCTATATCCAAAAGGTGCTTACCCAACCAATCCGTGAGATTGGCGCAAAATTGCATAGCATCAAACTGATCGAAAGCCCGAATAACTCCTGTGAAGTTTACGGGGAATACCAACTCTCGGACATCGAATACTCCTTAGAAGAAGCTTTAGCGAAATCAGCTTAATTTAGATAGGTGGCACAAAGTGCCACCTATCTTACAAGTAAAGTTTGAAAAGAAACATTTCCCTATGTCCGAAGCAAACATGTCTATTGCGAATCCCAACGAGAAAATAACGCCATCAGACAATGAGATAGAAGAAGAGATTGTTATAGATCGCCTTGAGTTAGATAAGGTCATTGCGCGGCTAACTAGCACCCTCGAAGATGGCGTCAAAAATGGAATTAAACGCGGACTATTACATCTGCCAGCAAGCGATCGCCATTTGTTGCTTGTAGCCTCAGATATGGTGCAGAAATCAAAAAAATTTCCTAATTACAAGCTAACTTTTTATCACAAAGGGATGGGTGAAGGCACAAATACTTGTGCTGTCACATTTACAGAAATCTAAGCAATCGCTTTATGACCTTAAAGCCCAAACAACACCCCAAAGCGCAGGATGCAGTCCTTGGTGGTCAATCGCCACCACCCCTTGGTGGTGTTGTACTTGGCGGTATTGAAGGAGTAAAGAGAAAATTTGCTAGCTCGGCGATCGTGCCAAGAATTGCAGCTCTGCGTGAAGCCATTAATTATGGTGAAACAGGACTAAACTTAGTTCTGCAAGGGCTACAAGATGAATCAAGCAAAGTCCAGCGGACTGCTCTACTTTTACTTTGGCGCAGATCGGAATCACATATCCGTCAATTACTCACAGACTATAGCCAATATCAGCTATTTGATATTGTCGATACTTTGCAAGGTCACGCAGAGGCAATTATTTCCCTTGCCTTATCTGCAAATGGGCGGATTTTGTATAGTGCTGGAGCTGATTTCACAATTAAGGTTTGGGATTTGGGGCAAGGAGCTAGCCAAACCAAACAGATTGGCACAATTCGCGGACACAATCATATTGTTACCTCCATCGCCCTAAGTGCTAACGGGAGAATATTAGTCAGTGGCAGTCGCGATAAGACAATCAAACTCTGGGATGCGCGATCGGGACAAGAATTACTCACACTTACAGGACATATCGGTTACGTCAACTCCGTAGCGATTACTCCCAATGGCAGAACTCTAGTTACTGGTAGCCAAGACACCACGATTAAACTGTGGGATATCAGGACAGGTCAAGAGATTCGCACTCTGCGCGGCCACACCAGCCTTGTTGATTCCGTTGCGCTTAGTCCTGATGGAAAAGCGATCGCCAGTTGCAGTTGGGATACTACGATTCGAATATGGGATTTAATCTCTGGAAAACTACGCTGGGAATTTATTGGACATTCAGCGCGAGTTCTCTCATTTGCCATCAGTCCCGACGGAAGCACTCTCGTAAGCGGTAGTCTCGATACTCGCATCAAAGTTTGGGATCTAGAAACAGGTAAAGCAATTCATACTCTTGAGGGACATTGGGGCTGGGTCAAATCTTTAATTATTAGTCGTGATGGCAAAACACTAATCAGTGCCAGTTATAAAGAGATGCGGATTTGGGATTTAGAAACAGGTAAACAAATTCAAGTTCTCAATGGGCATATCAACCTGATTAATGCGATCGCCCTAAGCCACGACGGACAAACCTTAGTCAGTGGTGGAGAAGATTGCAATATCCATATATGGAGGATTCCCTAATCGAGAAAATTTTCTCGATTAGCTACTGCGCAGCCGTTGAATCTGGCGATCGCTCTGTTGCGCCCATTGTAAATTTTTTTGTTGATTAAAATACGCTTGCGCCTGAATGAAAGACTGAATCGCCTCTTGCTTTTTGCCTGCCTTTACTTGTGCGACACCAAGCGTATAAAAAGCTTCGGCATATTCCTTGCGGAACTTTAAAGCATTACTGAGTTGAGCGATCGCGTTCTCTGTTTGACCTTGAATTAACAAAGCTGCTCCCAAATTGTAATAAGCCTCTGCATATTCAGGATTCAGTTGTAGCGCTTTGGCGTAATAAGCAATCGCTTTCTGAATATCACCTTGTGTTTGAATCAATAGCCCCAAGTTATAAATAGTTTCAGGTGCTTGAGGATTCAGTTTGAGAGCTTTATTAAGATTGGCGATCGCGCTATTCACATCTTTTTTTTCTTTATGCGCCAGTCCAAGATTGTAATAAGCAACTGAAAGATTTGGATCGAGTTGGACAGCCTTTTGTAAGTTGGGAATTGCTTGACTAGCGTTCCCTGACTGCAACTGTGCTGCCCCTAAGTTGCTATAGGCGATCGCAAACTTGGGATCGAGTCGAGTTGCTCTCTGAAAAGAATAAATCGCATCTTTGAGATTACCTGCTTGCGCATAAGCAAGCCCAAGATTGTAATATGCTGCGGTTAGTTCGGGATTTTTCTTAATTGCCGCCCGAAAAATCACCACTGCACCTTCTAAATTACCAAGGCGAACATAAGCATTGCCGCGCTCTAAAAGCTGATCGGCATTCTCATTCGGTGGGATTACAATCTGCTGCTGTTGCGGTTGAATTTTTTGAGGTGGCTTTTGCCGAAGTTGGGCGATCGCGACATCATCCCAATATGTACTAACTAGCAAAACCGATAAGACCGACGCGAAAATGCCCAAAACTGGTTTCATAAAATCAAATTTCGTGTTGATGCCAGTCGAATCCCCAAATCTTAACAAATTTAGCTTACAAATTTTTTTAAATCAATAAGTTATCAATGGTTGCAAAGCTCTTATACCAAAGCACAAAATGGCTACGCCATTTTGTGCTTTTAAAATCCTTACTGGGTTTGATTTTTAATTCACAAAAGTATCGTCACACCTTTGTGAATTGGTATTAACTGCACTTTAACCAATGAGATTTCAAAATCTTTGCTAATCTGACTGTTTGCCAAAGAATGTTAAATTGAGAAGGTTAAATCGAGTAAGTAATTGGCGATCGCTTTCAAGCCCAAAGCCTTACCAATAAAAGAACTGTAACCATGATTCTCGTTATCGACAATTACGACAGCTTTACATATAACCTCGTGCAGTATCTTGGGGAGCTCTTGCCAGAGTTTCCTGCATTAGGCGAAATATTAGTTAAGCGAAACGATGAAATAAATATCGAAGCTGTCAAACAACTCAATCCCGCTGGAGTCGTAATTTCGCCAGGTCCAGGTCGCCCTGAAGAAGCAGGCGTATCACTCGACATCATTCAGGAAATGGGTGCAAATACTCCAATTTTGGGTGTCTGTCTCGGACATCAGAGTATGGGCTTGATGTATGGCGGCAAAGTCGTTTCAGCACCATACTTAATGCATGGCAAGACCTCACAAATCTACCATACTGGAGTCGGCATTTTAGCAGGACTAGACAATCCATTTACCGCAACTCGGTATCATAGTTTGGTTATCGATCGTCACAATTGCCCTGATGTACTTGAAGTTACGGCATGGACTGAAGATGACATAATTATGGGAGTCCGACACAAGGAATATCCTCACGTCCAAGGCGTACAATTTCATCCTGAAAGCATTTTGACTGAGGCTGGTAAAGACTTGCTGAGAAACTTCTTAAAAGGATTAAGCGTCACAGTCTGATAAAGACGGCTTTGCGCCGCCCTTGCAAGACTGTGGGACAGTCCTCACGTAATCCCAAATACTCAATTAACAAAACAACATGCGCCGCAGACAAATTCTTCGACTCGCCCAAGGTGGACTAATTTCAGCATTTACAGCAGGAATCATTGCTGACGCAGCCAATTCTCAAACTAATTCGACACTAAAACTTCAGTGGCTGGGGCATATGTCATTTTTAGTGTCAGGGGATGGTATTAGGTTTTTAACCCATCCATTTCGTCCTGCGGGTTGCACAGCTAATTTACCTGCACCCACAGCGGCATCTGACTATATCTTAGTTAGCTCTCGGTTACTCGATGAAGGGTATTTAGAAAATTTACCTAAAGAAACGCGAGTTCTTTCTGAACCAGGTTCCTACAACATTAAAGGGATAAATCTTCAAGGAATTACGATGGATCACGATCGCATCGGTGGTCGTCGATTTGGGCGCAATGTGGCATGGAGATGGAAACAGTCAGGTATTTTTGTGTTGCATCTTGGCGGAGCCGCAGCGCCGATTACTGCCTCGCAAAGGATTCTGATGGGTCGTCCTGATGTGCTAATTCTGCCAGTTGGCGGTAGCACGCAAAGCAACGATCCGATGCACGCAAAATCCTATTCCCCCACAGAAGCATTTGCGATCGTGCAAGAACTCAATCCGCGAATTGTTATTCCAGTTTATTACCGTACTGATAAATCTAGTAAGTCTTGTCAACTAGCCTCTGTAGACGAGTTTCTCGCACTCATGCCTAAGGACAGCATCAAAAAATTGGAAGGCTCCAGTTTAGAGCTTAATGTTAGTAGCCTACCGCAAAGCACAGTAGTAAGAGTTCTCAGAACATAAAAAAAGGGCTTTGCCCCTTTTTTTATGTTAAGGGTTCTGCGATTTCATAAAAAACCGATTTTTTGTGGCGCGACTTTGCCGCGCCACAAAAAATCGGTTTTTTATTTTACTGTACGTCCCTAAATATTATGGAGACACTCTAACTATGGTTCCGATTGTCACTTGACTAAATAGTTCTCGCACATCTTCGTTATACATCCGAATGCAACCGTGGGATGCAGCCGTGCCAACTGAATCGCGGTTAGGTGTACCGTGAAAGCCAGACCAGTCTTTGCCATTTGTCCAAAAACCAATCCAGCGATCGCCTAGAGGATTATCAGGATCTCGGCTAGGAATTACTTCACCAGTAAAAGGATTTTGCCAAGCAGGATATTCGATAGTTTGTAAAACGCGATGATCGCCCACTGGTGTACTCCAACCTTGACGACCAACTGCTACAGGATAGGTTTTAAGAGCAATTTCACCATGAAATGCTGTAACCGTACGGCGACTGATACTTACTTCAAGTCTTGTCACCTGCATGAGATTCCTATCCCACAACTGCCGATTGGGATTAATTGTATAAGGAGATCTTAGTAGTGGTAATTTTTTCTGATAGGCAAGCGCTTGATAGAGCAATACTGCCAGTTCACCTTTAGAGATAGCATCCTTAGGGGAAAGAATACGCGGGTCAGGATAATTGGTAACTAAGCTTTCCTGAGTAAGTGCGGCGATCGCAGGAATAGCATAATCAGGAACTTGAGATGCGTCTCGATACATTGAGAGCAAATATGTTTGTGGTGTTTTAACAGCTTTGCTATTTAGATTGAGCTCACGCGCAATTGCCACAAGGGTTTCGGATTTAGTAGCAACTTCATTCAGACGCGTTGCGATCTTAGGAACTCCTCGATTAGCAAAAGCAATATCTAAGATATTTGCTAGTTCGGCGCGAGTAACTGGGCGATCGGGCTGAAATCGACTGATTAAGTCAGAATCAACTAATACAGCACTCAAAGCCTGATTTGACAGTAATCCCTCGACAAATAGGCGAGACCAATGATTTTGCAAATCTATAAATAGAAAAAGATTGCTATTAGATTTATTGGCGGGATTTTCTTTAGCTTCCAGAGCTTTTACCCCAAAAATATTTTTTTGAGTACTCCCACTTAGCGAGATAAAAGCAAATATATAGGAGGCAAAGACAACGCGCACAAAAGAAGATAAAAGATCTTGAGATCGCATTCTCATAATTTTCAATTGATACTGCGTTTGATACTGATTTAATTATCCAAAATAAGCTATGCAGTCTAGCACATAGATAAGTTAACTGACGGCTATTAAACACCTGTCAAAACATGACAATATAGCAGTAGCCAGTTATGTTAGGACAAAAGAAAAACCCAGAAGAGAGTTGCGG
>QBML01000010.1 GCA_003242085.1 Pseudanabaena frigida | reverse complement strand
GTTTTTTCCTGTTCACTTGCTTTCTTTTTTATACCATTCCCTCTTGATCACTACCGAAATTTCAACTATTTTAGGAGAAGGAAATGAATCTCAGATAAAAGAGCTATTGAGACAAGGAGTTTGCATTCCTTTATTTTTTGAGGCAGACTGCGAACTAGATGGAAATACACTTTTTGTAGTAGGCGATCTTAGTGAAGAAGAAGCCAATGCATGGGTAGGCAAACTTGTAGGAAAGCTAAATATTCCCTGTGGCAAACTCGTTCTTCTCTGTGGTGGTGGCGACCCAGATGGATTTGCCCATGCCATGTCGGGTAATCTCCCCGATCCAAATTGTGAGTTCTTCCAAATAATTGAAGTGCCTTCGGGAGAATATCAAGTTGAGATTTTTGCTTATTTGACAAGTTCGATCGCACAAAACTATCTAGAAGAGCAGAAAGAAAATATACAGGAATGGTTTCGCAACAATTGTTCTGGGACAGAATCGATAGGATACATTATTCATTTAATCCCATTGGAATCAGAACCAACCTTACCAAAACTCGTTCCTGAAGTGGGTTGGTGTAGTGAATTTGAATTTCGGGAACCTGAATAAATCTACGCACACTGTAATACTGTTGCGAAAATAACGCACACAAAGATCGGTGATTGATATAAAATGAGTTAAGCATACTGCGGTTTACAAATAGGCGATCGCTTCTATGTCTGCACAGTTCCAAATCCACAAAGACACCATTGACCAAGTAAGTCAACGGGCAGACATCGTAGATATCGTCTCCGAACGTGTCGTGCTACGCAAAAGTGGGGCAAATTTTCGGGGAGCTTGTCCTTTTCACAATGGTACAAACGCCACGGCGCTAACGGTAAATCCATCGCGCCAGATGTATCACTGCTTTAACTGTGGAGCAGCAGGCGGTGCAGTCAAGTTTTTGATGGAGATCGATAAACGATCGTTTTCAGATGTAGTTTTAGATTTAGCGAAACGTTATAACGTTCCTATTCAAACCGTCGAACCTGAAAAGGCAAAAGAGATTCAGCGTCAAATCTCCCATCGCGATCGCCTCTATGAAGTGATGGCTTTGACGACAAGTTTCTATCAACATGCATTGTATGCACCGCAGGGGCGTGAGGCTCTAGCGTATCTCATCGAAAAGCGGCAAATGAGCAAAGAGACAATCCAGAAATTTCAACTGGGTTATGCACCTGCTGGTTGGGAAACTTTGATGGGATATCTGGTACGGCAAAAGCAGATTCCTGTAAGTTTGGTGGAAGAGGCAGGTTTAGTAGTTCCGCGCAAAACAGGAAATGGATTTTACGATCGCTTTCGCGATCGCTTAATGATTCCCATTCACGATACCCGCGGACGAGTAATTGCTTTTGGTGGGCGATCGCTCGGTGATGAAGAACCCAAATATTTAAATTCACCTGAAACAGAACTCTTTAGCAAAGGAACTGTCCTGTTTGCAATGGATAAAGCGCGAGATGATATCTCTAAGTCCGATCAAGCCATTGTCGTAGAAGGTTATTTTGATGCGATCGCCTTGCATCAAGCAGGAATTGGACAAGCGATCGCCACGATGGGAGTCGCGCTCAATGCCGATCAAATGAAGCAATTACTGCGCTACACCGAAACTAAGAATGTAATATTAAACTTCGATGCTGACAAGGCAGGGATCGCGGCAGCGGAAAAGGCGATCGCTGGTTTTAAAGAACTAGTTTTTAATGGAACGGTGCAATTGCGGGTTTTGACGATGCCCAATGGTAAGGATGCTGATGAATATCTCAAACAAAACAGTGCTGTTGCATATCAAGATTTATTAAAAAATGCACCATTATTTCTCGATTGGCAGATCGATCAAATCCTTGCAGGTCAAGATCTCAATCAAGCCGATCGATTCCAAAAAAGCAGTCAGGCGATCGCGCAATTGTTAAATAATCTTCCTGTTGACTCTTTCTTTCGTACCCATTACATCCATACTTCTGCTCAAAAGTTATCTCAGGGCAATTCCTATCTAGCATTACGTCTCGAACAAGATCTACGTCGCCAATTACGCAATACCCGATGGAACAGCAATAAACCTGCTCCATCCATCGCCCTAACGACTAATGCGCTTCATTCCGCTGAATCCCAGCTCTTACAAATCTATTTACATTTTCCTCAGCATCGTGCCTATTTATATCAAGAAATTGCTGAAGAAGAAAATATTGAATTTACCCAATCTAATCATCGTTACCTTTGGCAAACAATTCTCAATCTATTGCAAACAAATAAAACTTCCCTTGCTACTGAAGAACCCTATCCCGATCATCTGGTTCAGCAATTACAAATTCTCTGTGCGGAACAAGAAGAAGTCGCTCAGCAGTTGCAGCATTTGCTTTGGCTGGATGAAAATTCACGCATTGGCTTATTACGTCCTCAGATTGTCGTGAGAACAGCGATCGCCAAGATTCAATACATCATGTGCGAGAAACATGAAAAAGACTGGCTCAGCAAATATCAAGGCACAGATGTAATTGCCAATCCTGAATTTGGCTATGAATGCCAAACCAAAATCAAAGAAGCAAAGCAACGCAAAGCTGAAATCAGTAAACAGATAGGAGTTAACTATCTCGACTTGTCTGGCACTGGTACTAGCACAAGTGAGAAGAATGTCATTGAGTTTTAATTAGCCATCCGATCGCACCTCCCGCAAGCAGAAGCCAAGCCGAATTAATTTTAGGGAATTTAAGCAAGATTCCTAAGCTAGCGATCGCCACCATAATTGTCCAAATATCAATCGCACCGCGCCCTAATTCCCATGCTACTGCTGCCATTAGCCCAATAGAAGCTGCATTAACTCCATCAAGAAAACCTGCTATCCAAGGAGATTTGCGTAAATTTGAGACAAAAGGATTAATTAAAAGAACTAAAATAAATGCTGGTAAAAATATACCAATTGTGCCAGTGATCGCACCCAAATTCCCTGCCAAAAGATAACCGATAAATGTTGCTGTAGTTAATACTGGACCTGGAGTAAATTGCCCGATTGCTACAGCGTCTAACAACTGTTGCGAAGTCAGCCAATGAGTACGATCGACAAATTCTTGCTGCACAAAAGCTAATAGAACATATCCACTTCCATAAAGCACTGAACCGATTTTTAAAAAGCTCAAAAATACAGTAATCCAATTCTTAGGAACTACTTCTGAAGCGATCGCTCCTAAAGGTAAAGGGAACAAGGAAAAAGGGGGGAAGATACTGGGTAGAGATTTAGGATTTTTGAGGAAGTTGAAATTGCTAACTAGAGCTACGACTACTCCTGCACATAACATGAGAACTATTTCGTTGATATTCAGAAAATATAGAACTAGGACTAAAAGTCCTGCACTCCAAGTAAGACCATTCTTTAGTCCTGATTTTCCAAGCTTCCATAAGGCTTGGATAATAATTGCAATAATTACAGGCTTAACGCCATATAGTAACCAACCAACAGTTGGAATGGTTTGATATTCCACATAAGCGATCGCTAATCCCCACACGAGTAACATTGCAGGCAAAATAAAACAAGTGCCAGCAACAAGCATGCCTTGCCATCCTGCTTGTTCCAATCCCACATGAATTACCAACTCTGTCGAATTAGGTCCTGGGATCAAATTGCTGATACTTAATAAATCTAGTAATTTCTCACGGGTCAACCATTGACGATGTTGCACTACTTCCAGTTCAATCTGAGCAATATGAGCAGCTGGTCCACCAAAGGCGATCGCACCTAGCTTTGTAAAAACAATTGCGAGATCCCACAACTTTGTTTTTACAGAAAGTTGATTTTCTTGATATTGTTCCTCTTGTTGCCCGTCTGGCAAAGTCCCTAATTTTGATTCTGGATCGTTTTTTGTATACTCGGACATATTTTTTTTAAGTTGGGTGCGACATACTTAACCAAACAACCTCACTAAGCCAATACAGAGGCTACTAAGCTCAAAAAACTTATCTCAAAAACTTATCTAAATAGTTGATTCTGATGAGCATACATAAAGCCTTATACTTTTTGCAGGTGTCATAGAATACCAAATCGCTTTTGGCAAACTACAAATATGCTAGATTCGCTTAAATCCCAGAAAATACTGTCTTTGCCGACTTCAGAGAGTTTTGCTCCAGAACTAAGTCCTCAATCTGAGCCGACGTTTTACTACTTTGCTTACGGCTCCTGTATGTGTCCTGTGGATTTAAAGCGATCGCTTGGCGAAACTGCCCATAACTATGTTGTCGGGGTAGCGCGGTTAAGTGGCTATAAACTTGGCTTCTATTACCGATCGCCCCATCGTGGTTGTGGTTGCTTAGATATTGTCAAAGATCCCAATTCCTATGTAGAAGGAGTTTTGTATCGGCTACCTATGCGTTTAAGCGAGCTACTTGACATTAGAGAAGATGTATCGAGTGGTGGCTATCAGCACGAACTAATCACAGTTACTGTTGATAAAAAGATTTATACAAATGTGAGAACTTATAGTGTTGTCAATAAGCTATCTCGTGAACTTGCCCCAAATGATTGGTATTCCAATGTAGTGCTAAGGGGCGCATCAACCTGTGGATTAACCGAAAAATATTTTTGGCAGTTATTCTATCACATTTACCAATTGCAATCCTACAACAAACGTCAATATGGTTAAAAGAGAGCTTCAAATATCTTCCGCTGTCTTCCAATCTAAGAAAAAATTTGGTAAAGGATAATGGGTCATTTAGCACGGTAGAGTGTATGATTCTTTTTCCCTAACTCAGAAAGAAGATAGAATGCCGAATGCTCCATACTCTTTCTGATGTTTAAATTGCCATACAACACTTTGTGCTTTGCCAAAACACACAAAAAATTTTGAAAGGGTTGCAAAGCAACCCTTTCAAAATTTTTCTTGTACTTCATAAAGCCTTAACAGGCTGTAGAATACTTAAGCAATTACTTATCGCAATATATCCATGAGTGGAACCAAGCTCTACGAAGGCAAAGCCAAAATTTTGTTTACGACAGACGATCCAAATATTTTGCTGTCGCGCTACAAAGATGACGCAACTGCCTTCAATGCTCTCAAAAAAGGGACGATCGCTAACAAAGGAGAAATGAACTGCGCGATCGCCTCGCATATTTTTCAGTATCTTGAAACTCAAGGTATTGCCACTCACTTCGTCAAGCAAGTCTCACCAAACGAGATGGAAGTAGCTGCTGTCAAAATTTTGCCAATCGAAGTTGTGGTGAGAAATATTGCCGCAGGTAGCATTTGTAAACGCCTCGGCATAGAACAAGGACAGGCCCTCAAACAGCCCTTAGTCGAATTTTTCTATAAAAATGACGATCTTGGCGATCCGCTAATTACTGATGCTCATGTCGCTATGCTCGATCTCGCCACCCCCGAGCAAGCCACTCAACTCAAGCAACTTGCTCTAAATATCAATAAACATTTACAAATATTTTTCGATCGCTGCAATTTAATTCTTGTTGATTTTAAAGTTGAAATTGGAGTCAATGCGAGTGGCAAGTTGCTGCTAGCAGATGAAATTAGTCCTGATACCTGTCGTTTGTGGGATAAGACTATCGCCGATCCTACTGCCCGTATCATGGATAAAGACCGCTTTCGCCAAGATCTCGGCAATGTTGCCGAGGCCTATCAAGAAGTGATGAAGCGAGTAATTGCAGCGATCGCGTAAAATCATACTTCAAGGTCATATTTCTCCCCCCAAAATAAGCTAGTAATTAAGTCGCTAGCAATATCGGGTATTGAAAGTTATAGTAATTTATTACTAGTCTCAGAAACTTTCTATTTACATTTGACCGTCATTAGTTTCCTGTTTAAAAAATCTGTAGGTGTTTGGAAGACTCTATGCGTATAAACTTGCTCGTATTCACAGCCATTGCCGCATCTAGCACATTATTGTCCAATCCCCTTCTGGCAAAGGCTGCTCCTGCGCGGCAAGAGATTGCTCAAGCGCCGACCCCACAACCCACAACGCCTCCTGCTACACCTGCCACTCCTCCGTCTCAGCCCAATACACCCACTCCTCCCGATCCATCACCAACCTTTAACCTACCTTCGACTACTCCTCCCCCAGCCGCTACACCCGAAACCCAAGTCTTAGTGGGAGAAGTTACAATTAAAACTCCTGAGGGTCAACCGCCACTGCCAACAGAACTCGAGCAAAAGATCTACGATGCGATCGCCACAAAACCTGGTCGAACTGTAACACGCACTCAACTACAGTCTGACATCAATGCCATATTTGCCACAGGCTTTTTCTCAAATGTCCAAGCTGAGCCTGAAGACACAGACATTGGCGTACGTGTAACCTTTTTTGTCTTACCCAATCCCGTCCTTAAAGCTGTTACCACTGAAGGTACGCAAGTCTTAGAAAAAGACGTAGTCGATCGCATTTTTGGATCGCAGATTGGCAAGATCACAAATCTAAAAGATATCCAAACTGGTGTTAAAGAGCTAGAAAAATACTATCAAGACAAAGGCTATGTGCTAGCTCAGGTTGTCGATATCAAAGCCACGCCTGAAGGCAATATTAATTTAGTTGTATCTGAAGGCGTGATTGAGGGCATCAAAGTTGCCTTTATTAATGAAGAAGGCAAAACTGTAGATAAAGAAGGCAAACCAGTTACAGGCACTACTCGCGACTTTATCATTACACGCGAATTGACGATCAAAGAAGGTGAAATCTTCAACAAAAATACAGTTCAGACCGATCTTCAAAAGGTCTTTGCTTTAGGTTTATTTGAGGACCTTAATATTGGACTTGCACCGGGAACCGATCCACGCAAGGTAATAGTGACAGTTAACGTCAAAGAACGTAATACTGGTTCGATTGCCGCAGGTGCAGGTCTTAGTTCATCCACCGGTCTATTTGGTACAGTAAGCTTCCAGCAGCAAAACCTTGGCGGTAATAACCAAAAACTGGGTCTAGATATTCAAGTGGGTGAGCGTGAATTATTATTTGACCTCAACTTCACCGACCCTTGGCTAGCGGGAGATCCTTACCGCACTTCCTTCACCGCCAATATTTTTAACCGTAGCTTATTCAGCTACATTTTTGATAGTCCGATTGGAATTGGAGTAAACAATGTTAGTCCTCGCATCAATCGACTAGGTACGGGATTTAGCTTCTCTAGACCTCTAGGCACTGGTACAACTGCATCACTTGGCTTTCGTTATGAACGAGTGAGCATTACGAACAGTGACAATAATGCTATTACCGCAACTGATTCTCTAGGTAATCCATTATCTGCTAGTGGCACAGGTCAAGATGACTTGCTATTGTTGCAATTTGCTTATGCAAGCGATAAGCGAGATAACCCGATTAAGCCATCTTCTGGTTCTGTATTTCGGATCGCTACCGAGCAATCTATTCCGATTGGTTTGGGTTCCGTCTTCTTAAATCGCATTCGAGCTAGTTACAGCTACTTTATTCCTGTTAATTTCTTGAACTTCTCAGAAGGCACACAAGCACTTGCGTTTAATCTCCAAGGAGGCACGGTCTTTGGTACTTTGCCGCCCTATGAAGCATTTCAATTAGGTGGCAGCAACTCGGTTCGTGGCTGGGATGAGGGCAAAATCGGTAGTGGTCGCAGCTTTGGCATTTTCTCGGCGGAATATCGCTTCCCTGTATTCAACATTGTTGGCGGGGTACTGTTCTTCGACTATGGTACGGATTTAGGCTCAGCTTCGGGTGTTCCTGGAAATCCTGCGGGCGCACGGAATAAACCTGGCAGTGGTGCTGGTTATGGTATCGGTGTGCGCGTACAATCGCCTCTAGGTTCAATTCGCGTGGACTACGGCTTAGCGTCAAATGGTGGCACTCAGTTTAGCTTTGGCCTAGGAGAGAAATTCTAGTCATGCTTAACCAACAAACGATCGCACGCCCATTTTCACTATCAGGAATTGGGTTGCACAGTGGTGAGCAAGTTTCTGTGACTGTCAGTCCAGCACCGATTGATGCAGGTCGCTATTTTATTTATGGAGATACCAAGATTCCTGCGGATACGACAGTAGTCTCAGCCTCACAGCTATCAACCGAGCTTCGACACAATGGTACAGGGGTTCGCACGGTTGAGCATTTGCTTTCGGCTTTGTTTGGTATGGGGATACATAACGCCTGCATTGAACTTGACCGCCCTGAATTACCAATACTAGATGGTTCAGCATTACCTTGGGTCGCAGAGATCGCCAAAGTCGGCATCACAAACCAAGTCGATGGCGATTTATTGATGCTGCTTGCAGAAACAGTCACAGTAAGGAAAGGTGATAGTTTTGTAACTGCTATTCCTGCCGACACTTTGAGATTTACCTATGGAATTGAATTTCCGTCCAAGGCAATCGGCGAGCAATGGTTTAGCTGGTCACCAGCGATCGCTGATTTTAGCGATCGATTTGTTCGCGAAATTGCTCCTGCAAGAACTTTTACGCTCTCTGCATATATCGACCAAATGCGGGCAGCAGGTCTAATCAAGGGTGGCAGTCTCGAAAATGCGATCGTTTGCGATGGCGATCGCTGGGTTAATCCCCCCCTGCGGTTTGAGAATGAGCCCTGTCGTCATAAACTTTTAGATCTCATTGGTGACCTAAGCTTGCTAGGATTCTTACCTAGAGCGCATATTCTTGCCTACAAAGCGAGTCACAATCTCCATGCTGAATTTGCACTAGCTATAGCGACAAAGCAAGGGTTAAAAATTTAACTCCTGCTTTATGCAAAATTAGGCATAGTTGAAGAATCCGCGATTCTAGTTGCTCACTAATTGCCCTGTAAAATCCTGCTATCTTTGCATTACCGCAAAATTAATAATTAGATATGTCGACCTTGACCGAAGAAACTACGATAAACGCACCCGATCTCAATACTGACGATGCTAATAACAACATAAGTCGAGTCTTGATGATTGACGAAATTCAGAAATTATTACCCCATCGCTATCCCTTTCTACTAGTAGATCGCATTATTGATTTCGTGCCCAACAAATCTGCTACGGGCATCAAAAATGTCACTTTTAATGAGCCATTTTTTCAAGGGCATTTTCCAAATCATCCGATTATGCCAGGTGTATTAATTGTTGAGGCTATGGCGCAAGTTGGCGGTATTGTGTTAAGGCACTTACCAGGAATGGAAGATCAACTGTCGCTATTTGCAGGTATTGATAAAGTGCGGTTTCGTCGCCCCGTTGTTCCTGGCGATCGCTTAACGATAACTACCGAGTTATTAGTTGCGCGCAAGCGTTTTGGTAAGATGCACGGGCGTGCAGAAGTCGATGGTCAAATCGCCTGTGAGGGTGAGTTGATGTTTTCGTTAGTTAATCTTTAAATCAAGCCTTTATTCTCAAATTTATCTCGAAATTTGAAATTCTCATCTGGCGATCCCAGCGATCGCAAACCAAGCGATCTATCTTAGTATCAAGCGAGCCAAACTTTTTATGCCTGTGTCTCATGCGCCTGTGTCTGAATTTATTCACCCGACAGCCATAGTGCATCCTGATGCCCAACTACATCCGACTGTCAAGGTTGGAGCTTATGCTGTCATCGGCGATCAGGTGAAAATTGGCGCTCATACTGTCATTGGACACCATGCCATTGTCGAGGGTCGAACTGAAATTGGCGATCGCAACCAAATTTATCCAGGAGCAGCGATCGGCCTAGATTCTCAAGACTTAAAATATTTGGGCGCTGATAGTCTGGTCCAAATCGGTAATGATAACCGCATCCGTGAATATGTAACGATTAACCGTGCTAACGAAGCCAATGAGATCACATACATTGGTAGCGGAAATTTACTAATGGCATATGTCCATGTGGGGCATAATTGCGAAATAGAGGATCGGGTGATTATTGCAAATGGGGTTGCATTAGCGGGTCACGTGCATATAGAGTCTCACGCCAGACTTAGTGGGGTTTTGGGAGTGCATCAGTTTGTGCGAATCGGTCGGCTATCAATGGTAGGCGGAATGAGTCGGATCGAACGTGACGTGCCTCCATACACATTGGTTGAGGGCAACCCCTCTCGGGTGCGTACCCTTAATCGTGTCGGCATTGAGCGTGCTGGACTAGACGGACAAACCCAACAATCCCTGAAAGCAGCATTTCGTTTGCTTTATCATCAAGACCTGACTCTAGTTGAAGCTCTTGAAAAAATGGTCACCTTTGACAACAATCCACATGTTCAGCATTTGCGACAATTTTTGCAAGATTCGATCTCTATGCCCGAACGGCGTGGTCCAATTCCTAGTCGTGTTTAATCAAAATTAAGCCGTGATTTTGTAAACTTGTAGCTATTGTTTATAGGCTGCAAATTAGCTGTCTGCGATCGCTTATACATACAAATGGGTACTATCAGTTTATGTATGTTATAGAAAATACACTATTGTTTCGGCTGTATCTGTAATCTCATACATAAGGATGAATAATGTGTTTTCGGCACTCGATTTAAGGCAGTTATGTTAAGATTAATAACGTAAATGCCTTGAACGTACATACTCTGATTCATAAGAGCGTTTGGTGAACATGTCAAGTATTAACAGCTCAGGATTTGGCGGGGAAAACCCATATCTCGGAAGTTCTAAGTCTAAAGTCAATTTCGATCTATTAAGACCATTACGTAACAAGTTTGATAGTTTTGAAATCCAGAAATCACAAACAGCCCATCTGATCGCTAAGCTCATTCCCGCTCAATGCCCATTTGAACGCACGATTAAAATCTTTGGTCATGCGATCGTTCATATCCCACCTCTTTGTAAGCTTAATCCTTTTTACGATGAATTTGTCGGTTTGAGGTTTCGCGCCCTCTGTTTCTTGGTCGATCGCTGCGGCGAAGATATTAGCTCCTATTGCTAAGTATTGACTGCTAAAGATTCACTAGAAGTTAATATCCAATTGATATCTAATCGATTGTGTTTTTACTGCCTGCTTATAAAAAAAAAGTGATGTAGACTTTGCTTACATCACTTTTTTTATGACTTGGAATCTGGATATGTCAAAAAAATTGCAGTCGATATGGAGATCGGCTATAGCTATTTTTGTTGTTCTTTTGGTTGCCATCACCGCAGTCTACTTGCAACCAACTAATGCCGCGATCGCTCCATTGCCAGACCCTTACCTTACCTCAGGAAGACTTGCCGAAGGGGAAAAAGCTCTTGGGGATTATTTGCAGAGCACTCCCAAAGATGACAAAACTCGCTTCGGGCTAGGCGTAATTCAATTTATGCGTGGTACTGAAAGACTAATGCAATCGCTGTATCGCTATGGCATGATCCAGAATCCTTTGAGTGGCTCGATTCCTTTTGTGCGCTTACCAGTCCCCAAAAATCCTAAACCACAAACTTTAACTTATGAAGGACTTCAGCAAGTATTTCAGACATGGATTGACGATCTTGCTACTGTCCGTGCAACTCTCGAACCGATCAAAGAGCAAAACCTAAAACTTGCCCTGCGTTTAGGCTTAGTTCGTTTAGACTTCGATGGGAATGGAAAAGCCGAAGACAAAGAAATGCTATGGCAGATTTTTAATACCGTCACAGGTGCAAGGATTACAGAAAAGGACGCACAGCAATTTTTAATTGCATTCGATCGCGGCGATGCTCTGTGGCTACAGGGCTATACCCATGTATTGGGAGCAATAGGGGAATTCTTGCGAGCCTATGATAGTCGAGAATTATTTGCTTCTTGTGCTCACTTGTTCTTCCAAAGTGTTGATACGCCTCATAAATTTTTGCTAAGTCATCCCAAGAAAGATCCCAACGACTATAGCTCCTACAATTTTGAAATTATAGATTTGATATCAGCAGTTCATCTCAGCAAATTTCCTCTAGTAGAACCACAGCGGATGTTGACAGTTCTCACTCACATGAAATCAGTGATTAGGCTCAGTCTCGAGTCATGGAAATCAATTTTGGCAGAAACTGATAACGATCGCGAATGGATTCCCAACCCCAAACAACTATCAGCGATTCCACAGGTTCAAGTTACTGATGCAATGGTGAAGTCTTGGTTGAATTCTTTGGATGAAATTACCTATATTCTCGATGGTAAAAAGAACTTACCATTCTGGCGTGATGAAAAATTGAGTATTGACTTTGCAAGAATTTTTACCGAACCTCGGACATTCGACCTCGTGTCATGGATTCAAGGCACTGCGGCAACTCCCTATCTCAAGAAAGGAAATATTACCGATCCTGCTGTGTGGGATGAAATGTTCAACGCTTTTGGCAGCAATCTCTTTGGCTTTGTTATATGGTTTAACTAATAGACTTAGAATAAGGCATTACTAATAGATTCATTCAATTATCAAAGCATCAGAGGTGATATAAAGCGTCACCGCTGATGCTTATTTTTGTACTGGTGTTCGCTATAGCGGCTAATATTAACTAATATTAAAGAAACCAGTAAAATTCTTTCAGAATAAGTTAAGCGGTTTAAAAATAATTTATTGGACTATTTGGCAAATCATAGAAAATTAAACTAATGGGAAAACCGACAGGATTTATTGAGTACCTCCGCGAAGCACCATCTGAAATACCACCCAGCGATCGCATCAAAAATTGGGATGAATTTCATCTACATATGCCCGAAGAAAATCTCCGCACGCAGGGCGCTCGATGTATGGACTGTGGCACGCCATTTTGTCATACAGGTAACCTGATTAGCGGCATGGCAAGCGGCTGTCCAGTCAATAACCTCATTCCCGAATGGAACGACTTGGTTTATCGAGGACTATGGCGTGAGGCTCTTGATCGCCTGCACAAAACCAACAATTTCCCAGAATTTACTGGTCGTGTCTGTCCAGCTCCCTGCGAAGGATCTTGTGTCTTGGGGATCACTAATCCTCCTGTAACAATTAAGAATATTGAGTATTCGATTATTGACAAGGGATGGGAAGAAGGCTGGATTGTCCCCGAACCTCCTGCTAAACGTACAGGCAAAAAAGTTGCTGTCATCGGTTCAGGTCCCGCAGGATTGAGCGCAGCAGCTCAGCTTAATAAGGCAGGTCATTGGGTCACGGTTTACGAACGAGCCGATCGTCCAGGTGGATTGCTGATGTATGGCATCCCTAACATGAAGTTGGACAAGGAAAAAGTAGTATTGCGCCGCTTGAATATTCTTGAACAGGAAGGGGTGAAATTTGTTTGTAACACTGAAATTGGCAAAGACTTACCTGCGGAAAATTTGCTCAAAGAATTTGATGCCGTTGTTCTATGCACAGGCGCAACCAAGCCTCGCGATTTAAGTATTGAAGGACGTGAACTCAAAGGCATCCATTTCGCGATGGAATTTTTAACAGCCAATACTAAAGCAGTTCTCAATGGGAAGTCGGGGGATGACTTTATCTCTGCACAGGGTAAGGATGTTGTAATTATTGGCGGAGGCGATACAGGAACCGACTGCGTTGGCACATCGATCCGTCATGGTTGCAATAGCGTCGTGCAGTTAGAGATTATGCCTAAGCCTCCAGCAACTAGAGCTAAGGACAATCCTTGGCCAGAATGGCCAAAAGTCTATAAACAGGACTATGGGCAAGAAGAGGCGAGTGCAAAGTTTGGTGACGATCCCAGAGCTTATATTACTACTGCCACTAAAATCGAAGGAGACGAAAACGGTCAGGTAAAGGCAGTTCATACCGTGCAAGTACAATGGGAACGAAATGAAAAAGGTCAATTCATTCCTAATCAATTAGCTGGTACTGAGAAGGTTATCCCCGCTCAGATCGTATTGTTGGCGATGGGCTTCCTCGGTCCAGAGCAGCCCTTACTTGATTCGCTAGCTGTGGAACGAGACCCTCGTAGTAATATCAAAGCTAATCACGGTCAATTCACTACCAGTCTACCTAGCGTTTTTGCGGCAGGAGACTGCCGTCGCGGTCAAAGTCTCATCGTCTGGGCAATTAACGAAGGACGTGGTGCTGCCCGCGAATGCGATCGCTACCTTATGGGCGATACCGATCTACCTTAAACACTAAGTAATTTTGAAAAGGCTTGCTTTGCAAATTTCTTCAAGATTATTTGGTTTTAGATCGAACGCCAAGCGCTAGATCTAAAGTAAATATAGAACAGGAATAATTTATGGAAAGCAATGTTTCGGTTTCTCCGCAGACTGTCTATGAAAATCTCAACCAACTCGATCAAGTAGACCTTACTACTAGTGCTGAATATCGAGAAATGGCACAGGAGGTTCTTGCTGATTCCCATGTCAATTGTGATGTACGTGAAGCGATCGCCGATCGTCTCAATCAAGCCAATCAGCAACTCACAACTATGACAGTTAGCAAAACCGATAGCTACTAAAAAAGAAAGGGCGCAAAGCGCCCTTTCTTTTTTAGTAGCTATGCTGACGCTCCCATACGGCGCAGCCAACGGAAATGCGATAAAAAGCCTGCCCAAAAAGACCCATGATGGTTATACCTGACTCCATAATCTTGGCAAGTTTGCTCGACTACCTTAGATAGCTCAGGATAATTAACATGGCAAATGTTTGGAAATAGATGATGCTCGACTTGGTAATTCAATCCACCAAGTAACCATGTCACAAAAGGATTATTCCTAGAGAAATTCACAGTTGTTTCAATCTGGTGGATCGCCCAATCATTCTCAATGCTACTAACTTCTTCTACTGGTATAGGAAAATCAGCTTCTTCAACCACATGGGCTAGTTGAAATACGACACTAAGTACTATGCCTAAAGTTACGGCGACTAGCGCATAACTAGCTAAAACTAACCATATTGAGTGAAACAGTAAAGGAATAGCAAAAGCAAATGTGAAAAAGATCAGCTTACCAGCAAAGAATATGACGAGATTGCTCTTTTTCGGACGAGGGTAGGTGCGATCGCCAATTTTGCCAGTAATTAAGCAATAAAAATCATCATAAAAGTGCCATTTGATCGCTAAAAATCCATACAAAAACCAAAGATAATAATGCTGCCAACGATGGAATGGAAGACGCGGGTGTGAAGGGGAAAGCCGCCCAAAAATTCCGACCTCTAAATCCATATCATAGCCAGCTATGTTCACATAGGTATGATGCAGCACGTCGTGTTTCCAATGCCAAATATACGAACTTCCACCGATTAAATCTAAGCTCATCGACATGAGTTTATTGACCCACGCAAAATTGGAATATGCATGATGTGCGCCATCATGTTGGATGCTAAAACCAATTCCTGCTGTTACTACACCAAGAGCGATGCATAAGGGAACGACTTGCCACCAAGTCTGAGCTAAGAAAACCAAACCATAATACAACCCAAATAAAGACAGCAATAAGATTGCTGTCTTTACATACATTTGTGGACAATCTCGTTCTTTTAGATCTGTGTTTTGAAACAGTTCATCAACCCTTCGCCTCAGTTCAGTCTGAAATCCACTGTTCTTACCAAATTTTAATTTTTTTATTGGTTCTTTTTCCAGAACTGCAGATAGTTGAGATTCAGTTCGCTCTTGCATCTTTTACCATTTTTAATAAATTTCGTATTTTAAACTCTTTCACTCATACTCATTTTCTAAAGTGCGATCTCACGCCAGAAAATTAAAATCTAAACTCAAATTTGTGATATTTTCGGCAAAAAGCAGGTTTTCCTTTGATTTTACAACCTGAAGCACCGATCGCACTTTATTACTGATGTTACATGATTGACTTGAATATTCTCTAAGCGGTTTGTAAAACTTTCTATAGCAATGCAGGTTTTACTTAGGACATAAAACCCAGATAAATAGGGGTGGTGCGAAGCACCGCCTCTACTTATCTGGGTTTTGATTTGTCCTAGCTATCTCTTTTAGTACGAAACGACGTTCATATTTTTTAGAAAGTTTTGCATTTTAGACAAACTTTTGCTTATACTCTTAATGATAAGCGTACATTATTCATGTAGTTATGATTAGCATTGCTTTATGCCGTTAATCCTAATACAAATAAATTCGGAGAAAATCACATGCCACGCGGAGGAAAACGAGAAGGCGCAGGTCGCCCACAAGGCACAGGCAAATACGGGGAAGCAACTAAAGCCGTAAGATTACCAATTCGGATTGCTGATGAGATATTAGCAGCATTAGCAAAGGAACCTGAAGAAATAGAACTAGGAACAAATGTCGAATCTATCTTCAGACCTGAGAGAACAACCAAATTGCGCTTACCCCTATATCTCAACCCAGTTGCCGCAGGTTTTCCTGCTCATACTGAGGACTATGTTGATGACAATATCGATCTAAATCGTCATCTAGTTAAGCATCCTGACGCAACCTTTCTCGTCCGTGTGGTTGGAGAGTCGATGAAAGATGCGGGAATACATCCTAATGACATGCTAATTGTCGATCGCTCGATTGAAGTTACGAATGGACAAGTTGTAATTGCGGTTGTAAATGGAGAGCTAACCGTCAAACGGATTCGCAAGCATAGAGATAAGTTGTGGCTGATGCCTGAAAATAAAGATTTCAAGCCTATTGAAATCGATGAAAACACCGATCTACATATTTGGGGTGTAGTTACCAACGTAATTCATGCACTTTAGCTGACCGAAATAAAAAAGCCGCGCAATGCGCGGCTTTTTTATGAGAAGAATTTACAATGCGGCTTCTTTTTTGAGCTTTTCGCGATCGCTTACCTTAGTATTCGGTGTCTGAAGTGCAAAATAGAGCTTGTTCAAATCACTGAGATAAGCTCTTGCCGAGGCAACAATGATATCAGTATTAGCGGAATGACCAGACAGAGTCCCAACGTCAGGATGTCTGAGGCGAATGGTAACTTCACCGAGGGCATCAATTCCAGCAGTAACCGATTGCACCGAGTACTCGATCAACTGGTTGGGAACATTTACAATCCGATTAATCGCCTTGTAAATCGCATCCACGGGACCAGTTCCGACCGAGGCATCGGTGATTTCTTCACCATCAGGCATCACGATGGTGACCGTGGCCGTAGGGATGGCGCGATCGCCGCAGCTCACTTGGACATGCTCGAGTTTGAATGCTTCGGGTGCGTGACGAATTTCGTCGTTAACGATCGCTTCTAGATCGCGATCGCTAATTTCGCGCTTTTTGTCAGCAAGTTCTTTGAATCGAACGAAAGCAGCATTCAATTCCTGTTCCGAGAGTTCAAAACCAAGCTCTCTCAAACGAGAACTCAAGGCATTACGTCCAGAAAGCTTGCCAAGGACGATCAAGTTATCGGACAAGCCAATGGATTGCGCATCCATGATTTCGTAGGTAAGACGATTTTTCAAAACGCCATCTTGATGGATACCTGACTCGTGAGCAAAGGCATTTGCACCCACGATCGCTTTATTGGGCTGCACCAACATACCTGTGAGATTGGACACAAGGCGCGAGGTTTTGTAAATCTGCTTGGTATCAATGTTGCAGAGTGGTGTATTCGATTCCGCAGGACGACCGAGGAAGCTATTGAAATAAGCACGGCGAACGTGCAATGCCATTACCAATTCTTCGAGAGCGGCGTTACCAGCACGTTCGCCAATCCCGTTGATCGTGCATTCCATTTGACGCGCACCATTTTTGGCAGCCTCAAGGAAGTTTGCCACGGCTAAACCAAGATCGTTATGACCGTGAACCGAGATAATCGCTCGATCGATATTTGGTACGTTATCTTTGATGCCCTTAATCAAGGCTCCAAACTCAGAAGGAGTCAAATATCCGACAGTGTCGGGAATATTTACCGTTGAGGCTCCCGCAGCGATCGCCGCTTCTAATACCTGATAGAGAAACTCAGGATCGGAACGTCCTGCATCTTCAGGGGAAAACTCAACATCGGTAACTTTGGACTTGGCATAGGCAACCATATCTGGCACGATCGCCAAAACTTCAGCACGAGTTTTACGGAGCTTGTATTCCAAGTGAATATCAGAAGTGGCAAGAAAAGTATGAATTCTACCTTTTGCCGCAGGTTTGACTGCTTCGGCGGCTGCTTCAATATCAGCTTTAGTCGCACGGGCTAAACCACAGATTGTTGGGCCACTCTCAGTGCCAACGAGTTTGGCAATTTCTTGGACGGCATGAAAGTCACCCTTGCTGGCAAAGGGGAAACCCGCTTCGATGATGTCTACACCAAGTCGAGCCAGTTGCTGGGCGATTAGCAGTTTTTGCTCCACGTTTAGGGTTGCGCCTGGGGACTGTTCGCCATCGCGCAGTGTGGTATCAAAAAAAATAATGCGATCCTGAGCAACGTTAGACTCTTGAGGTGTTACTGATGTAGACATAATGCGTTAATTCATGAATGTATATTTTGCAAACGTAACGGCGGAAGTAGATTAAATCTTGGCGATCGCTAAGCATCTAAAATATTTTTCAAAAAGTTAGATCGCTGAGTAGCCAATTAAGCAAAGAATTCAATCTATTGCAATCTTAGCCTTTTTCTTAAAAATTAGTAAGACTATGTAGCAGTCCTAAATTATTTGTGAGAATCTTGGGCTTCGGCTTCGCTCAGCTAACGGTATATGCAGGCTCAGCAAAGCGATGTACTGAGCTTGCCGAAGTGTCGAAGTCTAATATTTTTAAAAACCTTGTATAACTTGTTACACTTTATTGCTGATTTGCTGACATAACGAGATTGAGCCTGACAATGAAACTACAGGAATATTTACAGAGCGCTAGAAACCATAAAGACTAATCCTGTTGGATGAATTTGGCATGATTCGGCAATTATTGTCATGCGGGTGGAATATGAAAAAAGTATTTGTGCTTGATACGAATGTTTTGTTGCACGATCCAAATGCACTCATGCAGTTTGAAGATAATGATGTCGTACTACCAATAACAGTAATCGAAGAACTGGATCGTTTCAAAAAGCAACCTGAAATGACGGGAAGAAATGTGCGATAAGTGTCTCGCAACTTGTACATATTGCGGCAACAGGGGTCTCTGATCGAAGGCATTCCTCTTGATAAAGGGGGAAGTTTACGGGTAGTCCTCTGCAAGCGAGAGACATTAAAAGAGCTCCCCGCCGAGTTGGAAAGGGACAGTGGAGATAATGCGATATTGGCATCTGCCCTAGAATTAAAGCGTCAATGTCAATGCGCTGTAATTCTAGTCAGCAAAGATACAAATATTCGGATCAAGGCGAATGCGCTTGGTCTAGCGGCTGAAGACTACGAGACTGATAAAGTCGATGTCGATGATTTGTATTCAGGCACAACTGAGGTCTTGTTAGAACCCGAACTGATTAACAAGTTGTACAAAGATGGCAGCATTACTATAAAAGAGGAATTTTTTCCCAACCAAGCGCTAACATTAGTTGATTCCACTAATCCCTCCCATACTGCTTTAGCGACTTTTGATGGTGTTGCAAAAAAAATAGTCGCATTGTCTAAAGTCACTTCGATGGAGGTTTCGCGTATCCTCGCTCGGAATCGCGAACAGAAGTTTGCCCTAGATTTATTGCTGCGCGAATCAATTTCTCTGGTCACCCTAGTGGGGCAAGCGGGTACCGGCAAGACCTTACTGGCGATCGCGGCAGGACTAAGCCAAGTTGCGGATACACATATTTACAGTCGTTTGTTGATTTCTCGTCCCGTCATACCGATGGGGCGCGATCTGGGCTTTTTACCGGGAGATGTCAATGAAAAGCTAACCCCTTGGATGTAGCCTCTGTACGATAACTTTGATTTAATTTTTGGGACTCAAAATCCATCAGGAAAAGCTGCTCACTGGCGCAGAGGGCATGAAGAGTTAATTCAGAGGGGACTGTTGCAGATAGAGCCGCTCACCTATATTCGCGGACGGACGATTCCTAAGCAATTCTTTATTGTGGATGAAGCTCAAAATCTGACACCTCATGAGGTCAAAACGATTCTGACCCGTGCTGGCGAGGATACAAAAATCGTTTTGACTGGAGATGTCAATCAAATTGACAATCCTTACATTGATGCAGCTAGTAATGGTCTAACCTACGTCATCGAGCGCTTTAAGAACGATCCAATCGCGGGGCATATTACCCTTGTTAAAGGAGAGCGTTCTAAACTAGCAGAACGAGCAGTGGCTTTACTTTAACCAGAAACCAATAATTTTTTTAAAGCATTGCCAAGCAGTGCTTTAAAAAAATTAAATATGCTAGGCTATGGCAACTGTACGAGATTTTCGATACCGCGCATGGATTCTCTGCCTGAATCTTCAAAACCTTTTGGCGAACTTGCGAAACCAGATCGCGAATTACCGATTGGCGATCTGGTTTCGCAAGTTCGCAAACCCAAACTGGCTTTATCAAATTCGCCAGAAATCGATCCGCGCAATCAATTTACATGGTCAAATCTGGGAATAGTGCTGAGCATTCCGCTTGTGGGCGGATTAGTAGCGCTGGGAGCCATTTATCTCGTCAATCCTTTAGCAATTAGTTGGTTAGCTTCTTCTGACGCTCCTGCTTTTTACTCTAATTCATTATGGAATATTCCTAAAAGTATCAAGCAGATTCAAACAGAACTAGCCAGAAGTCAGCTTAAGCTAGGTGAAAATCATTATCTCAAAACTGGTGAAATCATCTATACAGTTTTGGAAACAGAAACTCAGAATATTCGCGAAATCAGACTCTATCAGCCAATTCGAGATCGTGGGGAAGAAAAGTTTTTATTGGTGAGCACGACGACAATTTCAGGAATTGATGAATACTTTGTGCGATCGCCTTTGCTTAAATATGCCACTTATGCGATCCCTGAAAGACTGCAACCAAATCGCAATCGATTACCCCTCAAAAAATTCGCCTTGTTAGAGAATTCTCCAAATCAAGATAGTGGAATTTGGTTTACGACATCGGGTAATGTTGATGGTATTGCCTATGGACAAATCTATTATTTTTTAACAGATAAGCGATCGCAATTAATAGAGCTAAATGCATGGACAAGCCCTGCGGGAGAGCTTCCCAAATGGCGTAATGCTCTATCTAGCAATCCTAGTTCTGTTCAATTAGTAATCAATCAAACCCAAGATTTTGAGCCAACGCTCTTAATTTACCAACCTGAAGAAGCGAGTGCTACTTCCATTCGCAAAATCCAATTGCGACAGGTGACTTTAAATGAAGCCAAAAATCAACCTAAAGCATATCAGGATGCTTTATTGATGGCGAGTGTGGGCTTGTGGTCACCTGCATTAGGGAAATTTAATATCATGGTTGACGAGTTGCGATCGCAAGGAAAAACGCTCTCACCATTTTTACAAGAGCAATATGACATGATTGCCCTACATGCCAAGATTACTTCTGAAAGAGCGCAAAAGCCAAATTCTAATCTCGGAGAAAGAGCACTTATTAATATTATCGACGGACAATGGACAGAAGCATTAGCGATCGCCAACGATCCTACTTACAAAGGTGATAGGATTGCGGAAATGTTGTCTAAATATCATCCACACATCTGGCAGAGAGTGATGACAATGTTGACTTTTACGGATGCTAAAGAAGTCAAACTTTGGGGGGGATTAGTGGTTTTACAGCGTAATGGCTTACGTCGTGCCGAATTTTGGTTGCGAGAGCAAAAAGTTGACTCTAAGGATTTTAATCAATTATTACAAAGACTCGATCTTGCACCACTATCACTCAATCCTCAACAATTGTTGGGTAGTGTTACTTATATTGGCAAGGGGAATATTGGTTCTGAATGGTTTTTACCACCACCAAAACTTGAATCTGGACAGGCTTGGTATGAAGTTAACATCGATCTGATTAAGGATGGCGATAAATGGCGCAACGAGCCGTTTCCTGAACTGAGCGATCGCTCATCAATTCTATTATGGAGAGTTTTAGGGCTTTCGCTTAATAGCGGACTTGGGGTGGTTTTACATGATGCTTTTGGAAAGTCACAAACATCAATCCTGACCGCGCAGTCACTTTGGGTTGGAAATGATGGAAGATTGAAGATTCTTGCGTCAGGAGATGACAGTCTCGCTCCCCTACTCAACAAAAGTGTTATTCCACCCCTTGTAACCAGTGGCGGTACTTTCGATCCACCCAAGGGAGTTCCTGTTGAATGGCAAACATTATCATCTAAAGCGATTGAACGAATAATTCGGGCGATGTATAAGGAGTTGCAACGCAATGGTCAGGTTTCTATGAGCATTGAAGATTTCAGTGTTCTGGTGCAGCAGCAATGGATGCTCTTGGCAGTCGATCTAGATGGATATGGAAAGTCTGAATATTTGCTTCTTCTCGATCGTGCTCAAGTCGATCTGGGCGATCGGCATTATCCGTTAGCGATCGCTTTCTCAAGTGATGGTTCGCTACTATTTAGCGATATGAATGGGGGCAGAGTGTGGATGGATGTTTTGCCTAGCAGCACTGAAGGACAAATCCTCACCCTTCGCAATGGACGCTACGAAATGTGGAACTTCCGTTAATACAAACAAGATTACACTTTGCGAACTTGTTTACAAAATCGTAAGCGGATCGACATCGATCGCTACTCTCACATTTTTAGAATTAACTAACATTCGCAACTCTTCTAAACTCGGCACATTAGGTAAAACTTCAGGCATAAACTTTAGTAAAATCTGCCAGCGATAACGGTTTGAGACTTTGGCGATCGTGGCGGGAGTTGCACCTAAAATTTCCCAATCATTTTCTAACTGACGCAAATATTCGGCTAGCTCGTGGGCTGTTTGTTCGACAGACTGTTCGCTCTCGCTACTAAGATGAATCAACGCCATTTGTCCCATTGGTGGATAACTTAAAGCCTCACGCATTTCTAGTTCTGTTTGCATAAACTCATCAAGTCGATAGTTTTGCACTGCTTGCATCGCAGGATGTTCGGGTGTATAGGTCTGCATAATCACCTTGCCATCTTCTTCCCCACGACCTGCCCGACCTGCCACTTGTAGCAGAGTTTGAGCGGCTCTTTCACCTGCCCGATAATCGGAAAAATTTAATAGTCCATCCGCAGAAACCACACCAACTAAAGTAACTTGAGGAATATCTAGCCCCTTAGTCAACATCTGCGTACCAACTAATAAATCGGCTTCTCCTGCCCGAAATCGATCGATGAGAAGTCGATGCTGATCTTTATTCCGCGTCGTATCACTATCAAAGCGAATTAGGCGAATATTGGGAAATAGTTTAGCGAGCTCCTGTTCGACTTTCTGCGTACCACTGCCAAAATGCTTAAAATAGGGAGAACTACATTGAGGGCAAGCTTTTGGCTGAATGAGGGTATAGTTGCAATAGTGGCAGCGTAAATGTGCAGATTTTGGCTGATGAGCAGTTGGCGAAATGGGATCGTGATAGGAAAGAGAAACATCACAGTTAGGGCATTCCGCGACATAACCGCAGGAACGACAGGACACAAAGGTACTGTAGCCCCGTCGATGAATAAATAGAATTCCTTGCTGCTTATTCTCTAGCATTTCCGCGATCGCATCCTGTAACTGGCGGCTGAAAATGGAATAATTACCATCCTTAAATTCATCGCGCATATCGACAATCTCAATCGGTGGCATGGATTTATTACCAATACGATTGGGAAGTTCTAGATAGATTAAATTATTCTCTTTTTGAGCAAAGATCGTTTCCGCAGAAGGAGTTGCCGAACCAAGTACAAGCGGTACATTTTCTAGTTGCGATCGCCATTGCGCGATCGTCCTTGCATGGTAACAGGGCTGCGGTCGATCTTGTTTGAAGCTGGGATCGTGTTCTTCATCCATGACGATTAAGCCCAAATTAGACAGCGGCGCAAATACTGCCGATCGCGTACCAATCACAATCTGGGCTTCACCCGTGAGCATCAAGCGCCATGTATCGAAGCGCTCTCCTTCTGATAATTGGCTATGGTAAACGTTCACTTTGGCATCACCAAATCTCGCCCGAAAGCGATCGGTCAGTTGAGGAGTCAAGCCAATTTCAGGAACGAGAACTAGTGCTGATTTACCAGCTTCTAAAACTGGAGCGATCGCTTGCAAATATACCTCCGTTTTACCTGAGCCTGTAACACCATGTAATAGAAAATGTGATGCTGATTGCTCGGCGATCGCTCTTAATATTTGTTGTAATGCCATATCTTGATCGGGTGTAAGATCTTTTGGGCGATCGCGCTTTACTGTATGACTTTTACCGCCTAATCTTAAAGATTCTTGCTTGGTAATTGCGAGGTATCCTTTGTTTGCTAAAGTTTGCAAAACCGAGGCGGATGTTTTGGCAAGTTTAATTAACTGCGTTTTTAAACATTCTCCATTTTGATGTTGCAAAATCGTCAGGATTTCTGCCTGTCTTGACGTTACTTCCGTATCGGACGCTTTTAATAAAATTACTATGTCTTCATATTTTGGTTGTGGTCGATTTGGTAATTCTAAAAACGTTTCTATCCATTCTAGCTTTTGTAGCTCTTTTAAGCCCGTATTTGTATATCTACCAACCTTTTGCTGAATATAACGGCGACTAATTCCCTTTGTGTTATTCCTATGTTCTTGCAGAAAGTCCCAAACCATTTGCGCTGCTTTTGAAATCGCCATCACCTCCAACCCGTCTCCCAGAGGAAGGTTCTGTTTTACTCTAATTCGATAATGAGACTGATCTAGTAACTTTGGTGGAAGCGCTGTTTTTACAGTCTGCATCACAGGTGTACGATAATATTCTGCTGTGCGAATCAGCATCTCCCAATAACTCCTTGGAAAAATGCCCGAGCTAACTACAGCACTAACTGATTTAATTTCTGTTTCAGCATCTGTAATTTGAGAAGTATCAGAAATTTGTAATGCGATCGCGCCTACATGACGAGTACCTAATGGAACGCTGAGAATATCTCCTACTTGAATATTGACATCTTCGGGAATGCGATAGGTCAGCAAATCCTCAATACCAATGCAATCAACAATGACACTGACATAGCGATCACAATTAATATTCGTTAAATCAAATAGTTCCATATTATTGAGTCAGTTTTGTGCCATCAGACTCATTTGATTCATGGATCATTGTGTAGTTTATCGATCCGCCGCCCCCGATTGTACAAGCTCGTCCTGATATAATTGGGACACTATCGAGAGTAGTTGCTTTATGAAGTTTGAAGATATCATCTTCCGCGTAGGATTGAGTCCAATTTCTTTGATGAGTGATATCGCTAGTGTTGAAAAAATTATCTCCTGCTTCTACAACAGCAACCCTTTCCCGGTTTGTTTTTTGCTGAATATAGTGACTTAGGAACCCACAGGCTCCATTGCCAGAAGCAATCACAATCGCGTCATAAATATTCTTCCCATTTTCGATCATCTTCTAATTCTCAATATTTAATACATCAAAAATATCAAACTTTTTTAATTTATACAGCTCCTAGATTTCTGAGCATGTTCTCTTGTGTGGGAGTTAGCCCTTTAGAACCTGTTAACTTCATCCCTTCATAGAGACGTGGAACACGCAATGTTAGAGTACATATCTCTTGGTTAATATCCCATACTTTGACAGTTTCATCTTCACTAGCACTCACGACAAATTGACCGTCGGGGCTAAAATGCACTTGCCAAATCCAGTTTTCATGCCCTTGTAAAGCTTTACAACAAACTCCTGTTTCTATGTTCCATAGCTTGATTGTTCGATCACAGCCACAACTAGCCAACCATTGTCCATTTGGGCTAAATGCAAGCGAAATAATCCATCCAGTATGTCCAATTAGTTGGCGAATTTGTTTACCTACATCATCCCAAACTATAATTGAATTATCCATTCCTCCTGTGGCGATTTTGCCACTGATCGGTTGAACAGCAACAGCCCAAACGCGACTAGTATGTCCAACCATTGTCTGTAGACATTTGCCTAGTCTGATGTCCCAAATTTTTACTGTACTATCATCACTAGTACTGATAAGCAGTGATCGGAGCGGATGAAAGGCGATAGAAGCAATACGATCTGTATGCTCCCGTAAAGTATGTAGTAGTTTGCCCGACTTAGTCTCCCAAAGTTGAATCGTGTTATCGAAGCTACTACTTGCGAGTATCCTTTGATCATTACAATAAGCTAAAGCATTTACGCGATCACTATGACCTTTGAGTAAGTGTATGCACTCTAAAGTGTCCAGATGCCAGATTCGGACTGTACCATCTTGTCCACCAGTAGCAAAAAGAGACTGTTGGGGATGTAAAACAGTAGATCTAACACCTTGTTGATCGTGAAAGAGATTGGCGAAACATTTGCCTGTTTGTATGTTCCAGAACCGAACAAAACCATCACGATGTCCAGATGCAATCGCTGTTCCGTTAGATGAAAATATGGCTGTAAAAACAGGATTGGCATAGCCTGCTATTGTTCTTATACACTTACCGCTACTGACATCCCACAATTTTACAGTTTGGTCATCGCTAGCACTAGCAATAGCCTGATTGTCAGGGCTAATAGCGATCGCACGAATGCGCTGCTTATGCTCCACAATCGAACGAATACATCTCTCGTTAGCATAATCCCATATCTTGATTGTCCTATCATCACTACAACTAGCGATCCATTTGCCATCAGGACTAAAAAGAGCGCTCCATATCCAACTTTCATGACCAATTAGAATGCTAAGACATTCACCATCCTGTAAACTCCATAGGCGAATAGTGCCATCAAAACTAGCACTTAATACTATGCCTCCATCTGGGCTAAATGCTGTAGGAATAACACTCCCTTTATGACCTTGTAAAATATGCAAGCATTCTCTCTTCTCTAAATCCCAAATCCGAATTGTGCAATCATGACTACCACTAACTAACAAAGGTCTATGCGGATGGAAACAAGTAACCATTACTGAATCTTCATGACCTTGCAGTGCAAATAAATAAGAGCCATTTTCTAGATTCCGAATTTGGATTTCTTTCTCTCTAACTGTGGCAAGAAATTGTCCATTCGGGCAAAAACACATAAAAAGTAAATTGTCATCAATGGTGTAGCGACAATTACCTGTCTGCCAATCCCAAAGCTTTACGGTTCCATCATCTGAGCTGCTAGCAAGTAAATTTCCGTCAGGACTAAATGCTAATGCCCTCACCCAGTCTTTATGCCCATATAATTTACCAATTTGCTGTCCGTTGACGACTTGCCAAAGGTAGATTTCTCCATTTATATTTCCCGTTGCTAAAACGGAGCCGCTTGGATGATAAACAACTGAAATAACTAAGCCAGATGCTTGTGAGAAGACGACCTCTTCAAAAGTTGAAAAGCTGAAGTTCGCATTTTGTAAATTGGCAGTAAGCAAATACGCTTGTCGAATGTGTAAATACGAAAAATCATAGCCATCCAAATTGGAATTAAGATGACAAAGCAAGTTGATTAAATTTCCTGACAAGTAGCCCTGTTGTGTAGGGGCTGCTTTACGTTGTTTGGCAAGTAAGGGCTGAATTCTGGTTTCTATGACAGATTTATCGCCTAATTCGAGTAGCAGTCGATCTGAGATCGCTTCAAGAATAGAGCGTACTTGTGCTTGACGAATATAGTCTTTGCTTTGGGCTTTGAGAAGTGCATAATGTTCCAGAAAATCTGGTTGTAAGCTAATTAACTCACGGGCGATCTTTTGCACAAACTTATCAGTGACGAATTCCATCATCACTGGTTGTAATGACCAAAGCCCACTATTTCCCTCAATCAAACTTCTTCTTTTTAAGGATTGCATTGCTGGAAGCAATTGCTTTTTGATAAATTCAGAGACAATGTTGGATTCTAATTGCGCGATCGCAACAGGCTCGCGCTCAATCGCTAACCAGTACATCACACATTGTTCGGATACAGACAATCGAGAAAATTGCTTGTCCAAGAGATCTTGAATTCTTTCGATCTGGAATCCACTTTTTGGGGCTAAAGCTAAAAAACTAGAAATATCTCCAGCAAAAAGCTCTAGCGTCTCCGAAGCTAATATCTTGAGGACAAAAGGACTCCCACTACAATAGTTGAAAAGCTCTTGCCAATCGGTATCACTACGGCTAAAACATTGGCTATCCGTCAAGAGCGGCAAACCTTCAGATGGGTTTAGTCCACTTAGACAAAGCGATCGAACCCGTATACTTTCACCCATGCCAGTAATCTCTTTAGGAGCCTCTCGACTAGTTAGCATTAAGCAACTAAGATGAACCACCTCGCCAAATCTTGATAGCAAGTGTCCATATATTTCATAGCCCTCTCGATATTGACCAGCACGAGTTCCACTCTGAAATACGGATTCAAAATTGTCGAAAATTAATAAGCATCTTGATTTGCTTATATACTCTAAAAGTTTGGCAACTTGCTGCTCTGGCACATCTGGTAATCTTGCTTCAACTTGATTAGAGAGGATGCTTACAAGTTCGGTCAGTATTTCTGAAAAGGGAGGAGCATCAAGTAGTGATCGCCAAATCACATAATCAAACCCTTGACCTATTTGATGGGTAATCTGAAGGGTGATCGAACTCTTCCCCATACCACCCATGCCTACAATCACCACCAATCGACATTTCTCTGTGACAATCCATTGATCTAAGGTCGCAATTTCCTCTGCTCTACCATAAAAAATTTCGCGATCAGGTAAACCAAACCACGTCTGTCGGTTAGAGACTTTCTCAATTTGAACACTCGCAAATAGTTTAGGATTAGCTTGATGATATCTTGTCAACGCAGCTTGAAAATTAGTTTTGCTAACTGTCTCCCCTAAAGCATTTGAAAGTAATTTCCATAGTTTTGTACCAACATCTTTACTAAGGTATTCAGGCGAATATCCAGATTTGTCAGCTATTTCATCGTACTTGAGTCCTTCTAATGCTCCCTCAAATATTGTGGTTTCAAGATCGCTCATTCCTCTACCCCTACTGGCTTTAAGAGCGACATTAGCAATGTTGGTAGCCAGTGCAATATCTTTATCATCCATATGACTTAATGACGGGATATAAGGTGAGGTTTACATAGTGTAGCTGAACTTTACTTACCTTTTCAACTTATTAACTCCTGAACTTATCTGTATTGAGTCTTATAGCTTTACTGAGGATACTTTAATCATGAATTCAAAAGCACTTTCAATCTGCGATCAAATTCAAATTAAACTAACCCATTTATGAAGGAATAGACAATGGTCAATAGCAATATGATCCAGTTTAGCCGTATCGAATGTCGAACTGCTGAAGCCATCTTCGGCGACATGATCGATATATACTTTGGCGGACAGAGGATTTGGGAGGGACCAGTCAATACGAATGGAACCTACGACATTGCTCAATCTCGTCGGATCCCCCAAGGTCGGGGCGCGCAGATAGTGATAAACCAGTGGTACTTCGGACAATGGAGGGAGTGCGTCTACACGTCCCCACCCGTGAGACGAACTGACATTCCAGGCGAGCAAATTCATTCTGTTGACCCGACCTTTGACGGTGATCCAAAGGGTGAATACGTTCTTTACGTTGTTCTAGAAAAGAATTGACATTAGGCAGGTCAAGGCGATCCCCTAGTTCTTCAGGATGAGCCAACCTGAAGAACTAGGGACGCAGGATCGGCGTGCGCTATAAAACACCTAGTCGTTAGCCTGCATCCACTTCATATAATTTCCTAGTCATTGAATTATATGAATATATTGCCACATGATTTCTAGTTTTCCAAATCAATCTATGTACGAATGGAGATGTAATCGATATGAGTTACTGTGAAGCAAATGAATATGATCGGGATGTTACGTTCGCTGGAGACATGAACACTACTGCTAAACTTTATCCAAATGGGCTTTTAACGGTTGAATGCCGTTCTCGTACCCGCGCCGCTTTCAGTGGCTTGAGAGGCAGAATTGCTGTTATTTGTTTTAATGCTAACCGTGAAGCTCACTGGATAAGCCAAATTTTTCAGTGTTCTACTCGCTGCGCGATTTTCGATCCGACTTGCAGCAGCCAAGGGACTAATGCATTCTTTCAGGAACTTCCTGAGCCAGTTGGGAGACTAACTGAATCGATCGACATCATTAATTTTGATGAGTCTAGATTCGGTCAGTGGCGAGAGCAATTGATCCAAGCAAGAGAGCTTATTCAGAGCTCACAGACGATTGCACAAGAGATAAAGGGTATTGTGAATCTAATATCTAGTTTCTAAGGCGTTTAATGGATAACATAACGCACCAGCATTTATCTCTAATGCTCTGACATGAAGAATTTAGTGTGATAGCCAAACTAATAGGGTGCGTTTATAAAATATAACGCACCTCTTTTTTCTTTAGTCAAACTTTTTTTGGCTAATTTCAAATGCTGATTCGGATCTGTAAATCACACATCGAAAGCAAGAGAGAAGTTAATATGCCCCAGTACTAGCGGTGAATGTTTATCTTGTGTCCAAGCAAAAGCTAAATCCACAGGAGGGAATTGTTCAACAGTAGCATTTACAACCAAGACACGAGCTTCAAATCTAGCCAAATTAATACCTAGAGGTAAAATAATAGCCTTTGATTTTCCGATAGTGTTAAAGAGATAAGGAAGAGTTGTAATAATGAGCAAAGAAGAAAAAAGCACCGATGTGATTTTCTAATTTTAGAAAACGAAAGGGTCTTTCTTACTAACCGTCCAACTCTCTGCCTCAGAATGCAATTAAGTCTCTCAATATAAGCGGCATGACCAGTTTCCTTACCAACAGAACGGTGGAATTACCAGCGTATCGGCTGTCCAGAAATCAGTATAAGCTAATGCACATTGCCGATATATAGCATGTAAAGAAACCCATGAACACTCAGCACTATTTTCATCTCGACTGCCCACATAAATTCCAATAATTTCTCCAGTTAATTGCTCTATGGCAATCCAAACCCATTGCTTATTGACCTTGTTGCCAACAAACGACCACATTTCATCACTTTGAATGGTCAACTTGCCTTTTTTTGACAATAACTTCTAAATTTCGTAGCGTAGCACGAAATTTAGAAGTTACATAGCTTTGCAACCATTGCAGTGAAACACCTGTAAGCCTTACTGTTGCTCTTGGTGATACTCGTTCTACTAGGATTAGCTTTTTAATCAATGCTTTTGTTGCATCTGAGATTGGCTTATTCTTTGGCTCTAAACTAAATTGATGAAGACAATCACTTCATTTATGATTTTGCTTACCATAACGAGTTAAGCCATTAAGCACTATATTCTCACTCTCACATTTGGGGCATTTCATTTCTAGTTCTCATTTCCTTACTTTTTTCTCTCCATTTTTGTCTATCCTTACTTCATTATCACTGCCGAATATTGATATCTTCAGGAATGCGATAAGTCAGTAAATCCTCAATACCAATGCAATCAACGATCGCTCTGACATAGCGATCGCTAGAAATATTCATTAAATCAAATAGTTCCATGTTGTTAAGTAAGTTTTTCTGGCACCCGCCCATTACATAGTATAGGATGGGCGATTTGTAACATCATCTGTCCTAATACGTCAAAAAAACATGAATTTAGATAAAACTCATCCTTGGCTACAAGAGGAATTATTACAGCACGTACAGCTATTAATGTATAGCTTTCATCATTGGACTGGCGATACTTTACTCGCACTTCCCAATTATCAATCACCCGTAGAGATTTCTAATGCCTTATTTAATGCAGATTTTGTGGTTGTTTCGCACGGCACTCAAGCCGATCCGATTCTTAACTATGGCAATCAGAAAGCGCTCGATCTATGGAAGATGGATTGGCATACTCTTACGACAACTCCATCGCGCTACACCGCTGAACCGATAGAACGCAGTGAAAGAGAACAACTGCTAGCACAGGCAAAATCGCAAGGCTACATTAGCAACTATCGCGGCATTAGGATTGCTAGTAATGGCGATCGCTTTTATATCGATCGAGCAATTATCTGGAACGTAGTGGATAAAGCAGGCAACCTACGGGGGCAAGCAGCTACTTTTCGTAACTGGGAAGCGATCGCTCCACAATAATCTTAGAAAGTAAAAAATCGTACTTCACGCGATCTCTATTTTCGGTATATTAAAATTATTAACAATTGAATAAGATTCAATACGAAATCTTCATACCGCTAAATTTAACTGAGAACTATGATTATCCCGATTTCAGAACCATTGAAGACTGTAGTGGATTTTATCCATCCCATACTTATGCTCCTAACTCTAATCTTGGCACTTTATGCGGGTTACATTGGGTGGCAATACCGTAGAATTCGCAGTACCGAGGGAGAAGAGAAAAAAGCCCTAATCTCTAAACGCTACAATGTGCTACACCACCAACTTGGCTCGGTATTTTTAGTTTTGATGGCAGCAGGTGCGATCGGTGGAATAGCCGCAACCTACAACGCTAACGGCAAGCTTTTTGTAGGAGCACATTTGATTGCTGGATTAAGCTTAGTATTTTTAGCAGCATTATCTGCGGCTTTAGCACCGCTTCTACAACAAGGTAAAGACTGGGCTAGGAGTATACATATTGCTGTCAATACAATATTAGTTGGCGTTTTTGCTTGGCAAACTCTGACAGGTTTTCAGATCGTCCAAAGGTTATTAGCTCAACTAGCTAAGGCTGCCTAATTAATTAGCAAAGAGACAGCGCAAAGCGCTGTCTCTTTAGCTTTAGCGATAATTTATGAATTGGAGGGCGAGGGGAAAGTCTTCGGATTTGACAAGTTGAATAATTTCTTGCAGTTCATCTTTTGATTTAGAAGTCACTCGTAAAGCATCGCCTTGAATTGAAGCCTGTGCTTTTGGAAAAGCATCACGGATAATTTTAGAAAGTTTTTTAGCTTGATCCTGCTCGATACCTTTTTTTAAATTAATTTTTTGAACTACACGACTGCCGCTAGCAGACTCAATTTCTCCATAATCAAAGATTTTTAGAGATAATCCACGCTTAATCGCCTTAGATTGCATCACGTCAACCACAGAGGTGAGCGTCATTTCACTATTAGTGTTAATGGTTATTGATTCTTTTTCGAGTTCAACTTCGGTTTTGGTGCTTTTTAAGTCATAACGACTGACAATTTCACGACGAGTTTGATCGATCGCATTGACAAGTTCTTGATGATCGAAATCGCTAACAATATCGAAAGAATAGCTGGAAGCCATAGATTTATTTTAGATTTTATTTGTGATCGCAGTTAACTAGGATAGCAAAAAACTAGAAAAGGGAAGCGGCACTTCACGCTCCTAATCTTTTCAAATTTTTTGTCAAATACTGTGTGCGCTCAAAACCAAATCAAGAAGTGTACATCGTGCACTAAGTGGACGATGTACACTTCTTGGTTTGGTTTTTAATTATGCTTAGCTACTTACTACTCCCAAAGTCGCTTACCTTCTTGTCCATTTAAGCGATCGTGGGTATCACGTAAAAGCTTTGGTATATCTAAATTTTCAGGACAACGAGGCAAACAATCACCACAGTCTGTGCAACGAATTGCTTTATTCCCAGGGAACCAATGCCCAGCATTTTCAAACATTTTATAGCGATATTTTCCAAACTCAACCATATCAAAGCCGATCGCTAAATTCCGTAACCTCAGTACTTCAGGAATATTAATCCCTTCAGGGCAAGGTAAGCATTGATAGCACTGCGAACAGCGATCGTCTCCTAGGAGCGTATAGCGACGATTCATACAATCGAGAACTGCTAATTCCAATTCTGACATTGGCTCATCGTTGTCCCATGCGTCCTTGTGGGAATCAATTTCAGAGGGGTTGGCAGCGCCGAGACTGAGGGTATGGACGCGAGGATCGCTGAGTAGGAAGCGATCGCACATGTATAAAGCCGTAAATGGATAACTAACTCCCGCTAATTCTTCTGAAGGGTTATACAGCATTCCGCCTTTGTCTGATGGCGAAATGATAAATACTCCCATATCTTTTTCATGGGCAAGCTGCACAGCAGAAGCATTGCGCTGATTGAAGTAGTAATAATGTAAATTTATTGATTCAAATAAATCTGTACGAATTGTGTCAAGCATGACGTTAAGCGGGGCATGGGTAGAGAAGCCAACATGACCAATCATTTTTTGATCGATCGCTTCTCTAACTGCTTTCATACATCCATTGGGATTTTTTACTAAGTCCAGATGTTCGTATAGATTAATCCCGTGAATATCGAAGTTGTCGATATAGTCTACATTCAGTTTTTTGAGAGACTGCTCGATTTGGCGACGCATGGAGTCTGCATCTTTAGTTGGTGAGATTTTAGTAGTCAGATAAAAGCGATCGCGTTGTTTGCTCAAGCCATTTCGCATTGCTCTACCGATAAATTCTTCGCTCTTGCCATAGCCTTGAGCAGTTTCAATATGATTTATCCCAACTTCTAATGCTCGCAAAATTGTTTTGTGAGCATTCTCCGCCGATTCTAAATAGCGCATCGCTCCTAATGAAAAGACTGACAGGAGCATCTCAGTTTTGCCAAAACGACGGTAGTGCATAGTTAATTCACTAAATATACTTAATTTTAATCGACAAAACTAGAAGGGCGGCGCAAAGCGCCACCCTTCATCAGCAAAGCAGTACTTCTTTATTTAAAATTGGCGACGGGCAAAGATGAGAATGGCGATCGCTAGAGTCAACAACGCATAGCTCAAAATATAGATGCTGTTATTAAACATATCGAGCAGGCTCGGTAAGATGTTGTAAACTGCCTCATTTTTGAGATTAGCACGGGACAAGTCGGGCAAAATCATATACAGAGTGCGCGTGATTGTCTGCAAGCTAGGATTTTTAGAAATTTCACCTAGCAGCAACAAATCGCGGCTAAAGTTACCAATTAAATAAGCAGCAAGTGTTAGCAGAGAAGCAATTAGCGAACCTGTAAAGGAGCCAAAGAAAATCGCGATCGCCCCTAGCAACATGATTTGCCAAAAGATAAAAAAGTTGGCCGTGAGAATCGCAGGAATCGGAATTGGAATTTGCTTAATTGTCATCAGAATTATAAAAATTCCAGACATTATCGACACTAATGCCGCAATTACTGCCGTCAATCCTAGATGTTTACCAAGCACAAACTCAGCGCGGTGCATTGGTTTGGCAATCAGAATAAAAATTGTGCGTTTGTCAATCTCTTTATTGATCAGATTAGTACCGACTAATACAGCCACAATCAAGCTCACTACCTCGATCGCCGCGATCCCCGTATCAACGATCATCTTTGCCGATGAGTCGTAGGAAAATTCTGGCAGCAACATCATTGCTGATATCAAGATCAGGGTGTATAGCAAAGATAAATAAAGTACCTGCTCGCGCACGGTTTCGCGAAATACATTGGTGGCGATCGCCCAAACGCGACCTAAACTTAGACTCAGGTTTAAGCTCAAGTTCATAGGTCTACAAAATCCTCATACTTCCTAACATGATTGCATTTTACCGCACAATTAGAGGGGACGCTTCTAGCCTCATGAATTCTGAGTTATGCTAACAATCTATGAATAACTTGCCATCAATTCTTCCCTTTATCCAAGAGCTAACTAAGCAGGTCGGCGATCGCCTGCTAGCCGATTTTGAACAGGCGCGAGTGGCGATCGCTAAGGACGATGGTAGCCTTGTCACCAAAAGCGATCGCTGGGCTGATGCTTATATCAAAGCTGCCCTCGAAAAAAAATTTCCTGAATATGGCGTTTTAACTGAAGAATCGACGCAAGTTTTACCCGATCGCGAATGGGCTTGGGTAGTCGATCCTCTCGATGGCACAACTAACTTTGCACGCGGGATTCCAATTTGGGGAATTTCTCTAGGTTTATTGCATCATGGTACGCCTGTATTTGGCTACGTTGCTATACCGCCATTGCGCCAAAATATTTATGGTTGGTCAGATGAGCATGGCTCAGCAGCATTTTTCAACGACACGCCAATCCATTTACCTGAAACTTCACCCGATCCTGATGCTCTCAGTAATTACTTCTTTAGTGCCTGTTCCCGCAGTCTCGAAAAAATGGGCAGATCCAAGTTCCCTTTCAAATTGCGGATGTTAGGTGTAGCAAGCTATAACATTTTAACCGTCGCGATCGGTTCCACCATTGGCGCAGTGGAAGCTACTCCCAAGATTTGGGATATTGCGGCTGTATGGGTAATTCTGAAAGCGATCGGCGCGATCTGGATTCCATTAGAGGATTGTCAAAATATCTTTCCCTTAGAAATGGGTAAGGATTATAGTAGCCGCAGTTTTCCCACCCTAGTAGTGAGCCATACCGAACTCTTGTTAATGGCGCAGGAAATAACGAAACCATTTATCCCTTAGTCGCAATGCGATCGTCAAAAACAAAACATTCACCTTCCCAGAGACTTTCTTCGGGAGGAATTTCTGCTAAATATTTGAGAATACCACCCTTGAGATGGTAAACCTCATCAAAGCCTTGAGCCAACATATAAGCACTTGCTTTCTCGCAACGTATGCCACCCGTGCAGAACATAGCGATTTTTTGCTGCTTGCGATCGCTTAAATTCTCCTCGACATATTTGGGAAACTCATAGAAAAAATCTAAATTCGGATCGATCGCGCCTTTAAAAGTACCAAACTCCACTTCGTAAATATTGCGCGTATCAATAACGATTACTTCTGGATCGGAAATTAACGCATTCCAATCCTTAGGATCGACATAGGTTCCCACTTCTTTACTAGGATCGATACCCGACACTCCAAACTTCACTAATTCCTTTTTAAGCCTTACCCGAAGTTTGTTGTAAGGAATGACATCAGAAGTAGTTTCCTTATGTTCCAAATTTTGTAAACGCGGATCGGAACGAAGATAACTTAATAGCGCATCAATACCTTCGCGACTACCAGCAATTGTGGAATTAATTCCCTCTGGTGCTAGTAAAATTACACCCTTGAGTTCATGGCAATTGCAAAATTCCGTAATGGGCGATCGCATCTCTCGGTAATTAGTCAAATCGGCAAAATGGTAAAAAGTTGTCACCACAAACCGATCGGGGTTCTCTAGATATTTTACTAGAGACTTCTCCATCACAAAGTTGGTGAGCTTTTCACCCCGACAAGCAACTTGTTGCTCCTTAACAACCTTAAAGCCACGACTTTTAAAAAATGCCCTCGCGGTAATACTCACTTCTACAAATAAGCGATCGATTTTTAATTCCAGAGCCTTGGCTTCGATAGCTCGATATAGCCGCGTTCCCACACCACAGCGCTGATAGTCCTTATGACAAAAGAAACAATCGATATGACCATTGGTTTCTAGTTGCGCAAAGCCAATAATTTCGCCCTCTTCTTCCGCAACATAGGTGAAGTTGTTACTACAATCTTCTGTCCAGTTGGTGAAATACAAGTCATCAGGTGCCCAAGCCTTGACCTGTTCAGGTGAATAGTCGCGAATATTCACCTCGCGCACAGTATCATGGAATAACTGGGCGATGCGATCGCTATCTTGTGTTTGAAATAATCGAATTTGCATAGTCATAGATCGTACAGCCATAAATCATACAGCGCTAAGCGCTTGAGCAAACCTCTTTGGCGGAAGATAATCTTCGCAAATTTCGTCAATTTACGAAACCCCATGAATCTAAATCATGTTTAAAAATAAAGCGTTTCTAATTACTTTGGCGATCGCTCAAGCTGCTATTTCCCAAATACCTAGCTATGCTTCATCTGACACTTTGAAGCTCAGAGTATATCCTAATGCTCGCAATCCTGATGGCTCGATTTGTCCTGATGAAGTTGTTGTCGATCAAAAAGCACGCCCTAATATTCAGGCTGCATACATACTTGATGGCACAGCAAAATTAAGTTGGTTAGCAGATAAATTTAAAATTGTCACAAGTGATGAATTTAGCGTTGTGTGGGTTGCTAAACTCCAACCTAAATATCAAAACTGTCGAGCTGCCGCAGGACTTAGTAGCCCCGATCGGAGTGGGACGCAACGGCATTCATTTTTGCGAATGCAGTTTACTGAAGGCAATGTCTATCTGATTTTGGACATGACAGCGATGTATGATCCTAATGGTTATATGCCTACTATTCTTAAACAAGACGTAAGAGATGGTAATCCCATTTGGTCGTGGGGAGGTACAGATTGATTGTATTCAGCGCTTAACGCTTAGATCAAAACCAAACAATTTAAATGCTCTTCAAGGGTTATAAAACAGGCAATGCTTTGCGTTGCCTTTAGTCAATAAATTTAGGAAACTATGCTACTACAGGGACAAAAAATTACGCTCACCATTGACGATCTCGCTGATAGTGGCGATGGGGTGGGACGTTATGAAAATATCGCCATCTTCGTTCCCAATACCGTCCCTGGCGATCGCATTACGGCAAAGTTGGAATTTGTAAAAAAGAACTTTGCTAACGCCAGTATTGAAAAAATTCTCTTACCATCAAGCGATCGCGTCCATCCCAAATGTATCGTTGCTGATAAATGTGGTGGTTGTCAATGGCAAACGGTTAGCTATCCTGCTCAGTTGCGAACCAAGCAAAATATTGTTCTGCAAGCATTACAGAGAATCGGTGGCTTTGAGTCTGAGATGTTAACGGAGCTAATTTCACCGATTGTTGGCGCGAAGGAAAGTTTACACTATCGCAACAAGGTTACTTATCCTTTAGCTACGGGACGAGATGGCAATCTTAAGGCGGGATATTATCAAAAGGGAACCCACAAAATTGTCAATCTCAATCAATGTCCTGCCCAAGATATTCGCCTCGATCCGATGTTGGAAGAACTCAAACGAGATATTCATAACCAATGTTGGGAAATTTATGATGAAAATGCTCATACTGGGCTATTGCGCCATTTAGGGTTGCGGATTGGTCGCAATACAGGTGAAATTCTAATTACATTGGTAACGCGAGATTGGGATGTACCAAACTTAGGAGTGTTTGCTCAAACTTGGTTGGAGCGATATCCCAAAGTAGTAGGCGTAATTCTCAATTGTAATCCTGATAAAACCAATGCGATTTTTGGTCGTGATAGCCGTTGTATTGCTGGCAAAGATTATCTCTTAGAAAAATTTGCTGGTTTAACTTTCCGTTTGCGTGGTGATACTTTCTTTCAGATCTATACTGAGCAAGCGGAAAAGATGCTGAACATCATTGAAGCAGAACTCGAGCTAGATGGAACGGAAGTTCTCTTAGATGCCTATGCAGGAATTGGCACGATCGCTTTGCCTTTAGCCGAACAAGTCAAACAGGCGATCGCGATCGAAATCCAGCCTCAAGCCACAGCCCAAGGCAAGCTCAACGCCGAACTCAATGGCATCGATAATGTCGTGTTCCACACGGGCAAAGTTGAAGAGCTGATCGGTACTCTCAACCTAAAACCCGATATCGTCATCCTCGATCCTCCCCGCAAAGGTTGCGAACCTGAAGTAATTGCCTTTCTCCGCGAAAATGCTCCCGAGCGCATTGTCTATGTCAGTTGCAATCCCGCCACCCAAGCGCGAGATCTCAAACTATTATGCGAAGGCGATCGCTATCAAATCACCCGCATTCAACCGATCGATTTCTTCCCACAAACCTCCCACGTCGAGGCGATCGCCTTTCTCAAAAAGTCATAGCAAATTTTGAAAACCCAAATAAATAGGGGTGGCGCTTCGCGCCACCTCTATTTATTTGGGTTTTATGTCCTAAACAAAAAACTTGCATTGTTATATAGGCGGCTAGATATCATTAAAAAAACAGAATCAAGAACCTATAGTGCCATCACAGCAAGCGCTACAGGTTCTTGGATTTTATATTTATTGCACCTAGCAACTTAGGTCATATGTACTAACATGCCGTATTAATACCGCAATTATCAAGAGATGATAACTTTTTCGATCGTCTATAACTATGTAAATTGAGTATGATTAAAGATTGACATCTCATAAACTGACATATTTGTAGATTGACATATTTGCGCTTTTGACAGATCGGCCATGATGTCAAATACTAATGTGCCGAATTCGGCAACTTCTCCCAAATTATTTATCTTATCTATGACTTCCCCACTGAATTATCTGATGTGTGCCCCCGATCACTACGACGTAGATTATGTGATCAATCCTTGGATGGAGGGCAACGTTCACAAATCTAGCCGCGATCGCGCTGTGGAGCAATGGCAAAAACTATATGGAGTCCTCAAGGGTTTAGTCAATGTTGAGCTAGTGACACCCGCCAAGGGCTGGCCAGATATGGTATTTACTGCTAATGCTGGACTGGTATTAGGTGACAAAGCTGTATTAAGCCGTTTTTTACATAAAGAACGCCAAGGTGAAGAACCCTATTTCAAAGCATGGTTTGAGTCTAAGGGCTTTACAGTGTATGAACTACCCAAGGATTTACCCTTTGAAGGTGCTGGTGATGCCTTATTCGATCGCAGTGGTGGCTGGCTATGGGCTGGCTATGGCTTCCGTTCGGAACTAGATGCTCATCCCTATTTGGCGAAATGGTTAGATGTCGAAGTTCTCTCCCTTCGTTTAATTGACAATCGCTTCTATCATCTCGATACCTGCTTCTGTCCTTTAACAGGCGGATATTTGCTGTATTACCCACCTGCTTTTGATTCCTATTCCAATCGTTTGATTGAAATGCGGGTTCCTGCGGATAAGAGAATTGCGATTGAAGAAGCGGATGCGGTGAATTTTGCTTGTAATGCAGTCAACGTTGATCGCAATGTGGTGATGAATAAAATTAGCGATCGCTTAAAACAACGCATTACTGACGCTGGTTTTACTGTCATTGAAACTCCTCTCACTGAGTTTCTCAAAGCTGGTGGAGCCGCTAAATGTCTAACTTTGAGAACTATTGAAGTTCCCATTGCCGCAGAAAGCGAACAAGGAGCTATTGAGCAAGGTGGAGTAGAAGCAAGAATTGTCGAATTAACAGGACATTTGCTTGATTCTGGAATCATCAATCGCGCTCTCGATCTAGTAACCGATAACGGTGGTAGTTTCCAAGTATTAGAATTTAATCTTGGCGAACAAAGACAAAGCACTTCTTTAGCCAGAATCCGAATTTCTGCACCATCCCATGACCTCATGGAAACAATCATGGGCGAACTGATCGAGATCGGTGCAGTATTACAAGATCGCGAGACATGTGCTGCCAATTTAGAACCAGTCTTGCAAGATGGAGTCGCTCCCGATGACTTCTATGTATCCACAATTTATCCCACTGAGGCTTGTGTGGATGGCGAGTGGATTCGTTGTACGAATCAGCGTATGGATGCCGCGATCGCCATTAGTCCCGATGGTAAAACTGCTACTTGCAAGCTGCTGCGCGATCTCATCGTAGGCGATCGCGTGGTGGTTGGTTACGATGGCGTGCGGACTGTGCGTAAGCCTGAAGCTAGAGATACCGCCAAGAAAGAAGAATTTTCCTTCATGGGTGCGGGTGTATCTAGCGAACGTCGCGTCGAACTCGTGGTCGAGCAAATCGCATGGGAACTTCGCCAAATTCGCGATCGCGGTGGTAAGTTAGTTGTCTCCTGCGGCCCCGTAGTCGTACATACTGGCGGAGCTCCTCACTTGGCTTACTTGATTCGTGAAGGCTATGTGCAGTCGATGCTTGGTGGTAATGCAATCGCCGTTCACGACATGGAACAGTCCTCAATGGGAACTTCCCTCGGTGTCGATCTTAAGCGTGGCGTGAGCGTCAAAGGCGGACATCGCCATCACCTGAAAGTAATTAACTCCGTCCGTCGCTATGGCAGCATCCACAAGGCAGTTGAGGCTGGTTTTGTGAAGACTGGCGTAATGTACGAATGCGTTAAGAACGATATTCCCTTTGTACTTGCTGGCTCCATTCGTGATGATGGACCTTTGCCTGACACTGTAATGGATTTGCTAGAAGCACAACGCTTGTATAGCGAACAAATTCGCGGTGCGGACATGATTTTGATGTTGTCGTCAATGCTGCATTCCATCGGTGTGGGTAACATGACTCCCGCAGGTGTGAAGATGGTTTGCGTGGATATCAATCCAGCAGTTGTAACCAAGCTCTCCGATCGCGGTTCTGTTGAGTCAGTTGGTGTAGTTACCGATGTAGGTCTATTCCTTAGCTTGCTAGTGCAGCAGTTGAAGAAGCTCGATAGTCCTGTGGCTGTTGCTGCTTAAAGCGCTAAATTGAGCAAACAATTTACTCCCTTAGCACCGAAAGAATAGGTGCTGTAAAGTAAAGAATAAGTGGTGCGCGGCAAAGCCGCGCACCACTTATTCTTTACTGGGAAGGGAGTAAATTGTTTTATACTTCCATTGGTAACATGTTTGAACTTAATTTGCTGTAACTAGAGCGGCAATAGCTATAACACAGTAAGTTTGCTTCTATTTCTTCTCTGATGCTGGATGTAACTTCGCAACTACTATTGAGACAGTCAAGCAGCAATTGATTAGCGTCATAGAAGCTTTGTAACACTTGTTGTTTGGAGGCATCAACATTTTCACGATTGGCGATCGCTTGTTGCAACTGCCATAACCGAGTCATACAGTTATTGTTGCTCCAATTCTCAAGGTTGGGTTCCATGTGATTTTTATTTGATAATCGATCGCAGGAATGTAAAGTTTTCCGCTCCCCTGAGTCTGGGCTTGTTTCTAGATTGTTTTGGGATTTTTGGTATGCCCAAGCCAAAAAGTTCTCTAAATAAGGAGATTCAGCAACGAGGCGATTAATTTCTTGTTTCATTAACTGCACCAAATCATCGGAACTGTGAAGCATACTTGCCGTGAGCAAAAAGATTTCATGCCAACGAGGATCGGTAAGATGAGTTACAAGTTCCTGCAAAGATTGCCCTGATGGTTGGAGATGTTGACCAGCAACAATCTTACGGGCAATACAATACTGTTGCATGGCGGAATAGGAGAAGGAAAATATACCCCTTGCCCGCTCAGCTAAAAGTCCGTGATGTTGAGACTTGACCATGCGTAACACGGCTTCGATCGCTTGGTAAAGTTCTTCTGGCTCAGAGTTAGTATCGGTAAGATTTTGTACGGAGTTAGCGATATGTTCCTCAATTACCCGTTGCTCAAAAAAGTATTGCCCTTTTTCAAAGGTGAATGAGGCAATTTCACTCCACAACTGTAGCTTTTGCGGTAATGCAAATCCTGGGTATGATTGATTCCGATCCATTCCTCTTGCTTCATCCCATTTCCATACCAGCAAATCCATACCTTGCTTATAAAAATCCGCTTTAATCGGAAACTTCTTTTGACGATGAAATATGGAACAGGCAAGATGCAAAAATAGCGGGGTAGTCATCAATGACTGAAATTGCCAATTTTCTGGTAATTTCAACTCTTGCATAAATTGAGATGAAATTTTTAGTCCATTAGTGCCATCAGCCTTGCTAAATTCTCCAAACCATTTTCGGGCTCCCGCGCTGATTTGGTCTTCGTTAAGTGGAGTGATTTGGACATCGGTAAAGCCTTTCAGGGTGAGTTTTTGCAAGGCAGTCCGACAGGTTGTTACAAAAGTATTCTTGTGGTATCGCTCACAAAATCGGCGAACTTCATTTAAAACCCTATGTTCTAGTTTTACATCTTGGCAAATTTCATCAATGCCATCAATTAAGAACAATATTCTTCCTTCGTGAAGCAGTTTCTTAAGGGTTTCTGGGTGAGAAATATCTGATTCAAGAAATTCTTGATGGATAAACTCTAATAAGCGTAACTGCTGGTTGTACTTATAACTTTCGGCAAAATCTCGCAACGTCATAAACATTGGAACTTGGTTTGCAGCAAACCTTCCAGCATTGCATTGCATTGCCAGATGTTTGAGAAATATAGACTTACCAGAGCCTGTCTTACCCAGTACTCGTAGGTTGCCATATTTCTCTACTGCTTCTGTACCGAGGATTTGTCTGGCGGTGATTTTGTCTAGGTCGAAGCGATCGATATCTTCGGGCGCTAGACTATCGAGATCGGAGATTTCGATCCCTTGCTGACTGGGGATTTGTTCGATCGCATTTACATCGATGTAGATCTTGTCAAGCTCGACGGGACGACCAATATCTAATAGTTGCAAGATGCCACATTGATGATTAACTTTATCCTTGCGTTGCGATCGCACCATTTGCACTACATCATCTAATTTTAGAGATGTTGGTTCTAACTCAGTGTTATTGGTAATGCGATCGACTGTGCGATCGATATATTCTGCTGGTGCATTGGAGGCAACCTCTCTCCATTCCAAATCTAAAGCCGTACAAATCTCAAAAAATGTATATCGTTCAATTGGTTGCCCTGCAAAAAACCGCCAAATCGGTTGCCGCGTTTTGATACCTACTTCACTCGCTAGATACTCTTGTGTCCAACCTTTAAAGGTAAATTGCTGCTTAGCTAATCTAGCACCTGATGTTGATGCTTTTAAAGATCGCTTTGCCATAATTAAGCCCTCCCATGTGAATCACGAACTTTTCAAGTCTATAGAGACGGCAGAAAGAAATACATGTACAGATAGTAGTAACAATACGTATGTAAATAGAAGGAAGAAAGCTGATTTTTAACGTAAATATTTGTGACGAAATCAAACAGAATATACAATTTAGTCCTTTCATAGGTGCTCAAAATTTATTTGAGAATTCGCTTGAATTCCGCAATTTCAAAGGACTTGAGAGGAGCTTATATTAAAACTGCGAAGTATGGTATTACCTCAGACATACTAACCAAATAAGCATCAGCAAAAGACTATCTACTCGTAACGACGCATTAACACACATTAATCGCTCTATCTTTTTGTTTGAACTGCGTTTTCAAGTTTCAGAGGGGATCTAAATTACGAATTACGAATTACGAATTACGAAATTTTAAATCGTAATTGATAATTCGTAATTATTCATTCCCCTTCGCACTTTTCTGTATGCTCCCAATAATCCGACATAGTTCTTCTACATCGGGATGTATGCTTTCAAATTCTTTTTCGGTCAGGTAATCGGTATCTTTTAATAGTCTTAGCCAGTAGCTTGTTTCACGGGCTTCTTTGTAGGCTATGGATAGTTTGGAGATAAAGTCAGCTTTTGACTGCCCACTGATCGCCTCTTCAACATTTGCGCCGATACTGGTTCCCGATCGCAATATTTGTTTAGACAGAACATATTCTTTTTTTGTGTTTACGAGATGTTGATGAAGTCTAACTATACGCACAGCAAATGCATAACTTTTAGTCTGGATAATGTTTTCTTCTTTCATTGCAATCAACACCTCGTAATTCGTAATTCGTAATTCGTAATTAAGTTGCTCGCATCAACTTGACCCCAGAAATATCCCATCTCCTCACTAGCGCGTTTGGCTCTGTCGGCTTCACGTCTGGCGGTAATGAGATCGCCTTCGCGCCAATGGAGCCATGCTAGGGCAATGCGAAGATCGGTTTCATAAATGCGATAACCGCTGGTAGTGGCATAGGTCAGGGCTTCGTCAAGATATTGTCGGGCTAGTGCCAGATCGTTCTCATCGATAGGATGCTCATTGGTGCGGAGGGAAAGCATATAGCATTGCTCTGTTGGGGAATAGGAAATTGCTTGCTCCACGTCTTGCGAAATTGGGATTAGTCCTAGACCAACCAACCAGCGACCATAGCCTAGTAAGGCTTCAATGAGAGCGGGACGGAAGGAAATACTACGGGCAATTTTGAGGGCTTCGGCATAATGAACTTGCGGATCGATGCCAAGATCTCCGAGAACGCGATGACACTGGCTAACAGATTTTACAAAGTGATTCTCTTCGCAAACTTTGAGATTTACCTCTGTGACTCGCCGCCCATAGTCCACTTCACCATACCTTAGCAAGTATTCCGCATGAAAAATTCCTCCGATGCTGTTCAGATATTGACTAGAAGGATAAATCTTACATTCCAATATCTCAGCTTGCCGAAATGCCTCACCCGCAGTAGTTCTATCTCCTTGCAAAAATTCTGCATAAGCGAGATAGGCAAGTGAATTACGTTTGTAATTTTTATCCTCGGCGCGATCGCTTAGGGCGATCGCCTCACGCGCCGACTTAGCACTCGCCGCCAGATCTCCGAGATTGGCATACAAATCTGCTAGGTTTCGGTAGCCAACACTGGCATTGCGCCAGTCGGATTGAGCGAGATCGATTTTTGTGCCGCGTTCGTAAAAGGGAGGTGTTTCGTGCAAGCGTCCCAAACACATGAGGCAGAGGGCGATCTCATTCAGAACAAAACCTTTAGTTCTCGGTTGGCTTACCTGCGGATTTTGGGATGTGTCGCCCTGTGGGAAAAACTCTTGCATGATGGCAAGATTCGTTTCCCAAGCACCGAGTTTATTGGGAAGGACACGTTGATTTCCCTGATAAATCCGCTCCCTGCGAATATCATTCGCCTCATCATACTCACCCGCCTGACAAGCATGATGTACCGCTTCAATCAACGGCGCAAGTTGTTCGAGGGTTGGCACTTCGGGCATTTCTCCCGCAATGTCGAGATACCAACTCTTAATCCGATTATGGAGTGCCTGCACTACCTCAATGGGCTTCTCTTTCAGCCGTTCTAAATAATGCGCCCTAATCAACGGATGCGTCGTATAGTGTTGCAATCGGTTATCGTAGCGCAACATCCGATAGTTCACTAACTGATTCAAAATCCCACTTGATCCCCCTAAATCCGCCAACGCCGCCTCCTTCACTGGCAAACGGAACGCACTAAAACATTCCATCACCTCCCGTTCCGCCTCAGACAAATGCTCATCATAGCGCCTTAGCACTCGCCGCACACGGTCATACCTCGCCTCCTGCACCAATGGAGCCTCAATCTCTTCAATCTTCGCTACATCCCCCGCATACCTCTCCACCAGATAAGTTCCCAACAAACTCAACACCAACGCATAACCATCCCAATCGCGCACCACCTGCCTTAGCGCCGCCACCTCACCCCGCACACCCAACTTTTGCAATAACTCACACCCCTCCCCATCCGTCAACCGTTCCACATCCCGATGCACAAACGTCGTCAGATCGATCAGATCGAACAACGGCGCACGACTCGTCACCACACAAAATGCCTCATTCTCTCCCTTTGCCAAAGTTCGCAACCACTCCCGCAGATCGGGACTTTTGAGCAAGCCATAATCATCACCGCTCTCATGCTGCAACACCTCCAAACCATCCAACACAAACAGATAGCGCCCACCCTTCCGCAAAACCGAATTAATCAACCGAATCTTTTCACTCGCTGACTTGTATTCGCTGATATCAATCACATCCCCAACCAGAAACTCAGCCAACGCCTCGAAAAACTCATCAATACCGCCATTCTCATAAAATCCCCACCAGAAAGCCGCAAGCGGTTTGCGATTTGATGACAACACATTCGCCACCCACCGCCGCGCCACACTACTCTTACCCTCACCCCCAAACCCAATCAATTCCACAATCCGCCGCGCAGGATCGCCCCAATCCTCATCCAAAGCTTGCAACAATTCCACCCGTCCGACCCATTCATCAAAGATCGGCGGCGCATTTACCAGTTTTTGCTTGAGGGTAGACATCGCAATATTATCCGTCATTGGTGCTGTCTCCATCGGTACTATATCTGTCTCCGTTACCCCATTCTCATTACTTATCGACAATGCGATCGGTGGCAAAGCCAACACCCGCACATTCACCGCCCAAGCCGTATCCCGATCTTTCCCCGTCTCATCTGGGAACCAAGTTTCCGAGATAATTCCCACCACGCGATCGCGCTCTACATCTAGTACCGCCGCACCACTCATCCCACCATTGATTTCACTCGACTTTAACTGAATCGGATTGTGTTGCAAAACAACGTTATCAGGTGATTCAACTTCACCTAAAATCTTACCCTCAGCCCTCCCTGCTCTATATTTCTCTAACCTTTTATAGCCATAGCTAAGAAAGGGATTCCCTTCTGACTCATCCGCTCCTGCAATTCGCGCAGGATGCATATTACTAGGCAATATAAATGAGCTATTCTCATCCTCAAGTTGTAGCATCACGACATCATCATCGCAGTCTTTAAAACATCCGATCACCCTTGCTTGCCATTTTTGACGTGCTGGTGTGAAATAGGCTCCTACTTCGACACCTTGGTAAACACTCCCAGCAGCAGCTTTTACAACATGAGCGCACGTCACTACTAACCCACTGTCCGACACAATAAACCCAGTCCCTACGATTTCATCATCTCCATTAGTGGCATGACGAATTTGCAATGTAAAGTCAAGCAGTTTCTGGATCTGAACTTTTGCCATGATTGTAAAATATCCTATTTATCCTTGTCCCGATGCCAGACCAACTTCACCTTGAGGCTACCCTCAGCCCCAGCACTCGCCAACAAAGCACCCGCCTTAGCATCTAACTTGATCGCAAACTCCACCTCCACCTGTGACGGCTTATTTGCCATCGTGTCAAGAGTAGCGATCGTGCGATTTGCCATCAACCGAATTGTCGCCATCGCCGTATTCACTGCGTGCTTCGACGGTTCCTCTAACTGCTTAGTAAGCTCTACAGGCGAAAGGCTAACTTGCCCTACAGATCCGCCACTTCCCTTAAAATCCACCAAAATAATTTCGCGATCATCTTCTGGCAAATCAGTCATGAGTTTTTCTAATTCTTGAAAGTTATTGCGATCGATTATATCGCTTTATTCTCACAATCTTCATGGCTTTGATTTTCCCAAAATGTATAGAAAATCAGCAACTTTTTTAATTTAGCGATCGTTCAGCTTAAAGACAAGATTTTGAGATGTTTATGGTTTTAAATTAGTATGACAACTAAATTGAGGGTGATTAGTTAGGCGATCGCCTACAATAGCGTTATTAGGAAGTTATAAATTTTGAATAACCATCAAGCTTATGACCACAGCAGAACTTCGCCATCAAATTGATGAATACAGCGATTGTCTATCTCCCGAACGACTAAGAGTGGCTGTCGATTTTTTGGCATATCTAGCAGAACGCGAGAGTAAAGAAGCAACAGAAGAATTATTGAGGATTCCTAAATTTATGGACTCATTAGAAAAAGCAGAAGCTAAAGTTTCTACTGGAGTCTATCATAACTGGAGAGAATTTCGCAGAGATGGATGAGATCAGTCTATCTCCCGAAGCTCAAAACTTTTACAACAAAACATCACTTGCAACAGCCGTACATTACTCAGTTCCTCTCGCCGATTGAATGCGATCGCTTCCATTATTTTTTGCTATCGTGAAATCTATTTTTGCTAAGCAATCGCAACACATCACGAAATTTCTTCTGCTCCTCAGCCCTTGCCAAAAAGATTCTTGTCATAGATTGGCTTTTCCCAAACATTCAGCGATCGCTTAAAAATTATCTGGATCGACTCCCATCTCACGGAGCTTAGTAGCAAGCTTTGCCATCGTGTCAAGCGCCTGTTCTTTAGCAACTCGTTCCGCTTTAACCTGTTCAGCTTGTTCGAGATAAGTTAAGAATCTAGTTCCATCAGGTTGTAAAATCTTGAAAGTTTCATCAGTAAGTTCAAAACGAATACCTAAACGTGGACTTGTCCAGTTTTCGATATTAGCAATCGGCTTTAGATGACGATCGTCTGGGTTTCTTAGCCAACCAGCCAAATCATTCGCAAGGTGATCGTAAACGTAATATTCTTCCACCCCGTAGGTTTGATAAAACTCAAATTTTCGAGCCATCTCAGAAATTCGATTTCCCCTAGACAAAATCTCAAACACTACCTGTGGAGCAATTCCATCTTCTAGGTGTTGGATGTAAGAACCCCTTGCTCCCTTCGGCCTACCAAATACCACCAGCACATCAGGAGCGCGACGGATTTCCGACTGACCTTCGACAGGATACCAGAGCAAATCTCCTGCCACAAATACATTATTGTTATCTTTAAATAGATTTTCCAATCCTCCCGCGATTGTCACAATCCATTGATAATGCTCTGTACTTTCTGCCATCGGTTGTCCATCGCTACTAGGATAGATAGTCTCTATTCTGGGGATTGTATTGGTCATAGTTTTTGATCGAAAAGTTAGCGATCGCCAAGCAGTTAAATCTAATTATATAATTTCTTTAGGTAAGTTAATTACAGCATGAATCAAAATACTTACGAGATTCTCAGTCAAACCCAAAGGCAGCGTGTTAGTGATGGCGCGATCGCCCCGATTCTTGATAATTGCCCACCAGAACAGCGCAAATTAATTTTAGTATTACCTCAACTAGGCGATTTTGATAGCCTTGAATATATTTGGTGGATACAGAGAGAAATCGATCGCATTAAATCAGAAGGAATTGCCGTTAGAGCAATTGGCATCGGCGATCGCCAGTCGGGAGAATATTTTTGCAAATTTACTGGCTTCGATCCTAATTGGATGTTTGTCGATACTACAGGTGAGCTACATCGCCAATTACAGCTCTATTCTGGCTTAACGACTAAATTTCCATTACTATCATCAGGACAAAGTGCTTGGGTAAATCTGATGCTGATGTGTGCTGGCATTGGTAGTAAGGGAACATTAGCCGAAGTTTTCCGAGGCTATCGTGGCGATCGCAACGCACCACAGTTAATCGGCGATGAAGAAGTCATTAAGGCTGCACCGTTACCACCATTAAAAGGGTCCTTCTTTAAATGGGCTGGCGGCAGTGGATTTCAGCGCTCCTTTGAACTAGCAACTTTGCGATTGCGGAATATGGCAGAGGTTTTGGGTAATTGGAAAGCCTATGTTCCTGATGCTTCCCACATGACCCAACGTGGTGGGACATTTCTATTCGATGCTCAAAATCAATTGGTTTACGAACATCGCGATCGCGGAATTTTAGGCTTTGCCGCTAATCCCAGTTACCCATTATCATTCCTACTTACAGATATAGCTGTTCCCACTTTATAAAACCCAAAAGAGAGGAGCGGCTCAAAGCGCCACCGATCTCTTTTGCCTAATTTTTGAATCTATTGCGCGATCGTGTTTCATATTGTAGCATACGTACTACATAACGAGATTAAGACCATGCCTTACCAACAATTAAATATCGCAACACCCAAGCCAGTCTTGTCTTGGGCAGATCATGACCTTGGACATGAAGAAACGAAAATGGCTAAAAATGTTGCATCCTTGCCCTTTGTGTTTAAGCATGTGGCATTAATGCCTGATGTGCATCTTGGCAAAGGTGCACTCGTCGGCTCTGTAGTGGCAACTAAAGAAGCGATCATCCCTGCGGCGGTGGGAGTGGATATTGGTTGTGGCATGGCTGCGATCAAAACTCCATTTCACTATGACCAATTAGAAGGAAAGCTTAAGCAAATTCGTTTAGAAATCGAAGCCGCGATTCCAGTTGGCTTTAATGATAATAAAGAGGTCGAAAAGCCTGTCCTCAATTGGCTAGGATGGAGGGAATTCCGTGAGTTGCATTCTGGAGTTCAACATCTTGAAGGTAAAGCCATGAAGCAAATGGGTTCCCTTGGTGGTGGCAATCACTTTATCGAAGTCTGCATAGATACAGATAATCAGGTGTGGCTAATGCTGCATTCTGGTTCTCGAAATATTGGCAATATGCTTGCACAGAGACATATCGAGACAGCAAAGGATCTAGCCCGACTAGCAGGAACTTCTCTACCCGATAAGGATCTTGCCTATTTCGTTGCTGGTACTTCTGAATTTGCCGCTTACTGGCGCGATTTGCAATGGGCACAGGAATATGCGCGTTCTAATCGTGATGTCATGATGGCAAGATTTAAGAAGATTATCGAGAAGTATGCTAGTGGTGGTAAACCTGTTAAACCGTTACTGACCGTAAATTGTCATCACAACTATGCCGAAAAAGAAACTCATTTCGGCGAGGATGTGTATGTCACCCGCAAAGGTGCGGTAAGGGCAAGAACTGAGGACTATGGCATTATTCCTGGCTCAATGGGAGCGAAGTCCTTTATCGTCAAAGGCAAAGGAAATACCGAAAGTTATTGCTCTTGTTCTCACGGGGCTGGTCGCTTGCTGTCTCGGAGTAAGGCGAAGGATCAATTCACCTTAGATGACCTAATTCAGCAGACTCAAGGCATTGAGTGTCGTAAGGATACAGGTATCATTGATGAAATTCCTGCGGCTTACAAACCGATTGAGCAAGTGATGCACCAGCAATCCGATCTAGTCGAGGTAGTCGCCACTTTGAAGCAGATTATTTGTGTTAAGGGTTAAGTAGAGATTTTTGCGTGGTTGCCATATTCGATCGCGATCGCCTCAATCTCATCCGCAGGTTTAAAGCCAAAAATCTGGGAATAAAAATAAAACTCGCCATCAAGGGCGCGTTTGATATTTTCGGCTTTACGGAAGCCATGCTGTTCGCCTTCAAAGGGAACATAGGCAACGGGCAAACCATTCTCGCGTAAAGCATTTACCATCATCTCGGCTTGATTGGGGGGCACGACTTTATCTTCTAATCCTTGGAAAAAGGCGATCGCACAGGACAGCTTCTCCGTGAAATGAATTGGCGATCGCTGGATATAAAGTTCTTTTTGTTCGGGATATTTACCGATCAGAGTATCCAGATAGCGCGACTCAAACTTATGGGTATCTGTAGCTAAAGCTTCCAGATCGCAAATTCCATAATGACTTGCACCAGCTTTGAACTCATTACGAAAAGTCAGAGCGCAAAGGGTCGTATAGCCGCCAGCACTACCACCTGAAATCGCGAGGCGATCGCCATCGACTAAACCTTTGTCAGCTAAAAACTTGGCTCCATTAGCGCAGTCATCGACATCAACAATGCCCCAATTACCTTTGAGGCGATCGCGATACTCTCTGCCATAGCCCGTACTACCGCCATAGTTGACATCAAGCACAGCAAAACCACGACTCGTCCAATATTGAATGCCTAGGCTTAGACTTCCTGAAGTAGATGCTGTAGGTCCCCCATGACTTTTAACAAGCAAAGGTGGTTTTTCAGAATCCTCTGCTTGGAAATCTTTGTTTTTGGGCGGATAGAAAAGTCCATAGGCACTCTTTCCATCTTCTGTCGGAAATTCTATAGATTGAGCGGCGGAAATATAATCAGGATCGATCTGTAAATCCGAAGCAACACGCACTTTTTGCCAAGTTCCAGTTGTCAAATCAAGCAAGACGATCGCCGTTGGTTCAGTAGCCGAACCACCATGAAACACTACGCGCTCGCCTTCACAATGTAGTCCTGAAATGGAAGTAAATGGCAGAGGGATTTCTTGTAATCCCGTAGCCAAATTTGCAGGATCGAGAATCGCTAAATGGAATTTACCATACTGGCTATAGGAGCAGACAATTTTGCCAGCACCAGTAAAGTCATAGGTAGACATTCCAAATACCCATTGAGGTAAGCCAAACTCGGCTTCCATTGGACAGAGTGGTTGAATATTTTTGCTAGAAGCTTCCGTACTATATAAGTTCCACCAACCCGTGCGATCGCTAACAAAATAGAGTTTGCCATCGGGTGACCACTCAGGCTGAAAAATCGACTCATTGGCTCCACCTGCCACCAGTTGGGGATTTTGAATGGCAAGTACGCCCACGTCTGATTCTATGAGATCGGCAACCCATAGTTCCGTTCCATCCCAAGGCATATTTGGATGTTGCCAACTAATCCAAGCGAGTTTATCTCCAGTAGGATTAAGACAAGGCGAGGCGTAGAAATCTGCACCCGTTACCAGTACCTGAATATCTTCACCATTGGTAGTACTTACAGCCACCAGAGTATTAATCGGTTCGCCTTCACCAGTATGATCTTCGCGTACACAAATCAACTTGCCATACATCCGATGCCAAATAAAGTCGGCGTAGCGATAGGCATTTTCAGTGGTCAAGGGTTTACAAGAGCCGCCGCCAACTTTGCGATAAATGCAGCGATCGCTAAAGTTAGAAAAATAAATCCGTCCATCTTCTACAAGATATTCGCCACCGCCATATTCATGGACTAGCGATCGCACGTTGAGCGATGCAGAAGTCATTTCGCGATAGTTGCCATCACTGCTATAGCGCATAATTACATTACGCCCCCCTTCCGTTGGTCTGCCTTCATTCCAATAGACATTACCGTCATCAATAGCGATCGTGCCAAGGCGAATGCTGCTAGAAACAATCAAATCGGAACTAATAGGCGATTTCCAAGAACCGTAGGGAGCGACAGACATAAATTATTGCGAACTATCTATTTATAAAGCTTTTAAGATTATATAACAGAAACAAAAAGAGGTGCAAAGCGACTCTCTTTTATCAGAACCATTAAGACGATCTTTTTATATGTCATACTACAGTTATTAGCCCAAAGCATTGACAAAATATGACTAAGCTTTGCTTAAACCTATTTTCTCCTAGTAATGAGTTGTCGTCATGTCCAAAACTTCACTACTTACTTCCACAACTTCCGATCAAGATCAACACCTCATCTATTCGGGTATAACTTGGGAACAGTTTAAACTGATTCAAACAGGTTTTTCTGATTCCATCGGTGTAAGGATTTATTATTATAACAACACCATTGAAATTCTCATGCCAGGTCGCGCTCACGAATTCTTTAAAACTATTATTGGGTTTCTGATTGAACTGTTTTGTGTAGAGAAAAATATCGAATTTGAACCCACAGGTTCCATGACCCAAGAGCGAGAAGGTGAAGTCTCTGTTGAACCAGACGAGTCCTACTGTTTTGGAGCATCCAAGCCAATTCCTGATTTGGTAGTTGAAGTTGTATTTAGTAGCGGTAGTCCAAAAAAATTGCAAAGATATCAGGTTTTAGGTATCCCAGAAGTATGGTTTTGGCAGGATGGTGTGTTTAGCCTTTATCATCTTCGCCAAGGAGATTATCAAAAAATTACCCGCAGTGAAATTCCAGAGCTAGTAGACTTAGATATCGAATTACTTACTCGTTGTGTCTTGATAGCTCAAACTTCGCGATTAGAAGCAGCAAATACTTTCCGAAATGCCATGAGATAAGCTTATGGACAATATAGCAGTAGCCAGTTATGTTAGCACCAGAAGAGAGTTGCGGCGCTTCGCGCCGCAACTCTCTTCTGGTTTTTTGGCTATAGCTATAACTACTGAGAGATTAATTTAAGTAAATCCTCTTCAGATAAACATTCCACACCTAGAGATTGAGCTTTTTCTAGCTTTGATCCTGCTTCCTCTCCGACAACGAGATAATTTGTTTTTTTGCTGACAGAATCAGTTACTTTACCGCCTGCGGATTTAATTAGAGCTTTTGCTTCGTCGCGTTTGAGAGTAGGTAATGTGCCAGTTACAACAAAGGTTTTACCTGCAATATTAGGATTTATAGCGATCGCCTGATTCTCTTTCGGCTCACTCACAAATTGTATTCCTGCATCTTTGAGGCGTTGCACGAGATTTTGATTAGCATCTTTGCGAAACCATTCATAAATAGATTGTGCGATTTCTTCACCAATGCCAAAAATAGAAGCGATCGCTTCAGGACTAGCGCCCGCTAATAACTCGACATTAGGAAAATTATCAGTGATAGTTTGAGCATTGACGCTGCCTACATGTCTGATCCCTAAGCCGTAGAGTACTCGCGCCCAAGGTCGAGATTTTGATTGCGCGATCGCCGCCACAATTTTGTCAGCGGATTTTTGACCCATGCGATCTAAAGCCTGCAATTGAGCGCTAGTTAGTTCGTATAAATCCGCAACGGAAGTGACATGATTTTCCGTAACTAATTGCCTGACTAGTTTCTCGCCGATGCCGTTGATATCCAGCGCATCACGACTGACCCAATGCTCGATCGCTCCACGGACGATCGCAGGGCATTCTACATTTACACAACGAGTTGCAGCTTCATCTTCAGGTTTGAGAACGGGTTGACCGCATTCAGGGCAATGGGTAGGCATCACAAAACGAATTGCCCCATAGGGGCGCAATTCAGGCAGTATCCGCACCACTTCAGGAATGATTTCTCCAGCTTTTCGGACGATCGCAGTATCGCCAATATGTAAATCCAGTTCCGCGAGGCGATCGCTATTGTGGAGAGTGGCTCGCGATACGGTTGTGCCAGCGAGAAGCACGGGACGCAATTCAGCAACGGGAGTGAGTGTGCCTGTACGTCCCACTTGAACGGTGACGGCTTCAATCACGGTGGGCATCTCTTCAGCAGGATATTTCCATGCGATCGCCCAACGAGGAGTTTTTTGAGTGAATCCTAATAGTTCTTGTAGAGGGAAGTCATTGAGTTTTATCACCATGCCATCGGTCATGTAGGGAAGTTTGAGGCGTGCGGTTGACCAATGATCGTAATAGTTTTGTAATTCTTGAATAGATTTGCAGAGTTGCTTATTAGGATTGACGCGAAAGCCAATTTGTTGGAGAAATTCAAGGGCTTGCCATTGAGAAGAAATATCAGGCAGATTTTGCTTCGCAAAATCTGCCTGATTGATATGAATAGTATAGGCAAAAAAATCAAGGCGGCGTTTGGCGACAATGCGCGAATCGAGTTGGCGTAAGGTACCTGCGGCGGCGTTTCGTGGGTTAGCGAATAGGGCTTCGCCCTGTTGCGATCGCTCTTGGTTAATTTCATCAAATACGCCGATCGGTAAGAATGCTTCTCCACGAATTTCTAAGCGATCGGGAGGATTTTCTAAATTGAGGCGTAAGGGAATAGCGCGAATGGTTTTGATATTGGTGGTGATGTCTTCCCCTGATGTGCCATCACCTCTGGTTGCACCACGAACTAACAAGCCATGCTCGTAGGTTAAGGCGATCGCCGATCCATCGATTTTTAATTCACAAACGCTATCGAGAAATTCCTGCTTCTCTAATCCCTTTTGACAACGTTCTTGCCAAGTAGTGACATCACTAGATGTAAAGGCATTTTCTAAACTATAAAGTGGAATGTTATGCTGAACGGAAACAAACTGAGTAGTTGGCTTTTCGCCGACGCGCTGGGTGGGGCTGTCGGGTGTAATGAGTTGTGGATATTGCTTTTCGAGATCCAGCAATTCATGATAGAGCGCATCATAAACCGAGTCCTCCATCGTCGGAGCATCAAGGGCATAGTATTCATAACTAGCTCGTTGCAAAATCTTCCGCAGTTCTACTACTCTCGATTGAATTTCAGGATTTAGAAATAGTTCAGACACGATGATATTGACATTATTTATAAAGTAATATTCTAAGCAAATTTTTTGTACAAACAACTATTGAGCAGCATCAATTAAGGCTAGCAATTTATGTACCTGAAGAGGAGGCGATCGCAAAATGGCTAAACTAACTGAGTATCGTGAGAAAATTCAAGATTTACTGACGGAACTTGCAAATTATGGTTCTTCGGATCGTGAGGTTGAGTCACAGTTGATTTTTGATACTGAACGCGATCATTACCAATTAGCCCATGTTGGTTGGCGCAATAAACGACGGATATATGGCTGTGTCGTGCATCTCGATATTAAAGATGACAAAATTTGGGTGCAGCATAATGGAACGGAGTTTGATATTGCGATTAGGCTTGCTGAGATGGGAGTTCCTAAGCAAGATATTGTTAATGGCTTTCACTCAAGTTATATGCGGCAGTTTACAGAGTTTGCTGTTGGCTAAAGGATAAATTTTGGATATATATCAGGAATTGAGCAATTCTGATATATTTACTGAAATCGCAATGCTTGTAAAGCACAGCTTTAACTTCAGTCAGTTAACCCAAATTTCATGGCTCTATCCTTTGTCGGTCAAGACTTGCGTAATCAGTCCTTTTGTAGACGAGAAGACTTAGCAGGTGCAGATTTTACAGGTGCAGATATACGAGGTTGTGATTTTCGAGGAGCAAATTTAGCCAATGCCAACTTTACAGGTGTAAAAACTGGTAAGAGTCGCAAGCAATTAATTATTCTTATTGCGGTTTCGCTTGCGATTTCGCTTGCAGTTTCAATTACAATTATAGTTGCATTTGCAATTACTGGTAACAGTATATATGTGTTTACGATTGTAGGTGCGCTTGTAGGTGCGCTTGTGGGTGCGCTTGTTCCTATGGAGGGTGCGACTCAGGATGTAATGGAGAGTACAATTCAGGGTGCACTGGTAGGTGTAATTCAGGGTGCACTGGTAGGTGTAATTCAGGGTGCAGTGGAGTGGGCTATGGGGAATGCGACTCTGGGTGCAATTCTGAATGGGATTGTGTTGTTTATGCTATTTCTGGTTGCATTTGTGTACGATGACACTAATGATCGGTATAGGTTTCTTGGGATTGATACTACTATTTCAAGATTAAAAAAACTTCATCTTGAGATTGCAAAGGCAGATAGGTTAGCAAATTTTGTTTTAATGTTATTTGAGCCTTCGGATGAGAGCTTGAGCGAGACAAAATTTATGGGACTATTTGTAGTGGGGATAGGTGAATTAGTCTGTGCCTACATGTGTTTATTGGTGGGGGAATCTTCATTTCAATCTTATAATGCATTTCTTAGTGGAAAAATTGTTGATGGAACTTGGCTTGGTTTATGTACATTCTATTTTATCGTTTTGTACTGGTACTTACTACAGGGATTAATTAGCATCATCAAAGGCTGGACAGGCACATATTTTCAAGGGGCAGATCTAACTATGGCAAAATTTGCAAATACTAACTTACAATCTACTAGTTTTAAAAATACCAAGTGTAAATTAACTAACTGGCAGGGCGCTCATTTTTGGTTTTGCTATTTGCCTGAAACACTTAAGGATAAAAAAGCTTTTGGTCTAAGTTGTGAACCTAATAAGAATAGAGCAGAGGACTTTACATCTGTTGACCTGAGTGAATACTTTTTACAAAATGTTGATCTGGTTGATGCAAACTTACAAAATGCTAAATTTAATACAGCAGATTTATGTAATGCAAAACTCATAAATACCAACCTGCAAAATGCAAGTTTGATAGAAGCAAGTTTGCATGATGCAAATCTAGATTATGCAAATCTACAAGATGCAATTTTAAATAGAAGTGATTTCCGAAATGCCTCACTTGTCAACGCAAATTTAAGTAATACTCAAGTTCGTGGAACTGACTTTTTTGAAGCAGATTTTACAGGTGCTTGTATTGAAGATTGGTGGATGACTCCTAGTACTAAGCTTGATGGTGTAATTTGTGATTATATTTTCTTAAGTCAAAAACGTGATGACAGAGGAAATTTGACACCTGATCCTGAAAGTCGCAAGCCATCAATTGGGACTTTTCGGCAAGGAGATTTTGCTAAACTAATGCGTCAGTATCAAGACAGCCTAGATTTAATTTTTCGTAATGGTGATGACCCCAAAGCTTTTGCTTTTGCTTTGCAGAAACTAATGAATGAATATGAAGAGGCTCAACTTCAATTTGGTGGTTTGCAAAATTTGGGCGATGGAGATATAATTCTACGTCTCACAGTTGGCAACTCAAAAGTTCCCAAATCAAAATTGCACTCCTTTTTTACTGAGACTAAAAAAATTGCTCAATCATTTTTCTTACAAGACTCAAATCAAAACTTGCAAAAACTAGAAAGTGAAATCAAGCAACTTAAGAAAGACCTAGCGGATAAAGATAGACAATTAGAAAGCAGTTTAGTAAAGACAAAGTACTCTCCATCAGATAATGCTAAAGTGGGGAATAATTTCAGCCTAATTAGCGTAATTGTGCAGGACTCTATGTTTGGGAAAAAGACTGATATTAAAGCAGGTGGAGATGTTTCAGGTATTGCAGATGGAAACATCTCAGGTGTTGCAGGTAAAGACTTAAAAGGAGTTGCAGGTAGAGATATTAGCGGACAAGTTACTATCACAATTCAAGAACTCCTCGATAGCAACATTCCTGAAGCACCAAAACTCGCCGATCTCCTTACTGACTTACAAAAAGCAATTAGTGAATCTACCGAATTAGCAGAACCAGACAAAGAAAAAGCTCTGAAATATCTCGATAAGATTGGTCAACTTGCCAACGACAAAGAAGCCGATCGCGACATGATTAGCATGGCGATCGACGGTATTCTTAATGTCGTCAGCAAAGCTGCGAAATTACTTAGTCCTGTACAGGCGATCGCCGATGGGTTGCGAAAGATTCTACAGCTATGAGGGCAAGAGACTTACAGTGAGTTGTTATAGGTTCACTAGCCTCTGCTTTTGATTTCGTTTTTGATCGCCTGCAAAGTATCATTTAAAGCATCTTTGAAAATTCCATAAAAAGCATCAGTAGGCGTACCATCATTCGGCTGAGCATTGACAGTGTAGGTAATCAAAATTTGATTGGCGGGACGATTTGGCACAGCGGAAACAGGTTCAATTTTCCAATATCCTTCCATTTTGGAAAGATCGCCATCGATCAGACGAAAATCAATCTGTTTGCGATCGGTCTCTTCGATCGCAAGCTTAGTACGAGAAACGATGGAAACTACAAAGACTTGGCGTGTATCTACCTGCTCAATCACCTTGCGATTGCCATAACTCTCAAGAACCTTGCTAGAGGTCATATTGGGAATAAACTTATAGAGATTGGCATAATCAGTGAGAACTCGCCAAACAGCATCAGGGGAAGCAGTGACTAGAACCCGCGCCACATATTTACCCTTATCCCCCGTTACTACAGTTTGCCCCTTGCGTAAGGAATCACGCTCAACCGATGGTAAGCGATCGACGGGGCCATCAAAGAGAGCGGCGCGGGCTGGCATAGTAGGAGTGCAGCAAGCGATCGCGATCGCCGCGACAACGGCAGAACCAGCGGAAAATTTCGTAATGAATTTAGTAACTAATTTCTGGGGGAAATGCATGGGAGTAGTCGCAGTAGTTGGATAGGATGAATACTTGGTCATGAAATGTGGTGATGGTTCTTGTGTATGTATATCAAAATTTGTGGCATTACGAAACTCGATCAAGCTCAAGCGATCGCTCAAATGGGAGCCGATGCCCTTGGTTTTATTTGCGTACCTTCTTCACCACGCTATGTGAATACATCGACGATTAACCACATCACCTCTAAACTAACAAATTCTGACGAACATCTAGGCGATCGCTTAGATCGTCTAGATGTTCGTCAGCTAGATTTGATCGGCGTATTTCTCAACGCTAGTGTGCTTGAAATTTGCCAAACAGTTAAGCAAGGCGGACTCACTGCGGTGCAACTCCATGGCGATGAATCTCCAGATTTCTGTCGTGAAGCGCGATCGCTGCTAGACAAAATCAATCCAGACATCAAGCTAATTAAAGCCCTACGAGTGAAAAATCAAGCAGGTTTAGAACAAGCGAAACTTTTTAGTGCCGTGGTTGATGCGATCTTACTCGATGCCTACGATCCGCAAATGGCAGGCGGTACTGGCAAAACTATAGACTGGCAAATGCTGCGCGATTTTCGTCCATCTTGTCCTTGGTGGTTAGCGGGAGGACTAACACCAGAAAATGTTGACAAGGCGATCGCCCAAGTCTGCCCCGATGGTCTAGACGTATCCAGTGGTGTAGAGCTAGCCGCAGGTGATAAAGATTTGTATAAAGTCGAAAAATTTATGGCGATCGCCAAACCAATTACTAAAGTCGGCGAGAAGTTCATCTCTTAGCCTTTGATTTGCCACATCTCAGCACAATCGCTGAGTGAATAAATAGGCGTTAGTTTTGTCGTCATGCGACAATGATTATAATTGGTTCAGTGTCGGCAGCAAAACTTTGCCTAACTATGCAAAAACTTTGGTTTAAAAGCAAGCGATCGCAGTCATTGCCACCCGAAGAAGAACAGACTGGCTCTTCTTCGGCAATAGGGGAATCAACTCAGGAAGTTGCGACTCCTACAACCGCAGAAACAAAAGGTTCCGTGAAATATTTCCCAAAATTTCTCCAAAGACCCTTTGCTTGGCAAATCTCTTCTGCATGGTTAATTCTAATATTAGGATTGGGCGGTATCGCCGTAGTGACCATGTTAGGGTTGCAGTATCTGACTGCACCAGAAGCTACTCCTGATAGTAACCTTGCCTGCAAATCCCAGATAAGTGGAGACTGGCAAACGCCGTTTGGGAAAGTAACATTGCAAGAAGAAAGTGAAAACCTGATCTCAGGTAAATATGAATACGCCAACTTTGAACGCGGCAAGATTGTCGGTGAGTTAACTGGTAAGTTGAGTAACAACGTCGTTACCTTTGATTGGCAAGAAACACCCAAACAGCAACCGAAACAACAAGGAAAGGGGATTTTAATTTTTGCTGAAGGGTGTAAGGAATTTTATGGCAGCTATGGTACTGCTGACAGCACCAGTAATTTTGGTAATTGGCAAGGTTCTCGCATTCCTAAATAAAATCAAAAAATCTAAGAAGATAGTGTGTGGCGCAAAGCACCACACACTATCTTCTTAGATTAATAAAAACTGCAATTCGTGCCGATATGACCGCTTCCTCTTATTTATTACTACTAGAAACTAGTACGATTATTCAAACCGATCTCCATACTTGGCAGGCGATCGCAAAATTAGGTGAATGTTTTTTACCAGAGGTGGTTGCCCTAGAAATTAAAAATATCGCTAATGGTAAAGCTGATGGCAATGAGACAGTTGCAAAATCATTTCAAAATTCTATGTCTCAACTAGATTGGCAAATTACGTCCCTAACAGCCAATCATCCCGATCTAGTTCTAAACACTAGCCAAAATCTTAGTCGTAAGGCAAAATTAATTCTAAATGTTGCTCAAAGCTCAATTGGTGTTGCCAATGCTCACCCGCAAAAATGTGTTGTCTTAGTTTCTGATGAGATCTCATTACGCGATCGCATTGCGAAACTAAATTGCAAGAATCTATGCGCCATTCCCTCAGCGATCGCTCGACAATGGTCTAGAACCAATCAAGCGCCACCAATTGTTCAACTGTTAATTAAACAATTACCAATCCCAACAGATCAAACAACTCTTCAATCCTTTCATCAGTCAGACAATAAAGTCCTAAACTCTAAATCTTTAGATATATCCACCACTTTAGATAAATCTAGCCACTCATCTAATCAAAAATCCAATCCAAATTTGAGACATATCTCTATAAGTCTTATGAAATTTGGAATAATTACAACATTTTTGGTTACGATTTTATTGTTTGGATGGCGACTAGTTCAGCCCCAACAATTTCAGCAATTCTGGAAAAAAACTGGTTTACCACCTTTACCCAAAATATTAATTGACCCCAGTCAACCTAAGAAACCTTGAGAAACAGATTCTCTCCTAACATTCACCAAAAAGATCCTGTTGACAAATAGGGACGCAAACTATGGAAATTGGCGACACTAAATCAGAATCCTTTGAGCTAATTGAAAAGCTAAATGAGATTGGTATTGCGCTATCAGCGGAAAAAAATACGCCTAAATTGTTAGAGATGATTTTACAGGGGGCAAAGACTATTTTAAATGCTGATGCTGGGACGTTATATCTAGCAAGTGAGGATAAAAAGTACCTACAGTTTGAAATTATCATGAACGACTCGCTAGGGACTCTAATGGGTGCAAAGCAAGGCGATCCAATTCCCTTTCCTCCTCTACCTCTATATGACGAGTTGGGCAATCCTAATAACACAATGGTGGCAGCCCATGCAGCGTTATACAAAAAAACCATCAATATTCCCGATGCATACATAGCCGAAGGGTTTGATTTTGCTGGAACCAGAGCCTTTGATACGAAAACGGGCTATCGATCGCAGTCTTTTTTGACTTTGCCAATGCTCAATCACGAGAATGAATTGATTGGTGTTTTGCAGTTAATTAATGCTAAGTCTCCGCACAGCAATGAGATCGTCGAGTTTTCCGTAATTTCTCAGCGTATTGCCGAATCTTTAGCTTCGCAGGCAGCGATCGCTCTAACCAACAATAAACTTGTCAGCCAATTTCGCGGACTATTTGAGTCATTTATTAACCTCATGTCTGAGGCGATCGATAAAAAATCGCCCTACAATGGCGCACATTGTCGCCGTGTCCCCACTTTAACAATGATGATTGCGGATGCAGCTTGCAAAGCTAATTATGGCATCTTCAAAGATTTTATAATGGATGAAGAAGAACGTTACGAGCTGAAGATCGCAGGGCTACTTCACGATTGCGGCAAAGTCACTACACCAGTACATGTCATTGATAAAGCTACAAAACTAGAAACCATTTTCGATCGCATTCATTTAGTAAATACGCGCTTTGAAGTACTAAAACGCGATGCCGAAATTAGTTTTCTCAACCAAAAGATAGCTGCGATCGAGTCTGGCAACCTTAGTATCGTGTCTGACCTCGAAGCCGCCTTGCAACAGAAACTCGCCCAATATTCTAGCGATCAACAATTTTTACGCATTTGCAATATCGGCGGCGAATTCATGAGCGAAGAATATAAAGAGCGCCTGCAACTAATTACCAAATATCGTTGGATCGATCCCCAAGGTGTAGAAACCAACTTCTTGACTGAAAACGAAGTATATAACCTGAATATTGCTAGAGGGACACTTACCGATGAAGAACGCAAGATCATCAACGATCACATTGTAGTGACCATCGAAATGCTCGAACAGTTGCCCTATCCACGCAATCTTCGCCGCGTGCCTGAATATGCAGGCGGACACCACGAACGCATGGATGGTAAAGGCTATCCCAAAGGTTTAACTCGCGATCAAATGTCCTTACCTGCGCGAATGATGGGAATTGCTGATATATTTGAAGCCCTCAGTGCTAAAGATCGCCCCTATAAGAAAGGTAAAACTTTGACCGAATGCCTTCAGATTCTCGGTAAGATGAAATTAGGAAATCACATCGATCCCGATCTATTTGATTTATTTGTTAGCGAAAAAGTATATTTGCGCTACGCCAATGAGTATCTCGATCCAGAACAGATCGATGAAGTTGATGAAAATGAGATTCCAGGATATACCCCAATCTCCCCTAAAGTTAAGACTTCGGTGTGAGCACTAATAAAGATTTGGAGACCGATCCTCATATTGCAACCAGTTACCTCGCGATCTCCAACTTCCAGCTTTTCAACCACAAAAAATTGATTTCGTACTTATTTATGTTTGCCCAGTTTCGCTCTCAATATCCACAGGGGCGCATCCAAACTGAGATGCTCCCAAAAATCGATGGTCTTCATGCTTTTAGGGCGATCGTGTCTGAAGGAGATGCCATCATGGGGACGGCAACGGCTGTTGATAGTGACCTAGAAATAGCAGAGGATCGTGCGGTTAAACGTGCGCTGACGATCGCGGGAATTTCCTTTGACAATGCATTTGATAATAGCTTTGGAGGCTACAATGGGCGATCTCCAATGTTGACACAAGTTTCACGCGAACCGTCAACTGTAAATTCGCTACCATCAGCCAACTTAAATACATTAGGCAGCCTTGAAAGTCGTAGCGATTTGCATCAGGTAATGCATACTACGCATACAATTCAATCTGAACCTGCTTCAGACTACGCCAGTGAATATGGAGCAAATGAGTATACGCCAGAAACCAATTTTCACTATGCGTCCAATGAAGAGATAGCCGCAAAACCTCGTCAGGCAGAGACCACCGCTGCACCGATCAAGTCCTCAACACCACAAATTACGCCCGAACCTGTCGATCTATCGGATGCGATTTCTAAAATTGATGTGGAGATGGAACGTCTCAGATGGACAAAAACTCAAGGACGCGATTATTTGGTGCGGACTTTTGATAAAAAATCCCGTCAGCAATTAACGAATGATGAGTTATTGCAATTTCTCAGCCATTTAAAATCTCTACCAACTCCCCATAGACAATCAGCAAGCGATGATTTCTTCTAGTGCTATAAAAACATGCTATGCATATTTTTATAAATCCAAGGCATTCTTTCGTATTCCCCAATAATGAAACCTCCTAATTTTCAAGAAGAACTTAGCCTGCTAATTCGCTCTAAATGTCCGATTATTTATGTCGTGACATGGGAAGAAGAACGTGCTGAAAAGGCGATCGCCCAAGTAGCGCAGGAATGTGGACCACCGCGTCAAATGCTCTATTACGATCTAGTGCGGGGTTTCGATCACAATCAAGATGGTAAAAACAATTTGCTGCAAGCGCTGCAAATTGTCGAGAATGCCGATCGCCAGACAGCATCTATTTATGTATTTCGGGATCTGCATCGGCGGTTAGCCACCCAGCGACTTGATGAAGTTTTGGTACGCCAGCTTCGCAATCTCTATCGCAGTTTTCGCAATTCGCGCAAGACATTAATTTTGTTGAGTCCGCTCTTAGAACTACCAACTGAACTCGAAGAACAGGTAGCAGTTCTCTATTTCCCGTTACCTGAAACGACGGAAATCCGAAATATTATCGAGCAAATGGTTCCATCAGAACAATTGAGAATGGAAGGGAATAGCCTCGAACAACTGGTCAAAGCTTGTATGGGCATGACTCGCGATCGCATTTGTCATACACTTTCCAAATCGATTGTACAGAAGCACTATATTAACGAATCAGATATCGATCGCGTGTTGATTGAAAAACAAAAACGGATTCGCCAAACTGAGTTTTTAGAGTTTTTTACACCAAATGAAACCTTAGATAGTATTGGGGGGTTAGATAATTTTAAGCTCTGGCTAATGCAGCGCCAACAAGCATTTTCAGACGAAGCGCGGGCTTTTGGGTTGCCAAATCCCCGCGGAGTATTACTGTTGGGCATTCAAGGCACAGGCAAAAGCCTATGCGCGAAGGCGATCGCCAATCTCTGGCGCTTGCCACTTTTACGTTTGGATGTTGGTCGTTTATTTGGTAGCTTGGTCGGTCAGTCTGAAAGTCGCACCCGCCAGACAATTCAGTTAGCAGAAGCTCTTGCCCCTTGTATTCTCTGGATTGATGAAATTGATAAGGCTTTTGGGGGAATTGCGAATAGTACTGGAGACTCAGGTACCAGTCAGCGCGTATTAGGAACACTACTAACATGGATGCAAGAAAAATCCAGCCCAGTTTTTGTAGTCGCTACGGCAAATAACATCCACGCACTCCCGCCTGAGTTATTAAGAAAAGGACGCTTTGATGAATTGTTTTTTATCAATCTGCCAACCTATGAAGAACGCAAAGAAATATTTTTGCTACATCTCAAACGATTTCGTCCAAATGAATTACGCAATTTTGATATTGATAAAATGGCTTCGATCACCAAAGAATTTAGTGGCGCTGAAATCGAACAGGCGATCGTAGAAGGTATGTATCGCGCCTTCCACGAGCAAAGAGATGTGATCACCGAGGATATATTGGCCGCGATCGGAGAAACCTATCCATTAGCCAGCACCGCTCGCGAACAAATTAGTTTTATGCAGGCATGGGCGACTCAGGGTCGAGCGCGAAGTGCATCACGGGTCGAATTAAGCGATGAATTGGGCGCTAAATTAAGTGATATTAGTGTAATCGAACAAGCAACTAAAACATTGATCGAAAAGTCAAGAATCAAGCATCGTCCTTTACCTTTACCACCGTTACCCCAAATCAAATCTAGTTCTGACTCATGACTTCCCATCCTGCTCCTTCCTTTGAAAATCCTGATTTGCCCCAATTGCAGGCAATCAAGGCTCATTTGGATTTAGTGCTTTTGGCACTAGAGGCTTTGACAGGGCTGGGTTCTGATGAAATGCTTGCAGTTGCCGAGAAGTTGGGTTTAGAAGAAATTTTGAGCGATCGCATTACACTCTGGCGATTGCGTCAGGCTAGTCCATTACGCAAGGGCAAGGGGCGCAAAAAGCTAGATGTTGATGAAGCTAGAGCAATGACCCTGATCAGTTGTACTTTAGCCTCACAGCAACAATTCGCGATTCGTAACGCTGTGGCTCAGTTAGAGAAATGCACCGCCTTGAAGCGCCCTCCCTACCGCGAACCAATTCTCGGTGATTATCTCGATCGCTTTAATACGCTCTATCAAGAGCGGATGGCGGAAGAAGAACAAGCAAAACCCGACGCAATCCAGAGATTAGCGTTAAAATTATTAATAGATTTACTATTCTATAGTTCACAGATCGGATCGCGCCGCCTTTGGGTTGCCCTGTTCGAGCGTAGCCAATAAACTTTCAAATTATGCTTTGCATAATTTGAAAACATAAAAAACCATGCGTTACTCCTCTTCAGAATCAAATACCGTGAGCCGACGCTATGAGCTGCCAACCTGTTTATTAGAGGTCTGGACTGAGCGATCGCCTTTATCCGATTGGCAGTCGCAAATCGTCGCCCAAAATTTGCGCTTTCGACTGCAATTAGAGCAAAGCCAACGCGCCATCAAAGGTAATCAACAACAAATCACAAGTCTGATCGAATCTGTGACTAGTTACTGCGATCGCTGGCTAGCTCAAGATGATTTTGAGAGCCTCGATCATGTCATTAAAATTCCAAAACTACCACAACTGCAGCTCTCAACATTACAACTATTCGATCTTTACGAAAGTCTCGAACTCTGCGCCAATGAATTTGTAATTTTGCCTAATGTAGTTTTAGAAGTGCGCCGCCTCAGCCCCAATTGGCTAAAAATTGTCGCAGGCACGATCGCCATTGTCGGTGTCAGCATTGGCACGTTGCGACTAATTTCTCCACCCTTCAGCGAACAACCCAGCTATCAAATCGCCTCCACTCCTTCCTCCACGGCTCCTGAAAAAGATGCTGCATCACCGTCGGCTAGCGCCGACAAAAAGCCAGACAGTAAGCCAGAAAGCACCTCAAAAATTGCTGCATCAAAATCCACAAATCAATCACCTAACAATCAATTACCTAATAGCGCGATCGCCACTGCCCCATCGCAATCCCCTGCAATGGCAGATCGCGAAGCCAAAGTTCGAGAGAGAATGGACAAAGTAGCCGCAGCGCCTGAGCCTCAAACTTCTAATTCTTTTGGCAATTTAAGTGGCGATCGCCAACGTGCCACCGAAAATAAGCCTTCGATGTCTGATGGCATCACTGCAGGTAGCACTTCATCAACTCAATCAAGACGTTTAGAAGCTCCAAGTAAAGATAGTAAAGATGCTTCCGCACCTGCAACAGTCATATCAGAGGCTGCTAAACCATCACCTTCAACTCCATCATCTGCCAAAATTGCTATGCCATCTGCCATCTCGCGTAATGATAATGCTGATGTCGTAACTACTATCAAAGTCCTACAGGTCAAATCTGAATTGCCGAGTGATATAACCACAGATTTAGTGCGTTATATCCAAAATCAGCGGATTAATACATCCTCAACGGGAATCATCGCCCTTAATCTGGAGATTTCAGGCGATCGCATTAGCAATCTATCAGTCGATATGCCAAGTTCGACATTACAAGACAGCAAAGCAATCTCAGCTCTCGAAGATCTAATTCTCAAGTGGCGATCGCCCCATTCTACAACAGGAAAAGTTCGTCTTGTTTTGCAAATATAGCGACTAAAACCAAAAAACAGAGAGGCGGCGCATTGCACCGCCTCTCTGTTTTGAATTGCTAAGAGCTAAGTTGAAATACAAAACTTACCTTGTCACCTTTGCCAAGTGAAATGCGATCGCCTGCCCTGAGCTTATGACGATTGCCCGCAGGTAAGGGTAAATTGTTGATATAAGTACCATTAGAGCTGCCAGTATCCTCAAAATAAAAAGCACCTCCCTCAGCTCGAATATCAGCATGAATGCGAGAAACGATATCAGAATCAGGGAAACCAGAAACATCGATATCAGGCGGAATTACAGTATTTGGCTTCCCAATATGTACAACTGGTAAATGAGCAGGAATTTCAATCGTGAGATTAGTCTGCACGTGCAGTAAAGATGCCGAAAATTGTTGTAACTGAGTCTTAACACTGCCTGTAGGAGCAGCAGCTACGTTCGCGCCTAAGTTACTTGACTGAGATGCAAGTAGAGGATCTGCCTCGAATGCCATTGGAATGGTTGGAATTGCGGAGCTAGAACTTGTAGAAAAGTCTGGGACGTTATTTCCTTCTGTAGTCTCATCAGGTAAAGAATTTGACATAGCACTTGAAATGGGTAGTACGGGAAAAACTTCAGTTGATGGATCGACTGACCGTTCAATCGATTTACTCTCAACCTTAACCTCTTGATGAGGATTGATGGCAGTCGCAGAATTAAGGTTAAATCCACAATGCCCACAAAACTTTGCATCTGATAACACTGTCGCATTGCAACTAGGGCATTGAATGCTTTTGACGATAGGCAACGGTGTAAAACAGGCTTCGCAGTTTACGGCTCCGTCAGGATTAAGATGAGCGCAATTAGGACAGGTAATCATAAAAGCAACTTTTTGGGGCAACTTAAAGATGTGAGAATGTTTGGCGCATAGCGCCGACTACTTATTATAGTTAGGAATTCGTAGGCGGTTGCAGGACAGTTTTGGATGCAATTCGTGTTTTTTTACGATCGGATTCACTCAGTTCTGTACCTGATTGCAACCGTGTTGCATTATTTTGCAGAATCGTTGAAGCATTTCGATCACCCATTTGCAAAGCAGTTTTTGCTGCAGATTGTAACATTGTCGCAGCACCAGCACGATCGCCCTGTTGAAGTTTTTGTTCGGCAAGCTGTGTTTGACGATATTTAGCTAAAGCTAATAAATGGTTTTGGACTTGTGGATCGACCTGCGGCGTAAAATCTTGGACTAAGTCCGCAGCGATCGCCACTGATGATGATAGCGAATTAATTTGAGCTAGTGAGGGAATATCAAAGCGGACTTGAGCTGTCAAAATCGGAATTTCAGAACGATCTGGATACTGAGCAATGTAGCTCGCAGGGCTGATATAAAGATTAAACAACACTACTCGTTCTACATCTGTCATCAGATCGCCGAGCCTGACAATAATTGCATCACCTTCGGTTTGATAAGGTAACTCGATCGTATCAGGCGCAACTTGGGCGATCGGTTTTAATTCGGCAAGTCTTACGTGAGGAGCTAGCTGTAGGATCAAATGGGCATTGGTCAGCCCGATCGCTTGAACTCGCCGTAACAACTTTTGAAATTCTTCACCCGCAGCCGCAGGAGATGGAATGTATGCCATCGCACCACCACCTGCGTCAGCAATGCGTTCTAACACATCTTGATTCCAGCTATCACCAAAACCAAGACTATGTAAGGTCATGTTATATTCAGTCGCCAAGCGCGAAAACTGAAAGCAACGCTCATTATCACCATGCTCATTTTCCCCATCAGTTAGCACAAAAATCTGGCTAACTGTTCCATCCTTACCCTTACTAGTTTCCTGCAAGCCAAGTTTGATCCCATCATCGATACAAGTACCACCCGAAGCCTTGAGTGATTGAATCTTTTCTTTAATCGATTCAACCCTATCTACCAGTTGATTTTCGACAACGACTTTAGCTTTATGGTCAAATCCAACTACACTAATTCGATCTTGCGGATACATGCGATCCACTAAATCGCGAGCAGCACGTTTGACAGTATCAAGGGGCTGCCCTCCCATAGAGCCACTGTGATCTAAGACTAGACACAGATTAAGAGGGGCATTACCACCATCGACAGCAGCACTAGCCGAAACAGAGATCGCCAATTGGCGCTGACTGCTGCCTTGGTTACTATCTAGAAAGCGATCGCTTAACTTACAAGTCAGGTTTACACCCATTTAAGCTTCTATCCCTAGGATTTCAAATGATTTTTCTAAGATTTCATCAGGATCGAAGGGTTTAGTCATATAAATATCCGCCCCGACATCTTTGCCACGACTGCGATCGAATTCTTGCCCCTTAGCGGTCAGCATAATGATGTATACATCGCTCAGACCTAATTCTCCTTTAACTTTTTGACATACATCGTAGCCATTCATTTTTGGCATCATTACGTCTAAAAAAACTAAATTAGGTTTTTCACGCTGAATAGTTTCAAGCGCTTCTAACCCATTAGTTGCTGTCAATAGCTCTACATCATAATCTTCTAGCTCTTCTAAGGTTTGCTCTAGTAGCAAACGGATGTGAGGCTCATCATCAACGATTAATAGCTTTTTGCTCATTTTAAAGCCTTTGAGGTTACTCAAAACTAATGTATCACTTACAGCGCTTTGCATTCAAAATTAATCTATAAAGGTGGTACTAAACGCCACCTTTTTTAGTAAATCACTTCAAAAATTTCCACTAAGTTCTTTTTCCCTTTTACAGGCAAAGTTCCAAACTCTCTAAATTGAAATTTTGTCTGCGTTGCCTCGTATACACTTCGAGTCACTAGAATTTGTCCACCCTCAGCTAATCCTTGTAATCGTGAGGCAATATTCATCTCATCACCGATCGCTGTGTAGTCCATATGCTGAGGTGAACCAATATTACCGACAATCACATCGCCTGAGCTGATACCAATGCCTGTGATGAAGTTGTCGCGAATCCAATCAATTGGCAAATTTTTGATTCGCTTTTGCATATTAATTGCTGCCGCGATCGCACATTCTTCTCGATCTAGAATGTCAGAAGGTGCACCAAACATCGCCACGATCATATCGCCCACAAATTTATTCACAGTTCCCTTATGGCTAAATATTACATCAACCATTTGCGTAAAATACTCATTGAGATAAGAGACAAGTTGCTCTGGTTCAAGCTCTTCACATTTAGTTGTGAAATTACGAATATCGGAAAACAGCATCGCAATTTTGCGTTTACTCGTAGTTAAAGAAACTTCACCTTTGGCACTAATTACCGCGTGAGCTACCTGTGGTGATAGATATCGTTCCAAATTGTTCTTGATTCTCTCTTCTCGCAATTTACTCTCATGGAGAATCGCATTCTCAATTGCGCCAGAAGCCTGTGTAACTAGCGCTGTAAATAGCTTTAAATCTTGAGATGTATAGTTGACTGGTTCGGAATTACTGATATTGACAACGCCTAAAATTCGATCTTTAGTCAGAATTGGCACGCAAATAAGCGCATAGGATTCATTCTCAATGGCGATATACCTTGGGTCTTGAGTTGCATTATTTACTAGCTCTGGTTTACCAGTTACAAATACATGCCCCGCAATTCCTTCGTTGTTATGGATTTTTAACCTACTGATCTGTTCGGCTGTCCCCTTCGCTGAAATTATTTCAAGACAATTATTTTGCTCATTCTGTAACATCACAGAGGCACTAGTAGATTTAATGAGACGACTAGCTTCCTCAATTACCAGTGCACCAATTTCCTTAACATCTAAGCAGTTAGATAATTTACTAGAGATCGTATACAGGAGGCTAATTTCTCGATATTTATCCAAAGCATCAGCCGCCAGCGTTTTGCGCTCAAATTCACGATTGACCAAGTAGTTAATAAAATTAGCAACCTGCTCAACCATCTCTGCTCCAATAACCCATCCTAAAACTTCTTCATCCAGCACAATAGGAATTTTTTTGGCTTCTGTATCCAATTCAATCCGATCTGTACCTGCTTTGTTCAAGTCTGAATTTTTTCTGTCTATTGCTTCTGTGCCCAGATCTGCAACCAAAATCTTCCCATCTCGATCTTGAATTACGATTGGAGAAGTGATGGTGTTAACTAATCCTCTCAATAAGGACAGTACTTCTCCTTTTAGAAGTATCTTTTTGAGACTGACAGACAGCATAATTTCAGGAGTATTTAATGATGGTCTAAAAATTGACAGCTAAAAAGCTGTATATCTTAACATCATAATAACTAACAAAATAGAAGCAAACGCCATAATGCTTAGAAAGCAGACTCTTCGAGGAAGAACGCATCATAGTTTAGATCGTCATACGCTTACTATAAATAGCTGAATTTTAATCGCGGGACTTTTTATTGAGCTTACCTTTGCTAGACTGAGGTTAAGTCTTGAGACATACTACATAAGGAATCGGGTAAGTTTAATATGCCTTACTCAGCAGAGATCAGTCGTCGTCAACCAAGTTGCTTCCTATTTCTCATCGATCAATCGGGATCGATGGCAGATGCATTTTCCAGAGAAAGTGCTAGTAAAGGAACAGCCAAAGGTGCAAATGAAAGCTTGCATAAGACCAGTGAACCCATCCAAAAAGCACAGGCTGTAGCTGATGCTGTAAATCGTTTACTTGATTCACTCGGTCAACGTTGCGTTAAAGGTAACGAAATTTATGATTACTTTGATGTTGGGGTAATTGGTTACAACAGCGAAGTTGCCTCAGCACTCAATGGTGTTGCTGGCAACCATGCGATCGCCCCGATCGGGAAGATCTACGAAAATCCAACCGAATTAGAAAAACGCGCCCAAAAATTACCTGATGGAATGGGAGGACTTGTCGAAGTCTATAACGACTTTCCAATTTGGTTTAAACCTGTGGCAAGTGGTGGCACAGCTATGTGCAGCGTATTTGCATTGGCGCGTATCCTGCTAGAGGATTGGATTGAAAAACATCCAAACAGCTATCCACCAACAATTATCAATATTACTGATGGTGAATCAACGGATGGCGATCCGACCGAGGAAGCGCTTAACCTCAAAAAACTGAGTACTTCTGATGGTTCCGTGCTGCTGTATAACATCCATCTTTCTGCCGAATATACACAGCCTGTTTCTTTTCCCAACACCGCAGAAGTATTGAACGATCCTTATGCTCGTTTGATGTTTGAACTATCCAGTCCTCTGCCCTATGCCGCTCAAAAAGCTGCCGAAAAAGAAGGTTATAAAATTACACCTGATTCTAGAGCTTTCATGTTTAATGCCGATCCTGTCAAGTTGATCCAATTTCTTGATATTGGTACTCGTACTGAAAACTTACGTTAGAGAAAAGGCGCTGCTAAGCAGCACCTTTTCTCTAATGTAAAGGATTAGCACCAGATGGCACGAGCACAGTTGCAGTAATTGGCACAACCCCAACCTCGTCACTATTGAGGGCGATAGCAGCTGCATGAGATAAATCCAAATTGCGATCGCCCACATAGGGACCTCGATCGTTAATTCTTACTACCACTGACCTACCATTTTGCTGGTTAGTAACTTTGAGATAAGTATCAAAAGGCAAGCTAGGATGGGCAGCCGTGAAATCCTGCTGTTCAAACTGCTCTCCTGATGCTGTCTGTCTGCCCTGAAAATAGGGGCCATACCAAGAAGCAACCCCATCAATTTGTTCGCTTGTGACCGCTAATTGATACATGCGCTTTTGAGCTTCGACTAAGGTCAAGGGCTCTGCCCCAGAAGCAACTCGCAAATTATTAATCCATTGGGTCAAGTTTAATGAAGGGTTTACAACCTCAGATTTAGGAATTTTAAATAAAACTACATTTTTATATTTACCGATATATTCACCATTTATTACTATCGGCTCAATAAGATTAAAATCAAAGTCTTGAGCGCTCATGATCATAGCCAGTTTTGTCGTAGCGATCGCTGCATCTGGTAAATCTTTAACCCAAAATGTTGGTTGACGATTCACTGTTATCATCCACTCTTTAGCCGAATTTGCATGAAACTCGATCTCATATCGACGTTTTTTAGATATTGATGAATCATTACCAACAACAGTATTTTTTTGGTAGATTAACTGAAGATCGTAATTGTTGCTTTGATTAACAATCTCAGATAAAAGTATTGGTGAAGACGCACTAGAAATAAGCGAACTCAATGAGATCGCCCACAACGTAGACAATGTAGACATATTTTTTAGGTGTTAAGCAACAGAGATGTTTGTTAGGAAATAAATAAAAAAAAGTTAATTTAAATAGCTAAAAATCAAATATTAAATCAATAGTTTTTAAACTTTTTTAGACTCATATACAAAGACTAAAAATTTTAAACGATAGTGACCAGTTTTTAAACTACGATATTAATGGGGATCATAAATCACCCTTGAGAAAGAGATAAGTATATTAAGTATCCAATTTGACAGAAAAATTCAGTTAAAATTTTCAGTACTATCGCTCTTTGGGTAGATCTGAGCAATTTCTGATTATTTTCAAGATCACCACTTACCAGATTTAAATCCCTAATTCAATGAGTCGTATCGCCATAATCTGACAGGGATATCTAAATTGATTTCTTGTGATCGAATTCCCCATTAACTTCATAACTGCACAGCGATCGCATCTATAAACATGAATGACTGCACATTTAAGTCAAGCAATTTTGCTGATGTTTAGTCATTTTTTTGTCGCTAATGTAATGAAATGTCTCGGATAATTCCTCTATAGCGTGGATTGCTAACTAATAATTGGCAATGCCCGCTATTTTTGTTGAACACAAAAAAGGATGGTAGTGCAAAGCACTACCATCCTTTTTTGGTGTGTCTATAAATGTATAGACCCATTAGGCATGGTCGCGCCTTTGAGGTTAACACTCGTTAGTTTGACCATAATTTTTTCGCCAAAGCCAATCTTGGCACCAGTCAAGTTTGCACCACTCAAATCTGCACCACTCAAATCTGCACCGATTAAATTAGCTTCACGCAAATCGGCGTTTTGCAAATTAGCTTGAAATAGATTGGCACGGAACAAATTTGCCCCTCGAAGATTTGCTCCTTGAAAATTGACACGATGCAAAAAAGCATCAGTTAAATCAGCATTACTCAGATTGGCGTAGCTTAGATTTCGACCTTCAAGGTATTTTTCTCGCAAATTCGCTCCACTTAAATCAGCCCCAGTCAGATGGTCTGGCTTTTGTGTTTTTTGGGAAGCTTGAGGCGGTGTTTGAGACGCACTATATGATTCAGCCTGAGAATTTGACTGTTTATAGTTTTGCTGGCGCGATTGATAAGGCTGATAGGACTGTGATTGATTTTGGTAATAACGTTCTGAAGCACGCTCTGAAGTTTGGTGCTGCGACTGATATGTTCCCTGATAAGTGCTCTGATATTTACCTTGATACCTAGTTTGATGATGGTGATATTGTCGATTACTTTGATTGGAATTCTGGTGAGAATATCTAGCTTGCACCGTCGATTGTTTCTGCTCGGTAGCCTTTCGCACGCTATCCCTTGCATGGTTAATTTCTTTAAGCTTTTCTTGAGCTTGTAGTTGTTGCTGCACATTCTCTCTAGGAATGCGGTCTGGATGCCATTGCAGCGCTAGAGCTTTATAAGCTTTATTGACATCTTCTAAAGTCGCATTGGATGTTAGTCCTAGAAGTTGATAGCATTTATCGATTTCCATATTTGTCGATTCCACAGCGACAGAGAGATTTTTAGTTTACGCTGACAATCGATCCCAAGTGTATCAAAACAACCAAGTCAAAGTTTGCTTTGTAAATTTAATTAATTTGATAGAGACAAGCTCACAAATACCTCTCTCTCTAGATTTATAGCGATGCAAGAGATATCTTTGACAAATCAAAACCCAAATAAGTAGAGGCGGCGCTTCGCACCACCTCTACTTATTTGGGTTTTATGCCCTAAGCAAAACTACCTTTGCTAAGGAAAATACTCTAGGCGGTTACATAATGATGACTAAAAACTAAATCCAAAATCTGCACTGCACTCTATGCGTGCGGTACAGGTTTTAATCGCACCGAGGTGCTACATCTAGAATAGATAATCCAAAATCGCTTGATTGACCGTAGCTTCACCATGCATATCCAGTTGCTTAGCATCTGCTAAATCTGGAGACTGGAATGGGGAGTTAAGAAATGTCCAGTCACCTTCATAAAACTCTTGTGGAGAAATAATTAGATGCTCAGCATAGCTTTTTAAACCCGCAATCAAAGTTTCTGCTTCTAAAAATCCTTCACGGGTAAGACACACAACAGGAATCCCAACGCGCAAAGCTTCAGATAAAGTGCCATAGCCGGGTTTAGTGATAAGCCGATCGCATACCACCATCAAATCGACAGGGCGAAGGCGATCGCAATTAGCTTTAGTGAGATTTGGCGCTTCAGGAGCATCTCGATCGAAAGTGACAAATTGCCAATCAGGAAAATTTGCCAAATTTTGGTAAGGAATTGACTGCAAGCTTAATCCACCAAAAGTAAGTAGGGCGGTGGGGCGATCGCTATCTAAATTAAATTTTTCACGCAAACATTCTGCTGAATATTTGGGTTTTGCCCCAGTCAATCCCACATCTTGTATGTTGGGAAAGCAACTCATCGAATCAGCAAATGGCAACCGAAAGAGGCGATCGCAATGGCTATAGGTTTCTGATAGCCCCTCAGCAAGTTCAATAAACTTGCCACCCCAATCACGATAGATAAAATCCCAGCCAAAATTACCCGCCATCCAACAAGGAATATTCGCAGCTTTCGCTATCTCAGCAGTCATTGGCGGAATATCCCCAAAAATCAAATCGACTTTATTTTCTTGCAAAAATTTGACTTCCGCTTTGATTAAGTCTGCTTGGTTCGCACGAATTTGTTGCCATGCAGCAAAAGTTGCCTCGCGATCGGTCTGCAAACTATCAATTTGGATCACGCCCACATCAAAAACACGATGATGATATACAAAATCGCCTTCGATATACTCCTCCAATAACCAGCGCGGAGCTGTCGTCGCGATAATCAGTTTAATATCAGGCGATCGCTGTTGTAGTTCTGCAAGGACAGCAGCAGTTCGTGTTGCATGTCCAAAACCATGATTAGTAATTGCAGCATATAAAGTGGGCATAGACTTATTCGGGAATTCTCAATTCATTTACGGGCTGCTGCAAAACTGGTATAACCGAGCTAACGACGACTTGCTCCGATGCAGGAAGCATCGTATTAGTAGTAATTTCTGGAGCAGATTTATCCTCTTTATTACTATCTTGTCCTGACCCGCGCATACTGACAAGGTAAATGCTAGTTAAGGTCAAAATCACACCAATCCATTGCACTAGAGTGAGATTTTCACCTAAAAACAGGCTACTAAACATGAGAGCAAAAACTGGGGTCGAAAAGGTCAAGCCACTAAGAGTTGTCAAACTACCTGAAGATGCAAAAAAGAAAAACAATCCATAGGATATGGCACTGCCCATAATTGCCATATATGCCATTCCCAGCCAGCCCCAAGCGCTTACAGCTTGCCATTGATTCTGCTCAATTTGTGCTGAGAGCAATAATAAAGGAATTCCTCCAATAATCATGTGCCAACCCGTTGCCATCACAGGATCGGCATAGCGCACCACAGGGCGGATCAAAATTGTGCCGATCGCCATCGACAATGAGGCTCCGAGCATAAACCACTCGCCTAGTGTAAATACTCCCGCCTCTAAAACGGTGGCAAAATCTCCTGCTAGCAAAGCCGCCATCAATTCCGATGGCAATCCGATTAGTCCAATCCCAATTACACCAACCAATAGACCGAGAGTTGCGCCAACACCAATTTTCTCTTTATATAGGACTGCGGCAAGAACTGCTACAGCTAGAGGCTGAGAGTCGATTAGCAAAGAGCCAAGTCCTGCATTGGTGCGGACTAAACCTTGTACTAAAAAGCCCTGAAACATAGTGCCATCAACCAAGGCAAATAAGCCGATCCATAGCCAAGCACGCCAGCTCTTTGGTTGCGCTCTACCAAAATACGCAGCACCAATAACCAGTAATATCCCAGCAGGGATCAATCGTACAGCCGCCATAAACATGGGACTTGTTTGTGGCAATAACGCTTTCATCACTACCATTGCTGTCCCCCAAAGGAAAAATGGCGCAATTACTAATGGAGACTGACGAGTTAGTCCAGAGGTATCGACTGGAGTAGATGACTGCATACTTTAGGATAGTGAGTGGAATTGCAAAGTTTAATTGCGAATTATTAATCATACTATCTCGATCAAAACCCCGAGTTATGAATCATTGAGAACAAAGCAACTAAAAATAATTTTGAATTAGGTGGGGCACATTCGATTAATTTTAGAGATTTATTGGAAAAACTTGAACTTTTGTGAAGTGCTTGCCCTGTATGCCTTACACTACTCCCATTGTTTTTTGATTTGCCAAAACCGTTACCAGCAAAGGGTTACAGCGATCTAATAAAGAATTAGAGTAATAAGTAATTAAAAAAAACTGCTCAAATCCATATAAATTAACCGTTGTGTATATACACAAGTGGTAAGTTGCTATTAGAATGATCAAACAGAAGTCATAGGCAGTGCGGGTTCTGCAAAAAGCGATCGCACAAGTATTACTTTGACATTAAACTCATACTCATAATCATCTATATATAAAGGGGAAACCTATGAACAAAGGTGAACTAGTTGATGCTATTGCTAAAAAAGCTACCGAGAAAGGCTTGTCAGTCAACAAAAAGACTGCCGACGAAGTCCTCTCAGCTACGCTTGAAGTAATCATTGATACTGTAGCTGGCGGAGACAAAGTAACTTTGGTTGGCTTCGGCTCATTTGAAGCTAGAGCACGCAAAGCCAGAGAAGGTCGCAATCCTAAAACTGGTGAAAAGATGGAAATTCCTGCCACTAAAGTACCTGCTTTTTCGGCTGGGAAGTCCTTCAAGGAACAAGTCAGCCCTCCTTCTGACTAATAAAAAAAGGACAGGCGATGCCTGTCCTTTTTTATAGTCATAGAAAGAATCTTGTTCTGTTAAAAGTTTTGTAAGTTAAGACATTTTGAACTTACAGCGCTTTGCACGCTAACCCAAACTAAGAAAGATTTTGAAAGCGTTGCAAAGCAACGCTTTCAAAATCTTTCTTAGTTTGATCGATAATTGCTTTAAACAAAAAGAGCGGTGCTACGCACCGCTCTTTTTGTTTAAGTTAAAGCGGCTGCGCCACCAACAACTTCAAGGATTTCTTGAGTAATGGCTGCTTGACGTGCTTTGTTGTACTGCAAGGTGAGGGACTTGATCAGATCGCCAGCATTCTCAGTTGCATTACTCATTGCCGTCATCCGAGAAGCCAGTTCGCTGGCAATAGACTCTTGCAATGCGCGAAGGATTTGATTGCTGAGGTAAAGAGGCAGCAACGCATCGAGGATTTGCTCGGGATTTTGCTCGAAAATTAATTCTTTGGGCAATTCCTTAACTGTAATTTCACGTTTTTCGCGCTCAACTTGAAACTTGCCACCACGAGTAATTAGGCGGAAAATTTCATCGTCTTGAGGCTCTAGACCTTGTGGCTCAAGGGGCAATAGAGTTTGCACGGCGGGACGAGAGCTAATCAAAGACACAAAGCGGGTATAGATTAGCTCGACACGATCGATTACGCCTCCTAAAAATGCTGAAGTAATTTCATCACCGATCGCATTAGCTTCAGCTGCATTAGGAATTTGGTTTAAGTTAGTAAACTTAGCGGCGATCGGTTGATCGCGACGGGCAAAGTATTGCGCAGCCTTACGACCAACTAAAATAAAGGTGTAATTAATACCTTGTTCTTTTAGTTCTTTAGCACGAGCTTCAGCACGACGGATAATCGATGAGTTATAGCCACCACAAAGACCGCGATCGCCTGAAATTACCAGTAGACCAACGGTTTTAACAGGACGCTTGTCGAGTAAGGGTAGACTGACATCCTCGAAAGTGATGCGCTGCTGGAGGCGATAGAGAACTTGAGCGAGGCGATCGGCAAAGGGACGAGTTGCTAAAACTTGCTGCTGAGCGCGTCTGACCTTTGCGGCGGCGACAAGACGCATTGCTTCAGTAATCTTGCGAGTATTCTTAACAGTGCCGATGCGATCGCGGATAGATTTGAGGTTAGCCATGAAACTAAATTGCTACTTGCTATGGGAATACTATGGAAATTTTGGATATCACAGAAGACACTAGAGTATCTTAATAAAAAATTGCGCCTTCAAACCGCAAACTGTTATATATCCTTGAAATTGATTAGCATAGGATTAAATGCGCGCAAGCACATTTAATCCTTGAGATTTGCAAATAACCTTTTAATCCCTTGATATGATCGCTTCTTCGCCTTTTTTCACTCTAAGTAACCAAATATCTGACTCTACGGATTTATCTGACGATCTGCTCGAAATTGCGGGTCGTAAGTTCCGATCGCGACTAATGACTGGCTCAGGTAAATATGCCAATTTTGATGTGATGCGTCAGGCGATCGAGGCTAGTGGCTGCGAAATTGTCACCGTGGCGGTACGAAGAGTGCAAACCAATGCGGCAGGACATGAAGGACTGGGTGAAGCGATCAACTGGAGCAAATATTGGCTCTTGCCAAATACCGCAGGCTGTCAAACTGCCGATGAGGCGGTGCGCGTAGCAAGATTAGGACGCGAGATGGCAAAAATCTTGGGTCAAGAAGATAATAATTTTGTCAAGCTAGAAGTAATTCCCGATCTTAAGTATTTACTACCCGATCCGCTGGGAACTTGTAAAGCTGCCGAACAGTTGGTCAAAGAAGGCTTCGCGGTACTGCCTTATATCAATGCCGATCCAAGGCTTGCCAAAACCCTTGAAGAAATTGGTTGCGTCACCGTGATGCCTCTCGGATCACCGATTGGTTCAGGGCAAGGGATTAATAATGCCGCCAATATTTCGATCATCATCGAAGAGGCAAAAGTACCTGTAGTTGTCGATGCGGGAATCGGTGTGCCGAGCGAAGCGGCGGCGGCGATGGAGTTGGGAGCAGCAGCTTTGTTGGTGAATACCGCGATCGCCTGTGCTAGTAATCCAGTTGCTATGGGAAGAGCAATGGGTATGGCAACCGAAGCAGGAAGAACCGCCTATTTATCGGGCAGAATTCCTATCAAAGCTTATGCAAGTGCGAGTTCTCCATTAACGGGACTGGTTAAGAACTAAAAGAATTACAGCGCTTTGCACTTTCTCAAAAACCAAGAAATTTTTTGAAAGTTTTGCGAAGCAAAACTTTCAAAAAATTTCTTGTACTACATGAAGCCTAAACACGCAAAAAGAAGTGACGTTTTGCGTCACTTCTTTTAATTCTTTAATTTTTTGCTGAACTTTGTGAATATTCTTTTCGATCGCAACTTCATAATTTGCCAGTAATTTAAATCTGGAATATCGCTTTGGTAGGATTGTTTGCGATCGAAAAATTCATTTAAGTCATCTAATATTACTTGTAAGCGATTAATAATATTTTCCGATCGATATTCTTCTAAAATGCTTGGTGCTAAAGCTAGCTTTTTCTCACTATGAATTACTTTGAGAATGCGTTGCAGATCGAATTCTTGAGAATAACCAGCAATTTTATAACAGTTAAAAGCTGGATCTAGATAATCGGATAAGCCGTGATTGATACTTGAAAAAACTTGACATCCACATGCCATAGCTTCCATTGGTTGCAGTCCAAAGCCTTCAGTTACACCTTGCACTGCCCAGTACTCTGCCGAATCATATAGATAAACTTTCGCTCGATTAAATAATCCTTCTAAATCCTCTACATAACTATCAACAATTTTTACATTACAGCGATCTTGCAAAGCGGGAATTAATTGTTTCATCAAATAGCGAGAAGATTTCCGAGCCTGAACTAAAACATCAATATCGCGATCGCCTTGGTAATCATGAAACTTATCAGAAATCTCGTTAGGTAAATAGTAAAGTAGCGCATGGGGCGATCGCTGCCCCCAGTAGCCTAGCGTATTGCGGCTGACTGTAATAATTGGCACACTGGATGACAAGTTAAATCCATAACCGACACTATGGGCATGATAAATCGCATTAAGTGACTTTAACTTAGGAGCTAGTTTGGCAACGTCAAAGCCCCAACACATCACAAAAATTACATCATCTAAGGCGCGATTAGTGTCATCAGTATTTAGCAAATCATCGAGCCATAGATGATCTTTCTCGCGTTGGCGATAAGTAACTACTTCCGCAGAACAAACCTGTTGCGTCAGTCTTAGCGTTTTTAATTCTGCCCACAATCCACCACAGGCAAATTTACTTGTAGTTCCTGGAAGTAAAAAGTATAGTCTTCTCATTAATTAGGCTCAAATCTTTGCTAGAAAAGCTTAGGATAAAGTTTAGAGTAAAAAGGCTAACCATACGGAAACCACATTGGAGCTTTTTACCGCTTTGGGTTGTAGCAACCGCGATCGGTTACTCAGTTGGCGGCAAAATCAGTACTTTCGTCACATATTACATACAAGGCAATCTTGGCATTTTACTGAGTTTTACAGCGATGAGCTTGGCGATCGCGGCAGCACAGTGGCTAGCGCTCAGAAAATATATTTTGGGGAGGGGATGGTTATGGACGACTTCGATTGGCGGTACCGTGGGTGGGTATCTGAGTTCTTGGGCGAGTTTTCAGTTAGCGATTACCTATGGAGACGCAGTTGATTTTTTAGCGATGTATACTTGTCTGCGTGGTTTTTCAATGGGATTAGCACAGTGGACGATCTTAAGACAAGACTTCAAGCTGTCAAACTGGTGGATTGTCGGAACCACGGCAAGTTGGTATATCAGCGTCCTAATTGGCAGTCTATTAATGAGTGAATTAGGATATTTTCTGACACTTTTTATCGGTGCGATTTACGGATTGCTAACTGGAATCATTTTGCTGACACTTTTCTGGTATCGGCTGAAAGAGCAATAAATTAAAAAGTGGTAGTGCTTCGCACTGCCTCTCTTTGCTTTATTGGTTTACCATGTGCAAAGCTCGTTGACAATGGCAGTCATCGAAATCAGGCTAAACTAGACTTTAAGTTCATAGATAATAATGCATGGCACTTTTTACACTGCGATCGCTCAAAAAAGATTTTGGCATTAAGGAAATCCTCAAAGACGCCAGTTTTAGCCTTGATGAAGGCGACAAAGTTGGGCTGATCGGCACAAATGGTTCGGGCAAATCCACATTGCTAAAAATGATTGCTGGGTTAGAGACTAGCGATAGTGGCGAATTATGGGTAAATTCCAGCGCAAAAATTATCTATTTGCCGCAGCAGCCAGACCTGAATGAGGAACTTACAGTTTTAGAGCAAGTATTTGCCGATAGTGGCGAACAAATGGCGCTAGTAAAAGAATATGAAGAGATCTCTGATAAGTTATCGCACGGACATGGCGATCAAGAACGATTATTGGATCGATTGTCAATAGTATCCGAACGCATGGATATAACTGGCGCTTGGGACTTAGAAACCACTGCCAAAATTGTTCTTACTAAATTAGGAATTGAAGATTTAGAAGCAAAAATCGGTAGTCTTTCTGGTGGATATCGTAAACGCATTGCGATCGCCTCGGCTTTACTATCTGCACCTGATGTCTTGCTGATGGATGAGCCGACTAACCATCTTGATGCCCTCTCGGTGGAATGGTTACAAAGCTATCTCAATCGTTATCGGGGTGCATTGCTGCTGATTACCCACGATCGCTATTTTCTCGATAAAGTTACCAATCGGATTATCGAAATCGATCGCGGTGATTTATACACTTATTCAGGAAACTACTCCTATTATTTAGAAAAGAAAGCAGAGGCAGAAGAATCAGCGTTAAGTACGCAGCGCAAACACGCGGGACTATTGCGCCGTGAGTTGGAATGGCTAAAAAAAGGACCGAAGGCGCGGAGCACCAAACAAAAAGCACGCATCGATCGCGCCCATGCTTTGCAAGCAACGGAATTTAAACAAGCTAATGCCAAAGTCGATATCACCACCACAGGGCGGCGCATTGGCAAAAAAGTCGTCGAACTCGATCGCGTTGGTAAATCCTATAGCGATCGTACCCTGATTAAAGACTTCTCTTATAACTTCACTCCCGAAGATCGCATTGGCATCATCGGCAGTAATGGTGCTGGTAAATCTACGCTGATGAACATCATCACTGGAAGATTGCAACCCGATGAAGGTACCGTAGAAATTGGGACAACGATTCATTTTGGCTATTTCGATCAGCATTCTGACGATCTCGCCGAGCATGGTAACCAGCGCGTAATCGATTACCTTAAGGATGTATCGGAACTAGTCAAGACTGCCGATGGCAGCGTGATTACAGCTTCACAAATGCTAGAACGATTTCTGTTCCCTCCCAATCAACAATATGCACCAATCAATAAACTCTCAGGTGGTGAAAAGAGGCGCTTATTCCTCTTGAAAGTATTGATGGCGGCTCCGAATGTATTGATCCTCGACGAACCGACTAACGATTTAGATGTACAAACTTTAGCAGTTTTAGAAGAGTATCTTGAAGACTTTAATGGCTGCGTAATCGTAGTTTCTCACGATCGCTATTTTCTAGATCGAACAGTTGAGATGGTATTTTCTTTCGAGGCTGCTGGAGAAGTTCGCTTATATCCAGGAAACTATTCTATCTACTTGGAATACAAAAAAGATGAATCTGAGAAAGAAGCTAATGATATAAAAGAACAATCGAATAAATCCTCTAAAGAGCAGAAATCCAATAGTTCAGTTCCAATGCCTCCTGAAGCTCCAAAAACTGTAACCAAAAAGCCTTCGCAACTTTCTTACAAAGAGAAGCGGGAATATGAGGAGCTAGAGGCAAAAATCCCAAAACTCGAAGAGGAAAAAACTCAACTCGAGAAGAAGCTCTATCACAATCCACCCAGTGGACACGTAGAAATCCAAAAGCTTTCAGCGCGTCTGTCCGAACTGACTGAGGCGATCGATAAGTCAACCGAGCGTTGGCTAGAATTAGCGGAGTGTATATAGCAATCCTAAATTATTTTTATGTTAGGGAAAGGCAGTTGTGACCAATAATCTAATAAAGTTTCCCCAGATACCTGCCGATTCAAAATGGACTCTATCCCGATTTGGTCTAGAGTTCAAAAATCCTCGTTGGTGGATTGAAGTCTTCATCATTGCTTTTGCCTATACTTCAGTCTCTTGGTTAGTAATCAATACGATACCTAAAAACCCCAACATTCCCTCTCCTGTCTGGCCAGGGGCTGGTATCGTCGTCGGTTTGCTGTTAAGTTGGGGGCGATCGCGCTGGTTTGGCGTTTTTTTAGGAACACTCTATTTCAATTATCTCAAACGGGGATTATCAGTTATATTGCCTCCCATAGGCGCAAGTATTGGCTCGACGATTGGAGCATTAATTACAGTTTCTCTAATTCTCCATTTTACCCGTAGCAACTATCCTCTACGCCATGTTCGCCATGTAGTAATTTTTACATTGTGTTCGATGTTCACGGGAACTGTTTTTCAGCCGATCGTTGGCATACTCTCCTACAGCTCATTTATGAGCAAGCTTTGGAGTGACAATTTAGCCAAGGCTTTTTTTCCTTGGTGGATTGGTGATTCCATTAGCGTTCTGCTATTTGCTCCTCTTGTTTTTGTTTGGTTGCGATCGCCCAAGGATTACAAGATCAAGTCTTGGCTGCATTGGGAAGTAGTTTCGAGTATCGCCAGTTTAATAGTTATTTCTTATCTTTCGTTTTTTAAAGACCAACCAATTGAATATTTACTGCTACCACCCTTACTGTGGTCAGCTTTTCGTTTTGGGGCTAAGTATACCACTCTCATGGTCGTGCTTATTTCCATGACCGCCACATACGCAACAGCCAATCAATTGGGCGTTTTTTATAAATCTACGGTAGAAGGCAACTCCGTTTTATTGCTACAGCTTTTTATGGGCGTGATTGCAATTACAACAATGTCAGTACTTGCCATTGTTTCGGAAAACGATCGAGCGAATTTGCGCTTACAAAGAGCAAATATTGACTTGGAACAGCGAGTAATTGAACGCACTCAAGAACTACAACTAAGCGAAGCTAACGCGAAAGCACTTGCCACAAAAGCAGAAGCGGCTAATCAAGCTAAAAGTGCTTTCATCGCCAATATGAGCCATGAACTGCGATCGCCTCTCAATGCCGTGATTGGCTTTTCACAATTAATGTTGCGAACCACTAATCTGCCCACAGAACACTATGAAAATGCCAGCATCATTTACCGTTGCGGCGATTATCTACTGACACTTATCAATAACATACTCGATCTATCGAAAATTGAAGCAGGCAAATCAACACTCAATGTGCATAATTTCGATCTCTATAATTTACTTGATGATGTAGAGGATATGTTTCAAATCCGAGCCGCTAATGGTGGCATCAATTTAGTATTTGAGCGCGATCATGATGTACCTCGTTATATTCGTACAGATGAAGTCAAGCTCCGTCAAGTCTTAATCAATCTATTAGGCAATGCGATTAAATTTACGGAGGTGGGGACAGTCCATTTAAATTTAAAAAATGTCAGCAAATTAGCCAACTGTAACGCTAATGAATGCATCTTAGATTTTACAATTCGTGACACTGGAGTGGGCATTTCTCCCGAAGAGCTATCTAATTTATTTATTTCCTTTGCACAAGCTCAGGCAGGTAGAGAAAAACAAGAAGGTACAGGTTTGGGGCTAGCAATTAGTCGCAAATTTGTACAATTGATGGGTGGCGATATTTCCGTGACTAGTGAACTTAAACAGGGAACTAGTTTTCAATTTCAGATTCAGGCTCAAATCGGTCAGGAATCAATTAACGATCCCACAAATAAAAGACGTGCATTATCGCTAGCCCCCAACCAGCCGACCTACAAAATCTTAGTAGTGGACGACAAGCCTGTTAATTGTCAACTATTGACAAAGTTGCTCCACCCGATGGGCTTTGAAGTCAAAGAAGCTAGCAATGGGCAAGAAGCGATCGCGATTTGGGATGTATGGGAGCCGCACTTGATCTGGATGGATATGCGAATGCCTGTGATGGATGGATATGAGGCGACACAGTACATTAAGTCCACCACCAAAGGCAACGCCACGGCTGTTATTGCCTTAACAGCTAGCGTCTTGGAAGAAGAAAAGGCGATCGTACTTTCAACAGGGTGTGATGATTTTGTCCGTAAACCATTTAGAGAACAAATCATTTTTGACACCCTTGCTAAGCATCTGGGGGTGAAATATGTATACGAGCAAGTTTTAGAAAATACACAGGAAATCGACCAAAAAATTGACGTTTATTTAGAAATGTCTCTAATATCTGAAAAGTTAAAAATCATGCCCGATCGATGGATCATGCAATTGTATAAATCGGCTCTAGAAGCTGATAAAAATCTCGTTATGCAACTAATTGAAGAAATCCCAGATCGAGAAAGTGCTTTAGCGCGATCGCTATCTAAACTTACACGTAATTTTCAGTTTGAGAAATTAATTGACCTGATTGAACCTATACTATAAAAGTCCAAAAAAATTTGTACAAAGTTTGATATAGGCTTCGTTCAGTCATCGGTTGTCTATGGTAACTGAGCCTAGCCTAAGCTCAGAAAATTTTAAAGGGAGGTCAAAAATTATTTGTACAATACTTGTTTTAGAACAGCCAAATTAATTCATGAGCTATAACCCTTCGATTGAGCTAACAGGAAATATTCTTTTAGTAGATGATCTTCCAGAAAACTTACAACTACTAAGTGATTTACTGCTCACACTTGGCTATAGTGTTCGTAGCGTTACGAATGGACGTATGGCACTTAAAACGGCTAAGATAAAGCGCCCTGACGTGATTATCTTAGATATTAAGATGCCAGACATGGATGGCTATCAAGTTTGTCAAGCTTTTAAAGCCGATGAGGAGCTACGCGATATCCCCATAATTTTTATCAGCGCACTTGATGATGTCTTTGACAAAGTCAAAGCATTTTGGTCGGGTGGGGTCGATTACATTTCTAAACCCTTTCAGAGTGAAGAAGTTTTAGTACGATTAGAAAATCAGCTAGCTATTCAACGTCATAAGCGCTCTCTACAAGATGAAATTGCGAGACGTAAAGAGACAGAAGAAATGCTCTATCAGTCTAGAGCACTAGTCACAAGCGTTTTAAATAGCGTATCCGATGGAATTGCTGCGTTACAAGCGGTTCGAGATCCGAACACAGGAAGCATTGAAGACTTTCGCTGCCTTGTAGTAAACCCTGTGATTGCCAGAATTTTTGATCGCAATCGAGAGGATTTAATTGGCAAATTAGTATTAAGGAGATTTTTAGAACGATTTAGCCCAGTTCTATTTGAGCAATTAATTAATGTCGTAGAAACGGGAATTACACTAAACACTGAAATATGCTATCCCTCGGATCCGATTAGCTGGTATCAAATAATTGTTGTCAAATTAGGGGATGGCTTTACAGTTACCTTGCGTGATATTACTAGCAGTAAGCAAGTCAACTAGAAATCAAATCAAATAACAAGCTTTCTAATAATCCTAACAACTGTTATTAAGTGGAGCATTCATTCACCAACTCATTCCTCTATAAGCGGTGCGACTACTCTCAGCTTAATTGCTGAGAGTAGTCGAAACCTCCACAACTTATCTAAGAGTAAGTGACTTAGCATAAATAACCTTAAAACCCAGAAGTATGTGTCACCCACTACACCGACACATACTTCTGGGGTTGTTTTTTAATTACGCTAAACTACTTACTCTAGAAAAAACAAATAATAGTTCAGACAACACACTCTAAAAATTTGGAAACCGCTACAATCTCTATAGTAAAGATCTAAAATTCTCGAAAAGTAAGGTTCGGATGGCAAAAGCCAACCCTAAAGTCCAGTGGGGATCTATTGCAACGCGTGCTAACCATGCAGAAAAGTATCTGCGGTGGTTCGTTGAGTTTTGCCCTGTCCCGATCGCGATGTTTGATTGCGATCTGAACTATATATTGGTGAGTCAGCCTTGGGTCAAAATGTTGGGCATCCCGCGCCTAAAGCTGATTGGGACAAATATTTATGAATCATTACCGAGTGCGATCGTTCATCGACATGGATTAGAACGTTGTCTGATCGGTGGACAGATGCATTACTCCACTGAAATTGAGATTGTATCGCGTGGCGACCAATCAGACATCTTTCAGTTAGTCGTACAACCTTGGTACACAGATGATGGCTCAGCTGGTGGCATCATCGTTGCTAGCTATGCCTTGGGGGATCGGCAGTCAGAAAGTCTGAAGCGTCAGCTAGCAGAAGAAATTGCTGAGCGAAAATATATTGAAGATGCATTTACCAAAATTGGGACAGCTCTTGAAAGCGCTAATGATGCTATTTGCATTACTGACAGCATCGGAAATCCAATCTATATAAATATTGCATTCAACGATCTGTTCTCTTACAGCTTGTCTGCTTTGCAAAGACCAACAACGTTTTCGTCCTTATTTGCCGATCCTAAAATTGCTCAAGTTATCCATACGGCTGTCATGCATGGTGGTACTTGGTCGAGCGAAATAGAAATGCGCGATCGCAATAATCAGCAAATTCCAATTTGTATAAGGGTAAATCCTGTCAAAAGCCCATCGGGGGAAGTGATTGGCACGACTTATATTTGCACAAACATCCGCGATCGCAAATCAGCAGAAGCTGAAATCAATAAAAGTTTTGCCGCACTCGGAGCGACCCTTGAAGCAACAGCAGATGGCATTTTAGTACTAGATGCGGTCGGCAATATTATTATTTGCAATCAAAAATTTGTCGATCTCTGGCGCATTCCCGATCGTATTTTTACATCCCATGATGATTCATATATTCTCAAGTATGTAGTTCAGCGAATTACTTCTTCCAAACATTTGCATAATTTCGGAAAAGGACTAGGTGGCGATCAAAATAGTTTTGAAATCGTGGAGTTAGATGATGGTAGAACTTTGGAATGCTATTCACAACCGCAAAATATTTTGAATAGTTGTGCGGGTAGAGTTTGGAGTTTGCGTGATATTACCGAACGCCTTGCTGCTGAAGCTTTGGTGCGTGCCTCCGAAGAGAAATATCGCCTCCAAGCCGAAAAACTAGAACATGCTCTACAAGAACTTAAAAGCGCTCAATCGCAATTAATTCAAGCAGAAAAGATGTCGGGGCTCGGACAATTAGTCGCAGGCATAGCCCATGAAATTAATAACCCTGTAAATTTTATTTATGGAAATCTTTCCTATGCTGAGACTTACACAGCTGAGCTATTAAATCTTATCGAAGCCTACCGTATTTGCTACCCCGAGGCTCATGAGACTATCCAAGAAAAGTTAGAAGCAATTGATATAGATTTCATAGCCCATGACTTTGTGAAATTAATTGGTTCGATCAGGCTTGGGGCGGAACGAATTCAGAAAATCGTCCAATCTCTTAATAAGTTTTCGCGTAGTGATGAAGCTGGATGCAAGTACGTTGATATTCATGAGGGAATTGATAGCACTTTGTTGATTTTACAAAGTCGGCTTAAGGTGACTCCTAGCCGTCCTGAGATTCAGGTTGAGAAGATTTATGGTGATATCCCTGAGGTGGAGTGTTTTGCTGGGCAGATAAACCAAGTGTTTATGAATCTTTTAACTAATGCGATCGACGCTCTCGAAGAGGATGCTCAGGAGAATGGAGTTTGGCAAATGGTTGACGACAAACCAGAGTGGTTTAGGGAAGATGGCAAAGTTTCTACAATCTCAATCCAAACAGAAATTCAAAAGACAGATCAAAACGGCGATCGCTTAACAGTTAAAATTTCTGATAATGCCAAAGGAATTCCTGAAGAACTTCGCACGCGCTTATTTGACTTATTCTTCACAACTAAAGCTGTGGGTAAAGGCACGGGTTTAGGTTTGTCAATCTCTTATCAGATCATTACTGAAAATCATGGTGGCAAGTTGTCTTTTAGTTCAGAAGTGGGGAAAGGTACAGAATTTACGATTGATATTCCCTTAACTCAAAATCAGATTTGAGATTGTTTAGATCGATCTTCAAATTGCTTATAAATATAAATTCTGTTTTTTATAACTTTTATTAGACCATTTCACTTTTATTAAAGTTACATAATAAAGATATATTACAATTTGTAAATACTTGATTACTGCAAAAAAACTAAAAGATTAGTTGTAAAGCCTTTTAAAATAAGGAATATAAGCTTGTATATTTAGATAAAATTACTATGCAAATCTAAGCTATCGACTTGTTTTTGATTACTGAAATGCTGTGTGTAAATTGGGTATTGACGTAGAGTTTTTGGCGAGTCATTATAGTGACTAGAAATAATTTCATTTTTTATTTGTTATTATTTCTAAGGCTATGATGTTCGGCTTTCTTATCCTCGGCTACTAGTCGATCTGACAAAATGCTTCATCAATCCAAACCATTTCAGAGATTTAAATATTCTCTATCTCTCTTTCTCTGCATTACGCTATCTGAAATGGTAATTGGTTTGTTTGGGGCATCGGCGATCGCTGAAAAATTGGATGTTTCACGATCTATTAGCTTGCAAGCTCAAGCTATTCGAGAAAAAATTAAGAGTGAGCTAAAGCCAGTATCGAAAGAGACTGCAAAAACTTCTACCCCAGCAGAACCTGAAGTCCCAGTATTAGTGGCTAAAGTTGTAATCAAAACTCCAAAAGGTCAACCTGCTTTACCGTCTGACCTTGAGCAGAAAGCTTATGATATTATTGCAACAAAACCAGGTGGAACAGTAACGAGAACTCAACTACAAGCCGACATCAGTGCCATATTTGCCACAGGCTATTTCTCTAATGCTCAAGCTGAGCCTGAAGATACTGATATTGGTGTGCGTGTAACCTTCTTTTTATTGCCTAACCCCGTCCTCAAGTCTGTGACAACTCAAGGTACACAAGTACTAGAGCAAAATGTAGTCAATCACATTTTTGGATCACAAATTGGAAAGATTACTAATCTTAAAAATATCCAAGTTGGAGTTAAAGAACTCGAAAAGTACTATACAGACAAAGGCTACGTGTTAGCCCAAGTTATCGATATCAAAGCCACACCTGAAGGCAATATTAATTTAGTTATATCTGAAGGTGCGATTGAAAGTATTCATTATGCTTTTATCAATGAAGAAGGGAAAACTGTAAATAAAGATGGCACACCAGTAGTCGGTAGTACAACTATAGCCAATCTTATTAACAAGTATATTGTACGAAAGCTGAAGACTAAGCCTAGGCAAGCCTTCAACAAAAATACCGTACAGTTAGACTTGCAGAATCTATATAGCCTCGGTCTATTGGAGGATCTGAATATAGGTCTTGCTCCTGGGACAGATCCTAGAAAAGTTATTGTCACAATTAATGTTCGAGAAAAAGAATTTATCAGTCTCTTATCTTGGAGTGTTGGAATCTCTAATAAAACAGGAGCTTTCACAGAAATAGAATATGAAAGACCTTTAATCAAAAGTGCTGATACTAATAATCCCCAATTAATAGAACTTTTAGATGAATTAGATAGGTTAGATTATGAGGCTGTAAAACTAGCAAAATCAGATGCCATAGATTCTAAGATGCAAGCGCTTAAAATTTATAGGGAATGCTTGATACTGGCAAAAGCAAAAAAAGATTTAAAGATAGAATTTCATGTGTTATTCAAAATTGGTAGAATTTATCAGTCTCTTAATTTCTTGGATAAAGCAATAGATTTTTATAATTTAGCATTCACACTAGCCTATCTAAATGAGTTAGCGATTTTTGGAAAATCAGATAATTTAGCATTCTACATTTCCATTTTTCCTGCAACACAAAGCTCTTCTTATCAATCATTAGGAGAGTATCAACAGGCACTAATTCTTTTGAGCCAAGTTCAATCTTCATTGAAAAAAAACTATGTTGGTCTATTGCAAAATGATAACAAATCTAAAATTGCACTTTTTCAAGCACTATATCATATGCAAAAAGCTGGTTTTTATTATGATTTAGGTGAAAAAGAGCTATTTCATAAAAATCGTCAGATTTCTATTGATTTGTTTAGAGAACTTTTTTTAAAAACCAGAGAAAATCTCAATAAGCCAAAGCCTTCTGTAAATAAAAATAACATTCAAATATCTAGTGAGAATATCCAGAAGTCAATATTCTCTGTAAATGAAAATCTACAAGCTTCAATTGATTCGTCAAATGAGAATTTCTCAATAAAGAAAGGAGAAGAAAGGTCTTCTGTCGATGAGGTACTTCAATTAATTACATCTTTTTTTCTTGGTGTCAACATTGATGATCCGTTCCAAGATTCAATTACTACTATTAAATCCAACAAGAAATTGGATCTAGATAATTCTGTACGATTCTCTGAAGCAACCTTAAAAATTAGTTTAAATCAACCTCTGGATAAAGATAAAATATCTGATAAATATTTAAGTTTGAAACCTATATTTGGCAAGCAATATTTAGAAATTGGTGAAAATGAGATATCGCTAAACTATTTCTATCAATCATTAAAAGACTTAGAAGCAAATTTAAAAAAGTTAGCAAAAGAAAATTTATCACCTAGCGATAATATTAATACAAGTTTACAGGAAAGTTTACAAGGTATTGGTGATGCTCTCTCAAACTTAGATAAAAAACTTGAAGCGATTAAGTACTATAAAAAGGCTATAAGTATTAGTAACAATCCAAAGAGTAAAGCAATAATATTTGGTAAAATCGGTAAAATCCAACAAGATTTAGGTCAGTTTAATCAATCGATTCAAAGCTTTAACGAGTCTTTATTAATTAGCCGTAAGACTGCTAATTTAAAAGAAGAAGCGGATAGTCATCTTGAAATAGCAATTATAGAAAGAGCGCGGAATAATTTAGCTAGATCAATAACACAGATCGAGACTGCTATCAAAATCATTGAATCTGAACCACTCCCTCTTGATATACCTATACAAGATACTTCGCTATCCAATCGAAAGCAGTTTAAGTCATATGTTGATCTTGCTTCTTACTTTACCGCGAGGAAGAAATTCTATGATTTCTACATTGATTTGTTAATGCAGTTACACAAGCAAAATCCTAACAATGTACATCAACAGCAAGCTTTACAAGTTAGCGAACAATCGCGTGGGAGAAGTTTATTAGCACTCTTTAATAGTAGCAATCGCAATGATTCCAACTCCATTAGAAGTAATACAGATAAAAGAGTAAAAGGTTTAGAGCGTACCTTAAAGCTTTCTGAAATCCAACAACAAATACTAGATAATGATTCTGTATTATTGGAATACTCTCTTGGTGAAGAACGCAGTTATCTGTTTGTTGTCAGCAAGACTGATATCCAAAGCTATGAATTATCCAAACGATCTGACATTGAGGATTCTGCTAGAAATTTTTACAACTTCTTAACCGTTCCCAGTTTGCGAGTGCGATCTACAAAGGCAGCAAAAGCAGGTCAGGAATTAAGTCAAATGTTACTTGGGGCTGCTGCCAATCGCATAGCTAATAAGCGATTGCTAATTGTTGCTGATGGCATCCTGCAATATATTCCGTTCAGTGCATTACCTAGTCCAACTTTAAATCCAGATAAACAAGCCTTAAGCGATTCTTTGATATCTCAACATGAAATTGTGATGCTCCCATCTGCATCCGTATTTGCAGCACTTAGAAAAAACAAACCTAGCGATCTTTCACCATCTAAAACGCTCCTGATCTTTGCCGATCCCGTTTTTGGCTATGCAGATGATCGGATGGTAAGCAAATCTTCTCAGCCACAATCAACTAAAAAACAACTTCCCCTTGCTGATGGCTCTCAACCTCTTCTCGATGAAATTCGTGTCGAGCAACTCTATCCCCGCTTACCAAGTACGCAAATTGAAGCAGACCAGATTAGCAGCCTCCTTCCAGCCACCAATGTTACTCAGCTAACTGGTTCAGCCGCCAGTCGGCAAGCCGCTATCGATCCAGCAGTTGTTCAATACCGCATCATTCATTTTGCAACGCATGGCACTCTAGATACAAAATTCCCTGAAAGGTCTGGCATGGTGCTGTCTCTACTAAATGAGAGTGGAGATCTCCAACAACGTAGTCTACTATCAACTCCCGATGTTTTTAACCTCAAGTTATCGGCAGATCTAGTTGTCTTAAGCGGATGTCGTACAGGACTTGGCAAGGAAATTAATGGCGAAGGGCTGATTGGATTGACTGGAGGATTTATGTATGCGGGAGCCAAAAGTGTAGTTGTTAGTCTGTGGAGCGTGGATGATGCGGCAACTGCCGAACTCATGAAACTTTTTTATAAGGGTATGCTTCAAGATAAATTACCTGCCTCTCAAGCCCTCCGCAAAGCTCAACTAGAAATTCGCAAAGATCCTCGTTGGCAAAATCCATTTTACTGGGCAGGATTTATTTTGCAGGGTGAATGGAAATAAGCGATGTGATTGACAAAATTCTTTCTATTTTGTTTTCGGGATTGGCGTTAGATCCATATTTCTAAGGTTATCAATAATTGTCTGAACAGGTAACATTGTTGGCTGAGACTGCGGTGGTGCAGAATTGTTATTAGTAAGTCCTATCTCTGGTAAAGCATATGTAATCCAAGTTTTTGAATGAAAATTCTTTAAGCCGAACTGACTCTGCAAAGCGATCCAACTAGATTGAAAATCTGTGTTTTCAGGATTCTCTTTGCCAAAGTTAGCCAACGCCGTTAGCGTATCGTTCCACAAACCCAAATCAGTATGAATAGTAATTAAATCTTTTGGGGTTGCAGTTTTCAGCTTTATATTTAAAGATTTGCTTACTGGAACTTTCTCTATCCATCCATTAACGGTTGCATCGCCAGAGCGATTGATAGGGTTGCAAATAACTGAAAATACCCATTGATATTTTTTGCCGTCCTTAAATGGTTGTGCGGTCGAAGGCAACTGTAAACTTGCGATCCCTGGTTGTCGATCTAGCATGAAAGTTGCTGAGTAAAAATCTTCTTCTTTGTCATCAATAATCACAAATTCGGCTCTTCTTCTTGCCGCAGGTGAATAAGGCACGTAAAACCAAAAAGTTGGGCGATCGGAAATAGTTCTACCGACCAATAAGTTTCCTTTAACATCGATAGGTGCGATCGCCATTAGAGGATTAGTCACAGTAGGACAGCGATCGCGCCTTGCCCCGCCATCCTGACGGCTACCAGCTTCGCCTTGTGGATGCGAACTAGCAAATAAATTGTAGAGTCTTTCCCAAATGCTAAGCTCTTCGGCAAACAGAAATTGGGGAGTTGCGATCGCTAAAATGGTATTGGCAGCTAACACCACACCACAAAAACAGGGAATAATATACTTTCTGCTCTTGATTTGATTCATGTTTTTGTCCTTGAATTAGAAATCAGTTTGTGAGGTCGATAAACAATATATAGTATACTTCCATTCGCTAACATCAAAGCCAGTACTGATGGAATAAGTGGTAACCAGAGACTACCCCAACTCAAACTTCCAAGGCAGATAAAACTTAAAACTAACAATTCACCACCAATTGAAATCGCTACCTTTTGCCAAGAAAATCGGAAGATATAGGTAAGAAAAATGCCTGTCAGAGACCAACAAAATATCCAAAGATATTCAACTCCTTGAGGAAAAGCGTAGAGCTGTGATCGCCCATCTTTGACAGTATTGATTACTTGACTAATCATATTTGCGTGAATCAATACCCCCGACATATTTCCATAAGGGGTCATGTGACTATCACGAGTTGCTGAAATATTTGTACCACTGTATCCAATCAATACAATCTTACCCTTAATTTTTTCTGCCTCCACTCTATTATTTAAAATATCCTCTACATTTACACATTTAGCGATTTTCTGGCTAAAACATAGATCTCCGTCAATTGAAATTGGCCCTCTTGATCGATAATTCAGTAGCACTTGGTACCCTGTCATATCTTCTGTCTGATAGCCACCTATTGGGCTTTGAATTTGTAGAAAAGATATGGAATTAAATTTTAAGGTTTCGTATGGATTGTAAATTGGCTTCTTGTATTGATAGTTTTTTGATTTTAGGTACATCTTTGCTAACACGAGGCTAAATGATTCCTTCGCTGTGCAAGTAGCATTCTCTTTCGTCTCCATTGACATTACATAACGACGGATAACATCGTCACTGTCATAAGTAAAATCGGAGAATCCAATTCTTGCTGGTGGAATATCAGGAGAAGGGGTATCACCTTTTATATCTCTATATGGAACCTTACAAACACCCACAACAGGTATAAGATCTCCCTTAAGACGATTTCCCAAAATAGTATCTTTTGCGGAATCTCGATATACGTCCAATCCGATAAGGCTAGGTTGAAATTCTTCTAACTTTTCTAGAAGACTATTCAAAGTTGTATTTTGAAGGTTCCCAACAGTTTCTTGAGTCTTCTGGTTTTTTACGTCATTGTCTGTAATTTGAACAATTAGTATACTATCATCTCGCCCTTCATCAAGAAGCCGTAAACCCATTAAGCGATCATATACCTTAAGTTCTAGACCTTGCAGCATTCCCAGAATGCGTAATACAAAAATCAAAAATGTAACTGAAGCAGCTATCCCAACGAGTCTCCTTCTCGGCAACTGCCGTAAATCACTTGGCGGGAGAATATCGAAAATTTGTCCCCCAACATTATCCCCCCAACGGAGGTAAAGTACTGGACGAAACCATTGCTGGGTAGCCAACCCCATTGCCTCTCGTCCCTGACTTACTGCTAGGGCAAGAGAGTTTTTTTGTCCCAGCGATCTATAAAATTGTTCGGCGAATTTTGTTGCCCCATCAACTGAGACAGAATATTGCATAGCGACAACAGCAGGTATACGATGACTGATCAAGTTTTGAGCAGTGCCGTTGAAAACTGAATCGCCAACTACAGACATACCTGACTGACAGGCACTCAGTACTGCTAACGTAATCCCGAACGACTGAGATGCCCCGTCCGTAGCTGTTGCTGTTTGCAAGAGAAATCCAAGTTCCTCTGCACTAACATAGTCTGGTGAACCTGCATCTGTCTCAAAGGCTAAATACCCTTGAGCTTCAGGTAGAGGAGTGCTACAAACTTTGCATCGCTCTACCTTAATTCCTTTATGAATAGTTCGACACTGTGGGTTTGGACATCGCTTACCGAACAATCCATGACCATCAAAATGCAAAACATGAGGGGTATCAATTCCTTGATGTTCAGTTAGATATGTTCGCAAACATTGGAGCGTTGCAAACTCTAATTGCACTAATTTAATATGTCCATAGGTTTGTGCTTTCTCTAAACCTAACGCAATAGCTTGCTGTTCTTGCTTTGATAGTTTTTTTAACCCTTGATCTGCATCAAAAGCCGCAGAAGAGACAAGCAAAACATTGAGTTTCTCAGTAGCGGGAAGATTAGGTGGAACTGACTCATAGGCTATGTATCTAGAGAAAGTAACCCGCCGATGAGCTAAAAAATTCTTGCCATCGTGCAGAAGTTCCCAAGGATAGTCAGCAAAGCGCGAACGGCTTACCGAGTCTTCCTGAAAAGTTAACTGAATATGCAAATTAGTGTTTTTAGATTCGGAAAAGTGGAGAGCTGATTTCAAAATACTCTCTAACTTTCCCCCTGAGGGAAAAAGGGATTGATATAGCGATCGCCCAATATTTTTAAGTAAGTCTGGATGAAAAGCCTGTCGATCTTCCGTCAAAAAACCAGCTTTCACCATCCAATCCTGCTCTCCATCTTGTTGGAAATCATTGGCGTTGAACTTAGCTGATTCCAATGTTTTAATTAAAGTAGTTCGCCAGTCTTTCCCATTATCTATAAACGGCAAAGAAGATTCATCCTCCTGTTCACCCGCAGTAGAATGAATTACCGTTGCTTTTAATCGGCTAGCCATCTCTACAGGAGATAAACGTAGTTTGAATAGTTCCATAACCTTTTGCTTTTTCCTAAATTAGAACTGATCACCAACTGAACTACCATCATCAACATTTTTAAACAATGCCCCTAAACTTTTGTCAGCCAGTTTTTGCATTCGCTCAGGATGACGCTTCTGATAATCTTCCAACAGTTTCTCTTTACTGAGTAAAGGCGAGAGCGACACTTTCACTTTCTGGACATCATCTCGACCTATACTGCCACCAGCCTCTAAAATTTGAATTTTGATTCCTGCTTTTCCCTCTCGCTTCACCGTAACTTGTAGCTCCAACTCAACTGAATCTACACTAAGAAAGGGAATCTCAGTTTTATTATTTATAGAGGTTGATAGCAATTCTTGTTTGACCTGCTCGATTAATTCTGCTAATCCTATTGAATTATCCTCAGCCATCACAACACCTTATTTTTTATAATCTTTAGTTACATTGTTTAGCATTAAAAATAACTGTCTGCAATGCTAGTGTTACAAAGGTTTTCAAAATAAAATATAAGTTGAGAGTTAAGAAAAATAGTTGTTTTGGTTTTGCTCTTTTTGTCTGATTTAACAAGTTAACAACAACTGTCTAAGTTAGAATAGGCGACGCTATATGTAATCTAATTTTAATGAATAAAAAACTATGCGATCGCAATGGGAATGTTTGCTGCAAAATCTTGGTTGTTGGCAAGGTTCATTTACTCGATTATCTACAAGAGGCGAAATTTTAGAAGATATTCCTAGTGAAACTACTCTGGAACTTAAGGAAGATAATCGAACAGTACGCCAAGTTGTGCGCCGCTTTTATGACGGTCATCCCGATGATTTGGTTTTAGAATATCGCTCACTTAACAAAAGCACTGTTTTTTTTGAGAGTGGTGCTTTTTCGCAAGGGGCTTTGCAATTTGCCCCATATACAGAATTTGGAGCGGAGTTGGGCTTGATCTATGGCGATCGGCGTATGCGTTTGGTCACGCTTTATAACCAATCTAGTCAACTGGAGCGATTTGTCCTCATACGCGAACATTTACCGCAGAGAGCCACACCCGAACGTCCAGCTTTAACTCTTGATGCTTTACTAGGTAAATGGGAAGGTGAAGCAATTGTGCTCTTATCTGATTGGCTCGAACCAGCAGTCTCTTGCACTATTACAGAATGGAAAAAAGATGGCGATCTTGTCATAATGTCATTACAAATGCAGAATCAAATGGGAGTAAGAAACATCACCTCGATCGCGACGATTGATGCGATCAATCCGCAAATATTGCACTTTGATCGCGATAAATTGCCGACACAAACACTATTCTTGCCCGATGGGGCTTCGATAACTTGTCCTGAGGCGATAATCACCCGTCAGCCATTTCGCCTATCTTTATCGTGGCTATTAGAGCCAAACCTGCATCAACGGATGATCCGAGCCTATGACGATAAAGGAGGATGGACAAGCCTCACCCTAGTGACTGAGCGCAAAGTGGGGTAGTCTGATTAGTGATTAATCTCTTAGGCGAAATTATATGGCAGATACAAATCGCAAGCTTTTGATGAAGCGAATTTTTATAATCCTGCTTTTTCTGGTACTTTTTATTGGCGCATTTTCTGGTGCTCTCTATTTTTATCAAAATGATCGCACGCAGCGATCGGCTGATCTGAACTTTGGTGATGATAAAGAACCAAATCGGATCAATGTTGCTGTTAGTCTGTTGGGAGTCGATCCGATCAAGTCAGAGATAAATCTTAGGTTTGTCCCCATCCCTGAAGGCACATATGTTAAAGATGCGCGCCTCACTAAAGAGTTGAAGTTTTTTACAGGTATCGAAAGTGGTAAAGCGGAAGCCACGCTTGAAAAAAATCGTATTCCTGATGCGGTGACAGGCTCACTCTCTATAGCTAAAGGAAGGGTTAGTGATTATCCCTTTGATGTGCATAGCTCTGATTTCTTTCTCTTTTTCACCAATCCCAAAGATGAGAAAGAAGAAATTCCCATGTCAGTTGATTTTTATGGAGCAATCTCAGGCTATAACATTGATGTTGATTACATTCCTAAAGCTGAATTTGAGTCTTCTGATAGCTATATTGGCTTGCGCGTAAATGTGTCGCGATCGGTAATTACCAAGTCTTTCTCGATCTTTTTAATGATTGCTATGTGGTTGATTGGCTTGGTAATTTTTACGATGACAATGATTGTAGTTTGGCAACCACGTCCAATTGAATTTGGGATGTTTACTCTCATTGCGGGGATGTTGTTTGCCTTGCCTGCGGTGCGAAATCTTCAGCCTAGTGTCCCGCCTCTTGGTGGATTGTCAGATTTCCTCTCATTTTTCTGGGCAGAGTCACTAGTGGCAGTTTCAATGCCAATTTTATTCTTCACTTGGCTAACGCGCTATAAAAAGCCTAGCTAATATAGCTAGCACCAAATAAACTTATTTAAGAATTCTCTAGATCCCCCCAGCCCCCCTTAAAAAGGGGGGAGAGTTAATCAATTCTTCCCCCTTTTTAAGGGGGGGTGAGGGGGATCTCTTAGAGCTTTTAACTACAGAAAGTAATTCTTAAATAGTTTCTTTAGATAAGCTTTGCTTTACAAAGATCGAATTATCCAATCGCAGCATCAATATAACTATGTCATTACCGCCCATCATTGAGCAAATGCTCTCGCCTGAGTTTTACGAACATTCTGTCACCGAGCCAATTCAGCTTCTGCAAACTCATATTTCTTTTGTGCTGCTAACAGGATCATACGCTTATAAAGTCAAGAAGCCAATGAACTTCGGCTTCTTAGATTTTTCCACATTGGAAAAGCGCAAACATTTCTGTGAAGAAGAGCTTCGACTTAACCGCCGTCTAGCTCCTGACCTCTATCTTTCAGTTTTACCGATTATCGAAACAGATGGGAAATATCACTTCGATAAAACTGGGACAGGAACACCTGTAGAATACACGATCGCCATGCCAGAATTCTCGCAAGAGGATTTGCTCATTGAGATGTTTGCTTCGGGCAGGCTGACGGCTGACCATGTGAAACAGATCGGCGAACAGTTGGCAGTATTCCATCAGAATGCACTAACCAATGACCATATCAATACTTTTGGCACAGCGGAAGCTGTGAGAGCTGTAGCCAATGATAACTACGCTTCTACAGAGAAATACGTAGGCATTGCTCAAACTGAGGAACAGCTTGCTCAAACCCATGCCTATACTGAGAAATTTTTTGCAGAGAATGCTGACTTATTTAGCGATCGCATTGCCAAGGGCAAAGTCCGCGAATGTCATGGCGATGTCCATTTAAAAAATATTTGTCTCTATCAAGATCAAATCCAGATTTTTGATTGTATCGAATTCAATGAACCATTCCGCAATAGTGATGTCCTGTACGATGCCGCATTTCTATTAATGGATTTACAATTTCGCGGTAGAAGAGATTTAGCAAATATCTTCCTGAATACCTATCTAGAACGCACTGGCGATTATGAAGGAGCCGTACTATTGCCCTTACATTGCAGTATGCGAGCTTATGTTCGCGCTAAAGTAACCTCTTTTTTACTCGACGATCCAAATATTTCTGCGGATGTGAAAGCGAATGCTCAAACAGAAGCTTCGGCGTATTACAAACTGGCGTGGGAATATACTCAGCCCAAACAAGGCAAATTGATCATCATGTCGGGTGTATCTGGCTCTGGCAAAAGCACAACCGCAAGAGCGATCGCCTCTGAGCAAGATGCCATTTATCTGCGATCGGATGCAATTCGTAAGCAAATTGCGGGAATTGGGTTAATGGAGCGGGGTAGTGATGACATTTACACGCCAGAGATGACTGCGAAAACTTATGGTAGATTAGCGGAGTTAGGAGCTTTGTTAGCTAGCAAAGGTTTCACCGTAATTCTAGATGCGAAGTACGATCGCATTAGTTTACGCAGTCAAGCGATCACCGCCGCTAAAGCTCAAAACATCCCTGTAGAAATCATTTACTGCACCACATCTGTGGAAGTTTTACAGCAACGTTTACGCGATCGCGCTGCGGCAAATAATGATATCGCTGATGCAACAGTTGAGCTATTAGCCAGTCAACAAGCCGCCTTTGAAGACTTCACGGCTGAGGAGTTGCTTTTGGTGAAGAAAGGTTAGGTTATTATTTATTCACGTTCATACGATGGAGATGTAGGGGCTTAGCATTCCCACCACAATCTATAATTCTTAGGTCATCTTAATTTGGGAATGCTAAGCTCAAAACTTCCAACGCAGGGACAATTTGTCTATGAAGGCAAGAGGGCTTAGCATTTGCGGATCAAGGTTTCTGTGGTGAGTTTAAAAATTGTGGCGCAAATGCTAAGCCCCTAAGGATGCTATAAATCCTCAATGATTTCAGTTCATCAATTAATCCGTTAATATATAAGCACTAACCTTTCATTAAAAATGTTATGTCCGATCGCCTGAAACTTTTCCGCAGGCTGATATCAGCTTTTGAAGGTACTTCTAATCCTCAACGCGCTGTCGAGCGGGGATTTTATGTCAATCTGCCCGATAATCCTGTAGGAGTTATTACTGGTAAAATTGCACTTCGTCCTTCTTCAGTACATTTATTGTTTGGTGGTATTGGTTCGGGAAAAACAACACAATTACTATTAACGCAAGAGGCTTTAAATGAGTTAGAAGATATTAAAGCTATCTATGTTGATATTAGTCTTTTTACTGATATTTCCGAGCTCCAATCTGGAGCTTTAATTGCAATAACAGGTCTTGAATTAATAAAAACATTGCAAGGATACAATACCTCTGAACTAAATGATTCCAAGAGAATATTTGAGAGATTACTATATGGAAATAGCGAAATTGTTACGCACCATCAACAAAGATTAGCTCAAGGTATGGGGGCTATAGGGAGTAAGCTAAACACTGGAAATTCCCAATCATATACTACTACTGAGACGCGAGAAAATCGAAGTTCAGTTTTACAAGCTTTTATCAAGACAAGTACATTCGTTAATGAGAAACTAGCCAAACAGGTTGTATTTCTTTTTGATAGTCTAGATAGGCTAAGAGAAGCTAAAACATTTGTTAAACCTGTTCTTGATGACGTAATTGAAATTAATAAACATGGACTTGGAGCAATTCTTGTAGGTTCTATTGTAGCGCTATACACGGAGAGGGTAAATATTGCAAAAAACACAGAGAATTTTTATTTCTTGCCATATTTAGATGTATTAGAAGATGATGAAGCACGACAATTTTTTGTAGAGGTTTTTAAGGTACGAGATCCTGAAAACCTCATTAATCAAGGGGCAAGAAAATTACTAATATTGAATTCTGGAGGGGTTTTACGAGATTTGATGTCTCTTAGTCAAGCAGCAATTGAAGATGCTTATATGGATGGCTCAGATCTAATTATGGAACAACATGCAAACCAAGCAATTGCAGCTATAGAACGTTCAAAAACAATTGGGTTAGCTGATTTAAGCATAGATATTCTTGTTAAAGTTATGACTGAAAAATCATTTTCTCCTAGAACTTCTGAAGATTTTGAATTAATGCTCACAGGGCATATTTTAGAATATGGATATCCTCGTCAACGTTTTGCTATTCATCCAATACTAGTTCCACTTATAGAAAATACAAGGAGAATAAAGAGACGTGCTAATCGATAAACTGTCTTCCGTAGATGAATTATTGCAAAGAATTGGGGCACGACCAGATGGAAATATCTGGATGATTCTTGTTGTTGATATTAATGATATAGAATCGATAGTTACAGAATTGCAAGATACTATCGAGATTTTTAGTGAATGTAATACAGTTACTATATCTGGTAAGTTTGGAGCAAGAGATTTAATTAATCAAATTAGTGAAGCATCAGAAGAATATTTTTTGCTATGGAAATTAGATGATTGGGATAATAATGAATGGAAAATTTTCGATGCTTTGAGAAGTCGATTAGATAAAGGTAATAAGGGCGGGTTACTCGTACTTTCAGAGCAAGCTAATTACTTAATGCTCCATAATGCTCCTAATTTTGTGAGTTGGTTAGGTGCAAGAATATATTACTTACAAAAAGATGCAGAAATACTTAGTGATGAAGAATGCGATCGCCGTCTAGCAGCACTACAAAAATGGACAGGTAAAACTAATGACGAAGTGATTGCTTTAGCTGAAAATCGTCAACTTCCAACCGATCCAGAATATGGGGAGTGGCTAATTTTACTTAATCGAGGTGACTTGCTTGAGCGCCAAAAATAGTTGGGAAAAGATGTGTATGGGGATTCAAGAGCGTTCTCTTGGCAATACACTCCTTGAAGTAAAAAGTGCAAAAGTTTTAAGAGCTGAGATTGTAAAATGCCTGACATCTGCAAGTGACGACAAGATATTAAATGCAAAGCTAGATGAAATTTTAAAGTTAGTTAAAATGTCTCCATCTTCTCAAGTCCCAAAAAGTGGCTATCAAGAAATTATGGGTGGAGATAAAAATCAGGATCGCGAATTAAATATCCCACATTTCAAACTTTATAACGGTTGCTGGTTTGATTTTGCCATTACTATCGATGAAACCACTAGACACGCTCAAATTATAGCATTCGACTTTGAAATTAGGTTTCCTAAAAGAGAAGATGAAATTGCAGTTCCTTTTCTAAGAATCGATCTCAATCTGCCAGATCATAATAACGATGAGCGAAATATTCGTTTTCATCTCCATCCCAGTCATGACGACATTATGATTCATAGTCCACCTATGTCACCGCTAGAAATACTCCATATGTTTTTGTATGGAATAAAAATTCCTGACAAGTTGAGATCTTCTTGAAATAATTTCGAGCATCTAATCTTCTGGCTCCGTAGAACCATGACGATGATAAAACGATCTAGCGATCGCAGGGGTGAGCAAAATTGCAATAGCGATCGCACTGCCAACGGCGATGTATGGATTTAGCACCATTAGCCGTGAGACTGGCTCTGATGTATCCACACTAAAAACATCATCGAAAACATTAGGAATTTCTAGAAGTTTGGTCGCCGAAGGTGGGGAAATCCAATTAAAAGAAGTAGCGATCGCGGGAAACATCACCGAGCTAAACATACAAATACTCAGAAATCTTGCCCATGACTTTAAGTACCATAGCCCGATCGCTAACAAAATTGGTACTATACCAAAGCCTAAAAAAGCGATCCCTGATACCAACTGGAGATTAACGGAATTACTGCCCACCATAGGATCGTTACCCTCTAGTAAGCGATAGATATAGAAGTTAAGTATGCGATCGCCAATCAGAATCATACTCATACCAACCATTGTGGTTGCGAGCATCGTAATCGCGATCGGGCGTTGGGGAATTCTAGATTTCATCAGTTTTAGATTATAAAAATAGAAGAGCTATTAGTAGTTAGTACAAAGCAGTCCCTAGATTAAGGTTGACTGAGATAGCGTGGTAAATGGCGAAATAGCTTACTAGATTGCAACATTCTCATTAAGTAATAACTAGAAGTTGGTAAAAAGATAATCATCGTCCAACCAAATTGATCGGGAACTTCAACTTGGAAAAATTTTGGGAATAGCAACATTAGCAGAAAAGATAAACCTACTGAGACAGCACCGAGAATTGCGGAAGTGGAATACCTAAAAAATGTTCGTACTTTCCACAAAGAGATATTTGTAAGGCTCCAAAACACAAATAGGCAGAAGAGCGTTCCAATTAAGGTACTCACACATTGCGCCTGACCTCTAGCAATATCTTGAAATGTGTCTGAATCAAGCATGGAGGAGCCATTAGGAACCTTTAGCAATGCCCAACCACTGATGTAGTAAGACAGCACATAACCCGTGGTCATCGCGATCGCACCAAAGATCCCAGCAATACAACTGTAACCCAAGACATCGCGCAGGAAGTTCTCAAGCCTCTTCGGTTTGATCCATCCAAAGGCAATCCAAATTGTCGGTAAGCCCACCACAGCCATAGTTATGACAGTCATATGACGCGGCTCAACGGGAAAGGGAAGTTGCACAAATCCCGCAAAGGAAATTGTGACAATCACCATGATATTTTTGGTGAGATAAAGTAAAGCTGAAGAGAGAATCTTTTGTTTGATGTCATCACCTGCGCTAAAGGCTTGTGGCAATGCCGAAAGATTGTTATCGAGTAGGACAATATCAGCAACATCTTTACTGATTTGTGCGCCGTCATTCATAGCGATCGCCAATTGTGCCTCCTTAAAGGCAGGAACATCATTGACCCCATCCCCAACCATTCCCACATAGCCACCTCGCTTGACCATTGCCGAAATTAGGCGACGCTTCATGTCTGGCGTAATTCTGCCGAAAACCGCACCATAGGCTGCGGAACGACTGAAAGTAGTCGCATCCATAGCTTCTAAGGTCTTTTGAGTAAAGACCGCATCATCGGGAACCGCAATTCCTGCTTGGCGAGCGATCGAAGCTACAGTTTCGACACTATCGCCCGAAATCACTTTGAGACGAATATTTTTGTTTTGTAATTCGGCGATCGTCTCGATCACATCAGGACGCAGACTATCTTCTAGCAGTACCAGACCGCGATCGCGTCGATTGTTGGGTAACGCAGGATTTTTCTCAGTTACGTCAATATTTTCTTCGCTAGTAACTACCGCGATCGCGCGTAAGCCTTGACGACCATATTGTTTTGCTTGCTCCAGCATTTCAGGATTAGTAATCAAGATTTCGGGCGCTCCGACCATAATTGTCGTACCAATATCAATGGTAATTGCGCCCCATTTACGGCTAGAACTAAAAGGAACCTCGCCTACAAATTGGGACTGCGATCGGGGTTTATCAGTGAAAGCTGCCATTGCCTTAGCACTGCTGTTTTGAGTCCCCATGAGATTTGTATAGAGCGCGATTAGTTCTCGCAAAGAGTCTTCGTCGGTATCACCTAAAGGCACAATTGACTTGACTAATAGCTTGTTTTGAGTGAGAGTGCCTGTTTTATCAGTACATAAAATCCTTACGCTATTCATCGAATCGACAGCATTGATTTTTTGAATCAGGGTACGTCGTTTACTGATTTCTACTGCCCCGATCGCAAAAGCAACGCTAATCGATAGGATTAATCCTGCGGGTACAAAACTATTGATGATTACTGAGGCATAGCGAATGGTATCTACCATCGTCCGCCCTGAATTGAGGCTGGAAGCTACATGCAAAAAGGCAGCCACAATCAGTACGAGGACTAAAATTTCGACGAGAACATCAATTTTTTTCTGTAACGGTGTAAAGACGCGCTTATACACCCGCGAAGACTGCGATAGTTTCACAGCATAGCTTTCATTCCCAATTTTATCGGCGCTAAAAACGCAGTTGCCCGCCAAACAAAAAGAACCAGACAACACAATGTCGCCAATCTGCTTCGCTACAGGATCGGACTCTCCTGTAAGCAGCGACTCATCCATTTCCACATTCTGGGAAATCAGCACCGCCCCATCCACAGGAGCGCGATCGCCAGGATTAAGTTCGATCAGATCGTCACGCACCACCTCACCTACAGGAATCTCTAGTGATTCGCCATCGCGACGTACCTTGACCTTTTGCACCGATAGCAATGCTAGTTTGTCGAGGGTTAGCTTTGCCTGAATTTCTTGCGCTACACCCACAAGAATATTCATAAATACCGAAAATCCTGAAAAGATCGCATCGGTAAACTGTCCGAGCGCCATCATTAAGACTAAAACAAACCCAAAAGTAACGTTAAACAAAGTAAAGACGTTTTCTTGGAAGATGTCTTTGTAGGTGCGACTCGATCGCATAACCACGACATTGATATCGCCGCGTTGCTTTCTATTGGCGACTTCAGATGCACTTAGACCAATTTCGGGATTAATTTCGTTATTGGCTGATGCGATCGCTGGCGAGTCTGGCGTATTTGCTGATGTTGGTTGAGGCATAGACACACAGGTATCATTTTAGTAAGTAGCTGGGCGCGATTAAATATAGAACCCCAAAACCTGTAGCGCACGCGCAGCGTGCGCCACAGGTTTTGGTTTTTAATTATGCCTAGCTATTTATTGAAGTATAAGACCTCTAAGATGATGTAATGACAACATCTCAATTAATGTTTGTGTGAAGTTTTCTTTAGCTAGATGCGATCGAAAGCTTCACCATTCAGGATGAAATCAAATTAGCGAACGCAAAACTTAAACTTATATTTATGATTACGCTGCAAGTAAATGGAGAGGATCGCACATGTGCGCCAGATCTGACAATGATCGAATTGCTCGAGTTTTTAGGACTCAATCCCCGCCTAGTTGCCGTAGAGCATAACGGCGAAATTTTACATCGACAACTCTGGGGAAAAACAACTATTCAAAACAGCGATCGCCTAGAAATTGTCACTATCGTCGGTGGGGGCTAAATATTCAAAAAGCGATCGCTTATTTTGGGTTTAAATCGCCTGCATAGATTTTGAAAAGCAGTTCAAAATCATTGATGAGAATCTTGGGCTTAGCTTCGTTCAGCTAACGATTATTATTGCTAGCCGAGCAAAGTGAGGTACTGAGTTTGCCAAAGTATCGATACCTCTCACATCTCATTGAGGATTGCTACAAGCTGACTTAACTTCCATTCAATATGTTTATGGTTCTATCTCCGCTCAATTATTAGTTTCTACTTGTTGAGCGAAGTATAGACCCCATAACAATTTCGCTCAATATACATAAAAATAAGTATATCGATCGAAAAGCTCAGATGTCCTAGCTCTAAAATCCAGTTATCTCTAGCGATACCGAAATAATTTGCTAGGAAACTTCTGTTTTATTGGTGTAGGTATCGCAGATAACTAATATATTTAGATAATTTAAGCCAAAATAGATGCTTATAGTTGATTGAGATTCCACAAATCCAACGTTAAATCATAGATGTCTCGACATTCATCTGGTCAAGCGAAACCGAGATTTAGGAAAGTCTCAATTAAGGCTCTCATAATTCTCCCTTTTATTTTTCAAATAATTTTAGCTGTATGGATTATTGGCTATTTCTCTTTTCAAAATAGCAAAAAGACTGCTGATGACTTCAGCAATAAGCTAAGAGCTAATGAGGTTCAATCTTTAAAACATAATATCGATGACTATTTGCAAACACCAATGCAAATAGTTAAACTAAATGCTGAATCACAAAAAGGGCAGCCACTTGACACGAGTAAATCCATAGAAATCATTCGACAGTTTAGAACACTGGCGAATATATATCCTTCTATCCGAGAAGTATTTTTGGGGGATATTTCTGGAAAATTTATTGGGGTGCTTCGTCAATCAGACAATACGTTGGCAGTCAAATTAACTGAAGACTTTCCACAGCGAAATTGGTATGAACTTGACTCAGTAGCTAGTTTAACTGGTAATTTAGACCTAGGTCATTTATTTAAAACTGAAAAATCTTACGATCCCCGATCGCGTCCTTGGTACAAAAAAGCGATCGCCACTAAAAGTTTGGCTTGGACTGATGTTTACACATTTGCTGACAGTAACGATCTGGGGATTTCAGCAACTCAAGCTATTTTCGATCGCCAAGGAAATCCGCAGTATGCGATCGCAGCCAGTTTAAATCTTGACAGAATTAGCCATTTTCTTGAAAAAACCCCAATCAGTCCTTCCAGTGTTGCCTTTGTAATCGAGCGCTCAGGGCTTTTAGTCGCAACTTCAAACAAAGAGCCTACATTTACAATCGATCGGGACGGCAAAATACAAAGGGTTAGTGCAATTGACAGCAAGAACCCTCTGATTCGCGAATCCTTACTTGTCGTGAATAGGCAATTAGGTGGGATTAATAAGATCGAAGGGGGCAAGAAATTGGAGGCTTATGTATCGAAAGTAAGCGCCAGTCAAATTAGTAATAACTCTAACGAGCTTGAGAAGCAACTGATTGAGGTATTTCCCTATCGCGATTCTGCGGGATTGGATTGGTATGTTTTTATTGTTATTCCAGAGTCCGATATTCTATCTCAGTCCAATCATGATATTGCTTCGCTAATATCGATATGCATTATTGTAGTTATTTCGTTGATTATTTTGGGTATCCAAACTACTCGATGGATTATCAAGCCAATTGCCCAATTACGAGATGCGAGTTTAGCGATCGCTTCTAATAACTTTGAAAATCCCGTTCCTAGGACTTGGGTTACCGAATTAGGCATACTCGCTGATGCCTTTAATCAAATGCAATGCCAAGTCAGTCAGTCGCGCGATCGGTTACAAGAATACTCGCGATCGTTGGAGATTAAAGTAGAAGAAAGGACTAAAGAATTAGAACAAGAAATTTGCGATCGTATTGCTATCCAAAAAGAATTACAAGAAAAAGCTGTCTTAGTTAGTCATCACTATCACGTATTGAACGAGCTAGCAAAGGACGAATCCATGCGTCAAGGCAAGCTTGACATTAGCGTTCAGAAGTTAACTGAATCAGTTGCGAAAACGCTAAATATTGAAAGAAGCAGCGTTTGGTTAATCAGCAAAGAACTTTCTGACTGGACTTGCCTTGATTTGTTTTTGCTAAGCTCTGAAAAACATGTTATTGCACCAAATTTTTCTGCTAATTCCTTTCCGAAACACCTCAACAAGCTAAAAACTGAATTAGCAATTTCCGTCAACGATGCCCTTAACGATTCTCGGACTCTTGACTTGACCGATGATTATCTAATTCAGTTGGGGATTACTTCGATTTTAGAAATCCCCTTGCGACAGGATAATGACATCGTAGGAATGTTAATTCTAGAGCATACTGGAGAGCCAAGAAATTGGGCATTATTAGAGCAAAGCTTTGCTCGTTCTATCGCTGACCTTGTCGCACTTGCGATCGAATCTTGTAATCGCAATTTAGCAGAAAAACAGTTAAAGGAAAGTGAAGAACGTTGGCTATTAGCATTAGAAGGTAGCAATGATGGAATCTGGGATTGGAATTGCCGAACTAATGAAGCGTTTTATTCATCGCGCTATCAGACTATGCTCGGCTATGGAGAGACAGAACTATCTCAACAGAGTAATACTTGGAATAGCTTAATTCATCCTGAAGACTTAGACTTAGCATTAAAGACTACAAACGATTATTTAGAAAAGAAAATACCGTACTATTCCTTAGAGCATCGTTTGCGCTGTAAAGATGGATCTTACAAATGGATTTTAGCTAGAGCAAAAGCGCTTTTTGATGAGAATGGAGTTCCAATTCGAATGATTGGATCGCATACTGATATTACCGAACGGCGTAACCATGAAGAAGAGTTAACAAAGCGTGCGACTATACTTAGCATCCACAATCAAGTATTAGCAAAACTAGCAAGGGATGAGAAGTTAAGGCTTGGGGATCTTCGGACAAATATCAAAAGCTTAACGGAGGCAGTCGCAAAGACTATTAATGTAGAACGTGTCAGTCTTTGGATGGCAAAGCCCGAAAGCGATAATTGGGAATGCCTCAACCAGTTTACCTTAAGTTCTGAAATTCATTCCATCGAACCCGAACTAGCGATCGCCCAATTTCCAAATTATTTCGAAGCCTTACAGAACGAATTAGTTCTTCCGATTGTAGATGTACTAAACGATCCTCGAACTAGTGAACTTGCAGTAGACTATCTAGCAATGTATGGCATCTCATCAATGCTGGAAATCCCAATTCGCCAGAACGCAAACACGGTCGGGGTGTTGTGTATTGAACATATTGGCTCTAAACGAGAATGGACTTTAGAAGATCAAAGCTTTGCAAGATCGATTGGTGATTTAGTGGTGTTAGCGATCGAATCCTATAACCGTAATCTTGCCGAGCAACAGCTTAAAGAGAGTGAAAAGCGTTGGCATCTTGTCCTTGAAGGCAATAACGATGGAATCTGGGATTGGGACTGTACGACTAACGAGGTCTTTTTCTCAACTCGTTACAAAACCATGTTGGGATATGAAGAACACGAACTTGCTCCAAACGTTGATTCTTGGATGAAGCTAATGCATCCTGAAGATTTTAATCGCGTAATGTCTGTCGTCGAGAGTTATTGGTCAGGCGCAACTCCCCACTACATTGCCGAGCATCGCGTGCGTTGTAAAGATGGAGCGTTTAAATGGATTTTAGCTAGGGGAATTGCTCTTTTTAAAGACGGCACACCCACGAGGATGATCGGCTCCCATACCGATATTACCGAACGCAAGCAAGCTGAGTTAGAGCTGGCAAAAGCTAAAGAAGACGCAGATTTTGCAAATAAAGCTAAAAGTGAATTCCTAGCAAACATGAGTCATGAGTTAAGAACTCCACTCAATGGCATTCTTGGCTACGTGCAAATTCTCCAACGCGATCGCAATCTCACTACAAAGCAGCTTGAAGGTATTAATGTAATCAAACAATGCGGTAATCATTTGCTCAACTTGATTGCAGACATACTCGACCTCTCTAAGATCGAGGCAAAAAAAATGGAACTGATTGAAAGTGACTTCCACTTCCCCAATTTTTTACAAGGGGTTGTCGAGATTTGTGCAGTTAGAGCAGAACAAAAGGGAATTACATTTACTTACTTACCCTCAGCTAATTTACCGATTGGAATACTAGCTGACGAAAGAAGACTGAGGCAAGTACTGCTTAATCTTCTTGGTAATGCTATCAAATTCACTTCGGAAGGTGGCGTTACTTTTAAGGTTGATGCGATCGCACTTAGTACTGCTGATTCAGAGATCGATAGTGGCGATCGCGAGAACCATATTACGCATCAAATCCACTTTCAAGTCGAAGATACAGGTATTGGAATCAGTCCAGAAAAATTAGAAAATATCTTTTCTCCGTTTGAGCAAGCAGGTAATTCTCAATCCAATGCTGAGGGGACAGGTTTGGGTCTACCAATCAGTCAAAAAATTGTTGAAATCATGGGAAGTGTGATTCAAGTCAAAAGTGAGATCGACAAAGGTAGTACGTTTAGTTTCGATTTAAATTTAAAATCGGCACAAGCAGCTATTGATTGGTCGCAAATCAACAGTAAGTTTACTCAACGCAAAATCATTGGATTTACTGGAGAAACTCGAACTATTTTATTAGTCGATGACAAGTGGGAAAATCGCACAATATTAGTAAAACTGCTAGAAGAGATTGGATTTAAGATTATTGAAGCCAGTAATGGTAAGGAGGCTCTAGATTTAACCACTGTGAATAAGCCCGATCTGGTAATTACCGATTTAGTAATGCCAGTAATGGATGGGTTTGAGATGATGCGACGATTTAGGCGATCGCCAGACTTAAAGAATATCATTATCATCGTTACCTCTGCCAGTGCCTTTAATAAGGACGCAATCCAAAGTTTAGAGACTGGTGGTAATGACTTTTTGCCAAAACCGATCCATTTCGATGTTTTATTAACTAAAATCGAAAAATACTTATCGATTGAGTGGATCTATGAAGAGGTTATTTCTCCAAATATATCACCCTCCTCAAAAATAAATAGTATTAACAAAAATATCAAAGTCCCAAACATCTTAATTGCTCCTCCTTCAGAAGAAATAGAGATCCTCTTTGATTTAGCGATGCAAGGCAACATTAACGGTATTACCGAACGTGCTGAGATTCTTGAGAAGCAAGATATTAATTTTGTTCCATTTACAAACGAAATAATGAGATTAGCCAATGAATTTCAAATTAAAAAGATCAAAGAATTTATTAGATCGTATCGAGTTAACTCAGTATAATCGGCATTAAATGTTTTCGTAACATATAAGATGAGATTTACTTTCATAGACCAATACTATCAATTATTTTTTGATTAAAAAGAACAAAGCTATGAATCCAGTAATTTCTCCGAAAAGCAAGATTTTGATAGTGGATGATAATCCTAACAACCTTAAAGTTTTATCAAGGACTTTAGATAGTAATAATTGGAATGTTCTAGTCGCTGTAGACGGGGAAAGTGCTATAGAACAAGCCATATATATTAAGCCTGATTTGATTTTTTTAGATGTCATGATGCCAGTGATGGATGGATTCTCTGCTTGCAAGATTTTAAAAAACACTCCAGAAACTTGCGAAATCCCAGTTATTTTTATGACTTCTTTATCAGACACATTAGATAAAGTTAAGGGGTTTGAATTAGGCGCGGTGGACTACATCACTAAACCGTTCGATCGAGATGAAGTAATTGCAAGAGTTAAAACTCATCTGCAAATTAGATATCTAACTAAGCAAGTACAGGAAAAAAATCTCCAACTAGAAAGTTTTACTCAAGAATTAGAAGGTCGAGTGAAAGAACGCACAATGGAGCTGTCAAATGCTCTTTCAGACTTACAAAAAGCTCAAGCGCAACTATTACTAAGAGAGCAACGCCTGGCTTATGATGCATTTCATGATACTTTAACTGGTTTGCCAAATCGAGCTTGGTTAATGCAGCGATTGCAATATCTCACCGCTCAAAAAGAGCTTTATGCTGTTTTGTTCGCCGATCTCGATCGCTTTAAAGTAATTAATGACAGTCTTGGGCATTTAGTTGGTGATGAATTACTCAAACAAGCAACTAGAAGACTGAGATCTATTCTCCCAGCACGAGCTACTGTAGCAAGATTTGGTGGTGATGAATTTGTAATTCTTTTTGAAGATATCGAAAGTTTAGAAGAAGCAACTAATCTTGCCGATTTAATTCAAACTGAATTAGAATCTCCGTTCAAATTATACGACTATGAATTGTTTGTTAGTATCAGTATCGGTATTACCATTGGTACTGAAGAATACCAACAGCCTGAAGATATACTCCGAGATGCGGATCTTGCCATGTATCAGGCAAAACATAAAGGTCGCAATAGATACAATGTATTTAATCCGCTTATTCGTGATGTGGCGATCGCTAGATTAGAGCTAGAAAATGATTTGCGACGCGCGATCGAGCGCAAAGAACTTTGTATGTACTATCAACCAATTTTCGGATTACAAACTAATAGGATATATGGCTTTGAAGCTTTAGTGAGATGGAATCATTCTTCAGGAAAATCGATATCACCCACGCAGTTTATTCCAATTGCTGAGGAAATTGGATTAATTAATACTTTAGGTTGGTGGATTTTGCGAGAATCCTTAAGTCAGATGCAGATTTGGTATCAACAATTTAGAGATCAGCTCCTTTGGATTAATGTTAATATTTCTCCAATCCAACTCAAGCAAATAAATTTTGCTCAAGATGTCAAGCAAGTTTTAGATGACTTGAGTTTGCCTAGCAGTTGCCTCAAACTAGAAATTACTGAGAGTTGCCTTTTGGATTCTGCCGATCCAGAGATGTCTAATTTAGAACAATTGAAAAGTCTAGATATCCAGCTGTGCATTGATGATTTTGGGACAGGATATTCTTCTCTCAGTCGCTTACATGAATTACCGATTGACACCTTGAAAATAGATCGCGTATTTGTCAAGGAATTAGAAGCAAATGCTCAAAATAGTATTGTTGCAACAATTATCAATTTGGCTCATGGGCTGAACATGGATGTTGTAGCCGAGGGAATTGAGACTGAAGAACAAAAACAAATCTTGAGATCTCTTTCCTGCAATTACGCGCAAGGATATCTTTTGTCACTTCCATTAGATCCTCAATCCGCGACATCTTTAATTGACAAAACAAATTGATGAAATATTTTGGCAGTTTTTTTAGCGCTATAATTTGAAATACGTAATTTTAATTTTTAATCAGCATCACAGGCAATTGGCATAGGCTATGATCGCAACATCACAAATTCCCGCTACCGTCCTTACAGGCTTCCTTGGCGCAGGCAAAACCACCCTACTTAATCACATCCTTACGGCTGAACATGGCAAAAAGGTTGCCGTAATTGTCAACGAATTTGGTGAAGTGGGCATCGATCAGCAACTAGTAATCGGTGCTGACGAAGAAATTTTTGAAATGAATAATGGTTGCATTTGCTGCACAGTGCGTGGCGATCTTATTCGGATTATCGGAAATTTGATGCGCCGCCGCAATAAGTTCGATCATTTACTAATTGAAACCACTGGCTTAGCCGATCCAGGACCTGTAATTCAAACCTTCTTTATGGATGAAGATATTCATAAGCAAGTTTCTCTGGATGCAGTGGTGACTGTAGTTGATGCCAAGCATGTCCAACAACATTGGGGCGATCGCGAAGTTCTCGAACAAATCGGTTTTGCTGATGTGATTTTGCTAAATAAAACTGATTTGGTGACTGAAGCTGAATTAGTGGAACTTGAAGCTAAAATCAAGCACCTCAACGTTTTGGCAAGAGTCGATCGCGTCCAGTTAAATCAAACGAATACCGAGAATATTGAGAACAGCATCAATAAAGTTCTCAATGTCGGCGGCTTTGACTTAAATCGTATCCTTGAAAAAAATCCTGAATTTCTCGCAGCTCAGGTCAATGAAGAGCATGATCACGATCATCACGACCATGATCACGGGCACGACGATCATCGTGAGCATGAACACCACGAACATCATCACCATATTCATGACGAGGAAGTTGGTTCTGTAAGTATTTTGGAAGCAGGGGCAGTCAATCCTTACAAGTTCCAAGCATGGATTAGCGAACTATTGAAAACTCAAGGTCAGGATATTTTCCGTTCTAAGGGGATTATTAATCTTTCTGGTTCAGAGGAACGATTGGTATTTCAAGGTGTGCATATGCAGTTTGATGCAACTCGCGATCGCTCTTGGAAGAACAATGAACTTCGCAAAAATCAACTGGTATTTATCGGTAGACATCTTGATGCTGATAAATTGCGAGATAGTTTTCGTTTATGTTTAGCCTAAATAGAGTTGTGCCGCTTTGCGGCGCAACTCTATTTAGATGTTTGCTAATTGGGCGATCGCAGTATCAGTTTTAGCGATCGCCTAATTAAAGTTAGATACTTGCTACGAAAAAATGTCCTACCAAGTTGTTTAGCTTCGACTACGCTCAGCTAGCGTTATCAGTGCGAAGTCAAAACCAGACTTACCTTTAATTCATAGCAAGTCCCTTATTGTAAAATTAAGCGGCAAGATGAGGAGATTATAAGATGATTGATTTTGCAGTCAATGGTACTTTAATGCGAGGACTGGAGTTAAATGGTAATTTGCAAAAAGTTGGGGCAGTATTTGTCAGAGAAGACATCACTGCACCCATTTATCGGCTTTGGTCGATCGCCGATCGCCATCCTGCCATGCTTAGAGTTAGCCAAGATGGAGCAGCGATCGCTTTAGAAATTTGGTCAATCACTCCCGCAGCCCTTGGCGAAGTTTTACTGTCTGAGCCCGCAGGTTTATGTATTGGCAAAATTATTCTTGCTAATGGGGAAGAGGTTCTAGGTGTTTTAGGCGAACCCTTTTTATGTGAAGGACAAAAGGAAATCACTTCCTATGGTGGTTGGCGAGCTTATACCAAGTAGAGCAAAGCTCCTTTGCTCCTTCTCTACTTGATTGGTAATCGTAAATGGGAAGGATATTCAGCACCGTAAAAGATTTGCTGAGTTGCCTCTATCAAGTCACTTACTGTCGCATCTGATGGTAATTTTTGCGTATTAGAATGGCGCTCGATCGCAGGAAACGCTGAACTAGCGATCGCGATACCAATACGATGACCATTTGCAAAATTCTGACAAGTTGGACGTAATTTGATGCAGTATTCATTGACTACATCAGTTTCTATCCATTCAGGTTCAGTCCATGAGCTACGGAACTTTGCCCGCAAAACACCCATTGACACCAACATTTGCTTACCATCGGGATAAATATCTAATAGCTTCACCACCCAATCTGTATCGGGGGCAGTGGTTGCTGCGTAGAGGATAAATTCGGGAATGCCAGCGATCGCTAAATAATCATTTAGTTCATCACTTTGATAAACCAGCACATCCCAGCGTTGATGGACGTTGCGTTGATCGTAGAATCCATAGGGAGTTGAAGGGTTAGGATTACGGGGATCGTAGACGTAGATGTCTGGTAATTGGTGATTGGCGATCGGTGATTGGTCGCTTAGTTGATTTTGGGAGGATAGATAAAGTTTTTTGGTATCAGTCTCTTGGGGGAAGTTGGGTAAGTCTACCCATTGATTTTTACCCATGCGGAAAAGTTGGACAGGAGCGCGATCGCTGATGCCGTTGTCAAATCCTTTAAGCCAGAAATCAAACCAATCCACTTGCAATTGATCAATCTTAGAAACAGCAGCTTCACCAAAATCAATTTCGCCGACTTTCGGCAACCAAGGTAGATGTTGCCAAGGAGCTACGATTAAATGTTGAGGTTTCTGAGTCGCGGATTTGGCTTGATGATAGGTATTAATTGTGGCTTCGATGAAAATATCCGCCCATCCCGCAATATGCAAAGCAGGCAAATCAAAGCGATCGAAGTAACTTAGCGGGTTTAACTTTTGCCAGTATTCATCACCAGCTTGCTGATTGCCAATCCAGTCAAAAAAGAAGGAACCAAAATCTCCAAAAGATTCATTCTTAAAAAGTTCTATTTCACTTAATGGCGAAGACTCTTGCCATTTCGTAGATTGCTTTTGGGCTTCAAAAAGCCTAGTTGCTTGCGGTTCTTGCTTTAAATACCATGCGCGATTTTGGGCTAGTTGCAATGCCCAGTTCAAATCAAAATCAAGACAAACAGCACCACCAAAATAAAACCAACCATGATACAGATCTGCTGTTGACATACAGGGACAGATCGTAACTAATCCTTGAGGTTGCTGTACAGCCGCTTGAAACTGCGTTACACCTTGGTAAGAGAATCCATACATTCCCACCTTACCGCTACTGCCTTCTAGTTCCTTAGCACACCATTCAACCGTATCAAATCCATCTGCATATTCGTTACGAAATGGATAGAACTCACCTTCAGAAGTTCCACAGCCACGCACATCTTGAATAACGACAATATAACCTTGGCTAGCGTACCAACTAGGATGAGCATAGGTGCAGGTGGAAGCGATCGCCCGACCATAGGGCAGACGCATTAATAACACAGGCAGAGGTGTATCAACATCTTTAGGTCGATAAATATCCGCCGTCAAGTTAATGCGATCGCGCATGGGGATTTTCACCTGACGCTGAACATTAACTTTGGAATGGAAAGCAGTTAATTTGGGAGGCATGGAAATTTAATCTTGTTGCCAATCTGGAAAGATTTTTCTGATTTCGATCAGCAGATCGTCAAGTTCTTCTAGGGCTTGGATCACATCAATACTCAAAGTACCAAGATTATCTTTAAGGGATAATTGTACTAAGAGTTCACGCTTACTTGCGATCGCCAAAAATCGTTCTTTCAAATTTTCAGGAGTAGACATATTAAAGTTTTTTGTAAACTATTGTAATTTAGAGAAGATGGCTTTTTAGCTACCTCATAATACTCTAGCTCAAAAGCTATGATTTTCTGACTTGTCAGAGTTGGCAGACCGAATCGTTTTAAGCAATTGGATTTCATCCGATCTAGACATTACTTTTCTAAATCAGTTAAGTTATGGCAAGTCGTGAGTCCATTCCGAAAAAATTTCTCATCCTCAATATATTGCGGATAAAATTTCGATTTCACATCGTAAATATTTAATTGGGAAGCAAGGAGAGTTTTGGGCATATCCTTTCTCTATATGTAACAGACAAGAGGCTTAAGCCCCTTGTCTGTTACAACTATTTGCCTTGTAGCTGGGCTAAACGTGCTTTAAGAATCTCCTGCTGTTTCAGTGATTCTTCCAATTCCACACGGGCAGTTGCGACAACTTCAGGTGGAGCCTTTTTAACATAGCCTTCGTTGTTCAAACGCCCTTGAGAAGCAGCGATCGCCCCTTCTAGTTTCTTGAGAGAGCGCTCTAGTTTGGCTATTAATTGAGCAATATCAACAACACCGACTAGCGACACGATCGCCTGTACGGTGCCAACTACACCAGCGATCGCTTCTTCGGTTGCTGATTCATCAACAGAGGCGACTATTGCCAAATCCTCCACCCTTGCTAAATCAAGAACGTAACTTTTTCCAGCTTCTAAGAGACTGCGTTCGCGATCGCTGTCCGATTGCAAAATCACTTTGATTTTGAGACTAGGTTTAATCTCAGCTTCAGCACGAAGGTTACGGATGGTACGAATTGTGCCAATTAGCAAATTGAACTGCTCTTCGAGTTCTTCATTGATATGAGTGGTATCAATTTCTGGATAGGGTTGAATCGCTAGAACAGGGCGATCGCTTGATGGTTCACTTGTACCATAGGTCAACAATTGCCAAATTTCCTCGGTGACATGAGGCATAAATGGATGCAGTAGGCGTAAAATGCCATCTAGGACAAAGGCAAGGGTTTGCTGTACGGTTGCGCGAGAAGTGGGATCGGCAGTTTCTTGTAAACGGGACTTGACTAGCTCAATATACCAATCACAAAAGTCACCCCAGAAAAACTCATACAGGCTTCTGGTTGCTTCCCCCATGCTATAGGCATCAAGCTGTTCGCGCACTTGCAAAACTGTCTGATAGTAACGCGACAAAATCCAGCGATCGGCAAGCTCTAGATTTTCGATTTGCAAACTTCCAGAGGAAGTTTGCAAATCATTCAGGTTCATCATCACAAATCGCGAAGCATTCCACAGCTTGTTAGCAAAGTTTCTTGCTGTCTCTACGGTTGTGGATTCATCAGTTTTGCGATTGTAGTCAAGACGAATATCTTGTCCTGCTCCCGTCACTTCTTTTACGAGCGAATAGCGCAAGGCATCAGTTCCATATTTATTAATCAGAACTAGTGGATCGATGCCATTATTCTTGGATTTGGACATCTTCTGATTATTCTCATCGCGCACTAATCCATGAATATAGACTGTATGGAAAGGCATCTTACCCGTGAAATATCCCGCCATCATCGTCATCCTTGCCACCCAGAAGAAGATAATGTCGAAACCAGTAACTAAAACACTCGTGGGATAGAAAGTCTGGAAATCTTGAGTTTCTTCTGGCCAGCCCAAAGTCGAGAACGGCCATAGACCAGATGAGAACCATGTATCAAGTACATCAGGATCGCGTTCCAAGGTAACATTTTCACCAAATTTCGCTTGAGCTTGGGCTTGAGCTTCAGCCTCAGTACGCGCCACAAAAATTGTACCGTCGGGTGCATACCATGCGGGAATCTGATGTCCCCACCATAGTTGACGGGAAATACACCAATCTTTGAGACGGATCAGCCAGTCACGATAAACCTTACCCCAGCGATCGGGTACGAAAGTTGGCGAATTTTGTTTGTCAAACTGTTCTAATGCAAAGTCAGATAGAGGTTTGATCTTCACAAACCACTGAATTGACAGCAAAGGCTCGACAGGAACTTTACCACGTTCGGAATAGGGAACACTGTGGGTATAGTCTTCAATTTTTTCAAGCAATCCAAGTTCATCAAGCTTTGCAACAACATTTTTACGGGCAACAAAGCGATCCTGTCCTTGGAATTCACCACCATTCTCATTAATCGAACCATCTTTGTTGAGAATATTGATTAAAGGCAGACTATGGCGTTGACCCATTTCAAAGTCATTAGGATCGTGAGCTGGAGTGATTTTTACACAACCACTTCCAAAAGCCTTATCAACATACTGATCGGCAATAATGGGGATTTCGCGATTCATGATTGGCAACATGATCGTTTTACCAATCAAATGCTTGTAGCGATCGTCCTCAGGATTAACGGCTACAGCAGTATCACCTAACATTGTTTCTGGGCGAGTGGTGGCGACAACTAAGTGTCCAGTACCATCGGCTAAGGGGTAGCGAAAATGCCAAAGATGTCCTTTGACTTCTTTGCTATCGACTTCTAGATCGGAAACAGCAGATTGAGAGGCGGGACACCAATTAACTAGATATTCACCGCGATAAATCAAACCTGCTTCGTAGAGTTTGACAAAGGATTCGGTTACAGAATTAGACAAACCCTCATCCATCGTAAAGCGTTCGCGAGTCCAGTCAGCAGACACACCTAAGCGGCGCAGTTGCGAAACAATTGTCCCGCCCGATTCTGCTTTCCATTGCCATGCCCGTTCCAGAAATTTTTCCCGCCCGATTTCTTGGTTGGTTTTTCCTTCAGATTTAATTTGTTTATCGAGAATCGTCTGTACGGCGATACTGGCGTGATCTGTACCAGGCAACCAAAGAGTATTAAAACCACGCATTCGATGATATCGAATCAGAATATCGATCAAAACCTCTTGAAAGGCGTGCCCCATATGTAAACTGCCCGTGACATTAGGCGGCGGGATCATAATGCAGTAGGGTTTCTTATCGCTTTGGCTTTCTGCTACAAATACGCCACTTTCCTCCCAATATTTTTGCCACTTAGCTTCAGATTCGAGAGGATTATATTGTTTTGGAAGTTCGGTCGTACTCATAGCAGGTTACTTAAAGGATTATGATGCTTAATTGAAGTTTACATTCAACGTATATCTTATAGCGTTTTCCAGACTTGCCGTCTGCAAATCTGAGTAGAAAGTATAGAAATATACTGCGAAAAACCTATTGATTTTTGTCAGGGAATCGCTACAAGGCAAGCCAAGCAATACTCATTATGAAACCAATTTTGTTGTTTTCAGCGCCGTAGGAGGTGAAAACAACAAAATTGGATTTTTGAAGACTAGCCTAGGGCTGACCTGCAAAAATCCAATTTTTATAATGAGAATTGCTGAAACAAAACAGATGGGCTTGAGATGAAAGCTTAAAGTAAGATAAACTTTTAGCCCATACTTAAGTTATTAAAAAACTATGAGTTGTTAGCGATCGCCCTATTTTTATTGGAAGCAACTCAAGATAGTTAAGGCATATCATTTGTTAGGAGTAACCACCTTGGAAGTAGCTCAACTACTAGAACTATACAGACAGGGACAACGTAACTTTTCCAATATAGACCTCAGTAGCGCTCAACTACGAAGCGTCAACTTAATTGGTATTGATTTGCGTGGTTCTACTTTAAACAAAGCCGATCTGAGTAGCGCTAATTTGATTGATGCTAATTTGACGGGAGCAAACTTGATTGAAACCAACCTTAGAGGCGCGTTACTGAGAGGCACAAATTTTTCCGACTCAGATTTAAGTTGGGCAAACTTAACTTGGTCAAATTCATCCAACAGTAAATTTATTCGTGCCAATCTCAGTGTAACGAACTTTAGCGGAGCCAATTTGATTGAGTCAGATTTCACTGGTTCGATCATGAAAGGCGCAAATTTACGCGGTACGAATTTACGGGGTGCAATCTTAAAAAATTTACGAACTTGTGCTGATACTGAATTTACAGGTGTTCGTAATTTGGACGAGCGCACTCGCTTGTATCTCTGCTCGATCGCCAGCGGCAGTCACCCCTTCACCAAAAATGACAGCCGCCAAACTTTAGATTGTCCGATCTAAAGTTTGGTGGTTTTTAAACGAGTAGATACTCATTTGAAAACAAAAAATCAATCTCAGCGAGGCTTTTGAGTTTTCATTTTGACTACGGCAAAATGAAAACCTCTATAGGTTAAGTTTAGTTAAGGAGTCTCTGTGACTTGTAGTAGATAAGGGAAAGAAGTATTTTCTTCATACGATCCCACCCATACTTCATAGGTTCCTTCTAGCCAATCGCCGCTGATCTCTGGATTACGATCGCTCACATCATCACTACACCAGCTACCACCGGGACCGCGCACGAGCAAGATTGTGTCGCCAGAGCTTTTAACTTGTAGCTTGAGATAACGAAATGGTTTTGTGAGCGTAATTTTATGATCGGGAGCTGAGTCAATAAAGCCAATACAATCGCCTGTCTCAGTAGATTTGCGTCCAGATGTTTTTTGGGTTTCAACCGTACCACCACTAATTCCCCGTAATTCGATCGCCTTCGGTGAAAAATTTGGTGCGATCGCAATATCTTCAAACATTCGCACGAAACTAGCTTTTTTGCCTGTACTAATTTCTGGTTTTTCGGGACGCGAAATTTCGACTGTTGGCGTTGAGCTTTGCGTTGGCTGCGATCGCGCGGGTGCATCAACAGCAATAATGGCAGCGATCATCGCGGCTGTGGTCAATATTAGCGATCGCATTGGGAATTCTCTCATGCCACAAAATATATTGTTCAAAGACCTAGATTTTAGCATTCTGTCTAAACCTTAAAAAAGAAGGGGCGCTTTGCGCCCCTTCTTTTTTAAGACTCAAAACTGGCGATCGCCTGCTCGACGGTACTTAAGGCTTGCTCGACCTCTGTAGCAGAGACAATTAAAGGTGGTACAAAGCGGACAACCTTAACACCCGCTGGGACTAGCAATAAACCATGCTCAATGCCTGCGGCAACCACATCGCGAGCTTGGATATTGCTGGATTCTTGCAATACTAAGCCGTCGATTAGACCCCATCCACGCACGGAAGCGAGATGCTGTGGGTAGCGATCGCATAGTGCTTGCAAACCAGTACGGAGTTGTTGACCACGCTCTCTAGCATTACCAATCAAATTATCGGCTACCATCGTGTTACAAACTGACAGCGCCACCGCACAGGCAAAGGGATTGCCACCAAAGGTACTCGCGTGATCACCTGGTTCAAACACATTACAGGATTCCTTGCACATCATTGCCCCAATGGGGATACCACCGCCTAAGCCCTTAGCGGAGGTGAAAATATCGGGCTGAATACCAAGGTTTTCATAACCCCAAAGCATTCCACTGCGTCCCATGCCCACTTGGACTTCATCAATAATCAGCAGGATTTTTTTCTGATCACAAATTTCGCGAATCCGTGAGAAATAAGCGCGATCGCCAGGATTAACACCGCCTTCACCTTGAAGCGGTTCGAGCATAATCGCACAGAGTCTACCTTCATACTTTTTCACCGCATCTTCGAGAGCAGCGATGTCATTGTAAGGAATGTAGTCAAACCCTTGGACAAGGGGAGCAAAGTTTTTGTGATATTTAGGCTGACCTGTAGCCGTCACTGTGGCTAGAGTACGTCCGTGAAAACTGGCATTAGCCGTCAAAATCAATGGGTTTTCGATGCCTAGCTTGGTATGGGCATATTTACGCGCTAGTTTGATTGCACCTTCATTAGCCTCAGCACCAGAGTTACAGAAAAATGCTTTATCGGCGCAAGAGTTTTGCACCAGCCATTTAGCCAATTGACCTTGGGGTGCAAAATAAAACAAATTAGAAGCGTGATGCAATGTTTGGATTTGCTCGGTTACCGCTTTTACCATTGCAGGATGTGCATGTCCCAACGTACAAGTAGCAATGCCCGCGACGAAATCCAAATACTCTTTGCCAGTGTTGTCCCATACTCGACAACCTTCGCCTCGCTCCAAGGCGATCGGGAAGCGCGCATAGGTATTCATCACATATTGATTAAATTCAGCGATCGTGTCAGGTGAAACGTGATTATCTGCCTGAACTTGAGATTGTACTTCTAGCGTAGTTGGAGACATGGATAAAAATGTGATAATGCTGTTAATTTCATTATGAATGATATAAGAGTTTTCGCAGGTACTTCTGTAGTGGAATTAGCTAATCACACTTTGCAGTAAAGGCGCAGCAGGTTAAAGGTATGCCGTACATTATTCAAAATCAAGGAACTCCCCATGAACGTGTCTGCGATCTGAGACATGGTGTCAACACTATTGGGCGGGGTCTAGATAATAGTATTGTCGTTGAAGATGATGCCCGCAGCCTCTCACGCCATCATGCCGAAATTCAGGTAAATGATAAGGGAATATACGTCACCGATCTCAATAGTAGCAATGGCACTTTTGTTAATCAAACTAAAATCGTTCAACAAAAGTTAAATAATAGCGATTTGGTGCAATTTGGCAGTGTGATATTTCGATTAGTTGATGAAGATAAACCAACTACTAATTCTGCTAATGCTCCAACCAATGCAAGTTCTGGCTTATCAATTTTGATGCGGGTTTCCCCCGAAAAATCTCGTGTTAGTATGCAAGATTTGCTGAAACAACAGAAGCAAACTGTATCAGGTTCGGTATTGATGATTCAGGCAACCGATGAATCACAGCGTACCTCGGCGAAGTTACGAGTTTTACTAGAGGTGAGCCAAGAACTTTCTTCTCCTGAAGCTTATTCGGCTTTGCCTGAAAAGATTTTAGATCTACTGCTAAAGATTATGTCAGTCGATCGCGCCGTGTTATTACTTGTCAATGAAATAACAGGAGTACTAGAGCCAAAAGCATATAAATTTAGCAATCCCAATTCAACTGCTGACCTTGATTTTTACAGTCGGAAAATCACTAATTTCGTATTAAAGCAAGGCGATGCGATCATTAGCGATGATGCTTCTCTCGATCGCCGTTTTGACAGTTCTCAATCGATCATTCAACAATCGATTCAAGCTGCCATGTGTGCGCCATTGAAACCCAGAGATAAAGCGATCGGGGTATTGTATGTGGATAATCTCTCTCACGGTCATGCTTATCATAAGGAAGACTTGGAGTTTTTGAGTAGTCTTGCTAACCAAGCCGCGATCGCGATCGAAAATGCTAATCTCTATCGCAATATGCAAGCTGAAGTAATTCGCCGTACAAAACTAGAACGTTTTTTCCCTGCGGCGGTCAGCCAAAAAATTGAAGAAGGCTGGGACTTAAATCGGATTATCGAAACAGAGGTAACAGCGCTTTTTTCCGATATTAGTGGCTTCACAGAAATGACTTCACCAATGCAGCCCCGCAAGGTTCTTGAATTTCTCAATGAATACTTTAAGGTGATGGTTGAAGATATCGTGTTTCCCTTTGGAGGCACATTAGAGAAGTACATTGCTGATGCTCTATTAGCAGTTTGGGGTTCTCCCTATCAAAAAGAAAATGATGCAATCATGGCAGTCAATGCCGCGATCGCTATGCAATGGGCTATGCGCCAGTTAAATGACCAATGGGCGTATCAAGGTCGAGATCTCCAAATCCAGATCCACATTGGGTTAAATACTGGCATGGTTGCTTCTGGTAATATCGGCTCTGAAAACCTAATTCAGTACACAAATATCGGCGACACAATGAATGTTGCCAGCCGAATTTGCACGGCAGCCAAAGCTGGCGAAATCTATATTTCAGAAAGTACTAAAACAAATGTTTCTCCACATAATTTACCCTTAGAAAAATTGGAACCAATCAAAGTAAAAGGTAAAGAAGAGCCATTACAGCTATATCGAGTCCTCTGGGAAAATATTGATAGCAACTACACGGGGCTAAGAGCAGGACGGGTAGGACTTTCCTAAAAAATGCGGGCAGTTAAATAATGTGCAATAGCAACTAACAAGTATGTAGCTGAGACAAATAGAATCATAATTGCGTTAATTCTGCTAAAACTACTTTTAGCAGAATTAACAGTCCCACTTAACCAAGCTTTTTTGAGCGGTTGGCTTGCATTTCTTGTTTTCTTTTACGAGCCTGAGCGCGGCGATCGCTTGGGGTTGGTAATCCTGCGGGTGGTTCGACAATGTTGACTTCATTGATAAATACCAATCTGGCATCGACAGGCTGATTGAGGGTATCAGTGATCTTTACTGCTTCGAAATCAGCATCGATCGCTGCGAATTCTGTATCATTTAACCATGCATGATATTTCTTGCGAAGTTTGGATTGCTGTTTGAGTTCTTGTTGCAACTGTTCGAGCGATCCTTCTGTCCATTGATAATAAAGATTTTTGCTACGGATTTGGGTCTTTGATTCAGAAGTTTGTTGAGCGAGCGGATTATTTGCCCAAGGAATACGATGATCCCATGTTGCCAGACCACCAGCGCGATCGCTTGCGAGTAATCTTTCTAAAATCTGAAGATCGGAATGTTCAGTTACACGTTCGGGAAAGCGACAAAAGCTTTTGGTGAGATCGCTTTGGGAAGCTCGCAATAAATTCATGATATTACCCTGTGCGTAGCCGATCGTAGTTTGACGATCGCGCAAAGTTTCAAGCAAGCTCTGCAATTCACGCTGTAAAGTATCGACACTACCATAATGAGCCAGTAGTCGATCTGTGAGTGGTTGCAACACTTGGCGAATCTGAGTTTCACGAATATAGTCTTCGGCGCGATGCTGAACTAGAGCATAGCTCATCAGGAATTCGGGATTACGCTCGATCGCGGCATTGTAAGCCATATCGATCAGGCGATCGGTCATGTACTCCATCACTACAGGTTGCTGCGTGAAACTATGTGCATTTTTCTCGATCAGCGATCGCCAGCGTAGAGAAATCACTGATTCCAGAATTTGTGATTTAGATACCATTGGCACGATATCTTGACGGAGGTTGTCGGTGGTAATCGGTTCGCGTTCGATCGCTAGCCAATACATCACTTGCTGCTCTAGATCGGAAAGACGCGAATATTGCTGATCGATGAGATGGCGAATATCGCCAAATACATTAGTTTCTTGATTGAGAAATTCTTGAATATTGCCATCGAACATACTGTAGATAGAACGAGATACTACAGTCAGCGCGAGGGGATTGCCACAATAGAAGTCGATCAATTTACGGGTTTCAGGGGCGATCGCCAGTTCTTCGCGAAACATTTGTCTGGCTTCTTCTTTTAATCCTGCTAATTGGAGAGAACGCACCATCAAATCGCTACTGTCAGGAGGCAACACATCATTAGGTTTTTCGCGACTGGTTAAAATCAAGCAACTTTGATGGCGCACCTCCCCTACTTGACGGAACAACTCGCCATAGCCTTCATAACCTTCGCTGTACTGTCCAGTAGTTTCACCACTGCGTAGGATTGATTCCACATTATCTAACACGATCAGGCAACAGGATTGCTTCAGAGCTTGGATGAACATGGCAAGTAGACGATCGAAGTCTTGAGGCAAACTGGCGATCGCTTGAGCAGTCAAGAAGCTGACCAATTCTGACAACATCGTTTCGACGGCTGGTGCATTGCGGAGCGATCGCCAAGCAATCAAAGTAAATTCCGACTGCACCTGTTCGGCAAGTTTTGTGGCAAATGCGGTCTTGCCAATGCCGCCCATGCCGAATACACCCAACAAGCGACAGCGATCGCCAATCACCCAATTCTTGACTGTCGCCAACTCCTGAGTGCGACCATAAAAGATCGAAGTGTCGATCGCATTGCCCCAATCGCATCTCTTCGCATTTAACCCATCATTTAACATAGACGGATTGCTCGTCTCAGCGTTGTGAGGATTAGTCAGTGCTATTAGATGATTGGCGAACGGCTGACCTGCTTCAGAGACATTCTCCTGAAATCTTTTGGCATGAGTCCGCACCACGACCTGCAAATTATGTTTGGTGACACGCTCGCCAAAACCTTTAGTCAGCAACTGCCACAAGCGATAGCCTACATCACGAATATAGGAAGAATCGTAGCCACATACCTCCGCAATCTCAGCGTAAGTTTTACCTTCCCATGTTTGGCGGAATAATTGCTCCTGAACGTTGCTAAGACGCTTGTGTTCTAGTGCGGCATCAACAATAGCGATCGCGTCTTCAATAGTCATGGTCGTAACTCCTCTAAAAGTAATGTCTCGGTGAATGTCTCGGTGAATGTCTCGGTCTTGTCTTAGCAATACCTAAAAACGTTGTTAATTTCATTACTTATAAAGTTGGCTTTTATTTATTTCAGATTCCCATAAAATCCAAAAAACTTAATTAGCTTTCAAGCATTTATAAGCGGCAGTTAATTACAACAATTTCAGATGTTTGAATCGACATATTCTTGTTTTTTCACGCTAGATAAATAACATATATTTCTGTACTTGCAATAGATTTTTGAAACTTTTATCCAGATCCTGACTTAGTCCGACATTGATTGATAAATACACCAATTTTTTCTTGTTTTTTCTGATAAACCTTTCCAGAAAGCCTTTGCAGATATATTTTCAATCTCTAGAGCTAGTCAGTCAAACCACGATTTATTGTTTTTACAAACAAAACAATTAAAAATCTTGTTTTTGAATAGCCATAAATCTTCTTATCTGAATCAATAGAAGTTTATAAACCAACAAGAGTCAAACCAATAAAATTATTTATAGATCGCACATAAATTAAAAGCCAGAAATTTTGATTCAAATAAAATATGTTCTTGCTTCTATTCATGTCTTTACTGACAAAAAATACTATTTTTTCTGGTGTGCAAATTACTATTTAAGCCGTATGCTATTTGCCAACAAAGGTTATTTACTCGATTTAATCGCTCTTAAATACCTTTTGCCACTCACTTAACTCACTTACCCTCACATAAAGAATATTTAAATCTTGTATCACTGGTAAGTGCATATTGCAAGAGGAAAGTCATGTTTTCCGACAAAAAACGACTTTTCCTCATATACCCTCACAAATAGAGGCATTGAAACATGAGCGCACCCCATCATTTGCCCCAACGTCACCTTAATTTATTACCTAGCCCAGCACATAAAGACGCACCATGTTCTGTGCGTCCTAGCATTGCTGAACGTTTTTCACAATTGCTTAGCGAGATTGAGGCATTTTTACTAGTTTGCACTTATGAGGAAATGTGCAACTTTTGGAGTGCTGTCAGCACCCTACGCCAATGTTTACAAAAATCAGATCCTTCAGAAGTCCCCCAGTTTTTAACTGGCAGGCGGCAGCAAAGAGATTTTTGTCGCATTTTAGAAGTTTTAGCCGACTTGCCATACCCTAGGCTGCACCTATCCAATCATCTATTTGAGCGTTCAGGCGATCGCCCAAATCACCCTAGAGCACAGCAAACTAGTCTCGGCTATCCACGCTATGCCTTACAGCGATAAGGAGGATATATGCAAAGTGATGCCTTTCCTACACCGCCAATCTACTCTCACCATTTCCAACCTCGATTAGTTCAACAACATCTGGAACAGCCACAAGATAAAGATAGTGAGCCCAGACTAAATTACTTAATTAATGAAATTGAGCTTTTGATGTCAGAATGCTCCGCCGAAGAAACCAAATCTTTTTGGCTAGCAACAGAACACCTCAAAATCAAACATCGAGTAATCGAGTCAATGCAGAAGATTGAGAGCTTATTTCTTGATTTAGCGAGAGAGTCAATCCAAGATCCAGAACTAATATCCGCTGTTTCTAAAGGCTTACGCTATACAGACAGCTCGCATTCCCCAAGACAGCTTGAGCTTGATGCTTCTAGTTCTTCCTAGCGTAAGCATTGCTGATAAATCTCGTCTAACTAGGCTGGTTTACAAACCTATCAAACGCTCTAGAAGTTTATCCAGTCTCTATAAGCATTTAAATCCAGAAAACTCAGATTAATTTACATATTCAGAAGCTCAAAAACATGAAATTTTTACTGTCGGTCATTTCTGCTTCAGCTTTGTTATTGCCTTTTACTACAAGCGTTTCCGCTTACTCACAAGATCCTCGTAGTTGCAGCGATCCCAGAACCCAATATCCGTCAAATCCCCCTTGTCAAAAACAGCAAAACTTACTTAACGTTTATTACAACGATGTTAAAGATTAAGGTTGGCAGTGTAAAGCTTTACCACACCTAATCTTTTGCTGTAACCCAATTATTTATCAGAAATAGCAGAACAGTTATGAGAAGAAAGCAGTTTCTTCAAGTTGGATCTGGGGCGATCGCGCTGTTTGTCTTCGATCGCATATGCCAAGATGCTGTTCGTGCTCAGGAATTTCTCTCAGTCCCACCCAACTCCCGCAGAGAAAAAGTCTGCTCGCAGGTACTTACTGGTCAGATCGATCGCATCATGCGGGATGGTATTGCTTCTGAGGTTCAACTTTTAAGACTTTTACGTATTAATAATGCGCCTCTAAATCTTTATGGAGACTTGCCAAATATTTATCGCGAAGAGGCGGAGATCGAAGGCGTCAACTATGACATTGCATTTTGTCAAATGTGTTTAGAAACAGGATTTTTACAATTTGATGGCGATGTCAAACCCGAACAAAATAATTTTGGGGGAATTGGAGCAACTGGCAATGGTGCGCGTGGTGATAGTTTTAGCGATCGCCGCATTGGCGTTAGAGCACAAATCCAACATCTCAAAGCATATGCCACAACCAAACCTTTAGTATTACCTCTAGTCGATTTACGCTTCAGCCTAATTAAGCGTGGCACTGCGCCTTTATTGAGTCAACTTTCAGGCAAATGGGCTGAAGATGTTAACTACGACAAGAAAATCATGTCTATTTTGCGTCGTCTGTATGAGCTATCTGGTTTTTTCTAGATTTTGGAAACATAGCAATGCAAGTTTTGCTTAGGACATAAAACCCAAATAAATAGAGGCGGCGCGAAGCGCCACCTCTATTTATTTGGGTTTTGAAAAACCAAACTACAAGAAATTTTAAGAACCTGTTGCTTTGCAACAGGTTCTTAAAATTTCTTGAGAGTAAAGCACTGTAATAACAAAGCAAGGCGCAATTATTTTAAATATGTAGCGATAAATAACTGCACCTTACAACCTGCTTCTTTCTATGGGGGAGCACAGAACAGAAGCATTCCTAAAGATATGCAGAATGTGACATAAATATTCCATTATGAAATTGGTTACGCATATTCCCATGCATATATATTTATTAGGGAGAGGATAGGCCGCGCAAAGCACCGCCTATCCTTCTGATCACTATTTAGTAAATTTTGATTTGCCTATTCCCATAAACGCAGAATAGCATATTTTAGGATGAACATCGATATAGAGTCGTCATGCGTTCTAAATTTTTACTTAATGGATCTCGGAGCAAAAAAGGCAGATGACCAATAGGGGGAGATTTGAAGTTAGGCTGACGACCTTCAATGTAATCCCAGCGAGAAGTTTGGCGATTATAGGCAGTCTCGATCGCAAGTTCGCCAGAAGAACTGAACCAGCCAGTGCTTTCATAGGTCTTACGAATATCTTTACCAGAATCTTCATAAATCTTTTTTTGTGCAGTTAATCCCTGCTTACCGTTACTGGCTTGAGTCCATAGTTGATCGATTAGAACTAAATCCGCACAAGTAATTCGATTAAATTCATCAGGATGAAAACTTCCATCATTGAAAGATTGTTTTCCTGCGGCTTTCAGAAGCAATAGATACGTTTCATTATCCGCATCTTTCCAATTTTTTTCTTTTAAATAGACAATCAGTCGATCGTAACTAGTTTTATTCTCTGGAACAGAGGTAAATTCAGGCTGCGGTGAGGAAGAGACTATAGGTGTAGGCAGAGCAGTTGGCTCTGTAGAACTAGAAGTCGGCGTAGAGTTAGGTACAGTTTCTTTAAAAGGATTCCAACCGATACTAAACAGGTAAATTCCACTGGCTAGTATCAATAACAAGATCGCCGCAGGTAGTAACCAAAGAGCAGGTTTACTTTGGCGATTATCTATGCGATCGTCGGTAATTCTGGGAGAGTCAGTACTTAATTTGGGGAGTTTTGCGATATCCTTGAGCACTTCGTCAACGGTTTGATAGCGATCGCGAGGATTGCAGCGCGTCATCCGATCTAACACTGCTGCAAATTCGCGCCCAACTTTGACGTATCTACGCCAAATAATTTCATTATCACGATCTCTAGGGAATTGACTAGGATGCTTACCAGTAAGTGCTTGCAAAGCAACCATACCCAATGAATAGATATCACTACAAGCAACAGATTGTCCGCGTTCTTGCTCGTAGGACATATATCCAGGAGTGCCAATTGGTAGGGTCACCTTAGCTTTATAATGGGCACTGGCAACTTCCATCTGCACTTGCTTTACGGTTCCAAAATCAATTAGGACTAACTTTCCGTCACTATGACGACGAATCAAATTACTCGGCTTAATATCCCGATGAATTACGCTGTATGTATGGACAAATCGTAGTATTTCTAAAACTTCTTTGATCATGTGGGCTACTCTGGCTTCTGCCATTTGACTACCAGGAGGCATTTCTGTACTAAGAGGATGCCCTGCAATATATTCTTGAACTAGATAGAATTCTTTGTTCTCTTGAAAATATGCATAAAGCTGAGGAATTAGATCGTGTCTTCCCAGCTCTTGCAAGGTTTCTGCTTCCGCCTTAAATAGTTCCAAAGCTTTTTGAGTAAAAACTGGATCGTCAATAGTGGGATTGAGATGCTTGACGACGCATTGTGGATTTTTGGGCAAGCGCGTATCTTCAGCAAGGTATGTCTGTGAAAATCCACCTTCTGCAAGTTCTTTAATAATACGATATCTTCGGTCGAGGAGCTTGCCTAGCATGGTGGCATTATAAATTAGAGTGGGTGCTAAGCGTATGTTCTATTTTATGGCAAGTTTTCCTATATATTTGTGTTTATTTAGTGAATCCGACATTAAAAGCTAAAGAATGCGATCGATTTACTTATAAAGCAGGACTTACACAAAAATTATTTAAAAGCCTTATTTCATAGGTAGTACTGAAGATAGCAAGATTTTATTAGGTATTGCAATCTCAACTTTGCTTGATGAAAATCGCTGCCATCAGTATAAATAACCACTACTACTTTGGGAAGATGCCAATTTGATTTGTTTTTTGGGAAGGATAGATTTAGACGTTTGTTGTTTTTAGCTATTTAATAACATGATGGAGAATAGTACGTCGGGCAGAAATGATTCGGTATATGGCATTGTAGCGACAACCTCAACCGAGTTAGTTTTACAACCAATCTGTTCTCGCAAACAATCAATGCGCACAGCTTGGTTAGGATTAGTCATATTTGCGATTTTAAGTCTACTTTTAGCTATTTTTCTAGCTTTCCTCATCATGTTCTGCATTTTGGCGGCTTTAAGTACAACTGCGCCATTATTACAGAATCATTGGATTACCAAAGTTGTTATTGCTGCGATTTGGGGATTGTGCGCGGTATCGATCGCTTGTTTTACAGGAAAAGCGGCTTGGGTAAGCGGTTATACAACTTTTACTTTCGATCGCCTTCAGAGACAGTTTGTAATTCACACAATGAATGTTTTTGGGCGCAAGTCTGTAAGGATGATTCCCTTTGAAAGGATTCAAGAAGTTAAGTTGCAAGAATATGAAGGTGATGGAATTACGATGACGCTTAGTCTTCTTTTAGATAAACAAAAAATTTTAGGATTTTCGCAGCAAGAAACCATTACCTTGAGTAGATTCTCTTCAGAACATTATAAAACCGTTGCAAATTTAACTGCGTTAAAACATCATCAAGAACTTTTACGTTCTATTAGAGAGATTTTGGGCTTATCAACTCATGATATTGATAAGTGGCTAAAAGAATTTCGGATTCCAACGGAATCAGAAATTCAGCAACAAAAAGCAGAGGCAATATCAGAAGTGAAAGATATGCTGAAGACCGTAGGAAAGATGATATTTTCTAGCGACCAAACTAGGCAGGAAGAGCTAGCAATTTGGCGGGAGAAAATCCGTGAATCTCCAGAAGATCCCAAGGCATGGGAACAATTTGCAATGTTATCAGCATTGCAGAAGAATTCTTCTGAAGAAGAGTTCGTAAATGCCTATCGTCGAGCAGAAGGGTTGTATCGCGATCGGGGAGATGTCGAAAATGCACAGAGGATTGCCAAAACTTTACAACGCTTTGCAGAGAAATGAAGATTAATAGATTAGTTAAAAGTTTTGCTTGGCAAAACTTTTAACTAATCTATTTTGGTAACGCCTATTCTGGCAATTAATTAGCTCGGTAAATGGTTCTAGGTTTTAAGTTTACTTATACTTAGTACAACTTTACGAGCGATCGCTATAGAATAGAGTTTTGTTGGTCTGGTCTGTCAAACAATGAGCGAGAATATACAGGGTGTAATCAATTCAGCTAATCAAGTACCCAATCAAGTGCAATTCCTTGATGAGTTTGAGGTGGTTGTCGTTGGTGCAGGACATGCAGGTTGTGAAGCCGCCCTCGCCTCGGCAAGAATGGGCTGCAAAACTTTACTCCTCACCCTCAACCTCGATCGCATTGCATGGCAACCCTGTAATCCCGCCGTTGGGGGGCCCGCCAAATCACAACTCGTCCATGAAGTCGATGCCCTCGGCGGCGAAATTGGCAAAATCACCGATCGCACCTATTTACAAAAACGCATCCTCAACAGTTCGAGGGGGCCTGCAGTCTGGGCATTGCGAGCGCAAACCGACAAGCGCGAATATGCTGCGGAAATGAAGCAGGTAGTTGAGAATGAGCCAAATCTCTCCGTTCGTGAAGGAACGGTAATTAATGTTTTGCTGGACGCGAACCAAGGAATTATCGGCGTTGAAACTCAGTTTGGTGTTGGTTATGCTTGCAAAGCCGTCATCCTGACCACAGGCACATTTCTTAATGGCAAAATCTGGGTAGGCAATCGCTCCATGTCCGCCGGTCGGGCTGGTGAGTTTGCGGTTGCGGGACTTACAGAAACTCTTAATGCCTTGGGATTTGTCACCGATCGCCTCAAAACAGGCACACCAGCAAGAGTCGATCGCCGCAGCGTAGACTATAGCAAAATGGAAGTGCAACCTTCGGATACTGAGCATAACTGGTTCAGTTTCGATCCGAGTGCATGGGTAGAACGCGAGCAAATGAATTGCTATTTAACTCGTACTACTGCCGAAACCCATCGTATCATTCGTGAGAATCTGCACCTTACGCCTGTCTATGGTGGCTTTATCGATGCAAAGGGGCCGCGTTATTGTCCGAGCATCGAAGATAAAATTGTGCGCTTTGCCGATAAAGAGAGTCATCAAATTTTTATCGAGCCAGAAGGTCGGACGATTCCTGAGCTTTATATTCAAGGCTTCTCAACGGGAATGCCTGAGAATATTCAATTGCAAATGTTGAGAACTCTCCCTGGGTTAGAAAATTGTCATATGCTTCGTGCTGCCTATGCGGTTGAATATGACTATATTCCTGCGACTCAGTGCTATCCCACTTTGATGACGAAGTTGATTGAAGGGCTGTTTTGTGCGGGTCAGATTAATGGAACTACTGGTTACGAAGAAGCCGCCGCACAGGGATTGATTGCGGGGATGAATGCGGCCCTATTTGCGAAGGGTAAAGAGATGGTGGTATTACCTCGCGCTAGTAGCTATATCGGTACACTGATCGACGATCTTTGCACGAAGGAATTGCGCGAACCCTATCGGATGTTGACCAGTCGTTCTGAATATCGCTTGATTTTGCGATCGGACAATGCCGATCGCAGACTTACTCCGATTGGACGCGAGATCGGATTAGTAGACGATCGCCGTTGGCAATTGTTCTGCGACAAGCAAGAGCGCGTTTATGCTGAAGTGGAACGTCTGAATGGAACTCGCGTTAAAGAGAAAGATGAACTTGGGCAAAGAATCACCGCCGAGACAGGAGAAATAATTCGTGGAGCAATTTCGCTTTCGGATCTGTTACGTCGTCCTAAGTTTAACTATGCGGAATTGATTTACTATGGTTTAGCCGATCCAAATTTGAATCGCTTTGAACGTTTGGCTGCGGAAATTGAAGTGAAGTATGTGGGCTATATCCAACGTCAAGAGCATCAGATCGAGGAGGTTGCTAAACATAGCGATCGCAAATTACCAACTGATATTGATTACAATTCGATCGAGACTCTTTCTAAAGAATCGAGAGAGAAGTTAAGTAAAATCCGTCCGATGACCATTGGACAGGCTAGTCGTATCGGTGGGGTCAACCCTGCAGATGTGAATGCATTGCTAGTCTATCTGGAGATTCAGCATCGCCTTACGGCAAGAACAAAATAAATGAAAAGTTATAACAGTTCTACAAATAGTAGCATCATTTAAAGAACTCAAAACCTACATCAATGAAAGGGTTACTTAACCCAAAACACAAGTGGCGGCGCTTTGCGCCGCCACTTGTGTTTTGGATTTTGATTTGTCCTAGCTATCTGTTTCATTGCTATGTAATTTGAAATATAGACAATTCAAATAGGAAAAATAGGGCTTCTACTCCGCTCAGCCAACGATGT